>NZ_NWTI01000005.1 GCF_002531575.1 Bradyrhizobium sp. Y36 | reverse complement strand
GCGCCGCCGAGCACGATCTGGAATACGGCCTGGAGGAACGGCGTGTCCATGTAGCGCGAGCGGATGAAGGCGATCGCCCACAATTCGAAGAACACGACGACGCATGCGATGGCCGTTGCGATCCAGAACGCATTGGCCCAACTGTCCGGCACGAGATAAGGCGCGGTGTGGCCGAGCCCGCCGAGCGTCGTCATCGCGCCGCAGGTGACGCCGCGCAGCCAGGGCGAGCCGCGCCCCGTCAGCGAGCCGTCGTCGGACAGCGCTTCCGCAAAACCCATGCTGATGCCGGCGCCGATCGAGGCGGCAAGACCAACGAGGAACGTCTGCCAGTTCTGGTGGGTGGCGAAAGCGGCCGCGAACAGCGGCGCCAGCGTCGAGACCGAGCCGTCCATCAGGCCGGCAAGGCCGGGCTGCACATATTGCAGCACGAACATGCGGCGGTTGGTGCGATCCTCCTCGGCGCGGACGTCGGAATTCAGGATCTCGCCCGTCAGCTTTGCGGCGGTCTCCTCGTGACCTTTCTCGGCCTCGGCGAGATCGCCGAGCAGGCGGCGCACGCCGACGTCCTGGGCCTGTTCGGCGGCCTTCACGTAGAAGCGCTCCGCCTGCATCTCCATGGTCTCGACTTCCCTGCGGATGGCGTCGAGCGACAGGTTCTTGGTGAGCCAGACCGGACGGCGCCGCAGGAATCCCCTGACGTCCTCGCGCCGGATCGGCGGCAGATGCGGGCCGAAGCGCTGCTCGTATAATTCCAGCAACATGTGCCGGTGGCCGCGTTCCTCCTCGGCCATCTGCTCGAACAGCTTGGCCGAGTCCGGATAGCGCTCCTTCAAGTCCTCGGCGAAGGTCATGTAGATGCGGCTGTCCTCCTCCTCCGAGGAAATCGCGACCGCAAGCACCTCGCGCTCGGTTAGATCGGCAAAATTCTTCACGACGGCCCTGAACTCAGTTTAGAATGATTCTAATTCATATAGGGTGTCGCGGTTCCCGGGTCAAATCAGGCTGCGCGGGCCGTGGCGAGGAAGTCCAACACCAATCGGCTGACCTCGGCCGGCTGCTCCTGTTGCACCCAATGGCCGGCGCCGTCGACCAGATGGCAGCCGAGCATCTTCGTGCAGCCGCGTCCCTGCATCGCCTCGAACACGCCGGGACGCTGATGGGTGCCCCAATCCTGCTGGCCCGAGATGAAGCAGGAGGGCACGTCGATGCCGCGGCCGGAAAACAGCTGCATCTCGCTGTTGAGAGCGCCCGTCGTGCCGTAGCGGTACCATTGCAGCCCGCCCTGAAATCCGGTGCGGCCATATTCGGCGGCGTAATAGGCAAGCTCGCCGTCGGGCAGCCATTGATTGGCGGCAATCGCGGCGGCCGAAGGCATCTCCTTGGCGACCGTCTCCGCCATGGTCTCGCCGGCGTCCATCACGTAGTAGGTCGGCAGCTTTGCCAGCTCGCCCGCGGACCATGACTGGAGCGGATACGGCTTGTTGTCGGCCCAGTCCGCACTCTTGTGATGATAGTAGGCGCGCAGGAAATCGTGCACGCCCTGCGGCGCATGCTGCATGTCGGCGTTGGCCGAACGTGTCGAATAGTACCATTGATAGTGCTTGCGCGGACGCGGCAGCGCGGCGAGCTCGAGATGAACGGGATCCTCGACCGGAGGCTTTGCGGGAGCATCAACCGTGTTGAAAGGCAGCGGCGGCGCTCCGCCGAACGGCGCGCTCATCAACGTCACCGAGCGGAACACGTCGGGCCGGATCAGCGCGCACCAGGCCGCGACCGGGCTGCCGAAATCATGTCCGACGACATCGACCTGCCTGTAGCCGAACGCCGACACCAGGGCGAGCGCATCACGCACCAGGTTGAGAAGCGAGAACGGCGCGAGGTCGCCATCGTAGTCCGCGGTCCATCCCGTGGTGCGGCCATAGCCTCGCTGGTCCGGCGCGATCACGTGATAGCCGGCGTCGGCGAGCGTCGGCATCACCTTGCGCCAGGAGAAGGCGAGCTCCGGAAAGCCGTGCAGCAGCAGGATGCAGGGCCGGCCCTTGGTCTCGAAGCCGGCTTCGAGCACGTGCACGCGCAAGCCGTTGATGCCGTCGACATAGCGCGAGCGGATGCCGGCGGGCAGGGGGATGTCGGGGAGTGATGTCATGGTGTCTCTCCACTCGGGCAGTATCGTAGGGTGGGCAAAGCGAAGCGTGCCCACCAAGTTTCGATAACAGGAACAGATCGTGGGCACGGCGCGCTGCGCCTTTGCCCACCCTACGGCATCGCGCTAAAGCGCCTCACACACGAACGCGTTGCCCTTCCGCTTGATCTTGCCGACCGATGGCGAGGGGAAATGCGCCGTGCAGCACAGCGTGTCGGTGTCGCAATAGCGTTCCAGGAAGCTGCGGCGCGTCGTGGCCGCCATGGCCGGATCGACGTCGAACTTGATCGACAGCTCCGGATAAAGCGTCTGCAGCGGGGAGTGCATGAGGTCGCCGGAGAATACGGCGTCATCCCTGCCGCGGCCCATCGTGATGGCGATATGGCCCGGCGTATGACCGGGCGTCGGCAGGATGCGGACGTGGTCGCCGATCTGATGGTCGTTGCCGACGAGTTCGTGCCTGTTGGCCTCGACCACCGGCAGCACGCTGTCGGCGAAAGGCGGGACTTCCGCCGTCGCATTCTGCGCGGACCAATGGTCGAATTCCTGCCTGGCGAAGACGTAGCGCGCCCTCGGGAAGGTCGGCACCCAGCGGCCGTTCTCCAGCCGCGTGTTCCAGCCGACGTGATCGACATGCAGATGCGTGCACATCACGAAGTCGATGTCGCCAGGCGAGAAACCGGCAGCACCCAGAGCACGCAAATAGGTGTCGTCGGTCTTCATGTTCCATTTCGGCCGATTGGGGCGCGGCTTGTCGTTGCCGATGCAGCTGTCGACCAGGATGGTGTGATGCGGCGTCTTCACCACGTAGGACTGGAAGCACAGCAGCAGCACGTCCTGCTCGTCCAGCGCACGTGCCTGCCGCATCCACGCGCGATTCTCGGCCAGCACCTCCGGCGTCAATCCCGGCAGCATCTCCAGTGCCGGGACGAACGAGGTCTCCTGCTCGATGATGCGGTGGATGGTGAGATCGCCGACCGAGAATTTCAGGCTCATGAGAACTCCGGTTGTTTATGCCGCCGGCGGCACCGAGATCCTGACCGAGGGCCGCTCCAGCATCTTCTGGTGGAAGGCGTCGAGCTTCGGATAGGCCTTGCGCCAGCCGCAATCGGCGAAGCGGAAGTCGGCATAGCCGAGCACGCAGACGAGACCGATCTGCGAGATGTCGAACGGGCCGTTCAGCACGTCGGGCATGTTCTCGAAGCGTGCCATGCCGGTCCAGGCCCGGTTCCAGTGGTCGTCCGACCATGCCTGCCATTGCAGGCCCTGCGGCCGCACCATCTTCTCGTAGCGGCACAGCAGCATGGAATCGAGCATGCCGTTGAGCAGGGCGTGATTGGTCTTGGCCTTCCAGCGCCGCGGGCCGTAATCCGGGATCAGGCTGCCGCCGGCCATCTCGTTGAGATATTCGACGATCACGTAGGAATCCAGAATGACGTCGCCATCGTTGGTGATCAGCACCGGCAGCTTCTTCAGCGGCGTGATCTTCGAATAGTCCTCATTGACCGTTCCCGGCGCGACGGCCGCCGGCGTGAATTCGATCTTGTCGATCAGTCCGAGCTCGATCGCGGCGATGCGTACCTTGCGGGCGAAGGGCGAGGCGGGGGAGAAGGAGAGTTTCATTTTGGATCCTTGCTGTCATTCCGGGGCGATGCGAAGCATCGAAGCCGGAATCTCGAGATTCCGGGTCCGGCGCTGACGCGCCGTCCCGGAATGACGAAGAGGGAAACGCGCCTACGCCGCCACGATCTCCTGGCGCTGCTCGCCGAGGCCCTCGATGCCGAGCGTGACGACGTCGCCGACATTGAGGAAGGTCGGCGGCTTCATGCCGAGGCCGACGCCGGGCGGGGTGCCTGTCGTGATGACGTCGCCGGGCAGCAGCGTCATGAACTGCGAGACATAGGAAATGCACTTGGCCATGGAGAAGATCATGGTCTTGGTCGAACCGGTCTGGCGGCGCTGGCCGTTGACGTCGAGCCACATCGACAGGTTCTGCACGTCCTTGATCTCGTCCTTGGTTGCGAGCCACGGTCCGAGCGGGCCGAACGTGTCGTGCGACTTGCCCTTGGTCCACTGGCCCAGGCGCTCGATCTGGAAGGCGCGCTCGGAGACGTCGTTGCAGACGCAATAGCCGGCGACGTGGTTCAGCGCGTCGGCTTCCGAGACGTATTTGGCACGGGTGCCGATGATGGCGGCGATCTCGACCTCCCAGTCCAGCTTGGTCGAGCCGCGCGGCTTCTCGACCGCGTCGTTCGGCCCGGACAGCGAGGTGTTGGCCTTCATGAAGATGATCGGCTCGCTCGGGATGTCGGCGCCGGTCTCCTTGGCATGGTCGGAGTAGTTGAGGCCGATCGCGACGAATTTCGAGATGCCGGTGACGGGGGCGCCGAACCGCGGCTTGCCGGAGACCGCGGGCAGCGACGCCGGATCGAGGCCTGCCAGCTTCTTCAGGCTCTCAGGCGAATAGGCCTCGCCCGTGAGGTCCTTCACGTGCGCCGACAGGTCGCGCAACTGGCCGGATTTGTCGATCAGGCCGGGCTTTTCCGCACCGTTCTCGCCGTAACGAACAAGCTTCATTCTCGTTTCTCCCTGGAGATTGGACCGATCGGTTAACAGCTTCATGGAACAGGGCGGCGGGAAATTCAACCGCCGAAAAGGGATGCATTGCAGCCCTCTCGATTCAGGTGGTGCCTCCGTGTCCCGGACGCGGTGCAGCGTGCAACGCTGCTCCGCAGAGCCGGGATCCGGATCACTTGCGCCCCGATTTGGTGCGGCATGGGCCCCGGCTTAGCAGCGCATCGCCATAGCGCGTCGAAGACGCGCGTAAACGCGCTTACGGTGCTGCGCAGCATCCGGGGCACGAGATTTAGACCAGCGCCACGAACCTGAATGCGTCCCCGTCCCGCCGGATATGCCCGGCCGAAAAGTGCCCGCCGATCACCAGTGTCGGCGTGTCGGCAAAGCGGCCGAACAAATCGCGCCGTGTTTCGGCCGATCGCGCCTGGTCGGAATCGGCGGTCGAGGACCAGTCGAGATGCGCCATCTGGCAGGGGTGATGGGCGACGTCGCCGGTGAGCAGGCCCTGCTCGCCATCCGACTGGATTAGGATGCTCATATGGCCGGGGCTGTGACCGGGGGTCGGGATCATGCTGATCTCGTCCGACAGCCGATCGTCGCTCGCGATCAGATCGGCCTTGCCGGCATCGACGATCGGCTGCACGGAGTCATTGAACACCGCCGCCTTGTCCGGCTCGGTGGAATGGTCGCGCCAGTGCTCGTATTCGGTCCTGCCGAACACATAGCGCGCATTTGCAAAGGTCGGCACCCATTGGCCGCCAACGAGCTTCGTATTCCAGCCGACATGGTCGACATGCAGATGCGTGCACAGCACGGTGTCGATGCTGTCGGGAGCGAATCCGGCCGCAGCCATGGTCTCCAGAAATGGCGTGCTGCGATTGTTCCAGGTCGGGACGTTGCGGCCCTGCTTGTCGTTGCCGAGGCCAGTGTCGACCACGATCCGGCGCGTCGGCGTCTCCACCACCAGCGAATGGATCGACATCTTCAGCCGGCCCTCTTCGGTGGCGAAATGCGGGATCAACCAGGGCAATTTCTGGATCTCGTCGTGGCCCGCGAGCGGCAGGATGAAGCGGGTCGAGCCGACCGTCTCCAATTCCACCACTTTCGTGATCTTGACCCTGCCGACCTTCCACTGCATCCGACGTCTTCCCATGTTCTTGTTTTGGTGCCGAAACATGCGGTCTTCCGCCATGGAGCGCAATGGATCATCTGACGCGATACGGCGTTATCGCGGGAACCGGAGGAGGAGCCATGCCAGAGCTTGCAATATCCGCTGAAAAGGTCGCCTTCATCATCGAGAAGGCGCGCGAATTCGACGTCAAGGAGGGAGATTCCGATCCGGATTCCGGCTCGAACCCGAGCGATGACGATGCGCTCGACGTTCTCGAGGATGACGGCTCCGATCCTGTCGTGCAGGAGCTCGGCAGCTTCATGATCGCGTTGAACGAGGACGAGCAGCTCGATCTCGTCGCGCTGACCTGGCTCGGCCGCGGCGATGGCACGATCGACGATTGGAACGATCTGCGCGCCCGCGCGACCGAAGCGCGCGCCGAGTATCGCAGTCCGCGCCGCGAAACCGTGCACTATCTGCTCGGTGAACCCATGCTGGGCGATCTGCTCGCGGACGGGCTCGACGAATTCGGCATCGACTGGACCGGCGAGCGCACGACGGCCGACTCGTCCGGTCCGAGCCAGCAGGACGAGGACGAGCCGACCAAGCAGCGGTGATGATCGGGCTCTGATGCCTCCACATCGTCATGGCCGGGCTGGACCCGGCCATCCACGTCTTACATCGCCGAACAAAGAACGTGGATGCCCGGGACAAGCCCGGGCATGACGTGGAGTGCGCCGTTGCGGATGCGATGACGGGCTACAGTGTCCCCGGGAATGCGCCGCCATCCAGCAGAATGTTCTGGCCCGTAATGAAGCCGGCCTTGGCGCCGCACAGGAAGGCGCAGGCATAGCCGAACTCGTCGGGCTGGCCGAAGCGGCCGGCGGGATTGAGCTTGGCGCGTTCGGCCAGGATCTGCTGCGGCGTGACGCCACGCTTGTCGGCTTCGCCCTTGGCGGTGCTGGTCAGACGATCGGTCTCGAACGGGCCCGGCAGCAGGCCGTTGATGGTGACGTTGTTGATCACGGTCTTGCGCGACAGGCCGGCGATGAAGCCGGTGAGGCCGGCGCGCGCGCCGTTGGACAGGCCGAGAATGTCGATCGGCGCCTTCACCGCGGCCGAGGTGATGTTGACGATGCGGCCGAACTTGCGTGCCATCATGCCGTCCACGGTGGCCTTGATCAGCTCGATCGGCGTCAGCATGTTGGCGTCGATCGCCTTGATCCAGTCGTCGCGGGTCCAGTTGCGGAAATCGCCGGGCGGCGGGCCGCCGGCATTGTTGATCAGGATGTCGGGCTCGGGGCAGGCCTTCAGCACGGCCTCGCGGCCCGCCGGCGTCGTGATGTCGCCGACGATCTCGGTGACCTTCACATCAGGATAGGCCTTGCGGATCTCGTCCGCCGTCTTCTTCAAGGCTTCTGCGCCGCGCGCGGTCAGCGTGACGTCGACGCCGGCCTCCGCCAGCGAGATGGCGCAGGCACGGCCGAGGCCCTTGCTGGATGCGCAGACGATGGCGCGGCGACCTTTGATCCCAAGATCCACTGTTTCACTCCCGAAAATAGCAGGCAGGTTTTGGATGGGCCGCACTCTAGCCAACTGTGGCGCTGCTGATAAGGGAGGTGCCCGTACCAAAATGCATGCGCGTCCGCGTGGCGATGCAAATGCAACTTAGCTCTAGATGCGCTGTTCCTGCTTCAGGCGGTCGATCGCGGAGGCCGCCTCCGGCGGCAGCGATTTGAAGCCCATCTGCCCGACCGTGGAGAACAACGGCCGCAGATGCGAACCGGCGAGGAACGGCGGCTGGCGGTTGGCCGGCACGATCTGGTCGAACACCAGCACCAGCGTGGTCGCGACGAGGCCGACCCTGATGGCGCCGAGCGCGGCGCCGCCGAGCCGGTCGCCGATGCCGGCCTCGCCGATGGTGTCGTTCAGCGCGATGCGGCCGATATGCCCGAACAACATGCCGACCACCACGAAGATGCCGAACAGCCAGATCCAGTTCTGCAGCAGCGGCGAATTCGGGTTGCCTGCAATTTGCGGCGCGATCAGCGGCATCAACGCAACTGCGATCGGTGCGGCGAGAAGATAGGCAAGGATCGTCATGGCGCTGCGCAGCAGACCGGTCCTGAAGCCGAAGCCGATCGCGACGGCGAGCGCGGCATAGACGGCGAGATCGAAACTGTTCATGAGCAAAGCCTTGCCTCGATGGAACGAATGAACGCCGGACCGATCATTCCGGTTTCAGATCGATAAAATCGTCTGTATTGGTGGCTCCAAAGCTCGGAAAAACGCGCAAGGAATGCGTCATGTCAGACCTATTCGACGTCAGTAAAGAAACCATCCTCGTCACCGGCGCGAGCCAGGGACTGGGGCGGCAATTTGCCCGGGTGCTGGCGGCCCATGGCGCGGCGGTGGCACTGGCGGCGCGGCAGACCGACAAGCTGAAGAGCCTGGAGGAGGAGATCCGCGGCAAGGGCGGCCGTGCCGCCGCGATCGCGCTCGACGTCACCGACACCGCCTCGATCGCCCGCGCGGTCGACGCCGCGGAAGCCGCGCTCGGCCCGGTTACGGTGCTGATCAACAATGCCGGCATCGCCATCGAGAAGCTCGCGACCGAGCAGACCGAGGCGGATTGGGACGCGGTAATCGGCGCCAATCTGAAGGGCGCCTATTTCCTGGCAACCGAGGTCGCGCGGCGCATGATCGCGCGCAAGCAGCCGGGCAACATCGTCAACATCGCCTCCGTGCTCGGCACCGGCGTGTTGAAGGCGGTGTCGCCCTACGCGATCTCCAAGGCCGGCATCATCCAGGCGACGAAAGCGATGGCGCTGGAGCTCGCCGGGCAGAGCATCCGCATCAACGCGCTCGCGCCCGGCTACATCGACACCGAGATGAACCACGCCTTCTGGTCGACGCCCGCGGGCGAGCGCCTCGCCAAGCGCATCCCGCAGCGCCGCGTCGGCGCCGAGTCCGATCTCGACGGCGCGATCCTGCTGCTGGCGTCACAGGCGTCGCGGTACATGACGGGAAGCGTGGTGACGGTCGATGGCGGATTTCTGCTGAATTGAACGCTGCCGCATTGCTCCACAGGCGATTTTCACTCCGCCGTCGTCCCGGACAAGCGCGCCAAAAGCGCGCGCAGATCCGGCATCCATAACCACAGGGAGACGTTTGACGAAGACTCGGAGTTGAGGTCTTGCGTCATAACCACTCCCTGTGGTTATGGGTCCCCGCCCCCGTGCGCAATTGCGCACTCGGCGGGGACGACACCGAGAATGACGCGACAGCGCTGCCTAACTCGCCCGCATCTCCCCCCTGATCATAGCCGCCGCCTTCTCCCCGATCATGATGGTCGGCGCATTGGTGTTGCCGCCGATCAGCGTCGGCATGATCGAGGCGTCGACGACGCGCAATCCCTCGACGCCGCGCACCTTCAGTGCCGGATCGACCACGGCCATCGCGTCCGTCCCCATCTTGCAGGTGCCGACCGGGTGATAGACGGTGTCGACGCGCTCGCGCAGGATGCCGCGGATGTCGTCGTCGGTGCGCACGTTGGACGTGAACATGTCCTTCTTCTGCAATGCGCGCAGCGCGGGCGTCTCCATCAAGCGGCGCGTCGTCTTGAAGCCTGCGACCATCCTCTCGACATCCTCTTCCTCGCCGAGGAAATTCGGATCGATCATGGGAGCTGCGAGCGGATCGGCGCTTCTGAGCCAGACGCTGCCGCGGCTCTTCGGCCTGAGCAGGCAGACATGGCACGAGAAGCCCGCCTCCTTGTGCTTCTTGCGGCCGTGGTCGTCGAGCATCGCGATGACGAAGTGGAGCTGGATGTCCGGCACGTCGAGATGTGCCTGCGTCTTCAGGAAGCCGCCGCATTCGGCGAAATTGGTCGTCATCAGGCCGCGCCGTTCGCGGCGATATTGCTGGATGGCGCGGAGCAGGGAGGGCAGCCGGCCGAGCGAGGCGTGTACGAAGTGCGGATAGTCGGAGGCGTAGACGAACACGAAATCCGGGTGGTCCTGCAGATTGCGCCCGACACCCGGCAGATGATGGACGACGCCAATGCCGTGCCTGCCGAGTGCCTCGCCGTCGCCGATGCCCGACAGCATCAGCAATTGCGGTGACTGAAAGGCGCCGCCGGCAAGGATCACCTCGCGGCGCGCGCGCAGCTGTTTCGTCTGCCTGCCCTGCACATATTCGATGCCGACGGCCCGTCCTCCTTCGAACAGGATTTTCGTGGCGTGCGCGCCCGTCTCGACGCGCAGATTGGCGCGCTTGTCCATGTGGGGCTGCACATAGGCGCGCGCGGCGCTCCAGCGCTCGCCATTGTGCTGGGTCGCCTGGTAGCTGCCGAGCCCTTCGTGGTCCTCTTCGTTGAAGTCCTCGCGGATGCGGAACTGCGCCTCGCGTGCGGCCTGGTGGAAGACCTCGTGGATCGGATTGTTCGTGCGCAGCCGGTTGACGTGCAGCGGGCCGCCCTTGCCGTGATACTCGCCGTCGAAATCGGAATTGTCCTCGGAAGCCTTGAAATAGGGCAGCACGTCCGCATACGACCAGCCGGCATTGCCGAGCGAAGCCCAATGGTCGTAGTCCCATTTATGGCCGCGGATGTAGACCATGGCGTTGATCGCCGAGGAGCCGCCGAGGCCCTTGCCGCGCGGCTGATAGCCGATGCGGCCGTTCAACCCTTTTTGAGGCACGGTATCGAAGGCCCAGTTGGCCGCCTGGTAGGGCAGGGCCAGCCCGAACGGCGTGGTGATCCGCCAACTGTCGTTCCGTCCGCCGGCGTCGAGCAGCGCCACGGACGTCGCCGCATCCTCCGACAGCCGCCCCGCCACCGTGCAGCCGCCCGAGCCCGCACCCACGACGACGAAATCGAATGTGTCAGTCACTTGTCTCTCCCCTGCATATTCCTTGTCGTCATTCCGGGACGCGACGAAGTCGCGAACTAATGGTGCGCAATTGCGCACCTGAGAATCCATCTCACCACCAGTGACGCGGATGAATGGATTCCGGGTTCGATGCTGCGCATCGCCCCGGAATGACTGATACCTACGACATGAACCGCATCAACTTCTCCAGCCGCGCGATCTTGCCGCCATAGGGCGGATAGAGATCGGCGAGGCGGTTGAACTTGGAACGGTAGAACACCGGCTTCAGCTTGCTGAACGTGCGGAAGCCCCATTCGCCGTGGTAGGCGCCGGTGCCGGAGGCGCCGACGCCGCCCATCGGCTGGTTGATCTGCGTGAAGTGAAACAGGCAGTCGTTGACGGTGACGCCGCCGGAGACGGTGCGCGCCAGCACCTCGTCGCGCGCGGTGCCGTCTTTGCCGAACCAGTACAGCGCAAGCGGCCGGTCGCGATGGTTGATGAAGGCGATGGCCTCGGTGAGATCGCGATAGGCGAGCACGGGAAGCACCGGGCCAAAAATCTCCTCCTGCATCGCACCCATCGCTGCGGTCGCACCGACAATCAGCGTCGGCGGGAATTTGCGATGCGCCTTCCAGTTCGGATCGTCCGCCTTCGCCGGCTGCAGGATCCTTGCGCCGCGCTGGGCCGCATCCGCGACCAGGCCCTCGAGCCGGGCATAATGCCGGTCCGAGATGATCGAGGTGTAGTCCTTGTTCGAAGGATCAGTGCCGAACATCCGCCGCATGTGGGCGCGCACCTTCTCGGCAAAGGCCTGCAGCGCGGCTTCGGGCACCAGCACGTAATCCGGCGCGATGCAGGTCTGCCCGGCATTGAGCAGCTTGCCGTAGGCGATGCGCTCGGCCGCTTCCTCGAGATCGGCCGAGGCGTCGATGATCGCAGGCGACTTGCCGCCGAGCTCGAGCGTGACGGGCGTCAGGTTGCGCCCCGCGGCCTCCGCGACCAGCCGCCCGACCCGGGTCGAGCCGGTGAACACGAGATGGTCGAACGGAAGGCGCGCAAAGGCTTCCGCGATCTCGCTCTCGATGCCGGTGACGCGCAGCTCCGTGGCATCGAATCGCGCGGCGATCGTCTCTCTCAGCAGTCCAGCGAAATGCGGCGTGAGCTCACTCGGCTTGATCAGGACGCGGTTGCCGGCGGCGAGCGCGCCGATGGCGGGCGCCAGCGTCAGCTGCAGCGGATAATTCCACGGCGCGATGATGCCGACGACGCCGAGCGGCTGCGGCATCAGCCGGTTGCGGGCAGGGAGGAATTGCAGCGCGGTGGCGATCCGCTGCGGCGCCATCCAGGCCTTCAGGTGCTTTGTCGCGTGCCGGATCTCGGAGAACAGCAGCATGGTTTCGGCGATGGTGGTCTCGACCGCCGAGCGGTGGCCGAAATCGGCCGAGATCGCCTGCCGGAAGCGCTCTTCGTTGTCGGCGACGACGCTGCGCAGCCGCGCCAGCCGGTCGAGCCGCTCGGCAAGGCCAGGCGCCGACTCGTCCCGCGAGCGCGCGACCATGGCGTGGAAGGCTTCCTCCAGCGCTCCGATCGGGGCGCTCGTCAGGGATTTGTCCACGGCGTTCCTCCCTCGAGGGTGCGTTTCGGGCCCTCATCTTGTTGCCGCAAGCTGGCCCTTTGTGGAACTTCTGACAAGAGCACAGGGAACGCAGCGGAAATCGGTCGATTCCCCTGTCATAAAGTCGAAAAAAACGTTCCCGCAGCCCTTTCCAAAGGCAGCTTGGGTTGGTACATACGCCCCGCACCCGAGGGCTTTGCCCGGGGTTGCCTTCCAAGGAAGCCTTTGGGACGGACGAGGAAAGCCACGCGAACAGCGCAGGCCTCAACCGATCGTCCCCGGGACTAAACTGAAGGCGCGCAGGTGTTTAACGCGGGGTGGAGCAGCCCGGTAGCTCGTCAGGCTCATAACCTGAAGGTCATAGGTTCAAATCCTATCCCCGCAACCAAGGAAGCCTAAGCCCTTGAAATCGTGAAGATTTCAAGGGCTTTTGCGTCTTGGCGCCGTTGAGCCCGCACCCAACGTCGTATCGACGAACGGAGCAGCGCGAGAGTTGCTTCTCTGCCCCGATTAGATCCTCCTCAGTTACACAGGAAACCCTCGAGTCAGCCGGCCAACCTTGCGGCCGCTGACCTGGTTAGAGTTGCTTGGGCGCCGCGTGGTACAGCGATTTCCGAGTTGAGTTGTACCGTCACCGTAATTTGCTGCTTTCAGCTCTCCCACCGAGGAGGCTGACGTGGCGCTAGCGATCCAAGCCCTGGTCTGGAAAATCGGGACCGGACATGTGACTATTAGGCGAGAGAATGGCGCTCTTGCGCTTCGCCCAATTCTTCAGGGCCACGCATAGCTTAAATGCCCAGAAATGGTCGAAGGAAGGATCAGTGCTCTGAGAAAGTTTTTGCGTAAAAACCTTAGAAAGAACTGCCCGACAACGTTATCACCGTGGCTAAGAGCTGGCGTGGGACAACGCCACTACCGCACGCTTGGCCAAACAGTTTATTGCGAGAGCCAAGGACTGTTTACGGGATTCTAGGCGAAGCGTAGCAAGATTGTCTGTTGATGATAATATGCCCATGGGCGACGTTGCAGGACGAGCAGAAAGATCTCTACCTGACGCAATGCGCTGATTTTCGCTTGGCTTGACCATCTATCCACAATGGTCGCTTCAATGATAAATCGCTCACCTTCATCCATCCGTCTGGATTGCCATCCTCATCACAATCGACACGTATGAGTTTCTTTTTTGAATCCGTTTCGAACGTCCGAACGACGATGCCAAACGCTGTGGTACACGCAGCCTTGGTTATGCTTTGACCCGTATCGTCAAAGACAACAGGGCTTCCCTCACAGACAAACCGCCTGGATTTGCTGATAGCGAGATTTCTGTCATGGGGTACGACAACGTGGTCACCACTCTTCCAAAACCCGACGTCTGAGCTGGTGGGATTCTGAATATTTGTATCTAGCTCGATAAGCTTCCCCTCGACAGACCATTTTGTATCAGTCTTGGTTTGTAGCACGTCCCAGTGTTTGCGATTATAGGTATCCGCACTACCCGCATGGGCGGAGGACGCGGTAAGCCACACGAACTCGACTAACTTCTCTTTCGTTGAGTTCTCTCCGCGCAGTAAATTGCTGATATCTCCGTTACCGTAGACGCCCATAACATATCCCGCACCCGTCACAATTCGGCTTACGATGCGAAAATACGCCATAACGTTCTTCCGTCTGTTCGCGTCTAGATCGAAATCCACACCGAAGTAGATGGCCGTGCCAATCGGCTGCTTCACAATTTCCTTGGCCTGCGTGATGGCAGCATAGCCGTCTAACCTGGCATCCTCCTCAATCGTGTTCGGCTGGTCCGGACTAACGCAGTCATTGAACTCTTCCACCGTTCGAGCATTCGGATTGCGCGGACGATCATCAAAGACCGTAACGCCGTTATTGGCTCTTTGGTCGTCGAATTTGTCGGCTTGGCTATAGAACTGGTAAACGGAAAGCATGCCTAACCGCTTCTTCAGAATAGCATCTACTTCACTGAGATTGTCGATCATCCGCTTCTCAGGGACGATCCGGTTCTTTCGGTCGGCATCCCATTGGGGACAGCGGGCATAGTACCTTCCGATAACTGTCACTCCCCGACCAGCAAGTCGGCTTACATAAGGGCCAACGCTATCTGAAGAGTCGACAATAGCGATGTTGGCATCTTGCGTTTGCGCCTGTGCAGATTGAATGCCGGAAAATGTCAGCGCGAACAGCAGCGCAATTATCCCGACGTTCGTATTCAATTTTGTTGCTCCCGCGAGCTCAGGTTTGGGATTTCGAGACACTCACCTACCTTTCATAAGGTGAGCGTGCCTGCAGCGCATTATCCTTGATCGATAACGGGATGCCCCAAGCTGACGCATAGGCTGCAACAAGCGACGTATAAACAGGGACGTGGGTACGAAGCTGCCCGCTGTCAAACTCGATCGTTTGGCTACAATCGAAATGAAGGTGCAAGGACGTGCCATGCCGTTTCCCGCCCATGACGTCGCCAACGCGTCCGAGAATCGTTTCTCCCTTTTTCACTCTTTGCCCAATTCTAAGACCGCTAATCGATGCGGGCGTCATGTGGAGGTATCGACACTCCGTGCCGTCATCAGCCGCCAGAACAACGGTCGTATTGGAGGTAATCATCGTAATGACCCCGTCTGCAAATGCTACGGCTTCGTATTTATCCTCTTCTTTCCAATGGGCCCGAATATCATTGCCCTGATGGCCTATTCGGCTTGGACAAAGATCCATTTTCCAACCACGCTTTGACTCGCAATAGGTGTCTGCAAAGCATCCAGCATAGTTGCGAGGGTCCGTAAGCGACCCTGGAGGACCGTTCGAGCCTCCAATGCCGAAAATTTGGGAATTCAAATGCGCCGTCAAGCCGCCTTTTTCAGGATCGACTTTCGAAGCGAGGCCTGGTCCTACCCGCAAAGGAAAGGACATCTGCGGAATATAGATTTCCCGATCTACTCGCCCTTTACCTGCCGCAGGGGCGGGAATAAGTGTTCCGGGAGAATGGAAGCAAAAATCGTTGGCTTGGGCTAATGCCGGACTGCTCGCGAACAGAGCTATTGTGAGAACAAAGCAGCGCACGGAAAACTCCCATCAATCGGGTAGTCCTGGAAACAATATCTCTGCAATTTTTGCGAACGACTCAGCATACGCAGCCGTTTTGCAATAGGGACGTGTGCGGGGTGCGCTGCAGAAGATCGTTGTATAGTACGTGATTCCAAATTTGGGCAGCTGACACCTTGCTGACCATTGCCCGTCAGCAGTATTGCCGTCAGCGCTCGCTTCACAAGTCATGCCCGTACTTGGTGCCAGCAACGGCTTACCTGTCACCCGCTTTTTATACCGCGTCGCACTCCACGAAGCGTCCAGATTGTCCGCAATATGATAGCTAAGCGTATACCCGAAATTGCCACCATGAGCTACCTGCAGTGCCTTAATCCGGGTTAGATCGATTGATGCCGGGCCGCTCTTGGCGCTTTCGAAACCCGCAGGTCGTCGATCGAAGATCGTTTTTATCTTGCTTGGTAGCACGCCGACGACTGGAAGCTTAGCTTGCGAAAGATCACCTCCGCCCGAAGACTCGAAGCCGCTCGATCCACCCAATAAATTGCGACCTTCCGATATGGCAGACCGGAGCGCAGGATCATCTCGGTTAACGGCGGCCAGTTGCTGTGAAAAGACGGTCGTTGGATACACTAGTAGGAACGACGAGAGGATAACGAGGCGAGTCATATTCATCGAAGCTCCTCCGGCTTAATCGAAGGCGCAATTCCATAATTCGGGTATCTCGCACTTAGTTTCTTCGCGCACGCGGTGGAGACTTTTTCAGCATCTCCCGTATGAACGCCAACGGTGACAATGCGTCCCCCCGACATCGTCAGAAGCGGCGCACCTGACATGCCCTCCAGCGTTTGGCAGGCATGATAAATATATCCACCATCGCGAGCCATTACTGAGCAAATCGGCGAAATATCGAGCGAAGCCATTGCATCGTCCGGTTGGTACTTGTCATTAAGCGCCATGTTGTAGCGGCTAAGACCAAGAAGGATTAGCGGCTGCCAACGACTTGCCGATTCCGGATGAAAGTCTAGCCCGCCAGCTTTTGGCTTGGCTCCATCCGTTGTCGTTAGCAAGATCCAGTCCTTGTCGCGATCAATGTCACTCAACACGCTCTTGCCCGGGCCGACTGGCTTGAGGCTATACTCCGCGCCGTCAATGGTTTTGAAGGTCGTCGCCGCAGAAGCGTCAATTGACAGTTTCCCGTCCGCCTCTGACGTAGCAAAGCAATGTTTCGCCGTCAGCACCTTGTTTCCGACGAAGGCCCCCATGCACATTGAAGAAGGAGTCCTGATAAGACCTACGGTTTGCCTGATCCGCAAGATATTATCAGCACCCAACAATTTGGAGATAGGTGGCGCCTGAAACGATTTAGTGCATGCCGAAACATAATCTTCTACGACACTCTTCGAAAGACTGTGATCCACATTATTTATATAAGAAGCGCTTTGAAGAGCCCGATATGCGTCTTCGCCGACATCGGTGACGAGGCTTCTGATATTGCGCGTCGCCCTGGAGCATTTCTTCGCGTCTTCGCTCACCTGATAAAAGCGAATTGCACGCTCAACCGGGAATGGCATATCGAATTCGACGTTGCACGTTGCTCCAATTGCGTCAGGGGCGGTACTGCGCCTTGCTTCGAATCCTCTATCAGCCGAACTCGGCATGAACGCGACTGCAAGAGGATCAACTTCCCTAAGGGGAGGCATTTTTAACCTGAATATGACCTGCAAAGGATCAACCTCAATCGGGTTATCCCGACCCCGCTCGCGATTTTTGATCTGAGCAGCGATGGTTGCCAATTGCCCGTCTCGAGCTTGACTGCAAGGCGGGTTGCACTCGGACGAAGTCCCTTTTTCAGAGGTGGCTTGTGCCGGTTCGGGCTGAGCATCAGCCGCCCAACTGGCATCAGAAAGGCTTACTGCCAGCAACAGGGACACACCGAAGCTAAATCTTGCCACGAACATCGTAGCTGCCTCGGCTCTGCTCGCGATTGGCGCCACTAATAAATTCCATGTATCGCTTACTGGGAAAGCCCTCATGTTTCAAATTCCCTATGCCCGGGGCCGAAACGATCTATTCGGATACAACCGTAAAGCCTTAGCTGACGCGATTTTTTAATCGGTGGCAACTGGGGCGGGTATCGTTTGCAAAGAAAATTTCTCTAGAGTAGTCGGCGCAATTGGCACTACCGAACGCCCTAGAGGCATCCAAAATCACGGTCAGCGTTCCATTCAAGAGGTGGAGGCCAGCGCCGTCAGACCAGTTGGCAATTCTTGTACTCCCTCCGCTTACAAACCAGCAGGGTCGATAGCGCCCGGCATGCGTGCTCCAGCGACTTCGCGCTTCCTTACAACAGCTTCTAAAAGGACCGCGCATTTCTCAGATCCATCCGCGCGGCATCAACTTGAAGCTCGCCATACTCATGTTCCTTGTGGGGATGTCAGCGGGAACGGCAACGATGCGCAAATAGGTCCATCCGGCGGTAGAATGACACCGTAGACGAATGCAACTACCCGCCACTATCGCAAAATCGAAGAGGCATGCTTAACAGTGGTTGGCTTTTGGCCATTGGCTGATCGTTCAGCGGACACGGGAAAGCCTACTCATAATGACTCAGGCCTCTACAATTTCAAAGAAGTCACAATGGGCAAAAGTCTGGGGTTGTGTCTGTTGCGGGTCCCCGCAACCAAATTCGGATTTGACCGGATCCGATACGAAAATGGCCCGCTTGATGCGGGGGATAGTTGCTGACAGGCTTCAGACCGTGGCGGGAAGACGCGCAGGCGCGGGCGCGTTCTGTGCCTTTCCGAGGGGGATCGACAAGGCTAGCCCCGCACGTTGCCGTTTGATCGCCACGGCGAGAACGGGCACGTTGTTTTGCCAGGCCGTCCGCGGAAATTTGCGCATCAGGGACATGCGTGTGCCGAGCTCTCGCACGACAGCACTCGGGATATTCTCACGCTGTGCAGCATGGAATGTCATCACAAGCATCGACAGCGGCGGGTTGCAATTGTGGAACCTCAACGCTAAACCTGTGATTGCGGCGGGCTGCCGGGGTTACTTGCCGTCGCGCTGACGACAGCCCTGATGGGGACCGGGGGGACAATACTCTCACTTGCTTTGGCCGCGCTGCCCGCGCTTCGAGGATGCACGCAAGTCCTTGCGTGAAGGCGCTGGGCATCGCTGGCTCCAATGATTTCTCGACGTCCAATCCCTCGAACGGCCATCAGTCTGGGGGCAGGGGTAGCGCAACTCGACGTACCCAAATGTCATAACTGCAAAAGGGCCAATCATTGTGAAGTCTCTCGCCATATCGGTTCTCGCGCTGACTGCCATTTTCACCGTTTCAGCTTCGGCCAAGGACGCCCTTCAAGCCACGCGTGACTGCATGGTCGCGCATGGCGCGGTTCGCAATCCGGACGGCTCGGTCCGCCTCAACATTCCCCGCAAGGAGGCCTTGGCCGTCCGCGACAAGTGCCGGAAGCAATCGGGCTACAAGGGCACCGACTAATCAACGCGTGCGACGCGGGCCTGTCTCGGGCCGGCGCGCATCCAAAGACCCGCGCAATCCCAGCTCGCGGAGAAGCCACGTGAAGAAGACGATCCTGACTGCTTTGGCCCTGGCGGCGCTCGCCGCGAGTCCGGCTCTGGCCGAGCCCTCGAACAGCACGCCGCACGCGCTGGCCTGCATGAAGAAATACGGTTTCACCTACGCCCAATGGCGTGCCTATGCCGTTCCGGCCGAGAAGGCGAATCCCTATCGGGCCTGTCGAGACGCGGCTCCGGCGGGAGAGAATTCCGGAATGGGCAAGAGCGGCGCCTGTCAGCGGAAGGCGGGCTTTACCCAGGCGCAGAACGAAGCCGGGCAGGTCACGCCCGCCCAGCGGCAGAAGTGGGAACGTTGCATGGGGATGTGACCCGTCACTGACCCGGTCTTTCCAAGGCGAGCCCTGATCTCGTCACCGCGAATCGGTGATGAGAAAGCCGGACAGAGAAGGCCAGACAGGCAACGAGCCGTTCAACCCACCAGTGTTCGACGCTGAATGAAAACGCCCGCGCGCCTTCAGCGCGCGGGCGACGATGTTCTCAACAGCGCAGAACGCTTCCAATCAGTCCCTGTGCGGGCAGACCATGGTCAGATGGAGCAGCGTCGGCTTGTCCGAGCCCTTCTTGTACTCCCATTCCAGCCGGATCTCGTGCCGGTGGGCGAAGGCATCGCTCGGCGCGTGAACGATGATGTTGGTCTTCATCGGGATCGGCGGCTCGGAGTTGAAGCACTTCCGGACGCAGGCATCGAGCAGGTCGCATCGCGTCAGCGGGATCACGCCCGGCTCGTCCCTGGACAGCGGGACCGTGTTCGGCTGGGTGCTGAGGTCGAGACGCGCCCGGCCCTTCTCCTTGTGCCAGTATTTGGCGCTGCCCTGCGGCCACTTCGACGCCGGCGTCAGAATCAGATGGTACTGGCCGTATTCCAGGGTCGGCAGATCGATGTCGTCCGAGGCCTTGAGCTTGGCCACGCTCTTCTTCATGTTCGCCAGAGGGTAGTAATTGCTGTTCATCAAGTCTTTGAACTGCTTGCCGTTATATGTTCTTCCGCCCATCGCCTTGTCCCTTGCTATGATCCAACCAATCAGGGTGACCTGCAGCCCAGCAAAGCTCGTTGGCCAGAACGAAAGCCTTCGGCGCCCCCTAGAACGCGCGGCCCCATTTTCGCGCGCGGAAACGCTATCACTCGAAAATGTGCTTCGTCCAGAGATCTGCCGGTTGGTGATGCGGCCATGCTTGCTCGCAAGTTCGATTGCCATGAATCTTCCGATAGGTAATCTAGCGTCGGGCTCCTCGCGGGCGCTGGTCGAAGGACGGTGCAGCGAATATTGAAGGCACGGAAATGTATTGTGCCGCGTGTCAGTCGGCGATCAACCCAGGCGACAGCTGGTGCTCCAAATGCGGGGTGGCCGTGCGTCGTTCCGAACCGGACAGCGAACGGCGATTCGTAACGATACTTCGGGCCGACGTCATCGACTCGACCGGGCTCGTTGCCGATCTCGATCCGGAGCAGGCGATCTCGCGCCTGGAGCCCGCGTTGGCGGCCATGAGAGGCGCGGTGCGTCAGTTCGGAGGCATCGTCAGCAAGGAATTGGGCGACGGGCTCTCTGCGGTGTTCGGTGCTCCGATCGCGGACGACAATCATGCACCCCTCGCCTGCCACGCGGCGATCGAGCTGGTCCGGCGTGTCGCGGGCCTCGGCGACCCCGGGCTTCAGGTTCGGGTGGGTCTCCACTCCGGCCATGTCGTTGCCTACATGGTCGCCAGCGAGTTTTCCAAGGTCTACGAGATCGGCGGGGCTGCCCAGCACCTGGCGGCCCGGCTGGAGGCGGCGGCCGAGGCGAACCAGATCTATGTGTCGCAGGCCTGCAAGGAGCTTGCCGAAGGGCACGTCCGATTCGAGTTTCTGGGCGGCAAGCCGTTACGCGGCTTCAATCAGTCGGTGCCGGTCTACCGCATCGTGGGAGCGAGCGACCTTTCGAGCTGGCGGGTGCGACGCGCACGCAGCGTCTCGCGATTTGTCGATCGGACGACGGAGCGGGCGCTGCTGGCCCGTGCCGTCGAGGTCGCCAGGACGAGCCCACAGGTGGTTCTGCTGCTCGGCGACGCCGGCATCGGCAAATCGCGGCTCGCGCACGAATTCGTCCAGGAGCTCAGGCCCGATGGCTGGCGCCTGATCGATGCCGAGTGCAGCCCGAATCTCCAGGGAGCTCCGTTCAGCACGCTCAAGCGCCTCTTGCTCTCGGCCCTGGAGGCCGCTGCAAAGGACTCCGACGGGCCCTTCGATCCCCGGGAGGATCTTGGGGAGGTTCAAAGGTGCGCCCTCGACGCAGTGCTCGATCTGCCGATTTCGAATCCGCTTTGGAATCAGCTCGAGCCCCATGCCCGAGGGCGAGCGATCTCCGAGGCAAGCTGCGCCATCGTCGAGGGCATCGCCCGCCGCCAGCGAACGGTCCTCCTGGTTGAGGACCTGCATTGGCTCGACCGGGCCAGCGATACGATCATGGCGACAATCGCTTCGCTTCAGGTGCCGGGTCTTCTCGTCCTGCTCACGTCCAGGCCAAATGGCATGCCGGTCTGGATTGCGCGTTGCCGCGCCGAAATCGTGGCGATGCAGCCGCTCGACGATGATTCGGGGTTGGCCATGCTGGCCGACATGCTCGGTCCCTCCACGGCGAACGACGATCTGAAGAACCGGATTATTTCGCACACCGCCAATGTCCCTCTGTTCATCGAAGAAGTGTGCCGCGGGCTACGGGACAGTGGAACGCTCCACGGCCAATGGGGCGATCTCGCGCTGATGCGCCCGATCGAGGAGCTTGGCATTCCCTCGAGCATTCAGGGGGTGATTGCCGCGCGGCTCGATCGCGTGTCGCGGCAGGAGCGTTCGGTTTTGCAGGTCGCGGCTGCGCTGGGCCCGCGATCGAGCGTCGCCATGCTGCGCACGCTGCTCGAGCTGCCCGAGGATGGCCTCCAGGATTGCCTTGCGGCGCTCGACCGCGCCGAACTGCTGGTGAGGATCGACAGCGAGTTGGGTGACGTGCTCGAGTTTCGGCACGAGATGGTCCGTCAGGTGACCTATGATTCGATGGTCGAGAAGGTGCGCGAGGACATTCACGCGCGCATTCTTGCAAGGCTGGAGAGCGACGGCGCGGGCGCGGACGAGCCCGACGCGCTGTGCTACCACGCGGTGCGCGCCCGCGATTGGCTCAAGGCGTTCAGCCATGGCCGGAGCGCGGGCCGGAAATGCTTGAGCCGCTCGGCGTTTTCGGACGCGGCGAGCTATTTCGAGATCGCGATGGGCTCGCTCGACAAGATGCCGATGACGCCTTTGCGGGAGGCGGACGCCATCGATTTGCGGATGGAAGCGCGTGCGGCATTCATCGCGTCCGGCCAGGTCACCGAGTGGCTGGATCTCGGAAAGGAGGCGGAACGGCGTGCGGGGGCGATCGATGACATCGAACGCAAGGTCGCCGCCATGACGGTCAGGGCAGGCGCACAGAACTTCTTCGGAGCGCCTGTCGAAGCCGTCGTGGTTTCGGAAGAGGTGGTTCGCCTCGCGGAAGAGTGGGGCAATCCAGGCTGGCTCAATCTGGCTCGATACGGTCTCGGACAGGCGTATTTCCTCGCCGGCCGCTATCGCGAGGCAGGCCGGACGCTGACCGAGGCCCACGCCCAGCTGGAGGGCCCGCAAGCCAGCGCTCCGATCGGTACGACCCCTCGATCTCTCCTCCTGCTCTGCTGCATGATGAACAGCTTCACCCGCACCGTCATGGGCGAGTTCGATGCCGCCGAGCAGTTCGAGCGACAGGCCGCCGCGATCGCCGAGGAGACGGGCCGTCCCTACGACCGCGCCGCAGCCGCCTATAGCAGCGGCTGGCTCATGCTCGGCCGCAACGACCCGGCGGCGGCGGCCGCCATTCTCGAAGACGGTTTTGTCCTGGCGCAGAAGCACGGCGTCCGGCTGTTCGTGCCGGTGCTCGCCTGCCATCTCGGCATGGCCTATCTGGAGCAGGGACTGTTCGACCGGGCACGCGGCATGCTGACCGAGGCGCGCGAGGAGGCGAAGGCGGTCGGCTATACCTCGGCCGTGCTGCGCAGCTCGATCTACCTTGCGCTCGCGACCTGGCGCCTCGGCGATGTTCAGGCGCCGCCAAATATGCTGCGCGAGGCGCGCAACACCGCGCGCCAGCAGGGGTTTTCGGGCCTCGAGGCCGAGGCCCTGTTCGGTGAAGCCATCGTGACGCCTGCCTCCAGCGAGGACAACATTGCAGCCATCGTCACGTCCCTGCGCGGGACAATCGCGATCGCATCCGAAAGCGGCGCGCAGCCGCTCAAGAGCAAGGCCGAGGCGATGTTGACCGGGATGCTCGCCCGGCGCGACCAGTTCACCTGATCCTGTCCCGGACAGGCGTGTGATCATACCGTCGAGGCGATAATCTTGCCCGACGCGTCATTTGAGTTTCACAGCCAACGCAAGCACTTAGGAGGTCGCCTCTACTGTGCATGGGGTTGTTTTCGACTTTTTTGATGGGCGCCGGGTGAAGCCGGCGGCAGAGGCCGCCGCGTTTCGTGCTGACGAGGAGCCCCTTGCACCGAGGTCAAGGTGGGCTACCGTCGGTACCAGCCGTACGGCGAGGTGACTTCTATCGATATTTTCGAGCATCTCATTTTGCCGGCGCCGCGATGGCGCGACGCCCGGCGGGAGAGGCGGGGCCATGATCACCCGGAACCACTCAGCTCTGTTGTCGCCGGTCGAGCGCGACCTGCGGCTCGATCTCTTCCGCGGCATCGGCCTGTGGATGATCTTCCTCGACCACATCCCGCAGGACGTCGTGGCCTGGCTGACCCTGCGCAATTACGGCTTCAGCGACGCTGCCGAATTCTTCGTGTTCATTTCGGGCTATCTGGTCGGCTGGATCTACGGGCCCGTCATCGCGGGCGGCTGGTTTCTCGCGGCCGCCAAGCGGCTGTGGCGGCGTGCGGCCGAATTGTATGTCGCCCACATCATGTTGTTCCTGCTGTTCACGGCGCAGATCGCGCGGACCGTGCGCCGTTTCGACAATCCGATGTACGCGCACGAGTTCAACGTCTTCAATTTCCTGTCGCATCCGGACGAACTGATCGGGCAGGCGATTGTGCTGAAATACAAGCCGGTCAACCTCGACGTTCTGCCGCTCTACATCGCGCTGGTGGTCGCCTCGCCCTTCGTCGTGTGGTGCCTGGTGCGCCGGCCGAACCTGACGCTTGCCGGCTCCGTCCTGCTCTACGTCCTGTCGCGCTGGTTCGACTGGAACATCGCCTCCTATCCCCCCGGCACGAAATGGTACTTCAACCCGTTCTGCTGGCAGCTGATGTTCGTGTTCGCGGCCTGGTGCGGCATCGGACAGGTCGACACGATCGCAAGATGGGTCTGGTCGAGGACGGCGATGGCACTGGCGGCGGCCTGGCTCGTCTTCGCCCTTCTCATCGTGATGACCTGGCACATCCATGCGCTCGAGGCGCTGATCCCCAAATGGATGATCAAGTCGATCTACCCGATCGACAAGACCAACCTCGACATGCTGCGCCTCACGCATTTCCTCGCTTTGGCGATCTGGGTCACTCACTTCATCTCGCGCAAATCGCGTGCGCTGCACGGGGTTTGGCTGCGGCCGATCATCCTCTGCGGCCAGCATTCACTGCCGATCTTCTGCCTCGGCGTCTTCCTGTCGTTCTCGGCGCACTGGATCCTGACGCAGTACACCAGGGGCATCTTCGAGCAGCTCGCGGTCTCCGCGCTCGGCATCGTCATCATGATCGGCGCGGCCTGGCTGCTCGACCGGGCCGAGCGCGTACCGAACCTGTTCGTGAAGGTGACCGAGGTCGAGGAGGACGAGGCGGCGCTGGACAATGCGACGGCGACGACCGCTGCCGCAGCGCCCGCGGCGCATTGAGCATCGCCAGCCAATGGAGACATCCATGTCCAGACGCGTGTTGACCGTCACCGGCGTCCTCCTGCTCCTGGTCTGCGGTGCTTCCGCGCAAGGACCCGCCCCCGAGGCGATGAGCGCGGCCCGCAAGCTCGTCCTCACCTTGAAGATCGCCGACCAGTATCGCGCGCAGTTGCCGCAGCTCCTGCTCAGGCTCCGGCCGCTGGTCGCGCAGGACAGGCCGGAGATCGAGCGCGACTATGACGCGATGACGGCGCCCGGCTCCGAGATCTACGCCCCGTTGCTGGCATCGATGATCGACCAGGTCGCAGCGCTCTATGCCCAAAACTTCAGCGCGGACGAGCTGCGCCAGATCGAGGCGTTCTATGCCCAGCCGGCCGGGAGGAAGTTCCTGGAGAAGTCGGACGCGCTGGCGCAGGCCGGTGCGCAGATCGGACAGGACGTCAGCCAGAAGGCCGCCGACGACCTGAAGCAGCGCCTGATCGAGGCGCTGCGCCAGAAAGGGCACAAGCTCTAGCGCCGCACCGCGCGCCTCAAGCCAGGAATGCGCGGAACCGGCGCAGCGCGATCACGAAGAAGACGCCGCCGATCAGGGCGAGCGCGACCAGCTGCGGCCATACGGCCTCGAGGCCCGCGCCGCGGAACAGGATCGCCTGGGCCAGCATCACGAAATGGGTGTTGGGCGCCGCCAGCATGATGTCCTGGACGAATTGCGGCATGCTCTCGCGCGGCGTCATGCTGCCCGACAGGGTCTGCAGCGGCAGCAGGATCATGATCAGCAGCAGTCCGAACTGCGGCATCGAGCCGGCGACGGTCGCAAGAAAGATGCCCATGCTGGTGGTCGCAAACAGCATCAGCGCGGCGCCGACCAGGAACAGCGCCAGCGAGCCGTCGATCGTGACCTGGAGCCATCCCTTGACGACGAAGGCGATCGACAGCGCGGAGGCGACCAGCACCACGGCGCCCATCGACCAGACCTTGCTCACCATGATCTCCAGCGGCGTGACCGGCATCACCAGGAGGTGCTCGATCGTGCCGTGCTCGCGCTCGCGGATCAGCGCCGCGCCGGTCAGGATGATCGAGAGCATGGTGATCGAGGTAATCACGTGGTCGATGGCGCCGAACCAGGATTTCTTCAGCTCCGGATTGAACCGGGCCCGCAGCGCCAGCTCGATCGGCACGGCCTGGGCGTTGCGCGTGTGGGCCAGGAATTCGGCGACCTCCGCGCTGACGATCTGCTCGATATAGCCGCCGCCGTTGAACGCCTGCGAGATGCGGGTGGCATCGACGTTGAGCTGGATCGTGGGCGATTTACGCGCCAGCAGGTCGCGCTGGAAGTCGGGCGGGATGTCGAGCGCGAAGGTGTCGAGGCCGGCGTCCATCCTCCGGTCCATCTCGTACTGCGAGATCAGGCGCGGCTCGGAGAAATAGGGCGGGGTGAACGCCATCTCGATGCGGGTCGAGATCGGCGAATGGTCCTCGTCGACGACCGCGATGGCGGCGCGGTTCAGCGTCTCCGGCAGCGCCTTGGCGCCGGCATAGACCGCCAGCGTGAAGGAATAGACGATCAGCACGAGCAGCATGGGGTCGCGCACCAGGCCGCGCAGTTCCTTGATCCCGAGCCGAAATACGTTGTCGAAGCGCATGTCAGCGAGCCTGTTTCTTCAGCAGCATCGCGCCGGCAATCACCAGGATGGGGACCATGATGGCGAGTGCCAGGAGATCGTTGTGGAGGGTGTCGAACGCCAAGCCCTTGGAGAAGGTGCCGCGCGAGATCGTGACGAAATAGGTGGTGGGATAGAGCCGTCCAATCAGCGCGCCCGCTCCCTGTAGCGATGAAACCGGATCGATCAGCCCGGAATACTGGATGGCCGGAATCAGCGTGACCAGAACGGTGCCGAACAGGGCCGCGATCTGGCTGTTCATGAAGGCCGAGATCACCAGTCCCATGCCGGTCGTCGCCGTGACATAGAGCAGTGCGGCGAGCGCGTAGGTCGGAAAGCTTCCGGTGAAGGGGACACGGAAGACGACGAGGGCGAAGCCGACGAGGAGGAGGAAGTTTCCGAATGCGAGCACGACATAGGGCAGCTGCGTGCCGAGCAGGAATTCCAGCCGCGTCACCGGCGTCACGTAGAAATTGACGATCGAGCCGAGCTCCTTCTCGCGCACCACCGCGAGCGCGGCGAGCACGGCCGGAATCATGACCAGCAGCAGCGGGATGATGCCCGGCGCCATGGCGACGACGCTGATGACGTCGGGATTGTAGCGGTAGCGCAGCTGGAGCTGGTAGGATCCGGCGATCGCCGCCTCGCCATAGAGCTCGCGGCCCTTCTGCGCGAGCCAGGTGGCGTGGATCGCCTGGGCGTAGGAGCGCAGTGTTTCGGCCCGCGTCGGATTGGCGCCGTCGACCCAGGCGCCGATCTCGACGTGGCGGCCGCGGCTGACGTCGCGGCCGAAGCCGGGCGGCAGCTCGATGGCGAGGCCGATCTCGCCGGCACGCATGCGGCGATCGAGATCCGCATAGTCGATGATGGGGGATTTTTGCGTGAAATAGCGCGATCCCGCGATCTGGAGGCTGTAGTCGCGGCTGATCGCGCTGTCGTCGCGGTCGAGCACGGCGAAGGTCAGGTTCTCGACGTCCATGCTGATGCCGTAGCCGAGCACGAACAGCAGCAGCACGCTGCCGAGAATGGCGAGCGTCGCGCGGATCGGGTCGCGCCGCAGCTCGAGCGCCTCGCGCCGGGAATAGGCGAGCATGCGGGTCAGATTGAACCTCATGCCGCGCTTGCGTGGTGGCGACGCCGTCTCGGTCGGCACGGCCGGTGCGGGTGCCGGCTGGATGGCGGCATCCGCAGTGCCGGCGATCGCCTCTTCCAGGCAGGCGATGAAGGCCTGCTCCAGCGTCGCGGTGCCGCGCGCCGCCACGATCGCCGCAGGCGTGTCCGACGTCAGCACCTTGCCGGCATGCATCAGCGAAACCCGGTCGCAGCGCTCGGCCTCGTTCATGAAATGGGTCGAGACGAAGATGGTGACGTTGTCCTTGCGCGAGAGCTCGGCGAGGATTTGCCAGAACTGGTCGCGCGCGACCGGATCGACGCCGGAGGTCGGCTCGTCGAGGATGAGAATGTCCGGCGCGTGGATCATCGCCACCGCGAGCGACAATCGTTGCCGCAGGCCGAGCGGTAGCGCATCGGGCAGGGAATCGACGACGTCGGCAAGATCGAACCGGGCGACCATCTCGCTGATGCGCGGGCCGATGGTCTCCGCCGGCAGCTCGAACAGCCGCGCATGCAGATCGAGATTTTGCGCGACCGTGAGCTCCGAATAGAGCGAGAAGCCCTGCGACATGTAGCCGATGCGCCGCCGCACCGACATGTCGCCGGCATCGATGGTGTTGCCGAACAGTCGCGCGGTGCCCTCGCTGACCGGCAGGAGGCCGGTGAGCATCTTCATGGTCGTGGTCTTGCCGCAGCCGTTGGAGCCGAGGAAGCCGAAGATCTCGCCCTTCCTGATGCGGAAGCTGACGTCGTCGACGGCCACGAAGCCGCTGAATCGCCGGGTCAGGTGATCGGCCTCGATCGCGATCTCCTCGTGGTCCTCGCTCCGCGGCGGGATGACGACATCGGCATGGTTGCCGCGATCGGCTTCGGGCAGGAGGCGGATGAAGGCCTCATCGAGCGTATCGGCCCCGGTCTGCCGCCTGAGCTCGGCGGGCGTTCCGGTCGCGAGCACCCGGCCGGCGTTCATCGCGATCAGGACGTCGAACTGCGCCGCCTCTTCCATATAGGCGGTCGAGACGATCACGCTCATGCCGGGCCGGCTGGCGCGGATGGAGGCGATCAACTCCCAGAACTGGCGCCGCGAGAGCGGATCGACGCCGGTGGTCGGCTCGTCCAGGATCAGGAGTTCGGGATCGTGGATCAGCGCGCAGCACAGGCCGACCTTCTGCTTCATGCCGCCGGAGAGCTTTGCAGCGGGCCGGTCGGCGAAGGGCGTGAGGCCGGTGTCGCGCAGCAGGCCGGCGATCCGCCTGTCCCGTTCTAATTTGTCATGTCCGAACAGGCGGCCGAAGAAGTCGATGTTCTCGAACACCGACAGCGTCGGATACAGGTTCTTGCCGAGCCCCTGCGGCATGTAGGCGATGTCGGGGCACACGTTGCGGCGATGGCGCGAACTCGCCATGTCGCCGCCGAGCACGTGGATGCGTCCGTCCTGAATCGCGCGGGCTCCGGCGATCAGCGACAGCAGGCTGGATTTGCCGACGCCGTCGGGGCCGATCAATCCGACCATGCACCCGGCCGGCAGGTCGAGCGTGATGGACTCGAGCGCCCGGGCCTTGCCGTAGCTCAGGCCCACGCCTTCCAGATGCACCACGCTGCCGTCGGCAGCCGGTGCTTCGGCTGCGGCAGTCGTGCTCATCTCGTCAGCTTGATCTTGAGGTTGTCGGGCCATTGCGCGGCTGGATCGAGCTGCACATAGGCCATGCCGGGCAGGCCGGTCTTCACATGCTCGATGTGCTGGCGCAGCAGATCGGGTGCGATATGCGCCTTGATGCGGAACATCAGCTTCTGCCTCTCCTCCTCGGTCTCGACCGTCTTGGGCGTGAATTGCGCGACGTCGGCGACGAAGGTGGCCTTGGCGGGGATCACATATTGCGGGATGGCGTCGAGCACGAGGCGGACCTCCGCACCGATCGCGACGCGGCCGGCGTCGGCCGTCGGCAGGAAGAACGTCATGTAGACGTCGCCAAGATCGACCATGTTGAGGACGCGGCCGCCGGCGGCCAGCACCTCGCCCGGCTGCGACACGCGATACTGCACGCGGCCGTCGCGCGGCGCCTTGAGCACGCTGTCGTTGAGGTCGGCATTGATGCTTTCGATCGCGGCCTTTGCGGCGTCGACCGAAGCGCCGGCGTCGATCACCATGGCGCGGGCGGAGCTGATCGCGGCCTCGGATGCCGCGACCTGCGCATGGGATGCGGCGAGCGCCGCCTTCGCCGTGGCATTGGCGGAGCGGTCGTCGTCCAGGACCTGCTGCGACACGGCGCTGGTCCTGATCAATTGTTCGGAGCGATCGAGCTTGCGGCTCGTGGTGTCGAGCTGCGCGATGCGCTGGTCGACCACGGCCTCGGCCGCCTTGCGTTCGGCC
This sequence comes from Bradyrhizobium sp. Y36, assembly GCF_002531575.1. GTDB lineage: Bacteria > Pseudomonadota > Alphaproteobacteria > Rhizobiales > Xanthobacteraceae > Bradyrhizobium. The sequence goes on along the minus strand of NZ_NWTI01000005.1, from coordinate 331,243 downwards.
TCGCGCTGGTTCACCAGGCTCTTCGCCGTCTCGACGTTGATGGCGGCGCGCTGCAGCTGCGCCTCGGCCTGGCGGCGCTGGGCCTGCAATTGCTCGGTGTCCATGCGCGCCAGAACCTGGCCCGCGCGCACGAAGTCGCCTTCGCCCACCAGGATCTCGCGGATCCGGCCCGGCGTCTTGGTCGCGATGTCGATCTCGACCGCTTCGATGCGGCCATTGCCGCGAGCGAATCCTGCCGGCAGCGTGTTGGTATCGCGATGCTGCCAATAGTAATAGCCGCCGCCCGCGAGCAGGATGGCGATCGCGGCGACGACTCGACCGGGTGTAAAGTTCATCTGTTCATCACGCCGTGCGGCGGCGCCCACTGTTGAGACGTATTCCCCGCCGCTGATCGCGCGGAAGAGACGGTCCCAACATTGCAGCGAATTTTGCACCGCAACTTGATGCAGATCAGACCGCGGTGCGAGGCGTCCTTGCCTCTATTTTGGGCGCGTTGTCCTTGCCGCTCGTCCGCCGGATGATCAAGCGGACGAGCGAGGCTTCCTGAGTGGATGACTATCGGCGCGATCCGGGCCGTCTCACTTCACCAGCGGGCAGCCGCCGTCCTTGAGCGGGCGGAACGCCTGGTCGGCGGGCACCTCGGCGAGCAGCTTGTAGTAATCCCACGGTGCCTTCGACTCCTCCGGCTTCTTCACCTGGAACAGGTACATGCTGTGCACCATGCGGCCGTCCTCGCGCAGCACGCCGTTGTCGGTGAAGGCATCCTTCACCGGCAGCTCGCGCATCTTCGCCATCACCGTCTTGGTGTCGCGGGTGCCGGCGGCCTGCGCCGCCTTGAGGTAATGCAGCGTCGCACTATAGGTCGCGGCCTGGTTCATCGTCGGCATGCGCTTGACGCGCTCCAGGAAGCGCTTGCCGAAAGCCCGGGTCTTGTCGTTGAGATCCCAGTAGTAGGCCTCGGTGATGATCAGGCCCTGCGCAAGCTTGAGGCCCAGGCTGTGCACATCGGAGATGAACATCACGATCGCCGCGAGGTTCTGGCCGCCGGCGACGATGCCGAACTCGCCGGCCTGCTTGATCGCGTTGATGGTGTCGCCGCCGCCATTGGCGAGGCCGATGATCTTGGCCTTGGAGGCCTGGGCTTGCAGCAGGAACGAGGAGAAGTCGGCGGTGTTGAGCGGATGCTTGACGCTGCCGAGCACCTTGCCGCCAGCGGCTTTCACGACGTCGCCGGTGTCGCGCTCGACCGAATGGCCGAACACGTAGTCGGCGGTGAGGAAGAACCAGGTGTCGCCGCCGTTCTTGACGATGGCGCTGCCGACCGTGTGGGCGTTGGCGTAGGTGTCGTAGGTCCAGTGCGCCGTATAGGGCGAGCACGATTTTCCGGTGATGTCGGAGCTGGCCGCATCCGTCACGATCATGATCTTCTCGTACTGCTTCGACAGCTCCATCACCGCGAGCGCGGTGGCCGAGGTCGGCAGGTCGATGATCATGTCGACCCCTTCGGTCTCCCACCATTTACGCGCGATGGTGGAGGCAACGTCGGGCTTGTTGAGCACGTCGGCGGCGACCATCTCGATCGGCTTGCCGAACATCTGCCCGCCGAAATCCTCGATCGCCATCTTGGTGGCCTCGACATTTCCCTGGCCGCCGATGTCGGAATAGACCGAGGAGAAATCGGAGAGCACCCCGATCTTGAGCGGTGCCTGCTGGGCCGAGGCGGGGATGATCAGGGCAGCCGACAGCAGGCCGGCCGCAGACACGAGGGCTGCGATAGGTCTCATGGATACGTTTCCTCTTGCATGGGACTATTCTGTCCCTTTGTCCGACAAAGTTAGAGGTGGGTTCCGGCAGAGTCAATTTATTGAATCTACCGCTTCTATGGAGCAGTTTGACGCATTCGAAAGCTGCGAATATAGTTTGTCCGACAAACGCCATTGAGGTCCGGTTTGCCCATCGCACCGCTGTTTCGTCCGATCGATGTGGCGCCGGCCTATCAGAAGGTCGCCGACGCCATCGAACGCGAGATCGTCAACGGCCGCATCAAGCCGGGCGATCCCATCGGCACCGAGCACGATCTGGTCCGCCAGTTCGGCGTCAACCGCTCGACCATTCGCGAGGGCATCCGTGTGCTGGAAGAAGGCGGGCTGATCCGCCGCGATTCTTCGCGCCGCCTGCACGCCTGCCTGCCGCGCTACAGCAAGCTCGCAAGCCGTCTCAGCCGCGCGCTGGTGCTGCACGAGGTCACCTTCCGCGAACTCTATGAGGCTTCGATGACGCTGGAGGTCGCCAGCATCGAAGGCGCCGTGGAGCGAGCCAGCGAGGAGAACGTCGCGGAGCTCACGGACAATCTCGCCCGCAGCGGGGCCGTTGTCGGCGATCCCGCGAGGCTGGCCGAGTGCGACGCCGAATTCCACGTGCTGGTCGCCAAGGCCTCGCAGAACCGTGTGCTCCAGCTCGCGCGCGAGCCGGCGGCGCAGCTGTTCTATCCCACCACCGAGATGATCGTGACGGGCGTGGCCGAAGGCGGCCCGCGCCTCGTCGCAGCGCATCGCCATCTCATCGACGCGATCCGCCGTCGTGACCGCGAGGCCGGCGTGCTGTGGACGCGCCGGCATTTGCAGGACTGGCGTCGCGGTTTCGAGAAGATCGCCTCGCTCGATCGTTCGGTCGAGCACATGTACATGGAGCACGCGCAGGCGGCCCGGCGCCGGTAGCGCAAAAACAAGACGCAAGATTTCGAACAAGAAATCCAACAAACAAAGACATCACCCGGAGGGACACATGACCGAGACCGCAGCCACCATCGCGAAAGCCCGCGAGCATTCCATCGGCGATCTCCTGCGCCGCTCGGCGGGCCGCGATCCGAACAAGCTTGCCGTCAGCTGCGGCGATGTCAGCTGGAGCTTTGCCGAGATGGACGCGATCTGTAACCGGATCGGTCGCGGCCTGCTCGGCCTCGGTGTCAGGAAGGGTGATCGCATCGCGGTGCTCTCGCGCAACTCGCACGCCTTCGCGGCGCTGCGCTTCGCTGCGGCGCGGATCGGTGCGGTGCTGGTGCCGATCAACTTCATGCTCAATCCCGATGAGATCAACTTCATCCTGAAGAGCTCCGGCGCCAAGCTGCTCGCGGCCGGCCCCGATTTCGTCGAGCCGGCGAAGGCCGCAAGCGCCAGGGATTGCGCGGTCGAGAAGATGATCTGGCTGCCGGGCGAGGATCCCGCGACGGCGCCGGCGGGGCTCACCACGTTCGACGATCTGCTTCATGCCGACGGCTCGTTCCTGGACGCCTCGGTCGACAGCCGCGATCTCGCGCAGATCGTCTACACCTCAGGCACGGAATCCCTCCCCAAGGGGGCGATGCTGACCCATGAAGCGGTGATGTGGCAGTATGTCAGCTGCATCATCGACGGCGGCATGAGCGTGGACGACAAGTTCCTGCACGCGCTGCCGCTCTATCACTGCGCCCAGCTCGACGTGTTCCTGGGGCCGCAAGTTTATCTCGGCGCCTCCGGCGTGATCACGGGCAAGCCGACCGCCGACAACATCCTGGCGCTGATCCAGGCGCACAAGATCACGTCCTTCTTCGCGCCGCCGACGATCTGGATCGCGATGCTGCGCTCGCCAAACTTCGACAAGACCGATCTTTCGACGCTTGAAAAAGGGTACTACGGTGCCTCGATCATGCCAGTGGAAGTGTTGCTCGAACTTCAGCGCCGGCTGCCGAATGTCAAATTCTGGAATTTCTACGGCCAGACCGAGATCGCGCCGCTCGCAACCGTGCTGCGCCCGGCGGACCAGCTCCGCAAGGCCGGCTCGGCCGGCAAGCCCGTGCTCAATGTCGAGACCCGCGTGGTCAATACGGCGATGGAGGACGTCAAGGTCGGCGAAGTCGGCGAGATCGTGCATCGCTCGCCGCATCTCTTGTCCGGCTATTACAACGATCCCGTCAAGACGGCGGCGGCGTTCGCGGGCGGCTGGTTTCACTCGGGCGATCTCGCCACCGTCGACGAGGAGGGCCACATCACCGTGGTCGACCGCGTCAAGGACATGATCAAGACCGGCGGCGAGAATGTCGCGAGCCGCGAGGTTGAGGAGATGGTCTATCGCATTCCCGCCGTGTCGGAGGTTGCCGTCGTCGGCCTGCCCGATCCGCGCTGGATCGAGGCGGTGACCGCGATCGTCGTCGTGAAGAGCGGCGAGAAGCTCGACGAGGAATCCGTCATCAAGCACTGCGCCGGCCAGATGGCGCATTTCAAGGTGCCCAAGCGTGTCATCTTCGTGGATGCCTTGCCGAAGAATCCGAGCGGCAAGCTGCTCAAGCGCGAGCTGCGCCAGCGCTTCGTCGGCGGTGATACCCTCGACAAGGCGGTGCAGAAGAGCTTTGGCACCTGAGACGGAGCGCCTCCCATGAAAGCCTGGCAGGTCGCGCGCGACTGGTCGATCGAGGGGATGGAGCTGGCCGATCTGCCCGAGCCTGTGCCCGGGCCGGGGCAGGTCGCTGTGCGGATGAAGGCGGCATCGCTCAACTATCGGGACCTGCTCACCATCCAGGGCAAGGGCGGCGTCACCAAATTGCCGCTGATCCCGTTCTCGGACGGAGCCGGCGAGGTGACGGCCATCGGCGCGGGCGTTACCCGCATTGCGATCGGCGATCGCGTCTGTCCGATGTTCTTCCAGTCCTGGATCGACGGACAGGTTTCGGCGGCCAGCCGCCGTTACGCGCTCGGCGGCACGCGGCCCGGCGTGCTGCAGGATGTCATGGTGCTCGACGCCGAGGGCGTCAGCCGCATGCCCTCGCATTTGTCGTTCAGGGAGGCCGCGACGCTGCCCTGCGCCGGCCTCACTGCATGGCGTGCGCTGTTCGAAGAAGCGCATGTGAAGCCCGGCGATACCGTTCTGGTACAGGGCACCGGCGGCGTCTCGATCTTCGCGCTGCAATTCGCAAAGCTCGCCGGTGCAAGCGTGATCGTGACGTCGTCGAGCGACGAGAAGCTCGAACGCGCCAAAGCGCTCGGCGCCGACCATACCATCAACTATCGCTCAGTGCCGGAGTGGGGCAAGGCCGCGGCGGAGTGGAGCGGCGGAGGCGTCGACCACGTCGTCGAGGTCGGCGGCAAGGATACTTTTGCGCAATCGCTCGAGGCTGCGCGTGTCGGTGGCACGATCCTGGTGATCGGCGTGCTCACGGGCTTCTCGCAGCAGATCGCGATCCCGAGCCTGTTCGCCAAAAACCTCCACGTCATCGGTCTCTCCGTCGGCAGCCGCCGCATGTTCGAGGGCATGACGGCCGCGATCGAACGCAATGGCATGAAGCCGGTGATCGACCGCGTGTTCAGCTTCGATGCCGTGACGGACGCGCTGCGCCTGATGCAGCAGGGCGGCCATTTCGGCAAGATCGTGGTCGAGTTCGCCTAACGGCTCTCGCCGGACAGCTTCCTGACATCGTCCGGCGTTTGCCCGAAGCGGCGGCGAAACGCGCGATGGAAGTAGGAGACGTCGTGGAAGCCCGCGAGATGCGCGATCTCGATGATCTTGCGGGTGCGCACGGCAGGGTTTCGGAGCAGCCGCTCGGCGCGCAGCAAGTGCTGCTCCAGCACGAAGCCGCTATAAGTGATGCCGGCCTGCTCGAACAGCAGCTGGATCGTGCGCGGGCTGACCCGATGCGCGGCGGATAGGACGGTGAGCGACAGCGCGGGGCTGTCCAGCTGCGCCAGGATGTCGGATTTGAGAGTCTCCAGACGCGCCGCGACCAAGCCGCGTGTCCGCGCTTCCTCGGCAACATCGCTGGAGGAAGACGCCGACGAACGGTCCGATGCCCGACTGCATGTCGGCCATGAAGAAGTTGAGCGCGAACAGAGGCCAGATAAGGGACGAGAGGGAGGCCGCGAAGTCATCGGTCCCCAGGCATGCTGTTTGTGTGTCGTGATCCTCTTGGCCAATCGTTCTGGCGTTGATCCGAAACGTAACGGTGCTCCTTGCGTCGGTTCCAGGCGTCTCGTTCATCGACCTTGCTGAACGCGCGTCCGCAATGCCATGTTGCGATCCCGCCATGGAGCCTAACTCATGCCTCTCTGGACCTGCGAAACCTGCGGCGCGCAATTCCCGAACGGCGGACGTCCGCCGGCCTCCTGCCCGATCTGCGAGGACGAGCGGCAGTTCGTGAACTGGAAGGGACAGACCTTTCTCACGCGCGAACAGCTCATGCAGGGACACCGGCTGGTGGGACGCGACGATCTCGGCCTCACCGGCATCGGCCTGGAGCCGAGCTTTGCCATCGGGCAGCGCGCGCTGCTGGTGCCGCAGGCCGACGGCTGCGTGATGTGGGACTGCATTCCGCTTGCAACCGATGAGGCCATTCAATATGTGGCAGCGCTCGGCGGGTTGAAGGCGATCGCGATCTCGCATCCGCACTACTACGGCGCGGTCGCGGACTGGAGCGATACTTTCGGCGGCGTGCCGGTCTATCTGCATGCCGACGATCGCGCCTTCGTCACGCGGCCGCATCCCTCGATCGTGCATTGGACCGGTGACAGCCTCCGCATCTCCGAGGACGTGCTGCTATTGCGCACCGGTGGTCATTTCGCCGGCGCCACCATGTTGCACTCGGCGCGCAGTGCGGACGGCCGGGGCGCGCTGCTCACGGGCGACATCGCCCAGGTGACGATGGACCGCCGCTTCGTCAGCTTCATGTACTCCTATCCCAACTACATGCCGCTCAACGCAGCGGCGGTGCGGCGGATCGCTGCCGCCGTCACGCCGCTCGCCTTCGATCGCATCTATGGCGCGTGGTGGGGCCGCAACATCGTCATTGGGGCCAAGGCCGCCTTCGCGGCATCGGTGGAGCGCTATTTGGCGGCCATCGCCTGAGCTGGCGGGAGAGGCGGATTTATCTTGCCGGCCGTTAATAACTGTACTAGAAGTACAGTTATTAAATCTGCTGCAATGGCGCAGCTGCGGGTCCGGCATGATCGATGCATCGTGGAAGCCGCGGCGCTCTGCGGCCGCGTGAGCGGGAGTTGGACGCATGACGGCGCGAAGCGATGGCGAGATCTTCGAGGCTGGCGACGTCGCGCTCCAGTCCGGGGCCGTGTTTCCCTCGTTGAAGCTCGTCTACAAGACCTACGGCACGCTGAGCCCGGCCAGGGACAACGTCATCCTCTATCCGACCTCGTTCAGCGCACAGCACATCGACACCGAATGGCTGATCGGGTCCGACGGCGTGCTCGACCCCACGCGCTACTTCATCATCATTCCGAACCTGCTGGGCAACGGCCTGTCATCCTCGCCCTCCAACACCGCCGCGCCGTTCCCCGAGGTAACCTATCACGATGCCGTCGCGGTTCAGCACCGGCTCCTCACCGAGCGATTCGGCATCTCGAAGCTGGCTCTGGTCTATGGCTGGTCGATGGGCGGCATGCAGGCCTATCACTGGGCGGCGCTGCATCCTGACATGGTCGAGCGGGCCGCGGTGGTCTGCGGCAGCGCGCGTTGCGCGCCCTACAACTACGTTTTCCTGGAAAGCGTGAAGGCCGCGCTCACCGCCGATCCTGCCTTCCGCGACGGGCGCTTCACCGAAAAGCCCGTCGCCGGCTATCGCGCCATGGGGCGGGTCTATGCCGGCTGGGCGATGTCGCACGGCTTCTATCGCGACGAGCTCTGGCGCGAGGCCGGCTTCACCTCGCTGGAGGATTATCTCGTCCGCACCTGGGACGCGACCTTCGCGCGGCGCGAGGCCAATGATCTCCTGGCGCAGGTCGGCATCTGGCAGCGGGGCGACATCAGCCGATGTGAGGCATTCGGTGGCGATCTCGATCGCGCGCTGGCCGCGATCCGGGCGCACGTGTTGCTGATGCCGGGCGCCACCGATCGCTATTTCGACGTGCGCGACAATCAGGACGAGCTCGGCCGGCTGGTGAACGCGAAATCCGCCGTGCTGCATCCGATCCCGTCCCTGCATGGCCATCGCGCCGGCAATCCCGTCAGCAATCCGCGCGACCAGGCCTTTCTCAAGGCCGAGGTCGCAGCGCTCCTCGCGAGGTAGACAGGTCTCCGCTCATGACTGACGCAATCGTTTCCGAGCCCGATCATCGCTTGAAGCCGCTGTCGCCGGCAATGCTGCGCGAATTGTCGGTCCGCTCCGATCTCAGGGGCGCCGTGCAGAGCCTCGGCCATTACGGAATGATCGTGCTGGTGGGCACGCTGATCTGGAAGGTTTCCTCGACCTGGGGCGTGCTTTGGGCGCTGCCATTGATGATGGTGCAGGGCTATATCGTCGCCTTCCTGTTCATGGCTGTGCACGAGACCGCGCACAAGACCGCGTTTCGGAGCCGCGGCCTCAATCTGGCCGTGGGCAATCTTTCGGCCTTCATCATCGGATTGCCTTACGAGTATTACTGCCTGTTTCACTGGGATCACCATCGCTACACCCAGGATCCGGACAAGGATCCCGAGCTGATCGTCGGGGTGAAGCCGACATCCGACACGCAGCTCGCGATCGCCTATAGCGGCGTGCTCCAGGTCGCTGGCCGTCTCCGCCTGATGCTCGGCCATGCGATCACCGGCAACGTGACCGTACCCTGGATCCCCGAGAGCAAGCGCGCCGTTATCGTCGGAGAGGCGCGTGCCTATGTCGCGCTCTATGCCCTGCTGCTTGCGCTCTCGCTGTGGTTCTCGTCGGCGCTGCTGCTCTGGGTCTGGATCGTCCCGCTTGGGGTCGGACAGTTCTTCCTGCGGCCTTATCTCTATGCCGAGCACACCGGCTGCGAGCGCACCCGCAGCGCCTTCCAGAACACGCGCACCACCTACACCGCCGCGATCGTCAAATGGCTCGCGTGGAACATGCCCTATCACGTCGAACACCACGCCTATCCCTCGATCCCGTTTCACGCGCTGCCGAAGCTGAACGCAATCGTCGACGGCGAGATCGTTCATCGCGGCCGCGGCTACATCAGAACGACGCGCGAGACCTGGGCCTGGTTTCGTCGGCAGTTGCAGACGACGCAGACGTCCGAGCGGCGGTGAAGACGTCCCCGTAATTTCTCGTGCATCTGCCGGCTTCCGATAGCGAGCTTTACGACGTGTTCATCGCACTTGCGCGTGAGGAAGAATATTGGGGTACCGTCCCGCCGCGCGTCGCATAAGTGCTAGAAGAATCAATGGCTTGAGAGCCTCAAAAACGTGCCTAACGAATTCTTCCGGATCGGGAAAGTTTTAGCCGTCTTGTATTCATGACCGGGCGAGACCGCCGCTCTAATGTTGGTGCCATCAACGCCGCCGAGGTCTGGAGGAATGGTGATGAGTGCGACGAGAGGCCGTCTTCTGGTGGTCGACGACGACCTGGTGCAGCGCGTTCTGATCGGCAAGATCGGGGCAAAGCTCGGCTACGAGACGGTCGTTGCGTCTTCCTTTGAGGCCGCAACCGAGCTGCTCGCCCACGGCACCTTCGAAATCATGGCGCTCGATTTGTCGCTCGGCGAGCGGGACGGCGTGGAGCTGCTGCGCTTCGTTGCAGAAGCCGGGCTGCACGCGATGTCGATCGTGATCATCAGCGGCTGCGATGATCGCATCATGAAGGCGACGCGACGGGTCGCGAACGGGCTGAAGCTGTCGGTCGGCGGATGCCTGACCAAGCCGCTCGATCTGAACCGCCTGCGCAGCGCATTGGAATTGCCGCAGCGCGCGCCGCTGGCCGCGTCGTCGGCCTCGCCGCAGCTTCGGATCACGCCGGAGAGAATCCTGCGCGGACTGGCCGACGGTGAGTTTTTCGTCGAGTTTCAACCGAAGATCGCGCTTCAGACTGGGAGAGTCGTCGGCGCCGAGGCACTCGCACGCTGGCGGAGCGCCGAATTCGGCATGGTCTCGCCATTGATCTTCATTCCGATCGCCGAGGAGGCCGGCATCATGCGCGAGGTGACCGATTGCATCCTGTCCTCGGCGATGTCGCAGGGCCGCAAGCTGATCGAGCGTAATCCCGGCTTCACCATCGCCGTCAACATCTCGGGCTCGCTGATGTCGGACCTGACCCTGCCCGACCGGATCGAGGAGATCCTGCGCCGCGAAAACATCTCGCCGACCTCGCTGACGGTGGAGATCACCGAGACCTCGGCAATGGCCGACGTCGACCGTGCCAACGACATCCTGGTGCGGCTGCGGATCAAGAAGATCGGGACCGCGATCGACGATTTCGGCACCGGCTATTCGTCGCTCGCGGCCCTAGTGCGGCTGCCGTTCAGCGAGCTGAAGATCGACCAGTCCTTCATCAAGGGCTGCGAATCCGACGACGACATGATGAAGATCGTCGATGCTTCGGTCGCGCTTGCCAAGGCGTTCAACATGAAAGTGGTGGCCGAGGGCGTCGAAAGCCCGGAGGCGCTCGAGATCATCCGCCGGATCGGCTGCGATGTCGCCCAGGGTTTCCTGTTTGCGCCCTCGCTGCGGCGTGCGCGCGCCGAACGATGGATCTCCGAGCGCAATTCCCTGGCGGACGAACAGGCCGCTTCCGCGACACCGACGGCGCTTGCGTGCTGAGACGACGAACCCCGGTCGCGGAGCGACCGGGGTTGCGCCAATCAGATACAGGCGGGCTCAGTAGATCCCGTAGGCGCAGACGTTCACGACGCGGACGCGCAGGCCGTGGCGGGTCTGGACGACGCGCTCCTGGTAGCAGTTGCTGATGCCGGTGTTGAGGTAGATCCCGCCGCCATAGCCCCAGCCGTGACCCCAGTGATGATGAGGATAGAAGCCGCCAGCCGACGCCGCGGTGGGCGCGAGAGCAGCGACGCCGAGCGAACCGGCAGCGATCAGACCAAGAGCAAGCTTACGAAACATTTTCATTCTCCAGTGTGGCGCTAAGGCCGTTGTTGTGTCCCTGCATCTTCGGTCGAGCCGAGATGCGATCGCGTTCACGCGCGCCGGGGAGAATCGTGTTTCAGAACTGTTTCGTGGCCTGCGGCGAAATGTGCCGGCATCATGCTTTCCGCGCCGCGCGATAGCGCGCGGCCATCGCCTGCGTCATCTCCTTCATCTTGTCGCGGAGATCGGCGGGCTCCAGCACTTCGGCCTCCGGGCCGAGCCGCAACAATTCGGCCGCGGCGTGCCAGGATGTCTTGCCGACAGGCACGCGCGCAATGCGCCAGCCGTCTGCATCAGCGTTCTCCTCGAGCTGTGTGCGCGCCTTGACGTAGGGCTGGCTCAGCGCGTCGAGCAGCTTGACGCCGAACGGCGACAGCCGCACCACGGCGACATTCGGATGCATCTCGGCTTCGAGGCGAAGTGTCGCGGCCTGCCAATAGGCGGCGAGATCGAAGTCGGCGGGTCGATCGAAGCGGTCGTCGAGCGCCGTGCAGTCGAGCACGCGCGCGACGCGATAGGTGCGCACGCTGGCATCGACCTGGCCTGCGAGATACCAGTTGCCGCCCTTCAGCACGAGGCCGAGCGGCGCGAGGCGGCGCTGCTTCTCCGCGCGCCAGCTCTGGTAGCGGATCTTGATCAGCGTCCCGCGCAGCAGCGCACCGGCGATGGTGCGCAGATGTTGCGGTTCTTCCGCCTCGCCGAACCAGCCCGGCGCATCCAGATGAAAGCGCTCCTGCATACGTCCGGCGTCTTCGCGCAGGTGGACGGGCAGCGCGGCCATCAGCTTGTTCCGCGCGGCGATCATCGCCGCGTCGAGCCCGAGCGCTGCGGCAGGGCCCGGGAGCCCCGTGAGGAAGAGCGCGCCCGCCTCGCTTTGCGACAGGCCATTCAGCCGCACGCGATAGCCGTCGAGCAGGCGATAGCCGCCCTCTGCGCCGCGATCGGCATAGACAGGGACGCCGGAGGCCGCGAGCGCATCGATGTCGCGATAGATCGTGCGCACCGAGACCTCGCAGGCCTCCGCGAGCTCGGGCGCGGTGACCTTCCCCCTGGCCTGGAGGGTGGTGAGGATCGACAGCATCCGGCTCGCGCGCATGATCCCTTAAACCATACCTGACACAGGATGTCAGGTATGGCCGCGTAGAGATGGCGCCTCGCCAGACGGCACCCAGGAGCCTTGCCATGACCGATCCGAACCGCCTCACGCTGTATTACTCGCCGCAAAGCCGCGCCACCGGCACGCGGGTGCTGCTGGAGGAGCTCGGCGCGCCCTACGATCTCCATATCCTCAACATGAAGGCCGGCGAGCAGCGCCAGCCCGCCTATCTCGCCATCAATCCGCTCGGCAAGGTGCCGGCGATCCGCCATGGCGAGGCGCTGGTGACCGAGCAGGTCGCGATCACCATCTATCTTGCCGATCTGTTCCCGCAGGCCGGCCTGACGCCCGCGCTGAACGATCCCCTGCGCGGCCCCTATCTGCGCTGGATCGCCTATTACGGTTCATCGTTCGAGCCCGCCCTGATCGACAAGTTCATGCAGCGCGAGCCGGCGCCGATCACGCAGTCGCCCTATGCCGATTACGACACCATGCTGGGTGCGCTCGAAACGCAGTTGTCGAAGGGCCCGTACCTGCTCGGCGACCGCATGACGGCCGCGGATGTGCTGTGGGGTGTCGCGTTCAGCTGGACCATGATGTTCGGCATCGTGCCGAAGAAGGACGTGTTTGTCCGCTATGCCGACCGCATGACCGCGCGCCCGGTGTTTCAGCGCATCACCGCGGCGGACGAGGAGATGGCCGCGCAGCATGCCAAGGCATTGGGGGCCTGAGCGGGCTCCTCAATCTCCGCTGTCGTCCCGGGGCGCGCAAAGTGCGAGCCCGGGACCATAGCCACAGGCAGATGTGGTTACGAGGACTCGGAGTGACCGCTTCCGCGGAACAAGTTCATCCTGTGGTTATGGATCCCGGGCTCATCGCTTCGCGATGCCCCGGGACGACAGGTGAGTGTGAGGCGCGTCTTCAGTCTCCCTGACTCCTCCTCAAAACCGCGGCGCTCTCTTTTCCGCGAACGCCTTGATGCCTTCCTTGATCTCGTCGCCGCGCATGCTGTCGCGGTGGCGCCGATCGGCGGCGCGGTCGTCAAGCTCGCCGCGGGCGAATTCGTTGATCGCGCGCTTCATGCCGCGCATGGCCTGCGGCGCGTTACCGGCGAGAACCCCGGCGAGCTTGTCGACTTCCTCGTCGAGCGTCTCTTCAGGCACCATCGCGGTGAGGTAGCCGATGCGCAGCATTTCCGGTGCGCTGATCTTCTGCGCCGTCAGAAACAGCTTCTTCGCATTGTCGAGGCCGAGCCGCGTCACGTAGCGTTTGATGCCGCTCCGGTAGTAATGCAGCCCGAGCCGCGCCGCCGGCATGAACATCTCGGCGGTGTCGACGCCGATGCGGAAATCGCAGGCGAGCGCAAGGTCGGTCGAGCCGCCATAGACGCCGCCGTTGATCCGGCAGATCGTCGGCACGCCGAGGTCCTCCAGCCGGTTGACGACCACCTCGAAGGCGGAGCCCGCGCTCTGCTGCTCGTGGGCGCTGACGGCGCGCTCGGCGACCGAGTTGAGATCGTAACCCGCGGAGAAGGCGCGGCCGGTGCCGGTCAGCACCAGCACGCGGATGGCCGGATCGGCCTCGACCAGGTCGAACAGCCTGACGAGCTCGTCGAGATCCTCCGCCTGGAGCCGGTTGAGGTGCTTCGGCCGGTTGAGGCGGATGGTGGCGCGTGCGCCGTCGCGTTCGAGCAGGGGGGCAGTTGCGGCGTCGGTGATGTCCGACATTCTTGTCTCCTTCTTACTTGTTTTCGAGCGCGCGGCGTCTTGCTTCCGCGTCGATGGTCTCGGCGAGATCCGGGTGTCGTGCCATCAGCACGCGGAAGTCGACGAGATCGAGCACCAGAAGCCGCGACACTTTCGTGGTCGAGACGTTGGCGCCGCGCTTGTTGTTGCCGAGCAGCGCCATCTCGCCGAAGAAGGCGCCTTCGCCGAGCTGTACCTTCTTGCCGGGCAGCTCGACCTCGACCTCGCCGGCGGCGATGAAATACATGCAATCGCCTTGTGCGCCCTTTCGGATGATCAAGGTGCGCGCCGGCAACTCCATGGTTCGCAGCATGTGGGTGACATCGGCAATGGCGGCGGGTCCAAGCGCCGCAAAGAATGGCACCTTGCTGACGGACTCCCAAGTCTTGAGGAAATTGTCGCGCCGCGTCTCGGCGGCAAACCCGGTCGCCAAAATGCCGGTCCAGAGGCCGAACACGCCGAGGCCGGAGATCATCACCGCGGCCGCCACCAAGCGCCCGAGCGGCGTGACCGGCACGGCATCGCCGTAGCCGGTGGTCGTGAGCGTGACGACGGCCCACCACAGCGCGGCCGGCACGCTGCCGAACGTCTGCGGCTGCACGTCCCGCTCCAGGAAATATTCGGCGACGGAGGCGAGGAAGACCACCATCAGGAAGATCACGAGCACGCTGACCAGCGGCCCCGATTCCAGCACCAGCACGCGGCGAAGCTGCCGCAGGCCGGGGATGCCCGGCACCACCTTCAACACCCAGAGCACGCTGAGCAGCCAGGCGGTCTTTGGCTCGGCGCCAAGGAGAAGGGCGGCCGGCACGGCCAGCGCCCCGATCGCATCGACCAGCCCGGCGGAGGAGGACATATAGAGCGACAGTCGCCCCTGCCGCACCATGTGGCGCAGCCGGACAAGCCATTCGAACACGAAATAAGCGAGGCAGGTCCAGAGCAGGCTGCTGACCCAGCCGTGCGCCTCCTGGGCCCGCTTGTCCGTCAGCAGCACCATGCCGAGCACGCCGGCGGTCACCGCGACATAGGCCGCCTTGGTCATGTTGCGGCCGGCCGTGGCGGCCGCGAACTGGGCCAGAGCGGAGATCAGCGGCTTGGACATGCGGGAAGGCTATTCGGTCTCGGGGCGAGTCTCGAGGCCCCGGTTGGGACGTCGACGCCAAAGTGCCTGTCCGGGCGAAGGCCGTCAACGACGGCAGGCAGCTTTGCCGGCGCCGCTGCGCCGGGCTGGCCGGTCTGTGCCGCCGTCGTTGGTGCTGCCTACCTGAAATGTGGCGGCTCGTCGTAGCCGCGGCGGCTGCTGAAGAACAGCAGCACCATCAGCCCGATGCCGACCACGACGGAAAACCCCGCGCCGAGCGCCAGCGCCACGTAGCCCTCCGTCGGGATCGGCTCACCTTCGATCGCCATTGCGGAATAGGCGAAATAGCCGGCCGCCGCCAGCATTCCCAGAAGGAGGATGATGAGGAGTGCACGCATGCTGCGGTCTCCGGTTGTGGCTGCGAACCAACGGTTGCAGATCGCCGCAGTTCCAAGAATCGTCGATCGGGCGGACCTTGGTCTCGTGCCCGGGTACAGCGCAGCACTCCCGGCGATGCGTAGCGTCGTCCGGAGTCGTACGCTGCAGAGCCGGGGCGTGTTCGGCAGCGCAGGCTGTGGCTCCCGGGTCCGGTTCTGCGCTGCAACGCCTCGGCGTCGCAGCTTGTCCGGGACGGGAGCGGTGGGCGGCGCCAACCGGCGCGGCCCTCAGGCGCTCTGGGCGGTCTTCACCACCACGACATTGCTGTCGTCGTGCTGGGCAGGACCGTCGCCTTGCACTGTCTTGTCGGTCTCTGCGGCGTGACGTTTCAGATAGTCGCGGCGCATGCCGATCTCGTCGCGGACGAATTCGTAGCCCAGCTTGAAGGTGTCGAGCCCGTCGGTACTGATCGTGCCGTCTCTGAGGCCGATGACGGCACCGCGCAGGATGCCCTCCAGCTCGTCCTGGAGGCATTCCAGTTGATCCAGCGAGTGGGCGTGCTCGATCCGCTCGCCGATGTCGAGGATGGCGGTGGAAAGCTCGCTGGCCTTCTCGGGCGCGATGCGGGTGATCTTGGCGTAGATCGCCGCGAAGATCGAGCCGATGACGCTGAGCGCGGCGGCGCCCAGATACATCAGGTCGCTGTACTTCTCCATGAACGACTTGGTGTCGTCGTTGATGTAGTCGGCCGCGCCCTGGTGCGCCATCACGAAGGCGTCCTTCTCGACGGAGGCCGGCTCGATCCTGGTGGCAAAGCCGTTGTCGAGCCCAAGCGCAGGCTTGTTCTCGTAGACGATGCGGGCGAGCTCGCCTGCCGTGGTCGGCGACATCCTGGATTGGGCGACCAGCAGCCATTCGAGCCCGATCGTGTCGAGATCGTCGTCCGGAATCTGCGGCGAGGTCGACAGCGTGCCTGCCGTCAGCGTCTCGCTGGAGATGCCGGGAAGCCTGCGCGCCAGCGCCTTGGCTTCGTCGATCGCGTTGAGCGTGAAGCCGCCGCGCTTCGCGACCTGCTCGTAGCCCTTGTCCCGCACCGCCCTGGAAGCGTGGACGACGGCGATCACCGCGCCAAAGCCGTTCGACGGTGCGAACAGCCTGTCGAGCGTTGCGCCCTGCGGCGCCATCTGGATCTTGGCGGCGTCCGGGCCGTCGGGGATGTCGAGGATGCTGCGGACGAAGGCGAGGGAGGCGTCGTTCTCGGCGACGACCGCGATCTTCTTCTTCTTCAGCTCCGCGATCGACTTGATCTTCTTGTTGCCGGGGCCGAGCAGAAGCACGAGGTCGTGCTCGAGGATCGCGAGCGTGCGCGCCCGCAACGGGACCTTGGCGTCGGTGCGCAGGACGGCGAGATCGGCCTGCTTGCGGTCGAACTGCGCGAGCGCCTTGGCGCTGTCTGCGTTGTTGACGATCTTGATCCGGAAGCGCGAGGCGTTGACGTTGAGCACGGCGGCAAGCTTGGCCGCGAACAACGCCTCGTCGCTGTTGGGAGCGCCGACGGCAAAGATCAGCGTTTCCGAATTGTGCAGCAGGGCACGGCCGCCCCAGACGGTGGCGAGCGACAACAGCAGGGTCAGCACGACGTAAAGGAAGACCTGCTGTTGATTCGTCTTGATCACCTTCGGTCGCCGCGGCGGCGGCTCGGTCGGTGATGACACGGGGCCTTCAGTACTCATGGCAGCACTCTGGCCTTAATCTCAGTTGGCGGGTGGCTCGCGAATGTGATCGCGGCGCGCGCCCTTTAATTCGTAAACGTCTGAAAAAAGAACGATATTCTCTGGCGGCAATGATAGCGCGAAGGTCGCGGAATGCAAATTTCGAGCCGGCGGTAACCTTACGCGACACGTCCGCGGCGATTGGTCGTCCTATCACCGGTTGGCCACACTTGGCGATTTTCCGGTTCCCCCCGGCTGCATTCCGCCGCGGGAGGTGTCATAAATCGCGCGTCCCGGCGATTTGACCGGTCCAGAACCGGTCCAAGAAGAAGTTGCGCTGAACGCTCCAATTTTTCTTGTCACGTCAATGAGGGCGTCAGCCTTGTCGTTTCCACCCATGTCATCGGCGATTCCGGTCGAAGCGCTCATTGGCTGGATGTTGCTGCTCACCTTCAAGCACATCATCGCCGATTTCGTCCTTCAGACCGCCTGGATGGCGCATGGCAAGGACCAGAAGCACGGCTGGGCCCTGCCGCTTCTGGTGCACTGCCTGGTTCACCTTGCAGTTGCACTGCCGTTGATCCTGATCGTGGCGCCGAAATTCTGGTTCGTGGCGCTGATCGACTTCGTGATCCACATCACGATCGACCGCGCCAAGGGACTCGTCTCGGCCAATTTCGGGGTCGACCTGGCGCATCCCTGGTTCTGGACCTTGATCGGTGTCGACCAGGCTCTGCACCACCTCACCGGCTTTGGGCTCTCGATCTTCATGGCGGCGAACTGACCGCTGGCTGCCCTTTTCGTGGGGCAATTCTTCATCGGTACCAAGGATCGTCACGCCCGCCCTTGTCCCGGCTGCGCGGCCGAAGCCGCTTTGGCGCGGCGAAGGCCCGGGCGTTCTTCGTGCGTCTTGGTTGTCCGTGAATGGCCGGGACAAGGCCGGCCATGACGCCGTGGCGGCCCTGGTGCGTCACGCTCCAACCGGCGCGGTGGTCGCCGGGATTCTCACCGGCCGGCTCCGATTCGCGGGAGACGCACAAGCACCCCGGGTGACTACCGCCCAGGGTGGTTAACCTTTCGTTAGAGAATTGCGCTGCATCTTCCGTGAGACGAGGGAGAACTGCAATGTTTTCAAGCCGAGATACCTTTGAAAGCGATTTCTGCCCGGTCCGCGACGAGCTCCTTGGCGAGATGTATCGCGCCAGCGAGAGTGGCCTGCCGAGGCTGGTTGAAAGTGTTTCCCCTGACGCACGCGCCAGGCTGGCGCTGTTCTGCTATCGCCGCAGCCATCTGCATTCGCTGGCGGTCGCGATCGCAGGGAGCTGCAACGAGCGCGACCTGATCGAGAACGGCGGCCGCGTCGGCTCGACGCTTTACGCGCTGGCGCGCGAGAGCACGGCGAAAACCTCGCCGTCGCTGTCGGGCGGGCGCAAGCCGATCACGCTGTCGACCAAGCCGCTGTCGGTGCTCGCACCGCTGGACGACGAGATCGACGACGAGATCAGCGAAGCGATTCCGGCCTAAGCGTTAACGATCACGGGCAACCCGAACTTCCGCCGCGCCATCGCGCATTCGGCATCGCCCGGCATGCAGGTGCGGCACACCTCCGGCCGCACGGCATAGATGCCGCAGGCGGTCGCTTTCCCGATTTCCCCCTGCAAAGCCGAGCAGCGATCGCCCTCGCACCGCATGCCGGATTGACGCGCATTGACGAGCGCCTCCGGGATGGCTGCAAGCTCTTCGTCGCTCTCGACCGAGAAGCGCGGCCAATTGGCCGAATAGCCACAGCACGCGCCGCAACTCTGGCAATAGCTCGACGGATCGGTGGGGACGTCTTCCTGCATCCTCGTCACGTGTCCTTTGGCGGGCCCCAGACCAGGCTCTGCCGCCATCGGGCGCGCAGCACGTCGCGACGCTCCGGATATTTCTCGTCGAGATAGTTCGCGTCCACCACGCGGTCGGTGCGGAAGCTGCGGAAGTCGCCGCGCAGTTCGCACCAGGCCGCGAGCAGCCGCACGGCTTCGAGATAGCCGACCGAGATCGGCCAGATCATGCGCTCGCTGGCGCGGCCCTGCTCGTCGCGATAGCGCAGCATGATCTTCTTGCCCTCGTGGATCTGCGTGCGGGTGCGCACCATGTCCAGGCGGTCCGGCTCCCTGTTCCAGCTCGGGCGCGCGCGGCTCGCCGGCTCCAGCACGAAGGGACGCAGGCGCTCAGGCACGGTGTCGGCGATCTTGGCCATCAGGTCTTCGGCCGCGCGAGCCAGCGCCGAGTCGGCGTGGCCGGCGACCCATTGCGCACCGAGCACCGCCGCTTCGATCTCGTCGGGTGTCAGCATCAGCGGCGGCAGGTCGAAACCCTTCTCCAGGATGTAGCCCATGCCGGCTTCACCGCGGATCGGCACGCGCTGGCCGATCAGCGTGGCGATGTCGCGATAGATCGTGCGTTTCGAGGTCTCGAGCTCGGCCGCGATGGCATCCGCCGTCAGCGGCTTACGTGTGCGTCTCAGCACCTGGATGATCTGAAACAGCCGGTCGGCGCGTCTCATGACAATTCTCTTATCGGTGATCTTTTCAGAACGTGGCGCGCGGCTGCTGACAGGATGTTGGCAGCAGGGGAGTTCTATACCGGGACAACACAGCGACTGAAGAGGATTTGTCCATGATCATTCCAACCCATTTCGGCCCGGCCATTCCGATGCTGCGGGCACAGGCGTGGTCCGTATCGGTGTTCGGCCGTCTCGTTTCGCTCGATCTCATGGCCGTCGACCTCCGGTTTGCTCTTGCCAGCGCGATGACAGGCTCGCTGGTTCGGGCCGCCGACGCGCTGGTCCGCCACGTGATGTGCCGCGCCTGGCGAGGGGCTCGCTTCGCAGAAGATATCACGACTGCTGCCACCATGGTGGCAGCAGCCGGTCACTAGGTTCCCCAAACTTTCGAGAGGTCCAGGAGAGATCGCATGATCACGCTTTACGGCTTCGGCACCGGCTTCGGCCTGCCTGAAATCAGTCCCTTCGTCACCAAGACCGAGGTGCAACTCAAGATGGCGGGACTGCCCTACCGGAAGGAGCGGGCGATGCCGCCGGCCTCGCCCAAGGGGCAACTGCCGTTCATCGACGACGGTGGCGAGGCGGTGGCCGATTCCACCTTCATTCGCGCCCATATCGAGCGCCGCTACGGTTTCGATTTCGACGCCGGTCTGTCATTGGCCGAGCGGGCGCAGGCCTGGGCGTTCGAACGGATGATCGAGCATCACGTCTATTGGGGACTGGTCGGCGCCCGCTGGGTCGATCCGGTCAATTTCGCCAAGGGCCCTGCGCATTTCTTCGACGGCGCGCCGGAGCACAATCGCGAGAAGCTGCGCGAGGATGCGCAATTCCGCGTCGCCGAGAACTATCTGCTCTCCGGGCTCGGCCGCCATGGGCCCGACGACGATGTCGACCTTGCCGTGCGCTCGCTGTTCGCGCTGTCGGTGCAGCTCGGTGACAAGTCCTATCTGATGGGCAACAAGCCCTGCGGCGTCGACGCCACGGCCTTCGGTATGCTCGCCGGCATCCTCACGCCGTTCTTCGAATCGGCCCTGCGCGAGCGCGCCGAGGGGTTTCCGAATCTCACCGCCTACGTGGATCGCATGATGGACAGCTATTATCCCGAGTTCGCCTGGATCCCGCAGCGGCAGGCGGCCTAGCGGTCATCTGAAAACAAAAGAGCCGGCCCATAGGGCCGGCTCTCGTCATCTACGTCTCGCGCGCGCTTACTTCACCAGCGAGTACTTGCCGTCCTTCACCGTCAGCAGGATGCGGGCGCGCTCGTCGACGCCGTAGCGGTCCTTTTCGGTGAAGTTGTAGACGCCCTGGCTGGCCGCGAGGTCCTTCTCCGACAGCAATGCCTGGCGGATCGCTTCGCGGAATTCCGGCGTGCCGGGCTTGGCCGTCTTCAGCGCCACCGGAATGATGCGCTTGAGGATCTCGAACGCATCGTAGGAATGGCCGGCGAACTGGCTGCGGCTGTTCGGGCCGTACTTGGCCTCATAGGCCGCGTTGAGCGCGAGGCCCGGCTTCTTGGTGAGCGCGCTATCCGGCTGATCCTCCGGATCCATCACGGGGCCCGAGGCCATCAGCACGCCTTCCGCCGCCTTGCCGGCGATGCGGATGAAATCCATGCTGGCGGCGCCGTGGGTCTGGTAGATCAGGCCCTTGTAGCCGCGCTCGCGCAGCTCGGTCTGCGGCAGTGCGGCGGCGGTGCCGGAAGCGCCGACCAGGATCGCGTCGGGATTGGCGGCAACGAGCTTCAGAACCTGTCCGGTCACCGAGGTGTCGGGACGGGCGAAGCGCTCCTCGTCGACGATGGTCATGCCCATCGGCACGGCCTGCGCCTTCAAATCGTTGAACCAGAGGTCGCCATAGGAGTCGGAATAGCCGATATAGCCGAGCGTCTTCACGCCCTTGGCCTTCATGTGGTCGTACAGCACCTTGCCGACGATCGGAATCGGCTGCGGCATCGCCACCGACCACTTCATGCGCTCGGGCGTGATCGGGAACGGCGCGAGGCCGAAATGCGGGATGCCGGCTTCGTTGGCGACGTTGGAGACCGCGATGGTCGGCGGCGTCAGCGCCGAGCCCATGATGATGTCGGCCTTGGATTCGGTCACGAAGCGTCGGGCGTTGGTGGTCGCGGTGGTGGGATCGCCGCCGTCGTCGAGCACGATCACCTTCAGTGGCACGCCGCCGATTTCCTTCGGCACGAATTCGAGCGCGTTGCGCTCGGGAATGCCGAGGGCTGCGCCCGGGCCGGTCGTGGTGGTGGTGATGCCGATGGTGACTTCGGCGGTCTGGGCCAGCGCGGGCAGCGCCGGCAAGGCAAGCGTTGCCGCCGCGATGGCGGCGGTCAGGTAAAAGCGTTTCATGTATTCCTCCCTTGACGTGTTTCTTTGAAAGCAGAAATCGGGGGGTAATTCAGCCCCCTCTTTTGGTGATGCGGCGATTTAGCTTCCCGTGAATTTGGCTACCATTTCCGCCGGGAATGGTGCCGATTTCAGCTTGTCGGGGTTAACGGGATCGCGGCCGACCAGGACGCGGGTCTCGAACCCCTCGATCGCCAGCGCCTCGCCCTTGTAGACGTTGTGCTTCACCTCGAAGCTCGAGCGCTTGATGCTCTCGATTCTGGTCTCGATGGTGATCCAGTCGCCATAGGTCGAGGGGATGTAGAACTTGGACCGCGTGTCGACCATGGGGATGCCCACCAGGCCGTATTTGCGGACCAGGTCCTGCTTGGAGAAGCCGGCGACCTCGAACAGGGTCGAGGTCGAATCGTCGAACATCGCGAAATAGCGCGGGTAGTAGACGATATTGGCGGGGTCGCAATCACCCCACTGGATCTGGACCTCGCGCCGGTTCACGAACATGCGATTGTTGCCTTACTTCGGCGCCATGCGCAGCGAGCCGTCGAGGCGCACCACTTCGCCGTTGAGGTACGAATTCTCGACCATGTGCAGGGCGAGCGCGGCGAACTCGTCGGCGTTGCCGAGCCGGCGCGGGAAGGGGATCGCGGCGGCGAGCGAGTCCTGGGCTTCCTGCGGCAGGTTCGCCAGCAGCGGCGTCAGGAACAGGCCGGGCGCAATGGTCAGCACGCGGACGCCGAACTGCGCCAGCTCGCGCGCGATCGGCAGCGTCATGCCGACGATGCCGCCCTTGGAGGCCGAATAGGCGGATTGGCCGATCTGGCCGTCATAGGCGGCAACCGAGGCGGTGTTGATGATGACGCCGCGCTCGCCGGTCGCCTGCGGCTCGAGCTTGGACATCTCGGTCGCGGCAAGGCGCAGCATGTTGAAGGTGCCGATGAGGTTGACCTTGATCACCTTGTCGAAGTCTGCGAGCGCCATCGGGCCGTCGCGGCCGACCACGCGCTTGGCAACGCCGATGCCGGCGCAATTGACCAGCACGCGCGGTGCGCCAACGGCCTTGATCGCCTGCGCGATCGCAGCTTCAGCGGAAGCGGCATCGGAGACGTCGCAGGTGATCGCGACACCCTTGATGTCGGCGGCGACGGTTTCGGCAAGCTTGGCATTGAGGTCGAACACCGCGACCTTGGCGCCCTGCGCCGCCAGCTTTCGCGCGGTGGCCGCCCCCAGTCCCGATGCGCCGCCGGTGACGATGGCTGCCTGATCCTTCAACAACATGGCGTTCTCCTGGTGCGGTGATTTTCTTATCCGACCGATATCACACGGTTGGACGGATTGGCAGCGTAGAGCTCCTCGATCAATTCGGTGCGGTGCTCGAGCACAGCGCGCTGGTTGATCGAACCCTTGTCGGTGACCTCGCCCTTGTCGATCGAGAGCGGCGTGTCCATCAGGATGGCGCGCGTGATCCGGGTCGAGGAGCCCGTGGCCTGGCCGAGGAAACGGGTCAGGCGCTCGCGGAAGGCTTCGCGGACCAGCCGGTCGCGCGTCGCAACGAGGAGATCGTCGGTCGGCAGCGTCGGGTTGATCAGCCGGCAGCCGTCGAGGTCGAGCACGACCAGCGCGGAGACCTCGTCACGGTTGATGCCGGCAATGACGACGTCGCGTACCAGCGGTGCGCAGGCCGCCGTGAGGCGCGCGCGTAAGGGGCCGACGCTGACCCAGGTGCCGCTGGCGAGCTTGAAGTCTTCACCGACACGGCCGTCGAAATCGAAGCCGGCGTTGAAATCGTCGGGATCGGCGGGCTTGAGCGCGTCGCCCATCTTGTAAAATCCTTCCTCGTCGAAGGATTTTGCGGTGATATCGGCTTGGCGCCAGTAACCGGGCATCACGTTCGGTCCCTTGGCGCGCACTTCCAGCTTGCCGTTGTTCGGCACCAGCTTGGCATCGTTGCCGGACACGGGAAGGCCGACATGGCCGGATCGGCTGGTGCGCGGATTGACCGACATGAAGAACGGCGCGGTCTCGGTCGCGCCGAGACCGGTCAGCATCGGCACACGATAGCCTTTTTCCTTCACCGCGAGCTCGTCGAGGCTGTCCCAGATGAACGGCGAGAGCGCGGCGCCCGAGAAGAACATCGCGTGCAGGCGGTCGAAGAACTTTGCGCGCAGGCCCTGATCATCGCGCAAATAAGGCAGCAGCGATTCATAGCCCTTCGGCACGTTGAAATAGACCGTCGGCGAGATCTCCTGGAGATTGCGCACCGTCTCCTCGATGCCGCCGGGCATCGGCTTGCCGGCGTCCAGATACATCGAGCCGCCGTTGTAGAGCGTCAGCCCGATATTGTGGTTGCCGCCAAAGGTGTGATTCCACGGCAACCAGTCGATGATGACGGGCGGCTCGTCCTTGAGGAAGGCGAGCGTCTCGCGCAGCATCACCTGGTTGGCGCAGATCATGCGCTGGGTGTTGATGACGGCTTTCGGATTGCCGGTCGAGCCCGAGGTCAGCAGGAATTTCGCGATCGTGTCGGGGCCGATCCTGCCGTGGACGTCGTCGAGATCGCTGCGGATCGGCGTTGCCATGAGATCGGCGAGCAGGGTGACGTCGCGGCCCGGCACGCGGCCATAGGATGCGGCGATCTCGGTGCCGAGCGAGACGTTGGCGGCGAGCGCGTCGGCGAACTTGTCGGCGTCCTCGGCGAAGACGAGGCCGGGCGTCAAGAGCTTCATCAGATAGGACAGCTTGCCGTAATCCTTCGACACCAGCGAATAGGCCGGCGACACCGGGCAGAACGGAATGCCGGCATAGAACGCGCCGAACGCGAGCAGGGCGTGGTCGATCGAATTGCCGGAGAGGATGACGACCGGCCGCTCCGCCGACAGGCCGCGCGCGATCAGGCCGGATGCGATGTGCCGGCTGGCGACCAGCAGTTCGGCATAGCTGATCTTGCGCCAACCGCGGCCGCCTTCGCGCTCGGCCATGAAGACGCGGTCCGGCGTGGTGTTGGCCCAGTGATGCAGGCGGTCGGTGATGCGGACCGGATAGTCGCCGAGCGGCTGCGTCGGCCGGAGATAGATCGTACCGTCGTCGCGGCGTTCGATGTTGACGGCGGGATCGCCGAACGAAATGGGCCGCAGCGGGAAAGTGCTCGCGCCGCGCTCCATGCTGGAAGAGGACGGCTGCGCGCTCATGATTTCGGCTTTACCTTTGCGGTCTTGTGTTCGAGGAATTCGCGGATCCTGCGCTTCGCTTCCTTGTCGCTCTGCGCGACGGTCGCCATCAGCGATTCCATCAGCAGGCCGGTCTGCGGATTGGCCTCCGCGATCATCGGCAGCGCCTGGAGCACGGCGAAATTTGTCAACGGCGCGTTGGACGCGACCTTGGTCGCAAGCTCCATCGCCTTGCCGAGAGCGTTGCCGGCTTCCGTCACATATTGCGCGAAGCCGTAGGAGGCGCCTTCGGTCGCGCTGTAGACGCGGCCCGTCAGCATCATGTCCATCATCCTGGCGACGCCGATCAGCCGCGGCAGCCGCACCGAGCCGCCGCCGCCGACGAAGATGCCGCGCTGGCCTTCCGGCAGCGCGAAATAGGTCGAGGGTTCGGCGACGCGGATATGCGCCGAGCACGCAAGCTCGAGCCCGCCGCCGATCACCGCGCCCCTGAGCGCCGCGATCACGGGCACGCGGCTGTACTGGATGCGGTCGAACACCCGGTGCCACATCTGGGAATGGAGCAGCCCGCCGGTGGCGTCATGCTCGGTCAGCTCCGAGAGATCGAGGCCCGAGGAGAAATGGTCGCCGATGCCGTGGATGACGACCGCGCCGATGTCCTCGGGCAGGGACGCAAAACACTCGCCGATCTCCAGGATGATGCCGTCGTTCAGCGCATTGCGCTTGGCCGGCCGGTTCAGACCCACGGTCAGAACCCGGTCCGCCCTCTCGATCCGGAGCAGCCCGGAGGCACCCGCGTTCGCGGTATCGGCGTTTCCCTGTGTCATTTGCGTCCTTATCAGAATAGTTATGTTGTATAACGAATTCCGGTGGAGTCAAGGACGGAGGGCGGAATGCTGCTCCGCACACAATGTCGCCCTGCCTGGTGCGCAGTCGCTCACTGGGCGCAGGGACTCATATCCCAAGGAAGAATTTGGCGGTGACTCATTGTTCGGTACTCCGACCGCCGGCAATTGATCACGCGGTATGGGTCCTGCGTTCGCAGGGACGACGAGTGGAGAGCGTTGAAAGGCTGCCGCCCTTCACATCACCTGATGGACATCGATCACCACCCGATCGGCGTGGCGCGCGGCCGAGCCGACAAAGATGTGCTCCATCAGCCAGCGATACTTCTCATGCCCGGTCTCGAATTTCGGCACGGTCCGGAAATAGATCAGCTTGGGATCGACAGGCTCGCCGCGCTTGAGCTTCTGCAGCAGCTCGACCGGGCCGAACCGCATGCCCTTGTTCTCGACATAGACGACGGCGCCGTCGTCGGTCTCGAAGGCGTATTTCGCCTCCAGGTCGATCAGCTCGTTGGGGCGGATGGTCTGGAAGTCGGCGCCGAATGGCAGCACCTTGCCTGATATCGCGCCGCTCACCTCGCCGCCGAGGATCGGGATGATGCGGCGAACGCCGATTCCGGTCTCGCCGGCGGTGACGACGTCGCCGATGCGGGCGGTGATGGTGAAGACGTATTTGGTTTCGAGCGTCGGTGCGGTCATCGCTTCACCTCGTCAATTCGCCATCATGCGCGCCGGCAGCCAGGTCGCCAGCAGCGGGAAGGCGATCAGGATCACGAGGCGGATCAGGTCCGTGACCACGAAGGGGATCACGCCCTTGAAGATCGTGGAGAAGGAGACGTCCTTCACCACGCTCTTGATGACAAAGACGTTCATTCCGACCGGCGGGTGGATCAGGCCGAGCTCGACGGTCATCACGATGATGACGCCGAACCAGATCGGGTCAAAACCCAAATGCGTGATCACGGGGAAGATGATCGGCACGGTGAGGATGATCATCGCCATGGCGTCCATCAGGCAGCCGAGCACGAGATACATCACCATGATCAGGGCCAGCACGCCGTAGGGGCCGAGACCGAGGCCGGTGAGGAATTCCGTCACCTTTTGCGGCGTCTGCGTCACCGTCAGGAAGTAGCCGAAGATCAGCGCGCCGATCAGCACGGTGAACACGGCAGCCGCGGTGCGCGTCGCCTGCAGCAGCGAAGCCAGGATCTTCTCGCGGTCGAGCCGGCCCGTGACCACGCCGATGATGAACGCACCCGCGGCGCCGACGCCGCCGGCTTCGGTCGGGGTGAAGCGCGGCAGATAGGGCAGGCCGTAGAGGCCGCCGATCACGAAGATGAACAGCAGCACAGGCGCCCAGATCTCCTTCAGGCCGGCAAAGCGCTCGCGCCACGGCGTCGCCTTGCCCTTGGGCAGGAAGTCGGGCCGGAAATAGCCGATCAGGAAGATCGTGATCATGTACATGGACATCGCCAGGATGCCCGGAATGATGCCGGCGATGAAGAGCTTGCCGATGTCCTGCTCGGTGATGATGCCGTAGACCGCGAGCACCGTGGAGGGCGGCAGCATCGCGCCCAGCGTGCCGCCCGCCGCGATCACGCCGGTGGCGAAGGACTGCGGATAGCCGAACCGGCGCATCTCGGGATAAGCGACGGCGGAGAAGGTCGCGGCGGTTGCGACCGACGAGCCGCAGATCGCGGCAAAGCCGCCGCAGGCACCGACGGTGGCGATGCCGAGGCCGCCGCGCAAATGTCCGACGAAGCCGTTGGCCGCGCGGAACAGCTCGCGGCTCATGCCGGAGTTGGACACGAACGAGCCCATCAGCAGGAACATCGGGATGACGCCGAAGGTGTAGTCGGTGACCGTCCGCATCGAGGTCTGGCCGACCAGCTTCAGCGCGGCATTGCCGTTGACGAGATAGGCGAAGCCGGAGACGCCGACGAGGCCCATGGCCATGCCGACGGGCACGCGCAGCAGCATGAGGACGAATAGGGAAACGAAGCCGATTAAGGCGACGGCATCGGTGCTCATGATTACTCCGTCGCCTTCAATTTGGGGTCGTGCATGTCTTCAGGATGGAAAATCAGCCGGTAGGTGCGGATCGCGATCAGCAGCACGGCGGCCGCGTCGCCGATCCACGCGATCGCGAAGAACGGCCAGGTCGGCATGTGCATGTCGAAGGTCTGGACGTTGTCGTTGTAGGTGCCGCGGACCTTGTCGAACAAGGTCCAGGTCTGCACGGTCACCACGAACAGCAGAACCAGCGTCGCGAACACGTCGATCCAGCGCTGATGGCGCGGCCCGACATTGCCCCAGACGAGGTCCACCGTGATGTGGGTGCCGCGATAGGAGGTCGCCGCGATGCCCCAGAAGATCAGGATGCCGAGCAGCATGCGGCCGATGTCGAAGCTGTCGGGGATTGAATAGTTCAGCGTGTTGCGGAGCAGCACCGACAGGAAGATGTCGAGCGCGACGATGCCGACGAAGCCGGCCGCGATCCATTCGATGGTGTCGATGATGCGGTCCATCCAGGAGCGTTTCGTGGGATGTGTCTGGTCCAATGCGGTCATACCCGATCTCGGCTTTGGCGATGGTCGTTCGCCTATCCCCGCGTGCGGGGAGAGGCCGACACGCGAAGCGGGGCGGGTGAGGGAGACTCTCCGCGAGTAGATCTGCTCGCGTCCCCGCGGAGACCCCCCTCACCCCAATCCTCTGCTCGCAGGCGGGGAGAGGGGGAAGAAGCGCAGCGCGCTCCTCACCTTCAATCCGCTTGCAAAGCAACGGCGGCGAGATGCCCCTCGCCGCCGTGTTCCGCTCGACGAGAGACTACTCCGCCAGCGCGTTGTACTTCTTCAGCGAAGCCTTGAGCTCCGTGAGCGCGGCATCGGAATCGGCGCCGCCCTTCTTGGCGCCGTCGGCCCAGGTCTTCACCAGCGGCTCGGCGGCCTTCTTCCAGGCCGCGGTCTGTTCCGCCGTCAGCTTGTAGACCTCGTGGCCGGACTCTGCCTTCACCTTGTCGATGCCGGCATCCTCGAACTTGCCCCAGTGCTCGCCGACCACGCCCGCCATCTCGACCGAGCAGTTCTTGTCGATCGCGGCCTTCTGCTTGTCGGACATCGCATTGTACTTGTCCTTGTTGATCACGAACACGAAGGTCGTGGTGTAGAGCGGCGCCTCCATGTCGTATTTGGTCACCTTGTCGATGCCGAACAGCACGAGGGAGCCCCAGGGGAAGGTGACGCCGTCCGCGACGCCGCGCTCGATGATGTCGCGCACCTCCGGTGCCGAGGACTGAACGTTGGTGCCGCCGAGCGAGGTCACGAAGTTCGCCATGGTGGCGTGCGCCGGGCGGATCTTCATGCCCTTCACGTCCTCCGGCATCACGATCTTCTTGGTCTTGGAATGGAAGGAGGAGGGCGAGTGGACGAAGGCGAGGCAGTATTTGACGTCCTTCATCTCCTTCTCGGCATATTTGCGATACCAGGCGTCGAGGCCCATCGAGCCGCCCTTGGCGTCGGAGATCAGGAACGGCAATTCGCCGGCGCCGATGATCGGGAAGCGGCCGGGCTGGTAGCCGGGATTGACGTAGGTGACGTCGGCAATGCCGTCGCGCGCCATGTCGTAATGGTCAAACGCCTTGCCGAGCTGCTGGGCCGGAAACACCTTGCCCTTGATGGTGCCGCCGGAATCCTTCTCGACCGCGGCGGCCCAGTCCTCCAGCGATTTCTGCAGCGGATGCGAGGCCGGCACCCAGTGCGAGATCTTCAGATCGAAGGTCTTGTCCTGCGCGAACGCGGGCGTCACGCTTGCTGCCAGCAGCAAAGCCAGACAGGCTTTCCTCATCACACGTCTCTCCCTGTTGTCGACGACGGGCTTCGATGGCCCGGTCTCTTTAATTAACATGTTATCTAAATGGCGGACGTGTTCAAGCCGGAACTGGCGCGCACCTCTGTCGCATCCTCAACGTCAGCCCTGTTGCATGGATGTGTCGCCGTTCGCGGCGACCCGCACTCCCCTTTTGCCAAACCGTTATATGGTATAATTATCCTGCGCGACTTGAAGCGACAAGCGGGCCGCGACGAAAGCCTACAGGATCGGGAGGAGCAAGTATTGCGGACAAAAGTCGCAATCATCGGGGCCGGACCGGCCGGATTGTTGCTTGGGCAACTGCTACATCGCCACGGGATCGACAATGTCATTCTGGAGCGGCAGAGCCCCGACTATGTGCTCGGCCGCATCCGCGCAGGCCTGCTGGAGGAGGGAACCGTCGCGCTGCTCGACCAGATCGGGGCAGGGACCCGGGCGCATGCCGAGGGCCTGGTCCATGAAGGCATCGAGCTTGCCTTTTCCGGCCGCCGTCATCGCATCGACATGAAGGGCGCGACCGGCAAGACGGTGATGATCTACGGCCAGACCGAGGTCACGCTCGACCTGATGAATGCGCGGGAGGCCGCCGGTCTCGTCTCGGTCTACGAGGCCAAGGACGTCCAGCCGCGCGATTTCGACGGCGGTCACCCGCGCGTAACCTGGGTCAAGGACGGCATCACTCACACCCTCGACTGCGATTTCATCGCCGGTTGCGACGGTTTCCATGGCGTCAGCCGCGCCAGCGTCCCGGCCTCGGCGATCGAGGAGTTCGAGCGGGTCTATCCGTTCGGATGGCTCGGCATCTTGTCGGATACGCCGCCGGTCAGCCACGAGCTGATCTACTCCAACCATGCCCGCGGCTTTGCGCTCTGCACCATGCGCTCGACCAAGCGCAGCCGCTACTACGTGCAGTGCTCGCTGGACGACCATGTCGACCAATGGCCCGACGACCGCTTCTGGGACGAATTGAAGCGCCGGCTCGATCAGGAGGCGGCCGACAGCCTCGTCACCGGCCCTTCGATCGAGAAGAGCATCGCCCCCTTGCGCAGCTTCGTCGCCGAGCCGATGCGCTTCGGCAAGCTGTTCCTGTGCGGCGACGCCGCCCATATCGTGCCGCCGACCGGCGCCAAGGGCCTGAACCTCGCCGCCAGCGATGCGCATTATCTGTCGAGCGCCTTGCGCGAATTCTACGACGAGAAATCCAGCGCCGGTCTCGATGCCTATTCCGCCACGGCGCTGGCACGGGTCTGGAAAGCCGTGCGCTTCTCCTGGTGGATGACCTCGATGCTGCACAAATTCCCCGACACCGGCACCATTGGCGCGCGCATCCAGCTCGCCGAGCTGGACTACGTCACGCAGTCGCAGGCCGCAATGACATCATTGTCGGAGAATTACGTCGGGTTGCCGTTTTAGCCAAGACTGTCGTGCCCCGCGAAGGCGGGGCACCCAGTACGCCGCGGCTTCTCAGTATCCACGCGCCGCCTCTGGAATACTGGATCGCCCGCCTTCGCGGGCGATGACAGTTGTGGTGAGGCGACGGCAGTGCCCGTTTCAAACACCTGTGCAAATTCCGTTTGAAACTTTGTAATTGATGCAACCGTCGCGTCCATCGCGTTCAATGGCAACCATCAGCAACGCGAGACAGTCATGACCTCTCCCGACATCCCCGCCGGCTTCGAGCCGCATTTTCGCAAGGCCCCGCTGACCGATCCGTGGGAGCCGCTCTATTCGAGAAAGACCGACAAGGGCGTCACTGTGGGCTTGCGGCTGGCGACGCCGCACACCAACGCGCGCGGGCTGATCCATGGCGGGCTGATCGCCGCGCTGGCTGATGCCGCCATGGGCTACAGCTGCGCCCAGGCAACGGGCTGGACGACGTCGTTCGTCACCATCTCGCTGTCGGTCGACTATGTCGGCGCGGCCGAGATCGGCCAATGGCTCGCAGTCGAGGGCGAGGCGATCAAGACCGGCAATACGATCTGTTTCGCGCAATGCCTGGTGAGAGCCGACGATGCCGTGATCGCGCGCGCCAGCGGGACGTTCCGCGTGGTGCCGAAGAAGGGGTAGTCTCTCCGTGTCCCGGACGCGCTGCAGCGTGCAACGCTGCGGCGCAGAGCCGGGACCCATGTCTCGACCGGGCGCCGTGCCGCCTTCTGGGTCCCGGCTCTGCGCCGCTACGCGGCGCGTCCGGGACATATCTACCCGAACCTCCACTCCGCCGTCTCCACCACGAGATCGATGAACGCGCGCACCTTGGCCGAGAGCAGGCGCGAGGTCGGGTAGACGATGTGGATCGGCAGGGCCGGCTGCTCGTATTTTGCCAGCACGATCTTCAGGCGCCCGCGCTTCAAGCCCTCGGCGGCCTGATAGGCCAGCACGCGCGTCACGCCGCCGCCGGCCTCGGCATATTGCAGGGCGGCGTCGGCGCTGTTGCTGGCGAAGCGCGGGGCCGGCGTCACCTCGATGTCGCGGCCGTCCTCCACGAAATGCCAAGTGGCAGTCGGGCCGAACGCGATGGTCTGGTGCGCGAGCAATTCTTGCGGCGTCTTCGGCTCGCCGTGACGCCTGAGATAGCCCGGCGTCGCCACCGTGATCCGCCGCATCTCGCCGACCTGCCGGGCGACCAGCGAGGAATCGGCGAGGTGGCCGATCCGCACAGCGGCGTCGACGGCGTCTTCCACGAGGTTGACGAGATGGTCCGACAGTCTGAGTTCGGCGGTGACCTCGGGAAAGCGCTTGAGATAGGCGGTCATCACCGATCCGACATGCAGCCGGCCGAACCCGACCGGAGCCGACACCACGAGGCGCCCGCTCGGCCGGTTGCGCTCCTCGCGGGCTGAGCCGTCGGCCTCCTCGACATCGGCGAGGATGCGCCGCGCGCGTTCCAGGTAGCGCGTGCCGACATCGGTCAATCTCACCTGCCGGGTGGTCCGCTGCAGAAGCCGCGCGCCGAGATGCTCCTCCAGTGCGGCGATCATCCGCGTCACCGCCGAAGGCGACAGCCGCAGCTTGCGCGCCGCCGGCGCAAAGCCGCGCAGATCGGCGACGGTGACGAAGACGTGCATGGCATCGAGGCGGTCCATGGCATTATTGCATATATCGCAACGATGAAGTGTCAAGCGGTCCGATTGTTTTAGACCGGGAAAGGTCCATCTTACCGGGCGAAGACGCTGCAATGCGCCGGAATTTCAGGAGATGTTCCGATGACTGAAGTCCAGACCTATGCCAGCGACGTCGCCTTCTCGCCGGCGGTGAAATCGATCCAGACCCGAAAGGGCTCGCGCGAGGGCTATGCCCATGCCGAGCAGCGCGGATGGCGCACCGAGGTTGACGAAAACCTCGCGGCGTTCCTGGCGGATGCCAACAGCTTCTACTTTGCGACGGCCTCGGCGGACGGCCAGCCCTATATCCAGCACCGTGGCGGCCCCAAGGGGTTCTTGAAGGTGCTGGACAAGCAGACGCTCGCCTTCACCGACTACGCCGGCAACAGGCAATACATCACCCAGGGGAACCTGTCCGAGAACCCAAAGGCCTACATCTTCGTGATGGATTACGCCCACCGTCGCCGCGTGAAGATCTGGGGCGAGGCGCGCGTCGTCGAGGACGACGAGGCGCTGACGACCTCGCTGATGCCGAAGGGTTATCGCGCGCGGCCCGAGCAGGTGATCCTCTTCAGGATCGCCGCCTGGGACACCAATTGTCCGCAGCACATCCCGCAGAAATTCGACGCGAGCGATGTGGCGGCAGCGCTCGCGGCGAGGGACGCGAGGATCGCGGAGCTGGAAGCGGAGGTTGCCGCGTTGAAGGGTGAGAAGGCGGGCTGAGTAGCCCTCTCAGCATCTCCAGGTATCCACCGGTGTCATGCCCCGCGACGGCGGGGCATCCAGTACGCCGCGGCCTGCCGGTTCAATCACAAGCGTCTCGGTGGACTGGATCGCCCGCCTTCGCGGGCGATGACAGCAGGTGTGAGGCGGCATCGCGAACTCAGATCGCGCTCGCGCCTTCGTGCTGGAAGCCGAGATAGCTCGCCGCCACCCGCTCATTGGCCGCGATGTCGCTGGCCTTGCCACTGAGCACGAATTCGCCGAGCTCCATCACATAGGCCTGGTCGGCGATCTTCAGCGCAGCCTGTGCGTTCTGCTCGACCAGCAGCACCGAGACGCCGCTGGCGCGCAGCTCGGTGACGATGCGGAAGATGTCGGCGACGATGATCGGGGCAAGGCCAAGGCTCGGCTCGTCCAGCATCAGCAGCTTCGGCTCGCCCATCAGCGCGCGGCCCATCGCGAGCATCTGCTGCTCGCCGCCGGAGAGCGTACCGGCGAGCTGCTTGCGCCGCTCCTTCAGCCGCGGGAACAGCGTGTAGACGCGCTCCATCGAGGCTTTCGCCTTGCTCCGCTCGATGCGGAAGGCGCCAAGCTCGAGATTATCCTCTACATTCATGGTCACGAACAATTCGCGGTGCTCCGGGACGAGGCCGAGCCCCATCGCGACGCGGTCCTCGATATCGAGCCGGGCGAGATCCTGACCGGCGAAGCTGACGCGGCCCTTCAGCGGCAGGATGCCCATGATGGCGGACAGCAGCGTGGTCTTGCCGGCGCCGTTGGCGCCGACGATGGTGACGATCTCATTGGCGCCGACCTCGAGCGAGACCGAGCGCACGGCCTCGACCTTGCCATAGGCGACATGGGCGTCGGTAACCGACAACAGCGCGCTCATGCCGCCACTCCGAGATAGGCCTTGATCACTTCGGGATTGGTCTTGATCGTGGCGGGCGTGCCCTCCGCGATCTTGGTGCCGAAATCGAGCACCACGATGCGGTCGGCGAGGTTCATGACGAAGCCCATGTCGTGCTCGACCAGGAGCACGCTCATGCCGCCGTCGCGCAGGTCCCGCAGCAATTTGGCGAGCTGCTGCTTTTCCATGTGGCGGAGGCCGGCGGCGGGCTCGTCGAGCAGCAGCAGCATCGGGTCGACGCAGAGCGCGCGGGCGATCTCGACAATGCGCTGCTGGCCGAGCGAGAGGCTGCCTGCGAGCTGATGCATCTGGTCGGCAAGGCCGACGCGCTCGATCTGGCGGGCGGCTTCGGCAAGCAGCTTCGCCTCGTCGGCGCGGTCGAGCCGCAGCATCGAGGAGATCGGCCCCGAATGGCCGCGCAGATGCGCGCCGATCGCAACGTTCTCGAGCACGGTCATATCAGGGACCAGCTTGACGTGCTGGAAGGTCCTGCTGATGCCGAGCTTGACGATCTCCTGCGGCGGCGCGTTGTCGACCGTCTTGCCGAGCACCGAGATCGAGCCCGAGGTGGCCGACAGCACGCCGGTGATCAGGTTGAAGGTGGTGCTCTTGCCGGCGCCGTTCGGGCCGATCAGCGCGACGATCTCGCGGGCCTGGACGTCGAAGGAGACGTTGTTGACGGCGACCACGCCGCCGAACTGCTTTCGCGCCTTCTCGACCTGGAGCAGGATGCCGGACTGGCCGGGCGAGCGGGTGCGCTGCTCCAGCTTCAGCGAGGTGTCGGGCTTCCTCCCTCCGGTGCGTTCCGGCAGGAACGAGATCAGCCAGGGCCAGAGGCCGCCGGGCGCAAGCTGCAGCAGCGCCACCAGCATGATGCCGAACACGATGGTCTCGACCTGGCCGGAGCCGGGCAGGATCAGCGGCAAATAGCTCTGCAGCACCTCTTTCAGCACCACGACGATGGCTGCGCCCAGGACGCCGCCCCAGACATAGCCGGCGCCGCCGACCACGGCGATGAAGAGATATTCGATGCCGGCCTGCGCCCCGAACGGCGTCGGGTTCACCGCGCGCTGGAGATGCGCGTAGAGCCACCCCGACAGGCCGGCGAGCACGGCGGCATGGATGAACACCAGCAATTTGGCGCGCGGCGTGTGCACGCCGAACGCTTCGGCGGCGACATGGCCGCGACGCAGCGCGCGGATGGCGCGGCCGGTGCGGGAGTCCAAGAGGTTCATCGTCAGCAGCGCCGAGACGATCACGGCGACCCAGATCGCGTAATAGATCGAGCCGGGCGAGAGCATCTTGAACGAGCCGATCGACAGCGGCGGGATCGCCGAGATGCCGTCGTTACGGCCCAGGAACTCCAGCTTGCTGAACAGGTAGAACAGACCCAGCCCCCAGGCGAGGGTACCGAGCGGCAGATAATGGCCGGAGAGGCGGACCGTGATCAGCCCGAGCAGCACCGCCAGCGATCCGCTGACCAGCAGCGACAGCGGCAGCGTCAGCCAGGGCGACAGGCCGTAGGCCGTCGACAGCACCGCGGTGGTGTAGGCGCCGAAGCCGACGAAGGCTGCTTGTCCGAACGAAGTCAGGCCACCGACGCCGGTCAGCAGCACGAGGCCCATCGCGACGAGGGCCGCGAGGCCGATATTGTCGAGCAGCACGATCCAGAACGGGGGCATGCCAGGAACAAACGGGATCGCCGCCATGACAGCCGCGAAGATGATGATGGGAAGCCGGCTCTGCATCTTGGCCTCAGTCCTTCTCTTCCTCGACCGCAGGCGCGGCGAGCGAACGCAGCAGCAGCACGGGGATCAAGAGCATGAAAACGATCACCT
Source organism: Bradyrhizobium sp. Y36 (assembly GCF_002531575.1). GTDB lineage: Bacteria > Pseudomonadota > Alphaproteobacteria > Rhizobiales > Xanthobacteraceae > Bradyrhizobium. Next base: position 295,027 of record NZ_NWTI01000005.1, on the reverse strand, counting down.
CCTTGTAGTTGGAGGCATAAAAGGACGAGAACGCCTCGACGATGCCGACGACCAGCGCCGCGACCGCGGTCAAGGGGTAGCTGACGAGGCCACCGATGATCGCGGCGACGAAACCCTTGAGGCCGATCAGGAAGCCGCTGTCGTAATAGAGCGTCGTGATCGGCACGATCAGGATGCCCGACAGCGCGCCGATGACGGAGGCCAGCAGGAAGGCGATCTGCCCCGATAGCGTGGTGCGGATGCCGGCGAGGCGCGCCCCCAGCCGGTTCACGGCGGTCGCGCGCAGGGCCTTGCCGTACAGCGTCAGGCCGAAGAACAGCCAGAGCCCGACGATGAAGGCGATGGTGATGCCGTAGACGGTGAGGCTCTGGCCGGTGAAGCGCAGCGCGCCGGCGGTGAACGCGCCGGACAGCACCGCAGGTCCGCGCTGGCCCTCGGCGCCGAAGAACAACAGGCCGAGGCCCTGCAGCGCGAGGTGGACGCCGACCGATGCGATCAGCAGCACGAGCACGGAGGTGTGCGCCAGCGGCTGGAATGCGATGCGGTAGAGATAAACCCCGATCATGGCGACGATCACCAGCGACAGCGCGATCGAGACCGCGACCGGTGGCTTCTGGGCGGCGAAGTACGTGGTCAACGCCAGCACGATGGCCGGCAGCGCGACATTGGTGACGAGGCTGCGCAGGATCAGGCGCCCATGCAGCGCCCTGCGCGCCACGAACAGGTCGAAGGCGAAGGCGCCGACGCCCAGCGCCAGCGCGAGCTTCGCCGTGCCCGGCATCTGGCCGGCGGCCAGCGAGGCATAGGTCAGCGCGCCGTAGGTGACGAATTCGCCCTGGGGAATGAGGATGACGCGGGTGACGGCGAACACCAGCACCAGCGCCAGGCCGAGCAGCGCATAGATCGCGCCATTGGTGATGCCGTCCTGCACCAGGAACAGCATGATGGTGGTATTCAAGACCGGACGCTCCCCCTCAAGATTTAAGGACCGGTCTCCGCAATTGCGGTGGATGGTCCCCTCACAGCCATTGAAATGCGCTGGCGATATTTGATATGGTCCATAACAATTATCAAATATAACATCAAGGGTGAGGAACGACCCGACCCGAATTTAGCGGGATTACGAGCACGAGGCGATGACCGTTTCCAAGACCGCTGAGAAGTCCTCCGAAAAGTCCGGCGAGGCAGGCAAGGGCCGCAAGGACGCGGGCGAGCCGCAGGCGGAAGCCCTCCAGCTCGGCGAGCTCTCCGAGCAGCTCGGCTATGTGCTGAAGCGGGCGCAGCTCAAGGTGTTCGAGAACTTCTTGCGCTGCATGGCCTCGCTCCAGCTCACGCCGGCGCAGTTCTCCGTGCTGCTCTTGGTCGAGAAGAATCCGGGCCGTAACCAGACCGAGATCGCCTCCACCCTCGGCATCCTCAGGCCGAACTTCGTGGCGATGCTCGACAATCTCGAGAGCCGCGACCTGTGTGCCCGGATCCGCTCCACCAACGACCGCCGCTCGCACATCCTGGTGCTGACCGACAAGGGCAAGGCCGTGCTGGCGCGCGCCAAGAAGCTCGTCGCCAGCAAGCACGAGGCGCGGCTCAACGATCTGCTCGGCCAGGCCAACCGCGAAGCCCTGATCGCGATGCTCTCGAAGGTCGCCAACGAGTTTTGAGCCGCCCGTTTTCGGGCAGCTGATCCCCATTCTCCGCTGTCATCGCCCGCGAAGGCAGGCGATCCAGTATTCCGGCGGCCGTCGTCGGATACGGAGAAGCCACGGCGCACTGGCTTCCCCGCCTTCGCAGGGAACGACACCGCCATTGGAGCAGGCGCCTCAATCCACCAGGATCACCCGGATATCGTTCACGTTGGTGAGCGTCGGGCCGGGCTGCAGCAGATCCCCCGTCGCCTCGAAGAAGGTGGTCGCGTCGTTGTTGTCCAGATAGGCCTGTGGCTTGAGCCCCAGCGCCTTCATCTTCGCGAACGTCGCCGCGTCGATCAGCGCGCCGGCGGGATCGGTGGGGTGGCCGGCGCCGCCGTCGGCGCCGTCGGTGTCGCCGGCGAGCGCCGCAATGCCGGGCGTGTCCTTCAACAGCGCGGCCAGTGCCAGCGCGTATTCCTGGTTCGGTCCGCCGCGCCCGTTGCCGCGCACGGTCACCGTGAGCTCGCCGCCGGAGAGGATCGCGAGGCGCTTGCCTTGCGCGCGCGCGTCGAGCGCCATCCTGGCATGGGCGGCAGCGACCTCGCGCGCCTCGCCCTCGAGATCGGCGCCGAGATCGATCGTCTCGTAACCGGAGTCGCGCGCGAGCTTGACCGCGGCGTCGAGCGACTGCTTGGGCCGCGCGATCAGTTCGAAATGCGCGCGCGCGAATGCGGCATCGTCGGGTTTGCAGCTTTCGTTGCGTTCGTCATCGAGCGCGCGGCGCACGGCATCGTCGATGGCGAGCTTGTATTTCGCGACGATGGCGCGCGCATCGGCCAGCGTGGTCGGATCGGGCACGGTGGGGCCCGAGGCGATCGCGGAAGGATCGTCATGCGGCACGTCGGAGATCGCGAGCGTCGCGATCTCGGCGGCATTCCTGCCGGCGCGCGCCAGACGCCCGCCCTTGATGCGCGAGAGATGCTTGCGCACGACGTTCATCTCGCCGATCGGTGCGCCCGAACGCAGCAGCGCCTTGTTGACCGCCTGCTTCTGCGCAAAGCTGATGCCCTCGCTCGGTGCAATCCAGTTCGCCGAGCCGCCGCCGGTGAGCAGCACCAGGAGCAGATCGTCCGGTCCGGCTTCGCCTGCGAGCGCGAGCGTGTCGGCCGCGCCCTTCAGGCCGGCCTCATCAGGCACGGGATGGCCGGCTTCGACCACGCGGATGCGGCGCGTCGGCACGCCGTAGCCGTGACGCGTGGTGGCGATGCCGACGAGGCGTTCCGGTGCGAGGTGAAGCGTGTCAAGATAATGCCGCTCGGCCGCCGCGGCCATGGCAGCCGCGCCCTTGCCGGCGGCGAGGCAGATCACGCGTCCCCTGGGTGCGGGCCGCAAGTGTGGCGCCAGCACCACGTTGGGATGAGCGGCAGCGACGGCGGCGTCGTAGAGCGCGCGGAGCAGGGGACGTCGGTCGGTCATGACGTTGGCCTTGGGCAGACGGAGCTGAGCGGCGACGGATGCCGCCGTTCCCCTGCCTACCGCATCGTGCGGCAAAGCGTAAGCGGGCTTTGCCATCATTCGATTATGCAATCGCGTAATCATAATCGGCAGGCAAGCAAAAGCCCCCTGCGAGGGTCTCGCAGGGGGCTTTCCGTCGTCAACTCGTCGGCGGACTAGCCGCCGACGTCGGCGCTGATCACGTCGCCGAACAGTTCCCACTTCTCGCCCTTGAACTTCTCGAGCCGGAGCTGGCTGATCGGTGCAAAGTCGGTCGGCGATGTGTTGATCTGGACGCCGGGCAGCAGAACCTCGGTGCGGAAGTCCTTCAGGCTGGCGGCCTGCTTCATGACGTTCGCGCGGGTGAGATCGTCGCCGCACTGCTTCAACACCTGGACCAGGGTCTGCGCGACGCCGTAGCCGACGATCGTGCCGTGGTCGAGCTTGTCGCCTTCCGGGAAGTACTTGGTCATGAAGGCCAGGAATTCCTTCATGCCGGGGTCGTTATTCCATTCGGGATCGGAAACGTCCTTGAGGTAGTCGGCGGAAATGATGTCCTGCGCATTTTCAAAACCAGCCGGCTTCAACACGCTGCCGACCGAGGCCGACACGTTGTTGAGGAAGTGCAGCGGCTTCCAGCCGATCTCGGCGTTCTTCTTGATCGCCTGCGCCGCGAATTTCGGCGTCGTGATGTTCATGAAGACGTCGGCGCCGGTCGACTTCAGCTTCACGATGTGATTGTCGATGGTCGGCTCGGAGGTCTCATAGCTCTCCTCCATGACGATCATCGAAGCGGCCTTGGCGCCGAGGCCGTCCTTGAGGCCCTTCAAATAGTCCTTGCCGTAGTCGTCGTTCTGATAGAGCACGGCGATCTTGGCGTCCGGCTTGTTCTTCAACAGCCACTTCGCATAGATCTGCGTTTCGCTCTGGTAGTTGGGCTGCCAGCCCATCGTCCAAGGGAAGTCCTTGGGGTCGTTCCACTTGGTGGCGCCGGTGGCGACGAACAGCTGCGGCACCTTCTTGGAGTTCATGTATTTGTGAATCGCCGAGTTCGGCGGCGTGCCGAGCGAGTTGAAGATGAACAGCACCTCGTCGCTCTCGACCAGCTTGCGCGCCTGCTCGACGGTCTTCGGTGGCGAATAGCCGTCGTCATAGGAAATGAAGTTGATCTTGCGGCCGTTGATGCCGCCCTCGTCGTTGATCTTCTTGAAATAGGCGGCTTCGGTCCGCCCGATGATGCCGTAGGCGGAGGCCGGTCCGCTGTAGGGCATGATGTTGCCGATCTTGATCTCGGTATCGGTCGCGCCGGTATCGTATTTCTTCTGGGCCGATGCGGTGGAGGCCGAGGCCGCAATGAGGGCAAGCGCCAGTGAAGCGGCTGCAAGTTTGCCGGTGACAGCGGGCATTCCTATCTCCCTATTTTCTTGGTGTGTGTGCGTCCCTTTTCTTGTCTTGATTGTTTTGGTGGCGCGGCGGCAATTCAATACGATTTGGCCAGCGGCTTCAACAGAAAGCCCCGGCGACGGGGTCGCAGGGGCTGCGTCTTTAGTAGTCAGCGGCGGCACGGCTCTCGTGTGCGACTGCGAGAAGGGGCGGCTGTCTTGAGTTGTTTGGCCGGTCCGGGAGCGATTTTGAGTTGTGTCGCGTCAATGATCCATCTCGCTGGAGATGACGTCCCCGATCAGCTCCCATTTCCGGCCCTTGAAACGCATCATCTGCAGCTGCTCGATCGGGGCGAAATTGTCCGGCGCGGTGTTGATCTTGATGCCGGGCAGCAGCGTGTCGGGCTCGAAATCCTTCAACGACGCGGCCTGCTTCATGACGTTCTCGCGGGTGAGGTCGTCGCCGCACATCTGCAGCACCTTCACCATGGTTTGAGCTGCGGCGTAACCGAACACGACGCCGGCATCGAGCTTGTTGGCCTTGGGATCGTATTGCGCGACGAAGTTGTAGAACTTCTTCATGCCGTCATCGGCATTCCACTGCGGATCGGAGCCGTCCTTGGTGTAGGTCGCCGACAGGATGCCTTGTGAGATCTCGAGGCCGGCCGGCTCGATCACCCCGCCGACGGAGGCCGAGACGTTGGAGACGATGTAGACCGGATGCCAGTTGATCTCCGCCGCCTTCTTGATCGCCTGCGCGGCGAATTTCGGCGTGGTGATGCTGATGAAGACGTCGGCGCCCGAGGCCTTCAGCTTCACGACATGCTCGTCGATGGCGGGCTCGGTCGTGTCGTAGGGCTCTTGCAGCACGATCATCGAGGCCCTGGCGCCGAGGCCGTCCTTCAGCCCCTTCAGGTAATCCTTGCCGAAATCGTCGTTTTGGTAGAGCACGGCAATCTTCCCGTCCGGCTTCTCCTTCATGATGTACTTGGCGTAGATGCGCGCTTCGCTGGCGTAGCTCGGCTGCCAGCCCATGGTCCAGGGATACTGCTTCGGGTCGTTCCACTTCGAGGCGCCGCTTGCCACGAACAATTGCGGTACCTTCTTCTCGTTCATGTATTTGCGGATGGCGCTGTTGGTCGAGGTGCCGAGCGAACCGAACAGCAGCAGTACCTCGTCGCTCTCGACCAGCTTGCGCGCCTGCTCGACGGTCTTCGGCGGCGAATAGCCGTCGTCGTAGGAGATGAACTTGATCTTGCGGCCGTTGATGCCGCCCTCGGCATTGACCTTGTTGAAATAGGCTTCTTCGGCCTTGCCGATTGCGGCATAGGCCGAGGCCGGGCCGCTATAGGGCATGATGTTGCCAATTCGGATCTCGGTATCGGAAGCGCCGCTGTCGTATTTCTTCTGCGCCAGCACCTCGCTGTCCATCGCAGTGCACAACGCGGCGACGGCCAGAAGCGCCGCAACCTGAAATCGAACGGCAGTCATCATTCTCCCACCCCGAGTTGGATCGGCGCCGCATTGAACAAGATTGACGCGTGACGTCAACAAAAAGCCCCCGCGATCGCTCGCGGGGGCTTCGAGGGTCGGACTATGACGTCAGCGTGTCACTCGGAGGCGACGTCGCCGCTGATGATCTCGCCGAACAGTTCCCACTTCTCGCCCTTGAAGCGCTGCATCTGCAGCTGGGCGATCGGGGCGAAGTCGGTCGCGCTGGTGTTGATCTTGACGCCGGGCAGCAGGGTGTCCGGTGCAAAATCCTTCAGGCTCGCGGCCTGCTTCATGATGTTGGCGCGGGTGAGATCGTCACCGCACATTTCCAGCACCTTGGCGAGGGTCGACGCGGCGCCGTAGCCGTAGACCATGCTGGTGTCGGACTTGTCGGCGCCGGGCATGTACTTGTCGACGAACTCGTTCCACTTCTTCATGCCGGGATCGTTGGCCCACTGCGGATCCGTGGAGTCCTTGGCGTAGGCCGCCGACAACACGCCCTCGGCGTTCTCGAAGCCGGCCGGCTTCATCACGCTGCCGACCGAGATCGACACGTTGGTGAGGATCTGCAGCGGCTTCCAGTTGAGCTCGGCGGTCTTCTTGATGGTCTGCGCCGCGAACTTCGGCGTGGTGTAGATCAGCAGCACGTCGGGGTTGGCCGCCTTGATCTTGACGATGTGACCGTCGATCGAGGGCTCGGACACCTCGTAGCTCTCTTCCATGATGATCATGGACGAGGCCTTGGCGCCGAGGCCGTCCTTGGTGCCCTTGAGGTAGTCCTTGCCGAAATCGTCGTTCTGATAGAGGACCGCAACCTTGGCGTTGGGCTTTTCCTTCATCAGCCATTTGGCGTAGATCTGCGCTTCGCTCTGGTAGGAGGGCTGCCAGCCCATGGTCCAGGGGAAGTTCTTCGGGTCGTTCCACTTGGTGGCGCCGGTGGCGACGAACAGCTGCGGGATCTTCTTGGAGTTGAGGTACTTCTGGATCGCGCTGTTCGAGGGCGTGCCGAGCGGGTTGAAGACGACCAGAACCTCGTCGCTCTCGACCAGCTTGCGGACCTGCTCGACGGCCTTCGGCGGCGAATAGCCGTCGTCATAGGTGACGAAGTTGATCTTGCGGCCGTTGATGCCGCCCTTGTCGTTGATCATCTTGAAATAGGCTTCTTCGGTCTTGCCGATGACGCCATAAGCCGACGCCGGACCGCTGTACGGCATGATGTTGCCGATCTTGATCTCGGTATCGGACGCGCCGGTGTCGTATTTCTTCTGGGCCAGTGCAGCGGTCGAGGTGAGGGCAACGGTCGCCGTTGCCGTGACCAGCGCGGCGGCTCGCAGTGTTCTTCCAAAATACAATTCGATCTCCTTCTTTTAGTCCAACGGGTCTTCAGTTCTTCTTGAGTTTGCCTGCGAATTGCTGGCCCAGGATCGCGATCTGCCTTGCGCCGTGCGGCACGAGGTAGATGACGAGGAACAGCAGCACGCCGAACACGGCGCCGGAGAGCCCCTTGGAAATGCTCTCCGCCATGTTCGGCACGAAGATGATGAAGGCCGCACCGACGAACGATCCGGGCAGCCAGCCGACGCCGCCGACGACCATACCGAGGAACAGCGAGATCGCGAGCGTGATGGTGTAGCTGTCGGGGGCCACGAACTGCACTGCGATGGCGCCGAGCGAGCCGGCGACGCCGGTGACCGCCGCCGACACGCCGAACGCCAGCGTCTTGTAGAGCGCGACGTTGACGCCCATCGAGGACGCCGCGATCTCGTTGTCGCGGATCGCCATGAAGGCGCGGCCCGACCGCGAGCGCAGCAGGTTCACCGACAGGAGGTAGATCGCGACCGTGACGATGAGCGTGAAGTAGTACAGCCAGGTGTCCTGTGACATCGGCAGGCCGAACGGCGCGTCCGGCTTGGTGACGACGAGGCCCTGCACGCCGCCGGTCCAGTGTTCCAGGAAGTTCAGCTTCAGGAGCTGCGGCATCGCGGTCGCAAGCGCGAAGGTCGCGAGCGCGAGATAGACGCCCGAAAGCCGCAAGGCCGGCTTGCCGAACAGGTACCCGAAGCCGAAGCAGACCGTGGCGGAAATCGGAATGGTCAGCGCGTAATTGATGTTGCCGTGCTCCATCAGCACCGCCGACGTATAGGCGCCGACGGCGTAGAAGGCGCTCTGGCCGAGCGAGAACTGGCCGCTTCCGCCGGTCAGGATGTTGAGCGCCAGCACGGCGAGCCCGTAGATCAGGAGCATCGTCATCTGAAAGATGATGAAGTTCTTGACGAACATCGGCACGATCAACAGCGCCGCCAGCACCACCAGCGAGGTGCCGGTGCCCAGCGTCATGGCTCGCTTCGGAACGGCCTCGACGGCCTGGTGGCCTTCGGCAACGACTTCTTCTGCTGCGCTCATGATCAAACTCGCTTGACGATTTGCCGGCCGAACAGGCCAGCGGGTTTGACGACCAGGACGGAGATGATCAGCGCGAGCGCGATCGGGAGTTTCAGCTCGTTGCCGACGCCAGGGATATAGGTGCCGGCGAGGTTCTCGAAGACACCGACCAGGAAGCCGCCGACCACGGCGCCGAACGGGCTGGAGAGCCCGCCGAGCACCGCCGCGGCGAAGCCGTAGATCAGCACGCCGCCCATCATGTTGGGCTCCAGGAACACGACCGGTGCGATCAGCATGCCGGCGATCGAGCCGATCGCCGTCGCCATGCCCCAGCCGAGCGCGATCATCCAGCTGGTGTTGATGCCGACGAGGCGGGCCGATTCAGGCACCGAGGCCGCGGCCCGCATCGCAAGACCGATGCGGGTGTACTGGAAGAAGAAATAGAGGCCGAGCAGCAGCAGCACGGTGACGCCGATCATGCCGGCCTGGTGGGTCGAGATCAGCTGGCTGCCCAGGAACGGCGCGGACCCGAACGGCGTCGGGTACTGCTTGATGGTGAAGTCCCAGATCAGGCCGGCCGAGGAGTTGATGATCGCGAACAGCGCGATGAAGCCGGCGACGTTGGTCAAAACCGGCGCCTTGGCGAGCGGCTTGAACAGGATGCGCTCGATCGCGATGCCGGCGACGAAGGAGAATGCCAGCGTGATCACGAAGGCGGCCCAATAGGACACGCCCCACTGCATCAATTGCCAGGAGATGAAGGTCGAGAACATCGCCATCTCGCCTTGCGCGAAGTTCAGATGGTCGATGGCCTGGTAGATCATGACCACGGCGAGCGCCATGCAGGCATAGATCGCGCCCGTGGCGATGCCGGCCAGGACCTGATTGGTGAACAGCTCCATTGTCCCGGCTCCCTCAGTAACCCAGATAGGATTTGCGGATTTCTTCGTTGTTCGCGATGTCCTTGGCGTTGCCTGACATCACGATGCGGCCGGTCTCGATCACGTAGGCCTGGTCGGCGAGCTCGAGTGCGAGCTGCGCGTTCTGCTCGACCACCAGGATCGACACCTTGTCCTCGCGGTTGATCTTGCCGAGGATGCCGAACAGGTCGCGCACCACCAGCGGCGCGAGGCCGAAGGAGGGCTCGTCCAGCAGCATCAGCCGCGGCCGCAGCATCAGCGCGCGGGCGACCGCGAGCATCTGCTGCTCGCCGCCGGAGAGCGTGCCGGCCTGCTGGGTGTGGCGCTGCTTCAATACCGGGAAATGCGCATACATGCGCTCGATGTCGGAGACGATGCCGGCACTGTCCTTGCGGGTGATGGCCCCCAGCTGGAGATTCTCTTCCACAGTCATGTTGGTGAAGGTGCCGCGCCCCTGCGGCACATGGGCGATGCCGAACCGCACGATGCTCTCGGTCGAGCGGTTGTTCAGCGGCTTGCCATCGAACTCGATCCCGCCGGTGGAGCGCACCATGTTGCAGATCGCGCGCAGCGTCGTGGTCTTGCCGGCGCCGTTGGCACCCAGCAGCGTCGTCAGCGAGCCCTCGTTGAGCGAGAAGGACAGGCCGTGCAGCGCCTGCACCTGGCCGTAATAGGCGCGCAGGTCCTTGACGTTGAGCAGCGTCGTCATTGGTCCTTGCTCCCGAGATAGGCCTTGATGACGTCGGGGTCGGCCTGCACCTGGGCGGGCGTGCCTTCTGCGAGCTTCTTGCCGAAATTCAGCGCGACGACGTGGTCGGCGATCGACATCACGAGTCCCATGTGATGCTCGACCAGCAGCACGGTCATGTGGCGCTCGTCGCGGATCTTGCGGATGAGGTCGCCGAGCACGTAGACTTCCTCGTGATTGAGGCCGCCGGCGGGCTCGTCGAGCAGCAGGATCTTCGGGTCGGCCGCGAGCGCGCGTGCCAGCTCGACGCGCTTCTGCGTGCCGAAGGGCAGGCCGGACACGACGGTGTGGGCGACGTCCTCGAGATCGAGATAGGCGAGGATGTCGTGCACCTTCTTGTTCACGTCGGTCTCGCTGCGGCGAATCCAGGCAAGGCGCAGCGAGTCGCTGATGATGTCGCTGGAGGTCCGGGCGTGGGTTCCGACGCGAACGTTGTCCATCACCGAGAGGTTCGGAAACAGCGCGACGTTCTGAAAGGTGCGGCCGATGCCGATCTCGGCGATCCGGTGCGGCGGCCGCGTCAGGATGCTCGCGCCCTCCATCAGGATGTCGCCGGATGACGGCTGGTAGAGCCGGGACAGGCAGTTGAAGAGCGTGGTCTTGCCGGCACCGTTGGGGCCGATCAATCCGAGGATCTGGCCCTTCTGCATGTCGAAGGACACGCCGTTGAGCGCGACGATGCCGCCGAACACGACGCTGACGTCGCGAACGGCGAGCAGGGGCGATGTCCCCTGCGCGAGCTGTGCCTGCGTCATCTCGTCTCGCTCACGTCGTTCAGTGAGCGAAGGGGCGATACGAACCGCTCCCGACGTTGACAAAGCCTATCTGATCCCCTCGGCCAAACGAGCAACTTTCCCTCCTGATTTCAGCTTTTTGCTGACGTCTTTTTTGGAATGCGGCATCAGACCCCCGAGCGCCGCTTCGATGTTCCTTACCATCGCTAGCAGACGGGGTCCAATGTCGTTGATCAAACGCTCTTCCGTGAAGCGGAATGCGGGCGCGCCGCAGTTGAACGCGTAAGGTCCGGTTCCGTCGTTGAGCTTGAGCGCGACGCCGGCGGCGCCGATATCGTCGTGCCAGTCGCCGACCGAAATCGCAAAACCGTACTTCGCGACGGTCTCGCCGGAGCGTTCCAGCCCGTCGCGCATCTTCGGCCAGCGGCTGCCGTAATGTTCGCGCAACAGGCGCGACAGCTCCGCGCGGTCGGCGTCGTCGAGTGCCCAGAAATAGGCGCGGCCCATCGCGCTGGTTGCAATCGGCACGCGCGAGCCGACGTCAAGTTGAACGCCGACCGTTTCGCTGCCGCGGCTCTGTCCGAAATAGATCATGCTGTGACGATCGCGGCCGCCGACGGCGACGGCGCCGCCGGTCGCGCGCATCACGTCCTCGCGAAACGGTTCGGACAAATGCCGAACACCGAGATTGGCGAGCGCCGCGTAGCCGAGCGACATCGCGGCGGGTGTGAGCTGGTACTTCTCGAAGCGGGGAACCGGCGCGAGATAACCGAGCTTGGTCAACGTGTAAGTCAGCCGCGAAACCGTCGGCTTCGGCAGATTGGTGCGCGACGCAATCTCCTGATTGCCGAGCAGGCCGTCATTGGGGTGGAAGGCTCGCAATACGTCCAGTCCGCGGGAAAGCGCGACGACGAAATTCCGATCGGTCGCAGTCTTCTTTCCTGTACGCTTCATCCCTGATCTGCTTCTTGCGCGGAGTCGTTGACAAGCCACGTGCTTCAAAATAACCCTGCCGTCAAGATGCGGAATTAAATTCCGCACCGCGAAATCGAACAAAAGTTAATCCCCACCAAGGAGGGAACACCGTGAGCGAAGTGGTCAAGCTTGAGCGTCATGACGAGGTCGGTATCGTCACGGTCAACAGCCCTCCGGTCAACGCGCTGAGTGCCGCAGTGCGCGGTGGTATTCTGGAATGCGTCAAGGCCGCTGTCGCCGATCCCGCCATCAAGGGCATCGTGCTGACCTGTGCCGGCCGCACCTTCATCGCGGGCGCCGACATCACGGAATTCGGCAAGCCGCCGAAGGCCCCGGCGCTCAACGACGTGCTGTCCGAGATCGAGAATTCGCCCAAGCCCGTGGTTGCCGCGATCCATGGCACCGCGCTCGGCGGCGGCCTCGAGGTCGCGCTTGCCTGTCATTTCCGCGTTGCAGTGAAGGAGGCCAAGCTCGGCCTGCCCGAGGTGAAGCTCGGCCTGCTGCCGGGTGCCGGCGGCACCCAGCGCCTGCCGCGCGCGGTCGGTCCCGAGCTTGCCGTCAAGATGATCGTCGGTGGCGATCCCATCGGCGCTGCGGAAGCGCTGAAGAGCGGGCTGATCGAGGAGATCGTCGAGGGTCCGGCGGCGGGCGGCGAAGCCTTCGTGCGCAAGCTGCTGGCCGAGAAGCGCCCGCTGCGGCGCCTGCGCGACGACGATTCCAAGATCGCGGCCGCCAAGGCCGACCGCTCGATCTTCACCAATGCGGTCGCGGCCATGACCAAGAAGTCGCGCGGCCTGGAAGCGCCGTTCGCCGCCGCAGACGCCGTCGGCTACGCCATTGACCTACCTTTCGAGGAAGGTCTGAAGAAGGAGCGCGAGGGTTTTCTCAAGCTCGTCGCCAGCGACCAGTCCAAGGCGCAGCGTTACGCCTTCTTCGCCGAGCGCGAAGCCGCCAAGATTGCGGGCGTCCCTGAAGGCACCAAGCCGCGTCCCGTGAATCGCGTCGCCATCCTCGGCGCCGGCACCATGGGCGGCGGCATCGCAATGTCGTTCGCCAATGCCGGCATCCCCGTCACCCTGATCGAGACGGGCGAGGAGCAGCTCAAGCGCGGCATGGGCATCATGCAGAAGAACTGGGAAGCGACCGCGGCGCGCGGCGGCATCCCGGCTGACGCGCCCGCCAAGCGCATGGCGCTGATCAACGGCGTCGTCGGCATCGAGAATGTCGGCGATGCCGACCTCGTCATCGAAGCCGTGTTCGAGACCATGGCGGTGAAGAAGGAGGTGTTCGGCAAGCTCGACCAGTACGTCAAGCAAGGCGCGGTGCTCGCTTCCAACACCTCGTATCTGAACATCGACGAGATCGCGAAGTCGACCAAGCGGCCGCAGGACGTGCTCGGCATGCACTTCTTCTCGCCGGCCAACGTCATGAAGCTGTGCGAGATCGTGCGCGCCGACAAGACCGCGCCGGATGCGCTGGTCACCGCGGTGAACATTGCGCGCAAGATTGCGAAGGTGCCGGCCGTGGTCGGCGTCTGCGACGGCTTCGTGGGCAACCGCATGCTGGCCCAGCGCGGCAAGCAATCCGAGAAGCTCTTGTTCGAGGGCGCCCTGCCGCAGCAGGTCGATGCCGTCGTGACCAAGTTCGGCATGCCGATGGGACCGTTCGCGATGGGCGACCTCGCCGGCCTCGACATCGGCTGGCGCTCGCGCAAGGACCGCGGCATCAAGTCGGAGATCGCGGACGCGCTGTGCGAAGCCGGTCGCTTCGGCCAGAAGACCGGCAAGGGCTACTACAAGTACGAAGCCGGTTCCCGCTCGCCGATGCCGGACCCCGAGGTCGAGAAGCTGATCGACGAGACGCTGCTGCGCCTCGGCCGCAAGAAGCGCGTCGTCAGCGACGAGGAGATCCTCGAGCGCATGATGTACCCGATGATCAACGAGGGTGCGAAGATCCTCGAAGAGGGCATCGCGGCGCGTCCCTCCGACATCGACGTGGTCTGGCTCTATGGCTATGGCTGGCCGATCTACCGCGGCGGCCCGATGTTCTGGGCCGACAGCGTCGGCCTCAAGCACATCGCCGATCGTCTGGCCTTCTATGCCAAGGAGACCAACGATCCGAGCCTCGAGCCCGCACCGCTGCTGAAGAAGCTCGCGGCCGAAGGCAAGACCTTTGCCTCGCTGGCCGCGGCGTCGAAGGCGGCGTGAGCGAGCTTTGGGCTCCAACTCTCAGTCATTCCGGGGCGCCCGCAGGGCGAACCCGGAATCTCGAGATTCCGGGTTCGGCTCTTCGAGCCGCCCCGGAATGACGTCCGTGTGGTTAAGGAAGCAATGACCCATCCCGGCGAGCAGTTTTACCCCGAGGGCGTGCGTTGGGACGACGCCATCGTCCAGGGCCCGATTCCCGATTTGCTGTCGAACGCCGCGGCGAATTACGGCCCGCGGATCGCGCTGGAGTTTCGCGACCGGCCGATCACCTACACGGAGCTTGCAGCTCAGGCCGATCGCGCCGCCGCTGCGTTCCTCCGTGCCGGTTGCGGCAAGGGTACGTCGATCGCGCTGTTCCTCGGCAATTCACCCGATCATCCCGTCAACTTCTTCGGTGCGCTGAAGGCCGGCGCCCGCGTTGCGCATCTGTCGCCGCTCGACGGCGAGATCGCGCTGACCCACAAGGTCTCCGACTCCGGCTCGCGCCTGCTCGTCACCTCCAATCTGGCCGCGCTGCTGCCAACCGCGCTGAAATTTCTGCAGAAGGGCCTGATCGACCGCCTCGTCGTCTGCGAGGACGATGATTGGGGCAAGGTCGGCACGCCGCAGGCGGCGATCCCCGATGATCCCCGCATCGTCACCTTCAAAACGTTTGTCGAAGGCGCCGCAGTGCCCGCGCAGTGGCCGTCCGTGACGGCCGATGACGTCGCGCTGCTGCAATACACCGGCGGCACCACCGGCCTGCCCAAGGGCGCCATGCTCACGCACGGCAACCTCACCTCGGCCGTGTCCATCTATGACGTCTGGGGCAAGCCGACACGCGCGGCACGTGGCGACGTGATCGAGCGCGTGATCTGCGTGCTGCCGCTGTTCCACATCTATGCGCTCACCGTGGTGCTGCTGTCCTCGCTCAGCCGCGGCAATCTGATCTCGATCCATCAGCGCTTCGATGTCGAAGCCGTGATGCGCGACATCGAGGTCAAGCGCGCCACCTATTTCCCGGGCGTGCCGACGATGTGGATCGCGATCGCGGCGCTCCCCGATCTCGAAAAGCGGGATTTCTCCTCGCTCGCGACGATCGGCTCCGGCGGCGCGCCGCTGCCGGTGGAGATCGCCAATTTCTTCGAGCGCAAGGTCGGCAAGAAGCTGCGCAGCGGCTGGGGCATGACCGAGACCTGCTCACCCGGTACCGGTCATCCGCCCACCGGCCCCGACAAGCCGGGCTCGATCGGCCTGATGCTGCCCGGCATCGAGCTCGACGTCGTTGCGCTCGACGACCCGAGGCGCGTGCTGCGGCCCGGCGAGGTCGGCGAGATCCGCATCAAGGGCCCGAACGTCACCAGGGGCTATTGGAACAAGCCGGAGGGATCCACGGATGCCTTCGTCGACGGCCGCTTCCTCACCGGCGACATCGGCTATGTCGACACCGACGGCTATTTCTTCCTGGTCGATCGCAAGAAGGACATGATCATCTCCGGCGGCTTCAACGTCTACCCGCAGATGATCGAGCAGGCGATCTACACCATTCCGGGCGTGCACGAGGTGATCGTGCTCGGCATTCCCGACCAGTATCGGGGCGAGGCCGCCAAGGCCTTCATCAAGCTGAAGCCGGACGCAAAGCCGTTCTCGCTCGACGAGCTGCGCGCGCAGCTCGCCGGCAAGGTCGGCAAGCACGAATTGCCTGTAGAGGTCGAATTCGTCGACGATTTGCCGCGCACGCCGGTCGGAAAATTGTCGCGCCACGAATTGCGCCAGCAGCAGAAACCGTCACAATCCATCCAACCCGTATCAGGAGGTCGTTCTTGACCGACGCCGTCATCGTTTCCACCGCCCGCACCCCGATCGGCAAGGCCTATCGCGGCGCGCTCAACGCCACCGAGGGCGCAACGCTGCTCGGCCACGCCATCGGCGAAGCCGTCGCGCGCGCCAAGGTCGATCCGAAGGAGATCGAGGACGTCGTGATGGGCGCAGCCCTGCAGCAGGGCGCGACCGGCGGCAACATCGCGCGCAAGGCGCTGCTCCGCGCCGGCCTGCCCGTCACCGTCGCCGGCACCACCATCGATCGGCAGTGCGCCTCGGGCCTGCAGGCGATCGCGCTTGCCGCCCGCTCGGTGATCTTCGACGGCGTCGAGATCGCGGTCGGCGGCGGCGGCGAGTCGATCTCGCTGGTGCAGAACGACAAGATGAACGGCTTCCACGCCCAGGATCCGGCGCTGCTCAAGATCAAGGGCGAGGTCTACATGCCCATGATCGACACCGCCGAGGTCGTGGCCAAGCGCTACGGCATCTCGCGCGAGAAGCAGGATGAGTATTCTCTCGAGAGCCAGCGCCGCACCGCGGCGGCCCAGCAGGGCGGCAAGTTCAAGGACGAGATCGCGCCGATCACGACGCAGATGGCGGTCACCGACAAGGCGACCGGCGCGGTGTCGATGAAGGACGTCACGCTGTCGCAGGACGAGGGTCCGCGTCCCGAGACCACGATCGAAGGTCTTGCCGGCCTCAAGCCGGTGCGCGGCGAGGGCTTCTCGATCACCGCCGGCAATGCCAGCCAGCTGTCCGACGGCGCCAGCGCGTCGGTGATCATGAGCGACAAGGAAGCCGCCAAGCGCGGTCTTGCGCCGCTCGGCATCTTCCGCGGCTTCGTCTCGGCCGGCTGCGAGCCGGACGAAATGGGCATCGGCCCGGTCTTCGCCGTGCCGCGCCTGCTCAAGCGCCACGGCCTCACCGTCGACGACATCGGCCTGTGGGAGCTCAACGAAGCCTTCGCGGTGCAGGTGCTCTATTGCCGCGACAAGCTCGGCATCGACCCCGAGAAGATCAATGTCGACGGCGGCGCGATCGCGGTCGGCCATCCCTACGGCATGTCGGGCGCGCGCCTCACCGGCCACGCCCTGATCGAAGGCCGTCGCCGCAAGGCGAAATACGCGGTCGTCACCATGTGCGTCGGCGGCGGCATGGGCGCAGCCGGCCTGTTTGAGGTGCTGCAGTAAAATGTTTCTGTCATTCCGGGGCGCCGCAAAGCGGCGAGCCCGGAATCCATAACCACCAATCGGGGATATGGATTCCGGGCCTGCGCCTTACGGCGCATCCCGGAATGACGGCGGATTTGGTAAGGACAAAACTGTTCACAGGAGGATCCGATGGATCTCGCATTCACGAAAGAAGAGCAGGCGTTTCGCGAGGAAGTGCGGCAGTTCTTCCGGGACAACGTGCCGCCGGATACGCGGCGCAAGATGGTCGAAGGCCGCCACCTCTCGAAGGACGAGATGGTGAATTGGTGGCGCATCCTCAACAAGAAGGGCTGGGGCGTCAGCCATTGGCCCAAGCAGTATGGCGGCACCGGGTGGACCTCCGTGCAGCACTACATCTTCAACGAGGAGCTGCAGTCCTATCCGGCGCCGCAGCCGCTCGCCTTCGGCGTCAGCATGGTCGGTCCGGTCATCTACACCTTCGGCAACGAGGAGCAGAAGAAGAAGTACCTGCCGCGCATCGCCAATGTCGACGACTGGTGGTGCCAGGGCTTCTCCGAGCCGGGCTCGGGTTCGGACCTCGCCTCGCTGAAGACCAAGGCCGAGCGCCGTGGCGACAAGTGGATCATCAACGGCCAGAAGACCTGGACCACGCTGGCCCAGCACGCCGACATGATCTTCTGCCTCTGCCGCACCGACAACAACGCCAAGAAGCAGATGGGCATCTCCTTCATCGTGTTCTCGATGAAGTCGAAGGGCGTCACCGTGCGCCCGATCCAGACCATCGACGGCGGCCATGAGGTCAACGAGGTCTTCTTCGACGACGTCGAGGTGCCCATCGAGAACCTGATCGGCGAGGAGAACAAGGGCTGGGATTACGCAAAGTTCCTGCTCGGCAACGAGCGCACCGGCATCGCCCGGGTCGGCGTCTCCAAGGAGCGGCTGCGCCGCATCCGCGATCTCGCCGGCAAGGTCGAAGCCGGCGGCAAGCCGATCATCCAGGATGCCGCGTTCCGCGAGAAGCTGGCGGCCTGCGAGATCGAGCTGAAGGCGCTCGAGCTGACGCAGCTGCGCGTCGTCGCCGACGAGGGCAAGCACGGCAAGGGCAAGCCCAATCCGGCCTCCTCGGTGCTGAAGATCAAGGGCTCCGAGATCCAGCAGACCACCACCGAACTGCTCATGGAAGTGATCGGCCCGTTCGCCGCGCCTTACGACGTGCATGGCGACGACGGCTCGAACGAAGCCATGGACTGGACCGCCCAGATCGCGCCGAGCTACTTCAACAACCGCAAGGTCTCGATCTACGGCGGCTCCAACGAGATCCAGCGCAACATCATCGCCAAGGCGGTGCTGGGGCTTTGATGGACTGCACGAGGCAATAACGGTGTCGTCCCCCGCGAAGGCGGGGGACCCAGTACGCCGCGGCAGTCGCGAGTACGACAGGTTGCTGCGTTTACTGGATCCCCGCTCCAGTGCGCAATTGCGCACAAGGCGGGGATGACGTCTGAGGATGAGGCGACGGCAGGGCAATTCCCGCCGATTTGGAGAGAAACATGGATTTTGATCTGAACGAGGAGCAGCGGCTTCTCAAGGAAAGCATCGACGGCCTGCTGACCGATTCCTACGATTTCGAGCAGCGCAAGAAGTACATGAAGGAGAAGGGCGGCTGGAGCAAAGCCGTCTGGCTCAAGCTCGCCGAACAGGGCCTGCTGGGCCTGCCCTTCAGCGAAGCCGATGGCGGCTTCGGCGGCGGCGGCGTCGAGACCATGATCGTGATGGAAGCGCTCGGCAAGGCGCTGGTGCTGGAGCCGTATCTGGCGACGGTCGTGATCGGCGGCGGCTTCCTGCGCCACGCCGGCAGCGATGCGCAGAAGGCGGCTTATATCCCCGGCATCATCGACGGCAGCAAGACGCTGGCGTTCGCCCAGCTCGAGAAGAACTCGCGCTACGATCTCTTCGACGTCTCGACGACGGCGAAGAAGAAGGGCGACGGCTGGGTCATCGACGGCGAGAAGTTCGTCGTGCTCAATGGCGAGAACGCCGACACGCTGGTCGTCACCGCGCGCACCAAGGGCGACCGCCGCGACAGTAGCGGCATCGGCGTGTTCCTGGTTCCGGCGAATGCCAAGGGCGTCACGAAGAAATCCTATCCGACCCAGGACGGCCTGCACGCCGCCGACATCACCTTCACCGGCGTCGAAGTCGGCAGCGATGCCGTGATCGGCAATCCCGAGGACTCGCTCGCGCTGATTGAGCGCGTGGTTGACGAAGCCCGTGTCGCGCTGTGCGCCGAAGCGGTTGGCTTGATGGATGAATCCCTCAAGACCACCGTCGAGTATATCAAGACCCGAAAGCAGTTCGGCGTCGCGATCGGCTCGTTCCAGTCGCTGCAGCACCGCGCCTCCGACATGTTCGTCGCGGCCGAGCAGGCCCGCTCGATGTCGATGTTCGCGACCATGGCGAACGATTTCGAGAACGCCAAGGAGCGCTCGAACGCCATCGCCGCGGCCAAGGTGCAGATCGGCAAGTCGCTGAAGTTCGTGGGACAGCAGGCGATCCAGCTCCACGGCGGCATCGGCATGACCATGGAGGCGAAGATCGGCCACTACTTCAAGCGCCTCACCATGATCGAGAACTCGTTCGGCGACACCGACTACCATCAGCGCCGCGTCGCGGATGCGGGCGGGTTGATCTAGGTTTGACCTGACTCCACAAAGACCGTCATGCCCCGGCTTGACCGGGGCATCCAGTACTCCGCGGCGGCAGTTCGTTCACGCAAGCTCAGCCGCGGAGTACTGGATCGCCCGATCAAGTCGGGCGATGACACCGAGCAAGCGGACGCAAGGGAGCTCAACAATCATGAAAAACACCCCGTTCGATCTCACCGGCAAGGTCGCGGTCGTCACCGGCTCCAGCCGCGGCATCGGCCGCTCCTCCGCCGAATTGCTCGCCAAGCTCGGCGCCAAGGTCGTCGTGTCCTCGCGCAAGGCCGACGCCTGCAAGGAAGTCGCCGACGGCATCGTCGCGGCCGGTGGTGACGCCATCGTCATCCCCTGCAACATCGCGCGCAAGGCCGAGGTCGAGGCGCTGATCGCGGGCGCGACCAGGCATTACGGCAAGATCGACATCCTCGTCTGCAACGCCGCGGTGAATCCCTATTACGGCCCGCTGCTCGACATCACGGACGAGGCCTTCGACAAGATCATGGGCTCGAACGTCAAGAGCAACATCTGGCTCTCCGCGCTGGCGATCCCGCAGATGGCCGAGCGCGGAGGCGGCTCCGTCGTCATCATCTCCTCGATCGGCGGCCTGCGCGGCTCGACCGTGATCGGCGCCTACGGCATCTCGAAGGCCGCCGATTTCGCGCTGTGCCGCTCGCTGGCCGGCGAATGGGGTCCGAGGGGCGTCCGCGTCAACTGCATCGCGCCGGGCCTTGTCAAGACCGATTTCGCCCGCGCGCTGTGGGAAGACGAAGCCATGCTGAAGCGCCGCACCGCCACCACGCCGCTGCGCCGCATCGGCGAGCCCGACGAGATCGCCGGCGCGGTGGCCTATCTCGCCTCGGATGCGTCGAGCTTCATGACCGGCCAGACCATCGTCATCGACGGCGGCGTGACGACGGCGGCGGTGTAGTTCGACATCCTTTAGTTGCGTCGACGTCAGCGCTTCCCTTACCCTCCCCTGGAGGGGGAGGGTCGTTCGCGCGAAGCGCGAGCGGGGTGGGATGAAGCCGCACAAATGGTCTCAACATCAATCCGACGCGCCGCCGCGAAGAAACTCCGGGCTAACACGACACCGCATGAACGGATGCTGTGGCGCGCTCTCAAAGACTTGTCGATGGACGGCTCGCACTTCCGCCGGCAAGCCCAATCGGACCCTACGTCGTCGACTTCTTTTGTCCCGCCAAACGCCTCATCATAGAGTTAGATGGTGGACATCATAACGAAGACGGTGTGGCCGAACACGATCGCGCGCGGCAGAGCTGGCTAGAGAACGAAGGCTACCGCGTTATCCGATTCTGGAATTCGGAGATCGCGACTGACCTGACCGCTGTGCTCGAACGGATCTATGTCGAGCTGTACGGATCGCGGGAGGCAGAAGCCATGCACCTCCAGCACCACCGCAAGCGAAGGATGCCAACGTAGATTCAGAAGCGCCCTTTCTTACCCTCCCCTGGAGGGGGAGGGTCGATCGCGCGCAGCGCGGGCGGGGTGGGGTGATCTCTCCCCACGGGCACTGTTCGATGTGGAGAGACCTTCACCCCACCCCGTCTCACATGTCGCTTCGCTTCATGTGAGCCGACCCACGGGCGAGCTACGCTCGTCCCGGACCCCTCCAGGGGAGGGTAAGCGAGACCAACCTTGACCTTGCCGCCCTAATCCGCTCCCTTTGGCGCGACACAATGACTCCCTCCAAGGGAACGCCAAGCCAAACGCCAGGGTAAGCTTCCATGTCTTTCGTCCTCGCCATCGACCAGGGCACCACCTCCTCGCGCGCGATCGTGTTTCGCGGCGATATTTCCATTGCGGCGAAGGCTCAAGCGGAGTTTCCGCAGCATTTTCCGGCCTCGGGCTGGGTCGAGCACGAGCCGGAGGACATCTGGACCTCGACCGTGATGGTCTGCCGCGAGGCGATCGAGCAGGCCGGCATCAAGGCCAAGGACATCGCCGCGATCGGCATCACCAACCAGCGCGAGACCACCGTGGTGTGGGATCGCGCCACCGGGCAGGCCGTGCACCGCGCCATCGTCTGGCAGGACCGCCGCACCGCCGACATCTGCGCGAAACTGAAGGCCGACGGCCGCGAGGGCGTGATCTCGCAGAAGACCGGCCTGATCATCGATCCCTATTTCTCCGGCACCAAGGTCGCATGGATTCTCGACCACGTCCCCGGCGCCCGCGCCCGCGCCGCGCGTGGCGAATTGATGTTCGGTACCGTCGACTGCTACCTGCTCTGGCGCCTCACCGGCGGCAAGGTGCATGCCACCGACGCCACCAACGCCTCGCGCACGCTGCTGTTCAACATCCACACCGGCCAGTGGGACGACGAGCTCCTGGAGATCATCGGCGTGCCGCGCTCGATGCTGCCCGAGGTGAAGGATTCCTCCGCCCGCTTCGGCGAGAGCACGCCGGATCTGTTCGGCGGCGCCATCGCCATCTCAGGCATCGCCGGCGACCAGCAGGCCGCCACCATCGGCCAGGCCTGCTTCCGTCCGGGCATGATGAAATCCACTTACGGCACCGGCTGCTTCGCCCTGCTCAACACCGGCACCACGCCCGTGGTGTCCAGGAACAAGCTGCTCACCACCGTCGCCTATCAGCTCGACGGCAAGCGCACCTATGCGCTCGAAGGCTCGATCTTCGTCGCGGGCTCAGCGGTGCAATGGCTGCGCGATGGTCTCGGCATCATCAAGCACGCCGCCGAGACCGGGCCGCTGGCCGATCAGTCGGACTCCATGCAGAGCGTCTATCTCGTTCCCGCCTTCGTCGGCATGGGCGCGCCCTACTGGAATCCGCGCGTGCGCGGCGCGCTGTTCGGCCTCACCCGCAACACCGGCCCCGCCGAGCTTGCGCACGCCGCGCTGGAAAGCGTCTGCTACCAGACCTTCGACCTCTGGGCCGCCATGCGCGCGGATTGGCCGAGCTCGGAGACGGCCAGTGTCGTGCTCCGCGTCGACGGCGGCATGACCGCCTCCGACTGGACCATGCAGCGCCTCGCCGATCTCCTCGACGCTCCCGTCGACCGTCCCGTGATCCAGGAGACCACGGCGCTCGGCGCCGCCTATCTCGCCGGCCTCAACGCCGGCGTCTATCCCGAGCCCACAAAGTTTGCCGACAACTGGCGGCTCGAGCACCGCTTCAAGCCCAACATGAGCCAGGCCACGCGCGAGCGGAAGCTCGCCGGCTGGGCGCGCGCCGTGAAGGGTGTGCTGGCGAGCGACGAGGGGGAGGGGTAGCGGCAGGGCGAGCCTCGTAGCCCGGATGGAGCGCAGCGAAATCCGGGACCCCTGCCGGCTCTGGCAAGAATCCCGGATTGCGCTGCGCTCCATCCGGGCTACACACACTCTCTCAACCGTCATTGCCTCTCCACCGTCATTGCGAGGAGCTCTTGCGACGAAGCAATCCAGGGTCCCTCCGCGGAAAGATCCTGGATTGCTTCGCTGCGCTCGCAATGACGGAGTACTGAGCCCCCGTCGTTCTTCAAATCGGCACGGCTCGCCCGCTTGCCTATAACGAAGGAAGCAACCATCCATGATCCTCCCCGACGGCTATTCCGACGTCCCCGCCGGCAAGATCGCCGCCGTCGTCACCCATCTGGAGATGACCGCGCGGCCTCCGCGTCGTGACGATCCCCCCGGCAACTGGACCCTGCGCAAGGTCGACGCCCCCGCACTCGATTGGTACCGCGATCTCTTCCGCCGCGTCGGTGAGGAATGGCTGTGGTTCTCGCGCGCCCGCATGAGCGACACGGAGCTCGCCGCGATCATCCACGCCCCCGACACCGACGTCTATGCTCTGTCCGCGGACGGCCGCGACGAAGGCCTGCTGGAGCTGGACTTCCACGAGCCCGGCCAGTGCGAGCTGGTCTATTTCGGCGTCACGGGTCGCCTGATCGGCACCGGCGCCGCCCGCTTCCTGATGAACCGCGCGCTGGAGCGCGCCTGGTCACGCGACGTCAGCCGCGTCTGGGTCCACACCTGCACGCTAGACCATCCCTCCGCCGTCGCCTTCTACCAGCGCTCCGGCTTCCGCCCCTTCCGCCGCCAGATCGAGATCGCGGACGATCCCCGCCTCGACGGCACCGCGCCGCGCGACGCCGCGAGGCATGTGCCTGTTATCGAATAGCGCGCGACTGCTTCCCCAACGTCGTTGCGAGGAGCCCTTGCGACGAAGCAATCAAGGCCGTCTCCACGAGAAAAGTCTGGATTGCTTCCGCCTGCGCTAGAGCTGCGGCAGATGAGTCACCGCACTCGCGGTGCCGGATCGATCGCAGTGCAAAAGGTATCTCCGTCGCGATTCCATGCTTGAGGAAGCGCGCGGGCATTAGTGGCGCTCTGCGCTTGCCGAGCTGATTGATCGATACGAATGGATCAATGGTTCCATGTCTTGGTTGTTTGGTCGATAGATACAATTTACAATAGGAACTGGGCTGTGAACGCGCGCCCGGAGCATGCTTCTGGACGGCGGATTGGCCAGACCGAATAGCAATCCCGGTGAAGATCCATGGATTTTGATCACATCGTAAAGGTTCTTGGTCTCGTCGGTGGATTCGCCGGACTGGGGACGCTTCTTTGGAGATTTTGGGACCTGAGGCGAGCGTTTCTGCACATCGAAGTAAGCGTTGATGCGATCGGCGGAAACAGAGTGAAGGTGCGGACGGTCGTCGAAAACAGTACGAACTTGCCAAGAAGGCTTGATATCGCGTTCCTGGTCGTTGGCCCAGAAAATGATGGCGCTCTCGGTACTGCGCTTAAGCTACTTCCAGACTGGCGGCCGGAAGGACCGGGCATGCTCAACCAAATGGTGCGGGAGATCACTTCCGTCCTTAAGAAGGACGGGACAACAATCGCCAGCGGCGCGCGGATGATAGTCCCGCTCACGTATTATTATAGAGAGAATGTAAATGTTGCTGACGAGAAGTTATCTTACGAACACATCATACCGGCAGAGACATTTCCGGCGGGAACCTATGCGGTAAGATTCTATGTCGAAGGTGCTCCTAGATTGCACCGTGTTGTTCACGCTGCATTTCACGTCGAGTCCTTGAATAAAGGGGCAGTATGAGTGTGTGGCACGATCCTCTTCAAAACACCTCCTGCCTCGCCCGCGCCAGCGAAAACCCCCGCTGCATCGCGTTGAAGCACGTCAGCCCTATCTGCTCCGACCTGCAGGTAAATCCCGCCCGCTGCCAGATCTCGCCATAGGCCAGCACCGGCAGCGAGGCGTCCATCACGGTGTCGCCGGCGCAGATGCGCGTCGCGGTGCCCTTCGCGCTCATCTCGAAGGCGTGGCCGTAGTCGAGGTCGCAGTCGGCGGGCCGGCGCGGACGGCTCTCCATGTTCATGACGTCGCAGCGGAGCACGCACTGACCATTGTCGGTGAAGACCTGGCAGACGATGTTTTTCGACGGCGTCAGGAAGCCGATCGGGCGGTCCTGTGCCCGGACGGCACCCATCATCGGCAACAGGATCGATATCAGCATCAGTCCGCGTGGTGCCGTCATGCCATGCCCGCTCAGTTATCGAAATTCACCGCCGTGGTGTTGGCGCCGCAGAGCAGAACCGCGACGCGCTCGGCAGGCGAGGGACGATAGCGGCCGGAGAGCAGCGCGGCAAAGGCGGCCGCGCCGCCGGGCTCGGCCACGAGGCGCAAGCGCGACCACAGCGCGGCCTGGGCCTGCCGGATCGCATCGTCGCTGACGAGGACGACCTGCTCGACATGAGCGCGTACAATCGGGAACATCAATTCGCCGACGCGCCGCGGCGCAAGACTGTCGGCGGCGAGCCCGCCGGCCGCCGCATCGACCGGAGCGCCCGCTTCGAACGCGGCGTGCAGGGTCGGCGATTGCTCCGGCTCGACCGCCACGATGCGCGTCCTGCCGGCGTACCACGCCGCAATTCCGCCGATCAGCCCGCCGCCGCCGACAGCCACGAGCAGCGTGTCGATGCCGGGAGCATCCTGCTCCAGCTCCAGGCCGACGCTGCCCTGGCCGAGCAGGGTTTCGGCCTGATCATAGGCGTGGACGGCGAGCGCGCCGGTCTGCGCGACATGCGCCTCGCTCGCGGCGAGCGCATCGGCGTAGCGGCTGCCCGCGATCACGAGCTTTGCGCCATAGCCTCTGATCCGCTCCGCCTTGGCCGGCGAGGTGATGTCAGGCACGAAGATCGTGGCGGGAATGCCAAGCTGCTGCGCCGCATAGGCGACGGCCGCGCCGTGATTGCCGCCGGATGCGGCGACGATGCCAGCCTCCGGCACCTGCCGCAGCAACAGATTGGCGAAGGCGCCGCGCGCCTTGAACGATCCGGAATGCTGCAGCATCTCGAGCTTGAACGTGACGCGCGCGGCGGGCAGGCCGAAATCGGCGAGATCGGCCTGAAGCAGGGGTGTGCGCCTGACATGCGGCCGGATGACCGCCTCGGTCGTCGCAATCCGCTCCCGCGTGATGTCCATTGTCGCTGTCATGATGCCGTCCAGACTAGCGCAGGGGATAGTTGACATCAATTAGGTAATTAGCAAAATGACTAAATGAAATTTGCCGTTGCCTTGCGCGCGCTCGCCAATGAACGTCGCCTGCAGATCCTGGAATGGCTGCGGGATCCGCGGCGGCATTTTCGCGAGCAGGCCGATGGCGACCTGGTCGAGGACGGTGTCTGCGGATTGCTGATCGCCGAGAAGCTCGGGGTCAGCGCGCCCACGGTGAGCGAGCACATGCGGGTGCTGACGGCGGCCAAGCTGGTGCGCGCCAAGCGGATCAAGCAGTGGACGCTGTACAAGCGCAACGAGACCGCCATCGCCGCGATCAAGCGCTCGATCCAGGACGGCCTTTGAACGTGTAGCGCGGCGCCGGTCGCGGAGGACGTTGCAGTCGGTGCAATGCTCCATTTCCAAGATAATTCTTGCGTTGCATCAATCTGGTCGTGGAGACTGACCGGCCCTACCTGGTCCAACCACCGAGAAGAGCGAGAACCATGTTCCTGATCGGCCAATATGATTCCCCCTTCGTCCGCCGCGTCGCGATTGCGCTGCGGCTTTACGGGCTCGCCTTCGAGCACAGACCGTGGTCGACCTTCGGCGATGCCGACAAGATCGCGCCCTATAACCCGCTGCGGCGCGTGCCGACGCTGGTGCTTGACGACGGCGAGGCGCTGATCGAGAGCATGATCATCCTGGACTATCTCGACGAGCGCGTCGGCGCGGACAAGGCGATGCTGCCGCGCAATGGCACCGAGCGGCGCAGGCATTTGCGCATCTGCGCGCTCGCCTCAGGCCTCGGCGACAAGGCCGTGAGCCTGCTCTACGAGCGCGTGCTGCGGAAGGAGCAGCTCGCGCTGTGGGTCGAGCGCTGTCAGGCGCAGATCGCGGACGTGCTGAAGGTGCTGGAGGCCGAGCGCGCCGGGGTCACGACGCCGTACTGGCTGGGTGATCGCATCGGCCACGCCGATGTCGCGGTCGCCTGCGTCGTCCGCTTCACCCGCGAGGCGCATCCGCTTTTGTTCGACGCGTCACGCTATCCGGCGCTGGCGGCGCATGCCGAGCGCTGCGAGGCGTTGCCACCGTTCCAGGAGATCGTGCAGCCGCTGGCCCCGCCGAAGGGGTGAGGTTTCTTACCCTCCCCTGGAGGGGGAGGGTCGATCGCGCGCAGCGCGAGCGGGGTGGGGTGATCTCTCCGCACGGGCAGCGTTGGATGTGGAGAGACCGTCACCCCACCTCGGTCCGCATTCCGCTTCGCTGCATGCGGACCGATCCTCCCCCTCCAGGGGAGGATGGGCACCGTGCGCGTAGGAAGAGTGAAATAGCAATCCGCTGCCGGCGCTGCTTCAGTGGCCACAGCAGCCGATGATGCAACAATACCCCTGTTTTGCCCGACGCCGCAAACGCCGCCCGACGCCACGAAAAAATTGCTCAACCCTTTCAACCCCATGGCTACTGTGCATGGGGTTGTTTTCGCAACTTTTGCTTTGGAGCGCGCTTAGCCCGCGCCCGCCCGCTTCTTCTGCCAGACGAGATGCACCGCGCAGGTGCAGCCCGGCGGATGCGAGGCGAGGTCCGCCGGGGTCTCATCGTTCGCCGGCGTTGCCGCAAAGGCTTTGCCTTGTTGCGACGGAATGTAGTTCAGCACCGGCGCGAGCCAGCGCTCGGCTTCCGCGACGCTCATGCCCTTGCGCGCGGCGTAGTCCTCGACCTGGTCGCGCTCGATCTTGCCGACGCCAAAATAGTAGCTCTCAGGCGCAGCGAAATAGAGCCCTGACACGGAGGAGCCCGGCCACATCGCAAAGCTCTCGGTCAGCTTGACGCCACAGGTTGCCTCCGCATCGAGCAGCTCGAACAGCGTCGCCTTCTCGGTGTGGTCGGGCTGGGCGGGATAGCCCGGCGCGGGACGGATGCCCTGATACTTCTCCAGGATCATCTCGTCGTTGGAGAGGGCCTCATTGGGCGCGTAGGCCCAGAACTCGCGGCGTACGCGGGCGTGCATGCGCTCGGCAAAGGCCTCCGCGAGGCGGTCGGCCAGCGCCTTGCACAGGATCGAGGAGTAATCGTCATTCGCCATCTTGAAGCGGTCGGCGACGGCATCCTCGCCGATCCCCGCGGTGACGACGAAGCCGCCGACATAGTCGGGCACACCCGCGGGCGCGACGAAGTCGGCGAGCGCTGCGTTGAAGCGGCCCTCGCGCTTCTCGAGCTGCTGGCGCAGCGTGTGCAGCGTCGCGATCTTCTTCGTGCGGCTCTCGTCGGCATAGAGCGCGATGTCGTCGCCTTCGGCGTTCGCCGGCCAGAAGCCGATCGTCGCGCGGGCCCGGAACCATTTCTCCTTGACGATGGTGTCGAGCATCTTGCGCGCATCGTCATAGAGCGAGCGCGCGACCTCGCCGACCTTGGCATCGTCGAGGATGGCGGGGAAGCGGCCGGCGAGCTCCCAGGTCTGGAAGAACGGCGTCCAGTCGATATAGGGCACGAGCTCGGCGAGATCGTAATCGTCGAAGCTGCGGGTGCCGAGGAAGGTCGGCTTCACCGGCCTGTTCTTGGCAAAGTCGACCGGCACGCGGTTGGCGCGGGCAGCTTCCAGCTTCAGGCGCTTCTTGTCGGCCTGCGCGCGCAGATGCGCGTCCGAGATCTTGGCATATTCAGCCCGGACCTCGGCGGCATAGGCCTCGCGCCGCTCGGGCGAGAGCAGCGAGGAGGCGACGCCTACGGCGCGGCTGGCGTCGTTGACATGGACCACGGGGCCGGCGCGGTAGCTCGGGTCGATCTTCACCGCCGTGTGCACGCGGCTCGTGGTGGCGCCGCCGATCAGCAGCGGCAGCTTGAGGCCTTCGCGCTGCAACTCGCCGGCGAAGAACGCCATCTCGTCGAGCGAGGGCGTGATCAGGCCGGAGAGACCGACGATGTCGGCCTTCTCCGCCTTCACGGTCTCGACGATCTTGGCCGCCGGCACCATGACGCCGAGGTCGATGACCTCGAAATTGTTGCACTGGAGCACGATGCCGACGATGTTCTTGCCGATGTCGTGGACGTCGCCCTTCACGGTCGCGAGCACGATCTTGCCCGCGGAGGAGGATCCTTCCGTGCCGATGCCGTTGGCGAGGTTGCGCGCCTTCTCCTCTTCCATGAAGGGCATCAGCCAGGCCACCGCCTGCTTCATCACGCGGGCCGACTTCACCACCTGCGGCAGGAACATCTTGCCGTCGCCGAAGAGGTCGCCGACGACGTTCATGCCGGCCATCAGCGGGCCCTCGATCACGTCGAGCGGACGCGACGAGTTCTTGCGGGCCTCTTCGGTGTCCTGCTCGATGAACTCGGTGATCCCGTGCACCAGCGAATGCGAGAGTCGCTTCTCCACCGGCCATTCGCGCCAGGCGAGATCGGCTTCCTTGGTCTGGGTCTTGTTGCCGCGGAACTTCTCCGCGAGCGCCAGCAGGCGCTCGGACGCGCCTGGATCGCGATTGAGGATGACGTCCTCGCAGACCTGCCGCAATTCGGGATCGATGTCGTCATATACGATCATCTGCCCGGCATTGACGATGCCCATGTCCATGCCGGCCTTGATGGCGTGATACAGGAACACCGAGTGCATCGCCTCGCGCACCGGCTCGTTGCCGCGGAACGAGAACGAGAGATTCGAGACGCCGCCCGAGATATGCGCGCCCGGCAGGTTCTGGCGGATCCAGCGCGTCGCCTCGATGAAGTCGACGCCGTAATTGTTGTGCTCCTCGATGCCGGTCGCGATCGCGAAGACGTTGGGATCGAAGATGATGTCCTCGGGCGGGAAGCCGACCTTGTTCACCAGGATGTCGTAGGCGCGCTTGCAGATCTCGGTCTTGCGCGCGAACGTGTCGGCCTGGCCGACCTCGTCGAACGCCATCACCACGACGGCAGCGCCGTGGCGCCGCGCGATCTTGGCCTCGTGGATGAACTTCTCCTCGCCTTCCTTCATCGAGATCGAGTTGACGACCGGCTTGCCCTGCACGCATTTCAGGCCGGCCTCGATCACCGAGAATTTCGAGGAGTCCACCATCACGGGGACGCGGGCGATGTCGGGCTCGGCGGCGACGAGATTGAGGAACGTCACCATCGCCGCTTCCGAATCCAGAAGACCCTCGTCCATGTTGACGTCGATGATCTGCGCACCGTTCTCGACCTGGTCGCGGGCGACCTGGAGCGCGGCGGTGTAGTCGCCGGCGGTGATCAGCTTGCGGAAGCGGGCCGAGCCCGTGACGTTGGTGCGCTCGCCGACATTCACGAACGGAATGGCGTCGGTCAGAATGAACGGCTCGAGGCCGGACAGCTTCAGGCGCGGTTCGATCTCCGGCACGATGCGCGGTTTGTGCGGGGCAACGGCCGCTGCAATGGCGGCGATATGTTCCGGCGTGGTGCCGCAGCAGCCGCCGACGATGTTGACGAGGCCGTCACGCGCGAACTCGCCGACGAGGCGGGCCATGTACTCGGGCGTTTCGTCATACTGGCCGAATTCGTTGGGCAGACCGGCGTTCGGATAGGCACAAACGAGGGTGTCGGCGACGCGGCCGATGTCGGCGATGTGGGCGCGCAGATCTTCGGCGCCGAGCGCGCAGTTGAAGCCGATCGTCACGGGCCTGGCGTGCCGCACCGAATTCCAGAACGCTTCGGGCATCTGGCCGGAGAGCAGGCGGCCGGACTTGTCGGTGATGGTGCCCGACACCATCACGGGCATGTCGATGCCGCGCTCCTCGGTAATCTCGGCGATGGCGTAGAGCGCCGCCTTGGCGTTCAGCGTGTCGAAGATGGTCTCGACCAGCAGGAGATCGACGCCGCCGTCGAGCATGCCACGGATCTGCTCGCCATAGGACTTGCGCAGGTCGTCGAACGTGACCGCTCGGTAGCCGGGATTGGAGACGTCGGGCGAGATCGAGGCGGTGCGGTTGGTCGGACCGATGGCGCCGGCGACGAAGCGCGGCTTGCCGTCCTCGGCCTCGACGCGGCGCGCGGCATTGCCGGCGAGCCGCGCGCCTTCGCGCGCCATCTCGTAGACGATGTCGGTGAGGTCGTAGTCGGCCTGCGCGATCGACGTGGTGGAGAAGGTGTTGGTCGCGACGATATCGGCACCGGCACGCAAATACGCCGCGTGGATGTCCTCGATCGCCTGCGGCTGGGTCAGGATCAGAAGGTCGTTGTTGCCGCGCAGGTCGCGGTGGAAATCCTTGAAGCGCTCGCCGCGGAAGGCAGCCTCGTCGAACTGCAGGTTCTGGATCATCGTGCCCATGGCGCCGTCGAGCACGAGAATGCGCTCGCGCGCGGCGTTCAGCAGGGCAGTTCGCTTGGCGGAAACGGGGACGGTCATGGTCTGTTACGCAGCTTTCTGGGCGCTCTTGGCGCGGATGCCGAGCAAATGGCTGATCGCGAACACGAGATCGGCGCGGTTCATGGTGTAGAAATGGAAGGTGTCGACGCCGTGCTTGGCGAGCTTCTGCACCTGGCCGGCGGCGACGGTCGCGGCCACCAGCTTGCGGGTCTCGGCGTCCTCGTCGAGGCCCTCGAATTTCGCGGCGAACCAGTCCGGCACGGTGGTGCCGGCGCGGGTGACGAAGGCTCTCGCCTGCTTGAAATTATGCATCGGCATGATGCCCGGCACGATCGGGATGTCGATGCCGCGGGCGCGGACGCGGTCGAGATAGCGGAAGTAAAGGTCGTTGTCGAAGAACACCTGGGTGATCGCGCGGGTCGCGCCGGCGTCCACCTTGGCCTGAAGCGTGTCGATGTCGTCGTCGAAGTCGCGCGCCTCGGGGTGCTTCTCGGGATAGGCCGAGACGGAGACTTCGATATCGGCGTGCCGCTTCTTGATCCCGGCGACGAGCTCGGCCGAGCTCTGGTAGCCGTCGGGATGGCTGGAATAGGGCGTGCCGATGCCGCCGGCCGGGTCGCCGCGCAGGCCTACGATGTGGCGGACCCCGACCTCGTGATAGCGGTCGACGATCTCGTCGATCTCGCCGCGCGAAGCGCCGACGCAGGTCAGATGCGCGGCCGGCAGCAGCGTGGTCTCTTTCAGGATGCGGGCGATGGTCGAATGGGTGCGTTCGCGGGTCGAGCCGCCAGCGCCGTAGGTCACCGAGACGAATTTCGGGTCGAGCGGGGCGAGCCGGTTGATGGTCTCCCAGAGATTGCGCTCCATGTCTTCCGTCTTGGGCGGGAAGAACTCGAAGGAGATCGCCGGCCGCTTCAGGTGCCCGTCTTGCCCGTCGGCGCGGGCAGGGATCGTCAGATCGGTCATGGCACCACTCACTCCAGATTTGTTGCCAGTTTCGTCGGCCGGCGGTCAGGTCTTGCTTGGGGCTGAAGATAAGCCAAAGCCTTCATAATCGACAGCCCATCGAGGATGGGAAGTGGCCCACTTATGCCAAGAGATGCGGAATTATTGGTAATCTCGGAATTGGAGTGGGATGTTGGGCATGGTGTAAATCGTATTAAAAATCAATTGCCTGGTTGGCGTTTGGTATCTGGTGGAGATGTATTTCCCTGTTGGGCAAAATGAATCGTTCGTTACATAGACGTTAATTGGCCCACCGACCCGCTTCGGCCGACGGCGTCGGCTCGTGGCCCGCACACGTCAGATCTGCGCAGCGGGCCCATTGTCGCGGCACGGCTCTCCATTAGGTTACGCCGCCATGATCCCGCTCTCCGTTCTCGACCTCTCGGTCGTCACATCGGGCACCAAGCCCGCCGCCGCGCTGCGCAACAGCATCGATCTGGCGCGCCATGTCGACGGTCTCGGCTATGTCCGCTACTGGCTCGCCGAGCACCACAACCTCGCCTCGGTCGCGAGCCCCGCGCCCGACGTCATGATCGGCCAGATCGCGGCCGTCACGAAGCATATCCGCGTCGGCTCCGGCGGGGTGA
This sequence comes from Bradyrhizobium sp. Y36, assembly GCF_002531575.1. Lineage (GTDB taxonomy): Bacteria > Pseudomonadota > Alphaproteobacteria > Rhizobiales > Xanthobacteraceae > Bradyrhizobium. Next base: position 262,009 of record NZ_NWTI01000005.1, on the reverse strand, counting down.
TGCTGCCCAACCACGCCCCGCTGGTCGTCGCCGAGCGCTTCAAGATGCTGGAGGCGCTGTTTCCCGGCCGGATCGATCTCGGTCTCGGCCGCGCCCCCGGCACCGACGGCGCGACGGCTTACGCGCTGCGCAGCCGGCTCGACCGCCGCGAGGGCGACGATTTCTTGGAGCGACTGCACGAACTGATTCTGTGGGAGACCCGCGAATTCCCCGCAGGCCACCCCTACAACAACGTCGTCGCCATGCCTGACGACACCGCCCTGCCGCCGATCTGGCTGCTCGGCTCCAGCGATTATTCCTCGGAGCTCGCAGCCCAGGTCGGCATGGGCTTCGCATTCGCCCATCACTTCGCCTCCCACGATGCGGTCGATGCGATGGTGCATTACCGCAATCGCTTCCAGCCCTCGGCGTGGCGCGCCAGCGCACATGCGATCCTCGCGGTTGCCGTCATCGCCGCGGATACCGATGCAGAGGCTGAAAGGCTCGCCGCTTCGTTCGACCTCAACCGTCTGCGCCGCGACCGTGGACAATATCTGCCGCTGCCGAGCGCCGAGGAGGCGCTGGCCTACCCTTACTCCGACGCCGAGCGCGCCTCGATCCTGCGCAACCGTTCGCGCCTGTTCGTCGGCAACCCCGCAACGGTGCAGAAGAAACTGCAGCCGCTGATCGAGGCGAGCCGGCCGGACGAGCTGATGGTGATCACGGCGGTGTACGATCACGACGCGCGGAAGAGGTCGTACGCGCTGCTGGCGGAGGCGTTCGGGCTGGTGAAACGGTCGGCCTAAAGGAGTGATGTCATCCCGGGGCGATGCGAAGCATCGGACCCGGAATCTCGAGGTTCCGGGTTCACGCTTCGCGCGCCCCGGAACGACGTCAATCCTGCTGCGCTTCGCTGAACGTCGCGCGGAACGGATGACCCGGATAGACGCCGACGATGCGGAATTCGCGCGAGAAGAATTTCAGCTCCTCGATCGCAAACGCAAGGCCCTTGTCCTCGGGGTGGCCGTCGACGTCGGCATAAAACTGCGTGGCGAAGAAATTGCCGTCGACCATGTAGCTCTCGAGCTTGGTCATGTTGACGCCGTTGGTGGCGAAGCCGCCGAGTGCCTTGTAGAGCGCGGCCGGCAAGTTGCGCACGCGGAAGACAAATGTGGTGACCAGCGGGCCGGAGCCTTGCGCCGCCCATTTCGGCTCGCGCGCCAGCACCACGAAGCGCGTGGTGTTGTGGGACTCGTCCTCGATGTCCTCGGCGAGGATGTCGAGGCCGTAGATCTTGGCAGCGAGGCGGGAGGCGATCGCGGCCACCGTCTTGTCGTTGCGTTCCGAGATGTCGCGGGCGCTGCCGGCGGTGTCGGCATGCACGATACCCTTGATGCCGAGCTTGCGGATGATGCGCCGGCACTGGCCGAGCGCATGGACATGGCTCTCGACGCTCTTGATGTCCTCGAGCTTGGTCCCCTTCACCGCCATCAATTGATGGCGCACGGGCAGGAACCATTCGCCGATGATGAAGAGGCCGGAGGCCGGCAGGAGATGATGAATGTCGGCGACGCGGCCGGCGACCGAATTCTCGATCGGGATCATGCCGAGATCGGCTTCGCCCGACGAGATCGCCGACAGCGCGTCCTCGAAGGTGGCGCAGGGCATCGGCTCGGCGTCGGGGTAGGCCTCGACGATGGCGATGTGGGAATTGGCTCCGGGCTCGCCCTGGAATGCGATCTTCATCTTGCTCATGACGGGCCTTGTAACAGCGGCTCAGGATTTGGAAAGGATGCTGCGGGCGGTTTCCAAGTCCGCCGGCGTGTCGACCCCGCGGGGGACGGTGTCGACGATGGTGAAGTCGATGCGCATTCCCGCCTCGAGCGCCCGGAGCTGTTCGAGCTTCTCCTGCAATTCCAGCGGCGAGGGCGGCAGCGAAACGTAGCGCTCCAGCGCGGCGCGGCGATAGGCGTAGAGGCCGATATGGTGGTAGCGCGGTCCGTCGCCGGTCGGCGCCGTGGCGCGGGTGAAATAAAGTGCACGCATGCGCTTGCCGCCGAGCGAGGTTCCGATCGCCTTCACGACGCTCGGGGCGAGGTCCTCCTCCTCGGTGTGGATCTGCGAGGCCAGTGTCGCGATGTCCACGGCCGGGTCCTGCAGCGGCGGCAGCACCTCGCGGATGTTGTCGATCGTGATCGTCGGGAAATCCCCCTGCAGATTGACCACGATCTCGGCCTTGCCGTCCGGATCGAGCTTCTGCATGGCCTCGTGGATGCGGTCGGAGCCAGAGGGGTGTGTGGGGCCCGTCATCACCGCCTCGCCGCCATGGGCGGTGACGACGGAGGCGATCTCGGCGGTATCGGTCGCGACCGCGACCCGGCCGATGGCGGCGGCCTCGGCGCGGCGCATCACGTGGACGATCATCGGCAGGCCCGCGATATCGGCGAGCGGCTTGCCGGGCAGGCGGGTGGCGGCCATTCGGGCCGGGATCAGCACCAGGATGCGGGGGTCGATCATTGGGTCCAAAGGTCTGGGGTCAAGAGCCTGAAAACGGGGCGTTTTCCGCGCCGAGAAATGGAGTGGGGACGAGCCGCAAGCGGGGTCGCTTATACGGGTTGCCAGACCCCGGGCAAACCGATATCTCAATGGCAAAACTCGGGGAAACAATAAGGAACGTTTGATTCTCCCGAGGCTCGTCCTGGCGGCCGCCCGGCCGCTCGATCCTTCTTGCGGTGTGGGGCCTGGCCGGAAATGGACTCTTTCGAACTCAATAAAATTCTCGGTGCCGTGCTCGGCACCTGTCTCATCCTGCTGGTGACGAGCTTCACCGCGAGCGCGCTGTTCTCGCCCAAGATGCCGGAAAAGCCGGGCTTCGAGATCGCCGTGAAAGAAGATGCCGGTCACGGCAAGGAAGGCGGCGCTGCCGCGGCAGCCTCCGAGCCGATCGAAAAGCTGCTCCAGACCGCCTCCGTCGAGAAGGGCGCTGCCGCCGCCAAGAAGTGCGGCGCCTGCCATACCTTCGAGAAGGGTGGCCCGAATCGCGTCGGTCCGAACCTCTATGGGGTCGTCGGCGAGAAGCGGGGTGAGGGCCGCAACGGCTTCAACTTCTCCGCTGCCATGAAGGGCAAGGGCGGCACCTGGACTTTCGACGACCTCAACAAGTTCATCGCCAATCCGAAGGGCTTCATCCCGGGCACCGCGATGGGCTTCGCCGGTATCCCCAAGGATTCCGAGCGCGCCGACGTCATTGCCTATCTGAATTCGCTGTCGGAGCATCCGCAGCCGCTGCCGACCGCGTCGAAGTAAGGCTTCAGAACCTGTCTTGGAATATGCGGCCAGGTTGAGAAGCCTGGCCGTTTCCTTATCCGGGCCTCGCGATGACGTTATCGGGGCGTTTGGCCGCATCCGGCAGGCCATCCGACCTTCCAAGATGAGGAAAAAGCAACATATTCGGTCGAAACCTCGCCTATATTGGGAACTTAAAGGAGTAGCCTCCTTCAAGACAGGGATGTTGATTTGGCCATTACCCGACGCGATCTCCTGCTCACCGGCACTGCTGCTGCAGCGCTTCCCGTCCTCGGTTCCGCAGCGGGGCTCCCCGTCGTCGGTGCAGCGCAGGCGCAGTCTTCGAATGAGCTGCCTTGGCGCCATGCGCTATCGTTGTTCGGCAAGGTCAAATATCCCGCCGACTTCAAGCGCTTCGACTACGTCAATCCGGACGCGCCCAAAGGCGGCGTCGCCCGCCAGATTGCCGTCGGCACCTTCGACAATTTCAACATCGTGGTCTCAGGTGTGAAGGGGCAGGTCGCCGGTGCCGTCGCCTTCATCTACGAATCCCTCACGGCGGCCGCGCTCGACGAGGTCTCGACCGAATACGGCGCGCTGGCCGAGGCCGTCAGCCATCCGGACGATTTCTCCTTCGTCACATACCGCTTGCGGCCGCAAGCCAAATGGCACGACGGCAAGCCGGTCACCGCCGATGACGTGATCTTCTCGCTCGATTCCTTCAAGAAGCACCACCCGATGTACTCGGCCTATTACAGCCATGTGGTGAAGGCCGAGAAGCTCAGTGAGCGCGAGGTGAAGTTCGTGTTCGACGCGCCGGGCAATCGCGAACTGCCGCAGATCGTCGGGCAGCTCATCGTGCTGCCGAAGCACTGGTGGGAAGGAACGGACGCGCAGGGCCGCAAGCGCGATGTCTCCACCACCACGCTCGAAGTGCCGCTCGGCTCGGGTCCCTACAAGATCAAGGACTTCGTTGCAGGGCGCTCCATCGCGTTGGAGCGCGTCAAGGACTATTGGGGCCGCGACCTGCCTGCCAATGTGGGCCGCAACAATTTCGATGAGCTGCGCTACGAATATTTCCGCGACGCCACCGTGGCGATCGAGGCTTTCAAGGCCGACCAGGTCGATTGGCGTACCGAGAACAGCGCGAAGAGCTGGGCGACGGCCTACGATTTCCCGGCCGTGAGCGAAAAGCGCGTGATCCTCGAGGAATTCGCCAATCGCAGCTCGGGCGTGATGCAGGCCTTCGTGCCGAACCTGCGCCGTGCCAAGTTCAGTGATCCCCGCGTGCGGCGTGCGCTCAACTATGCGTTCGACTTCGAGGAGATGAACAAGCAGATCTTCTTCGGCCAGTACAAGCGCATCAGCAGCTATTTCGACGGTATCGACGAGCTCATGGCGACCGGCTTGCCGCAAGGCAAGGAGCTCGAGATCCTCGAAACCGTCCGTGCCCAGGTCCCGCCCGAAGTCTTCACCACCGCCTACAGCAATCCGGTCGGCGGCAGTCCGGAAGCCGTGCGCGACAATCTGCGCGAGGCGCTGCGCCTGTTCAAGGAGGCCGGCTACGAGGTGCGCGATCGCAAGCTGATCGACGTCAAGACCGGCACCCAGTTCTCCCTCGAATTGCTCAATTCGGATCCGAGCTTCGAGCGGATCACGCTGTTCTACAAGCCGTCTCTGGAGCGGCTCGGCATTGCCGTCAGCGTGCGGTCGGTCGACCCGACCCAGTACGAAAACAGGACGCGCGAGTGGGATTTCGACATCGTCACCAACTCGTGGGGCGAGTCGCAGTCGCCGGGCAACGAGCAGCGCGAGTTCTGGTCGTCCAAGACAGCCGACATCGCCGGCTCGCGCAACATTGCCGGCATCAAGAATCCGGCCGTCGACAAGCTGATCGAGCGATTGATCTACGCGACCGATCGCGATGATCTCGTCGCGGCCACCAAGGCGCTGGACCGTGTGCTGCTGTGGAATCACTACGTCGTGCCGCAGTGGACCTACAACAAGGTGCGCACCGCGCGTTGGGATCGCTTCGGTCGGCCGGCCGAATTGCCCAAATACGGTCAGTCCGGCTTTCCGTTCATCTGGTGGTACGACGCAGACAAGGCGGCGCGGATCGCAAAGAAGTCGTGAAGGATAGTCCCCGCATGACGCAGATGTCACGCCGCCATGTGCTGGCCCTGGGTGTCGGCGGCGCCTTTGGGGCGTCGCTGTTGCGTGGCGCGCAGGCATCAGAAGCCGGCGGAGAGGCGCACGGCATCTCGGCATTCGGCGATCTCAAATATCCCGCCGACTTCCACCATTTCGACTACGTCAATCTCGACGCGCCGAAGGGCGGCACGTTCTCGCTGATCCCCTCGGTGCGCGCCTATAACCAGTCCTACCAGACTTTCAACTCGCTCAACGCCTTCATCCTGAAGGGCGACGGCGCGCAAGGCATGGACATGACCTTCGCGCCGCTGATGGTGCGCGCGAACGACGAGCCCGATGCGATGTACGGGCTTGCCGCCAGATCGGTGAGGATATCGCCGGACAAGCTGGTCTATCGCTTCACGATGCGGCCGGAGGCGAAATTTCACGACGGCACGAAGCTCACCGCGCACGATGCGGCGTTTTCGCTGACGGCGCTGAAGACCAAGGGACATCCGCTGATCATCGTGCAGCTGCGCGACATGGTCAGTGCCGAAGCTCTCGACGATGCGACGCTTGTTGTCACCTTCGCCAAGGGGCGGGCGCGCGATGTACCGCTCTATGCCGCGAGCTTGCCGATCTTCTCCAAGGCGTATTATGCGACCCGGCCCTTCGATGAATCGTCTCTTGAGGTCCCGCTCGGCTCAGGTCCCTACAAGGTCGGCAAGTTCGAAGTCAATCGCTACATCGAGTATGAGCGGGTGAAGGACTGGTGGGCCGCCGATCTGCCGCCCTGCCGCGGTACCTATAATTTCGACGTCGTGCGCTATGAGTTCTATCGCGACCGCGACGTGGCTTTCGAGGGGTTCACCGGCAAGAACTATCTCTATCGGGAAGAGTTCACCTCCCGCATTTGGGCGACGCGCTATGACTTCGCGGCCGTGAAAGATGGCCGCGTCAAGCTTGAAGTCGTGCCCGACGATACGCCGTCCGGCGCGCAGGGCTGGTTCATCAACACGCGGCGTGAAAAGTTCAGGGATCCGCGCGTCCGCGAGGCCTTGATCAATGCCTTCGACTTCGAGTGGACCAACAAGACCATCATGTACGGCGCTTATGCCCGTACGGTGTCGCCGTTCCAGAATTCCGATCTTATGGCGAGCAGCGGACCTCCGTCACCGGAAGAGCTGAAGTTGCTCGAGCCCTTCCGCGGTCAGATTCCCGACGAAGTGTTCGCTACGTCCTTCACGCCCCCCGCTTCCGACGGCTCCGGGCAGGACCGCGCTCTCCTGCGCAAGTCGCAGCAATTGCTCAACGACGCCGGCTTTCCGATCAAGGATGGCAAGCGAATGCTGCCGAGCGGAGAGGTGTTCAAGATCGAATTCCTGGCGGAGGAACCTTCGCTTCAGCCGCATCACGCGCCGTATATCAAGAACCTGGGCACGCTCGGCATCGAGGCAAGCCTCCGTCTCGTCGATGCCGTGCAATATCGCGCGCGCGTGGAGGATTTCGACTTCGACATGACGATCCAGCGCTTCAGCATGTCGGCAACTCCAGGCGATGCCATGCGCGCGTTCTTCTCGTCGCAGGTCGCGGCCACCAAGGGCTCGTACAATTTGGCCGGCGTCGCAAGCCCGGCGATCGATGCCATGATCGAGAAGATCATGGCCGCCGACAGCCGCGAGGAGTTGACCTCGGCCTGCCGCGCCTTCGATCGCTTGTTCCGCGCCGGCCGCTATTGGGTGCCGCAATGGTATAGCAAGACGCACCGGCTGGCCTATTGGGATCAGTTCGGCCGTCCGCAGAAGCTCCCGCGCTATGCCAATGGCGTCGGGGCCCCCGAAATCTGGTGGTCCGACCGCGCCAAGGCGGCCAAGCTCGAGCAGGCGAAATAGTCATGAGCGCCTATATCGCCCGCCGCATCCTCCTGATGATTCCGACGCTGCTCGGAATCCTCTTCGTTTCCTTCGTCGTCGTCCAGTTCGCGCCGGGTGGCCCGGTCGAACGCGTCATCGCGCAGCTCTCGGGCGCCGATACCGGCGGCACCTCGCGTATTTCGGGCGGCGGCGATTTTGCTCAGCGTGCGCCGGGGCAGCTGGGGGCCGGTGCCGACGCCATCAACTCGAAATACCGCGGTGCGCAGGGGCTGGACCCCGATTTCATCAAGAAGCTGGAGGTGCAGTTCGGTTTCGACAAGCCGGCACCTGAACGCTTCGCACTGATGGTGTGGAATTTCGCCCGCTTCGACTTCGGCAAGAGCTATTTCCGCGACGTCAGCGTGATCCAGCTGATCAAGGAGAAGCTGCCGGTCTCGATCTCGCTCGGCTTGTGGCTGACGCTGATCACCTATCTGATCTCGATCCCGCTCGGTATCCGCAAGGCGGTGAAGGACGGCTCGCGCTTCGACACCTGGACGTCGACCGTCCTCGTGCTGGGCTACGCGATTCCAGGCTTCCTGTTCGCGATCCTCCTGATCATCCTGTTTGCGGGCGGCTCCTTCTTCAACTGGTTCCCGCTGCGCGGGCTGACGTCGGACGGCTGGTCGCAATTTCCCTGGTACTGGAAGATCATCGATTACTTCTGGCACCTGACGCTGCCGCTCATCGCCATGGGGCTGGGTGCCTTCACCACCATGGCGTTCCTGACCAAAAACTCGTTCCTGGACGAGATCCGCAAGCAATACGTGATGACGGCTCGCGCAAAGGGCTGCAGCGAGAATCAGGTGCTCTATGGCCACGTCTTCCGCAACGCGATGTTGATCGTGATCGCGGGCTTTCCCAGCACCTTCATCCACGCCTTCTTTTCCGGCTCGCTTCTGATCGAAACCATCTTCTCACTGGACGGGCTGGGATTGCTCAGCTTCGAGAGCGTGCTCAACCGTGACTACCCGGTCGTGTTCGGCACGCTCTACATCTTTTCGCTCGTCGGCCTCGTGATCAATCTGATCTCGGACCTGACCTATATGTGGATCGATCCACGGATCGATTTCGAGGCGCGGGAGGTCTGATGACGATCGCCGCGCCGACCCCGATCGAGACCACGACCCAGTCGCCGCTGGGCGAGGTCGTTCCGATCACCCGCAAGCCCTTCGTGCCTTCGCCGCTCAACAGGCGGCGCTGGCAGAACTTCAAGGCCAACCGGCGCGGCTATTGGTCGTTCTGGATCTTCATGATCCTGTTCGTGGTGTCGCTGTTCGCCGAGCTGATCGCCAATGATCGGCCGTTCCTGATCAAGTATGACGGTCACCTCTACTGGCCTTCCATTGCTACTTATTCGGAGACGACATTCGGAGGCGACTTCGAAACCGCGGCCGACTACCGCGATCCCTATTTGCAGAAGCTGATCAGGGACAAGGGCGGCAGCATCGTCTGGCCGCTGATCCGCTACTCCTACGACACTCACAATCTCGACCTGCCGACGCCGGCGCCGTCGCCGCCGACCTGGATGCTGACCGAGAAGCAGTGCCAGCCGGTGGTGGAGAAGAAGGGGCTGAAGAGCTGCCGCGATCTCGAATATAACTGGCTGGGAACGGACGATCAGGGCCGCGACGTCGTCGCGCGGCTGATCTACGGCTTCCGCATCTCGGTGCTGTTCGGCCTCTGCTTGACCATCGTCTCCTCCGTCGTCGGCATCGCGGCGGGCGCAGTGCAGGGCTATTTCGGCGGCTGGACCGATCTGTTATTCCAGCGCTTCATCGAGATATGGACCGCGATCCCTGCGCTTTACCTGCTGCTGATCCTGTCGTCGGTGCTCGTGCCGGGTTTCTTCGTTCTTCTCGGCATCCTGCTGCTGTTTTCCTGGGTATCATTGGTCGGACTCGTGCGCGCGGAATTTCTGCGTGGACGCAATTTCGAATACATCCAGGCGGCGCGGGCGCTCGGCGTGTCGAACGCCGTCATCATGTTCCGGCATTTGCTGCCGAACGCGATGGTCGCGACCATGACGTTCTTGCCCTTCATCGTGTCGAGCTCGGTGATGACGCTGACGGCCCTCGACTTCCTCGGTTTCGGACTGCCGCCCGGCTCGCCGTCGCTCGGTGAGCTCCTGTCGCAGGGCAAGTCCAACGTGCAGGCCCCCTGGCTCGGCTTCTCCGGCTTTTTCTCGGTCGCGATCATGCTGTCGCTCCTGATCTTCATCGGCGAAGCGGTGCGCGACGCCTTCGATCCGCGCAAGACGTTCAGGTAAGGTCATGGACGCGATCAACCAGCCCCTGCTCAGCGTGCGCGATCTCTCGGTGGCCTTCCACCAGGGCGGCGCCACCACGCTCGCGGTCGACAAGGTCTCGTTCCAGATCAAGCGCGGCGAATGCCTGGCGCTGGTCGGCGAATCCGGCTCCGGCAAGTCCGTCAGCGCGCTCTCGATATTGAAGCTGCTGCCCTATCCGAATGCGTCGCATCCCTCGGGGAGCATCCGCTTCAAGGGACAGGAGCTGATCGACCGCTCCGAGCAGCAGATGCGGGAGATCAGAGGCAGCGATATCTCCATCATCTTCCAGGAGCCGATGACCTCGCTCAATCCGCTGCACACGATCGAAGCGCAGATCGGCGAGATCATCCAGCTGCACAATCCGACCAGCAATGCGCAGGCGCGCAAGCGGACGCTGGAGCTGCTGACGCAGGTCGGCATTCCCGAGCCCGAAACGCGGCTGAACAGCTATCCGCATCAGCTGTCCGGCGGCCAGCGCCAGCGCGTGATGATCGCGATGGCGCTCGCCAACGAGCCGGACCTGTTGATCGCGGACGAGCCGACCACGGCGCTCGACGTCACCGTGCAGGCGCAGATCCTGGCGCTGCTCGCCGAGATCCGCTCGCGGCTCGGCATGAGCCTGCTCTTCATCACCCACGATCTCGGCATCGTGCGCCGCATTGCCGACACCGTCTGCGTCATGAAGGGCGGCGTGATCGTGGAGCAGGGGCCGGTCGAGCAGGTCTTCAAGACCCCGAAGCATCCCTATACGCGCGACCTGCTCGCAGCGGAGCCGAAACCAGATCCGGCGCCGCCGCAGCCGGATGCGCCGGTGGTGATGTCGGCGGACGATCTGAAGGTCTGGTTTCCGATCAAGCGCGGCCTGATGCGCAAGACGGTCGGCCACATCAAGGCGGTCGACGGCGTCAGCGTCGCCGTGCGCAAGGGCGAGACGCTCGGCGTGGTCGGCGAGTCCGGCTCGGGCAAAACCACGCTGGGTCTCGCATTGCTGCGCCTGATCTCCTCGAATGGCCGCATTGTGTTCCTGGGGAAAGACATCCAGGGCCTGCGCTTCAAGGAGATGCGCCCCTTCCGGCGCGACATGCAGATCGTTTTCCAGGATCCGTTCGGCTCGCTCTCGCCGCGCATGTCGGTCGCCGACATCATCGCCGAAGGTCTCTCCGTGCATCAGCCGAAGCTGTCGCGCGAGGAGCGCGAGGCGCGCGTCGTCAAGGCGCTGGAAGACGTCGGGCTGAAGCCCGACACGCGCTACCGCTATCCCCACGAATTCTCCGGCGGCCAGCGCCAGCGCATCTCGATCGCACGTGCGGTGGTGCTGGAGCCGGATTTCGTCGTGCTGGACGAGCCGACCAGCGCGCTCGACATGCTGTTCCAGGCGCAGATGGTCGATCTGCTCCGCGAGCTCCAGCGCAAGCGCGATCTCACCTACATGTTCATCTCGCACGATCTGCGCGTCGTCGCCTCGCTCGCCAGCCACCTGATCGTGATGCGAGGCGGCAAGGTGGTCGAAGAGGGGCAGGCCGCCGAGCTGTTCAAGAATCCGAAGACGGACTACACGCGCGCGCTGTTTGCGGCGGCGTTCCGGCTGGAGACGGCGGGCAACGGGGCGGTGGCGACGTAAGCCCCGTCACAGCCGCTTGATCGCGACAACCTCGCTGCCAGCCTGCCTGATCCGTGCAATTGCCAGCTCGATCGGCTCAATCGCCGTCGCCATGTGATGCGCGTTGGCGTGAACCATAGTGCTGGCGTCGCGCACGACGGCGACATGGCCCTTCCAGAAGATCAGGTCGCCGCGCTGCAAGCTGCCCCGTTCACGCGGCTCCAGTGCGCGGCCGAGCCCGGCCAGCTGCATGTCGCTGTCGCGCGGGCAGCCGATCCCCGCTGCCGTCAGCGAGACCTGGACCAGGCCGGAGCAATCGATGCCAAGACTGCTCTTGCCGCCCCAGAGATAGGGCGTGCCGACGAAGCGCTCGGCGACCGCGACGAAGTCCGGTTCGCGATGATCGAGCGGGGCGAGATGTGCCTTCGTCAGATATTTGCCGTCGCGCGTTATGGCGAAGCTGCCGTCTTCGCGCGCCATCGCGAGCTTGGATCCCATCACGAGCGTCTCGGCCGGCGGCAGCTTGATCGAGGGGCCGGGGAAGGCAAAGGTCCTGAGCGCGCTGACCACGTGAGTTGGCGCAGCCGACGGCCTCACGAGCGCTGCTTCCGGCAGCCAGCCGACATAGCCGTCGCCATTGAGCTGGCCCCATGCCCAACCCTCGCCGTTGCGGTCGTAGACCGTGACGCGCTCGCCGCGTAGCGCTTCCGTCATCAGCATTGCGTTCGAGGACGGCTGCTCGCGTACCGGTGCGACCGGCTCGACCACCTCGAATTCCTCGCCGGTGACGAAGCGATCCGCCTGTACCTCGCCTTCGAGATATTTCGCGGCGAGGTCGCCTCGGGCCGGGGTTATGCGCGGATCATGCATAGCGCTCGCTCAGCAAGGTGTAGATGGCGCGCGCGGCCTGGCACTCGCCGCCCTCGGGACGTGCAGGCTTGGCCGATGGCGTCCAGCCGTAGATATCGACATGAAGCCAGCTGCCGGCATGCTCGACGAAGCGTTGCAGGAACAGTGCGCAGGTGATCGAGCCGGCAAAGCCGCCTGACGGCGCGTTGGTGATGGTGGCGGTCTTGGAATCCAGCCACGCATCGTAAGGCGGCCACAGCGGCATGCGCCACAACGGATCGTTCTCCTTCACCGCGCAACGCGCGAGGTCTGCGGCAAGGGTCTCATCATTGGTGTAAAAGGGCGGTAAATCCGGTCCCAGCGCGACGCGTGCAGCACCGGTGAGGGTGCCCAGATCGATCAGCAGGTCGGGCTTCTCCTCGTCGGCCAGTGCCAACGCGTCGGCGAGCACCAGGCGGCCTTCGGCATCCGTATTGCCGATCTCCACCGTGACGCCCTTGCGCGATGTGAAGATATCGAGCGGACGGAAGGCATTGCCGGCGACCGCGTTCTCCACCGCCGGGATCAGCACGCGCAGCCGCACCTTCAGCCTCGCATCCATCACCATGCGCGCCAGTGCCAGCACATTGGCGGCGCCGCCCATGTCCTTCTTCATGATCAGCATGCCGCTCGACGGTTTCAGGTCGAGCCCGCCGGTGTCGAAGCAGACGCCCTTGCCGACCAGCGTCACCTTGGGATGATCAGGATTGCCCCAGCCGATGTCGATCAGCCGCGGCGCGCGACTGGAAGCCATGCCGACGGCGTGGATCAGCGGAAAATGCTTCTCCAGCTCATCGCCGATGGTGCAGGCAAAGCTTGCTCCGAATTCGGCGGCCAGCGCTTGCGCGGCGGCGGCGAGTTCCTCCGGGCCCATGTCGTTGGATGGGGTGTTGATGAGGTCGCGCGCCAGCATCGCGGCCTTGGCGATCCGATCGATCTCGGCGGCATCGACGCCGTCAGGCGGCACCAGCCGGACGTCGGGCCTGTCCGCCTTGCGGTAGCGCGCGAAGCGGTAGCAACCCAGTGCGAAGGCGAGCGCCGCCAGCCGCGCATCGTGTGATGCATTGGCAAAGCGATAAGTGCCCGGCGGCAGAAGCCCGGGCAGGGCGCCGGGCCGGAACAGATCACGCGACCTCGCACCCTCGTCCTCGAGGCCGAACAGCACCTGGGCCACCGCGCCGTCGGGCGCAGGCAGCGCCAGATATGCGCCCGGCTTGGCGGTGAAGGCACATGCGGTGGCGAACTGCCGCTGCTGCGGCGGCAGCTGCTCGGCGACGTGATCCCAGCTCGATTTGGTGGCGAAGAGGATCGGGGTGGCAGTGGATGAGGTCTCGAAGACAGAGGACATTGGCGGGTCCGGATCGTCGGATCAAACGGGTCATGCGAACGGACGAGACTTCGCAGAGTTTCGCCGCGGCTGCAATCGGCTTTGCTGTCACCGTTCGGCGAGCCGCTACTCGCAGCAAGGCGCCCATGCTAGGTTCCGGCAACGGCCGCCAGGGATGAGAAATCGGGCGGCCGACGACAAAGCGCGCCGGGAGGACATGCAATGGAATTTGTGTGGAGCGTGGCCACATTCATCGGCCAGGCCATCGAGGTGATCTTCGGCTATGTCGAGCATCACCATTGGATATTCGCGTTCCTTGCCGGCGGCTACGTGTTCTATCTCCACGACCGCTCCGTCCACGCGCGGTTCGATGCGCTCGACAGGCGTATCGACGAAATCCGCAAGCGGCTCGCCATCGAGTATTGATCCCGGCGAGACGAAATCATCGTCGCATCGATCCCGTATCGCCCGCTGAGAACTGCCGTTCACGAGAGCATGGCCACAGGTGCTTTACTGGCACTGCGGTTGCGGCACTATTGCGCCGCGCGATCTCGCGCGCGGCGCGTGCAGGCCGCTGGATGAATTCCGTGGCAGGCGGTTGGGCGACCGTGATGACGTCCTGCGCCAGCTGCCGGCCCCGCCAGGCGACGGCGTCGACCCTCGACGGCGGGCGCGACAAAGGCAGCAATTGCTGCGGGACCTGCCGGGCAGGGGCGTTAACCGGCCGTTAGGGTTAACAGTCTATTGCTGGCGCGTTCGGCTCGATCAATCGGCTCGAGAGTCAAAGCGTCATGCGTCAACGGTTCAGTCTTGCCCGGCTTCTTGCGTCCACGTCGATGGTCGCGGCGGTGGCCATGGGCCTCGGCGGCTGCACGGCGATGTCGAAACTCTCCGACGTCACGGGTTCGGTCGGAGGCCCCCGCGCGGAGGCGCCTGCGGCCGATCGCGCGCCAACCGATCCGGTGCGCGCCGTCGAGGTCTATGGCGAGCGCTACCGCGCCAATCCCAAGGATGCCGACACCGCACTCGCCTATGGTCAGGCGCTGCGCGCCAACGGCCAGCGGGCCCAGGCCGTCGCCGTGCTCGAGCAGGCGACCATAGCCAATCCCGGCAACAAGGCGCTGCTCGCCCAGTACGGCCGCGCCCTCGCCGACAACGGCAATTTCCAGCAGGCCTACGACGTCCTGTCGAAGGCGCATTCGCCCGACAATCCGGACTGGCGCCTGCTCTCGGTGCAGGGCACTGCGCTGGACCAGATGGGCCGTCACGAGGAGGCGCGTTCCTATTACACGACCGCCCTCAAGATCGCCCCGGGTGATCCTGGCGTGCTCTCCAATCTCGGCCTGTCCTACATGCTCTCGAGAGACCTGCCGAAGGCCGAAGAAGCGCTGCGGCAGGCCTATGCCTCACCGCGTGCGAGCGGCCGGGTGCGGCAGAATCTCGGCCTGGTCGTCGGTCTCCAGGGCCGCTTCGCGGAAGCCGAGACCATCGTCAAGGCAGATCTGCCGCCGGATCAGGCTGCGGCCAATGTCGCCTACCTCAAGGACATGCTGAACCGCAACGACAGTCAGCGCGGCCCGCCGAAGCGGACGCCTGTCGCCGCGCTCAGCCAGCACGACTGATCAAACCTCATCTTGCATTCTTGCAGGCCGCGCGCGGATTTCAGCGCGGCTCACGCCTTGCGTTCCCGTTACTGCATCTCGGTGATCTTGATGCCGGTCGGCCCGAGAATGACGACGAACAGCACGGGCAGAAAGAACAGGATCATCGGCACCGTCAGCTTCGGCGGCAGGGCGGCGGCCTTCTTCTCGGCTTCCGTCATGCGCATGTCGCGGTTCTCCTGCGCCATGACGCGCAAGGAATGACCGAGCGGGGTGCCGTAGCGTTCCGCCTGCTGAAGCGCCAGACACACCGACTTGACGCCTTCGAGCCCGGTACGCCGGGCCAGATTCTCGTAGGCGACCTTGCGATCCTGCAGATAGGACAATTCGGCGGTGGTGAGCGTGAACTCCTCCGACAGCGCGATCGACTGGCCCACGATTTCGGTGGCGACCTTCCGGAACGCCATCTCGACCGACATGCCTGACTCGATGCAGATCAGCAGCAGGTCGAGCGCGTCGGGAAAGGCGCGCTTGATCGAGAGTTGGCGCTTGGAGATCGCGTTCCGCAGGAACAGCATCGGCGCCTGGAGGCCGAGATAGGCCGCGCCGATGCAGATACCGATCTTGATCGGCATCGACTGCTCCATATGCGCGATCAGGAACACATAAACGATCGAGCCGACGAACAGCACGATCGGAGCGACCATGCGGGCAAACAGGAAGGTGATGTAGGGCGCCTGACCGCGGTAACCCGCCATGATGAGCTTGTCGCGCGCGGCTTCCTGCGCGAGCCATTTGGTGAGGTTGAAGTCCTCGACGACCTTGGAGACGATCTGCTTCGGCGTCTGGCGCAGCGTGACCTTTTCGCTCTTGTGCAGGCGCTCTCGCTCGCGCTGCCGGATGCGCTCGCGCTCGCTCGCCACCGCCTTCATTCGCTTTGAGAGCCCCTCGCCGGCGAACAGCGGCATCACCAGCGTATAGACGGTGGCGCTGGCGGCAATGGCCGCCAGCATCATGGTCATGAAGCGGACGTCATGTAGCTTCGCAACGAGAAATTCGACCATACGGCACCGTCAGAAATCGAAATTGATCATCTTCTTCATCACCATGATGCCGATCGACATCCAGACGACGCAGCCGACCAGCATCAGCTGGCCGGTGGGGTGAGTCCAAAGCAGCGAGATATATTGCGGTGTCGTGAGATAGACGAGGAACATCACGATCGGCGGCAACGAGCCGATGATGCCGGCCGAGGCCTTGGCTTCCATCGACATCGCCTGGATCTTCTCTCTCATCTTCTTGCGGTCGCGCAGCACCTTGGAGAGGTTGCCGAGCGCTTCGGAGAGGTTGCCGCCCGACTTCTGCTGGATCGAGACCACGATGCCGAAGAAATTGGCCTCCGGCAGCGGCATGCGGTCATAGAGCCGCGAGCAGGCCTCGCCGAGCGGCATGCCGATCGCCTGCGTCTCGATGATCGCCAGGAATTCGCTGCGCAGCGGTTCGGGCGAATCCGCCGCGACGACCTTGATCGACTCGAACAGTGGAAGGCCCGCCTTGATGCCGCGGACGATCACGTCGACCGCGTCCGGCAGCGCCGCCAGGAACTTGGTCTCGCGCCGCTTCTTCAGGAAGCTCAGCGCCCAGCGCGGAAGGCCGAAGCCGCCGGCAAAGGCGAGGCCGACAGCGCCAATCAGCCCGCCGCCGGCGAACAGGGCGACCGCGAAGAACGCGGCGGCGACGACGGCCGAGACGATCCAGAATTTCTGCGGCGCCCAGTCGAGGCCCGCCTGCGACAGGCGCACGGTGAGCGGCACGCTCTTTTCCTGCAGGCGTCGCGCCTCCAGATCCTTCAGCGTGGTCTCGACCTGCTCGCGGCGCGAGCGCTGGGTCTTCTCGGCTTGACGCGTCGTGGGCGCCTCGGCGCGCGAGATCGAGGCGCGTCGGCTTTCGGCCTTTCGCTCCCCCGACAGCAGCGGATAGAGGAAGACCCAGGCGATGCCGCCGACCGCTGCGGTGGCGAGGAACGCGAGGGCGAGGACCTGCATCTTCATGGCGATCTGCTCACGTCTTCGGCGCGACTTCCGCCGCGTCCAGCGCAGCGGCAAGGCGTTTTTCGTCGCCGTAATAGCGGGCGCGTTCCCAGAATTTCGGCCGGCCGATGCCGGTCGAGCGGTGACGGCCGATGATCTTGCCGTTGGCGTCCTCTCCGACCATGTCGTAGAGGAAGATGTCCTGCGTGATGATGGTGTCGCCTTCCATGCCCATCACCTCGGTGATGTGGGTGATGCGGCGCGAGCCGTCACGCAGGCGCGCCGCCTGGACGATGACGTCGATCGAGGCGCAGATCATCTCGCGGATGGTCCGTGAGGGAAGCGAGAAGCCTCCCATCGTGATCATGGATTCGCAGCGCGACAGGGCCTCGCGCGGGTTGTTGGCATGCAGGGTGCCCATCGAGCCGTCATGGCCGGTGTTCATGGCCTGGAGCAGGTCGAACGCCTCGGGTCCGCGGACTTCGCCGACGATGATGCGTTCGGGGCGCATACGCAGGCAGTTGCGCACCAGTTCGCGCATGGTGACCTGACCCTCGCCCTCGATGTTGGGCGGACGGGTTTCCAGCCGCACCACATGGGGCTGCTGGAGCTGGAGCTCGGCTGCGTCCTCACAGGTGATGATGCGCTCGTCGTGCTCGATGTAATTGGTCAGACAGTTGAGCAGCGTGGTCTTGCCCGAGCCGGTACCGCCGGAGATCAACACGTTGCAGCGGACGCGGCCGATGATCTGGAGGATCTCGGCGCCTTCCGGGGAAATCGCGCCGAACTTGACGAGCTGATCGAGCGTCAGCTTGTCCTTCTTGAACTTGCGGATGGTGAGCGTCGGGCCGTCGATGGACAGCGGCGGCACGATGGCGTTGACGCGGGAGCCGTCGGCGAGGCGCGCGTCGCAGATCGGAGAGGATTCGTCGACGCGCCGGCCGACCTGGCTGACGATGCGTTGGCAGATGTTGAGGAGCTGCTGGTTGTCGCGGAAGCGGATACCGGTGCGCTGGATCTTGCCCGCGACCTCGATGTAGACGGTGTTGGCGCCGTTGACCATGATGTCGGCGATGTCGTCGCGGGACAGTAGCGGCTCGAGCGGACCGTAACCCAGAACGTCGTTGCAGATGTCGTCGAGCAGCTCTTCCTGCTCGGCGATCGACATCACGATGTTCTTGATCGCGATGATCTCGTTGACGATGTCGCGGATTTCCTCGCGCGCGGATTCCGAGTCCAGCTTGGCGAGCTGGGCGAGATCGATCGCCTCGATCAGCGCGCCGAAGATGGTGGCCTTGACCTCATAATAATTGTCCGAACGCCGGCTCTCCATCGGCGGGGGCGGCGGAGCCTTGACAGGGGCAAGCGGCGGCGAGGCGACAGCCGGCGGCGGCGGGGCGCGCGACACCGTCGGCGCCGGAGCCTGGGCAGGCTCGGGCGACACGGCGCCGGGCTTGGGCGCCCGAAGGTCGGTGTCTGTTCCGCTACGCTTACCGAACACTTAACAACTCCATGCGGCGGCTTATTTTCCCCGCAACTTGTCAATCAGGGGTGAAAGCAGGGACGACTTTTGTTTCTTGGTCTCGCTGCGGCCGGTCAGGCGCTGGGCGATCTGAAGGAACATCTCGATCGACTTGTGGTTGGCGGAGATCTCCGCGATCATCTGGCCGTTGTTGGCGGCCGAACCGAAGATCTGGGGCTCGAACGGGATCGAGACGATCGGCTGGCTCTCGATCGCCTTGGCGAACTCCGCGGCGGCGATTTCGGGCCGCTTCGGCACGCCGACCTGGTTCAGGCAGTAGAGCGGCGGCCGGTCGTTGGGGCGCGCGGCCTTCAGCAGGTCGAACATGTTCTTGGCATTACGCAGATTGGCAAGATCAGGGGCGGCCACGATCAGGATGTCGTCCGCTCCGATCAGGGCGCGCTTGGTCCAGCCCGACCATTGATGCGGAATGTCGAGCACGATGCAGGGCATGGTGGAGCGCAGCGTATCGAACACGGCGTCGAAGGCGTCGGTACCGAAGTCATAGACGCGGTCGAGGGTCGCCGGCGCCGCCAGCAGGCTGAGATGGTCGGTGCATTTCGACAGCAGGCGGTCGATGAAGGCGGTATCGACGCGATCGGGCGAGAACACGGCGTCGGCGATGCCCTGCGGCGGATCCTGGTTGTAGTCGAGCCCGGCGGTGCCGAAGGCGAGGTCGAGATCGGCGACGACGGCATCCATCGCGAGGTCGCGGGCGATCGCCCAGGCGACATTGTGGGAGATGGTGGAGGCCCCGACGCCGCCCTTGGCGCCGACCACGGCGATGATCCGGCCGACCGCCTTGGCTTCCGGTGCCGAGAACAGGTTGCAGATCGAGCGCACGACGTCGATCGCGCCGACCGGCGAGAGCACGTAGTCGCTGACGCCGCGGCGCACCAGCTCGCGGTAGAGCATGACGTCGTTGATGCGGCCGATCACGACCACGCGGGTGCCAGCATCGCAGACGGTGGCGAGCTGGTCGAGCCCGCTCAGGAGATCGTTGCGGCCGTCGCTTTCGAGCACGATCACGTTCGGCGTGGGCGCCGAGCGGTAGGCTTCGATCGCAGCCGCCATGCCGCCCATCTGAATCTTCAGATGGGCCTTGCCGAGGCGGCGATCCTCGCCGGCCGACTGGACCGCGGCCGCGGTCTCCACGGTCTCGCAGAAGGCCTGGACCGAGACGCGCGGCGCGGGCGCAATATGCTCCTCGACCGGCGGAGGAGCTGCATCCGGCTGCTCGTCGTGTGTCTGGCGGGCGTAGCTGATCATTTGCCGGTGTCGCTGAGTTTGGCCTTGTCGGCCTCAGGATAGGTGACTGCCGTCGATGTTCCCTTGCGATACTTCTCGAAGGCTGCCGTGCGCCGTATCGTGTAGGAAGGTGTCTCGGGCCGCGGCTGCTCGAGGTCCGACGGATTGTCGACCATGGCGGCGAGATTGCGCTGATAGGCGCAGCCGTAATTGTAATAGTCCTTGTTCTCGAACCAGCTCTTGTTCTTCATCGAAGGACCGATGTCCTCCGGCCACAGGCCGCAGGGCCCCGCGACCGCGGCGATTTTGGAATAAGTGAGCCGGATCGGCGGCAGGAAGCGCTTGTCGTCGGGCTGGTAGGGGCGAACGTTGACGCCGCGCGGCGGAACGCCTGCGCCCGCCAGCATCGCCTGGATTTCACGCATCGTATCCGCGACCGGGCGCGCATTGGGCGTGCCGGACGGTACGTCGATGCGGATGGCGCCCGTGCCTTCGTGCAACCATGCCGACGCGACGCCCATCACGTCCGCGCGCTGGGCGGCGGTCAATCCGCCGCGCGCATGGCCGACGAAGACGACGATCGAGCGGTTCTGCTCCTCGATCGCGATCGGATGGCGCTGCTTGTAGTCGTCCGGAATGGAGGCGGTGACGACCTCGTTGTGCTGGCAGCCGCCGAGCGCGAGCGTCACGCCGACGAGCGCGCCACCGAGGCGGGCGGCGCCTTTCCGAAGCTGGGGTGGTCTTGTGATCATCGTGAAGTCCCCGTTCCGCCTCAGTCGGTGATGAAGCCGTAGGTGCCGCGGTAGTTCTTGGCCGGTTCGGTCCGGCCGGGCACGCCGTAGAGGCGGTTGATGTTGCCGATCAGCTGGGCTTGCGGATCCGGTGGCGGGGCGAACCCGGCATCCGGTCGCGACAGGTCCTTCGGTGCCACCGCGCGAACGACGTAAGGCGTCACGATCACGACCAGCTCGGTCGCGTTGTTGACGAAGTCGCGGCTGCGGAACAGCGTGCCGAGAATCGGAAGCTGCATCAGTCCCGGCAGTCCGCTGACGGCCTGCTTGGTCTGCTGCTGGATCAGGCCGGCCATCGCCATGGCGCCGCCGGAGGGAATTTCCAGCGAGGTCTCCGCGCGGCGGGTCCTGATCGAAGGCACGGTCAGCGAGTTCACCGACGTCGAGGTCACGGCCTGCGACAGCGTAATCGCGTTCTCGTTCGACAGCTCGGAGACTTCGGTCATCACGCGCAGACTGATCTTGCCTTCGCTCAGCACCACGGGTGTGAAGTTGAGCGAGATGCCGAACTTCTTGAAGCTGATCTGGGTGGTACAGACATGCGTGGTGGGGTCGCACGCATAGCCCGCCGGGACCGGGAATTCACCGCCGGCAATGAACGTCGCCGATTCGCCGGAGATCGCGGTCAGGTTCGGTTCGGCCAGCGTGCGGATCACCCCCGCGGTTTCCATCGCGCGCAGGGTGGCCTGCACTGTCGGCGCGCCCCCGAACTTCGTCGTCAGGTTGTTGCCGTCGACGAGGTTCTTGCCGAGCGCCGTGAACGGATTGGAATTGGTGAAGCTCACCACCGATGTGCCGTAGTTGAGGTTGGCGGTGAGGTCGATGCCGAGCTGCTTGACGATGCTGCGCTGGACTTCCGCCACCGTCACCTTGAGCATGACCTGGTCGCGGCCGCGCACAATGATCGAATTCAGCACCTTGTCGGACCCGCCGGCGAGGCGCGCCGCGAGATCGTTGGCCTGCTGCGCCTCCAGCGGGTTCGCCGCGGTGCCGGTCAGGACGACGCCTTCGCCCAGTCCGTCGATCTGGATGTCCGAATTGGGCAGGACCTGCTTCAGCGCGGCCCGCACGCCGTTGAGGTCGCGCTTGACCGCGATGTCATAGGCCGCAATCTGCTGACCGGCGGAATCGAAGAACACGATGTTGGTCTGGCCGACCGTGGCGCCGATGATGTAGGCGCGCTGGGCCGAGCGGACCACGGCATTGGCGATCTTGGGATCGGCGACGAGCACATCCTTGATGTCGCGCGGCAGGTCGATCACGATGGATTTGCCGACGCCGAGCGAGAGGAAGCGCGCGTTCATCTGGCCGTCCGCCGCGGCCGGCGCCACGGGGCGGTAATCGGCGGCGACCACGGGGGTCAGCACCGGGTTGAGCGCCAGCGCGAGAGCGGCCGAAAACGACAGGGCGCGAACCATCGAGGTTCGCAGCGTCGTCAAATTCACCCTGTTCTTCATATCGACTGTCTTCATCGTGCTTTCGCCGTCTGACTTGGAATGCCGTAGCGAATGATCGAAATGCCGTCCCGCTTCTGTGCGGACTCATCGAGCGTGATTTCGCTCATCTTGATGTCGACGATGCTGCGCAGCGCCAGCGACAGCGTGCCGCTCTGGCGGGCCGCGGAAAGCGTTGCGGTCTGCGCGGGATTGAGCTCGAGGGTGACAGTCTTGCCGACCACCGCGTTCTGGCCGTCCTTCTCCTTCGGCGCCTGGTCGATGGCCAGGACTCGGATATTGGACAGGATGATCTCGGAGGTGACGATGTCGGGGGCGCCGTTGGCCTGGTCCGGATTCTTCAGCCGGCGTGTGAGCAGGACGTCGACGCGATCGTTGGGCAGGATGAAGCCGCCCGCACCGGTCTCCGGCGAGATCTCGGTCGAGATCGCCCGCATGCCGGTCGGCAGGATCGCCGCCATGAAGCCGGAGCCTTCGGGCTTGACCAGCTTCTGGTCGCGGATCGGCTCACCCTGAATGAAGGGGGCGCGCGCGATCGAACCGGTGACCTGGGTCGCGCCCTCGGGACGCTCGTTGCGGCGGATGAAGGTGGCGCTGGCGGTCGCAGCCGGCCAGGTCTGCCATTGCACGTCTTCCGGCTTCACGGTCTGGCCGAGCCCGATGTCGTTCTTGGCCACGAGAACGTCGACGGTGGGAAGCTGCGCGACCGGAGCCACTGGGGGGGGCGCCGAATTGTCCGAGCCGCTCGCCAGGTACGCGGCGACGCCGCCGGCGCAGATGGCGACCGTCAGGACGACAATGCGTGCCCTATTCATACGCTTCACTTTCCACAAGACGCCGCGACGCTGCCGCCGCCGTAATCGGCAGTTGACCAGCTATTCGTCAAAGCATGGTTAATGAGGCGTATCTAAATCGCCTTAACGCAGGGTTACCCGTGCGTTCAGCGCAGCGCGAGGTGGGCGAGGTCGATCGCCTTCACCCATTCGGTCTCCGGGTAGACCATCAGCGCGCTCATCGCGAGCGCGATGCCGTAGGGGATGCCGCTCTCCTTGGCGTGCAGCCGCGCGAGCCAGGCCTGACCAGCCAGCCCGTAGGGCAGCGGCCATTGTCGGAACTGGAGCAGGAGCAGCGTCAGCGCGCCGCCGAACAGCGAAGCGTAGAGCAGGAAGTTCATCAGTTGCGCGAAGCCGAACCAGAGCGCGACCGAGGCAGCAACCTTGGCATCGCCGCCGCCGACCCAGCCCATCGCAAAGCAGGCAAAGGCCACGACCAGGAGAAGCGCCCCGGCACCGACGTGGGCAAGCACCTCGTAAGGTGCCATTCCACCGGCGAGGGCAAGTGCGAAGAAGCCTGCGACCAGCGCCAGCGACACCCGGTTCGAGATCGTCATGGTGAAGAGATCGCTCGCGGCGGCGAACGCCATCAGGGCCGGGAAGAGCAGAAGGCGCGCAAGGTCGAGGATCATGGGCTGCGTCTTGAGGCCTGGGTTTGCCGCGGGAACTGGCGTCGCCGGATGCTAGCCCGCAGTGCTAAACAAACCGACAACGGGCCGAAGGGCCAGGCCGAAGCCGGCGGAGCGCGTGTTCACCAGAGGCTGGCAATGCGCGCGGCGAGCGCGACCGTTGCAAGCAGCAAGGCAAGGCAGACCCAATAGACCGGCGATGCGGCCTGCGCCCCTGCCTCGTTTGCCGCGACTGCGGCATCGGTACTGTACTTGCGCAACGCCACTGGAACTCGCCGTCTTCAGAAAAACAAAGGCCCCGGAGGTCCGGGGCTTTTGCCGTCGTCCGTGGACCCGCTTACTTCAGCGAAGAGCTGATCGAGGTGAACTTGGTGTTCAGCGTGGTGCCGAGATTGTTGACGACGGTGATGATGGCCAGCGCGATGCCGGCGGCGATCAGACCGTATTCGATGGCGGTGGCGCCGGATTCATCCTTCGCGAAACGTGCAATCAAGTTCTTCATGAACAAAACTCCATCTGGGTGGGATCGCCTCGTTCGGCGCCGTCTTTGACCCGATGACCATGAGAGCCGAGCTCTTTCGGCGGGGTTAATTCGATCGAGCAAACCCGGCTCTGGCGCGATGCTTTGGTGCAGAGTGAATTTCGCCTTAAGACCGCGGCTGCAAATCATTCCGGTTCCAGATGCACCGCCGGCGCGGCAGCGGCTTCATCCTCCCTTAAATCTAGCGGAGTACGCGTAAGGGCACGGAATCCGCGGAGAGAGGCGACGATGTCGAGCCTGCCCATGCTAGTCGCCCTGATGATTGGCGAGACCATCATCAAGGTGATCCCCGTCACCTTCGCGCTCGCGGCAGTCTTCACCGTGCTCGAGCATTTCTGGGCCTGCAATCCCGGTGCGCCGTGGTGGCGCAAGCGGGAGATCATCACCGACATCTGCTATTGGTTCTTCGTACCGGTGTTCGCCCGCACGATGCGGATCGGACTTCTGATCGTCGGCGCGGGCGTCGTGTTCAACATCCATGACGCCGACGGGCTCATCGCCTTCTACGACAACGGCCACGGTCCGCTGTCGGAGCTGCCGCTGTGGGTGCAGGGCACGCTGTTCCTGGTGCTGTCGGATTTCATGCTCTATTGGGTGCACCGGCTGTTTCACGGCGGTGGCTTCTGGAAGTATCACGCCGTCCATCATTCGTCGGTGGAGATCGGTTGGATTTCGGCGGCCCGTTTCCATCCCGTCAATCTCGTGCTCGGTACGATCAGCGTCGACGTCGTGCTGCTGATGGCCGGCATTTCCCCGAACGTCATGATCTGGCTCGGCCCGTTCACCACCTTCCATTCAGCCTTCGTGCACGCCAACCTGAACTGGACTTTCGGGCCGTTTAAATACCTGCTGGCGACGCCGGTGTTTCACCGCTGGCACCACACCTCGCTCCAGGAGGGCGGCGATACCAATTTCGCCGGTACGTTCCCGATCTGGGACGTGCTGTTCGGCACCTTCCGCATGCCGGAAGGGCAACTGCCGCAGGATTACGGCAAGGACGAAGCCACGATGCCGAGGGAGTTCGGCGGCCAGTTGGCCTATCCGTTCCGCCAATAGGGCGGAAATTCGGGGACGCAAATGTCCAGTCCCTTCAAACAATCGCCGGCGAATTTGCGGAACGTTCATGAATTAAAGGCAGGTTAGCCGGGTCGGGCACCGGCTCCGCTGTCATCTGTTCGCTTCTGCCGGTTTGTGACGTCCCGGGGGTAAGAGTATGCGTAAAGAGCTGCTGCGCCGTCAGGCGCGCGTCTGTCTTCTGGTTGCCGCCGCTGTGCTTGCATCGCCGGCGGCCGGCCTGGCCGAACCCGTAGTCGATACCATCGCCGTCAGCGTCGACCAGGCCAAGCTGGTGCGACTGCCCGGCAAGGTGGCGACCATCGTGGTCGGCAATCCCCTGATCGCCGACGTCACGCTCCAGCCCGGCGGCATGATCGTCGTGACCGGCAAGGGCTACGGGGCCACCAATTTCATCGCGCTGGACCGGGCCGGCGAGATCCTGGTCGACCGCCAGATCCAGGTCGAAGGTCCAAGCGACCGGCTCGTTACGGTCTATCGCGGGGTCGAGCGCGAGTCCTACAGCTGCGTGCCGCTTTGCCAGCGTCGGGTGACGCTCGGCGACAGCGACGCCTACTTCAACAACACGATGAGCCAGGCCGGTTCGCTGAGCAACAGTGCCAGCGGCAACGCCGGCGCGGGCGCCAAGACCAACTGACCGGATCGACTGCGTCTGAACACGCCCTGGCGCTTCCGCGTCAGGGCGGCGTCTCTCTGCGCGTCGTCTTCTCCCGCTGCCGTGTGCGGTTAACGCATCCTTAACGGCGCCGTTAGGGGAGCGTGAATCGCCTGCAACACTTAAACAATCAGTTTTAGCTATTGATCGCAGATAATCGCCGCTGCCTCAGGAATTTGACGCGATGCCATCGCCTCCACCGACCAGGTTCACGCTCCGCAAAGCGCTATGCCGGTTTCGTGGCAGCCGCCGCGGCTCCGCGGCGGTCGAATTCGCGCTGGTCGCTCCGATCTTCTTCGGGCTGCTGTTCGCCATCATCGAGACGGCAATGGTGTTCTTCGCCGGCCAGGTGCTCGAAACCGTCACGCAGACTTCCGCGCGCGCCATTCTGACCGGCCAGGCGCAGGCGCAAGGCGGCTCGGTGGCGGCCTGCCAGACGACGCCCAACGTGGTCTCGGCGTGCGACCAGACGACGTTCAAGGCCTATGTCTGCACCCAGATCCCGGCGCTGTTCGATTGCAGCAAGCTTTACGTCGACGTGGTGAGCACCACCTCCTTCACGGCGCTGAGCCTTCCCAATTACGGCGATGCCTGCAGCTTCAACCCCGCCGGCGTGCAATACAATCCCGGCAGCGCCAGCCAGGTCGTCGTGGTGCGGATGTTCTATCAGTGGCCGCTCTTCGTCACCGGCCTCGGCTACAACATCGGCTGCAGCAGCAAGCGGCTGCTGGTGGCGACCGCGGCCTTCAAGAACGAACCCTTCTGATGCGGATAAATCCGGGCACGCCAATGCAGGCCATTGCGAATTTCCCGAGGAATGCCCGCGACGCGGTGCGCGACTTCCTCGCCGACAAGCGCGCGCTCGCGGCGACCGAATTCGCGGTCATCGTCCCGCTGATGCTGGTGATGTTCTTCGGCACGGTCGAATTCTCGTCGGCCATTGCGATCGATCGCAAGGTCACGCTGATTGCGCGGACGCTGTCCGACCTGACGTCGCAGTCGACGACGCTTGCCGATGCCGACATGCAGAATTCGTTTACGGCAAGTATCTCGATCATCATGCCGTACGACGCGTCTCTCGTGAAAGGCGCGATCACCGAGATCTATATCGATGCCGACAGCATCGCCACGGTGAAGTGGAGCAAGGCCGGCACCATTGCGAGCGGCGCCACGCAGGCCACGCTGGCGACCTCGGGGCGCAAGGCCGGCGACAAGGTGACCAGCGAGATTCCCTCGACCCTGCTCGTTCCGTCGACCTACCTGATCCTCAGCGAGGCCAGCTACACCTACAAGCCGACCGTGGGCTACGTGTTGAAGTCGAGCATCCAGTTGAGCGATCTGTCCTACACGCGGCCGCGTCAGGTCGCCTGCGTTCCCTACAACGGCGTGCCGTCCTCGTGCTGACAGCCTTGCGCGGGACATGAAAAAAGGCCGTGCGTTGCGCACGGCCTTCTTGTTTTCTCGCGAGCCGATCGGGCCAGGGGCCCGACGGGTTCAGCCTGCGGCGCGGAGGTTGTCCGCTGCCGACTTGCCGGAGCGGCGGTCGGCCACGACCTCGTAGGAGATCTTCTGACCTTCACGCAGCGTGCCGAGGCCAGCACGCTCCACGGCGCTGATGTGGACGAACACGTCCTGGCCGCCGTCGTCGGGCTGAATGAAGCCGAAGCCTTTGGTCGCGTTAAACCACTTCACGGTTCCCATGCTCACGGGGGTAGTCCCTTCTCAGATAACACTATGTCAGAGCCCGCTCGCGCGGGCCGGTTGGATCGAATTTTTGGAAGGGTCGTCAGCGTGTCTGAACCGGCTGTACCGGTGGATGCTAATGTCGTCCGGCCGAAAATCGATAATTTCCTTTTATCGGAATTGCGGCCTCAAAACAATCGGGGCGCGCACGAATTTTTGATCCGCCGTGACGTCCACGGCGGATCCGCATACAGATCGGAATTCCAACGGAGGCCTGCGCGCCGGCGATGGGTTAGCGGCGACGGAACTGGCCGCCGCGCTGACCGGGACGCGGCGGTCCGCCCACGCCGCTGGGACGTTCGTCCTTGTGACGGAAAATCAGCCGGCCCTTCTCGAGGTCATAGGGCGACATCTCCACCGTCACGCGGTCGCCCGCGAGCGTCTTGATGCGGTTCTTCTTCATCTTGCCGGCGGTATAGGCGACGATCTCGTGTCCGGCGTCGAGCTGCACGCGGTAGCGGGCGTCGGGGAGGATTTCGGTGACCAGTCCTTCGAACTGGATCAGCTCTTCCTTAGCCATATGGGGGTCTCCAGTCGTGGACTGCTAGTTCGAATGAGGGTTGCGGTTCGGTCGGCCGTTGGGGCGACTCTCGCGACGCAAAAAGGCAACGCCTTGTATTCCATCAGGCTTGCCGGCGCTATGCGCGGGACGCTGTTCCGACCGATCGGCGGGTGAGGAGTGCATCTTACCACCGGGACCGCGGTGACGGCGAGACCCCTTGGAGGCCTTGTGGCCATCCCCGGGCCTGCCATCAACAGGTCTGCCCTCGATACGGCGTCCTTCGCCAGGCCTTCCATCGGCATGCCTTCCATCGACAGGCCTTCCGTCAGCGGGCCGTCCGTCGGCGCGCCTGCCGGCGCCATGGTGCCGTCCGTCGCCATGCTTGTCGTCGCCACGCCGTCCGTCGCCGTGCCGGGCGCCCTGCGGGCGCTGGCCCGGGCGGCCGCCCGGCCGGCCCTGCCGCTGCTGCGGCGGGGGAGGGCCGGCATCGCGGCGGCCGGCGTCGGTGCGATGATCCTCACGCGGCAGGGCCACGCGGATCAGCCGCTCGATGTCGCGGAGATAGCTGAGCTCCTCGCCACCGGCGACCAGCGAGATCGCGGTGCCGTCGGCGCCGGCGCGGGCGGTACGGCCGATCCGGTGCACATAGGTCTCGGGGACGTTGGGCAGGTCGAAATTGATGACGTGGCTGATGCCGTCGACGTCGATGCCGCGGGCGGCGATGTCGGTGGCGACCAGGGTGCGGATCTCGCCCGAGCGGAACTGGGCCAGCGTCCGTTCGCGATGGTTCTGCGACTTGTTGCCGTGGATCGCGCTGGCGGGGATGCCGGCCTTCTCGAGCGATTTCACCACCTTGTCCGCGCCGTGCTTGGTGCGGGTGAAGACCAGGGCGCGGTTGACCGGCTCGTCTTTCAGAAGCTTGGTCAGGAAGGCGGGCTTGGCGGAGAAATCGACCTGGACGATGCGTTGATTGATGCGCTCGGCCGTCGAGGAAACCGGGGTCACCGCGACGCGGGCGGGGTCACGCAACATCGCGTTGGCCAGCTCGGCGATATCCTTCGGCATGGTGGCCGAGAAGAACAACGTCTGGCGCTTGATCGGCAGCTTGGCGACGATCTTCCGGATGTCGTTGATGAAGCCCATGTCGAGCATGCGGTCGGCCTCGTCGAGCACGAGGAACTCGACGCTCGAGAGCTTCAGTCCGTTGCTCTGCACGAGATCAAGCAAGCGGCCGGGGGTGGCGACCAGTACATCGACGCCCTGCATCAGGGCGCGGACCTGGCGGCCCATCGGCACGCCGCCGATGGCCAAGGTCGAAGACAGGCGGATGTGGCGGCCATAGGCGTTGAAGCTGTCGAGGATCTGCCCCGACAGCTCGCGGGTCGGCGACAGCACCAGGACGCGGGCCGTCTTCGGCTGCGGCTTGATGCGGTTCTCGAGCAGGCGGTGAAGGATCGGCAGCGCGAAGGACGCGGTCTTGCCGGTTCCGGTCTGGGCGATGCCGACGACGTCGCGGCCTGTCAATGCCAGCGGAATGGTCTGGGCCTGGATCGGGGTGGGGGTGACGTAATTCTCTTCCTGAAGAGCGCGGGCGATGGGTTCGGCGAGGCCGAAGTCCTGAAACGAAGTCAAAAGAGGGGTTCTTTCCATGTCAAAAGCGAGCGCCCGGCGCATTTGGCGCGGCGCGCGCAAAAGGGTGTCGAGAAGACACCTGCGTGTTTGGGGTGTCGGATGGCTTGGGAGATGTGGGGCAAGCCAGAGGCCCGTAGGGGCTTAAGAACACGCGGCTCGCAACGACCCCTTGATTCGCAAGAGGTCTCGGCTGCTCATATGGAACATTGCGGGGGCGCTTTCAAGGCAGCTCGGCCCTAAATGGCGATTGCGGTGCAGAAATAGTTATGCCGGAAATTTAGCCAGAACAGGCAATTTGCTCAAAAAATAGACCGCCTGCCCCTTTGGCATACATTTGAATTGCCTGGGATTTAGGCTGCGCGAATATTGCGAGACTTTGTTTTCGGACGATTTTTCCAACAAAACCAATTAGTTGGTGGGTGCTCAGTCCATGGCATGGTTCTTGCGAATCCGTTAATCGCAGGCGGCCGTGGGGCCGTTTCGCAGCGTTTTAACGTCTGCGTCAGGGAGATGAGACACTCATGCTTAGCAAATCTACTCACGATATAGCGGCATCATTTAGCCGCCGCGGCGTGCTCGCCGCGACCGCCGGATTGATGCTCGGTCTGGCTTCATTGACCGGCGCGAAGGCCGCCGATGACACCATCAAGGTCGGCGTGCTGCAC
Organism: Bradyrhizobium sp. Y36; assembly: GCF_002531575.1. Lineage (GTDB taxonomy): Bacteria > Pseudomonadota > Alphaproteobacteria > Rhizobiales > Xanthobacteraceae > Bradyrhizobium. The sequence goes on along the minus strand of NZ_NWTI01000005.1, from coordinate 231,677 downwards.
TCCCTCTCCGGCACCATGGCCATCAGCGAAACCACGCTGAAGGACACCATCCTCTTCCTGATCGACGAGCAGAACAAGAAGGGCGGCGTGAACGGCAAGAAGCTCGAAGCCGTCGTCGTTGATCCCGCCTCGAACTGGCCGCTGTTCGCCGAGAAGGCGCGCGAACTGATCACCAAGGACAAGGTCTCGGTCGTGTTCGGCTGCTGGACCTCGGTGTCGCGCAAGTCCGTGCTGCCGGTGTTCAAGGAGCTGAACAGCATCCTGTTCTACCCCGTGCAGTACGAGGGTGAGGAAAGCGAGCGTAACGTGTTCTACACGGGTGCTGCGCCGAACCAGCAGGCGATCCCCGCCGTCGACTATCTGATGAAGGAAGAGAAGGTGAAGCGCTGGGTGCTCGCCGGCACCGACTACGTCTATCCGCGCACCACCAACAAGATCCTGGAAGCCTATCTGAAGTCCAAGGGTGTCGCCCAGGAAGACATCATGATCAACTACACGCCGTTCGGTCACTCCGACTGGCAGACGATCGTGGCCGACATCAAGAAGTTCGGCTCGGCCGGCAAGAAGACCGCGGTGGTCTCGACCATCAACGGCGACGCCAACGTTCCCTTCTACAAGGAGCTCGGCAACCAGGGCATCAAGGCGAAGGACATCCCGGTGGTGGCGTTCTCGGTCGGCGAAGAAGAGCTCGCCGGTATCGACACCAAGCCGCTGGTCGGTCATCTCGCCGCCTGGAACTACTTCGAGTCGATCAAGACCAAGGACGGATCGAACGAGAAGTTCATCAAGGACTGGCAGGCCTACACCAAGAATCCGAAGCGTGTGACCAACGACCCGATGGAAGCGCACGTGATCGGCTTCAACATGTGGGTGAAGGCGGTCGAGAAGGTGAAGTCGACCGATGCGGACAAGGTGATCGACGCGCTTCCCGGCATCGAGGCGCCGAACCTGACCGGTGGCGTGTCGAAGATGCTGCCGAACCACCACATCACCAAGCCGGTGTTCATCGGCGAGATCAAGGGCAACGGCCAGTTCGACGTGGTCTGGAAGACCCCCGGCCTCGTCGCGGGCGATGCCTGGTCGAAGGAGCTCGACGGCTCCAAGGACCTGATCGGCGACTGGGTCGGCAAGAAGTGTGGCAACTTCAACACCAAGACCAACAAGTGCCTCGGTTCCGGCTCCTGATCCGGATCTGACGCTCCATTGCGCGATCGGAGAAGGCGGCGATCCCGCCGCCTTCTCCAGCCATTTCTGCCGGGGTCTTTCACAGTGCCAGTCCATTTGTCTGCGCGCCTCTGTGCGCTTGCGCTCACTTTACTGCTGATCGCGTTCGCGCTGCCGGCCTTCGCCGGTCCGTTCGAGGACGGGGTCGCCAAATTCGCCAATGACGATTTCTCCGACACGGAAGAGGCGATCGGTGTGGTCGCGAGCAGCGGCAACAAGCTGGCCTTTCCCATCATCAGCGCACTTCAGGACGGCCGCCTCATGGCCGACCCCGACAGCAAGAAGGTCTACGTCACCGGCACCGACGGCAAGTCGATCGATGCCGCGACCGGCGAGGCGGTCGCCAGCGTCCCCGACAGCGCGAGCGCGGTCCGCCTCAACAACCGCCTGCGCCGCAGCGTCGATGCCGCAATCGGCAGCCTGACGCTGCAATCGCCGGATGTCGGAACGCGCCTGCAAGCCGCGCAGTCCGTGTTCAAGTCGCATGAAGAGACCGCGCTCGAGGCCGTCGATGCTGCGCTCGCCAAGGAGACCAACAGGTCCGTCAAGGCTGCGCTCGGCGACGCCCGCGCCGCCATCCTGCTGTTCAAGTCCGACGCCACCGAGGTCGAGAAGCTCGAGGCGGTCGCGACCCTCAAGGCGCGCGGCGACCAGGAAGCGCTGGCGCTGCTCACCGGCATGGGCGATCAGCCGGCCTCGGTGACCAAGGCGGCGGCCAGTGCCATCAGCTCGATCCAGTCCTCGCTCGCCGTCTGGTCCGGCGTGCAGAATGCCTGGTACGGCCTCTCGCTCGGCTCGGTGCTGCTGCTCGCCGCGATCGGGCTCGCCATCACCTTCGGCGTGATGGGCGTCATCAACATGGCCCACGGCGAGATGGTGATGATCGGGGCCTACACCACCTTCGTGGTGCAGGAGGTGATCCGCACGCGCTATCCCGCCCTGTTCGACTATTCGCTGCTGATCGCCGTGCCGCTCGCCTTCCTCGTCGCCGGCGCCATCGGCGTCCTGATCGAGCGCAGCATCATCCGCTTCCTCTACGGCCGTCCGCTGGAGACGCTGCTGGCGACCTGGGGTCTGTCGCTGGTGCTGCAGCAGGCGGTGCGCACCATGTTCGGCCCGACCAACCGCGAAGTCGGCAATCCCTCCTGGATGAGCGGCGCGTTCGAGCTCGGCCAGATCACCATCACCTATAACCGGCTCTGGATTCTCGTCTTCACGCTCGCGGTGTTCGCGATCCTGCTCGCGATGCTGCGCTACACCGCGCTCGGTCTCGAGATGCGCGCGGTGACGCAGAACCGCCGCATGGCGGCGTCGATGGGCATCGCCACTTCGCGCGTCGACGCACTGACCTTCGGCCTCGGCTCGGGCATTGCCGGCATCGCCGGAGTGGCGCTGTCGCAGATCGACAATGTCAGCCCCAATCTCGGCCAGAGCTACATCATCGACAGTTTCATGGTCGTGGTGTTCGGCGGCGTAGGCAATCTCTGGGGCACGCTGGTCGGCGCCTTCACGCTCGGCATCGCCAACAAGTTCCTGGAGCCGGTTGCGGGCGCCGTGCTCGGCAAGATCGCGATTCTCGTTCTCATCATCCTGTTCATTCAAAAACGCCCGCGCGGATTGTTCGCGCTCAAGGGCCGTGCGGTGGAAGCATGACCCCTCACATGCTGACGCGATCGCTGGACCGCAGCGCGACGATCTTCCTTGCCGTCGTCGCGGCCTGCGGCATCCTCATCCCGCTCTCCAACCTGCTGCTGCCCGCGGGCTCGTTCCTGCAGGTGCCGACCTATCTGGTCGCGCTCTGGGGCAAGTATGTCTGCTACGCCATCCTGGCGCTCGCGATCGACCTGATCTGGGGCTATTGCGGCATTCTCTCGCTCGGTCACGGCGCCTTCTTCGCGCTCGGCGGCTACGCCATGGGCATGTACCTGATGCGGCAGATCGGCACCCGCGGTGTCTACGGCAATCCCGTTCTGCCGGACTTCATGGTGTTCCTGAACTATTCGAAGCTGCCCTGGTACTGGTACGGTTTCGACATGTTCTGGTTTGCCGCGCTGATGGTGCTGGTCGTGCCCGGCCTGCTCGCCTTCTGCTTCGGCTGGCTCGCCTTCCGCTCCCGCGTCACCGGCGTGTACCTGTCGATCATCACGCAGGCGATGACATATGCGCTGCTGCTCGCATTCTTCCGCAACGATTTCGGCTTCGGCGGCAACAACGGCTTGACCGACTTCAAGGACATTCTGGGCTTCAACGTCCAGGCCGAAGGCACCCGCGCGGCACTGTTTGCGCTGAGCTGCCTGGCGCTGATCATCGCCTTCCTGATCTGTCGCTCGGTCGTGTCTTCCAAGCTCGGCAAGGTGCTGATCGCGATCCGCGATGCGGAATCGCGCAGCCGCTTCCTCGGCTACCGCGTCGAATCCTACAAGCTGTTCGTGTTCACGCTCTCGGCCTGCATGGCCGGCGTCGCCGGCGCGCTCTACGTGCCGCAGGTCGGCATCATCAACCCCTCCGAGTTCGCGCCGGGCAATTCGATCGAGGCGGTGATCTGGGTCGCGGTCGGCGGCCGCGGCACGCTGGTCGGTGCTGCGCTCGGCGCCGTCGTCGTCAATTACGCCAAGACGTTCTTCACCTCGGGCGTGCTGGCGCCGTACTGGCTGTTCATGCTCGGCGCATTGTTCATCCTGGTGACGCTGCTGCTGCCCAAGGGCATCGTCGGCACCTTCAATGCCTGGTGGGACTCCTCGAAGGAGAAGCGCGCCGCGGCCATGGCGAGTGCCGCGGCCGAGGACGGCGTCACCGAACCCAAGATGGCGGAGTAGCGGACATGAACGTCATGGACAACCGCGCGACCTCCGCGATGCTCTATCTCGACGGCGTGCACGTCTCGTTCGACGGCTTTCACGCCATCAACAATCTGTCGCTGACGCTCGAACCCGGCGAGATGCGCGCTATCATCGGCCCGAACGGCGCCGGCAAGACCACGATGATGGACATCATCACCGGCAAGACCAAGCCCGACGAGGGCACGGTGCTGTTCGACGGCGTCACCGATCTGACGCGGCTCGACGAGACCCGCATTGCCGAGCTCGGCATCGGCCGCAAGTTCCAGAAGCCGACCGTGTTCGAAAGCCAGACCGTGCAGGACAATCTGCTGCTCGCGCTCAATGTCGACCATTCGGTTCGCGGCACGCTGTTCTGGCGCGGCAGCAAGGCCGAGTCCGAGCGCATCGACAAGGTGCTGGAGACGATCCGCCTCACCGAGGCCCGCAACCGCCTTGCCGGCAGCCTCAGCCACGGCCAGAAGCAATGGCTCGAGATCGGCATGCTGCTGGCGCAGGACCCGAAACTGCTGCTGGTCGACGAGCCCGTCGCCGGCATGACCGACGTCGAGACGCATCTGACGGCCGAGCTGCTGAAGGAGATCAACAAGACCCACACCGTCATGGTGGTCGAGCACGACATGACGTTCGTGCGCGAGCTCGGCGTCAAGGTCACCTGCCTGCACGAAGGCACGGTGCTCGCGGAAGGAACCATCGACCAGGTCTCGTCCAACGAGCGGGTCATCGAAGTCTATCTGGGACGCTGAGCCATGCTTGAGGTCAAGGACATCAACCTGTTCTACGGCGCGGCGCAGGCGCTGCGCGGTGTCTCCATCGCCGCAGAGCCCGGCAAGGTGACGTGCGTGCTCGGCCGCAACGGCGTCGGCAAGACCTCGCTCTTGCGCGCCATGGTCGGGCAATATCCGATCTCCTCGGGCGCGATCGTGCTCGACGGCAGCGACATCACCGGCCTGAAGCCCTATGAGCGGGCGCGTAAGGGCATCGGCTTCGTGCCGCAGGGGCGCGAGATCTTTCCGCTGCTGACGGTCGAGGAGAATCTCAAGACCGGCTTCGGTCCGCTGAAGCGCGAGGACAGGCACATTCCGGACGACGTGTTCTCGCTGTTTCCGGTGCTGCAATCCATGCTCGGCCGGCGCGGCGGCGATCTCTCCGGCGGCCAGCAGCAGCAGCTCGCGATCGGCCGCGCGCTGGTGATGCGGCCGAAGCTGCTGCTGCTCGATGAGCCGACCGAGGGTATCCAGCCCTCGATCATCAAGGACATCGGCCGCGCCATCTCCTATCTGCGCAACCTCGGCAACATCGCCATCGTGCTGGTCGAACAATATCTCGACTTTGCCTGCGAACTCGGCGACAGTTTCGCGGTGATGGATCGCGGCGCGGTGAAGTTCACCTGCGACCGCGCCAATCTCGATCCGGCCGAGATCAGTCGCCAGATGGCGCTGTAGGCCATTGCCGCGATCGGCTGGGGGCGCGGATGCGCAGCGACGTTTCAGTCACGTCAGGAGTGTTCGAGGCAAACCGTGCCCGTGGCGCGGTACGCTTCGACGTGCACGCACGTGACGGGGTGACGCGGCGCGGCACTTTGCATGAATCCGGCTCCTTGCGCGTGCGCTTTCCCTCGCCGGAAGGCAAGGGGCTGTCCGGCGTGTTCGTCAATACGGCCGGTGGGGTCGCCGGTGGCGACAGATTCGATGTCGACATCACGGCAGGCCAGGGCGCGCGCCTGACGCTGACGACCGCCGCCGCCGAAAAGGTTTATCGGGCGCCCGGGGCGGCGGCGCAACTCAGCATTTCCTTGAAGGTCGATGCGGGCGCGCATCTCGGCTGGCTGCCGCAGGAAACGATCCTGTTCGATCGCGCCCGGGTCCATCGCCGCTTCGACATCGAGCTCGATGAGGCGGCCTCGCTCCTGCTTTGCGAGATCGTCGTGTTTGGCCGCACGGCCATGGGCGAGCGGATGGAGCAGGGCGAGTTCGTGGACCGCTGGCGGATGCGCCGCGGCGGCAAGCTGGTGTTCGCCGAGACGGTCAGGCTCGACGGCAATATCGGCGCCAAGCTCGCGCGGTCGGCCGTGGCCAAGGCGGGCGCTGCGATCGGCACGGCCCTGATCGCCCCGGGTGACGAGGCGCTGGTCGAGCGGATCCGTGAAGCTTCGGAGTCCTTCGCCGGTGAGGTCGGAATCTCGGCATGGAATGGCTTTGCAATGGCGCGGTTCTGTGCCCAAGATGCGGCGCGTTTGCGCGCCGACATGATAGCCGTGCTGGCGCGCACCGGCGCGGCCCTGCCGCGGCTTTGGTTGAACTGACAACGGTTGAACGGACAACGGCTGAACTGACTGGCTGAATTGACGTGTTGAACGGAAGAGATGCTTCATGAACCTGTCACCCCGCGAAAAGGACAAGCTTCTGATCTCGATGGCGGCGATCGTGGCGCGCCGCAGGCTGGACCGCGGCGTCAAGCTCAACCATCCCGAGGCGATCGCGATCATCTCCGATTTCATCCTCGAAGGCGCGCGCGACGGCCGTACCGTTGCCGAGCTGATGCAATCCGGCGCGCAGGTCCTGACCCGCGACCAGGTGATGCCGGGTATCCCCGAGATGATCCATGACATCCAGGTCGAGGCGACGTTTCCGGACGGCACCAAGCTCGTCACCGTGCACGAGCCGATCAGGTAGGAGCGAGACATGATTCCCGGCGAACTCTTCATCCAGGACGGCGAGATCGAGCTCAATGCCGGCCGCAAGACCGTGACGCTGACGGTGGCCAACACCGGCGACCGTCCGATCCAGGTCGGCTCGCACTACCATTTCTTCGAGGCCAACCCCGCGCTGAAGTTCGACCGCAAGAAGTCCCGCGGCATGCGCCTCGACATCGCCGCCGGTACCGCCGTCCGCTTCGAGCCCGGCCAGACCCGCGACATCCAGCTCGTCGCACTCGCCGGCAAGAAGACCATCTACGGTTTTCGCGGCGACGTGATGGGGAAGCTGTGAGGCATGCGGCCGCCCGTCCGGTTCATTTCTGAAGCTGCCGAAGTGGCCGCTCGCCAGCATAAGCATATGATGCGTAAGGGGCGAGACAGCGAGCCCTACGCAAATCATCTTGCCGAAGTCGCCAACTTCCTTGCTATCGCAACGAACGGTGCGGATGCCGAGCTCGTTGCAGCCGGCTGGCTGCACGATACGCTCGAAGACACTGAGACGACTATTGAAGAGCTCTCAGCAAGGTTCTCTGATCGTGTGGCTTCGCTCGTCATCGAATGCACAGATGACATGAGCTTACCAAAGGCCGAGCGGCGGAGGCGACAGGTTGTCGATGCGCCAGAGAAGTCGGCCGACGCCAAGCTAATCAAAATTGCCGACAAGATCAGCAATATCGGGGCTCGTATTCGTTCCAACCCGACCGCTGAGCAGCGTGCGGATCTGATCGAGTACACCGATTGGGCGGTGCAGGTCGTCACGGGCTGCCGCGGCGGTAATGCCTACCTCGACGAAATGTTCGACGACGTGGTGGAACGAGCGAAGCGCTCGCTGTGAGCATCATCAAAACATTCAAACGCAAACGGGGCTTGTGATGTCCGTCAAAATAAAGCGTTCCGTCTATGCCGACATGTTCGGCCCCACCACCGGCGACAGGGTGCGGCTGGCCGACACCGACCTCATCATCGAGGTCGAGAAGGATTTCACCGTCTACGGCGAAGAAGTGAAGTTCGGCGGCGGCAAGGTGATTCGCGACGGCATGGGGCAGTCGCAGGTGACGAACAAGCAGGGCGCGGCCGACACCGTCATCACCAATGCGCTGATCGTCGACCATTGGGGCATCGTGAAAGCCGACGTCGCCATCAAGGACGGCATGATTTCGGCGATCGGCAAAGCCGGCAATCCCGACATCCAGCCGGGCGTCACCATCATCATCGGCCCCGGCACCGACGTGATCGCGGGCGAGGGCAAGATCCTCACCGCCGGCGGTTTCGACAGCCACATCCATTTCATCTGCCCGCAGCAGATCGAGCACGCGCTGATGAGCGGCGTTACTTCGATGCTGGGCGGCGGCACCGGCCCTTCGCACGGCACCTTCGCCACCACCTGCACGCCGGGGCCGTGGCACATGGGGCGGATGATCCAGTCGTTCGACGCCTTCCCCGTCAATCTCGGCATTTCCGGCAAGGGCAACGCCTCGCGGCCCGCAGCCCTGGTCGAGATGATCAAGGGCGGCGCCTGCGCGCTGAAGCTGCACGAGGATTGGGGCACCACGCCGGCGGCGATCGACAACTGCCTGTCGGTGGCCGATGCCCACGACATCCAGGTGATGATCCACACCGATACGCTGAACGAGTCCGGCTTCGTCGAGGACACCATCAAGGCCTTCAAGGGCCGCACCATCCATGCCTTCCACACCGAGGGCGCCGGCGGCGGTCACGCCCCCGATATCATCAAGGTCGCAGGCCTGAAGAACGTGTTGCCGTCCTCGACCAATCCGACGCGGCCTTTCACGCGCAACACCATCGACGAGCATCTGGACATGCTGATGGTGTGCCACCACCTCGACCCCTCGATCGCGGAAGACCTGGCCTTCGCCGAAAGCCGCATCCGGAAAGAGACCATCGCGGCCGAGGACATCCTGCACGATCTCGGCGCGCTCTCGATGATGTCCTCGGACTCGCAGGCGATGGGCCGGCTCGGCGAAGTCATCATCCGGACCTGGCAGACCGCCGACAAGATGAAGAAGCAGCGCGGGTCGTTGCCGCAGGACAAGGGCAAGGACAACGACAACTTTCGCGTGAAGCGCTACATCGCTAAATACACCATCAATCCCGCGATCGCGCATGGCGTGTCGAAGCTGATCGGCTCGGTGGAGAAGGGCAAGATGGCCGATCTCGTGCTGTGGTCGCCGGCCTTCTTCGGCGTCAAGCCGGACTGCATCGTCAAGGGCGGCACGATCGTCGCCGCACCCATGGGCGATCCCAACGCCTCGATCCCGACGCCGCAGCCGGTGCATTACCAGCCGATGTTCGGCGCCTTCGGCAAGGCGCGCACGGCGTCCTCCGTGGTGTTCACCTCGAAGGCGGCCATCACCGGCGGTCTTGCGCGAAAACTCGGCATCGAGAAGAAGCTCTATGCGGTCCAGAACACCCGCGGCAAGATCTCGAAGAAGAGCATGATCCACAACGACGCGACGCCCAATATCGAGGTCGATCCGGAGACCTACGAGGTGCGCGCGGACGGTGAGCTGCTGACCTGCGCCCCGGCGGAGGTGCTGCCCATGGCGCAGCGATATTTCATGTACTGAAATAGCGCCTCGACGCATGTCCCCGGCGGGCGTCGGGGACGGCTTTTTGCGGTTTTGCGTTCGGTCCCGCGTAGTCTAATGTCCCGCCCGGTATTGAAGCCAGAGAAGAAAAGCCGGGAGGATTTCTCGTGATCTATGTCGTTGCCACCCTGACCATCAAGCCCGAAACGCGCGCCGAATTCATCGCAGCCGCCACCGCCTGCATCAAGGAGACGCGCAAGGAGCCCGGCAATATCGCCTATGACCTGCATGAGAGCGTGACGGACCCCGCCAAGATGGTGTTCGTCGAGCAGTGGGAGAACGCCGAGGCGCTGGTGCCGCACCGTGCCATGGAGCATATGAAGACGTTCGGCCGCGTCGCCGTGAAGTGCTTCACGGCGCCGCCGAAGATCGAGGTGATCACGCCCGAGAAGGTCGAGACACGGTAACGGGGTAGAAGCATGATCCGGGCGACGCAGGTTAAGGGACAGCACCGTTTCACGGAAACGCCGGCGGATACGGTCGTGCTCGATTTTGACGATCGGCACCGCCGCCGCATGGCGATGACGGGAACGCGGGGGCTCGAATTCCTGCTCGACCTGGAGAATGCCGTCGCGCTGCGCGGCGGCGATGCGCTGGTGCTGGAGGACGGTCGGCTGGTCGAGGTGGTCGCGGCGCCCGAGCCGCTGCTCGAAATCCGCGGCCGCGATCCTCACCACCTGATCCGCGTCGGTTGGCATCTCGGCAACCGCCATCTGCCGACCCAGATCATGGCCAAGGCGTTGCGCATTCGCCGCGACCACGTCATCGAGGCCATGGTGAAGGGCCTCGGCGCGCGCGTGATCGAGATCGAGGCGCCGTTCGATCCCGAGGGCGGTGCCTATGCCGATGCCGCCCATGCGCATGGTCACGACGACCATGCCCATCACGACCATGCGCATCATCATGATCACGATCACCATGGCCACGATCACCATGATCATGGTCACCACGACCACGATCATCACCACCATGACCATGCCGCGCATGACCATGGCCACGATCATCACCACGACGAGCATTGCGACCATCCCGACCACCACCACGGCCACGCGCATGCTCATGACCACAAATGAGCTGGTCGCCGCCGGCGGTCTCGACAAGGGCGAGGCTGCGGCGCTGTACCGGCTGATGACCTGGCTGTCGCCGGCATTCCCGGTCGGCGGCTTCTCTTATTCCAGCGGCATCGAATGGGCGGTCGAGGCGGGCGACATCGTCGATACGGCAACCCTGGCCGACTGGCTCGACGCGATGCTCGGCGACGGCTCCGGCTTCTGCGATGCGACGTTCCTGGTCCACGCCTATCGCGCCGCGGAAGCAGACGAGAAGACCGCTCTGAACGAGATCGCCGAGCTCGCTGCCGCGTTCGTGCCGTCGCGTGAGCGGCAGCTGGAAACGAGCTCGCAGGGCCGCGCCTTCATCGACATCGCCCGCGCCGCGTGGGACGCCGACGGATTGGATGTCATGGTTTCGGCATGCCGCGGGCCACTGGTCTATCCCGTCGCGGTCGGTGTGGTCGCGGCTATGCACGGCGTGCCGCTGGCGCCGACGCTGCACGCCTTCCTGCATGCGCTGGTCTCGAACTGGATTTCCGCGGCAAGCCGCCTCATTCCGCTCGGCCAGACCGATAGCCAGCGCGTGCTGGTGAGGCTGGAAGCCGCCGTGGCTTCCACCGCGAATCGTGCGCTGAATGCGACATTGGACGATCTCGGCAGCGCGACCTTCCGCGCCGATCTCGCCAGCCTGCGGCACGAGACGCAATATACGAGGCTGTTCCGCTCGTGAGAGCGAAGCAGCCTTTCACCCATCGAGAGAGAGCGAATTACATGTCGAAATCCCACGGCCCCTTGCGTGTCGGCGTCGGCGGCCCGGTCGGATCGGGCAAGACCGCGCTGATGGACCTGCTCTGCAAGACCATGCGCGACCGCTATGACATCGCCGCGATCACCAATGACATCTACACCAAATGGGATGCGGAATTCCTGGTGCGGTCGGGCTCGCTGACGCCGGACCGCATTGCCGGCGTCGAGACCGGCGGCTGTCCGCACACCGCCATCCGCGAGGACGCTTCGATGAACCTCGCCGCGGTCGCGGACATGCGCGCCAAGTTTCCCGGGCTCGACCTCGTGCTGATCGAGTCCGGCGGCGACAATCTCGCTGCCACTTTTTCCCCGGAGCTGGCCGACCTCACCATCTATGTGATCGACGTGGCCGCCGGCGACAAGATCCCGTCCAAGGGCGGCCCCGGCATCACCCGATCCGATCTTCTGGTCATCAACAAGATCGACCTCGCTCCCCATGTCGGCGCCTCCCTGGAGAAGATGGACACGGACGCCCGGCGCATGCGCGGCGAGCGTCCCTTTGTCATGACCAACCTGAAGAAGAGCGAAGGGCTCGACCGCATTGTGGGCTTCATCGAGGCCAAAGGCGGCTTGAAACGGGCGGGTTGACGGCGCGACGAACTGGCGCACGCGTTTTTCGCCGTTAACCTTGGGGTCCAGCCGCGATTACGGAACAAATTTCGGACACGGCGATTGAATACCTCCGGTGCCCGGGCAAATCGTCCCGGCCAGACCATCGGCCGGGCGGATTAAGCTTTTCAGGCGACCCAAGTTGCGTACTGATGCCTCCTCCTCCATTATCTCTGCCACTGGGGTCCACCCTGTTTCGGCACATGGCCGTTCGAGCGGCGTTCATATGCTCCCTGTTTATTGCCGACCTCCTGCCTTCGCCTGAGTAGTCGCGTGGTCCGGCTGGGTTTCATCATCGGTTTCATCGCTCTGCTCGGGGCCTTGCTCTCCGGGCTCGCGGCCTATCGCGTTCACGACCAGGAGCTGGCGCTGGACCGGATCGCGCTCGCCCGCGCGATCGACGTTCACGCCAGCCTGGTCCAGGATCGGCTCACCGAGCGCGAACTGCTCGCCCGTGTCGCATCAGGCCTGTTCCGGGCGCCATCCGTGATCAAGCCGAACATGCTGGAGCCGCTGCGCTCGGCCATCTACGCATTCAAGACGGATTTCGTGGTAGCCGGCTGGATCGCCCGGCTGAAGCCGAACGAGCTGACCGCGGCGCAGGCTGCCATCGGGGGTGCCGGCTTCCCGAACCCGAAGATCCGCAGCTTTGACGACAAGCCGATCAATCCGGCGGAGATCACCGAGCCGATCGACGTGCTGTTGGATCTCGAGCCGCGCAGCGACGAGACCAAGGCGCTGCCGGGCCGGAGTTACGACCAGGACCCGGTTCGCAGCGCCATGCTGACGCGGGCCCGGGTCGAGAAGAGATCGGTCGCCTCAGACCCGATTCCGCTGTTGCGCGGGAACGGGCCCATCGGTGTCATCGTGGCCGCGCCCGTCATTCCCGAGGGGGCAACCGAGCCGGCCGGGTTCGTGACGTTTTCCTACGAGCTCGCTTCGCTGATGCTGACCAATGACGACATGTCGTTGTTCTCGGTCGCGCTCAGGGATCCACGCAAGGAAGGCGGCGAACTGATCGCCAACGACCAGGGCGTGGTCTCGACGCGCAGGGTGGCGGCCGACGGGCCGGCGCCGTCGGCGACGCGCACGGTGAGCTTCGGTGCGCGAGATTGGCAGCTCGGCTACTACGCCAAGACCAACTCGGTGCGCCGTGCGGAGCAGACCGCGATCATCGTGGCGGCGATCGGCTTTGCGATCACCGCGATGGTGTGCGGCCTGTTCGGCTATGTCGCCTACAACAATCTGCGGCTCAGCCGGGAGATTCAGGTCAGGATCGGCTTCGAGCGCCGGCTCACCGCGGTCATCGACGAGCTCAACCATCGGGTCAAGAACATCCTGGCGGTGATCCAGTCCATTGTGACGCGCACCTTGCGCCACGGCTCGGACATCGACGTCGCCCGCGAGCTGCTGATCGGGCGCATCCACGCCATGTCCAACGTGGTCTCGCTGCTCAGCGAGAGCCAGTGGCAGGGTGTCAAGCTGAAAGGCCTGTTCGAGGCGCGTGCCATCCCGCATGCCGACCGCATCGCCGTCACCGGGCCCGATATCGCGGTCAGCGCACGCGCGGCGCAGAGCCTCTCGCTCTTGTTCTTCGAACTCGCCTCGCATTCCGACGAGGGCCTGTCGCTGGTCGGAAAGCATCCGCACATCACCGCCAGCTGGACGGTGACGGGCGAGGAGCCCGACGAGGTCTTCCAGTTCCGCTGGGAGGAGTTCAACACCAGCGAGGCGACCCGACGTCCCGATTCCGATTTCGGCCTGATCCTGCTCGACCGTGTCGCGCCTGAGGCGTTAGGGGGCACCGCCAAGCGTTATTTCACCGACGTCTCCTACGTCTATGAACTGACTGCGCCGATGGAGACGGTGGTCGACATGACCGAACGCGATCGCACGGACAAGATCTCGGCTCCGGTGCGGCCTGCGCGATAGCTATCCCTTCGGCCGCAACACCAGGTCGACCAGATTCCGGGCGTAGCCGGGCGTGATCGGGGCGATGCCGAAGACGTAGCGATAGAACAGGCCGCCGTAGATCGCGTCGTAGAGATCCTCGGCCGGCCCTTCGGCCAGGATGCTGCCGTCGACCTGGCCCGCCGCAATCATCTTCACCAGCGCGTCGCGACGGAATTGCAGATAGCGGGCATAGAACAGCTCGGCAGAGCCGGTTTTGGAAATGCATTCGGAGATAACGGCGAGCTGGACCTTGCCGAACTCGCCCTGCAGCGCATCGGCGTAGGCTGTGGCGTGACGGCGAGCGCGCGCCGCGGGGCTGCCGGAGCTCTCCGGGGGCAGCGGCAACATCTGCGCGGCATGCTGCAGAAAGGCGTCGATCAACAGCGCCTCGCGCGACGGCCACCATTTGTAGATCGTCATCTTGGAGACGCCGGAATGGCGGGCGACCGCGTCGATGGTGGTGGCGGCAAGGCCCGTGGCGGCCATCAGCACATAGGCGCTTTCGAGAATGGCGTTGCTGGTCTCGACCGATCGCGGCCGGCCGCGCCGGGGGGCACTCTCGGCCCCGTCACCCCCGCCCTTCGCCGTCACCACGCCCGGTCTCCTCGCGCAACCCGCTTCCGCTCCGGGATAGCGTAGCCTCGGCGGCCGGCCTAGGGAATTCGATCGTCCGCTAGGCCTGCTGCCGCAAGGCCGCCGGCAGGTCCTGCCATTTCGACCAGGCGATATAGTAGGCCACCGCAGTCATTGCGGCGAAGCCGACGAGGCTCACCACGATCTGCATCGCGACCAGATTGGCGCTGGTGATCAGGATGAGATGGCCGGCGAAGGACAGGAACACGCCGACGCAGAACACGGCGAGCCATTCCTCGCCGCATTTGATGACGGCCTGAAGCGGCTTCAGCCGCAGGCCGGGGTGATCGGCCGGGATGAGATGGGTCGCCAGCAGAGCGAGCGCGAGGAAGTGGACCACGCGATAGGGGGCGAGGTTTTCCTTGTCGGTCGGCGCGATGCTGCCGAGCAGAAAATCCGGCAGGTAGGCGGACAATGCGGGCGAATGGCGCAACAAGGTGACGGCCATCGCGAAGATGAGATAGCTCCCGGCGAGTATGCGCAGCCAGTTCATCTCGCGCAGCACGCGTCCCGATGCGCCTGTCACGGCGAACCAGCCGCCGAGCACCATCAGCATCTGCCAGCACAGCGGATTGAAGGTCCATTCCTGGTCCGGATAGACCCGGAAATTCCAGTCGAACCAGCGCGCGGCAAGATAGAGCGCAACCGATGCCGCCAGCGTCACGTTCGGCCGCCGCAACAGCCCCCACAGCGCGAATGGGAAGAAGGCCATCAGCGGGATCATCAATTGCAGAAGATCGAGGTTCAGCGGCTCCTCCTGGAGCACGAGACCGCGGACCAGGATGCGCAGCGGATGCTCGAGAATCCCGGAAATATTGTACTCGTGGATGATTTCCGGCGCCATCGACTGCGAGGCGACGTAGGCGATGGTGTCGATATAGATCACGAACAGCACGACATAGGCGGCATAGAGCCGCCAGACGCGACGGAAGATGCGCGTGGCGGCGACGAGATAGCCGCGCTCCAGCGCAATCCGGCCATGGATGATCGCGACGCCATACCCCACCACGAACACGAACAGGTCGGCGGCGCCGCTGAAGCCGAAATTGCGCAAGGTCAGCAGGTTGACGATGTTGTTGGGGATGTGGTCGACGAAAACCGACCAATTGGCGATGCCGAGCGTCAAATAGAGCCGGGCGTCATGGTGGAATGCGGCAAGATTCGCCTGGACGGATGGTTTCATTACGAAAATGACTTTTGGAATCAGGGGCGACGCTTTTAGCGGCAACCGCCTGCCCATCCGAGTAGCGTTTGCGTGAGTGGCGGCCGGATGCTCAAAATTGCGCAGAAGCGGCCAATGATTACCATCCAGCGCCCGCTGCCGTCATGCCACGCAATTTTCTTGACGCGCCCCCGTCCTCACTCGGCCGGTTCGGCTGATGCGTCCTCGGGCACGCCGGCGCGGCTCGCCATGATGCCGAGGGCGACGCCGCCGATCGCCAGGATCGGCAACAGCCGCTTGACCCCGATGGCGCGAACGATCTGGAGCCCGGTGGCGAGCAGCATGGGGTCCGCGAGCATGCTCGGGGCCGCCGACTTCGCCGCACGCTCGGCCGCGATCTGGGCTTGCTTGCGCAACTCCCGCTTGTAGGCCCAGTAGCTCACCGCTGCGGTCAGGGTCAGGAGAAAGAACACAGCGGCGCCGGCGAGGCAGGCCTGTACCGGACCGTACGTGTTGAGCACGGAGATGAATGCCGCCGCGCAAAGGAAGCTCGTGGTGATAAACAGGGCGAACGCCGCGCCCGCTGCCAGGGAGGTCAGGCGCACAGTCGTGCCGGTGGATGCACTGATCCCGTCGATGATGCGCTGAAACATGGCCTTGCTCCTCAGATCCCCACAAGCCGTATCGTGACCAGCCGGCATCGGCGGCGCAGCAGCGCCGCCGCGTCAATCTCAATTCGCGCGTCCTAACGGCGCCAGGCGGCACCGATCAGGAATCCGATCCCGAGCGCGAGGCCGACGGTCGCGAGCGGCCGCTGCGTGATCGCGTCTTCGAGCGTCTCCTCGATCGATCCGTAAGCCTCTTGGGCCGCATCCATCATCGCGCTGCCCCGCTCCGACACGTCGTCGATCGCGGTATCCATGTTCTCGCGCGCCTGGCGGTAGCCGCGGCGGGCCTGCTTGCTGGTCGAGTTGGCAAAAGTGTTGATCGCGTCGGTGATCTGGTCGGTGAGGGCGGCGATATCGCTTTTCACGGCTGCTACATCCTTCTCGAGGCGTTCTCTGGTGGCTTTGTCAGTCCAGTCCTTCATCCCGGCTTCGGCACTGGTCGTGGACATCGGGAGCTCCGAACTGTGGACGGCTGAGATAACCGGAAAACGTTTCGTCACCGGGGAAGTTCCGTTTGCGGAAACCGGTCAGCCCTGCGGAAGCTGCGGCGAATCCGCCGGCAGCAAATGCTCCTTGAGAATGAGAGCCACGATCAGGAGCGGCGACGACAGAAACGCGCCCATCGGGCCCCACATCCAGGTCCAGAACGCCAGCGCGAGCAGGACCGCGAGTGCATTCAACGCCAGCCGCCTGCCGATGATGGTCGGGGTGATGAAGTGTCCTTCCAGAAAGGTGAGGCCGCCGAAAGCGAGTGCCGCCATCAGGCCGCCGCTGATGGTCGGAAAGGCCACCAGGCCGACCACGACGAGCACCACGAACATCGCGACGGGCCCGATGATCGGAATGAAGTTGAGCGTCGCTGCGAGGGCGCCGAGCCCGGCCGGATTGGGCATGCCGGTGAGCGCGCAGATCAGACCGGTGCCGACACCAACGCCGATATTGATGAGCGTCACAGTCAGGAGATAGTTGCCGAGATGCACCTCGATCTCGTTGAGAATCCGGAGCGTGCGAAGCCGCGCATCATGATCGCTGAAGGTCATGATCATGGCGCGCCGCAGGTCACGCCAGCTGGCGATGAACAGGATGAGGGTGACGAAGAACAGCAGGAATTCGGTAAAGGTCGGTGACAGGAATTCCAAGGTCGGCTGCACCCACTCGACCTTGGGCATCTGGAAGTTCGGCAACCCTTCCGAACCGCCGAGCATGGATTGCAGCTCCCGCCACAGCGAAAGCGGCCGGTCCAAGACGTGCAGCTTGTCCTTCAATTGCGCGCCGAGTTCCGGCAGGCGCGTGCTCCATTCCATCACCGGCGCGGCGATCAGCGCGACGACGAAGGCGACCACCGCGGTCACCGCGATCACGATCAGGCTGGCGGCGAGGCTGCGAGGGACCTTCCGCCGCTCGAAGAAGCTCGCGGCGGGCGCCAGCATGGTGCCGGTGACGAAAGCCATCACCACCGGCAGGAAGAACGCCTTGCCGACATAGAGCACGGTGGCGATGGCGATCAGCAAGAGGCCGGCCAGGGCGAAGGCGACGAATTCAGTCCGGCGGATCACCGGCGGCAGCTCGGCATGGCTGTCGGGAAGCGGGTCGCCGTCGTTGCGGCCGGGCATCGGACGATCACTGGGAAGGACGCGCACAATTTCTCTCCCGCACGGAAGCCTCGCGCCGCGCCCGTTGACCACGGATATAATGCGCGAGCCGCCTGTCGGTTCCATCGCGGCTTCGTGAACAACTGCTCGCTTGACTGTGACCAGGTTGCCGCGCGCTGCGCCGGAACTTGGGTCGCCCTTGCGGCGTTCACTGGGCAGCGCATCACCCTGATGCACGCATCTCACGGGGCAGCACATGACAAAGTTCTCTGCAGTCCGTCGCAGCTTCTCGCCGCGCGCCGTCACCGCATTCGCTTTTGCGACCGCTCTGCTCGCAGTGCCGTTCGGCGGTGCCAGCGCGCAGACCTTCGGCTACGCGCCGATGCAGCCGCAGGGCTATCCGCAGGTCCAGTCGTATTCGCAGGACCAGTCGTATTCGCAAGGCACGGTCAACGAAGCGCCGCAGGCGGCCGATGAGGACGCGCAGCTGCCCGATCGTCTGCGCAAGCAGATCGTCGGCTTCGATCGCAGCGAGCCGGCCGGCACCATCGTGATCGACACCAACAACACCTATCTCTATTACGTGCTCGGCAACGGCCGCGCCATTCGCTACGGCGTCGGCGTCGGTCGCGAAGGCTTCACCTGGTCCGGCGTGCAGAGCGTCAGCCGCAAGGCGGAATGGCCGGACTGGCATCCGCCGGCAGAAATGATCGCGCGCCAGCCCTATCTGCCGCGCTTCGTCGCCGGCGGCCCGGGCAACCCGCTCGGCGCACGTGCGATGTATCTCGGCTCCAGCGAATACCGCATCCACGGCACCAATGATCCCTCCACGATCGGAAAGTTCGTCTCTTCGGGATGCATCCGCATGACCAATGAGGACGTCACCGACCTGTTCGGCCGCGTCAATGTCGGTGCCAAGGTCGTGGTGCTGCCGAAGAATGCGCCGCTGATGGCCAAGGGCGGCGACCCCGCGCGCAAGCGTCCGGTCGTGACGACGCTGCCCTCGGGCCGGCAGGCGCTGAATATCTCGGCGCCGTCGGCCGTGAACTAGAGTTCTGTGAGGTCACATGAGGAAACGCTCGATCGGTAAACTGGCATTGGGTACGGCGGCAATGCTCGGCGTGACCGTCTCCGGTCTGGCGCTGGCACCGTCGGCGCATGCGGAGGATTTCTTCTCGGCGCTGTTCGGCGGTTTCCGGATGCGGCCGCCGCCGGAGATCCGGGTGCCGTTCCCCAATGACGACATGCCGCGATACGACGCGCCGCGCCAGCGGGCCTCCTATGGCGGCGGCACCGCCTATTGCGTGCGCGGCTGCGATGGCCGCTACTTCCCGGCGCAAGGCAATGATGCGGAAAGCAAGGCGCAATCCTGCAAGAGCTTCTGCCCGACCTCGGAGACCTCGCTGGTCTATGGCGGCAACATCGACGACGCCACCTCGGACAAGGGAAAATCCTATTCCGAATTGCCCAACGCGTATCGCTATCGTAATGAGATTGTCGCGGGGTGCACCTGCAACGGCAAGGATCCGGTCGGGCTTGCTCAGGTCAAGGTCGAGGACGATCCCACCCTGCGCAGGGGTGACATCGTCGCCAGCGCCGACGGCCTCGTCGTCGCCAACCGCAATGCCAACGACCGCCGCGGTGTCGCGATGAATTTCTCGCCGCTGCCGGACTCGGTGCGCGCCAAATTCCGCCAGGTGCCGGTGGTGGCGAAGGAGTAGGGCGGAGAGCTTTCGTCCCTCATCCGCTGTCGTCCCGGGGAAGCCAAGACGGCATCTCGTGTGAGGAGATGCTCTTGCCTCAATCTCGCCGTCCCGGACAAGCGCGCCAAAGCGCGCGTAGATCCGGGACCCATCACCACAGGCTGGTATTTGGCGAAGACTCGAAGTGACCGGCTCGCGCCAAACCACTCCCTGTGGTTATGGATCCCCGCGTTCGCGGGGATGACATGGGAGATTGCGGCGCGATTTGGCACCTAACCGCAGCCTTACGCCGCGCGGATCTTGCCCAGGAAGTCGCTGACCTGATGGCCGAGCTGGCGGCTCTGGGTTTCCAGCGTCTCGGACGCCTGCTTGACGTTCTCCGCAGCACCTGCGGCGGTGTCGGCGTCGGCCTTTACGCCGGTGATGTTGTCCGAGACGTTCTTGGTACCCTGGGCCGCATATTGCGTGCTGCGGGTGATCTCCTGGGTCGCCGCGCCCTGTTCCTGCACGGCGGCGGCAATCGCGGTGGCGACCTCGTTGACCTCGCCGATGATGCCGCCGATCGCCTGGATGGCGTTGATGGCATCGCCGGCGACTTTCTGGATGTCGGCGATCTGCTCGGAGATCTCCTCGGTCGCCTTGGCGGTCTGGCTCGCCAATGACTTCACCTCGGAGGCGACGACGGCAAAGCCGCGTCCGGCCTCGCCGGCGCGTGCGGCCTCGATCGTGGCGTTCAAGGCCAACAGGTTGGTCTGTGCCGCGATGGTGTTGATCAGCCCGACGACTTCGCCGATGCGTCCCGCCGACTGCGCAAGCCCCTGCACGGTGCCGTCGGTCTCGCGCGCCTGATTGACGGCGCGGCTGGCGATGCCTGCGGCGTGGGCAGCCTGCTGGCTGATGTCGTTGATCGAGGCCGAGAGCTCCTCGGCGGCAGCCGCGACGCTGTCGACGCTCGTCGAAGCCTCGTGCGACGCCCTGCCGGCGATCTCGACACGTTCATTGGTCTGGCGCGACACGGCGGACAGATCGCCCGAGGTCTTGCGCATTTCGCCGGAGGCCTCGCTCAGCTCGCCGAGCGACTTGCGCACCACGCCTTCGAACTCGCCGACATAGGCTTCCATCGCGCGCTGGCGCGCGGCCGCGCCGGCATTGCGCTGGCGCTCCTGCTCTTCGATCTTGAGCTTGTCGATGGCCTGCTGCTTGAAGGTTTCGAGCGCGCCGGCGAGCGAGCCGATCTCGTCGTGACGGTTGAGATAACCGCTGTCGACGGCAAGGTCGCCGCCGGCAACCTTGAGCATGGCGTCGCGAATCCGGTGCAGCGGCGTGATCACGCGGCGGCTGACCGCCAGCATGGCGGCGCCGGTCAGGACGATCGCGGCGATGAGCAAAGCGGTATTGACGATCAACGATTGCACGGCGGCCGCCCGCTGCGCGGCGGAGTGGTCCTTGGCGGCCTGCAGGGCGGCGTCGGCCAGCCTCACCGCGGTCATCATGCGGGGCACCGAGTAGGGGCTCCACTGGTTGGCGGTCATCGAAGGCTTCTCGCCCTTGGCGACCGTCGTGATGACGCCGTCGCGCGTGGCGGCGTATTGCGGATCGAAATAGGTCGACTTGGTCTCGGTCATCGCCGCCGCCAGTGCCGGCGGCAATTGCATGCCGGAGGCGGCCAGTTCGATCGAGGTCCAGGCGGCGTCGGTGCCGCCGACGAATTTGGTATAGGCGAGCTGCACCTCGGGCGCGATCTTGCCGGCGTTGATGGCGTTGCCGACGATCTGCGAGGACTCACCGGCGGTGTTGCGAAGCAGCCAGGCCATCTGCTTGATGGTCAGGAGCTGGTCGATGGTCGCGTCCTGGTGGTTGACGCTGGCGGCGAGCCCGCCCGAGAGCTTTTCGAGCTGCGCCATCAGCGCGTCTTCGGTCGCGACATATTCCTTGGCGAGGCCTGCGCGGCGATCGGCCCTGGGCTTGACGACCTCGGTCCAGAACTCGGCCTGTGCGGCCAGCAGCGTCTTGTTCAGCGTGCCAAGTTCAGCGATGAACGCCTCGCGCTGGGCGATATCGGTCGTGGGCAGGATCTCGAGCGTATTGGCCAGCGCCGGCATCAAGGCGCCGCGAATCTCGCGGATGTACTTCTCGATGTCCTTGTCCATCGCGACGTCGGAGGTGAGCTGGCGATTGCTGGTCGAGCGGTCGGCCCGGATGTTGGCCATTGCCTTGAACACTTCAGTGGAGGCGGCTAAAACCGCGACGATCCGGTTGGCCTGCTGAAGCCTGCCCCATGAACTCCATGCGTTGATCGAGAAGCCGATGACGACGACGAGTGCGGTGGAGAGGATCACCGCCTTCAGCAGCGTGGATACGGTCAGGCGGTTGAGCATCGGAGACCCCAAGATTACGCAGTTCGAGTTCGTGGCCCTGAACGGCAGCCCACGAACTTCGAAAGACCAGGGGATGCACGCAGCAGACACGCCCGCCTGTGGCGCGCGCGTGAGACGCATTTGGCCCGAAAAGAGTAAAGACTTAGGCAGTGTTCCCGCCGTAAAATTACGGGGGATTGCGCAGTCGTGGCAGAGTCAACGCCGATGCCTCAATCGCTGCTGTCGTCCCGGACAAGCGCGCCGCAAGCGCGCGCAGATCCGGGATCCATGGCCACAGGGAGATGTTTGGCGAAGGCTCGGAGTTACCAGTT
This sequence comes from Bradyrhizobium sp. Y36, assembly GCF_002531575.1. Classification (GTDB taxonomy): domain Bacteria; phylum Pseudomonadota; class Alphaproteobacteria; order Rhizobiales; family Xanthobacteraceae; genus Bradyrhizobium. The sequence goes on along the minus strand of NZ_NWTI01000005.1, from coordinate 209,441 downwards.
CGCCTCGCACCACTCCCTGTGGTTATGGATCCCCGCGTTCGCGGGGATGACACCGGAGGTGGAGAGGCGGCTTCCGACCTAACCTGCCTCCTTACGCTGCGCGGATCTTGCCGAGGAAGTCGCTGACCTCGTGGCCGAGTTGGCGGCTCTGGGTTTCCAGCATTTCGGAAGCCTGCCTCACATTCTCGGCTGCTGCTGCGGCGGCATCCGCGTCGGCTTTGACGCCGGTAATATTGTCCGACACGTTCTTGGTGCCCTGAGCCGCATATTGGGTGCTGCGGGTGATCTCCTGGGTCGCCGCGCCCTGCTCCTGCACGGCGGCGGCAATTGCGGTGGCCACCTCGTTCACTTCGCCGATGATGCCGCCGATGGTCTGGATTGCGTTGATGGCATCGCCGGCGACCTTCTGGATGTCGGCGATCTGCTCGGAGATCTCCTCGGTCGCCTTCGCCGTCTGGCTTGCCAGCGATTTCACCTCGGAGGCGACCACGGCAAAGCCGCGGCCGGCTTCGCCGGCGCGCGCGGCCTCGATGGTGGCGTTGAGCGCGAGCAGGTTGGTCTGTGCCGCGATGGTATTGATAAGGCCGACGACCTCGCCGATGCGGCCCGCCGACTTCGCCAGCCCCTGCACGGTGCCGTCGGTCTCGCGCGCCTGGTTGACGGCGCGGCCCGCGATGCCCGCGGCATGGGCCGCCTGCTGGCTGATGTCGTTGATCGAGGCCGAGAGCTCCTCGGCGGCTGCGGCCACGCTGTCGACGCTCATCGAGGCGTCGTTGGACGCCTTCCCGGCGACCTGCACGCGGTCGTTGGTCTGGCGCGACACGGCGGAGAGCTCACCGGAGGTCTTGCGCATCTCGCCGGAGGCCTCGCCCAATTCGCCCAGCGTCTTGCGCACGACGCCCTCGAACTCGCCGACATAGGCTTCGACGGCGCGCTGGCGCGCGACCGCGCCGGCATTGCGCTCGCGCTCCTGCTGTTCGATCCTGAGCTTGTCGGAGGCCTGCTGCTTGAAGGTTTCCAGCGCGCCGGCAAGCGCGCCGATCTCATCCTGGCGATCGAGATAGCCGCTGTCGACGGCAAGGTCGCCGCCCGCGACCTTGAGCATGGCGTCGCGGATCGTGTTGAGAGGGCGGATCACGCGGCGGCTGACCAGCATGATCGCGCCCGAGGCAAGTCCGACGGCAAGCGCAAGCAGCACGAGCTGCACGATCAGCGCGCGCAATGCGGCGCCGCGCTGCTCCAGCGTATGGTTCTTGGCGGCGTCGAGTGCCGTCTCGGCGACGGTAACCGCGCTCGACAGGCGGCCCACCGTCACGGGGGTCCACTGGTTCGCGGTCATCTCGGCCTTTTCGCCATTGGCGAGCGCGCCCACCAGGCGATCGCGCAGGGCCAGATATTGCGGATCGAAATAGGCGGTCTTGGCCGCGGCCATGGCCGACGACAGCGCCTGCGGCAGCTGCATGCCCGAAGTCGACAATTCCAGCGCCTTCCATGTCGCGGCCGTCCCGCCGACGAATTGGGTGTAGGCGAGGCGGGCCTCCGGCGCGATGCGGCCGGCGTTGAGCCCGGTCGAAACGACCAGCGAGGCTTCACCGCCGGTGTTGCGGAGCAGCCAGGCATTCTGCTTGATCGACAGCAACTGGTCGATCGTGGCGTCCTGGTGGTTGACGGTGGCGGCGAGGGCGTTCGAAAGCTTGTCGAGCGTGTCGAGCAGGCCCTGCGTCGTCTCCATATAGGCCTTCGGCAGGCCGGCGCGACGCTGGTCCTTCGGTTTGGCGACGTCCTCCCAGAACTGCTTCTGCTGTTCGCTCGCCGATTTGTAGAGGCGCGCGAACTCGGGCACCAGCGTGGCGGATTGCGGAAAGTCCATCGCCGGCAGCAGCTCCAGCGCGTGCGCCATCGCCGGCATCTCGGCGTCGCGGATCGCGCGCAGATATTTCTCGATCTCGGCGTCCATCGGCTCGGTCGAGTTGAGGAGCCGGTTGGTGGTCGAACGATCGGTGCGCAGATTGTGCATCGCCTTGAACAGGTCCGCGGACGCATCCGTAATCTGGGAGATGCGGGTGGCGGTCCTCAACCGATCCCAGGACTCGTAGGCGGTGAGCGAGAGTGCGATCACCACGCAGGCCGACGTGATCGCGATCACGGCCTTCAGCAGCACGGATACGGTCAGGCGGTTGAGCATCGAAGTCCCCCAAGTCCCATGTCCAAAGTCAGAAGACGCCCGGCAACATCGAGACATTGGGCGCGGCAGGCCGGCAATCGCATGCCATTCGGGGGGCAGGACCCGCATGGTTTCTGCATCTGAGAGCAAAAGGGTAAAGTTTTAAGCCGCCCGGCTGCCTGTAGAAATACGGAATTACTAGAAGTTGCAATGGGTTGCCTGAATGGAACCAGGGCGGGTGACGGGCGTTAGAGCAGGGATCGCAATTTGCCTGAAGGGGTCTCCAGATGCTGGTGGGCGTGCTCGTTACTTTTCTCGTCGTTATTCTCGTCCTCTATCTCATCAACATGCTGCCGATGGACGGACGCGCCAAGCAGATCGCGCGCGTGATCGTCATCATCATCGGCATCGTGTCGTTGTTGAAATATCTCGCCGTGTTCTAGGCTGTACCTCAGTCAGGATGAGCCAAACGAAAAGCCCCGGCTTGCGCCGGGGCTTTTGATATTGCCGTGACCTCAGCTCAGCCGAGCGCCTTGGCCTCGCGGCGGCGGGCGGTGAGGATGTATTCGGTGTAGCCGTTCGGCTGCTCGCGGCCCTTGAAGATGAGGTCGCAGGCGGCCTTGAAGGCAACGCCGTCGAAGGCGGGCGCCATCGGCTTGTAGATGGCATCGCCGGCATTCTGCTTGTCGACCACGACCGCCATGCGCTTCAGCGATTCCATCACCTGCGCTTCGGTGATGACGCCCTGATGCAGCCAGTTGGCGAGATGCTGGCTGGAGATGCGCAAGGTGGCGCGGTCTTCCATCAGGCCGACGTCGTGGATGTCGGGCACCTTCGAACAGCCGACGCCCTGGTCGATCCAGCGCACGACGTAGCCAAGGATGCCCTGGCAGTTGTTGTCGATCTCCTGCTTGACGTCATCAGGGGCCCAGTTCGACTTCGACACCGGAATGGTGAGGATGTCCGAGAGCTTTGCGCGCGGTCCGCCCTTGGTCAGCTCCTGCTGGCGCGCGGTCACGTTGACCTGATGGTAGTGCAGCGCGTGCAGCGTTGCCGCGGTCGGCGAGGGCACCCAGGCCGTGGTGGCGCCGGCCTGCGGATGAACAAGCTTCTGCTGGAGCATGTCCGCCATCTTGTCGGGCGCGGCCCACATGCCCTTGCCGATCTGGGCGTGGCCGGGCAGGCCGCAGGTCAGGCCCATGTCGACGTTCCAGTCCTCATAGGCCTTGATCCAGGCCTGCGCCTTCATCTCGTTCTTGCGGATCATCGGGCCCGCTTCCATCGAGGTGTGGATCTCGTCGCCGGTGCGGTCGAGGAAGCCGGTGTTGATGAACATGATGCGCTTGGAGGCGCGCTGGATGCAGGCCTTGAGGTTGACGGTGGTGCGCCGCTCCTCGTCCATGATGCCGACCTTGAGCGTGTTCTCCGCCAGGCCCAGCATTTTCTCGACGCGGTCGAAGATCTCGCAGGTCAGCGACACCTCATCCGGGCCGTGCATCTTCGGCTTGACGATATAGGCCGATCCGGTGCGGCTGTTCTTGACCTTGGAGTTGCCCTTGAGGTCGTGGATCGCGAGCAGGCCGGAGACGGCGGCGTCGAGCAGGCCCTCGGGGACCTCTTCGCCCTTCTCGTCCAGCACGGCGTCGGTGAACATGTGGTGACCGCAGTTGCGCATCAGCAGCAGGCTGCGGCCGTGCAGCCTGAGCTCGCCCTTGCCGTCGGGAGTCTTATAGCTGCGGTCGGCATTGAGCGAGCGCGTCAGCGTCTTGCCGCCCTTCTCGAAGTCGGCCGACAGCGTGCCGTTCATCAGGCCGAGCGTGTTGCGGTAGACCAGCACCTTGTCCTCGGCATCGACCGCGGCGACCGAGTCCTCCATGTCGAGGATGGTGGAGACCGCGGACTCCATGATCATGTCGGCGACGCCGGCCGGATCGTCCTTGCCGATCGCGCTGCTGCGGTCGATCTTCACCTCGACATGCAGACCGTTGTTGACGAGCAGCACCGCGGACGGCGCGGCCGCATCGCCCTGGAAGCCGGCGAACTGCGCGGCGTCCTTCAGCGCGGTGGCGTTGCCGCTCTTCAGCTTCACCGCGAGCTGGCCGGCGACGACGCTATAGGCGGTGACGTCGGTGTGGCTGCCGGTCGCGAGTGGCGCGGCGGCGTCGAGGAACGCCTTGGCCTTGGCGATCACCTTGTCGCCGCGTGCCTTGTTGTAGCCCTTGCCGCCCTCGGACGGATCATGCGGGATCGCATCGGTGCCGTAGAAGGCGTCATAGAGCGAACCCCAGCGCGCATTCGCAGCGTTCAGCGCATAGCGCGCATTGGTGAGGGGCACGACGAGCTGCGGACCGCAGATCTTGCCGATTTCCTCGTCCACATTGGCGGTCTCGACCTTCTGCGTCGCCGGCTCTGGGATGAGATAGCCGATCTCCTTCAGGAAGGCGGTATAGGCGTTGAGGTCGAACGCCTTGCCCTTGTTGGCACGGTGCCAGTCGTCGATCTTGGCCTGAAGCGTGTCGCGCTCCGCCAGCAGCGCGCGGTTCTTCGGCCCGAGGTCCTTGATGATGGCAGCAACCCCGGCCCAGAACGCATCCGGCGCGATCCCCGTTTTCGGGGCCGCTTCCTTGGCGATGAAGTCAAACAGGACAGGGGCGATCTTCAATCCGTGGGCGTCGACGCGTTTCATGATGGTCTTTCTTGTTGGAAATGGCTGTTTTTGGCTGCTTTTGACCCGACAGCAGCAAAATGCGCCCATGGAGGGCGACTTTCGGAGGCCTATTAGCCCCAAAACCGGGGCGGTGAGAAGACCCCCAAAGGTTTGTCAAAATGTCAAGGAAAGGGGATGTCCCAGCATACAGCCGTCATTCCCCGCGAAAGCGGGGAATCCAGTACGCCGCGGCTTCTCGGTATCCCAACGCCGTCTCTGGAATACTGGGTCGCCCGGTCAAGCCGGGCGACGACAGCGGAGGGCGGGCGGCCTCAAATATTCGCCGCGAGGTCCACGACGTCGTCGAACAGCACGCCCGACGTTTTCAGCATCTGCTCGATCTCATCCGCCGCCTCGGCGACCGTCCGCGTCGAGGTGTCGATCACGAGCTCGGCTGCCTGTGGCGCTTCGTAGTCGTTGCCGATGCCGGTGAACGAAGCCAGCGCACCGGCTCGGGCCTTCTTGTAGTGGCCCTTGGGATCGCGCTCCTCGCACACCTCGGCCGGCGTCGCGACATGGATCTCGCGGAAGGTGGTGTCGGCGATGCGACGCGCGGTGGCGCGGTCTTCGCGCGCAGGCGAGACCGCGGCGACGATCGCGATGTGGCCGTTGCGGGCGAGATGCGTCGCGACTTCGGCGAGACGGCGGATGTTCTCGCTGCGATCGGCGGCGGAGAAGCCGAGATCGCCGTTGAGCCCGGCGCGCAACGTGTCGCCGTCGAGCAGGATCGGCGAGCCGCCATTGGTGAAGAGACGCCGCTCCAGCGCCTTGGCCAGCGTCGACTTGCCGGAAGCGGGCAGGCCGGTGAGCCAGACCACGGCGCCGTTGTGCTGATAGCGTGCGGAACGTTCGTCGGGACGCAGCGCCGATTCCACCGGCACGATGTCGACGGGCACGGCGCGCTGGCCGGCATCGACCGACAGCACGAGGCCGCCGCCTGCGATACGCCCGGACACTTCGATCACGAGACGGCCGGTGCGCGGGTTCTCGGTGTAGGGATCGGTCGCAATCGGATTCGACAGCGAGATGTCGATCTCGCCGACATGATTGCGGCCGATCGCCTTGTTCTCGCTGCTCGAGAGCTCGCCGGGATCGACTGCCTTCTCGATGGCGACGACGGTCGCGCGGCTTTCCTTCGGCCCGCAGCGAACCAGCAGCTGGTCGCCCTTGGCGAGCGGCTTGTCGTGCAGCCAGAAGATCCGCGCGCGCAGCCGCCGCGTCTCGCGCGGGGCGGTGGCGGCATGCGCGACGATGTCGCCGCGCTCGATGAACAATTCGCGGTCGAGCGTGATGCCGACCGAGCGTCCGGCACCATGCCGTCCTGCGACCGGCGTCACCGGCCAGCTCTCGACCGTCTTGATCTTGGCGATCTTGCCGGCCGGCATGATCACGATCTCGTCGCCGGCAATGAGGCTGCCGGATTCGATGCGGCCCGCCACGATACGGCGGTCGTCGAACTTGTAGATCGCCTGCACCGGCAGACGCAGCGCCAGAGATTCCAGCGGCCGCGCCGGTTCGAGGGCGTCGAGCGCCTCGACCACGGTCGGCCCCTTGTACCAGCCGATCCGATCGGTGTGCTCGGCGACGCCATCGCCATCGCGCGCCGAAATCGGAATGATCGCCGTGGGCGTCACGCCGAGGCCATTGAGATGGGCAGATATCTCGTCGCTGATCGCCTTGAAGCGGTCAGCGGAGAAATCGACCCGGTCCATCTTGTTGACGACGACGGCAACCTGCTTCACGCCGAGCAGATGCAGCAGATAACCGTGCCGCCTGGTCTGGTCACGTACGCCTTCGAGCGCGTCGATGATCAGCACCGCGCCATCGGCCTGCGACGCCCCGGTGATCATGTTGCGCAGGAATTCCGCGTGGCCCGGCGCGTCGATCAGCACGATGTCGCGCGAATTGGTGCGGAAGCGGATCTGCGTGGTGTCGATGGTGATGCCCTGGTCGCGCTCGGTCTGGAGCGCGTCGAGCAGGAACGACCATTCGAACGGCATGCCGCGCCGCGCGCTGACGGCTTTCAGCATTTCCAGCTTGCCGTCGGGCAGGCTGCCGGTCTCGTGCAGGAGGCGGCCGACCAGCGTCGACTTGCCGTGGTCGACATGGCCGACGATGACGATGCGGACCTGCGGACGGGTGGTGCCGTTCGGCGTGGCCGGCGAAGCGGGGGTGACGATCATGTTCATGTCGCGCTCGCGTCCCAAGGTCAGAGATAGCCGGCGACGCGAAGGCGCTCGAAGGCGTCCTCCGTCTCGTGGTCGAGCGCGCGACCGGCGCGCTCCGGCACCTTGGTCTGTTCGAGCTCGATCAGGATCTCGTCGATGGTCGACGCCGTCGAGTTCACGGGATTGGTGATGTCCTGATCGCCGAGCGAGCGATAGCGCTTGCCGTTCTGTGAGAGATAAAGCGGGATGATCGGGATGTTCTCGCGCTTGGTGTAGGCCCAGATGTCGGCCTCGGTCCAATGCAGGATGGGGTGGATACGCAAATGCGCGCCCTGCGGCGGCGAGGCGTTGAAATGGTCCCAGAATTCCGGCGGCTGGTCGCGCACGTCCCAATTGCCCTCCAGGCCGCGCGGCGAGAACACGCGCTCCTTGGCGCGCGTCGCCTCCTCGTCGCGGCGGATGCCGGCGATCAGGCCGTCGAAGCCATATTTGGCGAGCGCCATCTTGAGGCCTTCGGTCTTGCGCGCGGCGGAGCGGGCGGCGGGCGGCAGCGTCGGGTCGACGGCATCGATGGGCGGGCAGGGCTCGACGCGCAGATCGAGATCCCACTCTTTCCCGTAGTGGTCTCGAAAGCGGTACATCTCCGGAAACTTCTTGCCGGTGTCGACATGGAGCGCCGGAAACGGCATGCGGCCGAAGAACGCTTTCCGCGCCAGCCAGATCATGACGTTGGAGTCCTTGCCGAGCGACCATAGCAGGGCGATCTTCTTCAGGCGGGCGAAGGCCTCGCGAAAGATGTAGATGCTCTGCGCCTCGAGCTGGTCGAGATGGTCCATGCTCGGCGCAACATCGGCGGAAAATTCTTGCGAGTCCGCGCGTGCGAGAGGGGCCTTGCTGCTCATTCCGATAGCTGCGGAATCGTCCCTGAGAAGATGCATCTCTGCCACTTTGCGTTTGGAGGCGAAAATTCTATAGTCGAGACGCGCAAGAGAAGAAGAAATTTTCTCTTTGCGCACTCGAAACGACACATATATAGAAAATAATTCCAGTCAACCCCGGATGTGGGGGAAGCGAGTATCGCATGCGGTTCTTGCCGGTATTTCTCGATCTCAAGGCCGGTCCGGTGGTTCTCATCGGCACGGGCGAGCTTTTGCGCGCCAAGCTGCGCGTGCTCGCCGCTGCCGGTGCGCGCATCCGTGTGCACGCGATCGACGGCAATCATGAGTTCAATCCCGGCTCGGACGACGCCGCTCGTATCGAGATCGCGACAGGTGATCCGCTGACCGCTGATCTCGCAGGCGTCATCGCCATCGTCTGCGCGGGCGCGGGTGATGTCGGCGTTGCCATGTCGGCGCGCGCCAAGTCGCTCGGCCTTCCCGTCAACGTCATGGACGATCTCGAACATTCCAGCTTCATCTTCCCGGCGATCGTCGATCGCGGCGATGTCGTGGTCGCGGTCGGCACCGGTGGCACGTCGCCGGTGGTGGCGCGGCGCGTGCGCGAGAAGATCGAGGCGCTGCTGCCTGCTCGCATCGGCGAGCTCGCCGAATTTATCGGCGGCTTCCGCAAGTCCATCAACGAGCGCATCGCCGAGTTTCCGTTGCGTCGCCGCTTCTGGGAGCGTGTCATCGACGGTCCGATCGGCGCCGCCGTGCTCTCGGGACGCACGAGCGAAGCTGACGCGGCCCTCAAGGCCATTTCCGATCCCTCCGAATTTGCGCGCGCTGCCAAGCCGGAAGGCTCGGTCGCGCTGGTCGGCGCCGGTCCCGGCGATCCTGATCTTCTCACCATCAAGGCGCTGCGCGCGTTGCAGGACGCCGATGTCGTCTTCCACGACGAACTGGTCTCGAACGAAATTCTCGACCGCATTCGCCGCGATACCACGCGCGTTGCCGTCGGCCGCCGCATCGGTAAGCCCGGCATCGGCCAGGACGCCATCAACCAGCGCATGATCGAGGCCGCGCAAGCCGGCCAGCGCGTGGTCCGGCTGAAGGGCGGCGATCCCTTCGTGTTCGGCCGCGGCGGTGAAGAGGTCGAAGCGCTGCGCGCTGCCGGCGTCGCCTATTCGATCGTTCCCGGCATCACCGCAGGGCTCGGCGGCGCCGCCGATTTCGAGGTGCCGCTCACCTACCGTCACGAAGCAACCCGCATGACCTTCCTTACCGCGCACAAGGCGCGCGACGCGGAAGCCGTGGACTGGTCGACGCTGACCGACACGAGGATGACCATCGTCGTCTACATGGGCGTGTCCGCCGCCCCTGCCGTGCGCGCGGGCCTGCTCGCCGCGGGCCGTTCGCCGGAGACGCCGGTCGGCGTGTTCGCCCGCGTCACGCGCCCCGATGCGCAAGGCGCGATCGGAACGCTCGGTGACCTGCCTGAGCTCGCCCGGCGGGTCGATGGCGGTCCCGCCATTCTCATCATCGGCGAGGTGGTCCGGCATGCCGGTTCGCTTCGCCGCCAGACACCCAACCAAATCATCTCAGACCTATTGGATGCAGCCGAATGACCTCTCCGCTCGAACAGAAGAAGATCAAGATCGCCGGCCCCTCGATCGTGACCGCCAACCGGACCTGGGACGGCATCGTGGTCTATCGCACCGCCACCAAGAGCTGGTCTGCGGACCTGTCGGAGGCCGCGATCGTACGCAACTCCGACGAGGCCAAGGCGTTGCTTGCGGAGTCCGTCGCCGATGACGTCGGCGCCATCGGACCCTATATCGCCCCGGTGCAGGTCGGCGCGGACGGCAAGATCGAACCCGGCAATCTGCGCGAACAGATCCGCCGTACCGGTGTCACCATCGGACAGTCGGCCCAGGCTTAAGGCGCTTTACCTATGTACGCTTACGACGAAATCGACCGCACGCTCGTCAACGAGCGCGTCTCGGAGTTCCGCGACCAGGTGAAGCGGCGCCTTTCCGGCGAGCTCACCGAGGACGAGTTCAAGATCCTGCGACTGCAGAACGGCGTCTATCTGCAGCTGCACGCCTACATGTTCCGGGTCGCGATCCCCTACGGCACGCTGGCGACGAACCAGCTGCGGGCCCTCGCCCATGTCGCGCGAAAGTACGATCGCGGCTACGGCCATTTCACCACGCGTCAGAACATCCAGTTCAACTGGATCAAGCTCGCCGAGCTGCCGGACGCGCTGGAAGATCTCGCCAAGGTCGGCATCCATGCGATGCAGACCTCCGGCAACAACATGCGCAACGTCACCTCGGACCAATGGGCCGGCGTCGCGCCGGGCGAGATCGAGGATCCCCGCATCTGGTCGGAGCTGATCCGCCAGCATACCACGCTGCATCCGGAATTCTCGTTCCTGCCGCGCAAGTTCAAGATCGCGATCACCGCTTCGGATCACGACCGCGCCGCGATCAAGATCCACGACATCGGCCTGCGCCTGATCAAGAACGAGAAGGGCGAGACCGGCTTCGAGGTCCTGGTCGGCGGCGGGCTCGGCCGCACGCCGTTCATCGCCAAGACCATCAAGCACTTCGTACATGGCCGCGATATCCTCAGCTACATCGAGGCGATCCTGCGCGTCTACAACCAGTATGGCCGCCGCGACAACATCTACAAGGCGCGCATCAAGATCCTGGTGCACGAGCTCGGCATCGAGAAGTTCTCGCGCGAGGTCGAGGAGGAGTGGCAGCACATCCGCAATTCCTCGCTCCAGATCGACGACGAGGTGATCGAGGACATCCGCTCGCGCTTCACCTATCCGGCCTACGAGAAGCTGCCGCACATGCCCGACGAGCTGCGCCAGGCCGCGGCCGATCCCGAGTTCGAGGCATGGCGCAAGAACTCGGTGGCCCCGCACAAGGTGCAGGGCTATTCGATCGTCACGATCTCGCTGAAGCCGATCGGGGCGCCTCCGGGCGATGCCACCGCCGAGCAGATGGATGCGCTGGCCGACCTCGCCGACAAATATTCCTTCGGCGAGATCCGCGTCGGTCACGAGCAGAACCTGGCGCTGCCGCATGTCGCCAAGCGCGACCTGCCGGCGCTGTGGAAGGCGCTCGACAAGCTTGGCCTCGCGACGCCGAACGTCAACCTGATCACCGACATCATCGCCTGCCCGGGGCTCGACTATTGCTCGCTGGCGAATGCGCGCTCAATTCCGATCGCGCAGGAGCTGACGCGGCGCTTCGCCAATCACGAGCTCGCCAATCTGATCGGCCGGCTGCACATCAACATCTCCGGCTGCATCAATGCCTGCGGTCATCACCATGTCGGCCATATCGGCATTCTCGGCGTCGAGAAGAACGGCGAGGAGGTCTACCAGATCACCATCGGCGGCCGGGCCGACGAGAACGCTGCGCTCGGCACCCTGATCGGGCCCGGCGTGAAGTTCGACGAGGTTGCCGACGTCATCGAGGACGTCGTGGAAGCCTATCTGGCGCTGCGCAAGCGGCCCGAAGAATTGTTCATGGACACGGTGAAGCGCCTCGGCGTCGAACCCTTCAAGGAGCGCGTCTATGCCACTCGTTAACGGCGGAAAGATCGCCGACGACAGCTTCGTCAAGCTGGCCGTCGACACACCGCTGCCAGAGGGCGGCGACATCCTGGTGCCGGCCGAGCGTTTCATCGGCGAAGCCGATGCGCTGCTCAAGCGTTCGGTCAAGATCGGCGTGATCTGGCCGAACAATCGCGACATCGCCGAAATCGCGCCCTATCTCGGCAAGATCGCCGCCGTCGCGCTGGTGTTCCCGACGTTCCGCGACGGGCGCGCCTACAGCCAGGCCCGCCTGCTGCGCGAGCGTTACAATTACCGCGGCGAATTGCGCGCCACCGGACAGGTGCTGCGCGACCAGTTCGTGTTCATGCTGCGCGCCGGCTTCGATTCCTTCGAGGTCAAGAAGCAGGCCGACGCGGAAGCCTTCATGCAGACCGCGAAGCGCTATTCGGTGTTCTACCAGCCGACCGGCGATGGCCGCATCACGGCCCTGCACCGGCGCATGCAGCTGCGTCATTCCGAGGGTGTCGGCACGTGAACGTCGTTGCGTCCCAGCTCGCTCCGGTATCCGTTTCTGCGCTGCCTTCGGCGAAGGAGCTCGATCGGAGCCTGCGCGATGCCTCGCCCGCTGAGATCATCGCTGCGGCGCTGAAGACGGTCGGGCGCGAGAAGCTGGCGCTGGTGTCGTCCTTCGGCACGGAATCGGCAACGCTGCTCAAGGTCATGGCGGACGTCGACCCCGCGATCCCGGTGATCTTCCTCGATACCGGCTGGCTGTTCGAGGAGACGCTCGCCTATCGCGACACACTGATCGCGACGCTGGGCCTGAAGGACGTTCGTTCGATCAAGCCCGCCGAGGAAGCTTTGTCGCGCGAAGATCCCGATCGTGAGCTCTGGTTCTCCGATCCCGACGCCTGCTGCCGCATCCGCAAGGTGGAACCGCTGGCGCGCGCGCTCAAACCGTTCTCGGCCTGGCTCAACGGCCGCAAGCGCTTTCAGGGCAACGCGCGTGCCGACATTGCCGTCGTCGAGGATGACGGTGCGCGGTTGAAGTTCAATCCCTTCGCCAACGTCTCGCGAGAGGAACTCGAGGCCATCTTCGTCCGCGCCAAATTGCCGCGTCACCCCTTGGTCGCCTCCGGTTTCCGGTCGGTTGGGTGTATGCCTTGCACGAGCAGAACGGCCGAAGGCGAGGATGAGCGCGACGGTCGCTGGCGCGGCCAAGCCAAGACAGAATGCGGCATCCATGCGATGAAGACTTCGTAGCACAGCCGCGCTGCGAGCCAGCGAACAAGAAAATCCGGTTTCGTTGACTTGAGCGCGTTTCGCCGCGAGTTTCGCCTGCATGTCTTCGCTGACACCGACGTCAGCGAAGTGAATGGAGATGGACATGATGCGCCGTATCGTTCCGCTCGCTGCAGGATTGCTCTGGGCAAGCTCGGGTCTCGCCGCTGACATCAACCTCTTGAACGTGTCGTACGATCCGACGCGCGAGCTCTATGTCGAGTTCAACAAGGCATTTGCGAATGCCTATCAGAAGGAGACCGGCAAGAGCGTCGAGATCAAGCAGTCGCATGGCGGCAGCGGTTCGCAGGCGCGCGCCGTGATCGATGGGTTGCAGGCCGATGTGGTGACGCTTGCGCTCGCCTACGATATCGATGCGATCGCCGGCAAAGGTCTCACCACGACGGACTGGCAGAAGCGGCTGCCGCAGAATTCATCACCCTACACCTCCACCATCGTTTTCCTGGTGCGCAAGGGCAATCCCAAGGCGATCAAGGACTGGGATGACCTGGTCAAGCCGGGCGTCGCGGTGATCACGCCGAACCCGAAGACCTCAGGCGGTGCACGCTGGAATTACCTTGCGGCCTGGGGCTTTGCGCAGAAGAAATACGGCTCGGCGGAGAAGGCCAAGGATTTCATCGGAAAGCTCTACCAGCAGGTGCCGGTTCTGGATACCGGTGCACGCGGCGCGACCGTGACCTTCGTCGAGCGCGGCGTCGGCGACGTGCTGCTCGCCTGGGAGAACGAGGCGTTCCTCGCGCTGAAGGAGTTCGGCGCGAGCAAGTTCGAGATCGTGGCGCCGCCGCAGTCGATCCTCGCAGAGCCGCCGGTCGCGATCGTCGACAAGGTGGCCGACAGAAAGGGGACCCGTAACGCCGCCGACGCGTATCTGCAATATTGGTACACGAAGGAAGGTCAGGAGATCGCCGCGCGCAATTTCTACCGCCCGCGCGATCCCGAGATCGCCAAGAGACATGAAAACGCCTTCGCCAAGGTCGAACTATTCACGATCGACGACGTTTTCGGCGGTTGGACCAAGGCGCAGAAAGAACATTTTGCAGATGGCGGCGTCTTCGATCAGATCTACAAGAACTGACCGGGCGCAGTCTTAAGAGGCTTTAGCAGGGGACCTGGTGAGCGTACTCGCAGCACGACGCCGGACATTGCCGGGCTTCGGTCTCACGATGGGACTGACGCTGTCCTGGCTGTCCGTCATCATCCTCATTCCGCTCGCGGGGCTGTTCCTGAAGTCGCTCGAGCTCAGCCCCGAGCAGTTCTGGAATATTCTCACCAGTCGCCGCACCCTGAATGCGCTGCGCGTCTCCTTCGGCCTCGCCTTTGCTGCGGCCTGTGTCAATCTCGTCATGGGCAGCGTCATCGTCTGGGCGCTGGTGCGCTACCGGTTTCCCGGCCGCCGGCTGTTCGACGCCATCGTCGACGTGCCCTTCGCGCTGCCGACGGCAGTTGCGGGCGTCGCGCTCACCGCGCTGTTCGCCGAGAAGGGCTGGCTGGGCGCGCCGCTCGCAGCACTCGGCGTCAAGGTGGCGTTCACGCCGGTCGGCATCTTCGTCGCCATGATCTTCATCGGCATTCCCTTCGTGGTGCGCACGGTGCAGCCCGTGTTGCAGGATCTCGACCCTGAAATCGAGGAGGCCGCGGGCAGTTTGGGTGCCAGCCGCTGGCAGACCATTACTCGCGTGATCCTGCCCTCGCTGGCGCCGGCGCTGCTTACCGGGCTCGCGCTCGCCTTCGCCCGTGCGGTCGGTGAATACGGCTCGGTGATCTTCATCGCCGGCAATCTGCCCAACGTCTCCGAGATCGCTCCGCTTCTGATCGTGATCCGCCTCTCCGAGTTCCGCTACGCCGACGCGACCGCGATCGCGGTGGTCATGCTCGTCGTCTCCTTCGTCATCATCTTCGCCGTCAACCGGCTCCAGCGCTGGGCGCAGAGCCGGATCCCGGCGCGCTGAGGGGCGGACCATGACGATGCAGATTGTCCATTCAGGCCCGGTCACCTCGTCCGACGAGAAGACCCGTGCACGTGATGCCCTCGCGCGGGACAATCTCCGCACCGAGCCGAAGGCCGTGCGCATTGCCGTCATCACGATCGCGATCGCGTTTCTCACCGTCTTCGTCGTGCTGCCACTGGTCGTGGTGTTCGCCCACGCGTTCTCGAAGGGGATCGCCGCCTATCTCGCCGCGCTCGCGGAGCCCGAGGCGATGGCTGCGATCAGGCTGACGCTGCTGGTTGCGGCGATCTCGGTCGGCCTCAATCTCGTGTTTGGTCTCGTCGCCGCATGGGCAATCGCGAAATTCGATTTCCCGGGCAAGACCTTCCTGATCACGCTGATCGACCTGCCGTTCTCGGTCAGCCCGGTGATCTCCGGCCTCGTCTTCGTGCTGCTGTTCGGCGCGCAGGGCTATTTCGGCAGCTGGCTGCGCGACCACGACATCCAGATCCTGTTCGCGGTGCCCGGCATCGCGCTCGCCACCACCTTCGTGACCTTCCCCTTCGTGGCGCGCGCGCTGATCCCCTTGATGCTGGAGCAGGGCACGCAGGAGGAGGAGGCCGCGATCTCGCTCGGCGCCTCGGGTCTGCAGACCTTCTTCCGCGTCACGCTGCCCAACATCAAATGGGGCGTGCTCTACGGCGTGCTGCTCTGCAACGCGCGGGCGATGGGCGAGTTCGGCGCGGTCTCCGTCGTCTCCGGCCACATCCGCGGCGAGACCAACACGATGCCGCTGCTGGTCGAGATCCTCTACAACGAATACCAGTTCGTTGCCGCCTTCGCGATCGCCTCGCTGCTGGCGATGCTGGCGTTGATCACGCTGATCGCCAAGACCGTTCTGGAACATCATCTGGACGAGGGACAAGACGCACGTGACCATTGAAGTCAAAAATCTCGTCAAGACGTTCGGCAGCTTCAAAGCCCTCGACGGCGTCGACCTCAAGGTCGATAGTGGCGAGCTCGTGGCACTGCTCGGACCTTCCGGGTCGGGAAAGACCACGCTGCTGCGGATCATCGCCGGCCTCGACTGGCCCGACGGCGGCGACGTGCTCATCAACGGTGAGGATGCGCTGGCGCAGGGCGCGCGCGAGCGGCATGTCGGCTTCGTGTTCCAGCATTACGCGCTGTTCCGCCACATGAGCGTGTTCGAGAACGTGGCCTTCGGCCTGCGCGTGCAGCCGCGCGCCGTCCGCAAGGACGAAGCCACGATCCGCGCGCGCGTCAAGGAGCTGCTCGACCTCGTGCAGCTCGACTGGCTTTCCGACCGCTATCCGAGCCAGCTCTCCGGCGGCCAGCGCCAGCGCATCGCGCTGGCCCGCGCGCTCGCGATCGAGCCGCGCATCCTGCTGCTCGACGAACCGTTCGGCGCGCTCGATGCCAAGGTGAGGAAAGAGCTGCGCCGCTGGCTGCGCTCGCTGCATCACGAGATCAACGTCACCTCGATCTTCGTCACCCACGACCAGGAGGAGGCGCTCGAGGTCGCCAACCGCGTCGTCGTCATGGACAAGGGACGGATCGAGCAGATCGGCTCGCCCGACGACGTCTACGAGACCCCGGCAAGCGCGTTCGTTCACGGCTTCATCGGCGAATCCGTCGAATTGCCGGTTCAGGTCGAGGGGGGCGTGGTCAGGCTCGGCGACCGGCCGCTCGCGCTTGCGGCAGGCGGGGCCGCGCCTGGCGCGTCAAAGCTGTTCGTGCGGCGACATGACATGCTGGTCGGCCCGCCCGGCAGCGGCGCCTTCGAGGGCGCCGTGCAGCACGTCCGCAATTTCGGTCCCGTGCAGCGGGCCGAGATCGCCCTGTCAGGCGGCAAGACCATCGAGATCGACGCTCCCCGCGACAAGGAACTGCGCGTCGGCGACACGATCGGCCTCCAGCCGCGCCGTTACCGGATATTTGCGGGGTAGGTCCCGTCATTCCGGGGCGCGCGTCAGCGCGAACCCGGAATCCCGAGGTTATTGAGCGAGATTCCGGGTTCAGCGCTCCGCGCTGCCCCGCAACGACTTGCGTCGATTTTCTTCAAAATTCACCTTTCAGCCATTGTTGGTATGCAACAACGGCCCCTCATTCGGGGGCCTCCAAACATGCGCGCTGCGGCCGCAATTCTCGTCACTTTGCTGCTTGCCGGCTGCGCCGGCAACGAAGCGCCGGTCCAGCAGCCGTCGATGTATACCGACATGGCCGCCCCGGGATCCAAGCTCGATGCGCAGGCGGCCGCGATCATGATCTCGCAATACCGCCAGAACAACATGCTCGGCACCGTCGTGGTCGACCCCGATCTGATGCGGCTCGCCGAATCCCAGTCCAATGCCATGGCGGCGGCCAACAAGATGGACCATGACGTCCGCGCGCCCCTGGCCAAGCGCCTTGCCGCCGGCGGCTATCCGGCGACCGTGGCGGTCGAGAACATCTCGGCCGGCTATCATACGCTGGCGGAAGCGTTTTCCGGCTGGCGCGACTCGCCCCCGCACCGCGCCAACATGCTCAAGAGCGGTGTCACAAAATTGGGCATCGCGGCGAGCTATGCTCCCGGCACCAAATACAAGGTGTTCTGGACCATGATCCTGGCCTCGACCGAGCGATAAGCCAGACTTGATCCCGGCATACATTGACGCCGCGGCGGAGTGTCGCCACGGTGGCGCGCCATTGCTATTGTTCCCCCATGACCGATCGTAACCCGGAATCCGCCAGCATCCCCGCGAATGCGCAACGCGTCCTGGTCCTGCAGGGCGGCGGTGCGCTCGGCTCCTACCAGGCCGGTGCCTATCAGGCGCTGTGCGGCCACGGCTTCGAGCCGGAATGGGTCGCCGGCATCTCGATCGGCGCCGTCAACGCCGCCATCATCGCCGGCAACGAGGGACAGACCCGCGTCAAGCGGCTCAAGGAATTCTGGGAGATGGTGTCGGCGCCGGTGCCGTGGAAACCGATCGGCAAGAGCGACCACAGCCGCGAGCTGTTCAACTCGACGAGTGCCGCGCTGATCGCCACCTTCGGCGTGCCCGGCTTCTTCGTCCCGCGCGTCCCGCCGGCGCCGCTCTGGCCGCCCGGCAGCCCGCAGGCCGAGAGCTATTACGACACCGCGCCCTTGAAGAAGACGCTGGAGCGTCTGGTCGATTTCGACCGCATCAACGACCTGAAGACCCGCCTGTCGGTCGGCGCAGTCGGCGTCACCTCCGGCAACTTCAAGTATTTCGACAATTACGAGTTCAAGAAGCTCGGCAAGAAAATCGGCCCCGAGCACATCATGGCCTCCGGCGCGCTGCCGCCCGGCTTTCCCTCGGTGACGATCGACGGCGAGCAATATTGGGACGGCGGCATCGCCTCCAACACGCCGCTCGACTATGTGCTCGATGCCGAGGTCGATCGCGACATGCTGATCTTCCAGGTCGACCTGTTTTCCGCCCGCGGCGATTTGCCGACCTCGCTGCTGGAGGCCGCCGAGCGGGAGAAGGACATTCGCTTCTCCAGCCGCACGCGGATGAACACCGACAAGAACAAGCAGCTGCACAACGCCCGCAGGGCGGTGCGCGACTTGATTTCCAAACTGCCCGATTATCTGAAGAACGACCCTTCCGTCGAATTCCTCGCGAAGGTATCGCGTGAAAGCACCGTCACCGTGGTGCATCTGATCTACCGCAGCAAGAACTACGAATCCTCGTCGAAGGATTACGATTTCTCGCACGTCGCCATGGTCGAGCATTGGGAGGCCGGCGTCAACGACGTGCATCTGTCGATGCGCCACAAGGACTGGCTCGAGCGGCCGCAGTCCGGCGAGACCATGGTGACTTACGATCTCACGGGGGACGTCTCCGCGCCCCCGGCAAAAAGGAGCGAATAGAATGGGTAGTCTGTCAGGCAAGAACGCCGTCGTGACCGGGTCCACCAGCGGCATCGGGCTCGCCTATGCGCGTGCGTTCGCCGGCGCCGGTGCCAACGTCGTCATCAATGGCTTCGGCTCGCCGGAGGACATCGAGAAGGAGCGCGCCAAGATCGAGTCCGAGTTCGGCGTGAAGGCGATCTATTCGCCGGCCGACATGACCAAGCCCGCGGAGATCGCCGGCATGATCGCGCTCGGCGAGACGACGTTCGGCTCGGTCGACATCCTCGTCAACAATGCTGGCATTCAGTTCGTCTCGCCGGTCGAGGAGTTCCCGATCGAGAAGTGGGACCAGATCATCGCGATCAACCTCTCCTCGGCCTTCCATGGCATCCGCGCCGCCGTGCCCGGCATGAAGAAGAAGGGCTGGGGCCGCATCATCAACACGGCGTCCGCGCACTCGCTGGTCGCCTCGCCCTTCAAGTCGGCCTATGTCTCGGCCAAGCACGGCATCGCCGGCCTCACCAAGACCGTGGCGCTCGAAGTTGCGACCCACAAGATCACCTGCAATTGCATCAGCCCGGGCTATGTCTGGACGCCGCTGGTGGAGAAGCAGATCCCCGACACGATGAAGGCGCGCAACCTGACGCGCGAGCAGGTCATCAATGACGTGCTGCTCGATGCGCAGCCGACCAAGGAGTTCGTCACCTCCGAGCAGGTCGCAGCGCTGGCTCTGTTCCTGTGCAGCGATGACGCTGCGCAGATCACCGGCACCAATCTGTCGATCGACGGCGGCTGGACCGCGGCGTAAGTCCGCGCTGCCGTAGGGTGGGCAAAGGCGCGTCAGCGCCGTGCCCACCATTCTCGGCGATCGAGAAAGAACGTGGGCACGCTTCGCTTTGCCCACCCTACGAGACTGGGCATCCGCTTCCCGCTCAATGCGTCCAGGCCAGCGCCGTCACGAACGCCGACGACAGATTGAGCTCTGCAAACATGATCTTGCCGGCGACCACGAACAGCACGCTGGCAAGCGTCAGCCGCAGCACCGTTTCGGGGACGCGGGTCGCGCTATAGCTGCCGACGATGATGCCGGGGAGTGAGCCCATCAGCAGCACGCCCATCAGCGCCCAGTCCACGTCACCGAGCGCCCAGTGCCCGATGCCGGCGCCCAGCGTCAATGGCACCGCGTGGGCGATATCGGAGCCGACGATGCTCACCATCGGCAGACGCGGATAGAGCAGCAGCAGCACGGTGACGCCGACCGCACCGGCGCCGACCGACGAGATCGACACCAGTACGCCGAGCACGATCCCGGTGATCACGGTTGCAATCGCGGTGGTGCGATCGTCGACACGCTCCAGCCTGCCGCGGTAACGCTCCATGATCGACTTGCGGAAGATCAGCGAGGTCGCGGTCAGCAGCAGCGCGAAGCACAGCACCAGATTGACCAGGCTGCGCTCGGAATCGCTCTTGAGGTCGAGCTTCCACAGCACCAGCAGAGTCACTGCGCTCGCGGGAATGCTGCCGCAGGCCAGCCGCAGCACCGCCGGCCAGTGCACGCTGCGCGACCAGCCATGCACCAGGCTGCCGCCGGTCTTGGTGGCGGCGGCATAGAGCAGGTCGGTTCCGACCGCGGTCGAGGGGTGCACGCCGAACAGCAGGATCAAGAGCGGCGTCATCAGCGAACCGCCGCCCACGCCGGTCATTCCGACAAGCAGGCCGACGCCAAATCCGGAGGCGACGTAGAGTGGATCAAACATGTCAGGAGAATCTTAGGTTGATCTCGTCGGTTAGGCAATACGACGTAGAATAAAGTTCCCCTAACGCGCAACCACTTGGGCAGAATAAGAAAAATTTTGCCGTGGGCAGAAGAAGCGGAGGCGTTTTGCCTCGTTCCCGTGGCTGCGCTGACAGAGCCGTTCCCCCAACGGCAGCAAGCATCGAGGGGCGCGGGGCCTATTTGCCAAATGCCAGCACGTGCAGGCCGAGACGTTGCCGCACGATCCAGAACAATAGCACCGTCTCGAAGGTGAGGGAGATCGAGGTCGCGGCTGCGGCGCCGTGGCCGCCGTAGCGCGGCACCAGCGCGATGCAGAGCACGACGTTCATCACGAAGGCCAGTGCATAGGCCAGCGCGCAGATCTTCTGCTGACCGAGCATGTTGAGCAGCCGCTCGACCGGCCCGATCGCGGCACGCACCACGAGCCCGATCGCGGCGACGAACATGATGTCGTAGCCGACGGTGAATTGCGGCCCGAACAGCCAGAGCAGCGGCTTGCCGAGTGCGAGCAGCACGATCGTCGCCGCCAGCGACGGCCAGAACGTCCAGCTGATGGCGTGCGCGACATAGGCCGACAGCCGCGCCTTGTCGCCGCTGGCGTTGTATTCGGCGAAGCGATGCGCAGTCGTCGCCGACATCGCGTAGTGGATGAACGAGACCAGCGCCAGCGTCTTCACGACAGCGAAATAGACGCCAACCTCGTCGGAGGGGCGGAACTGCTGCAGCACCAGCACGTCGGTGTAGGACAACAGCAGGTAGAAACTCTCGACCAGCAGGATCGGCAGTGAGACCGCGAGCCAGCCGCGGATGTCGTACGTCTTGGGGCCGGACGGAATATGATCGGCGAGCTTGCGGTTGAGCACCGCCATCTGCCCCGTCATCGCGATCCACACCGCGCCCGCGCTCGCGGCCATCGCGGCGACCGCGCCGAGATGATAGCCGAGCAGGAAGGCGGCGCCCGTGATGCCGATGATCAGCGCCTGGCGGATGATGAATTGCGGCATCAGGCCGAGTTGCATCCAGTCATGCGAGCGCGCGATGCCGTCCTGGGTGTTGGCGACGACGAAGGCGGGCAGTGTCATGCAGCCGATATAGAGCGGCAGCACCTCGGCTGGATCGATCCAGGGCGACAGCAGCCTGACGATGCCGGCAAGAGCGAGCGAGACCAGCGTGGACACGGCCAAGGTTAGCCAGCGGCTGCCGGAGAGGAAGCCGCGCAGCAGCGCCTGCTCGCCGCTGGCCCGATATTCCGGAATGATCTTCTGCGCGGAGGCCGAGATGCCGAAATCCATCATGCTGCCGAGCAGCAGCACCCAAGTCCAGACATAGACATAGATGCCGTAGTCGGACGTGCCCATCCAGCGCGCCAGCAGCACCTGCGAGACATAGGCCATGCCTGCGCTGATCACGCGGATGATGAAGATGGTGCCGGCGAGCCGCCGCGTCAGCGATGCCTCGCTCGATCCGCCGCTGAGCTTGGCGCGCACGCGCGCTATCAGCCCGGCCGGTCCGGTCGTTGTGGGTTGTGCATCCATCACGGCCACGACGAGCCCCCAAGGCATCCCGCATGCTGCGGCAGGCTTGCCCCAGCAGCTTTGCCCAGCAGCCCTGGGGCTTAGCAACCATTCGTTAAGATTCGGTTGGATCGTCGCTCAGCCGCCAGGGCGAGAGCTGGCGCGCAGCAGCACATCTGCCTCCTTGCGGGGTGGAGCTGTGCTGCTAGGATATCCGCATATTGGTTTCAGTTGGAATTTGCGCGACCGAGCGCGCGCCGAGATTTTGCCCAGGTGTCGGACTTTTCGAGTGGGTATCTCCAATTCTTGGCAGCCTTCGATTCTCGGGTCGACGTTTGTTGATCATGGCTTTCAAGAGGAGGGATTATGTATCGATGTCTGGCGTGTCTGACCGCTCTCGCCGCGATCACCTGTATCGAGCTATCTTCCCCGACACCTGCGCGGGCGGACGCGTGGGGATGCTCATACGAGAAGTGCCTGGCCTACTGCGCCAAGGTCGGCGGCCAGCGATGCAGCACATATTGCACGAAGAAACTGCAGGAAAAGCAGGCCTCGAAGGCCTGCCCCGTATCCTGATCGGCTCGGTGACTCCGTCCGCGACGACCTATTCCAGGTTGGTATTGAACTCGTACGACTTCTCCGGCCCGACCAGCGTGAATTTCAGCGCTGCGCCATCGGGCTTGGCGCCCGGCGGCAATCCGTCGAGCTCGAACGAGAAGCGCTTCACGCCGGCCGGGCTGTCCTTGACCGGCTCCGGAATCGGCAGCGCCCAATCGGGCGTTGGCCCTTCCACGTACAGATTGACGTTGCGGCTGTCGGGCGTGACCACGTCGACCACCACGCTCTTGGCTCCGTCGCGCTTGACGTCGCGGATGGTGAGCGGATTGGGATCTCCGATATTGGCGGGCTTGGGCACGGTGTCGAGCGCCGCACGCAGGTTCGCATCCTCGGTCGAGGCGACGCTGTTGAAGCCGAGCTCGGCCTTGACCTCGACCGGAATGCAGAGCTTCTCGCACACCGCGTAATTGATCTCGGCGCGCAAGGTCACGGGCTTGTCGGCCGCCTTGGCAACGATGCGCAACGGCAGCACGATCTGGTCGTGATAGCCGATCGAATGGCCGCCCGCGCCGTCGTCGAATTTCAACGGCGCAGGCCACATCACCGTCACCGCCTCGACATTGTCCGACTTCGAGAAGTCGAACCGCGGCGGAACGCCGGAGTCGCCGGGGATGCGCCAGTAGGTCTTCCACCCCTGCTGGAGCTGGAAGGCGATACCGCCGAGCAGCACGGCGCCGCTGCGCGATCCCGCCAACAGCCGCACGGCGGAATGTCCGTCGCGCTGCCATGGCGAGGCGTCATCGGCGTGGGCTGCGATGGCCAGACACGACGCAAGCAGGGTTGTCGCGACGCCAATCGCCGCACGCAGGGGAACTCTTGTCAGCATGGCACGTCTTTACAGGGTCGAGCCCAGGCAAACCATTGAATTGCTTGTGAAGGATGCACTTCAAGGGAGTCTCTGCAAGCCTTGATTTGACAGCGGCTAGGTCCGACATCAGGATAGGAATTGAAACCGGAGTGCTTCACCGATGGCTCCCACAGGAAAGAGAACGGGCGAAAGCACCCGCAGAGCGGGCCCCGCGCTCCCCAATTCGGCCGGCTATCTCGACGGCCGGCTGCTGATCGCCATGCCTGTGATGGGCGATTCCCGCTTTGAGCGTTCGGTGATCTATCTCTGTGCCCATTCGGCGGAGGGTGCGATGGGTATCATCGTGAACCATCCGGCCGGCAGTATCGATTTCCCCGAGCTGTTGCAGCAGCTCGGCATCATCAAGAAGGGCGAGCACATCAAGCTGCCGGAGAATGCCGAAAGCATGAAGGTGCTGCGCGGCGGCCCGGTCGACACCGGCCGCGGTTTCGTGCTGCATTCCAGCGACTTCTACATCGAGAACGCGACGCTGCGGATCGATGACGGCGTCTGCCTCACGGCGACCGTCGATATCCTGCGCGCCATCGCCAACGGCTCCGGCCCCAAGCACGCCATCCTCGCGCTCGGCTATGCCGGCTGGGCGCCGGGCCAGCTCGAGACCGAGATCCAGGGCAACGGCTGGCTGCATTGCGACGCGGACGCGGATCTGATCTTCGGCGACGACGTCGACGACAAATACAACCGCGCCCTGCAGAAGATCGGCATCGATCCCGGCATGCTCTCCAACGAGGCCGGCCACGCGTAGCTGGCGCGTCTGTCGGTCGACACATGCGCCGGTGTTACGCCACCCACCGCTGTCATGCCCCGGCTTGACCGGGGCATCCAGTACGCCGCAGCCTCTCGGTTCGATCACAACCGTCTCTGGAATACTGGATCGCCCGGTCAAGCCGGGCGATGACACCGTTTGCTGAGTGGGGCTGCACCCAGTCGTCCTACTCCGCCGCCTGCTGCTGCACCGTCGGCTCCGTGCCCGCCACCGTCGCCCTGCGCATGTCGCGGGGCTGGGACTGGTCGTAGCGGCGGACGCGGTGCATGGTCTGGCGATTGTCCCACATCACGAGGTCATGCAGCTTCCATTTGTGGACGTAGACGAACTCCGGCTGGGTCGCGTGCTCGTTCAGGTCGCGCAGCAGCAGCCGGCCTTCGGGCATGCTCATGCCGACGATCTTGCCGGCGTGGGATGAGAGATACAGCGACTTGCGGCGATGCACGGGGTGCGTCCGCACCAGCCGTTGCAGCACCGGCTTGAACATCGCCTTCTCCTCGTCGGTGTATTCGGTGAAGCCGAGCGACCCGCGCGAATACATCAGCGAGTGCTCGCAGACGAGGTCCTCGATCTCCGCCTTGGTCTCCTCGTCGAGCGCATCATAGGCGGCGCGCATGTCGGCGAATTCGGTGTTGCCGCCCTTCGGGTTCACCACCCGCGCCGACAGCAGCGAGAATTTCGCGGGGATCGGGCGGAACGAGCTGTCGGAATGCCACAGGCAATTGCCGAGGTTGAACAGATTGGCGCGGCTGTCCTTCGGCAGCGGCTTGCCGTCCTTGCCGAGGTTGGAGACGTCGTTCAGGCCCGAAGTGAGGCGGTATTCATCTGCCTTGGTGATGTTGCCACCGCGCGCGTCCTCGCGCTGACCGAAGTTCAGCGCGAAGGCCATCTGCTGCTCGTCGGTGATGTCCTGGTCGTGGAAGACCAGCACCGCATATTTGTCCATGGCGGCCTCGACCTCGCGTGCCTCGGCCTCGGTGAGGGGCTTTCGCAAGTCGAGGCCGGAGACCTCGCCGACAAAATGTTTCTGAAGCTGCCGGATGGCGATCGTCATGGCGTTTCTCCCACAGGTCGCGGGCGGTTGGTCCCGCTCTGTCGGCGAAAAAGCTACTCCCGCGCTCGTGCTTGTCAACGCTTCGAGCGCATGCCTCTCACGCGTTCCGCGCCATCAGTCCGCCGTCGACCGGGATGACTGCGCCGGTGAGGAAGGACGCGGCCGGCAGGCACAGGCTCAGTGTCATATGTGCGACCTCTTCGGGGTCGCCGTAGCGGCCGAGTGCGGTGCGGCGCTTGGCGTAGATCGTCTTGTGCTCCTCCGAGATGCGGTCGGTGATCGCCGTGCGGATCGGACCGGGGCAGATGCAGTTGACCGTAATGCCCTCGCGTCCGAGCTCCACGGCGAGCGAGCGGGTGAGGCTGGCAACGCCACCCTTCGCCGCCGAATAGGGGCTGTGCAACGCGGTGGCGCCGAGCGCCTCGGTCGAGGCGATATTGACGATGCGCGGGGACTTCGACTTGCGCAGATGCGGCAGCGCGGCGCGGATGATGCGCGGATGCGCCGTCAGCATCACGGCAATGCCCCTGGCCCAGGCGTCCTCGTAAGCCTCGTCGTCGATCGCGACACGCACGGAGATGCCGGCATTGTTGACGACGATGTCGAGGCCGCCGAAATGCGCGGCAACGTCAGCCACGACACGCTTGATCTCGCCGCCGTCGGCAACATCAAGCTTCCATGCCTTCGCCGCTCCGCCGCTCGCCGCGATCTCCTTCGCAACCGCATGGGCGCCCTGCTCGTCGTAATCGGTGACGGCAACGTTCGCGCCCTCGTTTGCGAACACGCGCGCGGTCGCTCGCCCCATGCCGCTCGCTGCGCCGGTGACGAGAACGGTCAGGCCCTTGACGGACCGGCTGAGCTCTTTGAACTCGGACATGCTGTTTCCTCGGGAAGCTGCTTGTTCTCGTTATGATTGACAAGGCTGGCATCGATCCGCAGACAGGTCAAACAAAGCAAGACAAAAGGGGAGGCCGCGATGGCGAACGAGCTCGATTTCTCAGGCAAGCAGGTGCTGGTCGTCGGCGGTTCGAGCGGGATCGGTAACGGCATCGCGCAGGCGTTTCGCACCAGAGGTGCGCAGGTCGCGGTGTGCGGCACGCGCGCTCGCGCAGCGGAATATTCCGCGGAGGAAGGCTCCGATCTTACCGGCCTCTCTTATGCGCAGCTCGACGTCAGCAGCCCCGGCGCGATCGAGGCGTTCAAGCCGGGCTTCGACAGGCTCGACATTCTCGTGCTGGCGCAAGGCGCGGTGCTCTATCGCCGCGGCGAATTCGAGATGGCTGGCTTCCGCAAGGTGGTCGAAGTCAATCTGATGAGCCTGATGGCCTGCGCCACGCGGTTTCATTCCATGTTGCGGGATTCCAGCGGCGCGCTGATCATGGTCTCCTCGACCGCGGCCTATCATTCGACCATGGGCAATCCTGCCTACAACGCCTCGAAGACCGGTGCGGTCGGATTGACCCGGACGCTGGGCGAGGCCTGGGCCGAGGACGGCATCCGGGTCAACGGCATCGCGCCGGGGCTCGTCGACACCAAGATGACGAAGGTGACGACCGACAATCCCAAGCGGCTCGAGGGCGCGCTCGCCCGCATCCCGCTGCGACGATTGGGCACGCCGGCCGACATGGCGGGCGCGGCGCTGTTCCTGGCCTCGCCGCTGTCCTCCTACATCATCGGGCAAACCCTCGTCGTCGACGGTGGGCTGATTCTCTAGGGCTACACTTTCGTCATGGCTTGGAACTGTGCCGCTCCTGATCGGTTACTTGGGCTGACCCCCGAGGAGGAGCATCATGGACACGGACCGGATTGTTGGAGCGGCGAAGGACTACGCAGGTAAAGCGGAAAGCGCGATCGGAGACATGGCAGGCGATTCCAAGACGCAGGCCTCAGGCAAGGCGCGCGAAGCCGCAGGCACGGTGCAGAATCTCTACGGCCAGGCCAAGGATGCGGTGCGCGATGCCGCGGACACCGCGACCAGCTACGCCAAGGACGCCTATGACAACAGTGGCGATACCTTCCGCGATGGCACCCAGGCGCTGTCGAAGAGGGTGCAGGACAACCCGCTCGGCGCGCTGCTGGTCGCCGGTGGCGTCGGCTTTGCGCTCGCGCTTCTGATGTCGCGCCCCGCGCGCCGTCCGCCGCCGCGTTGGCGTTACTAAGGGCTAAGCGACAGACACGCATTCTGGATGCCCCGGACGCAGCGCATCACGCAGTGGTGCGCTGCCGAGCCGGGGCCCATTCTTTTTTGAAGACCGTGAGAGGAACTGGGGCCCGGCCCTGGGGCGGCAGCGTTGCACGCTGCAAGCGCGTCCGGGACGCGAGGCCTCGGTTACCGGATCACTTCCGCCGAGCGTCCGACGTTACCCGGAGGCCGCGGGGCCCCTGGATTTTGATTTGGGTTGCGCGGCCCGGGCGCCGGCGCCAATTGACGCGGCGGCGGTGGCTGCGGAGAGCCGAAGCCGAAGAAATCACGCAATGACGGCGAGGCCTGTGCGGGCTGCTGCGGCTGCGCCGGCGGCTTCTTCGGCGCGAGCTTCGGCGGCGCGATCGCCGCGGCCGCTCCCGATGCACCGGGAGACGCGACGTTGCCGTCAGGCGTCGTCGCGGCCATCGGCGTATCGCCCTTGGCCTGCTCGCGGCCGACTTCGCGGCGCGGCCAGGCATAATCGTCGGCGCGGCCGGCCGGAGCCGCCAACGGCTCACCCTTCACCATCGTCCGCGCAGCGAGCGCATCGACGGCGGCGGGCCGCGAGCCCGGGCCGCCCAGCAATTGATCGGTCGAGATCGAGGCCGCGATCAGCGGCACGATCGGTCCCGCCAACGGCCGCGGCGCGGGCTTGCCCGGCTCCGCGCTGGTGTCGGGCGTCGCGGGTTCGCTCGGCAGCGCGATCGGACCGGAGCGGCCGGCCAGGAGGCGCGTGATCTCGCGCTCGACATAGTGCGCAAGCTTGCGCGCGCCGGGCTTGGTGAAATAGACGCCGTCGGAGCTGCGCAGCTGGCGGATCTGGCCCTCGAAGTCCGGGCCCTTCTGCAGGAAGCGGCCCGCTTCGTCGACAAAGCCATCCCAGACATCGACATAGGTGATGCCGGCCTTGGCCGCGCCTTCGCGATAGAGCGAGTCCAGGAACAACGTGTCCGCGGTGCCCTTCGGTCCGCGCACCGCGGGCAGACCGACCCAGAGCACCGGCACGCCCTTGGACTTGAGGACGCCTGCGAGCTCCTCGATCTTCTTGCCGTAGAGCTCGACCCAGCGCTCGTCGCGGAATTCGTAGAGGCCGTTCGGATTGCGGGCCGTCTTTTCGGGGGCGGCCGCAGGCGTGTCGGCATTGTCGGCGTCGTCTTGCGGCAGGTCCGCATCGGCAGGCTTGTCGTCGGGCTTGGCGGCGGTGTCGTTACCGGGCTTGGCGTCAGCCGGCTTGGATGGCTGTTTGGCGCGCGCGCCCTTGTCGTTCTTCTTGTCCTTGTCGGTGGCCGCCTTGTCCGTCTTGTCAGCGGCGGGCTCGCGGATCGCGACGCGGTCGTTGAGGCCGAGCATGACGACGATCACGTCGGGCTTCTCGGTCTCGAGGATGCCTCTTGCCGCTGCCGCCCAGTCCGAGGGCTCACCCTTCGGCTGGTACTTGATGAGGCCCGAAACGGTCTTGTGCTTGCGGATCACGCCCATGTCGGGCTGCTCGGCATAGGCGTCTTCCAGGCCATAGGCGAGCCAGTCGGCCATGGCATCGCCGAGCACCAGCACGTTCTTCTCAGGGATGGTGTCGCGCTTGGCCGGCGCCGGTGCGCGCGAAAAATCCTGGCGCGGCGCCTGCTGCTGTTGCTGCTGGAAGGGCGCAAAGAAGTCGCCGCCGAACCAGCCGCCGCCTCCGCCGCCCCGTTGTGGCGGCGCCGAGCGTTGCGGCGGACCACCGAAGCCGGGGAAGTTGAAGAACTGCGCCGAAGCGGGTCCCGCAACCGAGACCAGAATCGCAAGCGCCGTCCCCAGCGCGATCAACGGGCCGGTCTCGGTCAGCGCCTTGAAGAAAGACTTTGGCTTCGACATGCGATCTCGGGCACGCGCAATGGGGATCGGGAGTGGTCTGAATATAATAACGAAATCGGGCGCCAAACAGGCAAATTCCGTTGCAGATTCTTACCCCATACACCGGGGAACAGCCTCCTCCGTCAAGGTCGGCCGGCAAAATCCCTGTTCAGGGTTACTTTCGGGGCGATTTTACCGCCCCCGCAGCCGGTCCAGCACGTCGGAGGAGGCAAAGCCGTCGGCGGGCACCCCGATCGAGGCCTGGAAATTGCGCAGCGCCTCCCGGGTCTGGCCGCCGAACTGGCCGTCCGGGGTGCCCTTGTAGAAGCCGCGCTGGGCCAGGAGCTGCTGCAGTTCCAGCCGCTCGCTGCGCGACAGCTCGCGCTCCTGGCGCGGCCAGGGCTGCACGAAGGGCTGTCCGCCGCGCAGGCGGTCGGCGAAATGGCCGATCGCGAGCGCATAGGCCTCGGCCGGGTTGTACTTCATGATGACGCGGTAGTTCTGCAGCATCAGGAATCCCGGCCCTTGCGCGCCCGCCGGCGCCAGCAGGTAGGCCTTCTCCGCCGGGTGCGGGAACGGCTGGCCCGTCGCCCGCTTCAGCCCCTGCTTCTCCCATTGCGCGATCGTCATCGCCTTGGCGCGGTCGGCCAGCATGTAGTTGAAGCCTTGGGGCACCACGACCTCGAAGCCCCAGGTCTGGCCGGCCTGCCAGCCGTCCTTCTTCAGGTTGTTGGCGGTGGAGGCGATCAGATCGGTGGGGTTGTCGACGACGTCGCGCCGTCCATCGCCGTCGCCGTCCACGGCAAAGCGCTTGAACGCGGTCGGCATGAACTGGGTCGGGCCGAACGCGCCGGCCCAGGAGCCGCGCATCTGCTCCGGCCTGAGATCGCCGCGGTTGAGAATCTCCAGCGCCGAGAGGAACTCGTCCTTGAAATAGGCCTGGCGGCGGCCGATGCAGGCGAGCGTCGCGGTCGATTGCAGCACGCTGCGGTCGCCCATCTGCGTCGAGTAATTGGACTCGATGCCCCAGATCGCGGCGATGATGTAGCGGTCGACGCCGGTGGCTTTCTCGGTGGCGTCGAACTGCGCCTTGTATTTGGCGAGCACCTCGCGCCCCTTGGCGAGGCGGTTGTCGTTTACGAGGATGTCGAGATAGTCCCAGATCGATTTCGTGAACTCCGGCTGCGAGTCCATCAGGTCCATGATGCGCAGGTCGGGCGAGAGCCCGGCCGTGAAGCGCTGGAAGTTCTCCTGCGTGACGCCACGCCGCGCGGCATCGGGCCACATCCCGGCGACGCAATTGTTGAAGTTGGAGGCGGCCTCGCGGATCGCCGCGGCCGTCATCAGGGGGTGGCCGGAGGCGCCGTCCTCACCGCTCCAGGGCAATGCTCCGGTCTGACCGCCGCCGGGTCCGGGCGGGGCTTGCGGAGGCGCAGCATTCGGACCCGAGAAGATGCCGCCGAACAGGTTGGACAGGCCGTTCTGCGCCTGGGCGTGCGCGCCGACCGGCAGCAGCAGAGCGGCCGCGATCACCATCGTGCCGGCCGCAAATACCGTCCGTCTTGCCTGCGTTGCCACCGATTGCCTCATGTCCCACCCGTCGGCCCTAAAATCCGCCATCAGGAGGCCTGGTTACGGTTGCCAATAGCTTAACAAAGGTGAAATTTTGGTGGCGGCCTTTTTCTTAACTCTGCGCGGATGAGGCCCCACATCCGCCTTTGTTGGCGGCTGCAAACAGGCTAGCAAGATGCCATTGCTCCCTTCACGTATCTCCTCAGGTATTCGATCGCTGCCATGAAAATTCGCAAAGCCGTATTCCCCGTCGCCGGCCTCGGCACCCGTGTCCTGCCCGCCACCAAGGCGATGCCGAAGGAAATGCTGACCATCGTCGACAAGCCGCTGATCCAGTACGTCTATGACGAGGCGAGGGAGGCCGGCATCGAGCACTTCATCTTCGTCACCGGCCGCAACAAGAACGTCATCGAAGATCATTTCGACCGGATGTACGAGCTCGATGCGACGCTTAGCCAGCGCGGCAAGAAGGCCGAGCAGGAGATCCTGGCGCAGAACCAGCCCGAGGCCGGCGCCGTCAGCTTCACCCGCCAGCAGGCGCCGCTCGGCCTCGGTCACGCCGTCTGGTGCGCGCGCGACATCGTCGGCAACGAGCCGTTCGCCGTCGTGCTGCCCGACGAGCTCGTGCTCAACACGCCGGGCTGCCTCAAGCAGATGATCGAGATGGCGTCCTCACTCGGCGAGAAATCCAATCTGGTCGCGGTCGAGGCGGTGCCGGACCATCTCACCCATCAATACGGCATCTGCGGCGTCGGCAAGCGCAGCGGCAAGATGTTCGAGGTCGACGGCATGGTCGAGAAGCCGGCCAAGGGCACCGCGCCCTCCAACCTCTCGATCACCGGCCGCTACATCCTGCAGCCCGAGATCTTCAAGATCCTGGAGACCCAGGAGCGCGGCGCCGGCGGCGAGATCCAGCTCACCGACGCCATGATCGGCCTCGCCAAGTCGCAGAAATTCTACGGCGTCGAGTTCGAGGGCGAGCGCCACGACTGCGGCTCCAAGCCCGGCTTCCTGCGCGCCAACATCGCCTACGGCCTGAAGCGCCCGGAGTTGCGCGAGGGGCTGATCGCGGAGATGAAGAAATATCTCGGGCAGTGACATCGAGGGCGAATGCTTTCGATGTCATCCCGGGATGGTCCGAAGGACCAGACCCGGGATCTCGAGATTCCGGGTTCGGCTCTTCGAGCCGCCCCGGAATGACATCCCAAGCTCACGCCACCAGCGACAGTTTCGGCAGGCTCGCAACCACCGACTGGTTGCGGCCGCCCGCTTTCGCCGCGTAGAGCGCCTTGTCGGCGGCGGCGACCAGCACCGTCCAGTCCATGCCGGCGCTGGGAACGAGGCTGGCAACGCCGCAGGACACCGTCGAGATCACCTCGTCGTCGGACCAGCCCTGCACCTTGGTGCGGATCGCCTCGGCGACCTTGAAGGCGTCGGTGGCCGAAATGTTCGGCAGCAGCACGGCGAATTCCTCGCCGCCATAGCGCGCGGCGCAGTCGCCGGCCCGGCTCACCGAATCGGAAATGCAGATGGCGATCCCGACCAGCACCTGGTCGCCGGCCTGATGGCCGAACGTGTCGTTGTAGGCCTTGAAGTGATCGGCATCGATCATGATCAGCGCGACCGGCACCTTCTGGCGCATGGCGCGCCGCCATTCGACGTCGATGACGGAATCGAACTTGCGGCGGTTCTTCAGGCCGGTGAGCGCGTCGGTCGTCGCCATCTCCTCGAGCTTGCGCTCGGCTTCGGCGCGCCGGCCGATCTCGCGCGCAAGCACGAGCGTCGATCCCAGCACGAACAGCGCGAGCGCCAGCACCACGGCGCCGATGCGGATCGCTTCCTTGCGCCAGAGCGCGAACACGGCGGCCAGCGGCTTGCCCGCCACCACGAACAGCGGACCGTTGTCGCCGCTCCGGACATAGAGCCGCGGCGTCGGATCGACCGGGCCCTGTCCCGAATAGGCGGCGCCGATCGGCAGATTGTCGGGCTTCCAGGCCCGGCGGTCGTTCAGGTTCGTGCCGATGATGTCGAGATCGAACGGCCGCCGCATCATGATGGTGCGGTCCCGCTTCAGCACGGTGATGGTGTCCTCAGGGTCGAGGTTGAGCCGCTCGAACAATTCGTGGAAATAGCTGAAGCGGATCGATCCGGCGACGACGCCGAGGAAGCCGCCGTCGGTGTCGCTGATGCGCCGGCTCAGCACGATGGAATAGGCGCCGCGGAACAGCATCGGGCGGCTGATGAAGAGCCCGGTGCCCGGATTGTCGCGATGAACCCTGAAGTAATCTTCCTCGCTGCGGTTTTCCGGCAGGGGATCGAGCGTGGAGGCGTCGATGGCCAGCTTGCCCTCGGAATCGAACACCTGGATGGCGCCGAAATGCTTGGCGGTGGTCGCATGGTCGAACAGGATCAGATGGCGGATCGGCTTCGACACCGTCGCGAGCTCGGGCAGCAGCATGTTGCTGGCGACCGCCTTCAGCGACAAATCGTAGATCTCGACGTTGCGGCTGACGTCGGACTGGATGGTCGTCGCGAGGTTCTCCAGCGTCTGGCGGGCGAGCGCCTCCTCGCCCCGGCGCATGTCGAGCATCACGTTGACGCAAATGGCGGAAAAGCCGATCACCGTCACCACGGACGAGATGATCAGCAGCTTCGCCGAAATCCGCCACGGCCGGCGGGCCGTGATGTCGCGCCATCCAGACAGCATCGTTTGCTCCGATCCCTAGTGGATGCGCCCGAAATCTTGAGTAGTGTTTAAGGAAGGACGGCGCTGCCGCAATGAGTTAAGGATCGGTTTACACCGCTCCCGGTTTTGGCCGGGGCTTGCGGGAGCTGATCCGGTTTCGAACGAGAGGACTGACGTGAACGACTACGACGCGTTGCGCGACTATCTGCTGCGCCAGAAGCAGGCCGAATTCGTCCTGAGCTTCGAACAGATCGAGGAGATCATCGGCGCGGCCCTGCCGCGTGCGGCCAACCGTGCCTCGTGGTGGGACACCTCGCGTAGCCCGGACATCCAGATGCCGCAGCGCGAAGCCTGCATCGCGGCGGGTTTCAAGGCAACGCGGATGCCCGATGGCCAGACCGTCCGGTTCACGAAGATGAAGAAGGACGGGCGGCGGTAGCGGAGCGGCACGCTGCCACCCTCCCCTGAAGGGGGAGGTCGGCTCACATTGAGCGCAGCGAAATGTGAGACGGGGTGGGGTGACAGTCTCTCAACCGATGCAGTGCCCGAGTGGAGAGATCACCCCACCCCGCTCGCGCTGCGCGCAATCGACCCTCCCCCTCCAGGGGAGGGTAAGAGGCTAGCTCGCCGCTTCCAGCCGCACTTCCGTGAGCAGCCGCATCGCCGCGTCCGCGTCCATCGGCTCGCCGAAGGCGAAGCCTTGCGCGTATTCGCAGCCCATCTGGTAGAGCTCGACCGCGTCCGAATCCGTCTCGGCGCCTTCGGCCACCACGTCCATGCCGAGGTCGTGCGCGAGCGCGATGATCGATTTCAGGATCACCGGCCGCGTCCCGCGGTTGGTGGTGCGCACGAAGGACTGGTCGATCTTGATGGTGTCGAACGGGAAGCGCTGCAGATAGGCCAGCGAGGAATGGCCGGTGCCGAAATCGTCGAGCGAGAGTCCGGTGCCGAGCTCGCGGATCCGCGTCAGCATCTGCGCCGCGTGCTCCGGATTCTCCATCACCAGGGATTCCGTCAGTTCGAGCTTGAGCGTGCCGCGCGCCACCGAGGAGCGCGACAGCACGGTGCGGATGTCGTGGATCAGGTCGTGGCGCAGCAATTGCCGCGAGGAGACGTTGACCGAGGCGAAGATCGGCTCGCGCGAGCGCATCGCGCGCTGCCACACCGAGAGCTGCTTTGCGGTCTGGTCGAGCACGAACATGCCGAGATCGACGATCAGGCCGGTCTCTTCCGCGATGGAGATGAATTCCGACGGCGCCATGCGCCCAAGCTTCGGATGATCCCAGCGCACCAGCGCTTCGAATCCGGCGACGGAGCGATCCTCCAGCCGCACGATCGGCTGGTACAGGATGGTGAGTTCCTGGCGCTCGATGGCGCGGCGCAGCTCGCTCTCCAGCGTCAGGCGGTCGGTCTTCCGCGCCCGCATCGCGGGCTTGTAGACGTCGATGCGGTCGCCGCCGATGCGCTTGGAGTGATACATCGCAAGCTCGGCGTCCTTGATGATCTCGTCCGTCAGCTGCGTCTGCGGATCGGAGAGCGCAAGCCCGATCGAGGCCGTCAGAAAAATCTCGCGGTCGTTGAAGGCGATCGGTGCGCGGATGGTCTTGCGGATGGTCTCGGCGAAGGCGGTGATGCGGGCCGGGTCCTGCTCCGAGAGCAGGATCAGGCCGAACTGGTCGCCGGCCAGCCGCGCCAGCGTGTCCTGCGGCTTCAGGATGCGGGTGAGGCGTCGGGCCAGCGTCAGCAGGATGGAATCGCCGACCGCGATCCCGACGGAATCGTTGACCTGCTTGAAGCGGTCGAGATCGATCACCATCAGCGTCGGCCGCAGCGTCGGCATGGTCTTGGCGAAATGCGCGACCGCGCCCAGCCGGTCCATGAACAGCTTGCGGTTGGGCAGGCCGGTGAGGTTGTCATGCACGGAATCGTGCAGCAGGCGTTCCTCGGCGTTGCGCAGCTCGGTGACGTCGGTGAGCGTGCCGACCACGCGCGAGACTTCGCCGTCGGATCCGACCACCGGGCGCGCCTTCAGCGCGAACCACATGAAATGGCCGTCCGGCGTGCGCAGGCGGAAATCCTGCACCAAACGTCCGCGGCGCTGATCGAGCACGCTGTCGAGCGCGGCGCGGAAACGGTCCTGGTCGAGCGGATGCAGCACCTCGAGCCACGATGCTGCGGGCCCTTCGAGCGTGCCGCGCTTGAGGCCGAGCAGGGCTTCCGTCTCGGGGCTGGTGAAGACCTTGTCGGCGGAGACGTCCCAATCCCAGATCAGGTCGCCGGAGCCGGCCAGCGCCAGGGCGCGCCGTTCGATGTCGGAGACGACGCCGGTGGTGGCGCCGCCGCCGGCAAAGGCGTGCTGCATGACAGTGAAGCCGATCAGCATCACGATCAGCACGAGGCCGCCGAGCAGGGCAGGGCCGACGATGTCATTGGTGACGGAACCCGCAACCGTCATGCCGGCCGCGACCACCCACACCACGAGGAGGAACCAGGTCGGGATCAGCAGCACCGCGCGGTCGAAGCCGTGGGTGGAGAGATAGACGATCAGCGCAAAACCGGCGAAGGCGATCAGCACCAGCGAGATTCGCGCGATGCCTGAGGCGACAGCCGGATCGAATAGCGCGAGCGCGACGAGAGAGCCGAGAAAGGCGAGCCAGCCCACCGTGATGTGCGAATAGCGCACGTGCCATCGGCTGAGATTGAGATAGGCGAACAGGAACACCAGCAGCGTCGCCGCCAGGATCGCTTCGCCCGCCGCGCGCCAGATGCGCTCGGCGTTGTTCGACATGTCGAGCACCTTGCCCCAGAAGCCGAAATCGACGCCGATATAGACCAGCACCGCCCAGGCCAGCGCCGCGGCGGCCGGGAACATGATGCTGCCCTTCACGACGAACAGGATCGTGAGCACCAGCGCCAGCAGGCCCGAGATGCCGATCACGATGCCCTGGTACAGCGTGAACGAGTTGACCTTGTCCTTGTAGGCTTCCGGCTCCCACAGGTAGAGCTGCGGCAGCTTGTCGGTGCGCAGCTCCGCGACGAAGGTGATGACGGCGCCGGGGTCGAGCGTGACGCGGAACACGTCGGCGGTCGGGCTTTCCTGCCGTTCCGGCCGGTCGCCGGTCGAGGGCGTGATGGTGGCGATGCGCGACAGGCCGAGGTCGGGCCACAACAGCCCCGAGGAGACGATGCGGTAATGCGGGGCGACGATCAGGCGGTCGAGCTGGTCGTCGGTGTTGTTGGCGAGCGCAAACACCACCCAGTTCTGGCCGCCTTCGCGAGCGCGCACCTCGATGCGGCGAACGATGCCGTCGGTGCCGGGCGCGGTGGAGACCTGGATGCGGTCGGCATCGCTGCGCTGATGCTCGAGCACGCCGGTGAGGTCGATCGCGGGCGCGTCACTGCGGACGCTGACGGCGTCGAGCGCGCGCGCGGGATACGCGGCGACGAGAATCATGAGGCCCAGCGCGATGGGCGCGAGGCACCTGATCAGACGCAAGGTCAGTTCTCCGCGTTCGACGCAAACTCTTCGGTGAAGACGATTTCAGACCGAACGGAAGTGGTTCGGTGCGTCGCGATAGATGCCACGAAAGCGAGGAAAATCAAAGGGTTTCCGCCTCGCCCTGTGGGTCAGCGGCCTAGACCTCCAACACAATTTTGCCAATATGTGCGCTCGTCTCCATGCGCCGGTGCGCGTCCGCCGCCTTTTCCAGCGGGAAAGTGCTGTCCATCAGCGGTTTGACGCGGCCCTCGCGCAAAAGCGGCATCACTTTCGCCTCGATTGCGGCCACCATCGCCGCCTTGTCCGCATTAGTACGGGGGCGCAGGGTCGAGCCGGTGTGGGTGAGGCGCTTGACCATCACCTTGGCGATGTTGACGCTGACCTTGGGGCCGTTCAGCGTCGCGATCTGCACGATGCGGCCGTCGACCGCGGCGGCATCATAGTTGCGGTCGACATACTCGCCGGCGACCATGTCGAGGATCAGGTTGACGCCTTCCTTGTTGGTCGCTTCCTTGACCACGGCGACGAAGTCCTCGGTCTTGTAGTTGATGGCGCGGTCGGCCCCCAGCTTGAGGCAGGCGTCGACCTTGTCCTGCGATCCCACGGTGACGAACACCTTTGCGCCGAACGCCTTCGCGAGCTGGATCGCCATGGTGCCGATGCCCGAGGAGCCGCCATGGATCAGCAGCGTCTCGCCGGCCTTGAGGCCGCCGCGCTCGAACACGTTGTGCCAGACCGTCATCAGGGTTTCCGGCAGCGCGCCGGCTTCCTTGATCGACAGCGCCGGCGGCACGCTCATGGCCTGGGCGTCCTGCGCGATGCAGTACTGCGCATAGCCGCCGCCTGCGACCAGTGACATCACCTTGTCGCCGATCTTGTGCCGCTTGGCGTTGCTGCCAACGGCAACCACTTCACCGGCGATCTCGAGGCCGGGCAGGTCGCTGGCGCCGGGCGGCGGCGGATAGGCGCCGGAGCGCTGTGCGACGTCGGGCCGGTTGACGCCGGCAGCCATCACCTTGACCAGGATCTCGTCGGGGCCGGGCTGCGGCAGCGCGCGCTGTTCAGGGACCAGCACCTCCGGTCCGCCGGGCTTGGAGATGGCGACCACGGTCATTTGCGCGGGCAGCTTGTCCATGATGTGTCCTTGAGCAAAGGTGCGGGATGAACCAGGCCCTTGCTTAGCCAGCATGGTCCGGACTGGCAACTGCCTCAGCCATATGGTCCGGCCCGCGGACGAGAGGAGGAACGAGGATGGCAACGGAAGACGACGACCGCCCGCGCAAGAAGATCAGCCACGAAATCGGACAGGATCTCTCACTGTTGTCCGTGGAGGAACTGGCCGAGCGCATGCTTCTCCTGAAGACCGAGATCGCCAGACTGGAAGAAGCCGCCACCAGGAAGCGCGCCTCGCGCGATGCGGCGGATAGTTTTTTCAAGAAGTAGGACACCTCCCGCCGTCATTCCGGGGCGGCGCGCAGCGCCGAGCCCGGAATCCATAACCACAGGCCGTGGCAATGGGCACGCTGATAGTGAACGGCCGTCACATCTGCCTGTGGCTATGGATTCCGGGCTCGCGCTGCGCGCGCCCCGGAATGACGGCGGAGAGGTTTGTTCCGCACCTCACTCGGCCGCTGGCCGACA
This sequence comes from Bradyrhizobium sp. Y36, assembly GCF_002531575.1. Classification (GTDB taxonomy): domain Bacteria; phylum Pseudomonadota; class Alphaproteobacteria; order Rhizobiales; family Xanthobacteraceae; genus Bradyrhizobium. Next base: position 170,824 of record NZ_NWTI01000005.1, on the reverse strand, counting down.
TGGCTAACGAACCCTCAAAAAAAACGTTCGTTTACGGTCGATTAAGCTTTCGAGTTTATGACTGGAACTGTCCTCGTTTGGACACCGAGTGGCTCCTGTCCACTCTGTTTGACGCCTCCCTGTTATCAACTTTCAAAGCCGCCGGTCTCCGGCGGCTCTTTTTTTGCGTCCGCTCCCCGCTTTTGTGCGTCTCTTCCCGAGTTGCATTCCGAGGAATGACCCGCGGAAACCATATCCGCGCTTGTCACTGGACTCCGCGTCCAGCCCGCGCAATGATTTGTTCATCATAAGCCGGCGCCAAAGCCGGACAGTCAAACAGTTGCGTAAGAGGCGTTAACCATGGAACGTTTGCAGGCCGACGGCGCTCTCGTTCAACTCAGCGAGCGGTTCACCAATTCTGCGGCGTTCGGCGTCCTGTTCCGTGAGGGCATGGACCTCGTCGAAGAGACTGCGGCCTATCTCGACGGCGCCGGCCGCACCGAGGCCAAGGCGCTCGACCGTGCCGTCAGCCTCACCTACGCGACCGAGAGCATGCGTCTCACCACCCGCCTGATGCAGCTCGCCTCGTGGCTGCTGCTGCACCGTGCGGTAAAGGAAGGCGAGATGACGCTGGTCCAGGCCAATCGCGAGAAGACCAAGGTCAAGCTCAGCGCCGCCGATCCCGGCCCCGCCGACACCATCGAGAAGCTGCCTTTGCAGCTCCAGGAGCTGATCCATCGCTCGATGAGCCTGCAGACCCGCGTCCGCCGTCTCGACACCACCATCCACACCCCGCCGGCCGAGCACATCGCGATCGGCAATCCGCTGGTGCCGCACCTCAACGCGCTGAAGGCCGCGTTCGAGCGGTAAGTTTCACCGGTGCCGTAGTCAAAGGTGCCGTAGGGTGGGCAAAGGCGCTCTTGCGCCGTGCCCACGACCTCTCTCAGTCGCGAAAGATACGTGGGCACGCTTCGCTTTGCCCACCCTACAAAATCTACGAGACCTCGGCCTTGGCGACCGCCCCAAAAACAAAAACGCCCCCGGCTTTCCAGGGGCGTTTTTCGTCTCCAGCCTCGTTGGCCGGATCAATCCTTTTTGAGGAAGCCCGAAAACTTCTTCTGGAAGCGCGAGACGCGGCCGCCGCGATCCATCAGCTGCTGGGAGCCGCCGGTCCAGGCCGGGTGCGACTTCGGGTCGATGTCGAGGTTCAGCGTGTCGCCTTCCTTGCCCCAGGTGGAGCGGGTCAGGTACTCGGTTCCGTCGGTCATCACGACCTTAATCGTATGATAATCCGGATGAATTTCGGCTTTCATGGCAAATTCCTCGGCGCCCGGCGCCTGTTCTGTGGCTAGCGAATGACGGATTTGGCGGCTCTATACCTCACGCTATCAGGCAAAACAAGCCGGGCTTGCGCGGGTGAGCCGGGTTTGCCCCTAAGGGACATCCCGGATTTGCCACTACCCTTGCACCGGCCTATTGGGAGCAAACGGATGCAATGGGCCAGATCTCATGAGCGCAGTGGAACGGCTTGATGACCAGTATGTCGATCAGCCCGGAATGAATGCCGCGGACCCCCCCTCGATCGAAGCCGAGCTGATCGAAGAGCCGGCCAAGGGCCGCGCCAAGCTGCGGCCGCTGCTCGCGCTGGCGCCTTATGTCAGCCGCTATCGCGGCCGGGCGGCGCTCGCCTTCGTCGCGCTCACGGTCGCGGCCCTGACCACCCTGCTGGTGCCCGTCGCGGTGCGCCGGATGATCGATTTCGGCCTGACGCCCGAGGGCATCGAGCTGATCAACAGCTACTTCTCGGTGATGCTCGCGGTGGTCGGCGTGCTCGCGCTCGCCAGCGCCGCGCGCTACTACCTCGTGATGACGATCGGCGAGCGCATCGTTGCCGACCTCAGGCGCGACGTCTTCGCTCACCTGCTCTCGCTGTCCCCCGCCTTCTTCGATTCCGCGCGCAGCGGCGAATTGATCTCGCGGCTCACCGCCGACACCACCCAGCTCAAATCGGCCGTCGGCGCCTCCGTGTCGATCGCGCTGCGCAATTTGATGATGTTCCTTGGTGCTGCGGCGATGATGGTGATCACGAGCCCCAAACTGTCGGGCTTCGTGCTGCTGGCCATTCCCTTGATCGTGCTGCCGCTGGTCGCCTTCGGGCGCTGGGTGCGGCGTCTGTCGCGCAATGCGCAGGACACGCTGGCCGAGGCGTCGGCCTATGCCGGCGAACTGGTCGGCGCGATCCGCACCGTGCAGGCCTATACCAGCGAGCAATTCGCCGAAGAGCGTTTCGGCGGCGAGGTCGAGCAGGCCTATGAAGCCGCGCGCACCTCGACCCAGGCTCGCGCCGTGCTCACGGCCATCATCATCTTCATCGTGTTCGCAAGCGTGGTCGCGATCCTCTGGATCGGCTCGCATGACGTGCTGACCGGCGCGATTTCGCCGGGCCGGCTTGGCCAGTTCGTGCTGTATGCGGTGTTCGCCGCGGCCGGCCTCGGCCAGCTCAGCGAAGTCTGGGGCGAGGTCTCGTCGGCATCAGGCGCAGCCGAGCGCCTGTTCGAGATCCTGCATGTGAAGCCCGACATCAAGGCGCCTGCGTCTGCGCGCGCGTTACCCGTGCCGGCACGCGGCGAGGTCGGCTTCGATCAGGTCAGCTTTGCCTATCCGGCGCGGCGCGACGTCAATGTGCTCGATTCCGTGTCGTTCACGGTGCGTCCGGGCGAGAAGGTCGCGATCGTCGGCCCGTCCGGCGCCGGCAAGAGCACGATCTTTCATCTGTTGCTGCGCTTCTACGACCCGCGCAGCGGCGCGATCTCGCTCGATGGCGTGCCGGTCAAATCCGCAGATCCCCGCGACTTCCGCTCGCGCATCGCGCTGGTGCCGCAGGAATCGAACGTGTTCGCCGCGAGCGCCCGCGAGAACATCCGCTTCGGCCGACCCGACGCGACCGATGCCGAGGTCGAGCGCGCCGCCGAGCTGGCGCACGCAGCCGAGTTCATCCGCCGCCTGCCCGAAGGTTTCGAGACCCCGCTCGGCGAGCGCGGCGTGACGCTCTCCGGCGGCCAGCGCCAGCGTATTGCGATCGCGCGCGCCATCCTGCGTGATGCGCCGCTCCTGCTGCTCGACGAAGCCACCTCCGCACTCGATGCCGAAAGCGAGACGCTGGTGCAGACCGCGCTGGAAGAGCTGATGCGCCACCGCACCACGCTCGTCATCGCCCATCGCCTCGCAACCGTCTTGTCCTGCGACCGCATCCTGGTGATGGACCAGGGCAAGATCGTCGAGCAGGGCAGGCATGCCGAGCTCGTCGCCGCGAACGGACTTTATGCGCGGCTGGCGAGGCTGCAGTTCGAGGTCGCGTGAGCGCTGAACGATCGACGTGAGGTGCTGCGATCGCTGCCTCACCCACAGTGTCATCGCCCGCGCAGGCGGGCGATCCAGTACGCCGCGGCGTCTCGGTTCAACCACTGCTGTCTCTGGAATACTGGATCACCCGCCTGCGCGGGTGATGACAGCGGTGTGTAAAGGAGCGTTCCTTACCGGCACTTCGGCGAGAGCGTGGGCACATTCGGCCACGGCCAGTTCTTCCAGCTGCCGTCCTTGTCGACACAGGCCGATGGGGTAGGGCTGCTCGTCGGGGCAGGCGCGCGCGCCATCTCGCGCGAGGCGAAGCGCTGGTCGACATAGCTTGTCGACACATATCCGGCGACGATGACGCCGAGAAAGACCGAGGATCCCTCGGCCAGATCGCGCAACTTCATCGATCGTCTCCATCCGCTTGTCATCGCTGCTTCCGTACCAACGACTAGCGGACATTCCTGGATCCAACCGTGACCGGCCTCACGTCCGCCAGATCACGCCCGCCACGCCATCTTCAGCACCGGCCGGCCCGAGGTCGGGTTCACATCGTCGCCGGCATGGGCAAAGCCGTTGCGCTCGTAGAAGCGGATGGCGCGGGTATTGTCCTTGTTGACGAGCAGCGTGACGCCCGAGGGCGACAGCCGCTTGGCTTCCTCGACGAGCAACCGCGCCGCGTCCGAGCCCCAATGCGCGGGATCGACCACGAGCTGGTCGAGATAGCCGTCGCCGTCGATGGTGACGAAGCCGGTCAGTGCGCCGTCCTGCTCCGCCACGACGATCGTGGCCTTCGGCACCAGATCCTTGCGCCAGCGCTCGCGCCACCAGTCCAGCCGGGCCGCGAAGTCGATCTGCGGATAGGCCTGCTGCCATGTGCGATGCCAGAGGTCGATCGCGGCGGCTTCGTCGGAGGTCGCGTAGGGGCGGAGGTGAATCGCGCTCACTACCGCTCCGTCAGCTTGAGCTCGATGCGCCGATTGCGCTTGTAGGCTTCCTCGGTGTTGCCGGGATCGAGCGGCTGGAATTCGCCGAAGCCGGCTGCGACGAGCCGCTGGGCGGGCACGCCGAGCGAGACCAGATATTGCACCACCGAGATCGAGCGTGCCGCCGACAGGTCCCAATTCGACTTGAAGTTCGGACCGTTGACCGGGCGCACGTCGGTGTGGCCGTCGACGCGCAGCACCCAGGGGATCTCGTTCGGAATCTTCTTGTCGAGCTCGATCAGCGCGGTCGCCAGGGTGTCGAGCTCGGCGCGGCCCTCGGGCAGCAGCGTCGCCTGTCCGGTGTCGAAGAACACTTCGGACTGAAACACGAAGCGGTCGCCGACGATGCGGATGTCGGGCCGGTTGCCGAGGATGGCGCGCAGGCGGCCGAAGAATTCCGAGCGGTAGCGCGACAATTCCTGCACGCGCTGCGCCAGCGCCACGTTCAGGCGGGAGCCGAGATCGGCGATCCGGTTCTGCGATTCCTTGTCGCGCTTCTCGGAGGCATCGAGCGCCTCTTCCAGCGCGGCCAATTGCCGGCGCAAAGCGCTGATCTGCTGGTTCAGCACCTCGATCTGCGCCAGCGCCCGCGCCGAGACCGCCTTCTCCGAATCCAATGCCTTGCCGAGCTCGGAGGTCTTGCCCTGCGCGTCGTTGCCGGCGGCAGCCAAGCCGTCATAGAGGCCCTTGATGCGGTCGCGCTCGGTCTCGGCCGAGGCGAGGCCAGCCTTCAGCTGCGAGACCTGGTCGTCGAGCGTGAGCTTGCCGAGCTTCTCCAGCGACAGCAGCTCGTTGAGCTGGGCGATCTTGGCGTTGAGCTGTTCCAGCGCCTTGTCCTTGCCGGTGACCTCCTGCGACAGGAAGAACTGCACCACCAGGAACACCGACAGCAGGAACACGATCGACAGCACCAGCGTCGACAGCGCGTCGACGAAGCCGGGCCAGTAGTTGAAGGAGGTGTCGCCGCGGCGGCCGCGCGCCAGTGCCATTGTTGTCCGTCTCCACTTTCGTGTCCCGGACGCGATGCAGCGTGCAACGCTGCTTCGCAGAGCCGGGACCCATATCTCGTTCCCTGGGCCCCGGCTCTGCAGCGCATCACTTCGTGCTGCGCAGCGTCCGGGGCACGCGAGCCGCTAGCTCTTTTCCGGCTGGCGCGCGAGGCGCTCCAGCAGGCGCCGGATCTCGCGGTTCTGCTCGCCCTGGCCGTCGGCCCATTCCCGGATCATCTGCTGCTCGGTGCGCATGTGCGAGACCAGCGCCTGGATGGCTTCGGCAAGGCTCGCCATCGCGGCCGTGGTGCCGCGGCTGGCGCTGCCTTCCTCGAGCACCGAGCGCAGCCGTTCGACCGCGGCCTGCAGCTCGCCGCTGGCGACCCCGCCGCCGCCGGAAGCGACCGCGACTTCGCCGCTGCCATATTCGCGCACGGTGGTGGCGAGCCAGTCTTCGAGGTCGGTGTAGAAGCGGTTCTGCGCCTGGCTCGATTGCAGGTCGAGGAAGCCGAGGATCAGCGAGCCGGCGAGGCCGAACAGGGAGCTCGAGAACGAGATGCCCATGCCGCCGAGCGGGGCGGCGAGGCCCTCTTTCAGCGTGTCGAACAGGGCCCCGGAATCGCCGCCGACCTTGAGCCCGTCGATCACCTTGCCGACCGAGCCGACCGTCTCGATCAGGCCCCAGAAGGTGCCGAGCAGGCCGAGGAAGACCAGCAGGCCGGTCATGTAGCGCGAGATGTCGCGGGCCTCGTCGAGACGCGTCGCGATCGAATCGAGCAGGTGCCGCATGGTGGTCTGAGTGATCGACATCCGCCCGGAGCGCTCGCCGCCGAGGATGGCCGCCATCGGCGCCAGCAGCTTGGGGTGGCGGGCCGGGGCGAGGCCGGGATCGGCGATGCGGAAATTGTTCACCCAGGAGACCTCGGGGTAGAGCCGGATCACCTGCCGGAAGGCCAAGATGATGCCGATGAACAGCACGCCGCCGATCAGGGCGTTGAGCCCGGGATTGGCGAAGAAGGCCTGGATGATCTGCTTGTAGAGCACCACGCCCACCAGCGTGCACAGCACCAGGAAGACCAGCATCCGCACCAGGAAGACGCTGGGCGAGGACAGTTTGGTGTACTCGATATCCATGGTGGAGCGGGGAGAAGTGCCTGACGGCATGGCCGGTATCATCCACAAAAGCTTGCTTGCGGTGCGCACTATGGCACAGCGCCGGCCCAAAAAAAGCGCCGGATACGCCGATTTCGGGGTGGGCTCCGGGAACCCGGACCGGAAGCGGCGCTTTGATAGACAGGTATCTGCAGAAGTTCGCCATTCAGGGGGCGCATGAGCGTCGTTTCCGCGATCATCGGGACTGCCGAACGCGTGCCGCTGCCGGACGTCGTGATCCGCGCGGCGATCCAGCGCCTGTGCTCCCGCACTGCAACGCGGCTTGCCGGCCATGACGCGGCCGCCGATTCCGCCTTCGCGGGCCGGATGATGCTGCGGCCGATCGCCGAGGACACCGAGGCCGGGCGCGGCGAGATGCCCGCGGCGTTCTTCGCGGACGTGCTCGGCCCCAACCGCAAACATTCCTGCGGCTTCTACAAGACCGACGTCACCACCTTGCAGGAGGCGGAGGAGGAGGCGCTGCGCCAGACCGTCGAGCATGCCGGCCTCGCCGACGGCCAGACCATCCTCGAGCTCGGCTGCGGCTGGGGCTCGCTGGCGCTGTGGATGGCGCGGCAATTTCCACACGCAAAGGTAACGGCGGTGTCGACCTCGCAGGCGCAGCGCGCCCATGTCGAGGAGCAGGCGCAGCAGCGCGGCTTGCTGAACCTGCGCGTGATCTGTGCCGACATGAACGTGTTCGCACCCGACGGCCAGTTCGACCGCATCGTCTCGGTCGAGACGTTCGAGCACATCGTGAACTGGCGCAAGCTGATGACGCGGCTGCAGTCTTGGCTCGCGCCCGAGGGGCGCTGCTTCATGCACGTCGCCACGCATCGCACCGGATCCCACCTGTTCGACCGGTCCGATCGCGAGGACTGGATCGCGCAGCACGTCTTCACGGGCGGGATGATGCCGAGCCATCACCTCGTCAGGCAATTCGACGACATCTTCGCGATCGAGAAGGAATGGTGCTGGAGCGGCACCCACTATCAACGCACCGCCAATGACTGGCTCGCCAATTTCGACGCGCACCGGGATGCGATCGAGGCCTCCTTGCGCAAGGTCCACGGCGAACAGGCTGCCATGTGGATGCGGCGCTGGCGCTGGTACCTGCTCGCGACATCGGGCCTGTTCGGCCATGCCGATGGAACCGAATGGGGCGTCAGCCACTATCGGATGAGGGTTGCCCAGTAATTGCGATCTTCTGTCGCAGCACGCCGCGATGGAACCGGACTCACGATCTGGTGAGCCCGGAAAAAGCTCCTGAATTCAGCATGATAGTCTGTGTGACAATGAGCCGCCCGCAACACGCGTTGCGTCGCAGCAAGTCCATTCTATTTTGATCGCATCAGCCGCGCGGTCTTGGTCCAGAACGGGCGTCGCGTCGTGCGTGGTTCAGTATCAACAACATCGGGGCACCCCACTTCATGTCAGGACTTCGCGCGCGATCGGCATGCGTTGCAATGATGCTCGCGGCCCTAGCGCCGCTGCTCGGCGCTTGCGACGAATCCAGCTCCGCCGTGTCCGCCGCTCCGCCGGCCTATCCTGACGTCAGCGTCGTCGTCGTGAAGCCGCAAGCCCGCGCCGTGGTGCGCGAGCTGCCCGGCCGCATCGCGCCGACGCGCGTCTCCGATGTCCGGCCGCGCGTCTCCGGCATCGTGGTCGAGCGCCTGTTCCGCCAGGGCAGCGAGGTGAAGGCCGGCGATCCGCTCTATCGTATCGATCCGCGTCCGTTCGAGGTCGAGGTGATGGCCAACGAGGCTGCGCTCGCCAAGGCGGAGGCTGCCTTGATGCAGGCGAAGCAGCAGGCCCACCGTATCGCCACGCTGACCAGCCAGCGCGCCGCGCCCGAGGCCGAGAACGAGAAGGCGGTGGCAGGCGAGCGCCAGGCCCATGCCGAGGTCGAGGGCCGCAAGGCCGAGCTCGCGCGGGCAAAGCTCAATCTCGATTATGCCACCGTGCGCGCGCCGATCGACGGCGTGGTCGGTGCGGCCCTGGTCAGCGAGGGCGCGCTCGCGGTGCAGAACGAGACCAATCTGGCCACCATCCAGCAGCTCGACCCGATCTATGCCGACTTCACCCAGTCGGTGAACGAGCTCAACCAGCTGCGCCGCGCCTTCGAGACCGGCGACCTCGAGCGCATCGCCTCCGATGCCGCCAAGGTGCATCTGGTGCTCGACGACAACACGCTCTACTCGCTCGACGGCAAGCTGCTGTTCTCCGACGCCAAGGTCGACGCCCACACCGGGCAGGTGACGTTGCGCGGCGAGTTCCCCAACCCCAAGCGCGAGCTGTTGCCGGGGATGTATGTCCGCGTCCGCATCGACCAGGGCCTCGATTCCGATGCGATCGCGGTGCCGCAGCAGGCGATCCAACGCAATGGCGGCGGCGGCAGCGAAGTGTTCGTCGTCAAGGACGACAACCATATCGCGGTGCAGGCGGTGCGCACCGGCTCGGTGCAGGACGGACTCTGGTTCGTCACCGAAGGCCTGAAGGCCGGCGACAAGGTCGTGGTCGAAGGCTTCCAGAAGTTCGCCGCCGGCGACAAGGTCAAGCCGCAATCCTGGTCGGAGGCGGACGCGACCGCCGACAACCGGCACGCCCAGAAGCTCACGCGGTAACGCACCATGGCGAGCTTCTTCATCGACAGGCCCATCTTTGCCTGGGTGGTCGCGCTGTTCATCTGCTTGATCGGCGCAATCGCCGTGCCGTTGCTGCCGATCGCGCAATATCCGATCATCGCGCCGCCCTCGATCTCGATCTCGACCAGCTATCCCGGCGCCTCGCCGGAAAACCTCTACAACAGCGTCACGCGGCTGATCGAGGAGGAGCTCAACGGCGCCTCCGGCATCCTCAATTTCGAATCGACCAGCGACTCGCTCGGCCAAGTCGAGATCATCGCCAATTTCCAGCCGGGTACAAACACCAACGACGCCTCGGTGGAGGTGCAGAACCGCATCAAGCGCGTCGAGGCGCGCCTGCCGCGCGCGGTGATGCAACAGGGCATCCTGATCGAGGAAGCCTCGAGCGCGGTGCTTCAGATCATCACGCTGAGCTCGACGGACGGCAGCCTCGACGAGGTCGGCCTCGGCGACTTCATGATCCGCAACGTGCTCGGCGAGGTCCGCCGCATCCCGGGCGTCGGCCGCGCCACGCTCTATTCGACCGAGCGGTCGCTTCGCGTCTGGGTCGATCCGGCCAAGCTGGTCGGCTATGGGCTCACCGCTGACGACGTCAACAAGGCCATTGCCGCGCAGAACGCGCAGGTCGCCTCGGGCAGCATCGGCGCCGAGCCGTCGACGTCGAGCCAGCGCACCTCCGCGCTGGTGCTGGTCAAGGGCCAGCTCTCCTCGCCGGATGAGTTCGGCGCCATCATCCTGCGCGCCAATGCCGACGGCTCGACCGTGCGCCTGCGCGACGTCGCGCGCGTCGAGGTCGGTGGTCTCAGCTACCAGTTCAACACCCGCCTCGACGGCAAGCCGACCGCGGGTCTCTCCGTGCTGATGTCGCCGACCGGGAACGCGCTGGCGACCGCGAGCGCGGTCGAGGAGAAGATGAAGGAGCTGTCGCGCTTCTTCCCGGCCAACATCACCTACGAAATTCCCTACAACATCACGCCGGTGGTCGAGGCCTCGATCAAGAAGGTGCTGACGACGTTGGTCGAGGCCGTGGTGCTGGTGTTCGTGGTGATGTTCCTGTTCCTGCAGAACATCCGCTACACCATCATCCCGACCATCGTGGTGCCCGTGGCGCTTCTCGGCGCCTGCACCACGCTGCTGCTCGCCGGCTATTCCATCAACATGCTCTCGATGTTCGGCATGGTGCTCGCGGTCGGCATCCTCGTCGACGATGCCATCGTCGTGGTCGAGAACGTCGAGCGCATCATGGCCGAGGAAGGCCTGTCGCCGAAGGAAGCGACACGCAAGGCGATGTCGCAGATCACGGGTGCCATCATCGGCATCACGCTGGTGCTGATGGCGGTGTTCGTGCCGATGGCCTTCTTCCCGGGCTCGGTCGGCATCATCTACCGCCAGTTCTCGGTCACCATGGTCGCGGCGATCGGCTTCTCCGCCTTCCTCGCGCTGTCGCTGACGCCGGCGCTGTGCGCGACGCTGCTCAAGCCCATTGCCAAGGGGCACGGCCATTCGACCAACTTCGTGTTCAGCCGGTTCAACCACGTCCTCGAGGCCTGCCGGTTTCGCTACGCGCGCACCGTCGGCTTCTCGCTGAAGCGCACCGGCCGCCTGATGCTGGTCTATGTCGCGCTGCTGGCCGGCCTGTCGTGGGCCTTCGTCAGCCTGCCTGGCGGCTTCCTGCCGATCGACGATCAGGGCTTCATCACCACAGACGTGCAGACGCCGTCGGATTCGTCCTACGGCCGCACCGAGGCGGTGATCGAGAAGGTCGAGAAATATCTGGCGCAGCGGCCGGGCGTCGACAACGTCACCTTCCTCACCGGCTTCAGCTTCTCCGGCCAGGGCATGAACACCGCGCAGGCCTTCATCACGCTGAAGGATTGGTCGGAGCGCGGGCCGAAGGACTCCGCCGCGGCGATCGTCAACGACATCAACCGCGATCTCGGGTCCTCGATCCGCGACGCGAAGATCTCCGCGCTGCAGCCACCGCCGATCGACAATCTCGGCAACTCCTCCGGCTTCTCGTTCCGCCTCCAGGACCGCGGACAGAAAGGTTATCCGGCCTTGATGCGCGCCGCCGACCAGTTGATCGCGGAGGCCAATGCGAGCCCGGTGCTGCAGAAGGTCTATGTCGAAGGCCTGCCCGAGGCCGGCGTGGTCAATCTCATGATCGACCGCGAGAAGGCCGGCGCCTTCGGCGTCACCTTCGAGGACATCAACAACACGATCTCGACCAATCTCGGCTCGAACTACATCAACGACTTCCCGAACCGGGGCCGCATGCAGCGCGTCGTGGTGCAGGCCGACGCCCGCGACCGCATGCGCACCGAGGACATCCTCAACTACAATGTCAAGAACAGCCGCGGTCAGCTGGTGCCGTTCTCGTCCTTCGCCACGGTGGAGTGGGCGCGCGGCCCGACCCAGATCGCAGGCTTCAACTATTATCCGGCTGTGCGCATCTCCGGCGAGGCAAAACCCGGCTTTACCTCGGGCGATGCCATTGCCGAGATGGAGCGGCTCGCGGGCCGGCTGCCGCGCGGCTTCGGCTATGAATGGACCGGCCAGTCGCTGCAGGAGAAGCTGTCGGGCTCGCAGGCGCCGTTCCTGCTCGCGCTCTCGATCTTCGTGGTGTTCCTGTGCCTCGCCGCGCTCTACGAGAGCTGGACCATCCCGCTCGCGGTGCTGCTCACGGTGCCGCTCGGCATCGTCGGCGCCGTGATTGCCGCGATGCTGCGCGGCCTGCCCAACGACGTCTATTTCACCGTCGGCCTGATCACCATCATCGGCCTCGCCGCCAAGGACGCGATCCTGATCATCGAGTTCGCCAAGGACCTGCGCAAGGAAGGCAAGCCGCTGGTGGAAGCCACCATCGAAGCCTGCCGCCTGCGCTTCCGCCCGATCCTGATGACGGGCCTCGCCTTCATCTGCGGCGTGCTCCCCATGGCCATCGCCCACGGCGCCGGCGGCGCCAGCCAGCAGGCGCTCGGCAGCGTCGTGATGGGCGGCATGATCGCGGTGGTGATCCTGGCGCTCTTGATGGTGCCGGTGTTCTTCGTCTCGGTGCAGCGGGTGCTGGCGGGAGATCGCGAGCCGAAGGCGGCGAAGGACGGCGAGGCGTATGGGCCACCGGCGCCGGTGAAGCCGTAGGGCACATTGTCATGCCCCAGGGCACACCGTCATGCCCCGCGAAGGCGGGGCATCCAGTACGCCGCGGCGGTCATGATTGAGCTCAGCCGCTGCTGAGTACTGGATCGTCCGCCACAGTGCGCAATTGCGCACAAGGCGGACGATGACAGCGGAGTGTGAAGCGCGGCCCTTGCCCTACCCCTACTTCCGCAAAATCTTCACCAGCTCCCCGTGCACGTACTCATTCCCGCACACGACGTGTCCGGTGACCAGCGGATCCCCCGGCGTCGCGATATCGGTCACGGTCCCGCCCGCTTCCCTCACCATCAGCATACCCGCCGCGATGTCCCAGGATTGCAGGTCGCGTTCCCAATAGCCGTCGAGGCGGCCGGCGGCGACGAAGGCGAGGTCGAGGGAGGCGGCGCCGAAGCGGCGCAGGCCGGCGACGCGGTCCTGGATCGCGGTCATCTCGCGGCGGAATTCCTCGTGGTCGCCGCGGCCGATATGGGGCAGGCCGCAGGCCACGACGCATTCGTTGAGCTGGCGGCGGCCGGCCACCCGGAGGCGCTGGTCGTTGAGGAAGGCGCCCTTGCCGCGCTCGGCGATGTAGAGCTCGTCATTGGCCGGGTTGTAGATCACGCCCGCAATGATCGTGCCCTCGCGCACGAGGCCGATCGAGATCGCGAATTGCGGGATGCCGTGCAGGAAGTTGGTGGTGCCGTCGAGCGGATCGACGATCCAGGTGTGGCTCTTGTCGCTGCCCTCGCGCTGGCCTCCTTCCTCGCCGATGAAGCCGTAGCCGGGCCGGGCCTTGGCGAGGTCCTGATACAGGATCTCCTCGGCGCGCTTGTCGGCGAGGGAGACGAAATTGGCCGGTCCCTTCAGCGAGACCTGGAGATGCTCGATCTCGCCGAGATCGCGCTTGAGGCTGCGGCCGGCGCGGCGCGCGGCCTTGACCATGACATTGATAGTTGCGGAATACAGCATGGGCTTTTCGGTCTTGATCGGGGGAAATGGCGCGAAATCGGGCCTGTTTGAGGGATGGGGTGCCCTGCACGGGCCCTCAGGTCAAGTCATTTGCTGCCGAGCCATTTCCTGGCTGCGGCCTCCGCCTTGGCCCGCTCGTCGGCGGGCAGGTCGGACAATTGCTTGTCGAGCTCCGGGTCGCCCTTGCCGGCGGTCTTGGCCACCAGGTGCCATTTGAAGCCCTCGACCTTGTCCACGGCCACGCCCGCGCCGTTGATCAGCACCCAGGCCAGCCGGTTCTGCGCGATCGCGCTGCCCTGGCGGGAGGCCTTGCGGAGCAGGGCCACGGCGGCCGGCTGGTTCTTCGGGGTGCCGGTGCCGTTGAACATGGCGATGGCATATTCGACCTCGGCGTCGACATTGTCGGCCAGCGACGCCGCCTGCAGCAGCCGCACCGCGCGTTCCGGATCCTTCGCCACGCCGGTGCCTTCCTTGTAGAAGGTCGCGAGCGCGTATTGCGCCTCGGGCAGGCCGGCGTCCGCAGCCTGGCGCAACAGCTCGGCGGAACGCCTGACGTCCTGCGGCAGGGTCTGGCCGTCCAGATAGAGCAGAGCGAGATTATAGGCCGCCTTGGGCTCGCCGAGCTTGGCGGCCGATGCCATCAGCTTGACCGCCTCGCCCTTGTCGACCGCGCCGCCGCGGCCGGAGATGCGCAGCATCGCGAGCGCGAACATCGCCTCGCGGTCGCCGGCGTCGGCTGCACGTTTGTACCATTCGGCCGCCTTGGCGTAGTCGCGGCGGATGCCCATGGCGTTGGAATAGAGCTCGCCGAGCATGGTCATGGCCTTGGGGTCGCCGCTTTGCGCGCGGGCGGTGGCGAGTTCGAACGCGGTCTTGTACTGGCCGCGCTGATAGGCGCCGAACACCAGATCGGCGTTGGAATTGTCCGTCGGCGGCGCCGGGATCACGGTCGGGCTCGGCGCCGGCTTGGAGGAGGCGGCCGGCTTGGGCGAGGCCGAAGGCTTTGGCGCCGGCGCAGCCTCCTTCTTGGCAGGCGCGGGCGGCTTGGGCTTCTGCTTCTCGGGCGTCGCGCTCGGGATCGTCGCCGGCGGCGCGATCTGGAGCTGCGCGGCCGCGGGCCCTGTGAGCAGCAGCGTGGCCAGAGCGATGATGCAGGGAAGCTTCATGTCGGGGTGCTAACCGTGCTCGCTGCCCGCGGGATTTGGATCGGCCGTCGCCGTCGCATGGGCCTTCTTGATCGCCGCGTCGACCTCGACCAGCGCCGCCTTGGGCCCGCGCGGATCGGCCCAGATGAAGTCGCCGACCAGCACGAAATCGGCGCCGCTGAGGGCGAAGTCGTGGGCTTCCTGCAGTGACATGGCAAAGCCGACGCAGGGCGGCTCGAACAGCTCGGCCCACCAGTCGAGCCGCTCCGCGATCGCCTGCGCCGAGGGACGCTGGCCTTTCGCATCGGGCTCGCCGAACAGCACGTAATCCGCGCCCATCTCGCCCGCATCCATGGAATGGTGCCGCGTCGTCAGCCCGCCGACACCGGCGATGCGATCCGGCTTGAGGGACGGCAACGCCTCTTTCAGCGCGGCGATGCCGGGCAGGTGCGCGCCGTCGGCGCCGCCGCGCGCCACCAGCTCGGCATGGGCCTCGACCAGCAGCGCGGCGCCGGCCTTCTGCACCGGCGGCGCCAGCGTCTTGATGCGCGAGATCATGCTGCGCTGGTCGGTCTCCTTCAACCGCAGCAGCACCGCGGCGATATCGGCGGAGGCGAGCAGGCCGGGCAGCTCGGCGACAAGCGTTGCGGGATCATCGACGACGGGCGTCGCGAGATAGAGACGCGGCGCCGGGCGCGGCGGAGGCGGTTTGTTCGACAAGATCTAGGCTGCCTTCTTTTCCAGGCTACTTTGCCATTCGCCCCTGGAGGCGAGGCCGTTCATGCGGGCACGATGACTGAAGGCGCGTTGTCCGGCCGCGACGTTCTCGGCCTTGCCGGACCAGGCCTTCTGAGGCGCGGCCTGCAGCGCGCGGCCGTAGGAAAAAGTCAGACCCCAGGGCAGCGGACCGAGCTTGTGCATGGCGTTGAGATGCGCGGTCGCTTCCTCGTCCGACTGGCCGCCGGAGAGGAAGGCGATGCCGGGCACCGCCGCGGGCACGCACGCCTTCAGCAGGCGCACGGTCTTCTCGGCGACTTCCTCGACGGAAGCCTGCTTCGGTGATTTCTTGCCCGAGATCGCCATGTTCGGCTTCAGCACCATGCCTTCGAGCGCGACGCGCTGCACGCGCAATTCCTGGAACGTCTTGTTGAGCACGCGGCTCGTGACGTCATAGCAGCGGTCGATGTCGTGGTCGCCGTCCATCAGCACCTCAGGCTCGACGATCGGCACGATCTGCGCGGCCTGGCACAGCGCGGCATAGCGCGCCAGCGCATGGGCGTTGACGCTGATCGCGGTCATCGAGGGGATCCCGCCGCCGATGTCGATCACCGCGCGCCATTTCGCAAAGCGCGCACCGCGCTCGTAATATTTCTTCAGGCGTTCGGCGAGCTTGTCGAGGCCGACGGTCACTGTTTCACCCGGGCACATCGGCAGGGCTTGTGTGCCCTCGTCGACCTTGATGCCGGGAATGGCGCCGCTGCTCTCGATCAGCTTCACCAGCGGCGTGCCGTCCGCGGCCGCCTGCCAGATCGTCTCGTCATAGAGGATCACGCCGGAGATGAACTGGCTCATGGCCTCCTTCGACCGGAACAGCATCTCGCGGTAGTCGCGGCGGTTCTCTTCGGTCGATTCCACGCCGATCGCGTCGAAGCGCTTCTTGATGGTGCCGGAGGATTCGTCGGCGGCAAGGATGCCCTTGCCTGATGCGACCATGGCGGTCGCGACCTTGTTGAGCTCAGTCAGATTCATCGAGAGGTCCTCCCAAAACGATTCTGCCCTTGCCTGTGAAAATAGACCGTTCTCGGGCATTTGCCGAGTTAACGTTGGTCGCAGGGTAAAAGAGCTCTCTGTCATTCCGGGATGCGCCGAAAGGCGCAGGCCCGGAATCCATAACCCGGGCTGTGGTTATGGATTCCGGGCCCACGCTTCGCGTGTCCCGGAATGACGGGAGAGGGGATCTGAGGGCCTTACGCCACCTTCGGGTCGAGCTCGCCCTTGGCGTAGCGCTTGGCCATCTCCGCAGTGGTCAGGACGCGCTTGATCTTGGAGGCCTGTCCGGCAGTGTTGAACTCCTGCAGCCGCTGCTTGCACAGCTTGGTCATGGCTTCCATCGCCGGCTTCAGGTACTTGCGCGGATCGAACTCTTCCGGGCTGTCCTTGAGAACTTTCCGGATCTGGCCGGTCATGGCCATGCGGTTGTCGGTGTCGATGTTGATCTTGCGCACGCCGTTCTTGATGCCGCGCTGGATCTCGGCCACCGGCACGCCCCAGGTCGGCTTCATCTTGCCGCCATAGGCGTTGATGATGTCCTGGAGATCCTGCGGCACCGACGAGGAGCCGTGCATGACGAGATGCGTGTTCGGCAGCTTGCGGTGGATCTCCTCGATCACGTTCATGGCGAGGATGTCGCCGTCCGGCTTGCGGGTGAACTTGTAGGCGCCATGCGAGGTGCCCATCGCGATCGCGAGCGCGTCGACCTTGGTCTCCTGGACGAACTTCACGGCCTCGTCCGGATTGGTCAGGAGCTGGTCGTGGCTGAGCTTGCCCTCGGCGCCGTGGCCGTCTTCCTTGTCGCCCATGCCGGTCTCGAGCGAGCCGAGCACGCCGAGCTCACCCTCGACCGAGATGCCGCCGAGATGGGCCATGTCGGTCACGGTCTTGGTGACGCCGACATTGTAGCTCCAGTCGCCGGGCGTCTTGCCGTCGGCCTTGAGCGAGCCGTCCATCATGACCGAGGTGAAGCCGGCCTGGATCGCGGTCATGCAGGTCGCGGCCTCGTTGCCGTGGTCGAGATGCACGCAGACCGGGATGTGCGGATAGATCTCGGTGACCGCGTCCATCATGTGCTTGAGCATGATGTCGTTGGCGTAGGAGCGCGCACCGCGCGAGGCCTGGATGATGACGGGCGCGTCGACCTGGTTGGCCGCGTCCATGATCGCCAGCGCCTGCTCCATGTTGTTGATGTTGAAGGCCGGTACGCCGTAATCGTTCTCCGCCGCGTGGTCGAGCAGTTGACGTAACGTGATCCGAGCCATCTGTCTTAATCTCCCGTTGGGGCCTGAGAGGCCGCTTGATTACTTGATACGCAGAACTTCAACGCCGGGCAGGGGCTTGCCTTCCATCCATTCGAGGAATGCGCCACCGGCGGTCGAGACATAGGTGAAGTCACCGGCCACATGGGCCTGGTTGAGCGCCGCGACGGTGTCGCCGCCGCCCGCGATCGAGATCAGCTTCTTGGCCTTGGTGCGCTCGGCGGCGTGCTTGGCGGCCGCGACCGTGCCGCGGTCGAACGGCTGCATCTCGAACGCGCCCAGCGGCCCGTTCCAGACCAGCGTGGCCGCATCGTCGATCGCGGCGTGGACGCGCGCGATCGATTGCGGGCCGACGTCGAGGATCATGCCGTCGGCCGGGATCGCGTCGAGCCCGTAGGCGTGCGACGGCGCGTTGGCGGCGAAGTGATAGGCAACGGTTGCGTCCACGGGAAGGATGATGGCGCAGTTGGCGGCTTCCGCCTTCTCCATGATGCGTAGCGCCGTCGGCGCGAGATCCTTCTCGGCCAGTGACTTGCCGACCGCGACGCCCTGGGCGTGCAGGAAGGTGTTGGCCATGCCGCCGCCGATCACCAGCGCGTCGACCTTGCTGACGAGATTTTCCAGGAGGTCGATCTTGGTCGAGACCTTCGCGCCGCCGATGATGGCGATGACGGGCTTGGTCGGCGAGCCCAGCGCCTTCTCCAGCGCGTCGAGCTCGGCCTGCATGGTGCGGCCGGCATAGGCCGGCAGCTTGTGCCCGAGGCCTTCGGTCGTGGCGTGGGCGCGGTGCGCCGCCGAGAACGCGTCGTTGACCCAGATGTCGCCGAGCTTCGCCAGCTCAGCAACGAAGGCGGGATCGTTCTTCTCCTCTTCCTTGTGGAAGCGGGTGTTTTCCAGGCAGAGGATGTCGCCGTCCTTCATCGCCGCCACGGCCTTGGCCGCGGGCTCGCCGATGCAATCCTCGGCGAAGGCGACGGGCTTCTTCACCACCTTCGACAGCGCTTCGGCAACGGGCCGCAGCGAGTCCTTGGCATCGCGTCCCTTCGGCCGGCCGAAATGCGCGAGCAGGATGACCTTGCCGCCCTTGTCCGAGATCTCGGTGATGGTCGGCGCGACGCGGTCGAGCCGGGTCGTGTCGCTGACGCGGCCATTGTCCATGGGCACGTTGAGGTCGACGCGCAGCAGCACGCGCTTGCCCTTCAATTCGACGTCGTCGAGGGTGCGGAATTTGTTGGTCATCGGAGCTGGCCCTTGTCCCGGACGCACTGCGGCGCGCAGTGCCGCTGTGCAGAGCCGGGACCCACGTTGCAGCGGGTCCCGTGGTGGAATGGGTCCCGGATCTGCGAAGCAGCGTTTCACGCTGCATCGCGTCCGGGACACGAGAGCGGCGTTAGATCACTTTCGCGATCGCGGCGGCGGTGTCCGCCATGCGGTTCGAGAAGCCCCACTCGTTGTCGTACCAGGACATCACGCGCACCAGCGTGCCGTTCTGCACCTTGGTCTGGTCCTCGTGGAAGGTCGAGGAGTGCGGGTCGTGGTTGAAGTCGATCGAGACGTTCGGCGCGGTGGTGTAGCCGAGGATGCCCTTGAGCTGCTGCTCGGAGGCGCGCTTCATCGCCGCGTTGATCTCCTTGGCGTCGGTGGCGCGCTTGGCGACGATCTTGAGGTCGACGACCGAGACGTTCGGGGTCGGCACCCGGATCGCGACGCCGTCGAGCTTGCCCTTCAGCTCGGGCAGCACGAGGCCGATCGCCTTCGCAGCACCGGTCGAGGTCGGGATCATCGACATCGCCGCCGCACGGCCGCGATAGAGATCCTTGTGCATCGTGTCGAGCGTCGGCTGGTCGCCGGTATAGGCGTGGATCGTGGTCATGAAGCCGGTCTCGATGCCGACGAGATCGTTCAGCACCTTGGCGACCGGTGCGAGGCAATTCGTGGTGCAGGAGCCGTTGGAGATGACGAGGTGATCCTTGGTCAGCGTGTCGTGGTTGACGCCGTAGACGATGGTGGCATCGGCGCCGTCGGCGGGCGCGGAGACCAGCACCCGCTTGGCGCCGGCGGTCAGATGCGCGGACGCCTTGTCCTTCGAGGTGAAGATGCCGGTGCATTCCATCGCGATGTCGACGCCGAGATCCTTCCAGGGCAGCTTCGAGGGATCGCGCTCGGCGGTCACCTTGATCTTGCCGCTGCCGAGGTTGATGGAGTCGCCGTCGACGGTCACGGTGCCGGGGAAGCGGCCATGGACGCTGTCGAAGCGGAGCAGATGAGCGTTGGTCTCGACCGGGCCGAGGTCGTTGATGCCGACGACCTCGATGTCCTTGCGGCCGGACTCGGCGATAGCCCGCAGGATGTTGCGGCCGATGCGGCCAAAACCGTTAATTCCGACGCGGACTGCCATGTTTCGTCTCCTTCAATGACCGTTGTCATCCCGCACAACGCGCTCTACGCGCCTGCGAGGGTTTTTTAGGGGCGGACGCCCGGTTCGGCCGGGCGGTGCTTGATCATATGAGAGATTACGTAGTCCTTTTTTGCGGCAAGCTCAACTCTCAGGAAACGCGCTTCAGCACAGCGTTAACCGCAGCCTCGGCGGTAATACCGAAGTGCTTGTAAAGCTCCTTTGCAGGGCCGCTTTCGCCGAACGAATGCATGCCGATGAAGTCGCCATCCTGGCCGATCACGGCGTCCCAGCCCCAGCGCACCGCGGCCTCGATCGCCACCTTCACCGGCGCATTGCCGATGATTGCGGCGCGCTTGGCCTCTGGTTGCGCTAACAACAGCTCGAGCGAGGGCACCGAGACCACCCGTGACGCGATGCCGCGCTCGGCGAGCTGCTTCTGGGCGGCGACCGCGATCTCGACCTCGGAGCCGGAGGCGAACAGCGTCGCCTTGGCTTCGCCCTGGGCTGCGACCAGCTCGTAGGCGCCGGCCGCGCAGGGATTGTCGTTCGGCGCGGTGGTGCGCAGCTGCGGCAGGTTCTGGCGCGTCAGCGCCAGCACGGTCGGTCCGTCGACGCGGTTGAGCGCGAGCTCCCAGCACTCGGCGACCTCGATGGAATCGCAGGGACGGAACACACGCATGTTGGGAATGGCGCGGAGCGCGGCGAGATGCTCGACCGGCTGATGGGTCGGGCCGTCTTCGCCGAGGCCGATGGAGTCGTGGGTCATCACATAGACGACGCCGGCGCCCATCAGCGCGGCAAGGCGCATCGCAGGCCGCGCGTAGTCGGTGAAGACCAGGAAGGTCGCGCCGTTCGGCGCGAAGCCGCCATGCAGGAAAATGCCGTTCATCGCGGCGGCCATGCCGTGCTCGCGAATGCCGTAATGGATGAAGCGGCCCTTCGGCGTCTTGGCCGAGAAGGCGGTTGCCGACTTCGCCTTGTTGTTGTTGGAGCCGGTGAGGTCGGCCGAGCCGGCCAGAAATTCCATCGGCATGGCGCCGGCGATCACTTCGATCACGGCTTCCGAGGATTTGCGGGTGGCCGCATTCATCGGCTTTTCCAGCAGCTCCTTCTTGTAGGCGCGCACGGCCTTCGCCAGCGACGCCGGACGCTCGTGGCGCAGGCGGCGCTCGAACTCGGCGCGCTTGCGGCTGCCGAGCTCACCGAGGCGGGTTTCCCATTCCTGCCGTGCGGCCGCGCCGCGGCTGCCGGCAGCGCGCCAGGCCTTCAACACGTCGTCGGGCACCGAGAACGGCTCGAGCGAAATGCCGAGATTTTCCTTGGTGGCCTTGAGCTCGTCGGCCCCGAGCGCCTCGCCATGCACCTTCGAGGTGCCGGCCTTGTGCGGCGAGCCGAAGCCGATGGTGGTGCGGCAGGCGATCAGCGTCGGCTTGTTCGACTTCTGCGCGCGCGTGATCGCGGCGGCGATGGCGGCCTGGTCGTGGCCGTCGATCTTCTCGGCGGCCCAGCCCGCCGACTTGAAGCGCTTCACCTGGTCGACGGAATCGGCGATCGAGGTCGGGCCGTCGATCGAGATGCCGTTGTCGTCGTAGAGCACGATCAGCTTGCCGAGCTTCCAGTGCCCGGCCATCGCGATCGCTTCCTGCGACACGCCTTCCATCAGGTCGCCGTCGGAGGCCAGCACATAGGTGTGGTGATCGACGATCTTCTTGCCGAACTCGGCCGCGAGCATCTTCTCGGCCAGCGCCATGCCGACCGCGGTCGAGATGCCCTGGCCGAGCGGCCCGGTCGTGGTCTCGATGCCCTTGGTGCGGAAGTTCTCGGGGTGTCCCGGCGTCAGCGAGCCGACCTGACGAAACTGCTTGATCTGGTCCAGCGTCATCTCGGCATTGCCGGTGAGATACAGCAGCGAATAGAGCAGCATCGAGCCGTGGCCGGCCGACAGCACGAAGCGGTCGCGATCCGGCCAGGCAGGCGCGGCGGCGTCGAATTTCAGGAATTGCGTGAACAGCACCGTGGCGATGTCGGCGGCACCCATCGGCAGGCCGGGATGGCCGGATTTCGCCTTCTCGACAGCGTCCATCGAAAGGCCGCGGATCGCGTTGGCCATACGGGTGTGATCGACCTGCGTCATGTCTGAAATCCGTCTGAAATGAGGCGCTTGGAGGCGACGTACGCCCGCGCGGGAGGAGCCTGGCGGCCACTGAAGGTCGGGGCTGGGATAGCACCTCGGTTCCGGGAGTCCAAGGTGATCAAACGCCGATTTGGCCGCAAAAGTTGCCTCTGTGGAGATCGGTTTTCCGCAAGATGCGGCGCGGGAGGAACCGAGGGATCGCAGCAGCCTCCGTCCGATTGATCGGTGCATAGTTTCGCGGCGGCGTTGCGCTCGGCTAGCTTGCCACGTAAATTTCTGCTTCTAACCGCTTGCCGAACCGAGTCTTTTGCCGGGCGGCAAGCCCCAGGAAAAGGCCACTGGGCAAAGGCCGCCAGGTTCCACCGCTGACTACATGAACGATCGCGTGTCCAACAGTGCCGCCATGACGGAGTCCTCCGCGGTCGAGATCGAGATCGCGACCCGCAGGCTGATGGCAGCACTCGACGCGCTCGAAAGCGCGGTGGAGCGGCGGCGCGATGCCGATCGCGACGAGAACGAGCTGGCGGCGCGGATTCAGGCGCTGGGCGCCGACCGTTCGCGGCTCGCCGACGAGCTCGACGGCGCGCTGGTGAAGGCGCGCAAGCTCGAGCGCACCAATCGCGAGATCTCCGACCGGCTGGATTCCGCCATCGTCACGATACGCTCGGTGCTCGATACCGGAGAGGACGGATGAGCCACATCAACGTCACCATCAACGGCCGGCAGTACCGCATGGCCTGCGAGGAGGGCCAGGAGGTGCGGCTGCTCAAGCTCGCCGAAACCCTGGAAACACGCATTCAGTCGCTGCGCGGAAAATTCGGCGAGATCGGCGATGCCAGGCTCACGGTGATGGCGGCGCTGACCGTCTGTGACGAACTGGTCGACACCAGCAACCGCGTCCGTACTTTGGAGCAGGAGCTCACCGAGCTCAGGGATTTCCGCAACGCCGCCGTCGAGCGCGCCAGGTTGACGCAGACCGCGGTGGTCAACGCCCTGAACTCCGCGGCCGAACGCATCGAGAAATCGACCCAGGTGCTGAACCGCACCGTCGGCAACGGCATCGCGATCGGGTAGGGGCTGCGCGCTTGCGGCCCATCCTTCGAGACGCCCGCTTCCGCGGGCTCCTCAGGATGAGGTCCCGTTTCGCGGCATTAGACCCTCATGGTGAGGAGCCCGCCGCAGGCGGGCGTCTCGAACCATGCAGGCCCGGCATTTTCGACGCAGCCGGCCGGCCACGTGCGATCGCTATGGCGATTCGTCAGTATCGTTGTTACATTGCCGAGGCGAGGCTGCGACGCGCGTCCGGAGCCATATATCCCCGGGGCCTTATCGATCCTTTAGGGAACTGTCCCTGGCCGGGCCCGTGGGCCCGGACATATGGTGCCCACCTACTTTCGTAGGGAACTCCGGGATCGAGTGCTTCAACGGCGTACGCGGCTTCGCACTGTTTCTTCCTTCTGGTTCGTGCCTGTCGAAATGCGTCCCTGACAAAGCGGCAGTGTCATGCCCCGGCTTGACCGGGGCATCCAGTACGCCGCAGCGTCGATGTTTGATCACTGGCGTCTCTGGAATACTGGATCACCCGCTCCAGTGCGCAAGGGCGCACAAGGCGGGTGATGACGGCGGAGCAAGACTTCGCCTTTCGGGGGAAAGCGCACATGCCCAACACCAAAGCCGAACTCCGTGCCAAAGCCCTCGCGGCGCGCGATGGGCTCAGCGAGAAGAAGCGCGCCGCCGCCGCCGCCAGGCTCGCCAAGCGCGGCCTGCCGTTCAAGCTGCTGCCCGGCAGCATCGTCTCCGGCTACTCGCCGATCCGCAGCGAGATCGATCCGATGCCGCTGATGAAGGCGCTCGCGGAGCTGGGCGCACAGCTGGCGCTGCCCTGCGTCACCGCGCGCGGCCAGTCGCTGATCTTCCGCCTCTTCCATCCCAGCGACCGCCTGATGCTCGGCCCGCTCGGCATTCCCGAGCCGTCGCCGGCAGCCACTGAGGTCATCCCCGACATCATGCTGACGCCGCTCGCCGCGTTCGACCGTCTCGGCCATCGCATCGGCTATGGCGCCGGGCATTACGATGTCACCTTCGCGCACTTGCGCAAAACCAAGAACATTCTCGGCATCGGGCTTGCTTTCGCAGCGCAGGAGATCAAGACGGTTCCGGCACTATCGCACGACGTCGCGCTGGATTATGTGCTAACGGAATCGGACGTGTTCGATTTCCGGAGTTCTGAAGTTGCGCATTCTCTTCGTGGGTGATGTCGTCGGTCGCGCGGGGCGCAACGCCATCGCCGAATATCTGCCCGGCATGGTCAAGGACTGGTCGCTCGATTTCGTCGTCGTCAACGGCGAGAATTCCGCCGGAGGCTTCGGCATCACGGAAGCGATCTATCAGGAGTTTCTCGACGCCGGCGCCGACGCGGTGACGCTCGGCAACCATTCCTGGGACCAGCGCGAAGCCCTGGTGTTCATCGAGCGCGCCGAGCGCCTGATCCGGCCCGCGAACTATC
Organism: Bradyrhizobium sp. Y36; assembly: GCF_002531575.1. GTDB lineage: Bacteria > Pseudomonadota > Alphaproteobacteria > Rhizobiales > Xanthobacteraceae > Bradyrhizobium. Next base: position 146,400 of record NZ_NWTI01000005.1, on the reverse strand, counting down.
CGCGCGGCACGCCCGGCCGCGGCGCCGCCCTGGTCGAGACCAAGAACGGCAAGCATGCGCTCGTCGTCAACGCACTCGGCCGCGTCTTCATGACCCCGTTCGACGATCCCTTCGCCGCGCTGGAGCGCGAGCTCGGCGCGTGCCCGCTCGGCGTTGCCGCAGACGCCATCGTCGTCGATTTCCATTGCGAGGCGTCGAGCGAGAAGCAGGGCATCGGCTTCTTCTGCGACGGCCGCGCCAGCCTCGTCGTCGGCACCCACACCCATGTGCCGACCGCCGACCACCAGATACTGTCGGGCGGCACCGCCTACATGACCGACGCCGGCATGACCGGCGATTACGATTCCATCATCGGCATGCAGAAGGAAGAGCCGCTGCGCAGGTTTACGGCGGGCATTCCGTCGGGGCGTTTCGAGCCGGCCGCGGGGGCTGCGACGCTCAGCGGCGTCGCGGTCGAGACCGACGATGCCACGGGGCTCGCGCTGAAGATCGCGCCGGTGCGCATGGGCGGCAGGCTGGAGCCGGCGACGCCGAAATTCTGGTTGAGCTGAAGAACGTCGCCACACCCTCAGTGTCATCCCCGCCTAGTGCGCAATTGCGCACGGGGGGCGGGGATCCATAGCCACAGGGAAGAGTTGTTGCGCGAAGCTGGTCACTCCGAATCTTCGCAAAACGATTGCTGCGGCGTATGGGTCCCGGATCTGCGCTTCGCTTGTCCGGGACGACATTTGAGAATGATGCGCGATCACGCATCAATGTCGCCGTACATTACTCCGCCGTCTGCTCTCGCAAAAATCGTAGGGTGGGCAAAGGCGCACTTGCGCCGTGCCCACGATTTCTCTCCATGTGCGAAGGGCCTACGTGAGCACGCTTCGCTTTGCCCACCCTACGATTCTGGAATATGCCGCTACGATCGGTGCCCCCGGTCGGCTGCATCAGCTTTGCTCCCAACAGCGGACCTTGGCGGGCAACCAAGGGAGTTCCGCTATTGGCCAAAAGGCGATATCACAAACTTGGGTGATATCAAGCTACCGGGATTTCGGCCCCACAGGTGCCTCAGCGAACGCCTTTCGAAAAGCAGGCAGCCTATCTGTTAAACCCATGTTTTCGGCGGCTCGCTCCAAATCACGCCAAAACCCACCACGGGCAGTGGTGAGATGACCGAGTTCATCGAGAATATCGAGGGCCAACTCAAGTTCATTGTAATCCATAAACTCGTGGTATCGGGTCAAAAGGGCTGCGTACTCAGGTTCGTGTCGTACGGGCAGAGCCCGTCGCGCACGCTCAAGCAGCGTTTCAGTAATTTTCCAGCTCTTGACTAGCTTCGCGTCAGCCATCTCATCTCGCTACAGGCATTGCGTCTCACCTCGTCCGCTCGCGGTCCAGCTTGCATCGAGCCTTTGATGCCCGCTTCGGGTCATTTGCAGATGTTCCCAGTCGGTCAGACAACGTCTGCTCATCCCTCGGAACGGACGGTCCCGAATTTATGAGTGCACGCCCTGGTGCGCAATCGCGCGCCGGGGCCGAGATCCACCGCAGGGCGTAGTTGTTTCGCGAAGCTGCTCGCTCCGAATCTTCGCCAAGCTCTTGCTGCGGGGCATGGGCCCCGAATCTCCGCTTTGCTCGTCCGGGACGACCGCGGAGATCGACGCGCAATCACGCATCATCTCACGTCACCGCACCCCGCGCCGCGATCGGCCACACCGCTTCCACCCTCGCATCCGGTCTATTGAAGCCACGCACGCCGACATACCAGTCGTAGAGATTGACGGTCGGGTCGCAATGGCCAGGGATCAGCGTCACCCTGTCGCCAAGCGCGAGCCGCGACGACGCGCCGTCGAACTCGAGCACGCCATGTTCGTCGGAGGGCCTGTGATAGCGCAGGTCGGGCCGGCCCAGCACGGCCGGAAATCCGCTGTCGTTCGACAGCGCCTTGTGGCCGGCGTCGATGACGGCGCGTTCGCCGGAGCCGGTGCTCATCACGGTCGCGATCACGAACAGCGCGTGCTCGAATGGGCTGGCGTTGCGCGTCCCGTCGGCGACGTTCTTGGCGTAGTCGGCGTCCATGAAAATATAGGAGCCGGCCTGCAATTCGTTCCAGATGCCGCTCGCGCCTTCGAGCTCGAACGTTCCGGTTCCCGCACCGCCGATCGTCCGGCATTGAAAGCCCCCATCCCTGAGGACGCGCAGCGTCTCCGTGGTCGCGTTCGCTGCGCCGGCGATGGCCGCGCGCCGCTCCTCCGGCGTGCGCAGATGCTGGGCGGAGCCGTGATAGGCCTGCAAGCCGCCGAACGACAGGAAGCGTGACCCCGCCACCTGCCGCGCCAGGGTGGCCGCCGCCGGGCCCGGCCTGACGCCGCAGCGACCGGCGCCGACGTCGATTTCGACCAGCACCTCGATGTGCGAGCCGGCCCGTTCCGCGGCAAGCGCCAGTTGCTCGACAGCGATGGAATCGTCGACGCAAACGCTGATGCGCGCGTGGCGCGCGAGCGCCGCCAGCCGTTCCAGCTTCTGCAGGCCCACCACCTCGTTGCTGACGAGCACGTCGCTCACGCCGCCCGCCACCAGGATCTCGGCCTCGGCGACCTTCTGGCAGCACATGCCGACGGCGCCGCGCGCGATCTGCTTGGCCGCGACGATCGGCGACTTGTGGGTCTTCGCATGTGGACGCAACCGAACGCCGAGCTTGCCGACCGCTGCCGCCATGGTGTCGAGATTGCGCTCGAAGGCGTCGAGGTCGATGATCAGCGCCGGTGTATCGACCTCGGACAACGGCATGCCGATTTGGGCGGGTGGAAGCGACATCGAAAGCCAGTCGATTGTATTCGGGTCCAAGCCCCGAATGTGCTGCGGACTTTTTATGGCAACAACGGCCGTCGCACCAGTGGCGGCGCCTTCGATGCTCGGGGCAGGCGGCGGGGGTGACCGCCCGCTCCGCTTCGCACCACCTTCTCCCGCAGGGGGAGAAGGTGCAGCGTCAGACGCGGCGGAGACCTATTCCGCCGTCTGCTTCCTCAGCTCCGCCACGTCCTTCGCCGTCAGCTTCGAGCCCTTCGTCCCGAACCGCGCCGTGACGTAGTTCGCCACCGCCGCGATCTCGTCGTCGGTGTACGCATTGCCGAACGCCGGCATCGACAGCGCGCCATCCGGCGTGTGGCGTTTCGTGCCCGAGATCACGATCTGTGCGACGTTGGTCGCGGCGGGGTCGTTGACGGCCCAGGTGCCGGTCAGCGTCGCCATCGGCGAGACCGGGCTCTCGCCGCTCCAGCCGTGGCAGCTGGCGCAGGCACCCGCGAACAGCATCTTGCCGCGCGCGTCCGCCGTGACGCCCTCCTTGTGCGAGGCAGGCGCGATGGGCGCCGTGGTGGCGGGGAGGTCGGGCGAGGGCACCGGCGGCACGCTGCGCAGATAAGCAACGATCGAGCGGATGTCCTCAGGCGCGAACTGGCTGAAGCTGTGGTCGACCGCTTCACCCATCGGGCCCGACGCCGAGCCGTGGCCGGGTGCGTGCCCGAGCGACAGATACGAGATCAGATTCTGGTCGCTCCAGCTGCCGAGACCCGTCGCCTTGTCGGACGAGATGTTGAACGCGCGCCATCCGGCCGTGATCGCGCCGGCGAACTTCCTGCGGTTGTCCAGCGCGAAGCCGAGATTGCGCGGGGTGTGGCACTCGCCGCAATGCGCCAGCGCTTCGGCAAGATACGCGCCTCTGTTCCACTCCGGGCTCTTCGAGGTATCGGGCGCAAAGCGCGTGTCCGGATTGAACACGGCCGACCAGACGATCATCGCCCAGCGCTGGTTGAACGGGAACGACAGCGTGTTGTCGGGCGCTTTCGCGCGCACCGCCGGCAGGCTGAACAGATACGCCTTCACCGCCAGCACGTCCTCGTCGGTCATGAACGTGTAGGAGGTGTATGGCATGGCCGGATAGAGCCGCGCGCCGTCACGACGCTTGCCGTGCTGGACCGCGTTCAGGAAATCCTGGTCGCTGTAATTGCCGATGCCGGTGTCCTTGTCCGCCGTGATGTTGGTGGAATAGAGCGTGCCGAACGGCAGCTTGAAGGCGAGCCCGCCGGAATAGTCCTTCTCGCCCGGCTGGGTATGGCAGACCATGCAGTCGGCGGCCTTGGCGAGATATTCGCCGCGCTCGACGAGGCTCGCTTTCTCCAATTTCGCCGGCACGCCGGTCGGCTTGCCGGCCCGATAGTCCGCCAGCGCCACTTTCGTGCCGCCGGCGAAGTCGAGCGGGCCGGGTCCGCGGATGATCCAGGCGCCGAGCCCTGCCGCGACGACGCCGATGACAACGACGCTCGTGAGGATACGCATCTTGCCGCTCATGCCTTCTTCCCCGCAGCCAGCAGTTTCCGATCGATGGGCAGGCGCCGCAGCGCCACGCCGGTTGCGGCGTAGATCGCGTTGCGCAGGGCAGGCGGTCCCGCCGTCGTGCCGGTCTCGCCGATTCCGCCGGGCGCCTCGCCGCTCCTCACGACGTGAACCTCGATCTTGGGCATCTGGTTGATCCGCAGCATCCGGTAGTCGTTGAAGTTGGATTGCTGGACGCGGCCCTTCTCGATGGTGATCTCGCCGTAGAGCGCGGCGGTCAGGCCGAAGACCAGGCCGCCCTCGACCTGGGCGATGATCGTATCGGGATTGACGGCAATGCCGGTATCCACCACCGAGGTCGCGCGGCGCAGATTGATCTCACCCTGCTCGTCGACCTCCGCTTCCACGACCGTTGCGATGAAACTTCCGAACGACGGCTGCAGGCACACGCCACGCCCGACGCGGGCCGGCAGAGGCTGCCCCCAATTGGACTTCTCGGCCGCGAGGTTGAGGACGGAGAGGAAGCGCGGCGAATTGGCCAGCATGCCGCGGCGAAACTCGACCGGGTCCTTGCCTGCCTTGCGCGCCAGTTCGTCGATGAAGCACTCGACGGCAAACACGTTGTTGTTCGGGCCGACCCCGCGCCAGAACCCGGTCGGGATTGCCGGTGGTTCGGCCCGCACATATTCCACGTGGACATTCGGGATCTCGTAGGGAACGTCGGTGGCGCTGTCGATCGCGTCGATGTCGATGCCCTTCTGGAACGCCGGCGGCAGCCAGCGTGCGATGATCGCAGCGCCGGCGATCTTGTATTTCCAGCCGACGATCTTGCCGCCCGACAGGGTCGCCGCGATCGTGTCGCGATAGACCGGCCGATAGACGTCGTGCTGAATGTCCTCCTCGCGGGTCCACACCACCTTGACCGGCCCGTCGACCTGTTTGGCGATACGAACGGCCGCGACCACCATGTCAGGCTCGAGCTTTCGGCCGAAGCCGCCGCCGAGCAGGTGCTGGTTGACCGTCACCTTCTCGACCGGGAGCCCGGCGGCCTTGGCCGCCTCCGACTGCACGCGCGCCATGATCTGCGTGCCGGTCCAGATCTCGCAGGAATCAGGCTTGCAATGCACCGTGGCGTTCAACGGCTCCATCGTCGCGTGGGCGAGAAACGGCAATTCGAACGACGCCTCGAATTTTTCACCGGTCGCGAGGCCCTTGGCGACGTCGCCGGTGGATTTGGCGACCACGCCGTCCCTGGCGCTGGCGGCGCGCAGATCGTCCCAGATCGCTTTCGAATTGATCTTCGCGTTCGGGCCCTCGTTCCATTCGATGTCGAGCGCGTCGAGGCCTTTCTTCGCGGCCCACATGTGGTCTCCGACGACGGCGACGAGATCGTCGAGCACGACGATCTGCCGCACGCCCGGGATCTTCTTCGCGGCGCGGTCGTCGACCTTGCCGACCTTGCCGCCGAACACCGGGCACTGCGCCAGCGTCGCGAACGTCATGTTCGGCACGATGGCGTCGATGCCGTAGACGGCCTTGCCGTTGACCTTGTCGGGGGTGTCGAGCCGCTTGAACGGCTGGCCGATATAGACGAAATCCTTGGGGTCCTTGAGCGGGACGTTGTTGGGCGGCGTCTGGCCGCTCGCGGCAGCCGCAAGCGCGCCATAGGCGAGCGTCCGGCCGCTCGCCTTGTGCGTCACGACACCTTTCGATGTCGTGCAACTGGCGGGATCGACGTTCCATTGCGCGGCCGCGGCCTGCACCAGCATGGCGCGCGCGCTGGCGCCGGCGTCGCGCAGCGGCTTCCAGAAGGCCCGGACCGATGTGGAGCCTCCGGTGGCCTGAATGACGAAGATCGGATTGCCGTAGAGTTTCTCGTTGGCCGGTGCGTGCAGCAGTTGCACCTTCGACCAGTCCGCGTCGAGTTCTTCCGCCAGGATCATCGAGACCGCGGTGTAGATGCCCTGTCCCATCTCGACCTGCGGCATCACCAGCGTGGTCACCCCCTCCGGGTCGATACGGATGAAGGCGTTCGGCGCGAACTTGCCGTCGGTCTTGTCCTCCGGCTGCACCGGCTCGTTGACGGCGGCGCGCAGCGGCAGATGGAAGGCGAGCAGGAAACCGGTGGCAAGGCCGCCGGTCAAAAGCGCGCGGCGGGAGAGGTTGTCGGGTGCATTCATGGCGGACCTCACGACTGCCGGCCGTTGGCGGCCTGCTTGATGGCCTCGCGGATTCGCACATAGGTGCCGCAGCGGCAGATGTTGCCGGCCATCGCGGCGTCGATGTCGGAGTCGTCAGGATTGGGCGTTGCCGCCAGCAGCGCGGCGGCCGCCATGATCTGGCCGGACTGGCAATAGCCGCACTGGATCACCTCGGCCTCGAGCCAGGCCTTCTGCACCTTGGCGCCCGCGGGCGTGCTGCCGACATGTTCGATGGTGGTGACAGTGCGGTTCGCGACGGCGCTGACCGGCAACACGCAGGAGCGCACCGCCTTGCCGTCGACATGCACCGTGCAGGCGCCGCATTGCGCGATGCCGCAGCCGAACTTGGTGCCGGTCATGCCGAGGATGTCGCGCAGCGCCCACAGCAGCGGCATGTCAGGTGGCGCGTCGAACGATTTCGTTTCGCCGTTGATGGTGAGAACAATTGCCATATGCATCCCCTTGCTCGACGATCGCTTGCGGCGATCAGGTCGATATTTCGCGCGACCCTAATCATAGCGACGCGAAATGATGAAGCGTCGAGATTTCTGGCGATGCATATTTGCGCGGCGTAAGCGTCAGGCCATGACGTTCACGAATTTGTGCAGCGGTCGCTGCAAGCGTTTTGGGCGAATTGGAATGATAATCGTCATGTTTTGGCGCATTTTCGTCGCACGCGCCGTCGATCGCCGCAGATGTTCGTGCGAACGCGCAAAGTCGTGCGATGACGAAAGTCGTGCGATTGTAAAAGTCAGTCGGCGGTGGTTCGACGGATCATCCGCGACGCCGACTTGTGGGAGAGGGCGGCGACGCCAGTCGATGCAGACTCACTCGGGTGAGGGGTCTGTCTCCGCGCATGATCCTCTCTCATTCTCACGCAGCTCTGCCCGCGGTAGGCAGACCCCTCAGCCGGCGCTTCGCGCCACCTTCTCCCGCAAGGGGAGAAGGAAGGAGGATGACGATAATTTCGGAATAATAGCATTATGCGTCTGTTTTGCCCGACGGGTCAAAACGGGCCGCAGCCTGTCGGCGTAAGCCATTGATTTCGCATGCCCCGGCTACTGTGCATGGGGTTGTTTTTCAGATTCTTGATTGAGCGGCCGTCAGCCCTGCCGGAATCCCATCCGGAAGGCGCCCCAGTGCTTGCCGCGGATCATGATCGGCGAGGACACATCCTTCATCAGCACGAACTGCCCGCCGCCCATGTCGCGGCGGTAGGTCTGGAGCAGGAACGGCTTGGTGTTGGCGGCGACCTTCTTCACCGTGCGGTCATTGAACAGGCGGCGGTTGCGGCAATTGGCGTTGTTCCAGACCGGGTCCTTGCCCTGCGGCAGGCGGTAGTTCGGGTTGTGGGTCGGCAGGTAGCCGCTGCGCGCCCAGGCCACACAGTAGACGATGCGCGGATCCGATTTCTGGATCGGGTCCTGGATCGCCGGCAGCACGCGGTCGGTAAACTCGACGTAATTGGTGAGATATTGCTTCGGGTCGGTGCCGGGAATTTCGCGATAGGTCTCGTCGAGGAGCTGGTCGAGTGTGATGTCGCCGCGATCGAGCGCGGCTTCGAATTCGGTTGAGATCCGCTTCGCGGTGTCGACCACGATCCGGATCAGCGGCGTGTCCGTCGTGTCGACGCCGCTGTCGGCGATCAGCGCGATCAGGCCCTCGGATGTGTCGAGCAGCTTCGCCACCCGCTCGTCGGCGTTCTTGAGGTCGCGCGAGGACAGATCGACGCCCCTGGCGAGCTCGTTGAGCTCGCTGATGACGGTGTCGCAGTGTCCGAGATTGGAGGTTGCCGCGCGCGTCACGCTGTCGATCTCCGCTTCCACGGAGGCGAAGCCCTGCTGGACGCGCGAGATGATGCCGGAGATCTGCTGGGCGCCTTCGCCGGCGGTCTTGGCGCGCTGCGAGGCGTCGCTGCTCTCGCCGATCAGGCCTTCGATCTGGCCGTCGAGGTCGCGCACGGTGTCGGAGATCTGGTGCGTGGCCTGGCGCGTGGCTTCCGCGAGGTTCTTCACTTCGCTTGCCACCACCGCAAAGCCGCGGCCGGCATTGCCGGCGCGGGCGGCTTCGATGGTGGCGTTGAGCGCCAGCAGATTGGTCTGCTTGGCGATCGCCTCGATCGAACCCGAGACCTTCGCCACCTGCGCCAGCGCCGAGCCGACCGCGCTGAGACGCGCCTCGATCCGCTCCACCGCTGCGACGAGCTCGGAGATGTGGCTGACCGCGGTGTCGACGGCGCTGCGCGACTGCGCGATCTCGCCGACCGCGGCCGACGTCGTGGTCTGCACGGCCTGCGAGGCGTTGGCGATGTCGTGGTTGGCCGAGACCATCGTCTCGGCCGTCTTCTGCAGATGGTGGAACCGTTCCGACTGGTTTGCGACGCGGCTTGCGACTTCCTGAACGTTGCCGGCGATATCGGCGAGTTCCACACCAAGCCCGCCGATGCGGTCGGCAAGCTGGTCAATCAGCCGCTCGGCCAGCGTGCGATTGGAGCCGGTGTCCATGACTGCAAGTTGTACGACGGACATGTTCGATGAGTCCTCCAGACAGAGCCGCAACCCGGCTCACGGCGGCATTCCCATTCCAATTCAGCTTAAAAGGATGATTCGCGGCCGGCGTCTTGCCTGAGCGTGCACTCAGGCGAAATTTGCGCCCTATTTCTCTATTTCGAGCGGGGGCCACTTGAAGTATGCGGCACCCTTTTTGAGACCTGCTCTAGAGCTTGTATGCCGTGCGGAATCCACCCCAGTGCCGGCCCTGCACGCGGATCGGAACGTCGATCTCGCGCATCATCACCGTATTTCCATTCCCCATGTCGCGCGCATAGCTCTGGACCAGGTACGATCGCAGGTTGCGCGCGGCGGCGAGCCCCGCCGGATCGTTGAAGATCCGCCTGTTGCGGCTGTTGGCCGTGTTCCAGGCGACGTCGCCCGGCCGTTGCGGGTGCGAATAGATCTTGTTGTGCACCGGCAGGAAGCCGTTGCGGTCGACCATGGCGCAGAACGCCATGCGCTGGTCCTTGGCCAGAAAGGCTTCCTGGAACGGCGGCAGGGCGCGGTCGGCCCAGTCGAGATATTTCGTGCGGTATTGCTGCGGATCGGTTCCGGTGATTTCGGCATAGTCGGTGTCGAAGAGGTCGTTGATCCCGACCTCGCCGCGGGCAACCGCCTGCTCGAAGATCCCAGTCAGCGCGTTGCCCGCCTCCATGGCGCGGGTGACGAACTCGGTGTTCTCTTCGTGGATCGACCAGAGCTTGTCCTCGATCCTTTCGCGGAGCTCGGCATTGGGGGCGACGAATTGCGCGCGGGCGCCGGCCTTGGATTGCTCGATCACGCGCAGGCGACAGGCGCCGACGTCTTCCAGCGTGCCCTCGATCATGGCTTGCGGTGCGAGCCGGGCCGCGTCCGCGCCGCCGATCAGCACACCGTCCATCGAGATCTCGTAGACCGGCATCGCGCCGCGCGCGCTCTCGAACTTGAGATGGCACGGCAGCCGTTCGGTCTTGCGGCGGTCGTCGTGCTCGCTCTGGCGGAGCAGCACGGCGCAGCGCGATTTCAGCTTCCGCGCAAAGGTGGTGACGGCCTTGCCGGCACTGGCAACGCTCTCGCCATGGGTCTCGGCGGCCTTGGTCGCCGCATCGATCTCGGCGGCGCTCTCGCCGACCGAGACGATGAATTCCGAGGCGCTGGCGGCGTTGCCCGAGACTTCGCTCGTGGTGGCGTTCTGTTCCGCGACCGCGCCGTTGACGGTCTCGAACACCGGGCGGATCGCCTCGATCGCCTGCGAGATGCGGTGCACGGCATCGGCGGAGCCGGCGGCGTCGCGCTGCAGCGCGTCGATCTTCTTCGTGATCTCTTCGGTCGCGCTCTGGGTCTGCACCGCGAGGGCCTTGACCTCGGTGGCGACGACCGCAAAGCCCCTGCCTGCGGCGCCCGCACGCGCGGCCTCGATGGTCGAGTTGAGCGCGAGCAGCGTCGTCTGTCGCGCGATCTGCGCGATCAGATTGACGACGTTGCCGATGGCGGCGGAGGATTCGCGCAAGCGATCGACATTGGCGCGGGCTTCCTGCGCCGCGGCGCTGGCCTCGTCGGCGAGCTTGCCGGCCTCGCGAACCTGGGTCCCGATGCCTTGGGCGGACTGGGTGAACTTGTCGGCGGCATGGGCGAAGGTCGAGGCGGTCGATTGCGCCGCGTTGGTCCGTCCGGTCAGGGCATCGGTGCGGTCGCGGATGGCGGCAAGGGTCGCGGCGGTCGCCTCGGCGCCGCCGGCCACCGAATTGGCGGCGCGCTCGAGCTGGCGAATCATGGCGCCGAGCTCGAGTTCCAGCAACTCCAGGATTTCCCGAGCCGAATCGGTTTCGGCCCCGTGAGCGGGCTCGGAATGGGCCGCCGGCTGCGGAGCCGCCGGGGCGGCCGCAGGCGCAGCCTGATCCGGCAGGCGCTTCCGAAATAGTCCGAACGCCATCAGCTCTCTCTTGTCGGGGAACGGTCGGACGCTATTTTCGCAGCCCGGAATGAAATCAGGGTTAACAATGCCCGACCTCCTGGCACGGACCATTACGGCACCGACCTCTACAGTGCTACCTTGAGGCAGCCGGAGCCCTTTGATTCCGGCGGGTTGGCGGCCTATAAGGCCGCGCTTCCCACGCTTACCTTTGGCTGACGATTCCTCGAGAGACCCCGCATGGCCGGACATTCCCAATTCAAGAACATCATGCACCGCAAGGGGCGGCAGGATGCCCAGAAGTCGAAGCTGTTCGGCAAGCTGGCGCGGGAAATCACCGTCGCGGCCAAGCTGGGGACGCCCGACCCCAACATGAACCCCCGCCTGCGCGCCGCCGTGATCGCCGCGCGGCAGGAGAACATGCCGAAGGACAATATCGAGCGCGCCATCAAGAAGGCGCTCGGCAGCGACGGCGAGAACTATGACGAGATTCGCTACGAGGGCTATGGCCCCGGCGGCGTCGCCGTGATCGTCGAGGCGCTGACCGACAACCGCAACCGCGCCGCCTCCGACATCCGCTCCTTCTTCACCAAATCGGGCGGCAATCTCGGCGAAACCGGCTCGGTCTCCTTCATGTTCGACCGCACCGGAATCATCGAATACGACCGCAGCGTCGCTGATGACGATTCCGTGCTGGATGCCGCGATCGAGGCCGGCGCCGACGACGTCGTGTCCGGCGAAGGCGGTCACGAGATCTACGCCTCGACCGAAGGTTATCGCGATGTCGCCAAGGCGCTCGAAGCCAAGTTCGGCGAGCCGCGCAAGGCCGCGCTGATCTGGAAGCCGCAGAACACGGTCGCTGTCGACGACGAGACCGGCGAGAAGCTGCTCAAGCTGATGGACTTGCTCAACGAGCATGATGACGTCCAGCACGTCTACGCCAATTTCGAGGTGTCGGACGCGCTGGTCGCGAAGATGGGCGGCTGAGGCGTCACTCCCAGTCTCCACTGTCGTCGCCCGGCTTGACCGGGCGACCCAGTATCCCAGAGACGCCAGAGGCATGCGGAGAGGCCCAGGCGTACTGGATACCCCGCTTTCGCGGGGTATGACGGCGGAGTATGTGGCGGGCAGTGCGGCGCTCACCCGCCGACCCACTTCCCCTGTTACTTCCGTTCTGTTTCTGTTTCGCTTCCAGCGGCCAGCCGCTATCACTGGCCCATGACTGCGCTCCCGATTCGTGGCCCCGTCCGCATCATCGGCATCGACCCCGGCCTGCGCCGCACCGGCTGGGGCGTGATCGAGGCTGAGGGCAACCGTCTCATCTATGTGGCCTGCGGCTCTGTGGAACCGCCGAACGACCTGCCGTTGGCCAGCCGGCTGCTCGCGATCCACGAAGGGCTCGCTTCCGTGCTCTCGAACCATCAGCCGATGGAAGCCGCGGTCGAGCAGACCTTCGTCAACAAGGACGGCGTTGCGACGCTGAAGCTCGGCCAGGCCCGCGGCGTCGCCATGCTGGCGCCCGCAATGTTTGGCATCTCGGTCGCCGAATACGCGCCGAACCAGGTGAAGAAGACGGTGGTCGGCGCCGGTCACGCCGAGAAGGCCCAGATCGCGATGATGCTGAAGATCCTTCTGCCCAAGGCCGATCCGCCATCGGCCGACGCGGCCGACGCGCTCGCCATCGCCATCACCCACGCCCATCACCGCCAGAGCACCGCGCTGCGGCTGAAGGTGGCGCTTAATCAATAATTTTAAAATAAGATTGCTTATTTCTTAATTCTTCGCTATGTCTCGCGGGAGTTCGATCGGAGGACTCTCATGGGCAAGGCGAAGAAGATCTCGATGCGCACTGCGTCCAAACATAAATCTGCTGGCCAGATGCCGACGAGTCCGCTGCGTAGGTGGAAACCGGAAAGGATGAGCAAAGAGGTCGAGCAGGACCGCGTCGTGAATTTCCTGAAGTCCATCGAGGTGAAGCGCCACGAGAATGGTCGGAATCAAGTTTGGTTTGATTGGGACGATTTCATGCAGGCAGTTTACGGAGCTGCCGACGGCCGGATGTCGGCAAGCCGAGCTGCATTTCTCGAGAAGAAGGCCGATGAGGCGGGACTCACGTGGCTCTACAGCAAAGATGGCAAGCAGATTGGCTTCGTGGCGTTCAGCGAGGAGGTCGATCCGGATGTCAGTTACGAGACGCTCGAATATTTCTACGAAATCGCAGGCAGGCGTGATGCGATTTGAGGCATTTCGATGATCGGCAAGCTCAAGGGCCTGATCGATTCCTACGGCGAGGATTTCGTGATCCTCGACGTCGGCGGCGTCGGCTACCAGGTGCATTGCTCGACGCGCACGCTGCAGCATCTGCCCAAGCCGGGCGAGGCCGCCGTGCTCTCGATCGAGACCTATGTTCGCGAGGATCAGATCAAGCTGTTCGGCTTCCGCACCGACCAGGAGCGCGAATGGTTTCGCCTGCTGCAGACCGTGCAGGGCGTCGGCGCCAAGGTCGCGCTCGCCGTGCTCGGCACGCTGGCGCCGGCCGACCTCGCCAATGCGATCGCGCTGCGCGACAAGGCGGCGGTGGCGCGCACCCCGGGCGTCGGCCCCAAGGTCGCCGAGCGCATCGTCACCGAACTGAAGGACAAGGCGCCGGCCTTCGCCAGCGTCGATCCCGCCGTGGTGCATCTGGCCGGCGCCGTCGACGACCAGCGCGCGCCGCGCCCGGTGGCGGATGCGATCTCAGCGCTGGTCAATCTCGGCTACGGCCAGCCGCAGGCGGCTGCCGCGATCGCGTCGGCCTCGCGCAGCGCCGGTGAGGGCGCCGAAACCGCGCAGCTCATTCGCCTTGGCCTGAAGGAGCTCGCGAAGTGAGCACTGCAACGCTCGATCTTGTAGGGTGGGCAAAGCAGTGCGTGCCCACCACCTTTGGATTGATCGGAGAAATGGTGGGCACTGCGCGAAGGGCGCCTTTGCCCACCCTACGAGGAGTTCGCTGAGTGAGCGATCCCAAGGCCAGCCGCATGGTTTCGCCCGAGCGTCGCAGCGACGATGTCGGCGACACGGCCTTGCGTCCGCAATCGCTGTCCGATTTCGTCGGCCAGCAGCAGGCGCGCAAGAATCTCTCGATCTTCATCGAGGCCGCGCGCAAGCGCGGCGAGGCGCTGGATCACGTGCTGTTCGTCGGTCCCCCCGGCCTCGGCAAGACCACGCTGGCGCAGATCGTGGCCAAGGAGCTCGGCGTCGGCTTTCGCGCCACGTCGGGTCCTGTTATCGCCAAGGCCGGCGATCTCGCAGCCCTTCTCACCAATCTCGAAGAGCGCGACGTGCTCTTCATCGACGAGATCCACCGCCTCAGCCCGGCGGTGGAAGAGGTGCTCTATCCCGCCATGGAGGACTTTCAGCTCGACCTCATCATCGGCGAAGGCCCGGCGGCGCGCTCGGTCAAGATCGAGCTGTCGAAGTTCACGCTGGTCGGCGCCACCACGCGGGCCGGCCTGCTCACCAACCCCTTGCGCGACCGCTTCGGCATTCCGGTGCGGCTGAACTTCTACACGATCGAGGAGCTCGAGAGCATCGTCAGCCGCGGCGCGCGCGTGCTCAATGTCGGCATGAGTGCCGACGGCGCCAACGAGATCGCGCGCCGCGCCCGCGGCACGCCGCGCATCGCCGGCCGCCTCCTACGCCGGGTGCGCGATTTCGCCTCGGCGGCCGATGCCGACAAGATCGACCGCAAGATTGCCGACCACGCGCTGAGTGCACTCGAGGTCGACGCCGCGGGCCTGGATGCCATGGACCGCCGCTATCTCACGACCATCGCGACGAACTATGGCGGCGGCCCGGTGGGTGTCGAGACGATGGCCGCAGCTTTGTCCGAGCCGCGCGATGCGATCGAGGACATCATCGAGCCCTATCTGATCCAGTGCGGTTATCTCCAGCGCACCCCGCGCGGCCGGCTGCTCACCTCGCACGCGTTCCGCCATCTCGGCATCGCCGAGCCCTCGCGCGATGCGGCGGCACAATTCGGCCTGTTCGGCACCGACCAGGCCGAGGACGACTGACTGCCGTAACCGGTGAACCCTGAGGTCCAATCCCGTCACTAATCCGAACGCGCGGCGGACTTCGCCGCTGATGCAGACGGATTGGAGTGGGAAGAATGGAGCCGACGGGAGACGCTGGATTGCTCGAGGTAATCGCGGCAACGCCGCAGCTGCGCACGCCCGACGAGACCGAGGCGTTCCTCGATTCCCTGGCCCTCGACGAGTTGGGGTCGATGTGGTGCGCGCTTCAGCGCGTCAGCCGCCGCGACCAGGTCAGCAGCGTCTGGACTCTCAAACTCTATTTCGATCATCTGCCGCATCGCAGGCCGGAAGCCGCGCTCGATCTCGTGCTGGAGGTGCTCAAGGCCGAGGCCGACAAGCCGACAGTGATGCAGCTCGACGACAAGTTTCTGCCGGTGCTGCTCCATGCGCACGATCCTGATTTGATTGCGCGTATCGAGCACGAGGCCGGGCACAATGACCGGCTGCGCTGGCTGCTCGGTGGCGTGCATGTCGCGCCCGACGATCCCTCGATGTCGCGCATTGCAGGACTTGCCGACAGCAAGGCATGGCAGGCCGATCGTCAGGCGCAGCGCACGCCACGCGAGCCGCTCGATTGCGCAAGCATGTCGGTGGCCGCGTTGGCGCGCGCCTGGGTCGAGCAATATTCCAAGTCCGAGCGTGACCAGGACGACAATCTGTTCGCGATCATGGATTTCGAACGCGACCTGTGTGAGGACGATCCCGACAAGTTGATCGATCTCATCCTGGAGATCCTGAAGATCGAAGCCAATCCGGTGCTGCTGTCGCTGCTGGCCGCAGGTCCCCTCGAAGACGTGATCAGCGTCGCCACGATCGACCGCATCGAGCGCGAGGCGCGGAGCAATGAACGTTTTCGTGATCTGCTCGGCGGCGTCTGGTACTACCGCGCACCCGACGCGTTGAAGGCGCGGCTCGATGCGCTGGTCGGCGAGAGCCGTTGGTAATCCCCTTGCAGACCGTCTGCACGCAGATGCTGGCCGTCTGCACGAGTGCACCCCAATTCCGCTCCAATCCGATCGCATCGAGAGGCGGTAGCTGAAGCGGGTTATTCATGATCACGCGCCGTCACTTCATCCGTTCCATCGGCGGGCTCTCCGCCCTCGGCATCTCGACCGCCGCCTATGGTGTCGGCGTCGAGCCGGTGCTGCGGCTTCGCGTCACCCGCTATCATCCGATGCCGCGGCAATGGCCGAAGGATTTCCCGCTGAAGATCGCCGCCATCGCCGATATCCACGCCTGCGATCCCTGGATGTCGCTGGAGCGGATCGAGGGCATCGTCGACCGCACCAATGCGCTGAAGCCCGATATCATCGTGCTGCTCGGCGACTATGTCGCCGGCCTCCACCACGTCACGCGGCTGATCCCGTCGCGCGAATGGGCGAGGGTGCTGGCCGGCCTCAAGGCGCCGCTTGGTGTCCACGCCGTCATGGGCAACCACGATTATTGGGACGACCGGACCGTGCAGCGGGCGGGGCACGGGCCGACCATCGCGCATCGGGCGCTCGAGGCGGTCGGCATTCCCGTCTACGAGAACGACGTCGTGCGCCTGACCAAGGACGGCCGCTCGTTCTGGCTCGCCGGGCTCGGCGATCAACTGGCGTATTTTCCCTCAAAGCGCTATGGCCGCGCGCACCGGCTGGGCGCCGACGATCTCGCGGGCACGCTGGCGAAGGTCACCGACGATGCGCCCGTCATCCTGCTCGCGCACGAGCCCAACATCGCGCCGCTGGTGCCGGCACGCGTCGCGCTGCAACTGTCCGGCCATACCCATGGCGGCCAGGTCCGCCTGCTCGGCTGGTCGCCGGCCGTGTCGCCCATGAACGGCCTGCGGCTCGCCTATGGCCACTTCCGCCTGAAATGCGATCTCATCGTCTCCGGCGGCCTCGGTTGCAGCATCATGCCCGTTCGTGTCGGCGTGCCGCCCGAGATCGTCGAGGTGACGCTGGGAAGCACCGGGCTGGTCGTGTCCGATAGCGTTTTCGAGCGAAGTGGGGACCGGCTCGCGTAAAGAAAACGCGACCAGCAAAAAGCGCCCCGCTTGCGCGTCCGGCCGTTTTTGCGCAAAACGAGCCTGTACCCGACAAGCGAAGAGGCTCGCGACGTGACTGCCCATCTCGACGGCGAGATCCGCGACGGCCGCCATCACATGCAGGTCCGCGTCTATTACGAGGACACGGACTTTTCCGGCATCGTCTATCACGCCAATTATCTGCGCTACATGGAGCGTGGACGCACCAATCATCTCAGGCTGATGGGCGCCGAGCAGCAGGCGCTGTTCGAACAGGCCGAGACCGAGGGCACGGGCTTTGCCTTCGTGGTGCGCTCGATGCATCTGGATTTCCTCAAGCCCGCGCGGATGGACGACGTGCTCGACGTCGTGACCTGGCCGGTCGCGGTGAAGGGCGCCTCGATCATGCTGGCGCAGGAGGTGCGGCGCGGCGAAGAGGTGCTGGTGAAGGCCGAGGTGCGTGTCGCCTTCATCAGCGGCGGCCGCGCGCAGCCGATCCCGAAATCGATCCGCATGCTGATGAAGGCCGATCTGATTTCGTGATCGCCCGATAGGGGATGGCCTCTCGACTCCGCGGCATGCGGCGATAGATTGCCGCGCACACCAACCGATGAGGCCATCATGTCGCGTCCGCCGCTTCCGCCCTTCACCCGTGAGACCGCCGCGCAGAAGGCGCGCATGGCCGAGGACGCCTGGAATTCGCGCGATCCGGTGCGTGTCTCGCTCGCCTATACCGAGGACAGCCGCTGGCGCAATCGCTCCGAGGTGTTTCAGGGTCGTGAGGCCATCGTCGCCTTTCTCACCCGCAAATGGGAGAAGGAGCACGACTACCGCCTGATCAAGGATCTCTGGGCGTTCGACGAAAACCGCATCGCGGTGCGCTTCCAATACGAATGGCACGACGCGAGCGGCCAGTGGTATCGCTCCTACGGCAACGAGCAGTGGGAGTTCGACGAGCACGGCCTGATGCGGCGGCGCGAGGCCTCGATCAACGACATCATGATTGCGGAGAAGGATCGGCGTTTCCACTGGGCCGCGCCGGGGCCGCGGCCGGCGGATGTCCCGGGGTTGGGGCGCGATCCGTTCTAACTCTGCCCTCATGGTGAGGAGCCGCGAAGCGGCGTCTCGAATGCAGGCTCCAGATGCTACAGTCGGGACCTCGATCCTTCGAGACGCCCGCCTTTGGCGGGCTCGTCAGGATGAGGGGATGGATTTGCGCGCCAGGAACCGCGTGATCGCGCCGCCGAGCTTTGCGCTGTCCATCGGCTGCGCGAGAGACTCCCTTGCCGTCGCCACGACGTCATCCGGCGCCTTGCCGTCGCGGAGGTCGCAGCACACTTGCGCGAAACCTACGTCGAATTCCGGGTGCGGCTGCACGGTCAGCGTCGCGCCGTTGGCGTAGAGCAGGCCGGCATGCGGGGTGAAGTCGGACGAGAGGATGGTCAGCGCATCGTTCGGGGGCTCGATCACCTGGTCCTGGTGCGAGGCGGCGATCGCGACCGCTTCGCCGCCAATGACGCCGTTCTCCGGCAGCACCTGATAAACGTGACGACCGATGCCCCAGCCTTTCTCCGACTTGCGCACGGTGCCGCCGAGCGCCTGCGCGATCAGCTGATGGCCGAAGCAGATTCCGACCATCGGTGTCTTGTTGGCGTAGGCGGTGCGCACGAAATCTTCCAGTGGCGCGATCCAGTCGAGCCCGTCATAGACGCCGGCGGCCGCGCCGGTGATCAGCACCGCCTCGAGCTTGCGCGGGTCGGGCAGCGCATCGCCGTTGGGGATGCTGACGATGTCGACCGTGGCCGCCGGATCCTCGGCGCGAACCATGCGCGCGAACATGTCGGGAAACGAGCCGTGGTGCTCGCGATATTCGGAGGGGACGAGCCCGGTCTCGATGATGGTGATGCGTGCCATGCGCCCTGCTTCGATTCCATCCCTATAACACTGCGCCCATGGCGGCCACGTCAACCGCCTTCAGCCGGGGTGCTGTTTAATCCTCGAAGCTGTCGAGCGCCTTGCGCATGGTCTCCACGAGATCCAGCGCCACTGGCGATGGGCTGCGCTGTGCCGGGAAGACGGCGGAGAATTCGAAGTCGATGCGCGGCAGGAAACGGCGCGCGACCACGCCGCGGGTGGCAAATTCCCGCGCGGTGAAGGGATCGCAGATCGCAACGCCAAGCCCTGACGAGACCATGCCGCACATGATCTCCGACAAGGTGGTCTCGACCCGCAGCACGCGGCGAACCTCATGCCGGTTGAAGACCTGGTCCACGAGATGTCGGCTCGATGATCCCGCCGACAGCGAGATGAACGTCTCGCCCTCGAAATCGCGGGGCTCCAGCACCTCCTTTTCCGCGAGGCGATGGCCGGTCGGCAGCACCGCGACGCGGGCGGGCGCCGGCAGTCGCAGGCTCGGCAGGCCGGAATGGGCGATCGGCACCTCGGCAAAGCCGATGTCGCATTGATTGTTCAGCACCCAGTCGACCACGATCGGCGAGATCACGCCGAAGAAGGCGAGGTTGAGGTTCGGTCGCTCCTGCAGGAAGTGTCCGGCCAGGCGCGGCAGATAGCCGTTTGCCAACGCCGGCAATGCCGCGATGCGCAGCGAGCCGGTGCGGCGGCCCCGGATTTCCTCGGCTGCGGCCGTGATGCGTTCGAGGCCGACGAAGGAACGCTCGACCTCGGTATAAAGCGCCATGGCCGCCGCGGTCGGCACGAGGCCGGTGCCGCGCCGCTCGAACAGCGTCATCTTGAGCAGCGCCTGAAGGTCGCGCAGCAGCCGGCTCACCGCCGGCTGGGTCACCACCATCAGCTTTGCCGCCTCCGTGACGCTGCCGGTCAGCATCATCGCCCGGAAGGCCTCCACCTGCCGCGAATTGATCCGCGCCATCGCCCATTCCAATCATAACATTTTGGCATGCAAAGGGTGCCATTATTCATTGGACGATGGAAGTATAGGTTTGCGATCTTTTTCATCAGAGCTGGAGCCAGCCCGCTTTTTCGGCAGATTGGAGGGGTTCAAACCTCCAAATCGCGCCAAAACCTGCCGAACAGGGGCCGGAGCCCTGTGAGCGGCGGGAATCGCGCGGAAGGAAATGCGGAAGGCGCCCCAGCCGGAGATCTGTCGGCACGTCACCTCATTCCGGTATGGAGATCGGTCCACATGAAGACTTTTCGCCTTCTGACCGCGGTCAGCATCGCAGCGCTCATCGCCGCCCCCTCGGTCGCCCCGGCCCAGCAAAAGACGCTGTACATCGCCGGCTATGGCGGCTCTTTCGAGAAGACGATCCGCGACGAGGTGATCCCGGCCTTCGAGAAGGAGAACGGCGTCAAGGTCGAATACGTCGCCGGCAACTCCACGGACACGCTGGCCAAGCTGCAGGCGCAGAAGGGCAACCAGCAGATCGACGTTGCCATCGTCGATGACGGCCCGATGTACCAGGCGATCCAGCTCGGCTTCTGCGGCAAGCTCGACGGCCTGCCCGCCGATCTCTACGACGCCGCGCGCTTCAAGGACGATCGCGCCGTCGCCATCGGCATCGTCGCGACCGGCCTGATGTACAACACCAAGGTGTTCAAGGAGAAAGGCTGGGCGCCGCCGACCTCGTGGAACGACCTCAAGGACACCAAATACGCCAAGCAGCTGGTGATCCCGCCGATCAACAACACCTATGGTCTGGAAGCGCTGGTGATGCTGTCGAAGATGAACGGCGGCGGCGAGACCAACGTCGATTCCGGCTTCAAGATCTTCAAGGAACAGATCAATCCGAACGTGCTCGCCTACGAGCCGTCGCCGGGCAAGATGACCGAGCTGTTCCAGTCCGGCCAGGCCGTGATCGCGGTGTGGGGCACCGGCCGTGTGCAGAGCTTTGCCAATACCGGCTTCCCCGTCGACTTCGTCTACCCGAAGGAAGGCGCGGCGACGCTGCTGACGACGGCCTGCCCGATCGCCAAGCCCAACGCCTCGCCGCTGGCGTCCAGCTTCGTCAAGATGCTGCTCGATCCCAAGATCCAGCTCGTGTTGCTGAAGGATTACGGCTACGGCCCGGTGCTGAAATCGCTGGTGATCCCGCCGGAGCTCGGCAAGATGGCGCCGATCGGCGAGCGCGCGGCCAAGCTCTATAATCCGGACTGGACCGTCATCAACGAGAAGCGCGAGGAGTGGACCAAGCGCTGGAATCGCGAGGTCGAGCGCTGATCTGATCGTTCGCGGAGACAGCGCATGGCCTATCTCGAGCTCGACCGGGTCGCAAAGCAGTTCGGCGCGCAGACTGTGGTCGACGACTTCAGCCTGTCGGTGGGGAAGGGGGAGTTCATCTCCTTCCTCGGCCCTTCCGGCTGCGGCAAGACCACGACCTTGCAGATGATCGCGGGCTTCCTCGATCCCTCGCGCGGCGCGATCCGCCTCGAGGGCAAGGACCTCACCGCGATCCATCCGGCCAAGCGCGGCCTCGGAATCGTGTTCCAGAGCTACGCGCTGTTTCCGCACATGACGGCGGCGGAGAACGTCGCGTTCGGCCTGGAGATGCGCAATGTGCCGCGCGCCGAAAAGGCCGAGCGCGTCCGCGCCGCGCTCGCGATGGTGGGCCTCGCCGGCTTTGAGGAGCGCCATCCCCGCCGCATGTCCGGCGGCCAGCAGCAGCGCGTGGCGCTGGCGCGCGCGCTGGTGATCAAGCCGAGCGTGCTGCTGCTCGACGAGCCGCTGTCGAACCTGGATGCCAAGCTGCGCGAGGAGATGCAGATCGAGCTGCGCCAGATCCAGCGCACCATCGGCACCACCACCATCCTCGTCACCCACGACCAGAACGAGGCGATGTCGCTGTCCGATCGCATCGTGGTGATGAGCCAGGGCAAGATCGAGCAGATCGGCACGCCGCAGGAGACTTACGAGCGGCCGGCCTCGGCCTTCGTCTCGCAGTTCCTTGGCAAGACCAATGATTTTGCCGGAACGATCGACCGGACCGTCGCGCCGACGCAGTTGGTGGCGGGCTCCTGGCGAGCACCGGCGCCGGCCGGGCTCGGCGGTCCTGTTACGGTCAGCATTCGCCCCGAAAGAATCGGCTTCGGCGATACCGGTCTCAGCGCAAAGATCATCACGCGCATCTTCCAGGGCAATCACTGGCTGTTCCAGTGCGATAGCGAATGCGGCCCGGCGATCGTGATCCGACAGAATGACGGCAAGGCGCAGCCGGCCGAAGGCGACGCGGTTCGCCTCACCTGGCGACCCGAGGACATGAGCGTGCGTGCGAGGGCCGGCGCATGAGCATGGCCGCTGAGGAACGCAACATACGCGCGCCATGGGCGCTGACGGCGCCCGCCTTGATGCTGTTCGTCGGCGTGCTGCTGATTCCGCTCGCGATGACGGTGATGCTGTCGTTCCACGATTGGGGCCAGTACAAGGGCATCGAGCCGGTCTTCATCCTCAAGAACTGGCACGAGATCGCGACCGATCCCTATTACGCCGAGATGTTCTGGCGAACGTTTCGCATCGCGATCCTGACCACGCTGCTCACCGCCTTGCTCGGCGCACCCGAGGCCTACATCCTCAACCGCATGGACGGCCGCTGGAAGAGCTTCTTCCTGCTGGTCATCCTCGGCCCGCTGCTGATCTCCGTGGTCGCGCGCACGCTCGGCTGGGCCTTGCTGTTCGGCGGCAACAACGGCCTCGTCAACAAGCTGCTGATGTCGCTCGGGGTGATGCGCTCGCCCATTCCCTTCATGTTCACCGAAACCGGCATGGTGGTCGCGCTCGCGCATGTGATGATGCCGTTCATGGTGCTGTCGGTGTGGGCGGCGCTGCAGCGGCTCGATCCGCAGATCGAGAATGCCGCGATGTCGCTCGGTGCCGGCCCCGTCACCATCATCCGCCGCATCATCATGCCGCAGATCATGCCGGGCGTGCTGTCGGGCGCGATCATCGTATTCTCGCTCTCGGCCAGCGCCTTCGCGACACCCGCGATCATCGGCGGCCGCCGGCTCAAGGTTGCGGCGACGCTCGCCTATGACGAATTCCTCAACACGTTGAACTGGCCGCTCGGTGCCGCCGTCGCGACGCTGCTGCTGGTCGCGCTGGTGCTGATCGTGGTCGGCAGCAACGCGCTGATCGAGCGCCGCTATGCGGAGGTGTTCCGATGAGCCGGAACGGCCCGCTGGCGCTGATCTTCCACACCATCTTCGTCGTCGTCATGGTGGCGCCGATCGCGGTGGTCTGTCTCGTCGCCTTCACGCCGGAAGGCTTTCTCTCATTGCCGACCAACGGCTTCTCGCTGCGCTGGTTCAGGGCGATCGCGAACTACCCAGAATTCATCCACGCCTTCTGGGTCAGCCTCGGGCTCGGCGCGCTGTCGTCCTTCGTCGCGCTGCTGTTCGCGGTGCCGGCGGCGCTCGCGATCGCGCGCTATCGCTTCCGTGGCCGCGACGCGCTGGCGGCGCTGTTCCTGTCGCCGCTGATGATCCCCCACGTGGTGCTCGGCATCGCCTTCCTGCGCTTCTTCACCTCGGCAGGCCTCGGCGGCAGTTTTGCGGCGCTGATCATCGCCCATGTCATCATCGTGTTTCCGTTCGCGCTGCGGCTGACGCTGGCGGCGGCGACCGGCATGGACCGCACCGTCGAGATGGCCGCGGTCTCGCTCGGGGCCGGCGGCTGGACGCTGTTTCGCCGCGTGACCCTGCCGCTGATCCTGCCCGGCGTCATCAGCGGCTGGGCACTCGCCTTCATCCAGTCCTTTGACGATCTCACCATGACCGTCTTCCTCGCCGCGCCCGGCACCGAAACGCTGCCGGTGCGCATGTTCCTTTACATCCAGGACAACATCGATCCGCTGGTGACGTCGGTCTCGGCCTGCGTGATCGCTGTAACCATGACCGCCCTCATTCTGCTCGACCGCTTCTACGGGCTCGACCGCGTGCTCGCCGGCAAGGGCGATACGGGACGATAGGAGAATCCATGTCAGGAGACTACGACGTCGCTGTCGTCGGCGGCGGACTGCTCGGCTCCGCCATTGCCTGGGGCCTCGGCCGCCTCGGCCAGAAGGTGGCCGTGCTCGACGAGGGCGACATCACCAAGCGTGCCTCGCGCGCGAACTTTGCGCTGGTCTGGGTGCAGAGCAAGGGACTCGGCATGCCCGCCTACACGGTCTGGACCGTGCGCGCGTCGGAAGCCTGGGGACGCCTCGCCTCGGAGCTGAAGCAGCAGACGGGGCTCGATGTCGCGCTCCAGCAGAACGGTGGTTTCCACCTGACGCTCGGCGACGACGAATTCGGCCAACGCACCGAGCTCGTCAAGCGCATGCACAACCAGACCGGTGCTGCCGACTACAAGATGGAGATGCTGTCGGCGTCCGAGGTGAAGAAGTCGCTGCCGCTGATTGGCCCCGAAGTGTCCGGCGGCAGCTATTGTCCGCTCGACGGCCACGTCAACTCGCTGCGCACCTTCCGCGCCTTTCACACCGGCTTCAAGGCATTCGGCATCGACTATTTTCCGGAGCAGCCGGTTTCGGCGATCAGCAAGAGCGGCGGCGAATTCCGCCTGGCCACGCCGAAGGGCGAGCTGCGCGCCGCCAAAATCGTGCTGGCCGCCGGCAACGCCAACCAGACGCTGGCGCCGATGGTCGGCCTCCACGCGCCGATGGGTCCGACCCGCGGCCAGATCGTGGTGACCGAGCGCACCATGCCGTTCCTGCCGCATCCGCTGACCACGATCCGCCAGACCGACGAGGGCACGGTGATGATCGGCGACAGCAAGGAGGACGAGCTCGACGACCGCACGCTGAAACATTCGATCAGCGCTGTCATGACCGATCGCGCCCAGCGCATGTTCCCGCATCTGTCGCGGCTCAACGTGGTCCGAAGCTGGGCCGGCATTCGCGTGATGCCGCAGGACGGATTTCCGATCTACGACCAGTCGGAGACGCATCCCGGCGCCTTCGTCGCCTGCTGCCATTCCGGCGTGACGCTCGCCTCCAACCACGCGTTCGAGATCTCGCGTATGGTCGCGCAGGGTGCGCTGGAGCCCGAGCTGGTCGGCGCGTTCTCCGCCAGCCGCTTCGGCGGCGCGGGTGCCGCGGACAACAGCGGCTATTAGAGATTCCAAAGGAGCCACGAGGCATCCCATGTTCAAGCGATCCGAACAGGACAAGCGTCCGCAGGTCCAGATCTTCGTCGACGGCGTGGCCGTCGCGGCGCGCCAGGGCGACACTGTCTCCGCCGCGCTACTGGCCTCCAGCGTCGACGCGCGGCGCTCGACGGCCGTCAGCGGCGCGCCGCGCCTGCCTTATTGCATGATGGGCGTGTGCTTCGACTGCCTCGTCACCATCGACGGCGTCGGCAACCGCCAGGGCTGCCTCGTGCCCGTCGCCGAGGGCATGCAGATCGAAATCCAGAAGGGCAAGCGGGAGATCGGACGATGAGCGTGGCTCCCAAGCGTGACGACTACGACGTCGTGGTGATCGGCGCCGGGCCGGCCGGCCTTGCCGCCGCGGCGACCTCCGCCGGCGCAGGTCTGACGACGCTGATGCTCGACGAGAACATCGGCCCCGGCGGTCAGGTGTTTCGTGCGATCTCCTCGACGCCCGTGACCGACCGCAACCAGCTCGGTGCGGATTATTGGGTCGGTTCGGATCTCGTGCAGGCGCTGCGCGCGAGCAATGCGGAAGTGATCCAGCGTGCGACCGTCTGGAGCCTCGACCGCAATCTCGACATCGCCGTCTCGATCGGCGGCGCCTCCGCCTTCGTCAGGGCGAAGCGCGTGATCCTCGCGACCGGCGCGCTGGAGCGGCCGTTCCCAATTCCCGGCTGGACGCTGCCGGGCGTGATGACTGCCGGCGCGGCGCAGACCATGCTGAAATCATCGGCGCTGGTGCCTGATGGCCGCACGGTGATCGCGGGGCAGGGGCCGCTGCTCTGGCTGCTCGCTGCGCAGATCCTGCGCCTCGGCGGCCGCATCGACCGCATCCTCGACACCACCGAGCGCGGCAATTATGTCGCCGCGCTGCCGCACGCCTTCGCGTTCCTGACCTCGCCCTATTTCGCCAAGGGCCTGTCGATGATGCGCGAGGTCAAGGCCAAGGTGCAGGTCGTCTCCGGTGTCACCGAGCTTGCTGCGGCCGGCGACGGCCAACTCGCCAGCGTCAGCTATGTCGCGGGCGGCAAGCGCGAGACCATTCCGGCTGATCTTCTGCTGCTGCATCAAGGCGTCGTGCCCAACGTCAATCTGGCGATGGCGGCCGGCGTCGAGCATCGCTGGGACGATCTGCAACTCTGCTGGTCGCCGGTGCTGGATGTGAGCGGCAATTCGTCGGTGGCCGGCATCGCGATTGCCGGCGACGGCGCGGGCATTGGCGGTGCCAATGCCGCCGTGGTTCGCGGCCGCATCGCCGCGCGAGCGGCAGTCGAATCGCTTGCGCCCGCAGCCGCGGCGAAACTCCCTGCCATGGCGGCGCTCCGTTCCGATCTCGCCAAGGCCGAGCGCGGCCGCGTCTTCCTCGACACGCTGTTCCGCCCGGCGCCGCAGTTCCGGATTCCCAAGGGCGACACCATCGTCTGCCGCTGCGAGGAGGTCACCGCCAAGGACGTTCTCGATTCCGTCGCGATCGGCGCGACCGGGCCGAACCAGCTCAAGGCCTATCGTCGCACCGGCATGGGGCCATGCCAGGGCCGGCTCTGCGGCCTCACCGTCACCGAGCTGATGGCGCAGGCGCGCGGCAAGACTCCGCAGGAGATCGGCTACTATCGGCTGCGTGCACCGGTGAAGCCGATCACGCTCGCCGAGCTCGCCGCCGTGCCGAAGAGCGAGGCGGACGTCAAGGCGGTGGTGCGCGGATGACAACAAACGTGGATGCGATCGTCATTGGCGGCGGCATCCACGGATGCTCGACCACGCTGCATCTGTGCCTCGCCGGCCTGAAGCCGGTGCTGATCGAGAAGGACTATGCCGGCCGCCACGCCTCCGGCGTCAATGCCGGCGGCGTCCGCCAGCTCGCGCGGCACATTCCCGAGATCCCGCTCTCGATCCGCTCGATGGGCATCTGGGAGAGGATCAACGATCTCCTCGACGACGATTGCAGCTTCGAGAGCTACGGCCAGGTCCTGGTGGCCGAGAACGAGGAAGAGCTCGCGGTCTGTCGCGCGCGCGTTGCCGAGCTCAATGCGCTTGGATTCACCCATGAGGAGCTGATCGACGCGGCTGAATTGCGGCGGCTGGTACCGGCGGTCGCCGAGACCTGCCCCGGCGGCGTGGTCTCTCGCCGCGACGGCGCGGCCAATCCGGCGCAGACGACGACGGCGTTCCGCCGCAAGGCGGAGCAGCTCGGCGCGACCGTTCGCGAAGGCGTGGCGGCCAACAACATCCGCTACGGCGACGGCCTCTGGTCTGTCGATGTCGGCACCGAAACCTTTGCCGCGCCGGTGCTGGTCAATGCCGCCGGCGCCTGGGCCGGCAGGATCGCGGCCGATCTCGGCGAGCCCGTGCCGGTCGAGACCGTCGCGCCGATGCTGATGATCACCTCGCGCGTGCCGCACTTTATAGACCCCGTCGTGATCCTGCGCGGCCGAAAACTGTCCTTCAAGCAGTTCAAGAATGGCACCGTGCTGATCGGCGGCGGCCATCTGGCGACGCCCTATCAGGACCGCAACGAGACGGTGCTGGACTGGAAGAGCCTTGCGACCAGCGCGCAGACCGTGTTCGAGCTGTTTCCGGTGATGCGCAGCGCCACCATCGTGCGCGCCTGGGCCGGTATCGAGGCCAAGATGAAGGACGACATTCCCGTGTTCGGGCCGAGCAGCCGCCACAGGGGCCTCTATCACCAGTTCGGCTTCTCGCTGCACGGTTTCCAGCTCGGCCCCGGCGCCGGCGCCGTGATGGCGGAGCTGATTGTCAACGGCGGCACGCAGACCCGAATCGGCGATCTCGGCATCGATCGCTTTCATCCCTCCACGCTCTAACAACAAGAGGACATCATGAGCATCACCCGCAGCATTCGCACGCCCATTCAGCACCGCGCCGTCGAAGCCAACGGCTTCGTCTTCATCGGCGGCACCATCGCCGACGACACCTCGGGCTCGATGGGCGAGCAGACCCGCAACATCCTCGGCAAGATCGCCGGCTATCTGAAGGAGGCCGGCACCGACAAGTCGCGCGTCGTCAGCGCTTCGATCTTCGTGACCGACCTCTCCAAGAAGAACGAGATGGACCCGGTCTGGACCGAGTTCTTCGGCGACAACCTGCCGACCCGCGCCACCGTCGGCGTCGCCGATCTCGGCGGCAGCGCCCTGATCGAGGTGGTGGTCACCGCGCTCAAGGGCTGATCGCGCCGCACGGCAACGAAGGACGGCAGCGTCTCCCGCGCTGCCGTCTCCGCGCGCCGCGCCTTGATCTCGTCCCCTGACGGGAGTAGTTACAGAACTCTTCAATCAGGAAGCTCGCAGCCATGGATTTCACCCCGATCGCAAAGCCCATCCGCCTTGCTCACGGGGAATTCCATGCCTGCTTCAATCATCCTGTCGAACCTGTCGCTGTCCACGCCTGACGGCCGCTCTCTTCTCTCCAACGTCGATCTGACATTCGCGGCCGAGCGGACCGGCCTCGTCGGCCGTAACGGCGTCGGCAAGACGACGCTGCTTGCGTCGATTTCCGGGGAGCTTGTTCCCCAGTCCGGATCTGTTCTGATCAACGGCACCGTCGGTCTGTTGCGTCAGGACGTGCAGGTCCTTCAGGGCGCGACCGTGGCCGATCTGTTCGGCGTGCGGCCGGCGCTGGAGCTGCTGCGCCGAGCGGAGCGGGGTGAGGCGTCAGTCGACGACATCTCCGCGATCGACTGGACGCTCGAGGCGCGACTGGAGAGCGCGTTGGCGCGTCTCGGTTTCGATCCTCATGCGGATACGGAGCTGTCGTGCTTGTCCGGTGGCCAGATCACCCGGGTTCGGCTCGCTGCGCTGATCTTCGCCCAGCCGGACTTTCTGCTGCTGGACGAGCCCACCAACAATCTCGACCAGGACGGACGCAAGGCGGTGACCGATCTCCTCGCCGCCTGGCGCGGCGGTGCGATCGTGGTCAGTCACGACCGGGGCCTGCTCGAAGCCATGGATGCCATCGTCGAACTGACGTCGCTGGGCGCAACCCGATATGGCGGTAATTGGAGTCATTACCGCGCGCAGAAGGCCGTCGCGCTCGCGGCAGTCAGGCACGATCTCGCGCATGCCGAGAAGCGCCTGTCGGAGATCGACGGCAAGGCGCAGGAGGCCGCGGAGAGGAAAGCGCGCAAGGACAGCGGCGGGCGGAAGAAGCGAGCCAAAGGCGACATGCCGCGCATCCTGGCGGGGGCGCGCAAGGATCGCAGCGAGGACACCGGCGGCAAGACCGCGCAAATCGCCGAGCGGCAGCGCGCAGAAGCGCGCGAGGCCGTCGATGCGGCGCGCCGGCGCGTCGAGATTCTTCAGCCGCTGTCGGTGAAGCTGCCCGCGACGAACCTGCCGACGGGCCGGGAGGTGGTCTTTCTCGACGGCGTCAGCGCCGGCTATCAGCCGGCGCGGCCGATCTTGCGCGACCTGTCGTTCTCGATGGTCGGACCCGAGCGGGTCGCACTGGCGGGGCCGAACGGCTCGGGCAAGACCACGCTGCTGAGGCTGATCGCGGGCGACCTGCGGCCGCTCGCCGGCACCGTGCGGGTTCGGCCCGACTTCGCGCTGTTCGACCAGAAGGTCAGCCTGCTCGATCCCGCGGTGTCGATCCTGGACAATTTCCGGCGCCTCAATCCGGAGGCGGGCGCGAATGAATGCCACGCGGCCCTGGCGCGCTTCATGTTTCGCGCAGATGCGGCCTTGCAACGGGTCGGGAGCCTGAGCGGCGGGCAAATGTTCCGGGCGGGCCTGGCTTGCGTGCTGGGCGGTTCAGCGCCGCCCTCGTTGCTGATCCTGGACGAGCCGACCAATCATCTCGACATCGATTCCATCGAAGCGGTCGAGGCGGGCTTGCGGGCCTATGACGGCGCGCTGCTCGTCGTCAGCCACGACGAAGCGTTCCTGGAAGCGATCGGGATGACGCGGCGGATCGATCTTGCCGCCGCGGCGCTGCACGATGGCGGGACCGTCTGATCCCGCCCGGCGATCTGGATATGGCTGTGATTTTCAAAAACCCGACGCCCTGCCCCCAGCGCGTCGGGTGGAAAAAATGAGTATCAATCGGTGATCCCAATCCGATTGTTGTGACGCGTGCCGCATCACTTTGCTACTCCGGGAAACTACCGCATTGGAACCGGGCTTTGTCGTCCCGGTATGGGAAGGGCTATCGTACAAGACAATGGGCGCGACCTGAGCGCGCGCCTCGTCTTTCGAGACGCCCGCTTTCAGCGGGCTCCTCAGGATGAGGCTAAGCAGCATCGGTGCTCGTTGAACCTGCCGCCACAGACTCCGACCTCATCCTGAGGGCCCGCCGCAGGCGGGCGTCTCGAAGGATGGCCGCGGGCAAGATCCTCCGACATGCGATTGCGCCGCCGGTGAGGCTCTATGACGCCGCGCTTCCACCCGGCTCCAGCGCTTCTCCCATCTCCAGCGGATGGGCCATGGTCTCGTGCAGCGCCTCGCGATCGAGCTCGCCTTCGGAGATGCTGATGACGACGCAGGCAACGCCGTTGCCGATCAGATTGGTCAGCGCGCGGCACTCGCTCATGAACTTGTCGATGCCGACCAGGATCGCGATCGACTGGATCGGGATGTCGGGCACGATCGAGAGCGTCGCCGCGAGCGTGATGAAGCCGGCGCCGGTGACGCCGGAAGCGCCTTTGGACGTGATCATGGCGATGCCGAGGATGCCGAGCTCCTGCCAGATCGTCAGATGGGTGTTGGTCGCCTGCGCCAGAAACAGCGTCGCCAGCGTCATGTAGATGTTGGTGCCGTCGAGGTTGAAGCTGTAGCCGGTGGGAATGACGAGGCCGACCACGGAGCGCGAGGCGCCGAGATGCTCCATCTTCTGGATCATCTGCGGCAGCACCGTCTCGGACGACGACGTGCCGAGCACGATCAGGAGCTCGTCCTTGATGTAGGCGATGAAGCGCAGGATCGAGAAGCCGGCGAGCCGGGCGATCGCGCCCAGCACCACGAGCACGAACAGCATGCTGGTGAGGTAGAACGTACCGATCAGCGCGGCGAGGTTGAGCAGCGAGCCGAGGCCATAGGCGCCGACCGTGAACGCCATGGCGCCGAAGGCACCGATCGGCGCCACGCGCACGATGATGCGGATGATGCCGAAGAACATCTTTGCGGCCTTGTCGATCGCATCCGCGATGGGCTCGCCGGCCTTGCCGAGGAAGGCGATGGCGAAGCCCGAGAGGATCGAGATCAACAGCACCTGCAACAGGTCGCCGCGCGCGATCGCGCCCAGATAGCTGTCGGGGATGATCGCCATCAGATGGGCGACGATGCCTTCCTCCTTGGCCTTGGTGACGTAGGTCGCCACCGATTTCGGGTCGATCGTTGCGGGATCGATGTTGAAGCCGTGGCCCGGCTGGAGGATCTCGCCGACCAAAAGGCCCACCGCGAGTGCAACGGTCGAGACCGTCTCGAAATAGATCAGCGACTTCAGCCCGACCCGGCCGACGCGCTTGAGGTCGCCCATCGAGGAGATGCCGTGCACCACGGTGCAGAAGATGACAGGCGCGATCATCATCTTGATCAGCGCGATGAAGCCGTCGCCGAGCGGCTTCAAGGCCTTGCCGAGATCCGGGTAGAAATAGCCGATCAGCACCCCGAACGCGATGGCGATCAGGACCTGCACATAAAGGATCTTGTACCAGGGCTGATGCCGTCGGCGGATGGTTGGCTGGATCGCGACTTGTGTCATAGTGTGGGCCCTGGAACGCATTGATCTTGCAAAGATTTGAATCTTTGCATCATGTGATGGTCACCGCAGAAGCGACAATCACAATTTTGTCGGATCGCACGACGATCGATCGCTGCACCGCAACTGGGGGGAACATGTCGACAGCAACCGGCTCGGACGAGCAAGCACAGAGCTATTTTCCGCGTTGGACGCTGAAGACCTCGGGCGTGATCATGCCGGAGGAGCGGCTGTCCTGGGGCCAGACCGTCGTCTCGGGTCTCCAGCATTGCGTCGCGATGTCAGGCTCGACGATCATCGCGCCGCTGCTGATGGGGTTCGATCCCAATGTGGCAGTGCTGTTCTCCGGCGTGGGCACGCTGATCTTCTTCGTCATCGTCGCCGGGCGCGTGCCGAGCTATCTCGGCTCGAGCTTCGCGTTCATCGCCGTCGTCATCGCGGCCACCGGCTATGCCGGGCATGGGGCGAATCCCAATATCTCGGTCGCGCTCGGCGGCATCGTCGGAGCGGGCGTGCTCTACGGGGTGATCGCGCTGGTGGTGATGTGGTCGGGGGTCGGCTGGGTCGAGAGGCTGCTGCCGCCGGCCGTCACCGGTGCGGTGGTCGCCGCGATCGGTCTCAACCTCGCGCCCGTGGCGGTCAAGGCGGTGAGCGCCA
Source organism: Bradyrhizobium sp. Y36 (assembly GCF_002531575.1). Taxonomy (GTDB): domain Bacteria; phylum Pseudomonadota; class Alphaproteobacteria; order Rhizobiales; family Xanthobacteraceae; genus Bradyrhizobium. The sequence continues at coordinate 113,862 of NZ_NWTI01000005.1, read as the reverse complement.
ACACCTTCGACACGGGAATCGGGCTCGCCACCGTTCTGATCATCGGCGTGGTTGCAGTTGCTGCGCCCGGCCTGTGGCGCCGGCTGCCGATCATCCTCGGGGCAATCGGCGGCTACCTTCTCTACCTGTTGTTTGCGAACGGGTTCGGCTTCGGCAAGCCGGTCGACTTTGCCCAATTGGCGGCCGCGCCGTGGATCGGCCTGCCGAACTTCACTGCGCCGACGTTCCAGGCGGATGCCATCTTCCTGATTGCGCCGGTTGCGATCATTCTCGTCGCCGAGAACCTCGGTCACATCAAGGCCGTCGGCGCCATGACAGGCCGGAGCCTCGACGCCTATCTCGGGCGCGCCCTGTTCGCCGACAGCCTGGCGACCATCGTCGCAGCCAGCGGCGGCGGCACCGGCGTCACCACCTATGCCGAGAACATCGGCGTCATGGCCGCGACCAAGGTCTATTCGACATTGCTGTTTGCCTTCGCCGCGATCGTGTCGATCCTGCTCGGCTTCTCGCCGAAATTCGGCGCGCTGATCCTGTCGATCCCCGGGCCCGTCATCGGCGGCCTCTCGATCGTGCTGTTCGGATTGATCGCGGCGATGGCGGGCCGGATCTGGGTCGAGAACAAGGTCGACTTTGCCAATCCTGCAAACCTGATCACCGCCGCCGTGGCGTTGACCGCGGGGGCGGGGGATCTCACGCTCAAATTTGGCGCATTCACGATCGGCGGGATCGGCACCGCAACCTTCGGCGCCATCATTCTTTACCAGATCCTGACCTCACCACTGGCGCGCCGCGTGGAGTGAATCCCAGCGATGCGCTGACAGGATGGAACAAAAGGCGCGTTCCGCCGATGATGAGGCATTCCGGAGAGAGACCATGCCACAACCCAATCGCCCGACTTCATATCCTTCGCGCCTCGTCGGCCAATACGCGCTGGTGACCGGCGCCTCGCAAGGCATTGGCCGCGCCGTCGCCATCAGGCTTGCCGGGGAAGGCGCGACCGTCGCGATCAACTATGTCGATCATGCCGAGCGAGCAGAAGAGTCGCTCGCCATGGCGCGGACCGCATCGAGCGATCGTGGTCACGGCAGGCTCGATCACGTCATCGTCAAGGCCGATGTCAGCAATGAACAGCAGGTCGCGGCCATGTTCGAGACGGTCCTGGCGCGCTTCAAGCGCCTCGATTGTCTGGTCAACAACGCCGGCTTCCAGCGGGAATCGCCGAGCGAGGCGCTCGACGTCGAAACCTATCGCCGCATCATCGACGTCAATCTCAACGGCGCGGTGCTCTGTGCGCAAAAGGCGCTCGCGCATTTCGTGGCGCGCGGGGGAGGCGGCAGCATCATCAACTGCTCCAGCGTGCACCAGATCATTCCGAAGCCCGGCTATCTCGCTTATTCGATCAGCAAGGGCGGCATGGCCAACCTGACGCGCACGCTGGCGCTGGAGTTCGCTGGCCGGGGCATTCGTGTGAATGCCGTTGGTCCGGGCGCGATCGACACCCCGATCAACGCGGCCTGGACCGGCGATCCCGAAAAGCGCGGAACCGTCACCAGCCACATTCCCATGGGACGCGTCGGCACACCGGAGGAAATCGCCGCCGTCTTCGCCTTCCTCGCCTCGGACGATGCGAGCTACATCACCGGGCAGACCCTCTATGCCTGCGGAGGCCTGACGCTGTTCCCGGAATTCCGCGAGAACTGGGCAAGCTAGAAACGTGGGTCCACGGACGAAATCACGATCTCATTGGCCGCTTCAGAAATCTCCTGCGAGCAGGTCGTAGGAGCCCCTGCTGCCGCGGACATACTTCCTGGCCGCGGCGGCACATATCAAGTCGCGGTTGCGATCGAACGCGTTCAGGAATCCCGATTCGGTCGCATCGGCGCCCGGTTGAATCCGCTTCAACGCGCCTTCGTCGATGAAGAACGAGGCCTCGATGGCGCTGTCGTGTCCCCAGAACCGCACGGCACGCCGTGTCTGGTCATATGAGCGACTGTGATTTGGAAAATCAATCATGGTTCGGGCCGATCAGGTTGCAGGTGCCGTGCGCCTTCACGCCGTTTGAGCCGGGGCACCCCTGGGTGGCCGACGCCGGGCTTGCGTGCGTCAGGAACGCGGACGTTTCGTCGAGGCCTGACAAGAGCGAGCCGGTCGCGCCTCTTTCAAATGATGATCTGGCGACAGGGTTACAACCCGGTGCGGTGCTGCTCGGGACAAATAGTCCGTCGCAAGCCTCGCTATTTGGCGAGAGGTGCCTATATCCGCTTGATCACCGCTCGCCCCTCGGCCGTTATCGGTGACTGAGAGCATTGCGCTCCCGCCGCGACCAAGAGGCGGTCAATATGTCGGATTCCCCCGGATTCAGTCTTCGCGAGTGGCTCGTGCCGCCGGTCCTGCTCCCGGTCTTCTTCGTGCTGTTGATCGCCGTTTCGATGTTGATCCAATGGTAGTCGGTTTCGGCGTGCCTTCTGCGCGCGGGCTGGTCGAACACCGACCTCGGGCCGGTCGTCCGCCGCGCGCGGCGAATTTCGACGAAAGGAGGCAGCATGTTCAAATTTCTACAGTATCGCGCAAAAGCGGCCGCGTACGGCGAACTGGCCAGGACTTCGCCCGGCAAGGATGACACCCGCAAATTCGAGAAACTGCAGGATAGCCTTGCATGGCGCGCGGACAACGAGCAGGTTCTCGCGGACCAATACGCGGATGCGGTCAACGCCGGTGAGGCGGAGCGACTGCGTGGAGCAGCCCTCGCGGCGGAGGAAGAGCGCGTTTTGCGCTGTCTCGGCGCGGCCGTCATCATGCAATGGAATTCCCTGCCGACGACGCTTCAGCGCGAGATTTTCGACACCGCCGGTTCGGTCGGAACATTGTTGGACACGGCGGCGCTCCGCGGGCAGATTGCCCGGTTTCTTCACAAGCACAGGCATGACACCGATCCAGCCCAGATCTGACGGGCGACGTGTTCGGGGCAGAACGAACCGGTGCGCGAGCATTCGCCGCCGGCACTTCTCCGGCACGGATCGATCCGCCGCCCGCTTCGGGGCGCCGGTCCGGGAGTGATCTGGCAAAATGTCGCGGCGCGAACTACATCTGCGCCATGGCAAATGCTCCGCTGGCAAATCGACCGCTGCAGGACTTCCTCGACCGGCACGAAAAGCTGTTCGTGCTGACCGGCGCCGGCTGCAGCACCAATTCGGGCATTCCCGATTATCGCGACGGAAACGGCAACTGGAAGCGGACCCAGCCTGTCAACTTCCAGGCCTTCATGTCGGAGCAACAGACCCGCCAGCGCTATTGGGCGCGCAGCCTGATCGGCTGGAGGCGGTTTGGTCAGGCGAAGCCGAACGATGCGCATCATGCGCTGGCGCGGCTTGAGGCGAAGGGCCGCTGCGGGATGCTGCTGACCCAGAACGTCGACCGGTTGCATCAGTCCGCCGGCCAGCGCCAGGTCATCGACCTGCACGGCCGGCTCGATCTGGTGCGCTGCATGAGCTGCGGCGCGAAGACGCCGCGCGAAGAATTTCAGCACGCGCTTGGTCGCGCCAATGCGACGTGGCTGACGCTCGATGCCGCCGATGCACCGGATGGCGATGCTGATCTCGAGCACGAGGATTTTTCGTCCTTCCAGGTGCCTCCTTGCGAGGCGTGCGGCGGCATCCTCAAGCCCGACGTCGTGTTCTTCGGCGAGAACGTGCCGCGCGACGTCGTCGCCACCGCGCAGGACCATCTGTCGCAGGCCGACGCCATGCTGATCGTCGGCTCCTCGCTGATGGTCTATTCCGGTTTCCGCTTCGTGCAGGCTGCGGCGCAGCGCAACATTCCGATTGCAGCCGTCAATCTCGGCCGCACTCGCGCCGACGATCTCCTGACTCTGAAGGTCGAGGAGCGCTGCGAAGCGGCGCTTGCATTCCTGCTCTGATCGCGGGACTCGCGAACACGCCTTGCCTATTGCATAGGTGCCAAGCAGAATGGCCGGGCGCGACGTTGTCCTTGCCGTCCATGGCATGGAAATTGCTGCGCTTTCGACCTCAGTCTTGACGATCAGCGCGGAGAATTTGGAATGCTTGAGGGAGCCGAGGTGCGGCTTGCCGTGGATATCGGTGGCACGTTCACCGACATCGTGCTGGACGTGGGACAGGATCGCAAGACGCGCAAGCTGCTGACGACGCCGCAGCGTCCCGAACAGGCGGTGCTGGACGGCATGCGTCTCATCCTCGCCGACGCCCGCGCCCATATCAGCGACATCGACGTCTTCATTCACGGCACCACGCTCGCGACCAACGCCATCATCGAGCGCCGCGGCGCCAGGACGGCCCTGATTGCGACCGACGGCTTTCGCGACGTGCTCGATATCGGCACCGAGAGCCGCTACGACCAGTACGATCTCGGCATCGACAAGCCGAGGCCGCTGGCGCCGCGCAGCCTGCGCTTTACCGTGCCCGAGCGCGTCGACGCTCACGGCGCCGTCCGCCTCCCGCTCGACGAGGCCTCAGTGCGCGCACTCGCGCCAAAATTGCGTGAGTTGAAGGTCGAAAGCGTCGCGATCGCCTTCCTGCACTCCTACGCCAATCCCGAGCACGAGCGGCGTGCAGCCGCGATCCTGGCTGAGGAGATGCCCGGCATCTCCGTGACCGTGTCCTCTGCGGTCTGTCCGGAGATCCGCGAGTACGAGCGCACATCGACTGCGGTTGCCAACGCCTATGTGCAACCCCTGATCGACGGCTATCTCGCCCGCATGGCCGATGCCTTGCAGGTCGAGCAGTTCCGCGGCGCGATCTATCTCGTCACCTCGGGCGGCGGCGTCACTTCGATCGAGACCGCGCGGCGCTTTCCGGTGCGTCTTGTCGAATCCGGCCCTGCGGGCGGGGCGATCTTCGCGGCGCAGATCGCGGCACGGCTCGGCGAGAGCAAGGTGCTATCTTTCGACATGGGCGGCACCACCGCAAAGATCTGCCTGATCGAGAAATACCAGCCCGAGACCTCGCGCGTGTTCGAGGTCGATCGTGCGGCGCGCTTCCTGAAAGGCTCCGGCCTGCCGGTGCGAATCCCCGTGATCGAGATGGTCGAGATCGGCGCCGGTGGCGGCTCGATCGCCCATGTCGATGCGATGAAGCGCGTCACGGTCGGTCCCGAGAGTGCTTCTTCGGAGCCGGGCCCGGCCTGTTACGGTCGCGGCGGCCAGCGCCCTGCCGTGACGGATGCGGACGTTGCGCTCGGCATGATTGATCCCGACGCGTTTGCCGGCGGTACGATCAAGCTCGACATCGAGCTTTCGAAGCAGGCGCTGCTGCGTGACGTCGGCGAACCGCTCGGCCTGTCGGCGGAAACCGCGGCCTATGCCGTTCACGAGGTCGTCTGCGAGAACATGGCGAGCGCGGCGCGCGTCCATGCGGTCGAGCGCGGCGAGATCGTCGGCCAGCACACCTTGATCGCCTTTGGCGGTGCGGCGCCGCTGCATGCGGCGCGTGTGGCCGAGAAGATCGGCGTCTCCCGGGTGATCGTGCCGTCGAATGCCGGCGTCGGCTCGGCGGTCGGCTTCCTTGCCGCGCCCATCGCTTATGAGTTGGTACGCAGCCGTCACGTCCGCCTCGACGATTTCGACACCGAGGCGGTCTCCGATCTCCTGCAGGAGATGGTGACCGAGGCGCGCGCCCTGGTCGAGCCCGGCGCTGCCGGCGCGCCGGTGCGCGAGCGGCGGGCCGCCTTCATGCGCTATGTCGGACAGGGGCACGAGATCAGCGTCGAGCTGCCGAACCGGCGGCTGACGGCGGCCGATCTCGCCGGCCTGCGGCAGAAGTTCGAGGCGGATTATTCGGCGATGTTCGAGCGCCCGATCCCGGGTGCTGCGATCGAGGTGCTGAGCTGGTCGGTGCTCGCGACGACGGAAGCGCGCAATCCGTCCACCGTCGCCGCCGTCGCGCGCACGCCCGCCGGAAAGGCGAGCGGCAGCCGCAGGTTCTTCGACGGGCGTGCGGGCGAGGTGATCGAGATCCCGCTCTATCGCCGCGAGGACATGGCGCCGGGCGCGACCATCGCCGGGCCCGCGGTGATCGCCGAGGACGAAACCTCGACCTTCGTCTCCACCAGTTTTGACGCCCATATCGACGGTGCCGGCAGCATCGTCATGGAACGGAAGGCGGCCTGATCATGAACAAGGCAAATGGCGCGAGCCTGATCGACCTCCAGATCATGTGGCACCGGCTGATCGCCGTGGTCGAGGAGCAGGCGCAGGTGCTTTTGCGCACCGCCTTCAGCCCGATCGTGCGCGAGTGCGGCGACCTCTCGGCCGGCGTGTTCGACCTCAAGGGGCGCATGCTGGCGCAGGCGGTGACGGGCACGCCCGGTCACGTCAACTCGATGGCGGAATCGGTCAAGCACTTCATCGACCGCTTTCCGATCGAGACGATGAAAGAGGGCGACGCCTACATCACCAACGATCCCTGGATGGGCACCGGCCATCTCAACGATTTCGTCGTCACCACGCCCTGCTTCAAGGACGGCAGGCCGGTGGCGCTGTTCTCCTGCACCAGCCACCTCATGGACATCGGCGGCATCGGCTTCGGGCCTGATGCCACCGACGTCTTCATGGAGGGGCTCTATATCCCCATGCTGAAGCTGATCGACCAGGGCGTCGTCAACGAGACGCTGATGGCGATGATCCGCACCAACACGCGGCTGCCGATCGACACCGAGGGCGACACCTATTCGCTCGCCGGCTGCAACGACGTCGGCTGCGAGCGCCTGGTCGAGATGATGACCGAGTTCGGCATCGATACGCTCGACGAGCTCGGCGACTACATCTGCGCGCGCTCGCGCGAGGCGGTGCTCGCCGAGATCGCCAAGCTGCCGAAGGGCAGCTGGCGCAACACCATGGTCGTCGACGGCTATGACGCCCCGGTGACGCTGGCCGCGACGCTGACGATCTCGGACGAAGGCATCCATGTCGATTTCGACGGCACCTCGGCCGCCTCGAAGTTCGGCATCAACGTGCCCTTGTCCTACACTACGGCCTACACCGTGTTCGGCCTCGGCTGCGTCGTCGCCTCGCAGATCCCGAACAATGCCGGTTCGCTGTCGCCGCTGACGGTGTCGGCGCCTGCGGGCGCGATCCTCAATGCGCCCAAGCCGGCGCCGGTCGCCTCGCGCCACATCATCGGCCAGATGCTGCCCGACGTCGTGTTCGGCTGCCTGCGCCAGATCATCCCCGAGCGCGTCCCGGCCGAAGGCACCTCGTGCCTGTGGAATCTCAACGTGCGCGGCCAGACCCGCTCCGGCGTCGGCGGCAATTACGGGTTCTCGATGGCGGTGACCTCCAATGGCGGCACCGGCGCGCGCTTCGGCAAGGACGGGCTGTCGGCGACGGCTTACCCGAGCGGCGTGCGCGGCACGCCGGTCGAGATCGCGGAGACGCAGACGCCGTTGATCTTCTGGCGCAAGGAGCTGCGTCCGGACTCCGGCGGCGCAGGGCGCACCCGCGGCGGGCTCGGCCAGATCATCGAGGTCGGCAGCGGCGTCGACGCGCCGTTCGACATCCTGGCCGCGTTCGATCGCATCGATCATCCGCCGCGCGGCCGCGACGGCGGCCAGAACGGCGAGGCCGGTTACGTCGGCTTGAAGTCGGGCAAGAAGCTGCGCGGCAAGGGCTTTCAGCAGGTGCCGCCGGACGACCGGCTGGTGGTGCTGACGCCCGGCGGCGCCGGCATCGGCGATCCCGCGACGCGCGAGCGCAGGGCGGTCAAGGAGGATGTCGAGAGCGGGCTCGTCTCCGCCGACAATGCGGTTGCAGTTTACGGGTACGCGCGCTGACACGTCCGCGCACGTGGTAACAAACGGAGGGGCTCGATGATCACGCGACGGAACTTCACCACGGGCGCAGCGACGCTGCTCGCCGCCGGCCATATCTCGACCCGCGCCCGGGCGGCGACGACGAGCTGGGACATGTCGACGGTGTGGCCCGACGGCAATTTCCACACCCAGAATGCGATGGCCTTCGCCGAGGAAGTGAAGAAGCAGACGGGCGGCGCGGTTGCGATCACCGTGAAGGCCGGCGGCCAGCTCGGCTTCAAGGGGCCCGAGCATTTGCGCGCCGTGCGCGACGGCCTGGTGCCGCTCGCCGACGTCCTCAACATCCAGCAGGTCGGCGACGAGCCCTTCATGGGCGTCGAGAGCATCCCGTTCCTGTGCGGCTCCGTGGACGAGTTGAAGGTGCTGCACAAATATGTGCGGCCCGAATACGAGAAGATCGCCGCGCGCAACAACCAGAAGATCCTCTACATCGTGCCGTGGCCGACGCAGTACCTGCACCTCAAGGCGAAGGTCGCCGACGTCGAGGGTCTGAAGAACATCAAGATCCGCGTGCCCGACAAGAACGCGGTCGACATGCTGAATGCGATCGGCATGGCGGCGGTGATGATCCCCTGGGGCGAGACGATCCCGGCGCTGGCCTCGGGCGCCGTCTCTGGCGTCTCGACCTCCTCGGTGTCGGGCGTCGACGGCAAGTTCTGGGAGTTCCTGAAATACGTCTATCCGACCAACCACGTCTGGTCGTCGCAGATGCTCACCGTCAATCTCGACTCCTGGAAGGCACTCTCTGCCGATCAGCAGAAGGTCGTCGCGGATATTGCGGCGAAGATGGAGCCGGGCTTCTGGGCCAACTCGCTCAAGGCCGACGTCGACAGCCTCAACCGTCTCAAGGAAGGCGGCATGGAGGTGGTGCCGCTCTCGGACGCGATGATGACGGACATCCGCGCCAAGACTGCGCCGCAGCTCGACGCCTTCCTCAAGCGCGTGCCGGCGGCCGACAAGCCGGTGCGGTCCTATCTCGCCGAAATGAAGCGTGGTTGAGGACGGAGCCGTGGTGAGCGTTTCGTCCGAAGCACCGCAAAGCCTCAACGCAGCGGCGCCCGCGCCGCTGCGCATCCTGCTCGACGGCATCGACCGGCTCGGCCGGCTCGACGGCTGGATCGGCGGCGGCTGCCTCTTGACGCTGACGCTGCTGATGCTGTGCGAGGTCGCGACCCGCTTCCTCTCCAACTTCCTGCCGTTCTTCCCGCCGACGATCTCGATCGCGTGGGAATACTCTTCTTATCTGATGGCGGCATCCTTCACCTTCGGTGCCGCCATGACCTTGCGCGTCGGCGGCCACATCCGCGTCGTGCTGCTGCTCAAGAACACGCCGGCGCCGGTGCAGCGCGCGCTCGAGATCCTCTCGGCCGCGGCCGGCTTTGCCTTCATGGCGTTCCTGACCTCGGCGATGGCAAAGTTCGCCTTTGCCGCGTACACGCGCGGCCAGGTCTCGACCTCGAGCGACACGCCGCTGTGGTTTCCCGAAGCGGTGGTCACCTTCGGCATGCTGCTGCTGACGCTCCAGTTCCTGGCGCGCGCGATCCAGGCCGTGCTCGGCCTGCCGCTGGAGGACCACCGCATGAAGGCCTCGCCCGTCGAATGACCGCCTTGCTCGCATCGGGATTCAAGATCGCATGACCATTGAAGTCGTCGCCCTGTTCGCGATCCTGTTTGCGCTGCTGGCGTGCGGCGTCTGGATCGGCCTCACGCTTGCGCTCACCGCGACGCTGCTGCTTGCGATGTTCCGCTCGATCCCGCTGGACAAGTTGCTGCCGCAATACGCCTGGAACATTCTGACCACGCAGGAGCTGCTGGCGCTGCCGCTATTCATCCTGATGGGTGAGCTGCTGTTTCGAACCCGCCTGTCGCGCTCGCTGTTCCAGGGGCTCGCGCCGTGGGCGGGGCTGCTGCCCGGCCGGCTGCTGCATGTCAACGTGATCGGCTGCACCATCTTCGCGGCGATCTCGGGCTCGTCGGCGGCGACCACGCAGGTGATCGGCCGCATGTCGCTCAACGAGCTGCTGCGCCGCGGCTATTCGCGCGACATCGCGATCGGCTCGCTCGCCGGCGCCGGCACGCTCGGCTTCCTGATCCCGCCGTCCAACATCATGATCATCTACGGCGTGCTCGGCGACGTCTCGATCCTGAAGCTGTTCACGGCGGGCGTGCTGCCGGGCCTGCTGCTGGCCGCGACCTTCATGGGCTGGGTGATGCTGCACGCCACGCTCAAGCCCGCGATGGTGCCGGAGACGGAAGCCAAGCTCTCGCAGGTGCCGTGGGGCGAGCGTTTTGCCGCGCTCAAGGACCTCGCGCCCGCGCTGTTCCTGATCGCCTGCGTGCTCGGCTCGATGTATGGCGGGCTCGCAACGCCGTCGGAGGCCGCCGCTGTCGGCGTGCTCGGCGCGGGGCTGGTCGCCTGGGCGCAGGGCTCGATGTCGACGCAGGTGATGCGCGACGTGCTGATCGGCTCGGTCGTGACCTGCTCGATGATCGCGCTGATCGTGCTCGGCGCCTCCATCCTCGGCAATGCCGCAGCCTTCCTCGGCATTCCTCAGGCGGTCGCGGCCTTCGTCAAGGGGCTCGGCCTGTCGCCGTTCATGCTGATCGTCGTGCTGGTGATCTTCTATTTGATCCTGGGCTGCTTCCTCGACGGCTTCTCGATGATCGTGATGACGCTGCCGATCGTGCTGCCGATCGTGAAGGGCGCCGGCTTCGACGAGATCTGGTTCGGCATCTTCCTCGTGCTCGCGGTCGAGATGGCGCAGATCACCCCGCCGGTCGGCTTCAACCTGTTCGTGATCCAGGGCCTGACGGAAGACGGCCTCGGCTACATCGCCCGCGTCACGATGCCGTATCTGATCATCATGATCGGCTTCGTGCTGCTGCTGACGCTGTGGCCCGGCATCGTCACGATCCTGCCGCGGGTGCTGTACGGGTGAGGATCGGTGGCGGGGGGCTGTCAGGCCTCCGACCAAAAGACCTCTGACCAAGACCTCCGACCAAGACCTCCTGCTCTATGGCTTGACCTGCGGATGGCTTGCCTGCGCGTCCCTGAGCGCCGTATCGAGGTCGTCACCGCGGAGCTGATGCAGGATCAGCCGTTGCACGCAATCGCCTGGGCCGAACCCTGTGACCTTCGATTTCTGCAAGAAGTCCTCGTCGGGCACACAGTGTGCGGCGCGGCCCGTCAGGAAGAATATCTCTGACGCCGACATTTTCGACAGACGCCAGCCGAGAGGCAGCGGTATCACGTAGTCCCCGAAATCGGCTCTTTGCACCCGGCTGATCCGTGCCCGTACGTCCGTGGCATCACGTTTGATGACGCCGAGATCCCGTGTCGCCAGATCGACGGTCGAATAGGTTCGTGCCGTTCGGCTGTTGAACAGTGCGACCACCGGGGATACGGCCTCGCTGAACGCGCTGGAGCTGCCCTCGCTGTACTTGCCTGATGTCAGAACGATGAGATGGAAGCGGGCCTGCTTGCAGCACGCATCCGCCCGGCGCTGAAGACGATTGATGATATCGACCGCGGTGGTCACGCCGGAATTCTCGAAATATCCGCCGTCGACGACATGAAATCTCGTGATGTCGCTCTTGTCTGGTGGGATTGCCGTCGACCCGCTGTCCCAAAACCAGGCCGCGGGCGTTAGCCAGGGAAAGCGCGCGCTGGCGACCGCCGCGACGCTCAGGGGAATGTCATAGTCCTGGGTCAGCGGCAGGATTTGTGCATCGGTTCGATTTTCCTTGTCGATGTCGAACGGTGCGATGACGCGGCGTCGTCCGGATGCCACTTCGGTCGTGTTGAAGAAGAGCGCCGGCTTGAGGCCCGCTGGATTCCAGGACGCCAGCACCCCGCTCTTCAGTGCATCCCGGCCGGTTCCGCCGAAGTTTCGGGTTGCGACATCCGCCCACGCGGCCTCGATCGACCGTTCGAGCGCACGGGCCCGTGACAAGGCTGGATTGGCTGGCCAGAAGAAGCGTTGTGCGAAATCGGGGAAGAGAGCCGAAGCGACCAGCGGCGAGAGGAAGTCGTAATCGTTGCGCACGAGCTCAAATGCGGATTGCTGCGCTTCGCGCATTTCCGGACTCCGGGGACCGCTGCTGCCGATTTCGGCAACGCTGCGGCATTGTTGCTCCGTCGGCTTGAACTCTTCGGTCATCGCGGCATAGAACGCGGCGCCGACGCTGCCTCCAGATACGCCGCTGATCGCGAACAGGTGCTGGGCGAATCGTTCGCAGGTCGTTTGCAGCTTGGTCAGGAATTGCACGGCCTGAGCGGCGGCGTAAATACCGCCGCCCTGCGCGGCGACGATGTAGACCGGATAGCTTTGATCCGCACTGAATTCGGGGTTCTTCCTGTCGGGCCGGAGATCAAACCATTTCGCGAATTCGCCCTCGATGTCGCCCGGAGGACGAGCCGTCGGCGTTGCCGACGAACGGACCTCCCGACCGCTCTTGTCAATGCGGCGCAGCTCGTGATCGTCGTTGATGTCGGTCCACGCCAGGAAGCCGGCCACGGCGAGCAGCGCCGGAATGATGGGAAAGTCGAGACGCCGGGACCATATGCTCAAGCCCGTGGCATTCAGCGTGAGACAGCCGATGAAGATCGCAAATATGGAGATCGATCCCAGGGTCTGACCGATCGGTACTGGATATGCAGCGATCACGACCACCGCGACGAGGGACAGGATGAGCGAGGCAGCGGAGGTCCGATTTGCGATTTGCCGGAGCCACGCCTTCTGAGGCGCCGCGAGCCGGCGGCTGAGGTGCACGACAAATATGCTTCGCAGAAGGAATAACAGGGTGACGGCGCCGAGAACCCACAGTCCCAATTCGAAGTACCAGTCGCCGCGCTTGGACCAGTCAAAAAGCGTCTTCAGCTGCTTGGCGAATTCGTGGTCGCCGAATGCATCGATCTCGTCGATCGAGGTCGTTTCGGCTTTGAGGTTGATTGCGTCTGCGCCGGCTGCAAAGCCCGCGATGGCGGCAACGAGCGGCAGTGTGCCGAACAGAATTGGCAGGAACGGAACGGCGTAGCGGACACAGGCCGTGCGGTACAGGCTTGGCCGGTTTCGATCGACCAGCAGCACGATGGTGCTGAACAACAGGCACGCGGCCATGCCGAGCAGGAACACGATCGGAAAAACTGCGTCTGCGACGGCCGCGCACCGCGAGACGTCGATCTGCTCGGCGAGATTCTCGACGACCAGGCGATAATAGTCGCGCGTCTGATCCGGCAGGAACAGAACGAGCGATGCAAAGCCGCTCAGGCAGGCGGGGATGAGCAGGACCCTGAGGCAGACGAATACATCCCGCAGGGCATAGAAAATATACCGCAGCGGAGCCACGGCAGTCAGAAGGGCTCGCAGCGTCGTAGCTGCGCGGGTGGGACTCGGCACCGTGGGTCTCCGCTCGCGGACCGGGTTGGCGATGCTCAGCGAGCGGCGGCTACGGGGGCAGCGAGCAAGGACCGGCCGTTCTGGAATCTGACCACGAAGGGAGTGGACTTTTTCGCCACCTTACTCTTCGTCAAATCAGCCGACGACACGGCAGCGCATGCGCTCTGGTTTAGCGGATGGCATCCGTTGCCTCCCGGCACGGGATCCGGGGATTGGAAGAGATCGAAATTTGTTAGCGCCAGCTGGTTCGTCGTGCCCGGATAGGTGACAAGGAATGGCGGCTCGGGGAGGGCGGGATTCTCCTGCGCAAAGACTTCCTTCGGAATGCGCGCGCAGTCCCTCATGTCCCTCGGAGGATCGCAGGCGGCTTGCGCCTCGCCGACGGAAAACAGCGCAACGCCGACCGCTGCGCAGGACCAAATATGAATGATAGCCCGGTTCATGGCGAAAATCCCTTGCCTGACAATGAATATGAACGGCGCGACAAAGCCCTGGAGACTTCGCCGCCAGCAATTTGGCGGGTGCTCCTCGGCTGCGGCCATCCTATCGCGCGGCTTGTATTTCGCGCAACTCTCGCGTGTAGAATTTTGGCGCGGGCTCCCATTTCCCTGAGAACCCCGGCTTTTCGGAAGGTGGTCCCGCGCGCCGGCAAGACGGCGTCCGCGCGGCCGCTCGCCCCATCCACCATCCGTTGTGGTGCCCGACGGGCAAAACACGCCAGCGCTGGGTCGAGATCCCCGCCCAAAAATATTCGAATTTACAGAAGTTCGGTTTTGCCGTACAAGCCTCCGCATCCCGCCCGCCACGAGGGGCGTTTCGCGATCGTCACGAAGCGCGGGCCGGGATGCGGTGGCCGCGACGGCGTCGGCGCGGGATGGCGCTGCAGGGCGGGGAAACCCGTGAGCAGCGGCAGGCGCGATACGACACGGCGCTGACAGCGTCTTCGAATGGTCTCGACGGTGAGCGCACGCCAGCCGTGGAGAACCCAGCGAAGATGTGCGCGGACGGAGAAGTCGTGTGGTCCTGACGCCCGGGGTTCTGGCGTCAAGTCCTGCGGTGATGTCGCAGCCAACCGGTGCGCGCATCTGAGACCGCAAGGCGACGGGGGCAATAGTGCAGCGCTCCCCGAGGAGAGCACGAAGGACACCGTGAAAACCATCGCGCAGGGAAGGCCGGGCGACCGGCACACCTGTCGTCCACCCCGTGCGCGTCTTTCGCACACGCGGGACTTCGGGTGCCAGCCGGCGCCCGGCCTTCCCTGCGCCCTTGCTTGAGATAAGGGTGCGAGACGCAAGCAAAGCTCGGGCGAAATGAGCCGCGAGAATGAGCAGCCATGTTTATCACCCAACAAGGGTCTCGTGCCCCGGACGCAGCGCAGCGCGCCGCGTCTTCGCGGCGTGGTGCGCTGCAGAGCCGGGGCCCATGTAGCAGCGGAACGTGCTGCCCCTGGGTCCCGGCTCTGCGCAGCAGCGTCAGAACGCTGCAGCGCGTCCGGGACACGAGAGACGTCCAGTGGCCAAAAGCTCCGGCCTACGCCGCCGCCTTCTTGCGGGCGAGCTCGGCCTTGTACAGCTCGAACTCCTCCGCGATCGCCTTGGCCACCGACGGCCGCTGGCGCAGGCGCTCGTAATAGGCCTTCACGTTTGGCCATTTCGCAAGCTCGATCGGCGGCGTCGCCATGGTCCAGTTGATGACGGTGACGAGGTAAGCATCCGCCACGCTGAAATGGTCGAGCAGGAAGTCGCGGCCTTTCAGGTAATTGTCGAGATAGTCGAGCCGCGACAGGTTCTTCTCCAGCGCATAGGCCTTGGTCTCCTGCGGCGCCTTGCGGTCGAGCACGGGGATGAAGAGGCCCTTGTGCAGTTCGGTGCCGATGAAGCAGAGCCATTGATGCAGCCGCGTGCGATCGATGCCCTCCGCGGCGCCGAGCCCCGATTGCGGGAAGCGGTCGGCGACGTATTGCAGGATCGCGGCGTTCTCGGTCAGGATCACGCCATCGTCGGTGCGCAGCGTCGGCACGAGGCCGATCGGGTTGACGGCGCGGAAGTCGGAGCCGTCGTTCAGCACGGTCTTGGTCGGCGGGTCGACCTCGAGATAGTTCGCCTCGGCGCCGGCTTCATACAGCGCGACACGGGTCGCCATGGAACAGGCGAGCGGCGAGAAATAGAGATCCATCTGTAGCCTCCTTGGGCAATTGCTTGGAGCGTCTCTTCGAGTGTTCGCTCAACCTGGCCAGATTGATTTTTGTACTGTCTTGCATAATATGGGGATGGTCAAGGATTAAATTGCGAGATGGTACAAAAATCAAAGCCGCCAATTGCTGCCAGTGAGCCCGAGCGCCGCGGCGAACCGAAGCGTCGCGGCCGCCCCCGCGCCTACGAGCCGGAGGTCGCGCTCGGCAAGGCGCTCGACCTGTTCCGCAAGCAGGGCTTTGCCGCGACATCGCTCGATGATTTGAGCGAAGCGACCGGCATGAACCGCCCGAGCCTCTATGGCGCCTTCGGTGACAAGCGCGAGCTCTACATCAAGAGCTATCAGCGCTACCGCGAGGAGGCGCGGGCCTCGATGGCGGCGATCTTCCGCGAGGAGATGCCGGTGCGCGAGCGGCTGGAGCGCATCTTCGCCTCCGCGCTGAACATCTATCTGTCGGGTGAGACCGGTCCGCGCGGCTGTTTCACGGTGGTGACCGCGGCGTCGGAAGCCGTTGGCGATCCCGATATTCGCGCCATGGTGCTCGACGGTCTCACCGAGCTCGACAAGGCCTTTGCGAGTTGCTTCCGCCGCGCCAGGGAGAAGGGCGAGTTGCCGGAGAGCACTGATCCGGTCGTGCTGGCCCAGCTCGCCTCAGCCACCGTGCACAGCATCGCCATCCGCTCCCGCGCGCGCGTGTCGCGCAAGGAGCTGGAGGCGATCGTCAAGGGCGCGATCGATGTGATGGTCGGGGCCAAAGCGTAAGCTGTCGTCCCGGGGCGCGCGCAGCGCGAGCCCGGGACCCATAGCCACAGGGAGTGATTTGGCGAAGACTCGGAATTGCCAGTCTCGCGCCGCAACTTCTCCCTGTGGTGATGGGTCCCCGCCTTCGCGGGGACGACACCGAATTTGCCGTGCTGGTTGCGTCCCGCTACGCCGCGCGGATCTGCGCGAGGAAGCGATCCACCTCGTCCCGCAGCCGCTGCGACTGTTTCGACAGCTCGACCGCCGAACCCAGCACTTCCTCTGCCGCCGTGCCCGTCGCGGCGATGCCGGCCGTGACACCCGAGATATTTTGCGAGACCTCGCCGGTGCGGGCGGCGGCCTGCTGGACGTTCTTCGCGATCTCCTGCGTCGCAGTGCCCTGCTGGCCGACGGCGGCGGCAATCGCGGCGGAGATCTCGTCGACCTGCTGGATCGTCGCGCAGATCGACTGGATGCCGTCCACCGCGCCTGATGTCTCGCCCTGCACCGCCGTGACCTGCGCGCCGATCTCCTCGGTCGCCTTCGCGGTCTGGGTCGCGAGTGCCTTGACCTCGGAAGCGACCACGGCAAAGCCGCGGCCGGCTTCGCCCGCGCGCGCCGCTTCGATGGTCGCGTTCAGCGCGAGCAGATTGGTCTGGCCGGCGATGCCGTTGATGAAGGAGACGACGTCGCCGATCTTCTGTGCGGCCTCCGCCAGGCTCTGCACGCGCGCATTCGACTGCCGACCGTCGCTGGCGGCCTGGCCGACCACCTCGGTCGCGTGCGCCAGGCGCCGGCTGATCTCGGTCATCGAGGAGGACAGCTGCTCCGCCGCTGCCGCGACGGTCTGCACGTTCTCCGAGGCCAGCGTCGAGGCCGAGGACACCGCGCGCGTTTGCTGTCGGGACTGCTCGACGATGGCCGACATCGACCGCGCGGTATGCTCCATCTCGACCGCGGCCGATGATACCGTGGTGACGACGTCGCGGATGCTGGCCTCGAAATTGTCGGCAAGTGCGGCGAAGGCGCGGCGCTTCTCCGCTTCCGACTGCGCCTTGGCCTCCAGCTGCTCGGTCTGGAGCGCGTTGAATCGCACGGCATTGTCGCGGAACACCGTGACCGCCTTCACCATCGCGCCGACCTCGTCATTCGCCTTGCTGGCGGGAACGGCGACATCGATGCGCCCGTCGGCGAGCTCGCGCATGACGGACGTGATGGAGATGATCGGACGCGAGATGCTGCGGGCAATGAGATAACCGACGATCGCGGCCAGGACGAGGCCGAGCGCCGCGATGCCGATGGCCAGCAGCCAGGCGCGGTCCGCCGAGGCTTCGTAATCGGCATTGTCCATCACCAATTCGACGGCGCCGAGCGGCTTTCCGGAGAAGTCCTTGATCGGTCCGAGCAGCGATGCGACCGGCGTATTGTCGAGCTTGGCCTGCTTCACGGCGAAGTGGCCCGCGCTGGCGCGGCCATAATCGGCCGCGTCGAAGAAGCTCTTGCCCTTCAGCGTGCCGCCGAACAGCTTGAAACCCGAGCCGTCGGCGAGATGGAAGGCGATGTCGACGTGGCGGTTGGTCTTGAAATCGTCGAGGAAGGACTGGCCGAAGGTCAGGCCGAATTCGACCGTGCCGAGTTGCTTGCCCCCTTGCGCGACGGGCACCACGCCACGGATCCCGAGCCCGGCCACGCCGCCTTCGAGCCCGACCACGATCTTGTGCTCCTGATTGGCGACCAGCACCGTCTTTCGGAAGCCGGAGAGATCATCGCCGAATTTCGCGGGCTGATGCACGCGCAGGAACGAGGTCGCCGGCGCCACATGGAACTGGAACTGCTCGACCCCGTATTCCGATTTGGTGGCGGCAAACACCGGCCCGAACAGGGCCATCAGCGCGTTGCGGTCCTGCCTGGCCATCGCATCCTGCGTCGCGGGCATTGCGGCCACCACCGTGCTCATGGCGGCGGCGCGGTGCGACTCCTCCGCAATCCGCGACAGCAGGGCATCGTAATGGCTGCGCAGCTCGCGTTGATCGGCGCGGTCGATGATGCCGGCGATGATCCACATCGCCCCGAGCACGGCAAACAAGGCGGTCGCCGCCGCCGTCACCGCGAGGGCAACCGTGATCCGCATCCTGAGGCCGAGGCTCGTGCGCATTTCCGACTCGTTGTTTGACCGTTGGTTAAGAACGCTTATCAAGTTCTCGCTAAGAGAGCGTGAACGGGATACCGTCGGAGCGCGGTGGTTGTGGGAGCGGCCTAATACCCCCTTGCCCGGTCCACCACGTTCTCCAGCGCACCGCCCGCCTCGAACCGCGTGATCTGCTCGGCGACATAGATCGAGATCGCGTCCGCGTCGGTGTCGGCGGCGTTGTGCGGCGTCAGCACCACCTTGGGGTGGGTCCAGAACCGGCTGTCCGCTGCGAGCGGCTCCTGCACGAAGACGTCGAGGGAGGCGGCGCCCAGCGTGCCGTCGTCGAGGCAGGCGAGGATGTCGGCTTCGTTCTGCAAGCCGCCGCGGCCGGCATTGATCAGCACCGGCGCGCCGAGCGGGCTGTTGCGGTTGAGTCTTGCGAAGACGTCGCGGTTGAGGATGCCGTGCGTGTCCGGCGTCAGCGGCAGCAGGCAAACCAGGATGTCGGTCCTGCGCAGGAAGGCATCGATCTGGTCGGCGCCATGGAAGCATTCGATGCCCGCGATGGTGCGGGGGCTGCGGCTCCAGCCGGCGACCCGGAAGCCGAGCCGCCGCAGCACGTCGGCGGCGTCCGCGCCGAGCGTGCCCAATCCCATGACGCCGACCGTCACCGCGCTGGCCGGCCATTGATATTTCGGCTCCCAGCGCTTCTCGCGCTGCGAGTCCCGCAGATAGAGCTCCTGGCGGTGGTGCATCAGCACGTGCAGCACCACATATTCGGTCATGCGATTGGTGAGATCGGGCACGGCGACGCGGACCAGCGGCACATCGGGCAGGCTCTTGTCCGCCATCAGCGCATCGACGCCGGCGCCGAGATTGAAGATCGCCCGCAGATTGGGGAAGGCGGCGAGGTCGCCCGGCACCGGCTTCCACACCGTGGCATAGTGCACCTCGGCCGGATCGAGCGCGGCATCGGGCAGCAGCACCACGCGGCGGCCGCCGCACACCGCGTCGAACCGGGCCTTCCAGCGCTCCGGCAGCCAGTTCTGCTGCGTGCTGTTGATCAGGACGGCCAGTGTGCCCATGCTCATTCGAATTGCCTCGTCGGGTTCCGCTTGCAAAGGCCCTCCTTGGCACGACCTGCCCGATATTTCCTGCTATTTTTTTCCGCAGCCCTGTCGGACCCGGGCATAGTGGACCGTCTTCAGAACAAGCCCCGAGGAAAATGTCGCCCATGCTCTATGCAATCCTTTGCTACCACGATGAGGACTTCGTCGGCTCCTGGAGCAAGGAGCAGGACGAGGCCGTGATGAAGAAGCTTGCCGTGGTGCAGGAGAGGCTCACCAAGGAGGGCCGGCTCGGGCCGGTCGCGCGGCTGCTGCCGACCACGGCGGCGGCCACCTTGCGCAAGGAAGATCCGCCGCTGGTGCTTGACGGCCCCTATGCCGAGACCAAGGAGCAACTGCTCGGCTTCTACATCGTCGACTGCAAGAATCTCGACGACGCGCTCGACGTCGCCCGCGATCTCGGTGCGGCCAATCCCGGCGGCGCCTATGAGGTGCGTCCCGTCGGCGTGTTTCGGCCCGGAGGGATCCTGACGTGAGCGAAGCCGACACCGGCTGGATCGAGACCGCGCTGACCTCGGCGCGCCCCCAGGCGGTCGGTGCGCTGCTGCGTTATTTCCGCGATCTCGACACGGCCGAGGAGGCATTCCAGAACGCCTCCTTGCGCGCGCTCAAGAGCTGGCCGCAGAACGGGCCGCCGCGCGATCCCGCGGCCTGGCTGATCATGGTCGGCCGCAATGCCGCCATCGACGAGGTGCGACGCACCCGCAGGCAGCAGCCGCTGCCGGAGGACGACCAGGCGATCTCCGATCTCGATGACGCCGAAGGCGCGCTGGCCGAGCGGCTCGACGGCTCGCACTACCGCGACGACATCCTGCGGCTGATGTTCATCTGCTGCCACCCGCAATTGCCGGCGACGCAGCAGATCGCGCTGGCGCTGCGCATCGTCTCGGGTCTCACCGTGAAGCAGATCGCGCGCGCCTTCCTGGTCTCGGACGCGGCGATGGAGCAGCGGATCACCCGCGCCAAGGCGAAGGTTGCGGAAGCCGGGACGCCGTTCGAGGCGCCCGGCGCGGTCGAGCGCTCCGAGCGGCTCGCCGGTGTCGCGGCGATGATCTATCTGATCTTCAACGAGGGCTATTCGGCCAGCGGCGACACCGCCGAGATCCGCAAGCCGCTCTGCGAGGAGGCGATCCGGCTTGCCCGGCTGCTGCTGCGGCTGTTCCAGAGCGAGCCCGAGATCATGGGGCTGACGGCGCTCATCCTGCTGCAGCATGCGCGCAGCGCGGCGCGCTTTGCGGCTGACGGCTCGCTGATCCTGTTGGACGATCAGGACCGCGCGCTGTGGAACGGCACCATGATCGCCGAAGGGCTGGCGCTGATCGACAAGGCGATGCGCCACCGCCGCAGCGGCCCCTACCAGATCCAGGCCGCGATCGCCGCGCTGCATGCCCGCGCGGCGACGCCGGAGCAGACCGACTGGGCGCAGATCGACCTGCTCTACGGCGCGCTCGAGGTCGTGCAGCCGTCTCCCGTGGTGACGCTCAACCGCGCGGTCGCGGTCGCCAAGGTCCGCGGGCCGCAAGCCGCCCTCGATCTGATCGAGCCGCTCGCGCCGAAGCTTGCCAACTACTTCCATTTCTACGGCGTGCGCGGCGCCTTCCTGATGCAGCTCGGCCGCAACGACGAAGCGCGCGTCGCCTTCGACCGTGCCATCGCACTCGCAAACACGTCGGCGGAAGCCGCCCACATCCGCATGCATCTCGATCGCCTGATACGGGATAGCCAGCCGAAGGAGGGCGTCGCCCGGCAGAGTGCGAAGGCGACGTGACGCGCGAGACCCCCTCCGCCGTCATGCCCGGGCTTGATCCGGGCATCCACGTCTTGCCGCCGGCGTTCAAGAACGTGGATGGCCGGGACAAGCCCGGCCATGACGAAAAGATTCGTCCGCCCTTGTCGGCCCCGGTGATCTCCGTTCGTCCTTAGCCCGTATCCACGGAGCCATCCATGCTGAAAGCCATTGCCATCATCGCCATCGTGCTCGCCGTCGGCGTAGCCGGGGTTCTCGTCTTCGCCTTGACGAAACCCGACACATTCCGCGTCGAACGCTCGCTCGCCGTGAAGGCGCCGGCCGACGCGATCTATCCGCAGGTGGCCGATTTCCACCGCTGGACCGGCTGGTCGCCCTATGAAGCCCGTGATCCCGCCATGAAGCGGACCTTCGGCGGAATCCCTGAAGGAAAAGGCGCGACCTATGCCTGGGACGGCAACAACAATGTCGGCGCCGGCCACATGGAGATCCTCGAGGCGAGCGGGCCGTCAAGACTTCGCATCAAGCTCGATTTCGAGCGGCCGTTCGAAGGCCACAACACCGCCGAGTTCACCTTTGTGCCGCAAGGCGATGCCACTCTGGTCACATGGGCGATGTACGGTCCGGCTCCGTTCATGTCCAAGGTCATGCAGGTGTTCATCAACATGGACAGCATGATCGGCAAGGATTTCGAGGCCGGCCTCGGCAGCCTGAAGAAGCTGACCGAGAAGCAATAAGCCTCGCTGCAAGCGAAGAGGAGAGAAACGATGCTCAATGCCTATCTGTTCTATCAGGACACTTGCGAAGCTGCGTTCAACTTCTACGCCAAGATTTTGGGCGGCAAGATCGACGCGATGATGCGCTCATCGGATGCGCCGCCGGACATGCCTGCCGCACCCGGCCGGGAGAAGATGATCATGCATGCGCGGATGTCGCTGCCCGACGGCAGCGTGCTGATGGCGTCCGACGTGCCGCCCGAGCACTTCAACAAGCCGCAGGGCTTTTCGATCTCGTTCACGGTCAAGGACCCCGCGGACGGCGAGCGCAAGTTCAACGCGCTTGCCGACGGTGGCACCGTCACCATGCCCTTCAGCAAGACGTTCTGGGCCAAGGGATTTGGCATGTGCGTCGACAAGTTCGGCATTCCCTGGATGGTGAACTGCCCGGCGGAAGGAATGTGACGCGTAAACTGCGCGCATGATTGATTGAGCAACGGTCCCCTCTCTCCATCGTTGCGGGAGAGGGGATGAATGGATTTGTCGCGTCGCGCCCGGAACGGCCGCGAGCCGCTCAGCGGATCGATCCGGTCACGTCTTCGTCCTGTCGCGGCTGAACGCAGCGCGGGCAGATCACGAGCTTGGTGCCGAGCTGCTTGTCGCGCTCCGCTTCGATCTCGTCATACACCGCCCACCACGCTTCCGAGTATGGCCGCAAGGTGCCGAGCACTCTTTCCCGCTCCTGATTGGGATCGGTTGCGGCGGGCGCAGGGGGCGTTGCGCGCCGCTTGCCGACATGGGGACGATTCAAGCTCTTGTTGGGGTCCTGGCCGAGGCCGTCCCAAGCGATCGGACGACGCTCCTGCGCCGGCGCGACTGCACATCCAAGCAGCGCTGTGCAGAAAGTGAGCAAGACAATGCCATGTCGCATCATGCCGGATCCAGACTTCGGTGCGTGACGTGCAAGCGCCGTCTAGGAAGCTCACATCGCGTCGGTCAAATGGAACTTAACCCAAATCGGTTGGCCGGCATGGTCGAGGAATGAACGAACGGTTCACATGACATTGCGCGAGCAGTGAGGCCGCTTCGTGAAACAATGCGGTTCGCATTGCACAACAATTGGCGCAATATTGGGCTGTGATCTGCACGTTAGAATCGCTATTGGTGATTCATAAAATCTACAAACTGGGGTGGACGTCACTTGGAAGGGGAGCGACCGATGGCGGCGGCGCTGCAGATCAATTTTGCCCTATGGGGAATGCTTATCTGCGCCAGCATGAAGCTGGTGCCGGTGATTCAGACTCTCTATTGAAGGCAGCCACAGCGTGATGGCGTAGAGCCCCGGTGCGAATATATCGCTGGCGCCAGGGAACCTGCCTTACGGCCTCGAGCCAGCCAAGTGCCTTCAAGTCAAGCGTGTTTCATGTGACGCGGTATACAGGACGCATCGACGTCACATTCGTGGCAGCTGTCGGACGCTTCAGCGGCAGCGCGGATAGATCGCGGCGAGATCGCGCCCTTTCAGCAAGAGCAAACGCGAGGTGAGGCCGCCGCGGCGACTGATCCAGTCGCGCACCGGGCCGGGATAGGCCGCAAGCACCGCGACCGATGCTTCCGGCTCGGCATAGAAGCGACCGCGCCGGTCCACCGAACGTGCCGCATGGAAGCCGAGCACGGCGCGCTTAGTGACGCAGATGCGCTCGTCCGGCACGATGCTCAGCACCAGTGTGCAGGCGGACAGGCATGGACCGTCGATCACCACGCGCTCGCCGCTCTCGCGCACCTTCTCGAACAGATCGAGGAACGGTCCGACCTGTCCACCCGGAGATTGGATGATGCGGATTTCGGCGACGGCGGGTGTGACGGCGAGCAGTGCCGATGCGAGCATCAGGGCTTTGACGAAAGCACGTCGCATGGAGCACTCCACAAGCTCGGTTCCGTAGGGGGCAAAGCGTAGCGTGCCCACCATTGTCGCATCATGTCGGAAGAGTGGCGGGCAGGAGGCTTTGCGCCTTTGCCCACCCTACAATTTCCGTGCCTACCCGTTCCGCCGTTGCCCGCGCAGCGTCGGCAGGCCGATACCCGCCGCATCGAAGCCGCCATCAACGGCCAAAATTTGTCCGGTGATGTAGCTCGCCTGGCCCGAGCACAGGAAGTAGATCGCGTCCGCAAGCTCTTCCTCGAGGCCGTAGCGGTTGAGCGGAATGGCATCGTGATAGTCGGCGCGGATCTCCTTGCTGTGCACCTGCTTCGCCATCGCCGTGTCGACCGGGCCCGGCGCGACCGCGTTGACGCGGATGTTGAGCGAGGCGAGCTCGACCGCGAGCTGCTTGGTCAGGTGCGCCAGCCCGGCCTTGCTGGTGCCGTAGGCCGAGCGCAGCGTCGAGGCGCGCACCGCCGAAATCGAGGTGATGTTGACGATGGCGCCGCCATGGCCCTCGCGCATCAGGGGCACCGCCGCCTTGGTGCAAAGAAAGGGACCGGTGAGATTGACTTCGAGCACGCGGCGCCAGTCGATCTCGGATGTCTCCATCAGCGGCGCGAACACCGCGATGCCGGCATTGTTGACGAGCGCATCCAGGCGGCCGAACCGGCCCTCGACCGCCTCCATTGCATCGCTCACTGCGGCTGCGTCCGAGACGTCGCAGGTCAGTGCCAGCGTCGCTTCGTCCTGGCCAATGTCGGCGACCGCCCGGTTGAGCAGCTCGCCCTCGATGTCGAGCAGCGCGACGCGCCAGCCCTCGGCCAGGAACTTCTTCGCGGTCGCAAGTCCGATGCCGCGCGCGGCTCCGGTGACGAGGGCGACTTTGTGCGGGGCTTGCGGCATGGGCTGGTCTGTCCTGGCTCGAAAAAGGGAATGCGTGAGGGCGTTCCTTTTACTGCGGATCGATGCTGGTGAGGAAGAGCTATGCTGACCCTTGCTCCGTCATTGCGGGCGCAGCGACGCAATCCAGAATCCCCCGGTGGAGAGACACTGGATTGTGTCGCTGCGCTCGCCATGACGCCGCAGAGACGGCGAGCGCCGGGACGACGGGGACAGCGGAGCGAGCCCTTACGACAGTTCCGCCGAGGCGCGCTGCATATTGGCCGACATGTCGGCCGTGACGATGCTCTGCTCCTCGACCGCGGCGGCGGTGGAGGCAATGAACTCGCTGACGCCGGCGATCGCGACCTTGATCGCGGTCAGGGAGCTGGCGACGTCGACCGAGATGGTGTTCAATGCGTCGATCTCGGACGTGATGGTGTCGGTCGCCTGCTTGGCCTGGTTCGCGAGGCTCTTCACCTCCGACGCCACCACCGCAAAGCCGCGGCCGGCCTCGCCCGCGCGGGCGGATTCGATCGTGGCGTTGAGCGCAAGCAGGTTAATCTGGCTGGTGATGCCGGAGATCATCTCGACGATGCCGCTCATGGCCTGCGCAGCCGCGGTCAGCTTCTGGGCCTGGCCGTCGGCGGATTCGACCCGGTTGGTCGCGACTTTGGAATTCTCGCGCGACTTCGCCATGGTCTCCGAGATTTCGCGGATCGAGGCGCTCATCTGCTCGCTGCCGGCTGCGACCGCCTCGATCAGCCCGCGCGCGTTGTCGGCCTTCTTGCGGCCGATCGCCTGCGCGGTGATGTCGGTGGCGTATTTCACCACCTTGTAGGGCTTGCCGTTGAGATCGAAGATCGGGTTGTAGGACGCCTGGATCCAGATCTCGCGGCCGCCCTTGGCGATGCGCCTGTATTCGGCGGCCTGGTATTCGCCGCGGTTGAGGGTCTCCCAGAACTGGCGATAGGCCGGCGAGTTCTTCTCGCTCGGCTCGACGAACATGGAATGGTGCTGGCCCTTGATCTCCGCCAGCGAATAGCCCATCGCCTTCAAGAAATTCTCGTTGGCGGTTCGGATCGTGCCGTCCATGTTGAACTCGATCACCGCCTGCGATTTCTGGATCGCGGCGAGCTGGCCGTCATTGTC
Organism: Bradyrhizobium sp. Y36; assembly: GCF_002531575.1. Lineage (GTDB taxonomy): Bacteria > Pseudomonadota > Alphaproteobacteria > Rhizobiales > Xanthobacteraceae > Bradyrhizobium. The sequence continues at coordinate 88,011 of NZ_NWTI01000005.1, read as the reverse complement.
GGCCGCCTTCATCTTCTGCGCGGTGACGTCGGTCGCGAACTTCACCACCTTGAACGGCTTGCCGTTTTCGTCGAGGATCGGATTATAGGTCGCAAGGATCCAGATTTCCTTCGCCCCCTTGCCGAGCCGCTTGTATTCGGCGGCCTCGAACTCGCCGCGGTTCAGCTTGGCCCAGAACGCGGCATAGGCCGCACTCGCGCGGTCCTCGGGCGTCACGAACATGCTGTGATGCTTGCCCTTGATCTCGTCGAGCGAGTAGCCCATCGCATTCAGGAAGTTCTCGTTGGCGCTGATGATGGTGCCGTCCATCTCGAACTCGATCACGGCCTGCGCGCGGTTCACCGCGGCGATCTTGCCGGCATCCTCCATGGTCTTGATCTTGTACGCCGTGATGTCGGTGGCGAACTTGATGAAGCTGACCACCCTGCCGTTCTCGTCGCGCAGCGGCGCGTAGGACGCGTGGATCCAGAGTTCCTTGCCGCCCTTGCCGAAACGCTTGTATTGCGTGGTCTGGAATTCCCCGCGGTTCAGGCTGGCCCAGAAGTCGCGATAGCGGGCGCTCTCTCGCTCGGCCGGGCTGACGAAGATGCTGTGGTGCTTGCCCTTGATCTCGGCCAGCGTGTAGCCGCTCATCTTGAGCAGGTTCTCATTGGCATCGAGGATGGTGCCGTCGAGACCGAATTCGATCACGGCCTGCGACCGATCGAGCGCCTCGACCTCCGCGATCGCGTGCCTGACCTTCTTGCTCTGGAAATTGAACACGTGAACCCCGCAAATCCCCGGGAGCGGATCGGCAGGCTCGCCGTACCGTTTCCCCTGCGCCGATAAGTTGCATGCTCTCGTTGAACGTCTGTAAACCCAGACAAGGGCTGCGGCCGGTTCCGCAATTTCACGTGCGTCAGCCATCTATTTCAACCGCCGAGCGTTCTGGCTCTATATGCACGGCGGAATTCATATGGCGGGTTCGTATTTGTACGGACGACGGCGAATTATTTTTCGCGGCGAGCTGACGAAGTTCCGCAAGCGGAGCGGGCGGGCCTCGCCGCCGACGTTCCCGCAGCTCCCCTCATCTGGAATGCCCCCGAGATAATTTTCACGCCCTTGTCGGTCGTGTCGAGCCGCGTTCGTCTTACAGGGGCACCGTCGTCGTCCGAGGGGACGGGGCGCGATTTCGGCTCTCCGGAGTGACGAAGAGTAACGAGGACACCTCATGCGATTCATGATGCTGATGATTCCGCTCGGCTACGAGGCCGCGCCGCCGGACGTGCAGCTCGATCCCGAGCGCGTCGCCGCGATGATGCGCTACAACGAGGCGCTGAAGGATGCCGGCGTCCTCATCACGCTGGAAGGCCTGCATCCGCCGTCGATGGGCGCGCGGGTCTCGTTTGCGACCGGCGCACCCGTCGTGACGGACGGTCCCTTCGCCGAGTCCAAGGAAGTCTTGGGCGGCTACTGGATGATCGAGGTCGCCTCGCGAGCCGAGGCGATTGCCTGGGCAAAACAGTGCCCGGCCTCGCCGAATGAAATCATCGAAATCCGGCAGGTGCAGGAGATCAGCGATCTCCCGCCTGACGTGCAAGCGGCCGCCGCCGGTTTTGACGGCCTGAAGACGTAGCCACAGTGGTCGCGACGGAAATCGCGGCTGTCATCAAGCTTCAACAAGGGGAGAGAACCGATGAGCACCGAGCACAAATTCCTCGCCGTCTATCTCGGCAGCGCGAGCGGCGAAAAGATGAAGGCCTGGCAGGCGATGCCGGAGGCCGAGCGGAAGGCAAGGGAGCGGGAGGGCATGGCCGCCTGGCACGGCTGGGTCGAGAAGCACCGGGATGTCATTGTCGAGCTGGGCGGCCCGCTCGGCAAGACCCGCAGGATCGACGGAAGCGGCATCACCGAGATCAGCAATGCCCTGACCGGCTTCACGGTGGTGCGGGCCGTTTCGCAGGAGGCGGCGGCAAAACTGTTCGAGAACCATCCGCATTTTGCGATCTTCCCGGGCGAAGCGATCGAGGTCATGCCGGTGCTGCCGATTCCACAGATGTAAGTCACCGTGATCGTCATTCCGGGCTCGAAGCCCTCGCATCGTCCCGGAATGACGGCGAAAATACGGGTTAACCAATCCGCCTCGCGCTAGTGACCTTCTCATCCGGCTCATGTAAAAGCCGTTCACATGAGCTGGCGCAAGGAGCAGCGCCGCGCCGAGCGCGGCTATCACCACGGCAATCTGAAGGAAGCCTTGTTGCAGGCCGCTCTCGGGCTGATCGCCGAGAAGGGCGCGGCCGGCTTCACCTTTGCCGATGCCGCACGCATGGCCGGCGTCAGCGCGGCGGCGCCCTACCGGCATTTTCGCGACCGCGACGAGCTGCTGTCCTCGATCGCCCAGCGCGGCTTCGAGCAGTTCGAGGCCCGTCTGACCGCGGCCTGGGACGACGGGCGGCCCGACACGGTCACTGCGTTCGAGCGCGTCGGCAGGGCCTATCTCGCTTTCGCCCGCGAAGAGCCCGCCTTTTATAACGCGATGTTTGAATCCGGCTTGCCCGTGGACGCCAATCCGGCGCTGCAGGCCGCCAGCGAGCGCGCTTTCAACATCATTCGCGCCGCGGCCGAGCGGCTCGCGGCGCTGGCGCCGCCCGGCATGCCGCGCCCGCCGGCCATGATGATGGCGCTGCACATCTGGTCGATGGCGCACGGCGTGGCCTCGCTGTTCTCGCGCGGCGATGCCGCGCGGCGAAAGCTGCCGATGTCGCCCGATGAGCTGCTCGAGGCGGAGGTGCTGATCTATCTGCGCGGGCTCGGTTTCCCGACGGATCGCCGTCCGCCGGCGAAAGGCGCCGAGCCGCCGCCGGTGCCACCGGAGGCCTCCTCCGGTTCGAGCGTGCCCCCGGGCGGCGCTCCAGCCGGTCCCTGGGGCAAGCCGAAATAAGATTGCGCAAATAATCACGCGGGCGTGTCTGGCGGCCAGCTTGACAAAATCGCGGGATCGTCTAGCTATGTAAATGTTATTTACATTCACAACGGCGCTGGTGCCGTGATGGAGATGGGAAATGGCCTACACCGCTGACGTCAATCGCTGGCGCGGCCCTTCGGACCAATACCAGCAGTACGAGCGTCCCCGCATGCTCGATACGCCCTGGCATCCCGGCTGGATCGCCGTGACCATTCTCGGCTTCATCATCTGGTGGCCGATCGGACTTGCCCTTCTCTTTTTCACACTCGGGAGCAGAAGAATGTCGTGCTGGAGCCACCAGGATCGCTGGCAGAACAAGATGGAGCGGATGCAGTACAAGATGGACCGCATGCGCGGTCGCATGGAGCGCCACGGCTTCGGCTTTGGCTTCGGCCCGCCGTCCTCCGGCAACCGTGCCTTCGACGAGTACCGTTCTGAGACGCTGCGCCGGCTCGAGGAAGAGCAGGTCGAGTTCAGGAACTTCCTCGACCGTCTGCGCCACGCCAAGGACAAGGAAGAGTTCGACCAGTTCATGGCGCAGCACAAGACGCGTCCGACCCCGCCGCCGACCGACCAGCAGCAGGGCTGACCTTCGAGCCTGACCTTCGAGGCTGCACCTCGCAAAGCCTTCAGGCGCATGCCCCCAAAGTCCTGATGGCCCCGAGCCGCCCGTCTGCGCAACCCGCAGGCGGGCGGTTCGGTTTTTGGGAACCGCTTCGAGCGTCCGCGCGCGGACGTGCAATTGATCGCGTCTGCAACGCTCGCCGATGGCCGGACGTCGCCTCGGATGCCGCCGACGTGCGGCGATGCGACCCGCTCCGAAATCCAATCTCCCCTTGCAACCACAGGGTGCCATGCGTACTCTCGGGCCGTTTCATGCGATGATATTTGACTGAATGGTCGGGAGTATTTTCGTGCGAATCGTATCGATCGTTCGGAAAGTGGCCCCTCGCTGCTATCCCAATTATCTCAAGGCCTTTGAAGACGGCGACGAGATCTTCGACCGCTTCAAGATCAACACTCCCCTGCGCATCGCGCACTTCCTCGCCCAAGCCCTGTACGAGACGGGTCGCGGTACGGTCCTGTTCGAGAGTCTCAAATACAAGACCGCGGCGCGCCTTCTCGAGATCTTCGGCGTCGGCAATCACAGCGCGGCCATTCGCCGCGATGAGGTCGATCAATATCTCAACAATGATCGCGCATTGGCCGAGCGTGTCTACGGACTGGGTAATCCGAAGAAGGCGAAGGACCTCGGCAACACCAAGCCCGGAGACGGATACAAATATCGTGGCGGCGGCCTGTTGCAGACGACGGGCGGCGCCAATTACACCTGCATGGGCAAGCTTGCGGGAGTGGACTTCTACAACAACCCCGATCTGATTGTTGCGCCCGAAGCGGCTCTCCTTCCCGCCCTCAACGAATGGAATGAGGGCGGGCTGAACGCTCATGCGGATCAGAACGACATCCGTACGATCACGCGGATCATCAACGGCGGCTACAACGGCCTGAGCGGCCGCACGGAGCTGTTCGAGACCGTGTGGAGCGCGATCGGCAAGAACGGCGCGAGCCAGGTGGCCTGGAAAACCGCGACCGCTTCGGACGAAACGCGCGAGCTTCAGGAGGCCCTGAACGATCTCGGGGCCGAGCCTGCGCTTGTGGTGGACGGACGATATGGTCCCGCCACCTCGCAGGCGGTCGAGTGGTTTCAACGCCAAGCCAACATACCGGTCGATGGAAATGCCGGCCTGGTCACGCTGGCGGCGTTGAAGCTCCGCCTGAACGCAAGGACCGCTTCAGAGCGCTCCTGATGCGCTTGTCGCAATTGACGCGCGAGCTCCGTCGGAGCTTCGCAGATGAATGTCTCGAGATCGAGGGCCGAATTTTAGCGAGTCTCATCACGCAAAGGACGAGTTTCATCACGCAAAGGAAATGAGCATGACCGACGGCGAAAAGATGCTGAAGCTGGCCGAGACCCGTATTGGCGAGAAATACGTCAACGTCTGCGTTCCCAAGAACAACAAGAACTGGCACGGTCCATGGGACTGTGCGGAGTTCATGTCCTGGCTGGTGTATCAGGTCGGCGGATTCCTGTACGGCTGCGTCGACGACAAAGGCAATCCCGCGACGGTCGAGGCCTATACGGGCGCCTGGAAAACCGATTCACAGAAGCTTGGAAAACGCGTTCCGTGGCAGCAGGCAGCCGCAACGGTGGGAGGCATTCTGCTTCGCTATCCGCCGGGCCCCGGCATGATGGGGCACATCGTCGTGTGCGACGGCAAGGGCGGCACCGTGGAGGCGATGGGCACGGCCTATGGCGTTCGTCGCGGCAAGGTATCGGGCCGGAACTGGAATACGGGCGTCTTCCTGCCGAAATTCACGTACGGGAACGCGGGCGAAGACCTCGACCTGGCGGGGCCGAGCCAGCTCTATGCGCTCGGGCAGCCGGGCATGAAGGCGTCCGTCGTTCGAGATATTCAGCGCGCCTTGAAGGAGCTGGGGTTCAATCCGGGGCCGATCGACGGTGAATACAACGACCTGACGGTGGCGGCGGTCGCGGCTTTTCAGGCGACCAAAGGACTCATCGTCGATGGCCAGGTCGGGCCTCAAACGGCAAAGCGGTTGAAGATCGAACTCTGACGCATGATCCGGAAAAGTGCGACGCGGTTTTCCGGAAAGGTCATGCGCAAGCAACAACCGAAAGCGCGGTGATGATTCATCCAGATCTCATCGCGCTTCGGGATCGGCGCGGTCCTGATCCGCCGCCAGCGCCTGCGACGCACGCGCCCAGCAGCATGACCGGCACCGATCCGCTTCGACGAGAAACGGTTCAGCGCACCGTCACGAGCTGCGCGCGAACCGAAGCCAGGAAGTGGTCGTAGGCGTGGTCCACGATCTCGTTGAGGGATCGCGTTCGCGCGAAGATCGCCTTGGCCTCGGCGAGAAACTCGTCGCGGGTTGGTATCTTCGGCAGATGCAGATGGGTCAGTGCGTCGACGCCCTCATGCGCGCGATTGAGAATGTCGTGCAGCGTCGGCAGCTGCAACTGGGCCGGATCGGCCCGGTGCAGCGCCGACGAGATGGCGTGCGCCAGGGCGTGTGCATCGAACCGCCCGGCAAGCTCGCGGGCGGCGCGGTTGATGACGCGGGCGCCGAGCGGCTGTTCGTTGCGCAGGACCTGTTCGGGCGGCGCCTTCATGTTCCAGACGATTCCGAACCAGGACAGCACTTTGAGGACGTAATAGGTGACGTCGATCTCCCACCAGTAGAAGCCCTGCCGCACGCTGCTCTGATAGGCGTGGTGATTGTTGTGCCAGCCTTCGCCCATGGTGAGCAGCGCCAGCAGCCAATTGTTGCGGGAATCGTCGCCCGTCACGTAGCGCTTGCGGCCGCGTACATGGGCCAGCGAATTGATGCAGAAGGTCGCGTGATAGACCAGCACCGTGCTCCACAGGAAGCCGACGATCAGGCCCGACCATCCCGCCACCAGGAAGCAGAGCCCTGCAAGCACGAAGGCCGGCAGCAGCTCCAGCCGATGCAGCCACATCAGCTCGGGATAGACCGTGAGATCGCCGACCTTCACGAGGTCGGTCGCGTCGTGCTCGCGGTAGAAGATCCAGCCGAGATGGCTGTACAGGAAGCCGCGCTGGCGCGGCGAATGCACGTCGTGCTCGGTGTCGGAATGCAGATGATGGTGGCGATGCTTGGCCGCCCACCACAGCACGCTTTTCTGCGCCGTGCTTTGCGCAAGGCAGGCGAGGGCGAACTGGAACACCCGGCCGGTGGCAAACGCCTTGTGCGAGAAATAGCGGTGGTAGCCTGCCGTGACCCCGAACATTCGCATGACATACAGCGACCCGCAGAGCGCCAGGGCCTGCCACGTGACGCCCGACCAGATCGCCGCGAAGCAGCCGAGATGAACCAGCACGAACGGAATGGCGGAGGGGTACATGACGTCGTCGTGGTGGTCGTCGGCGGGCGCGTTGGGCGACATGTGTTGGTGTGACCTCGAGTGACGGAAATCCGGGATGTCGTGGCGGCAGCATTGGAGGCGGCCGGGTACGAAAAACCCGCGGCTGGCGGACCACCGCGGGGGCTTGAACGAGCTGCTTTGCATGGACATCCCGGCCCAAGCAGCGTCGGCCGAAAATCCCACGGACTATATGGTTGCCGCTGCCCGGCACGCAAGCTCGTAGCCTCACGGGGGGCTGCGGCATGGTGCTCGGGAGGGCGCATTCGCCTGGGGCGTGGCGGGCCGGTTGCCGACGATCTATATGAGGAAGTCTCTGGATACCGGAGGTGGCGATGACGGCAGCTGCAAAGGCGACGACGGACAATGGTCTCTGGCAGGCAATCCGCGACGAGGCGCAGCGTGCGGTTGCATCCGATCCCGTCTTCGGCACGTCGCTGACGGAGGCCGTCCTCGCCCATGACGATCTCGCGGCCGCCATCGCCGGCCTGATCGGGCGCAGGCTGGGCGGCAACGCCGCGGAGCAGTCGCGTTTCACCGCCTTTTCCCACGGCGCCTTTCGCGGCTCGCCGGAATTGATTGAAGCGGCTGGCCGCGACTTGCAGGCCATCGTGCGCAGCGATCCCGCCATCGCCAGCCTGTTGGCGCCGTTGCTGCACTTCAAGGGCTACGTCGCGCTGCAGGCCTGGCGCGTCTCGAACTGGCTGTGGCGTCACGACCAGCGCGACGCCGCGCTCTTGTTTCAGAACGAGGCCTCGAACGTCTTGCAGGTCAGCATTCATCCGGCGGCCAGCATCGGCTCGTCAGTCTATCTCGACCACGCCACGGGCATCGTGATCGGCGCCCATGTCGTGATCGGCGACGAGGTCACCATCCTCCAGAATGTCAGCATCGGCCGCGGCAACGAGCTGCCGACGCGCTCACCGCGGATCGGACGCGGCGTCTATATCGGCGCCGGCGCGAGCATCCTCGGCGACGTCGGCATCGGCGATCTCGCCAAGATCGGCGCCGGCACGGTCGTGACCTCGGACATCCCCGCCGGCTGCACCGCCGTTGGCAATCCCGCGCGGCTGACCAATTGCCCCACGCCTGCATCCGCAGCCTGACGCGCGCCTCGCTTCATCCGCGCTGTGCACTGCGGACTGGCGTCGCCGGCGTGATCAATAGCCGGCCGCCAGCCCACTGTTCCGGCGCGGGTCGTTGGCGCCGTAATAGCGGTTGTTGCCGACTGGCTTGCCGTTCAGCGCCGGCGCGCCGACGATGATGACGGCCAGGTGGTTGGCCGGTTGTGGCGGGCCGAATTTGTGGCCCATTCCCTCCAGAATCTTCTGCGTGTCCGGCGACAGCGCATAGCTCTCGACATTGGTGATGTCAGGCAGCCATTGCTGGTGGATCCGCGGCATGTCGACGGCCTCCTGCGCGTTCATGCCATAGTCGATCGCGTTGATCATGGTCTGCAGCACGGCCGTGATGATGCGGCTGCCGCCCGGCGTGCCCACCACCATCACCGGCTTGCCGTCCTTGCTGACGATGGTCGGGCTCATCGACGACAGCGGCCGCTTGCCGGGCGCGATGGCGTTGGCCTCGCCCTGCACCAGGCCGTACAGGTTCGGCACGCCGACCTTGGCGGTGAAGTCGTCCATTTCGTCGTTCAGCAGCACGCCGGTCTTTGCCGCCGTCACCTTGGCGCCGAACCAGTCGTTCAGCGTGTAGGTGACGGACACGGCGTTGCCGTCCTTGTCCGCGATCGAATAGTGCGTGGTGTTGCTGCCCTCGTGCGGCGGAACGCCCGGCTTGATGTCCTTGGACACGCCCGCCTTGTTCGGATCGATCACGGCGCGGATCCTGGCGGCGTAAGCCTTGTCGAGCAGGCGATCGAGCGGATTTTTCACGAAGTCGGGATCGCCGAGGTAGCTGTTGCGGTCGACGTAGGCGTGGCGCATGGCTTCGATCTGCACATGCGTGGCCGCTGCGGAGTGATAGCCCAGCTCCTTCAGCGGATAGCCTTCGAGGATATTCAGGATCTCGCAGATGACGACGCCGCCCGAGCTCGGCGGCGGCGCGGACACCACGTGATAGCCGCGGTAGTCGCACTCGACCGGGGCGAGCTCGCGCGTCTTGTAGCCGTCGAGATCGTCTTGCGTCAGCAGACCTTTGCCGGCCTGGCTCGAGGCCACGATGGCGCTGCCGACCCAGCCCTTGTAGAAGCCGTCCGTGCCCTTGCCGCTGATCTCGCGCAGGGTTTTCGCCAGCTCGGATTGCACCAGCTTTTCGCCGACGTTGAACGGCTGGCCGTTGTTGAGGAAGATGGCGCTCGAGGCGGGGTCCTCCTTGAAATCATTGGTTGCCGTGCGCAGCAGGTCGATGTCACCCTGGTCGAGCACAAAGCCCTGCTCGGCGAGCTGGATCGCGGGTGCGAGCAGATCGGCGCGCTTCATGGTGCCGTATTTCTCGCGCGCATATTCCATGCCCGAGACGGATCCCGGCACGCCGACGGCCAGATGTCCCTTGGTCGAGATGCCCTTGATGACGTTGCCGTCCGTGTCGAGGTACATGTTGGCGGTCGCCGCCTTGGGGGCGGTCTCGCGGAAATCGAGGAAGGTCTTGCGTCCGTCGGCGAGCTGGATCGTCATGAAGCCGCCGCCGCCGAGATTGCCGGCTGCCGGATAGACCACCGCGAGGGCATAGCCGACGGCTACCGCAGCATCGACGGCGTTGCCCCCGCGCTTGAGGACTTCGACGCCGACCTGGGTTGCCAGATGCTGCGCGGAAACCACCATGCCGTTTTCCGCAGCGACCGGCGCGACCGATGCGGCGCGCAAAGGGCCGAACGTGACGAGGCTGACCGATACGATGGCGGCGACGATCCACCGCACATTGATCTGTGGTTTCGGCATGGGGCGTTCCTCAGGCTGGGCCGGTGATGCCGGCACGTTGTTGTCCGCGGATAGAGCTTATCAGCTCGTGCGTGCCGAGGGAGTGTGGCGAGCGGGATGCCAGCCAAAGCGCAAACTGCGCTCCCTCCCCCCTGTGGGGAGGGCGGGGGAGAGGGGTAGCCAAGGAAAAGGTGCTCGTTGTGTGCGCCAATTCTTCGCTTCAGAGAGAATCCCCGTGAGAACCCCTCTCCCTAGCCCTCCCCCACAAGGGGGGAGGGAACCGACCTCCGTCGGAGCCACAAGATCGCTACCCCGGCAACGCCACCTGACATCGTGCCTCGCAGCCCGCGGCCTCCCATCTATCTGCACGGCCTGCCTTTCCCGCAGCCAAAATCGCCTGTGGTAACCCGGCATTAACCAACGCCGGGCTCTGGTAAGGGCGGACAATCGCGCCCAAAGCCCGAAGCCGAGCCCGTCAAGGCCCGGGGCCAAAGGCCCATAGTTTTGACATCTTGGCAGGGAATGCAGACGGCCGGCTTTGGACGAGCCCCTGCACCCCGAAAGACAAGGTTTTGAGCGGGCTTGCCGGCCGCGCCGGTGCTAGCGCGGCCATTGGGGAACCGGCAGCCATTTGCTGGCCGGCACATCGGATAACGATCGCCTTGAGAGGATACTGCTTATGAATCCGGCCGACGTGGCTCAGTCAGCCCTTCCGGTTGCCGCTTCCGCGGACGTGTCGCTGATCGCGCTGTTCTGGCAGGCTCACTGGATCGTGAAAGCGGTGATGCTGGGACTTCTGTCCTGCTCGGTCTGGGTCTGGGCGATCGCGATCGACAAGATCTTCCTGTTTGCCCGCACCCGCCGCTCGATGGACCGTTTCGAGCAGGCCTTCTGGTCCGGCGAATCGATCGAGGAGCTCTATCGCACGCTCTCGGCCAAGCCGACGCATTCGATGGCGGCCTGTTTCGTGGCGGCGATGCGCGAGTGGAAGCGGTCGTTCGAGAGCCACGCCCGCTCGGTCGCGGGCCTGCAGATGCGCATCGACAAGGTCATGAACGTCTCGATCGCACGCGAGGTCGAGCGGCTGGAGCGCCGCCTGCTGGTGCTCGCGACCGTCGGCTCCGCCGGCCCCTTCGTCGGCCTGTTCGGCACGGTCTGGGGCATCATGTCGAGCTTCCAGTCGATCGCGGCGTCGAAAAATACCTCTCTGGCAGTGGTCGCGCCGGGCATCGCGGAGGCGCTGTTTGCGACCGCGGTCGGCCTTATCGCCGCCATTCCTGCCACTATCTTCTACAATAAGTTCACGTCCGAGGTGAACCGGCAGGCCCAGCGGCTGGAAGGCTTCGCTGATGAATTTTCCGCCATTCTGTCGCGTCAGATCGACGAGCGGGGCTGATGGACGGCATGTATCGAGCGTTTTCAAGCGAAGTGGATACCGGTTCGCGTGAAGAAAACGCGTCAAGACAGGAATCCAGAGCCCCGTTCCGATTTCATCGGAACGGAATTGGCTCTACTGTGAAGGACAATTTGGGCACGCGATCATGGCCATGAACGTTGCGAGTTCGTCCGGAGGCGGCGGGCGCCGCGGCCGGCGCAAGCCCGTCGTGGCCGAGATCAACGTCACGCCGATGGTCGACGTGATGCTGGTGCTGCTCATCATCTTCATGGTGTCGGCGCCGATGCTGACGGTCGGCGTGCCGCTCGACCTGCCGCAGACCAACGCCAAGAGCCTCGAGAACAACGACCAGAAGCCGATCCAGATGTCGGTCGACATCAAGGGCAAGGTGTTCATCAACGACACCGAGATTGCGATCAACGAGCTGATCCCGAAGCTGAAGGCGATCACCGATGCGCGCGGCGGGCTCGAGGAGCGCATCTATCTGCGCGCCGACAAGAAGGCGGATTACGGCACGGTGGCCAAGGTGATGGGCCAGTTGTCCGGCGCCGGATTCAAGAAGCTCGCCCTCGTCACGGAAGCGGATCAGGGGTCTTAAGGCAGTGAAGGTGAACGTCGACAAGACACTCGTTGCGTCGATTGCCCTCCACGTCCTCGTGCTGGGATGGGGGCTCGTCACCTTCAGCAGCAAGGCCTACATCGCGCCGGAAGAGTCGCTTCCGATCGACATCATCTCCACCGATCAGCTCGCCAAGATGATGGCGGGGCAGAAGACCGGCAAGAAGGAAGAGCCGAAGCCCAAGGTCGAGAAGATCGCGGAAGCCAAGCCCGAGGAAGACGCCGTCGGCAAGGTCACCGAGAAGAAAGAGCTGATCAAGACCAATTCGCAGCCGGAGCCGCCGCCGAAGCCGGTCGAGAAGCCGGTGGAGAAGAAGCCCGAGCCGCCGAAGCCCGTGGCCGAGGCGAAGCCGAAGGAAGAACCGAAGCCGCCGGAAAAGAAGCCTGATCCGGCCAAGGAAGATCCGCTCGCCGAGCTCATGAAGAAACAGGAGACCAAGAAGCCGCCGCCTAAGCCGGTCGAGCAGAAGGTCGCCGCGGTGCAGCCGCAGCAGCAGCCCAAGCCGAAGGAGCGCAGCTTCGACCCCGCGCAGATCCAGCGCGACCTCGACAAGCGCGCCGCGACCCGGCACGAGCAGACCGGCTCGGCGCTGAATGCGTCGGCATCGCTGGGAGCGGCGACCGGGACCGCTGCGAACAACGTCGCGACCTGGCGCGGTGCGTTCCAGGGCGCGGTCAAGCGCTGCTTCACGCCGACCTATAACGGGCAGGACGCCGACCAATACGAAGCCGATATCGACATCCCCATGAAGATCGATGGATCGCTCGCATCCGAACCCATCGTCGTCGCGGTGAGGGGACCGTCGCGGTCGATTGCCCAGGCGGTGGCGGAGAGCGCCAAGCGCGCCATCGTGCAGTGTCAGGTCTACTCGTTCATGCCGAAGCAGCAGTACGAGAGCTGGAAGCTCATTCCCATGACTTTCGGCCTGAAAGATATGTTGTGACATCCGAACAAAAGAACTTTGCAATGAATGACGTCCGATCGATGAACCGCCGCCGCTTCATGACCCTGACCGGATCGACGCTCGCCATGCTCGGGAGCGGCCGTGCCTTCGCTCAAGGGCAGGACGGCCGCATCCGCATCGATCCCACGGCATTCCAGCCGATCCCGATCGCGATCACCAACTTCCTGCCGGGCTCGCCGTCCGACGGCGACGTCGGCAACGGCGTCACGCAGGTCATCACCAACAATCTCAAGCGCTCGGGCCTGTTCGCGCCGATCGACCAGGCCGCCTTCATCGAGCGCATCAACAACATGGATGTCGCGCCGCAATTCCAGAACTGGAAGACGCTCAACGCGCAGGCCCTGGTCACCGGCCGCATGACGCGTCAGCCCGACGGCCGGCTCAAGGCCGAATTCCGCCTGTGGGACGTGGTTTCCGGCCAGCAGCTCGCGGGACAGCAATATTTCACCTCGCCGGAATATTGGCGCCGCATCGCCCACATCATCTCGGACCAGATCTACGAGCGCATGACCGGCGAGAAGGGCTATTTCGACAGCCGCGTGGTGTTCGTGGACGAAAGCGGTCCGAAGGAGCGCCGCGTCAAGCGGCTCGCGATGATGGACCAGGACGGCGCCAATGTGCGTTATCTGACTCGCGGCTCCGACCTCGTGCTGACGCCGCGCTTCTCGCCGAACTCGCAAGAGATCACCTACATGGAGTTCGGCCAGGGCGATCCGAAGGTCTATCTCTTCAACATCGAGACCGGCCAGCGCGAGATCGTCGGCAACTTCCCCGGCATGACCTTTGCCCCAAGGTTCTCGCCGGACGGCCAGCGCGTCATCATGAGCCTGCAGCAGGGCGGCAACTCCAACCTGTTCGTGATGGATCTGCGCTCGCGCTCGACCACGCGCCTCACCGACACGCCGGCGATCGATACCTCGCCGTCCTATTCGCCCGACGGCACCCGCATCTGCTTCGAGTCCGATCGCGGCGGCCGGTCGCAGATCTACGTGATGGCGGCGGGCGGCGGACAGGCGCAGCGCATCTCGTTCTCCAAGGACGACACCAACGCCAGCTATTCGACGCCGGTGTGGTCACCCAAGGGGGATTACATCGCCTTCACGAGGCAGGGCGGCGGGCAGTTCTCGATCGGCGTCATGAAGCCGGACGGCTCCGGCGAGCGGCTGCTCACTTCCGGCTTCCACAACGAAGGCCCGACCTTCTCGCCGAACGGCCGCGTGCTGATGTTCTTCCGCGATCCCGGCGGCAATGGCGGACCGTCGCTCTACAGCGTCGACATCTCCGGTCGCAACGAGCTCAAGGTGCCGACGCCGGGCTTCGCCTCCGACCCGGCATGGTCGCCGCTGTTGTCCTCGACCGCGGGTCAATAGACCCGCGCGTTCGCAACGTGCGATGTTGTCGAAAAGGCGCGCGGATTTTTTCGCATTCGGTGAGGAAAGCAATCCTTTCTTCACCTTGCGCTCGGCAAGCCTTGCCTAGTTGCTTGATATTTAAGCGGAAATCGGTTCGTAGATACCGAAAAACAACTCGACTTTAACGATGTTCCCTCAGAAAGGCTTCATCTGGGCTGGGTAAAAGTACGCGCCAAACAGGACGCGTAACAAGCCAATGCAACTGGCCGACCAGAAGCAGAGTGATCGAGACGAGCTGGAGCCGATACTCTACGCCGCTCTCATCAACTCGATGGTGCAGAATTTCTGGGCGATTTTCCTGGGCTCGGCCTCCGCGGCCGTGGCCGCGGTGATGACTGCGCTGAAGACGGGCGACGTCTGGCTGTGGCCGCTGGCGTTCCTGCTGATCGCCATCGGCACCGCGCGTGCATTCCAGATGCGCGGGTATGAAAACCGCACCCAGCCGCTCTCTTTCGACGAAGCCAAGCATCTGGAGCCGCGTTACTGGATCGGCGCGCTGAGCTATGCTGCGGTGCTCGGTCTGTGGGCCTTCGTCGTCATCTACAACAACAACGATCCCGTCGCCGACATGCTCTGTGTCGCCATCGGCATCGGCTACACCGCGGGCGGTGCCGCCCGCAATTACGGCCAGCCCCGGGTGATCCAGTGGCACGTCGCGCTGGCTTGCGGCCCGATGTCGCTCGCCCTGCTGCTGCACGGCGGATTCTACCACATCGGTCTGGCCATCCTGCTCGTGTTCTTCTTCATCGGGCTCAAGAACATCAACCTCAGCCTGCACGCGATCTTCGTCAAGGCGTTGACCTCGAGCTTCCGCGAATCCGCGCTGGCGCATCAGTTCGACACCGCGCTCAACAACATGCCGCACGGCCTGTGCATGTTTCGCGCCGATGGCCGCCTTGCGGTGATGAACCACCGCTTCAGCGAGCTGATGACCCTGCCTGACGACCTCGTCAAGCGTGGCGCCACGGCGGCCGATATCGTGTCCGCCTGCGTGTCCGCCGGCTCGATCTCGGCGGAGAGCGGCAACCAGATCCTGGCCGAGATCGCGCATGCGCGGGTCTGCGAGATCGTCACCGCCGATCCGAATGCCTCGCGCGGCCGCACGCTGGCCTGGACCTTTCAGCCGATGACCGGCGGCGGCACGGTGCTGCTGCTGGAAGACATCACCGAACGCACCAATGCGGAAGCCCGCATCAGCCATCTGGCCCGCTACGACGAGCTCACTGCGCTGCCGAACCGGGTCAGCTTCCACGACGAGATCGAACGGCTGCTGGCGAATTCACACCATGCCGAGCGGCTCTCCGCGCTGCTGTTCGTCGACCTCGACCAGTTCAAGCAGGTCAACGACACGCTCGGTCATCCCTGCGGCGACCAGCTGTTGTGCGCGGTCGCCAACCGTCTGCGCGAGATGCTGCGCCCCGAGGATTTCGTCGCCCGCTTCGGCGGCGACGAATTCGTGGTGTTCCAGCAGAACATCTCCTCGCCCGAGGACGCCGCCGCGCTGGCCCGCCGCATCGTCGAGCGGCTGAGCGAGCGCTACCGCATCGACAATCACCTGGTCGAGATCGGCGCCAGCGTCGGCATCGCGCTGACTTCGCCCGAAGGCGCCAGTGCCGATACGCTGCTCAAGAACGCCGACATGGCGCTGTACCGTGCCAAGGCCGACGGCCGCGGCACCTTCTGCTTCTTCCGCGACGAGATGGCGGCCACCGTCGAGGCGCGCCGCATCCTCGAGCTCGACCTGCGCAAGGCGCTGGCGAACGAGGAGTTCGAGCTGTTCTATCAGCCGCTGGTCAACCTGAAGTCCGGCAAGATCACCACCTGCGAGGCGCTGCTGCGCTGGAATCATCCGGTGCGCGGCACGGTCTCGCCGGTCGACATCATCCCGGTCGCCGAGGACATGGGCCTGATCGTCGATCTCGGCCGCTGGATCCTGCGCCGCGCCTGCATGGAATGCATGAAGTGGCCGGAAAGCGTCAGCGTCGCCGTCAACTTCTCGCCGCAGCAATTCCACCAGCGCGACGTGCTGAGTGAAATCCGCTACGCGCTCGAAGTGTCGGGCCTGCCGGCGGATCGGCTCGAGATCGAGATCACCGAGTCCTCGCTGCTGCGCAACACCCAGCTCACCCACGACATCCTGTCACAGCTGCATGCGCTCGGCGTACGCATCTCGCTCGACGATTTCGGCACGGGCTATTCCAGCCTCAGCTATCTGCATAATTTCCCGATGCAGAAGGTGAAGATCGACCGCTCCTTCCTCGAGGGCATCGACACCGACCGCCCGCTGACGCTGCTGCGCGGCGTGGCGCGGCTGTCCGCCGATCTCGGCATGGCGGTCGTGGTCGAGGGCATCGAGACCAACGAGCAGCTCGATCTGATCAGCGCCGACGGCACCGTCTCCGAGGCGCAAGGCTATCTGTTCAGCCGTCCGGTGCCCGCCGTGCGGATGCGCCAGCTGCTCAATGCCTCGCATGGACGGCGCGGCGAAGGCCAACTCCAGGTCGTCGGCTCGCGCTCCTTCGCCTGACTCCATTTCCCGAAACGTCCCGTCATTTCAGGCTGTTGCAGGCCCACCGTAGTGCTACGGAGGTTAACCCTAACCCTTCGATTGCTTTGCAAACTTGTTAAGAAGGTGTTAATAAATTACCACGCCCGCGCAAGTTGTCTTGCAGGAATAACTTTCGAATGCCGCGGCGTGAGTGTGTGTAAGGAGTTGGAATGCAGTCCTCAGCCAGATCTGTCATTTCGGCTGTTGGACGGGGAGCGGACCTCCTGACTGACGTCGATTATCATCTTGCCGAAACGGTCGCGGAGAAGGAGGAGATCTACAATCTCCGCTACCGCGCCTATTTGCGGGAAGGCGCCGTCAAGCCCTCGGCGGACGCGCGGGTCACCGACCGCTACGACGAGTTGCCCAACGCCTGGACCTTCGGCGTCTATCTCCATGGCGAGCTCTGCAGCTCGGTCCGCATCAGCGTGCTGACATCGGAGTGGCGCGAATCCACCTCGGCGGATGTCTTCCCGGACATCCTGCTGCCGCGGCTCGATCGCGGCGAGGTCATGATCGACCCGACCCGCTTCGTCGCCGATCCCGACCAGATCAAGCGGGTTCCTGAACTGCCCTATCTGACCACCCGTCTCGCTTATATGGCCTGCGAGCATTTCAATGCCGACCTCGGCCTTGCCATCGTGCGTTCCGAGCATCAGGCGTTCTACCGGCGGGTGTTCCTGCACGAGACAATCGCCGAGCCGCGGCTGGTTCCCGGCCTCACCAAGCCCTTCGGGCTGATGGCGGCGGATTTCCCGGCTTTCCGCAAGAAGGTGTTCGAGCGCTATCCGATTATGCGGTCGACCGCCTTCGAACGGCGGATGCTGTTCGGGCGCGGCGGCCAGCGCCAGGTGCCGCAGCGGCCGGTGCTCGTGGCTGACGCCGCACACGCTTGAAGTCCGCGCTGGCGCGGATGCGGCGCCACGCTTGAGCCTGATCCCGGCCCTTCAGCGGTCACGCGCAGGCCGGCCTCGCGCGTCGAAACCCAAAATTCCGGCCGAAAACGGCGTTTTTCCCGGCCTCCGCGGCTTGCCTTCACCCTCGCGCCACATTTACAACCCATTAACCATGATGGGTGCTTTTCGCCGGTTGGGGGCATTTGATCGGCCGACGCAAGGTTCCGTCAAGGTTGACGGAACGTTCGCTTAACCAACCCCCTGTAGACCGGACAGCAGTGGACGAACGTGAGCGTGGAGGCTCCGGAATGAAACATCCTATGCGTATCCTCCAGGGATTGAAGCTGGCCGCGGTGCTCGCCGTCGCTCTGTCGATGGGTGCCTGCGCCAACAAGAATGCTGCGACGGATGCGATGGCCAATGCGGCGACGCCGGGCAGTCAGCAGGACTTCGTGGTGAACGTGGGTGACCGCGTGTTCTTCGAAAGCGACCAGACCGATCTGACGCCGCAGGCGATCGTGACCCTGGAGAAGCAGGCGCAGTGGCTGCAGACCTATCCGCGCTACTCCTTCACCATCGAAGGTCACGCCGACGAGCGCGGCACGCGCGAATACAACATCGCGCTCGGCGCCCGCCGCGCCCAGTCGGTCCGCTCGTTCCTCGCCTCGCGCGGCATCGATGCGAACCGCATGCGCACGATCTCCTACGGCAAGGAGCGGCCGGTCGCCGTCTGTAACGACATCTCCTGCTGGTCGCAGAACCGTCGCGCCGTCACCGTGCTGAACGCGAGCTCCTGACGCTCAGTCAGGCCCCGTTCATCTTCACAGACCAATTATGCCGGCGCCCTTTCGGGCGCCGGTTTCGTTTCAGCATTCTGTGACAGAATCCCCGTGGCACCAGACACATTTTTGGCGTACTCCCCTTCAATGTGTGGCGCGTCACATGTTCCGTCGCAGGCCATTTCGCTTTCGTCGTCAGGGCAAGATGTCATCCAGATTTAAGGTCTTTACCGGCACCGTGGCCATCGCCGCGCTGCTCCCCTTGTTCACGCCCGTCTTCGCCCAGACGGATGATGATCCCGAGATGCGGATCGAGCGGCTGGAGAACCAGCTGCGCCAGCTCACCGGCCAGAACGAAGAGCTGCAATACCGCAATCGCCAGCTCGAAGAGCGGCTGCGGGCGCTCGAGGGCGGCGCGCAAGGCGGGCCCGGACAGGGGCAGCCCAATGTCGCGGCGACCCCGCCAGCCCAGGTCGCGCCAGCCTACCGCCAGCAGCAGCCGCCGCAACAGCAGGCCCAGCCGAATTACGAGCAGCCGCAGATCGCCTCTCCCGCGCCGATCATTCAGGAGCAGCCGGTGCCCGGCGCCCCCGGCAAGAGCCGCCGCGGCGATGCGTTCGACCCGAACCAGAATCCGAATGCGCCGGGTGCGCCGCGCGCGCTCGGCGGCGGGCAGCAGCCCATGTCGGCCGGCGGCCAAATTGGCTCGCCCGGCGGCCGCGGCGCCGGCGAGCCGCTCGATCTTGCCAACACCAGCCCTCGCTATCAGCCGCAGGCGGCGCCGCCGGCGGCCCAGCCCGGCTATCCGCCGGCGCAGCAGGGCTATCCGGCACAGGGTGGCGGTACAGGCCTGACGACGTTGCCGCCCTCGGCAACGCCGCGCGACGAATTCGACCTCGGCATCGGCTACATGCAGCGCAAGGACTATGCGCTCGCCGAGCAGACCATGAAGAACTTCACGCAGAAATATCCCAGCGACCCGCTGCTCGGGGACGCGCAATACTGGCTCGGCGAGAGCTACTTCCAGCGCCAGCAATATCGCGATTCCGCGGAGGCCTTCCTCGCCGTCACCACCAAATACGAGAAATCGGCCAAGGCCCCGGATGCGCTGCTGCGGCTCGGACAGTCGCTCGCCGCGCTGAAGGAGAAGGAGGCCGCCTGCGCCGCTTTCGGCGAGGTCGGCCGCAAATATCCGCGCGCCTCCGCCGGCGTCAAAGCCGCGGTCGACCGCGAGCAGAAGCGGGTGAAGTGCTGACGTCCGGGGGCCTGACAATACGGATGGTGCTGCGCTAAACATTGCAGCCATCCGCTGGCGATTGCTGGGCAGCGTCATGTCAGACGATGACAATTCTCCGATCTCGACACGCGAGGCGAGCCGGCTCTTCGCCGGGCTGAAGAATGCGCCCGCGCTGGTGCTCGCCGTCTCCGGCGGACCGGACTCGGTCGCGCTGATGTGGCTGATGGCGCGCTGGCAGCGCAGCCTTGCGCGCGCGCCGCGTCTCACCGTCGTCACGATCGATCACGGCCTGCGGCCCGAGGCGGCGCGCGAGGCGCGCGAGGTCAAGCGGCTGGCCACTGAGCTCGGATTGCCGCACCGGACCCTGCGCTGGCGCGGCGCCAAGCCGAAGACGGGGCTGCCGGCGGCCGCACGCAACGCCCGCTACCGTCTGCTCGCGGAGGCCGCGCGAGCCGTCGGCGCCAGCCACGTGCTGACCGCCCACACCCGCGACGACCAGGCCGAGACGCTGTTGATGCGCCTGGTCCGCGGCAGCGGACTTGCCGGCCTGTCGGCCATGGCTCCGCTCAGCGCGCGCGACGGGATCATGCTGGCGCGCCCGCTGCTTGACGTGGCGAAGGCGCAACTGGTTGCGACCTTGAGGCGGGCGAAAATCGGCTTTGCCGACGACCCCACCAACCGCGACACCGCCTTCACCCGGCCACGGCTGCGTGCGCTGCTGCCGCTGCTCGCGGCCGAGGGCGGCGATGCCAGAAATCTGGCGCGGCTCGCGACGAGGCTGGCGCGGGCGAATGCGGCAGTCGAGGTGCTGGCCGACGGCGCCGAGCGCTTCCTCCGTTTGCGGGATCGCGGCGATGCGTCGCAGGCGGGCGCGCGAAGCTTCGAGGCGTCGGCCTTTGCCGCCCTGCCGGAGGAGGTCCGGCTGCGGCTCCTGCTGCGCGCCATCAACGCGCTCGGGCATGAAGGGCCTGCGGAACTCGGCAAGGTCGAAACCCTGATGTCCGTGCTGGATCAGGCCATTGCGGCAGGCCTCCGCGCTCGCCCCGGTCGTCGGCCGGGCGTGAAGCAGACCCTTGCGGGAGCCTTGATCAGCTTGGCCGGCGGGCGTATCCACATCGCACCGGCGCCGGCCAGGCGCCGCAAGGGCGGACAGACGCGGGACGAGGGCGGATCATGACACCAGCCATTTCGCCCCGGCTCCGTCAGGACACCTTAACCAGGCAGGAAAAACCCCGCCCCAGGCGCCATTATTTCAGCGGGAATCGCTCTAAGATGGGCTAAATAGTCCCATCTCATTCCCTTGGCAGCGACCCGGGCGGCACCTAGATTGTATGCGTCTAACCGAGAGGATTCCTTGGGGATTTTCTCTAACTTGCCCAAGTAGCACCTGAAGGTAACTCCTGAAGGACCAGGCCGCGATCCGCGCGACCACGAAGGAAGATCGATGAACGCCAATCTGCGCAACTTCGCCCTCTGGGTCATCATTGTCTTGTTGCTGTTGGCGTTGTTCACGCTCTTCCAGAATCCGGGTCAGCGGGCCTCCTCGCAGGACATCGCCTTCTCGCAGCTGCTGAGCGAGGTTGACCGCGGCAATGTGCGCGACGTCGTGATCCAGGGGCCGGACATCCACGGCACCTTCACCAACGGCTCCAGCTTCCAGACCTATGCGCCGAACGATCCGACGCTGGTGAAGCGCCTCTATGACAGCAAGGTCCAGATCACCGCGAAGCCGCCGGGCGACAACGTGCCGTGGTTCGTCTCGCTGCTGGTCTCCTGGCTGCCCTTCATCGCGCTGATCGGCGTGTGGATCTTCCTGTCGCGGCAGATGCAGGGCGGCGCCGGCAAGGCGATGGGCTTCGGCAAGTCGCGTGCGAAGATGCTGACCGAAGCGCACGGCCGCGTCACCTTCGAGGACGTCGCCGGCGTGGACGAAGCCAAGCAGGACCTGCAGGAGATCGTGGAGTTCTTGCGCGACCCCGGCAAATTCCAGCGCCTCGGCGGCCGCATTCCGCGCGGCGTGCTGCTGGTCGGCCCTCCCGGCACCGGTAAGACCCTGATCGCGCGTGCGGTCGCGGGCGAAGCCAACGTGCCGTTCTTCACGATTTCGGGTTCGGACTTCGTCGAGATGTTCGTCGGCGTCGGCGCCTCTCGTGTGCGTGACATGTTCGAGCAGGCCAAGAAGAACGCGCCCTGCATCATCTTCATCGACGAAATCGACGCGGTCGGTCGTCACCGCGGCGCCGGTCTCGGCGGCGGCAATGACGAGCGCGAGCAGACGCTGAACCAGTTGCTGGTCGAGATGGACGGCTTCGAGGCGAACGAGGGCGTGATCCTGATCGCCGCCACCAACCGCCCCGACGTGCTCGATCCCGCGCTGCTGCGTCCGGGCCGCTTCGACCGTCAGGTCGTGGTGCCGAACCCCGACGTTGTCGGCCGCGAGCAGATCCTCAAGGTGCATGTCCGTAAAGTTCCGCTGGCGCCCGATATCAACCTCAAGACCATCGCGCGCGGCACCCCCGGTTTCTCCGGCGCCGACCTGATGAACCTCGTCAACGAAGCCGCCCTGACCGCCGCCCGCCGCAACAAGCGCATGGTGACGCAGGCCGAGTTCGAAGAGGCCAAGGACAAGGTGATGATGGGCGCCGAGCGCAAGTCGCTCGTGATGACCGAGGAAGAGAAGCTCTTGACGGCCTATCACGAGGGCGGCCACGCCATCGTCGGCCTCAACGTGCCCGCGACCGATCCGATCCACAAGGCGACCATCATTCCGCGCGGCCGCGCGCTCGGCATGGTCATGCAGCTCCCCGAGCGCGACAAGCTGTCGATGTCTCTGGAGCAGATGACCTCGCGCCTCGCCATCATGATGGGTGGCCGCGTCGCCGAAGAGCTGATCTTCGGCCGCGAGAAGGTGACCTCCGGTGCGGCCTCCGACATCGAGCAGGCCACGCGCCTTGCCCGCATGATGGTGACGCGCTGGGGCCTGTCGGAAGAGCTCGGCACGGTCTCGTACGGCGAGAACCAGGACGAGGTGTTCCTGGGCATGTCGGTCTCGCGCACGCAGAACGCCTCTGAGGCGACCGTGCAGAAGATCGACTCCGAGATCCGCCGTCTGGTCGAGGAAGGCTACAAGGAAGCGACCCGCATCCTCACCGAGAAGCATGCCGACCTCGAAGCGCTGGCTAAGGGCCTGCTCGAGTTCGAGACGCTCTCGGGCGACGAGATCGTCGACCTTCTGAAGGGCAAGAAGCCGAACCGCGAGTCCGTGCTCGAGCCCACCACGCCGCGCGCCTCCGCGGTGCCTCCGGCCGGCAAGTCGCCGCGCCCGCGGCCCGATGCGGATCCCGGCCTGGAGCCGCAGCCGCAGGCGTGATCGCCAGCAACGGATGAGATTGAAAAACGCGGCGGAAACGCCGCGTTTTTTGTTGGCCGCGGTTCGCGGGCAGGGTGTCCGGCGCGAGCGACGCCTCAAGCGGGCGGCAGGCGCGGGCTTCTGGACACGCCTCGCGGCAAATGCGCGAAACATTAAAGGCGACCTTAACGCTTGCGTCCTATTTTGGCCCGCCATGACTGAGCAGGTCGTCCACAGCGCGGTTCAACCGTTTTCGGCTCGTGCGGTGCTCCCTTGGGCCGTGGGGCTCTGCATCTATGCCCTGCTGCTGGTCGCCGGGCCGCGACTGCTCGGCGATCCCGACAGCTATTCTCACATCGAGGTCGGACGCTGGATCATCGCGCACGGCACCCTGCCGACGAGCGATCCGTTTTCCTTTTCGATGCACGGCGAGCCCTGGATCACTTTCGAATGGCTGTCAGAGGTCATCTATGCCGCCGTCCACGCGTTTGCCGGCTGGCCGGGCGTCGTCGCCATCGCGGCCGCGGCGATCGCGCTCGCCTTCGGCCTGTTCACGTTCTTCCTGCTGCGTGAACTCTCGCCGACCCTGACGCTGCTCATGGTGATCGCGGCGGTCGTCCTGCTCGCGCCGCACATGCTGGCGCGGCCACACGTCCTCGTGCTGCCGCTGATGGTGACCTGGGCGGCGGCGCTGGTTCGTTGCATGGACCGCGGCGGGCCTCCGCCCTATTGGGCGCTGCCGCTCCTGGTGCTGTGGACCAATCTGCACGGCAGCGTGGTGCTGGCGCTCGGGCTGATCGGCCCGGCGGTGCTCGAGGCGCTGCTGCGTGAAGCGCGAAGTGAATGGCCGCGCGTGCTGCTGCGCTGGCTGCCATTCTCTGCGCTTGCCCTTGCAGCGTCCTGCCTGACGCCGCACGGGCCGGAGCCGCTGCTGATGCCGCTGAAGACGCTCGGCCTCGGCTCTGCGCTCGCCTGGATCGGGGAATGGCGGCCGCAGGATTTCAGCCATGTCGGCGGCTTCGAGTTGCTGCTGCTGGGAGGCATCTTCGCGCTCTCGCGCGGCGTGACGCTGCCGGTCGTGCGAGCCCTCGTGGTGATCGGCTTGCTCCATTTCGCGCTGGCGCAGATCCGC
This sequence comes from Bradyrhizobium sp. Y36, assembly GCF_002531575.1. Taxonomy (GTDB): domain Bacteria; phylum Pseudomonadota; class Alphaproteobacteria; order Rhizobiales; family Xanthobacteraceae; genus Bradyrhizobium. The sequence continues at coordinate 63,892 of NZ_NWTI01000005.1, read as the reverse complement.
AATGCGGATCTGTTGGCCATGCTGGCGCCGCTCTATCTGGCGGCCCCCCTGGGCCGGACGTTCGGCGGGCCAGGCCGTACCGATACCGACGGCTCCTCGCGCGGTTTGGGCCTGGCCGCGGTCGCTGCCTTGGCCGCCATCAGCGGACTTGCTCTGGCGCGCGACATCCGGCCGGCGTCCAACGTCACCCCGACGGCTGCCATCGCCCAAACCGATCTCGCGAGGGCAGGGCGCGTGCTCAACGATTATTCGTTCGGCGGCTATTTGATCTATGCCGGCATTCCCACCTTCATCGACGGTCGTGGCGAATTGTACGGGGGACCGTTCATCGACCGCTACAATCGTGCGCTGGCGCTGATCGACCTCGGAGATCTGCTCAAGCTGCTCGACGAATACAACATCGGCGCGACCCTGCTCTCACCGCGCACGCCGGCGGTGGCGATGCTCGACCGGCTGCCCGAGTGGCAGCGCGTCTACAGCGACGATGTGGCGGTCGTGCACAAGCGGCGAGATACACCGCAAAGATAGTCTAGGCGGTGCCGAAGGCGGCGTATTGGCCGCCGAGCCACATACGGCCCAGGGCCCCCTCAAGCCGCCGCGCCGGTTTGCTGTCCCAGGGGAGCAGCAGGAAATGCCGCGCGCCGATCTCGCACAGGCCGCCCGCAGCCATCAGCTTTCGCGTGGTGCCGGCACCGAGCAAGACCGCGTCCCGGTCGAACTCACAGCGCGCGACGGCGAGCCGCGTCAGCGGGTTGTACGGATTGTGCTCGATCACGCAGACAAGCCCGCCGGGGCGCGTCACACGGCGCATCTCGGCGACGAACTGCGCCCATTCGGCCGGCACGATATGGTGCATCACGCAGATGGCCGTGACCAGATCGAAGCTGCCAGCGGCAAAAGGAAACGTACGGCCGTCAAACTCCCGGTAATCGACCCCGCGGTTGCGAGCGCGCGCCTGCGTCAGGCTGGCTGAGGAAACGTCGATGCCGCTCAAGCGGCCGACCATGCCGTGCAGCAGCGGGTGAAGGCTGCCGACGCCGCAGCCGACGTCGAGCATATCCGGCCGTTCCGTGCCCAGCCGCCGCGCGATCAGATCGCGCAGCAGATCGGCCTTTGCACGCATGAAGAAATCATGCGGCAAGCCCGAGAAGTCGATCGAGGATTGGACCACGTCCCGGTAGTTGTCGTGGTAGCCGTCGAAGAGTTCTGTCATGCGCTGGGTCACTCGTTGACGGCGTGGATCGCCGGTGCCGCCGCCGCCTCGTCGCGACCGAAACCGACGCGCGTCTGCACCACGTAGAGCGGGCGGCGTTTCACCTCGGCATGGATGCGGCCGACATAGAGCCCCACGATGCCCGTCATCAGCATGTTGATGCCACACAGCAGCGACACGACGACGATCGTGGAGGACCAGCCGGTCACGAGATGGCTGTCCTTGCCGAGCCACAACAGGACCACCCAGCCGCCATAGAGCAGCGCCAGACCGGAGACCGTCAATCCGCACCAGATCGCAAGCCGCAAGGGCAGGTCGGAAAAGCCGAGTGCGGCGTTCACCGCAAGGCGGACCATCTTGAACAGCGGGTATTTGGTTTCGCCCGCGGCGCGCTCGAGGCGGTGGAACGCGACCTCGGCCTGCCGGAAGCCGAGCCAGGCGATCATGCCGCGCACGAAGCGATCCTGCTCCGGCATCTGCCTGAGAGCGTCGAGCACCTTGCGATCGATCAGGCGGAAGTCGCCGACATCGGCGGGGATGCCGACGGAGGATATTTTGCCGAGCAGCCGGTAGAACAGATGCGCAGTCGCACGTTTGAAGCGGCTTTCGCCCTCACGCGACAGGCGTCGGGCGTGGACGATGTCGTTGCCTTCCTTCCACTTCGCGATCAATTGCTCGATCACTTCCGGCGGGTCCTGCAGATCGGCATCCATGACGATGATCGCGTCACCTTGCGTGGCGTCCATGCCGGCGGTGATGGCGATCTGATGGCCGAAATTTCGCGACAGGCCGATGTAGCGAAAGCGCGCGTCGCGCGCGGCAAGCGCCCGCAGCACGATCGCGCTGGAATCGCGGCTGCCGTCGTCGACGAAGATCGCTTCTGCCGGCCCGTCGAGCCTGGACATCACCTGGTCGAGCCGCCGCAGGAGGACCGGCAGCACGGCTTCCTCGTTGAACACGGGGATCACGAGGCTGTAGCGGATCGATCTGGAATTGGCCGCCATGCGAGGGATTCCGGCTGGGTTGCAGGGGCGGAAGTCTAGGAGCCGGTGGTTAAGGTCGCCTTGCCGCAACCATTAAGTGTCTACGGCCCTGGGCATTGCCGGGAGGGCGGATCGGATGGTGGTTAACCACGCGCGGGCAGGCGCGGCTTCGGCCTAGGGCTTGCGGTGGATCCTGTAGAGCACAAATCGCTCCGACCTCTCTAGCACCTCCAGCAGATCCGGCAGCGGATTTGCGGCTGGCGATCCAAGCACATAGAGGTAGTCGAAATCCCGGTACCAGGTGCGGACAAACGGCGGAACGTCTGCGGGCGGCTGGCCCATTGCGATCGCGGCAAGCAGGTCCGACGGCACCGGGCCTCCATAGGGAATGGCAATATTGCGCAGGGCCTCACGTGGCCGCACGGGCTGCTTGCCCGTCTCCGTGAACAGGTTGGGCACGAAGGCGTTGGCATAGTGCACGGCCAGCGTCGGCGCATAATACATCGGATAGGAGGTGAGGTCGGCGAAGGGCGGATCGCCATTGTCGCCTACGCTTCCGACGAGAACGCGCGAGCCGCGATCGATCTTCTGGAACGAGGCGATGATCGCCGCATAGTCGGCGCGGTAGGGCAGCCAGACCGAAAGCACGACGGCGATATTGAGCAGTATGATGCCGCTGATCCCAGCGAGCGCGGCCATTCTCCAGGCCCGGCTCGGCAGCGACAGCGCGCAGAAGGCCGGCAGGATCAGAGCCGCGGCGGGAATTACGCGAAGATCGACGAACGAGGTTCCGAACAGTTTTGACGGAATGACCAGATAGAGGAGCGCAAAACCGATCGCGAGCCAGATCCCGGCCGGCTCGAGCCTGAGGACGCCGCGTCGTGCGGCGAGCAGCAACGCGATCATCAGCGCCAGCCCGGTCGCGGCCGCGATCGTCAGATTGTAGCCGTTCATGATGCGGAGCGGCCAGACCGGCTTGAACCCGAGGAACCAGCTCGTACCCTCGCTTCCGATCGACCCTGCCGTGACATGCATGATCGCAAACAGCGCGAGCGCCGGAAGGGCGAGCGCGCCAAGCCGCGCGGCCGCGACGGGGTACGACATCGGCCGGTCTCGGATGCGCGACAGCTCGAACAAGCCAAGCGTCGCGCCGTAAATGCCGAGTGAAAAGAAGTGCGCGACATACAGCGCGGCGACGAAGAGCAGATTGGCGACGAAGCGCAGCGGCCAGGGGCCGTCGGCCAGCATCAGATAGACCGCGATGCCGAACAGCGCGAGGCCCAGCCCGAACTCGAAATTCACGAAGCCCCAGCTGAACGGCAGACAGTAGAGAAAGGCCAGCGCAGCGAAGCCGGCGAGATGGACCCGTCCCTTCCGGGCCCATTCGAGCAGAAGCGCGCCGCCTACGATCAGCAATTGGCTCAGCAGCAGAAACAGCCGCGTGGCAATCTCGACGCCCGTCAGCCGCGCCATCTGCGGGACCAGCAGATCCATTCCGAGATTGGGGTAGAATGCCCACGCCACCTCGTAATGCGGATTGGCATCGGGGGTGCCGTTCTGGCTCAGAATGTACATGCGGGCGAGATGGTTGGGATAATCGACCATCGCCGGAATGGGGGTCAGCAGCACCGGCAGAAGCGAGACCGCCGCCAGCACCGCGAGAACGATGATGGCGACGGTTCGCTCCGAGCCGGCTTGAGCCGGAATTGTCAGAGGCGGCTTGCTGGAAGGAGCCATGTCATGGGATCGCTGAGGTCTCGGCGCGGTGCGCCAGCTCGCGCCTGCGTCACCTCTCGAAGCATGTCTCTCGTTTCCGGGCCCGCGAAGCTCACTTCGACGGTACCGCGGTCGCGCCGTCTGCGGGGACTCGCACGTGGATCACGGCGATGTCGTCCGCGTAGATCCGCTTCCAGCCCTTGAGCTGGTCGAGGATCTGCGGTCCCGGCGCATCGGCGACCAGGAGCGTCGCGTCGATCTTGTACTCGTCCAGCAGGCGCGGCAGCATTTCGGGCTTCTTGCCCTCGGTCGCCTTGAAGAAGTCCATGACGAATTTCTCGCCATAGAGCTCGGCACGGCCGTCGACGAAGACGGGAATGTCGCGCGAGATCAGATAGCCGCCGAACTGATAGGCGTTGAAGATGCGTTGCGGCTTCAGTTTCTCGAGCAGGTCGACCGCCGCAACAGGCGTCTGGTTCATCGTGAAGGTGAAGCGGTGGTGTCCCATGTAGAGCACCGTCGAGGTCCAGCTTGCCGCCACGATCATCAGCGCGCCTGTGATGGTGACATAGCGGGCCGGCCATCGGTCCGCACCGGTGGCGTCGGCCGGGCGCGGGAACATCTGGCCGAGCGGCTTTGCCAGCACCAGCGGCACCAGGAATGCAAAGGCCTCGATGCTCCGGACATGGGTCAGCGCGCTCCAGGTCAGGAACAGGATCAGGAAGATCCGCGGCGCCGACAGAACGAGACCGCGATAATAGCCGAATGCGATCAGGCCGAGCAGGGCGCCTTCGAACGCGTTGAACGTGGCGAAGTTCGCCGGCATCCATTCGAAGATCAGCGAGAGCAATTCGCCGAGGCCGAGGATGTTGGTCGCGCCCTGAAGTGTGCGCCAGCCATAGGGCGTACAGCAGCTGGCGATCAGCGCGGCGACGCCGAACAGCACCCAGCGCATGAAGAGCCGGAGCCGTCGTCCCTTCTCGGCATGTTCGACCGCTTCGAGCGAGATCGGGCCGATCAGCGCGAGCCCCAGCACGAAACCGCCATGCAGATTGGCCCAGAGCGCCATCAGCGGCAGCCAATACCAGGACGGCGCGCTCCTGCGGTCCGCAGCTGCCATCAAGAGGCCCACCCACGCCACCATGACGGGCAGCGCCAGGATATGCGGCCGCGCCAGCACGTGGTGGATCGACAGCAGCAGCGCCAGCATCGCGAACAGCACGGCGCGGGGAGCTTCGATCTGCGCGTCGAGCAGATAGACGAAGATGGCGACCGTGAGCGCGATCCCGATCGCGGTGATGATGACCGGACCCGCCCAGCCCCATTGCGCATGGGAATAGGCGAACAGCACCTGTGACAGCCAGGACGTCGAGATCCAGGGCGCGCCCGTTCGCGTGAAGGAATAGAAGTCCGTGGTCGGCATGGCGCCGTGATCGAGGATCCATTGCCCGATCTTGATCTGCCAGAACGAGTCGGAGTCGGACAGCAGCGTGTCGCCGACAAAGAGGTAGAACAGGTAGGCGCCGGCACCGACGCACAGCGGCACCAGAGCCCTCGCGCGACTCTGCACCGCAATGCTGTTGGCAAAGGAAAGGGACATGCCGCCTCGTCATCCTGTTGTTCTCGGAAGATCACCCGAAGCGCGACGAGCGATCCGTCCCGTTGCGCTTCAGTCCGAGCGGGCGGCATTGGACCACGGCGGTCATAACTTCGGGTAAACCAGCAGCGTCGGGCCGCTTTCATGTCCCGACAATTTAACGGATTGTTTTAGATTTCGGTTTACCATCGCCGAATACGCACAAACCGCTCGGTCTTTACGCAGTCGAATTAACTGCGGCGCAATCCTTTGCCTCTACGTTCGGTTCCATGGTCGGGCGGCGCTGGGAAGCCGAAAAGACCAGATCAGTTGTAGCCTCGTGTACTCATTTGGAGCACTCTATGAAGAACCTCGTTGCGCGTTTCGTGAAGGATGAATCCGGCGCCACCGCCATTGAATACGGCCTGATCGCTGCCGGCATCGCGCTGGCGATCATCACCGTCGTCAACAACCTCGGCACCACGCTGAACACCAAGTTCACGTCGATCTCGTCCAGCCTCAAGTAAGAGCGGACGAACTAGAGATTTCCGGGAGCCCCGTCCTCGACGGGGCTCTTTTCTTTGCCGGCTTGTCAGGTCAACCCTTCGAATGTCTCGGGTGATGCTTGCCCGTCCGGCCGGGGTGGAATGTCGCGACCCAGATCGAGGCTGCGGCGAGCGCGATACCGGCAGCGACGTCGATGATGCCATGCGCGCCGATCACCGGCGTCGCCACGATCATCAGCAGGTTGAGCGCGGCCGAGATGCCGCAGAGGCCGCGCACCGGCCACGGCGTCCACATGCAGAGCACGGCCGATGCGGCGGTCAACTCAGGATGAAGTCGTCCGCGAACGTGATCTGACCGGGCATGACGTTCGCCAGCCAGATCTCGGAGGATCCGAACTGGACGAGCACGCCGCCCTCCGCATATTCGGTCAGGGTGATGTTCTCCGCCGCGTTTTCTGCGGTGACGCCGGTGCCGCGCATGTCGATCCTGTCGCTGCCGTCGGCGAAATCATCGACCTGGAACGCGCCGCTGCCGGCGTTGAACACCAGGACGTCGGCGCCGGCGCCGGTTGTGATCCACTTGATGCCGCCCTGTCCCTGGAAGGTGTCGTTGCCCGCGCCACCTTGCATGACGTCGTCACCGGCGCCGCCGCGCAGGACATCGTTGCCGTCCTCGCCGAACAGCACGTCGTTGCCGCTGTTCCCGGTGATGATGTTGTCGAGCGCGTTGCCGGCCGCGGTAAAACCGCCGCTGTTCGTTCCCGTGAGATTCTCGAAATTGTCACCGAGCGTATAGGACGAGAGCGAGGTCTGCACCTCGTCGATGCCTTCATTGGCGCTCTCGTTGACGACGTCATTGCTGGAATCGACGATATAGATGTCGTTTCCGGTGCCGCCGTTCATGGTGTCGTTGCCGGCCCCTCCGTCCAGAACGTCGTTGCCGCCCAGACCGTTCAGGGTGTCGTTGCCGCCAAGCCCGTTGAGCGCATCGCCCTCGTTCGTGCCGATCAGCGTGTCGGCCGCCGACGTTCCGTTCTGCGTGGCGCCGGCGACGTCCGTCACCGTCAGCGTGAAGACCTTGTCGAAGCTCAGCCCGCCCTGATCGACGATACGAACCATCACATCGTGCGAGGTGGCCGTCTCGTAATCGAGCAACGCTCCGTTCGCGACCGCGATCTGGCCGGTCGCGGCATTGATCGCAAAGCGGCCGCCGGCATTGTCCGTGAGCGAATAGCTCAGCACGGCTCCGGCGTCGGGATCTACGCCCGTTACCGTCCCGACAACGGTCCCGTTGGTCGAATTTTCCGCAAAAGAACCTCCGCTCAAGGTCGCGTTGGTCGGAGCGTGATTGTCTCCGCCGCCGGCAGTGTCGAAGATGAAGTCGTCGAATGTGATCTGGCCCGGCATGATGTTCTCGAACCAGATCTGCGAGGTCCCGAATTCGACGAGGACCCCGCCTTCCGCATATTCGGTCAGGGTGACGTTCTGCGCGGCATTCTGCGCCGTGACCCCCGTGCCGCGCATGTTGATCTTGTCGTTACCGTCGCTGAAGTCGTCGACCTGCAAATATCCGCTGGCGCCGTTGAGGATCAGCGTGTCCTGGCCGCTGCCGGTCGTGATCCAGTTCTGGCCGCCTTGGCCGTCGAAGATGTCGTTGCCGGCGCCGCCCTGCAGAACGTCGTCGCCGCCTCCGCCCAGCAACGTATCGTTGCCGTCACCGCCGAACAGGACGTCGTTGCCGCTGTTGCCCGTGATGACATTGTCGAGGGCGTTGCCGCTGGCCGTCAGCGCCGCAGACGTCGTGGCCGTCACATTCTCGACGTTCGCGCCGAGCGTATAGCTCGACAGCGAGGTGCGAACCTCGTCGATCCCCTCGTTGGCCGTCTCGTTCACCACGTCGCCGGCCGCATCCACGATGTAGACGTCGTTCCCGGCGCCGCCGGTCATGGTGTCGGTGCCCGTACCTCCGTCGAGCGTGTCGTTGCCGCCGAGGCCGTTCAGAACGTCATTGCCGTCAAGTCCGTTGAGGACGTCGTCTTCGGCCGTACCGGTCAGGGTGTTCGCTGCCGAGTTGCCGTTCAAGGTTGCGCCCGCGACGTCGGTGACAGCGAGTACGAACACCTCGTCGTAGGTCAGGCCGCCCTGGTCCGTGACCCGGACCGTCACGCTGTGCGACGTTGCGGCTTCGTAATCGAGCAGCGCACCGTCGGCGACCGTGATCTGGCCGGAGGCCGCATTGATGGCGAAGCGTCCTCCGGCGTCGTCCGTCAGGGAATAGGTCAAGACGGCGCCGTTGTCCGGATCGACGCCGGCAACGGTTCCGACCACCGCGCCGTTGCCGGAGTTTTCGGCAATCGTGCCGCCGCTCAAGGTCGCATCGCTCGGAGCCTGGTTAGCCGCTTCGTTGACGTCGGTCACGGCAATCGTGAATGTCTTGTCGAAGGACAACCCGCCCTGATCCACGACATGAACAGTAATGGCGTGGGACGTCGTTGCCTCATAGTCGAGTAGCGAACCATCGGCCACGGTGATCTGGCCGGTTGCTGCGTCGATCGCGAAGCGTCCGCCGGCGTTGTCGGTCAGCGAGTAGGTCAGCACGGCCCCGGCATCCGGATCGACGCCGGCAACGGTTCCGACGATGGTGCCGCTCGCCGCATTCTCGGCCACCGAGTCGCCGGCCAGGGTCGCGTCGGTCGGCGCGTGATTGACGGATTCGCTGACGTCGGTGACTTCGATGGTGAACGACTTGTCGAACGTCAACCCGGTCTGGTCCGTCACGCGTACGATCACGGTGTGTGACGTCGCGCTCTCGTAGTCGAGCAGGGCGCCATTGGCCACTGTGATCTGCCCCGTGGCTGAATCGATCGCAAACCGTCCGCCAGCGTCATTCGTCAGGCTGTAGGTCAGTACTGCGTCCGTATCCGGATCGACACCGGCGACGGTCCCGATGACGGTCCCGTCGTTCGCATTTTCCGCCACCTGGTCGCTCGATAGCATCGCACCCTTTGGGGCATGGGCGGCGGCAAGGATGTCGTCGCGTCCCCAGATCGTTCCGTTTGCGAACACGATCTGGTCAAATCCAATGCTCTGGTCCGAAAAGGGCTTCACCGTGATCGTCTCGCCGGTCTCGTAAACCGTGATCAGAATCGAATGGTCCGGCAGGCTGCTGACGCCGATGTCGGCCGGATTGAGGTCGGACAGGCGCAAGGTGCCGCTGTTGTCTCCGAAATCCTCGATCGTATCGTTGCCATCGCCCTTGGCGTAGACGTAGATGTCCCCGTACTCGCCTCCGTAAAGGTGGTCGTTTCCGTGCCCTCCGACAAAGACGGTTGGCTGCCACTCGCCATTGATCTGCTGGGCCTTGGTGTAGAGCTCGTCGTTGCCGTCCGTGCCACGAACGGTTCGCATCGCTTCAAGGATGTGCTCTCGGGTCCACGTCGTTCCGTCAGCGAATTGGATCTCCTCGATCCCCTCAAGCCCGGCCTCCGCGAATTGATTGGTGATCGTGATGGTCGAGGGTTGCGTTCCGAGCACGCTGATAAAGAGATCGGACCCGCCGCCGCTGATCTCGATATCCGAGACATTGAGATCGGCGAATGCGAGAACATCGACATCGTCGGACGCGCCGTCGTAGTCCATGACGTAATCGTCCCCATCTCCGCGTGCGTAGCGGTAGATGTCGGAGCCCGCGCCACCCAGCAGCAGATCCATCTCGCCACCGCCGGTGATCTCGTCATTCCCGGCGGTGCCCTGCAGGAAATCGATATCCGCCGTACCGGCGATCTCGGTAGATGTCTCCAGAACCTGGAAGAGTTCAGAGCGTCCGGCCTTGTTGGCCTGGTTGGCTTGCGCTTCCAGGCCCAACGCTATCCGCAGAGACTCCAGATATGGCGTCAGGATAAATCGTTCCGACGACCAGCCATTCCTGTTCTCCTCATAGTGCTGCTTGGCCTTCGAGGCGAACTTCGCGGGATCATAGACGTCCAGGCCGAAATCTCCGGTCTGATAGTTCTTGGCGAGGATGTAGTCCGGATTGGCGTCCGATCCGTTCAGGATGACCAGGCTGTGACCGGTGTTGATGAACGTACCGGCATCACCTCCCTGTCCGAAGTAGAAATGGTTGTATCCTTCGAGATAATTGCCCTTCAGGTCGGCATATTCAACGAAGGTATGGGTTAGCTCGGGCTGAGTGACCTCGGCGTAATCGGCTTCGTCTTCGGAGGGGTCCCCTCCGAAGAAGAGTTTGTCCGCGGCGTCGCTGTCGAGGACGATGTCGCCCCATCCGACGTAGAACTGATCGCCGCCAGCGCCTCCGGTCAACCGATCGTTGCCTGCCCCGCCGAACAGCTTGTCGTTGCCAGCACCGCCCGAGAGCTCGTCTTCGTCGGCACCGCCGAACAGCTGGTCATTGCCCTCGGCACCGTAGATCTCGTCGTTCCCGCCGTCGCCATATACCTTGTTGACGACGTTGGCATCGTTCTCGCCGGGGACGCTGGATCCTCCCCTGATGACGTCCTTTCCATCGCCTCCGTGGATGATGTCGGCGCCGATGCCGCCCCAGATCTCGTCCATCTCGGTGCCGCCATCGATCGTGTCGTCCCCGGCTCCGCCCTCGATGTAATCCGCGCCATCGTCGCCGAAGAGCTGATCGCCGCCAGCGCCGCCGAATATCTGATCGTTGCCGCCGCCACCGTGGATGAAGTCGACTTCTCCATTGCTCGAACCGGCCGGGCTGTCGCCCCACAGAACGTCGCCGCCGCTGCCGCCGCGAATGGTGTCCGATCCCATCCCGCCATAGGCGTAAACCTTTCCGGTGGCGGCCCCCAGGTCGAGATTGTCAACTCCGTTGCTGCCGAAGACCGCGATCTTCGCGGCTTGGAGGTTCAGGCCGTGCAAGTCTCCGCCAACGGAGATCTCCTGCTTCAGAAAATACTCGACCACGCCATTGCCGAAGCTGTCCTTGCTGTACATTTGCAAGCCAAGCTTTGCGCCGGTCTGCATGATCGTGAAGTCCGCGCCTGACAGATACGGAGTCAGAAGATCGGAATTTTTTGCCGGCGTGCCATTGGCGTCGACACCTGTCCCGTTTGAAATCTTGGTCGCCGCGTCTCCCATCGCGCCGGCGATTTGGGCAAGATAGTCTCCAGCGAGGACGTCATATCCGATGTTCTCGTTGCCGTTGATGTAGACCGCGACATGAGAATTGACGTTGAACTTGCCGGCCGAAAAATTGAGAAGGCTCAGAGCCGCGTCGGTGGCTGACTTGCCTTCCGCTGCAAGACCATTGCGGTAGACCACGCCGGACACGCTCTGGCCGGAGCTGTCCGTGATTTCGAGCCTCGTCGATGCGACGCCGAATATTTCGTAGATCCGATCGGTTACCGGCTCGGCAAACGCCTCGTAGACCCATGATGCAAGTGCCGCGGCACCACCTGCCACCGCAACTTCAAGGGCAATGGGAAGCGACGCCCCGCCCAATATGCCGAGCGCCACCGCTCTCAGCGCCAGCGTCAAGGCTTCGGCGATTTCAGCTTTGGGTCCGGTGTCCGCGATAATCTTGACCCCGTCCAGGTAGAAGAAGCCGTCCTCCCTGGTGATCACCTTGTTGATCTCATTGGCGGTGCTGCCCGGACCGAAATATTTGTAGAGAAACTTGATCGGCAATGAGCCCGCGTCGGTTTGCAGGAGAGGATCGAGAGCACCATCCAGGAATTCCCCAAGTGCCGCGGTGACTTTCGAAGGCTCCGGCGGCGTTACGGTGTAGTATTCCATGATGTTCTCTCCCAGGTCTCTTGTGGTGGCAGCATTCATCGGCTGGCCGAGTCATGCTCGGCCAGTTGCTCGTCTTCTCGGTTGATTGAAGCGGATCGTTCCCGCCGTGGTGAGGCGCTTACCGCTGTGGGTCTCTGTGAAATTCCATCATTGTTCGAGGCGGGATTTCCTGACATTGCATGACGGTGCGGGGTCTCGACGCATCGCCCTCGATGCCTTCGATCGTGATGGTCTGGCGGCTTCTGCTCCAGACGACCCGGCGAGGGACATCGAAATTCATCGACAGCGTGATCTCATCCTGGCCCGCAGCGGTGACCTCGCCGCGAAACCCTCTTCCCTCCTTGCCGCGCTCGAAGAGTGCTTGTTTCGAAGCTGCATCCATCGTGAAGTACATGTCTCCTGCGTCCTCACAGCGGACGGAGATCGGATGCTGAATTGGGTCGCGAACCCGGAAGCTCAAAATGCTCCTTGGCGGGAGGACGGTGCACTGATGCGTCAATGTCGGCCGGAAGGTGGGGTCTTCAAGTCCCGGCCAGCTCATCGTCTTTTCATTGCGATCAAAGACCAGGTCGAGCCGTCCGGGACGGACGCGCAGCACGAATTCGATCTTTCCATCATTCGTGGAAATGATCTCTCCCGAATGTGCATTGATACCAAAATCCGTCTCGACGTTGATCGGCGGCGTTTCAAAAACGACGGCTTTGGCATCGACATCGAACGTCGCAAAGTATGGGCGGACGGGAACGCCACCCTCACACCGCACTGAAAATGGCTCGGCGGCTGCCGCGCGACCCGGCACCAGCATGAGAAGCAGAATGAGAGCGCGAGGGAATCCTGCGAGCCGCTTCATGTTGGCCGCTCCGTTCGCGCATGACAGCGGCGCCCGCAGCGAAGCTGCAGTTGGAACTCTCGACATTGCCCGTGATAAATTGGCTGCGTGGCCTTGGTGAGCGCGCAATGAACCTGCGCCGCGCAAACAGTCTCTGAACGTATTCCAAACGCCAGTCACAACCACGGCCCCCGAACATCGATGCCGCCTGCGCACTGCGCGCGGGCCGACGTCAACGTCCGGTTGCGGACACTACATAAGAACTTCGAGATGTAAAGAAGCGGCACACAACCTCGCGCTTTTGCGAGGATTGGCGCGCTGACACGTGAAGCAGAGACGATTCAAATCAAATTTGGAACCCGCAAGTCCAAGCATTTGAAGATGCTCATTCGATCGCTGTTCAATCGCGATCGGTTTCGTTTGCCAATGACCGCAGTGAGACGGCGAATGAGATCGCGCTGGTTTTGCTTGCGGCAATTTGCCACCATTTTAAAGCCGGTTCCTTCGCGAACCTCTGGGCAAAATTGGGGAGGCGATGAGATACCGAGAACGATTCTGAATGCGATGAATTTGACGGCTTGGCGGGCGCGCAAACGTCGCGCAATGATATCGATCTTCAGCGGCGCCGACACGAACGTGGGGCGCGGACGAAAGAGGTCCCCTTCCCGACGATTTTCTGCGATGACCTGCTCCTCGAGGCCCAGGAGCCAAACATCAAGTGAGACCCGTGAAGGTCAGATTGCACGTCCCCATGCCGTTCGTCGGTGCCGCAATAGCGATTATCATGGGGGTACATGGCGTTTACAGCCTGAGCCAGTGGTACTCTGCCGGAACGCTCTGGGCGAATTTTCGCGGCAGAGGCGAGCGCAGTCATTATCAGCTGATCACGTTTGGCGACCATCCATTCAACTTCGTCGGCTTGTTTGGGCTTCATCTGCTGTTCATCCTGATAGGCTGCTTGGGATTCGTGTTCATCGCACGAGAGATTCGGGCTTGGCTTAGGCGGCACAAATCCGGCAGATAGGGATGGATCGTCGCCTTTGTGGGTGATCTTCCCCCGGTGCTGGTGGCTTGACAGCGTACCGATGTTGGCCAGGGTTCTTGGGACATCACGAATGAAACTCTCGCTTCCGGACTACACTTGTCGCACGCCGCATCGTCAGAACAGACAGATCGGATGAGAGCGCTTGTGTCTGTATCGGTGGTCTGCGCGGCCATCACTTGTGCGTCGGCGGCTTGCAGCGCCGAGCTACAACCGTTCGCTTGGCCGGTTGCCTGCGAGTTGGGAACGACCTGCTTCATCCAGAACTACGTCGACCATGATCCCTCGGACAAGACCTTGGACTATCGATGCGGGCACCGAACCTATGACGGTCACGACGGCACCGACATCCGGCTGCCCGATCTGGACGTTCAGCGAAAAGGGGTCGAGGTCGTTGCTGCCGCGTCGGGGCGCGTTGCCCACACGCGCGACGGCATGGATGACGTCTCGGTCAAGGTCATCGGCAAAGCCGCAATCACCGGCAGGGAGTGCGGCAACGGCGCCGTTGTCGAACACGGAAACGGCTGGAGCACGCAATACTGCCACATGGCCAAGGGCAGTCTCAAAGTGAAACCCGGTGACAGCGTCAGCTCCGGGCAGGCACTGGGTCTGGTGGGGCTGTCCGGAAATACCGAGTTCCCACATCTCCATTTCACGGTGAGGCACGAGGGGAAAATTGTAGACCCATTCGCCGAGGGCGCCGCGCAGGGCGCATGCAATTCCGGCCGTTCGCTGTGGCAGCCGACGCAAAATTCCGTTTCGAACCCTCCGTCCACCGAGATCATCAATGCCGGTTTTGCCGATCGCGCGGTGACCATGGACGAGATCGAGACAGGCGAGGTCAAGCGATCCTTGCCCAGCTCTCAATCGGCCGCCATCGTTGCGTATGTTCGCGCGATCGGACTTCAGGCGGACGACGAGCAAGCGCTCGAGTTGAGGTCACCTGAGGGGCAGGTCGTCGCGCAGTATCGCGCGCCGAAGCTGCCACGGGACCACGCCCAGTATTTCATCTCGGCTGGGCGAAAGCGCGCAGGCTCCACTTGGCCGGCCGGCAGCTATCGGGCAACTTTCGTTCTGCGCCGGCAAGGCGCCGAGATCGCGCGGCGGTCCTTCGAGCTGGATATCGCGCAATAGCCATCCGTCTCCCGCTCGGTCCGCTTGGGCGGCTTCCGGGACGAGGCCTTCACGATCAGGGTCGACGCTCCAGTCCGGGCGCGTGGCGCGCCACGCATTTCCTGTCTTGTCATCTACCCTGAATAGTTGTTCAGTCCTTGCGGGACGATTTGTATCTTTTGACGTGACGACGCGTTCGGCCGCGGGGCGTGCGGCAGGCGTGTGGGACAGGAAGCGCGCCATGGTTTATCGGCGGACGCATCAAGTGGTTAAGCGCCTTGCGGCGCGGCGCAGCGCGATTCTCGCGGCGGCGCGGGAGGCTGCGGCGGAAGGCGGGATGGCGGCGGTGCAGATCGCCCCGGTCGCGGTCCGGGCCAATGTCGCGGCCGGCACGGTCTACCGCTACTTCCCCTCCAAGGCCGAGCTGATCTCCGAACTCATCGCCGAGGTGTCCCGCGACGAGCTCGCGGCGATCCGGCGGGCGGCGGATGCCGCGCCGGGGCCGTCCTCGGCGCTGGCGGCCGCCGTCACCACCGTGGCGGTCCATACCCTGTCGCAGCGCCGGCTGGCCTGGGGCATCCTGGCCGAGCCGGTCGACGTCGATGTCAGTGCCTCACGCCTCGCCAGCCGTCGCGAGATCGCGGGTGAGATCGCTGGCCGAATAGATGCGGCGGTGCGTGCCGGCCACCTGCCGGCGCAGGACACCGCGCTCGCCGCCACGGCTCTGCTCGGTGCGCTGCACGAGGCCCTGGTCGGGCCGCTCGCGCCCGACAATCTCGATGATCCCGTCAAGATGCGCGATGCGGTGCAGACCGTGACGCTGCTGGCGCTGCGCGCCGTCGGCGTCATGGACGCCCGCGCCCGTGGTCTGGTGGTGCAGCAGACGCTGCTGCCGACGACGAAGGCGCTGGTGGGGGCGTAAGATCGCCGCGCGACCGCGGTCGCGACCTGCCCGCGCTCAGGGCGTTGCCTGAGCACGCCTTTTCACAAAAGCCGCGCACGTTCGCCGAACATGCCGGCTACTGTGCATGGGGTTGTTTTCGAGATTCTGATTTTCACAGCGGCCGCGGGCCTACATGTTCGCGTCGCCCTCGGGGCCGACGGACGCAATGCGCACCATGTTGGTGGTGCCGGGAATGCCGAGCGGAACGCCGGCAACGATGAGCACGCGCTGGCCGGCGCGGACGAAGCCGTCGCGGAACGCAATCTGGCCCGCCCGGCTCACCATGTCGTCCTGGTCGCGGGCATCTTCAGCCACCACGCAATGCACGCCCCAGACGACGGCAAGCCGCCGCCCTGCCGTGATGTTGGGCGTGATCGCCACGATCGGTGGCTTCGGCCGCTCGCGCGCCACGCGCACGGCGGTCGAGCCTGACGACGTCCAGCAGATCAAGGCGGGCAGGTCCAGGGTCTCGGCGATCTGCCGCGCGGCGTCCGCGATGGCATCGCCCGCGGTGGCTTCCGGCGCCGGCCGCTGGGCCGTGATCACCGACCGGTAGGTCGGGTCGCGCTCGACCTCCTCGCCGATGCGATTCATGGTCGAGACCGCCTCGACCGGGAATTTGCCGGCCGCCGATTCCGCCGACAGCATGATGGCGTCGGCGCCCTCGTAGACGGCGGTGGCGACGTCGGAGACTTCGGCGCGGGTCGGCACCGGCGACTGGATCATCGATTCCAGCATCTGCGTCGCGATCACGACCGGCTTGCCCGCACGGCGCGCCATCCGCGTCATCTGCTTCTGCAGGCTCGGCACGCGCTCCAGCGGCAATTCGACGCCGAGGTCGCCGCGCGCCACCATCAGCGCGTCGGAGGCCTCGATGATGTCGGCGAGGCGGTCGATCGCCTGCGGCTTCTCGATCTTGGCCATCACGGCGGCGCGGCCGCGGATCATCTTCTTGGCCTCGATCACGTCGTCGGCGCGCTGTACGAAGGACAGCGCGATCCAGTCGACGCCGGTGACGAGAGCGGCTTCGAGGTCGGCCCGATCCTTCGGCGTCATGGCGGAGACCGGCAGGTCGGTGTCGGGCAGGCTGACGCCCTTGCGGTCGCTCATCTTGCCGCCGACCACGACACGCGTCACCGCGTGCTCCTTCGAGGTCTCCTCGGCGATCAGGCGCACCTTGCCGTCGTCGAGCAGCAGCGCGTGGCCGGGCCTGAGCGCGGCCAGGATCTCCGGATGCGGAAGCTGGACCCGCGTGGCATCGCCGGGCGTCTTGTCGGAATCGAGCGTGAAGGTCTGGCCGTTCTGGAGCTGGACCGAGCCTTCGGCGAAGGCGCCGAGCCGGAGCTTGGGGCCCTGCAGGTCGACCAGGATGCCGATCGGCCGGCCGTAGCTGCTCTCGACATTGCGGATCGTCGCCACCAGCTCCCGCATCTTGTCATGCGGGGTGTGGCTCATGTTGATGCGAAACAGGTCGGCGCCGGCCTCGAACAGGCGGCGGATCATCGCGAGATCTGAAGAGGCGGGTCCCAGGGTCGCGAGAATCTTGATACGGCGAAGACGCCTCATGGCTTATTTCCAGACGGGGGCGGGGCGGCGGCTGGCGGGAGGCCAGGCGCGGCGGGGGGCGTACCACCGGGCGGGCCATTGGGCAAACCCGGAACTCCGCCCGGACCGACCGGACCGGGCAGGCCGGGTACGCGCTGCTGCGCCGGCTGCTCATTGGCGTCGGTCAGCTGCACCGTCCACGCCCGCTGCTCGCCGGTGTCGACCTCGAAATAGCCGGTCCGGTCGTAGCCGCGTGCGAGGCAATCCTCGGTGCCGCGGATGGTGAATTCCTTGTCGCGCGAGCACATGAAGGCCTGCCCCGACCATTCGCCGCCGCGATCGTAGTCGATCGCGTAGATGTAATAATATCGCGCGACCAGCGTTCCCCGCAGCAGGGTCTCGCAGGACCGCGAGGAGATGTTCCACCAGCCTTCGGTGGTCCAGCCCTCGGCGTCCTTGTAGCCGAGCGCAATGCCGACCCGGCTCGAGGTGTTGTTGCAGAGCCGGAAATCGGCGGAGGCCGGGCTGCTGAAAAGGCACAGCAAGGCGATCACCAGCACCGGGACCAACCGGGCGAGCAGGCGAAGCGGGGGGCGGGGAGATTCGGCAATCATTGTCGCGGTAGCTATACCAGATCATTGACGATTTGGCGTAGGCCCGGGAACCACCCCGGAGGGGGCAACGCCGGCTTGGGCCGGTTTGCGCCGGGATATGGCAAAATCTGTGACAGAGCCCACCTGATCCCGTAAGGGTGACCCCGACGGGGCAGGCCCAAGGAGACTTCAAGGGGACTTCAAGGGGACTTCAAGGGGACTTCAAGGGATACAGCCATGGCAATCGACGACAAGACCAGAACCGAGCTCGAGGCGGCCGCTTTTCGGCGTCTGGTCGAACATCTGAAGACGCGGACCGACGTCCAGAACATCGATCTGATGAATCTGGCCGGTTTCTGCCGCAACTGCCTGTCCAACTGGCTCAAGGAAGCCGCCGACGCGCAAGGCGCCCCGCTGAGCAAGGACGAGAGCCGGGAGGCGGTCTACGGCATGCCCTATGAGACCTGGAAATCGAAATACCAGGGCACGGCGACGCCCGAGCAGATCGACACGATGAAGAAGGTTCATCCCCACGGCCACGGGCACTGAGCTCGCGCCAGCCCTTGAGTCGCATCACACAACAGCTTTTTTCGCCTCGCCTCAGGAAGGTGTGGGCGCGCTGTGGACGAGCGTGATGCTTGCTTGAACGTGGGGGGCGCCAACCCTAAGGGTTCTAGCCAGCACGCGCGGTGAGGATGCCGGCGTCACCTCGTTTTGCCAGTTCCATTTGGAGTACCAAGATGGCCACCACCGCCGCCGTCCGCGACGACGAGCCCGCGACGAAATTTGCCAAGGACCAGCTCAAGTCCATCATCGAGCGCATCGAGCGGCTGGAGGAAGAGAAGAAGGCGATCTCCGACGACATTCGCGACGTCTATGCCGAGAGCAAGGGCAACGGCTATGACGTCAAGGCGCTGCGCACCATCGTGCGCCTGCGCAAGCAGGACCCCAACGAGCGCGCCGAGGCCGAGACGATTCTCGAGACCTACATGCAGGCGCTGGGGATGCTCTGAGGCGTCTCGCCTCGAGCATGACAGCCGCGAGCCGGATGGAGCGCAAGCGAAGTCCGGGTTCTTGCTGTGGGGGCATGTCCCCGGGTTACGCTTGCGCTCCATCCGGGCTACAAATTGCGCGTGTTTCGCTCGTGAACGGAGACGCCAATGAACGCGCCACCGCTGCCGCGCGAGGTGAGCCGTGCCTTCAATGCCCTTCCGGCGCCGATCGGCAAGCGGCTGCTTCAGGTGCGCGAGCTGATTTTTGCGGCCGCCGCGGCGCATGACGGTGTCGGCAAGCTGACCGAGACGCTGAAATGGGGCGAGCCGGCCTATCTGACCGATGAGTCCGGTAGCGGCTCGACGATCCGGCTCGGACGCCTCGGGGATTCCGACCGGGCCGCCGTTCTGTTCAACTGCAAGACGACGCTGGTCGACAATTTTCGCGACCGCTTTCCCGACCAGTTCGAATATCGGCAGACGCGGGCTTTGCTGGTGCCTGTGACGGGCAGGCTGCCGAAGCAGGCGCTATCGGTCTGCCTGTCGCTGGCGCTGACCTACCATCTCGACCGGCGGGGCAGGAAGGCGCGGTAGGTCACTCGTAGCCCGGATGGAGCGAAGCGAAATCCGGGATGAACTCAGCGCACGGACGGAATCCCGGATCACGCTTGCGCTCCATCCGGGTTACCTGACTGAGTTTGTGGAGGCGTCAGTGCAGCGCCGCAGTCCGCATGACGAACGACGTCGTCTGGAGTTTTGCGGTCGCGCTGCCCGAGAAACTGTCGCAGGACAGGCCCTGCATCGGATCGTCGGCAAAACCCATCGCGACCACGGCTTGCGGCTTGACGAAATAGCCGCGCAGCGCTGCCGTATCGAGCTCGCCCATCAGCGTCACCGACATCGCGCGGCTGGCGCTCGGCGACAGCATCACGATCTTGAGCCAGACGCTCTCGCCCTTGGCGGCGGAGAGGCGGGTTGCGGTGGCCACCATGCCGTCTTTGCTCTTGCCGACCACCGTATTGATCTCGGTCGCCTGGGCGACGTTGCGGGGGCGGGCGGAACGCGGGATCGGCGCCGAGGCCGCGACGACGTTGGCGCGGTCGACCGGGGAGGCGGCCGGCGCGAAAGCCAGCGCCTGGAGGGCCGAGTTGGACACGCTTGCGGTCGGTTGCGGATCGGTGGCGGCGGCAAGGGCCTGGCGGGCCTTCAGCGCGGCGACCTGCGCCGGCGTTGCCTGTTGCGGCGCGGTCGGGACGTCATCCCAGAAGCCGCGGGCATTGATGATGTCGGCGGGGGTCTCCGGCTTGCCGGAAGCGGCCTTGTCGGCCACCGGCGCGGGCTTCGGCTTGGGCGGCGCAACGAGCTGCGCATCGGCCGAGGCGAGCTGGATCGCATTGGCGATCTGCGGCTTGGCACGCGGCGTCGGCACCGGTTCGGCGGGCTTGGCGGCGGCTGCGACGACGGTCGGTGCCGCCGGCTTCGCGGCAGGTGCAGGCGCGCCCTCGTCATCCTCGTCGCTGCTGGCCGCCGGCGCGGCCGACTTGCCCTTGAACAGCGCGGCGAAGAAGTTGGGCTTGCTGCTGCCGGCGTCGTCGCCGTTGCCGCGGCGCTCGATCTCGGCCTTGGCGAGCTCATAGCCCTTCAGCGGCGTGCCGTCGGTCGGCAGATGCACCGTCTTGCCGTCCGGGAAGACGCGGGCGAGCTGGTCATGCGTCATGCGCGGCCAGTGCCGGATGCTGCCGGTGTCCAGATGCACGAAGGGCGAGCCGGAGGTCGGATAGAACCCGACGCCGCCGCGCTGCAGGCGCAGGCCGGCGAAGCGGATCTGCTCCAGCGGCACGCCCGGAATGTAGAAGTCCATCGCATGGCCCAGCATGTGCTGGCTGAAGCGCGCCACCCCGGAGGAGCGGCGGCGAAGCATGGCGTTGGTGGCGGGGGAGCGGTAGGAGGAGATGATCTGGATCGGCTGCTTGCCGTCGACGTCGCGGTAGACTTCCCAGAGGATGTCGAACAGGCGGCGGTCCATGACCGTCTCGTCCTGGGTGCGCCAGTCGCGCAGGAAGTGGTTCAGCTGCTTCAGCGCGCCCTCGTCGTAGCGGCCATCGCGCTTGAAGGTGACGGTGAGGTCTTCGCCGGAATGGGTGTGGTGGAAGGAGAGCGTCTTGGTCTCGTTCAGCGCGGCGGCGTTATGAACCGAGCCGGCGGCAGCCAGCAGCAATGCGGCAGCAAGGCCGATCCTGGATCCGACCTTCACTCCCGCATGGGACAACGACAGCACAGCGAATTGGCGTGCGAGACAAGTCAGCACGTATGAGCCCACCCAGTCGACGAGCGTTCAAAATGGACTCTCCCGCCAACCCCGTTAGCGCGCGAAAGAGGATGAACGCTTTCTTAAAGCGAGAAGGTTAATTCGAGGTTGACCTTCCCGCCCCCAAACCAAGTCAGAATACAATCCTAACCGGTTCACTGTGGCAAAAAAACGCCCTCTGCCCGGGGACAGGTGGACAATGGTTAACGTTAAACGGCCCCATCCATGGGACGAGGCCGTTGATTTCGTTGTAGAATTCGAGAAATGGGGGCTGCTGAGGCTTAACGGGTGAACACCCGCTGCTGCTGCGGCCGGCGGCCGACCGGCGCCGGCGGCGGGGTCGGCGCCCCGAACAGCCGTTCGAAGAAGTTCGGGCCGGACGAGCCGAAGCCGCCGCCATTGTTGGCCACCGCCACGCCGGAGGGCAGGGTCGTCGCCGGGCGCGAATAGCTCGGCTGCGAGTGCGCAACGACAGCCTCGAGATCCTTGCCGCGGTTGTTCTTCAAGATGTTGATCATGGTCGCGTCGCGGCCATAGACGTCCTTGCGGAATTGCAGCTTGCCGGCGTCGTCGACGAAGGCGGTCTGATAGGTGATGTTGACCGGGACCGGCGTCGGGAATTTCAGGTCGATCTCGCTCTTGCCGTACATGCTGCGCACGCGCTCGGGCGTGTACTTCTCGTTCGGCATGGCGATGTTGAGCAGCACGGACGCATATTGATCCGGATATTGCACGCGCATGCAGCCATGGCTGAAGGCGCGATCGTCCCGGGCGAACAGGTTCTTGTCCGGCGTGTCGTGCTGATAGACCAGGAACTTGTTCGGGAAGTTGAAGCGGATGCGGCCGAGCGCATTGGCTTCACCGGGGGGCTGCGAGATGTGCACCGAGCCGTCGCGGTTCTGTTCGAGCTTGAGGCCCATGCGCTGCAGCACCGTCGGGTCCTGCTGAAGCGCCGGCAGGTACTCGTTGTAGACGATCGACGGCGGCACGTTCCAGGTCGGGTTGACCGTGATGTACTTCATCGTCTCGGTCAGCAGCGGGGTCGCATGCGTGCCCGGCTTGCCGGTGACGACGCGGGTGGTCCAGACCTGCTGGCCGCGCTGCATCACCTTCAGCGTGTAGTCGGGAATGTTGAGGATCACATAGGCATCGCCCAGCGCGGGCGCGCCGAGGTCGCGCGGCAGCCAGCGCCAGCGCTCCATGTTGACCAGCACGACGTCGATCTGCTTGTCGCGCTTCGGGGTGTTGAGCGCCTTGACCGTCTTGTCGTCGAGGATGCCGGTCGCCTTCATCTCGGCGCCGCTCTGGAATTTGCGCACGGCTTCGGCGACGGCCGCGTCGTAGCGGGTGTCGTTCGCGTTGTCGGCGAGGCCGAGCTTGGCGCGGAGCTGCGGCACGCGCGGATCTTCCACGACCACCTCAGCCTGCTTCTTGGTGGCCGGGATGTATTTCAGCGCCGGACCATCGGCGATCTCGATCACCGGGCCATTGCCCTGACCGCGCAGCTCCGCGAGCTTGGCCTTCAGCTCCTTGTAGAGCTTGTGCGGCGGGTTGTAGCTGTCAAGCGCGGCCGATGCGTCGGTCGCGGTGGTGATTTTGGCGAGCACCTCGTTCGGGTCGACCGGATGCTCGGGATAGAGGATGTCGCCAGAGACCTGCGACCAATGCATGCGGCCGCTCTGCGCCTGGCGCGCGTAGTCGAACATGCTGGCGGTGAGCTTGAGCTCGGCATCGGCGAGCGCATCGGGCGTGGTCGCGCTGGCGAAATCCGGCAGCGGATAGTCGGCGGGATTGAGGCCGTCGGAGGCCGCGTCCTTCAGCCGGGCGATGACGCCCTTGGCTGCTTGGGTCAGGCTGCCGCCCTGGGTCCAGACCGGCGCGAAGTCGCGTGCGCCGTAAAATTTCTCGACCGCCGCGCGCTCGTTCTTGCGGTCGAAATGACGCGAAGTCTTGCTGCCGATGATGTCCTTGAGCTTGTCGGCGACCGGCTGGTCGGCGGCGGGGACATTGCTCGCGGCCTTCACCGGCTCGGCGGCCGGAGCCGCAGCGCTGGCGGGTGCCGCAGGCGCGGCCGGCGTAGCCGTCGCGGTGTCGGCCTTTACGGGCTCGGTCTTGGCGGTCTCAGTCTTGGCGGGCTCAGTCTTCGAAGGTTCGGTTTTGGCGGTCTCGCTCTTCGGCGCCTCGGGGGCGGGCGTCGTGGCGACGTCGGACGGCTTGCTCTCGACCTTGTCCGGGGCAGGTGCGACGTCAGCCCTCACGGGCTCCTTGGCCGGCTCCTTGGCGACGTCCTGAACGGTGGCGGTGGTGTCGAGCTTGATGTCGGACGCGGTCGGCGGCGGGACGTTGGCCGGCTCGGGACGCGGGATCGCGGCTTCGATCGCGAGCTCGGCGGCGCTGCTGCGCGCCTGATCCTGCGCCAGGGCTGAGCTGGCCGACACCGTGAGGAAGGTTGCCGCGACCGTCATCAAGACACGGTCGAAGCCTGCACGGTGGTTCAAACAGTTCCGCATTGTGTCGCACCCCTCGGGTGAACTGTCCCTCATGGAACAGCTTCGTTATCGCCTATTGAGCTTCGGCTAAATCGCGCCGGCCTCTCGAAAGTTGCACGCCTGCACGCAACGATTCTGACGCAGACGATATACAGGCCCCGATTTTGCAGCCAGCGCTAACCGGGACAACTCACGCCAAACTGACTTCAAGGAAGCCTCTTGGCAACGGATTGTGCGCTTGGCCTGCGCGCTTTTCCCTGTGTCTGTCACTTCCAAGTCACGGTTCAAGTCGCGGTCGAATTCTGTCGTCATGCGAACGGCTTACAGCCACTCTCGCATCGCCCCGCGAACCTTCGTTCGCATCAGGCTCAGTGCGTCTCTTCGCCGCTTTTCCCGCCATGTCCGGGAACCCCGGCCTCGTCGAGTTTGCGGTAGAGGGTGGACCGGCCGATTTTGAGGCGGCGGGCCACCTCGGACATCTGGCCGCGATAATGCGAGATCGCAAAGCGGATGATCTCGTTCTCCATGTCGTCGAGAGGACGGACATCGCCGGTCGGGGTCAGCATCGCCAGAGTTCCCGCGGCGGGGAGCGGAGCGATCGGTATGTCATTACCCGACACCACCGAAGGGGTCGCTGCCGGCTCGAGCATCAGGGGTGCGGTCGGAATCTCGTTGATGGGGTGTGGCTGCGAGGCGAGCAGGGGGAAATCATTGAGGCCGAGCTGGTCGCCGTCGCTCATCACCACGGCGCGGTAGACCGCGTTCTCGAGCTGGCGGATGTTGCCGGGCCAGTCGAGCTGAGCGAGATGCGCCATGGCCTCGCCACTGATGCCGGTAATCTGGCGGTTCTCCTCGGCGGCAAAGCGCGCCAGGAAATGCCGGAGCAGATGCGGGATGTCCTCGCGCCGGGCCCGGAGCGAGGGGATCGTCAACGGCAGCACGTGCAGGCGATAGAACAGGTCTTCGCGGAAGTGTCCCTGTTTCACCCGCTCCAGCAGCTTGCGGTTGGTTGCCGAGACGATGCGGACGTCGACCTTGACGGGCTTACGGCCGCCGACGGCTTCCACTGCGCCTTCCTGGAGCGCGCGCAGCAGCTTGACCTGCGCGGTCAGCGGCAGCTCGCTGACCTCGTCCAGAAACAGCGTGCCGCCATGGGCCTCGACGAACTTGCCCATGTGCCGCTCGGTGGCGCCGGTGAAGGCACCCTTTTCATGGCCGAACAGAATGGACTCGACGAGGTTGTCGGGGATCGCGCCGCAATTGACCGCGACGAAGGGCTTGGTCTTGCGCTCGCCGCTGCCATGGATGGCGCGCGCGAACATCTCCTTGCCGACGCCTGAATCGCCTTCGATCAGCACGGGAATGGCGGAGTTCGCGGCCTTCTGTGCGGCGCGCATGACGCCCGCCATGGCCTCGGCGCGGGTGATGATATCGGAGAAGGTGAGGCGCCCCTCGCGGCTGTGGCGGATGCGCTGCAATTCGCCCTTGAGCGCGGAGGCGTTGAGAGCATTGCGAAGCGAGACCTGGAGCCGCTCCACCCCGACCGGCTTGACCACGAAATCGGCTGCGCCTGCGCGCATCGCCGAGATCACATTGTCGATGCCGCCATGGGCGGTCTGCACGATGACGGGTACGCTGAGGCCCGCTTCGCGGATTTTCGCCAGCACGCCCATACCGTCGAGGCCGGGCATCACGAGATCGAGGATCACGGCGTCGATGGCCGGCGCGTCCGGGGCGGTGAGGGCGGCGATCGCAGCGTCGCCGGAGTCCACGACGACCGTCTCATAGCCGCATTTCTGCACCATGTTCTCGACCAGCCGGCGGGCTACGGCGTCGTCGTCGGCGATCAAAATACTGGCAGCCATGGTGCTCCCCGCACGCTACTACTATCTGTCTCGAATCGGGTCACTCTGGCCGAAGCCGATTAACGCACTCTTAAACCTTGATGCCCCCGCCCGCCGTCGCGATTGTTGAACACAGGTTTCCCACACAATGAATTCGCGCTTCAAGAACGCCCTGAAAAAGCCTGCTCTCCGCAAGCCTGCCGCCAAGACGTCCGCTGTCAAGAAATCCGCCGCCAAGAAATCTGCAGCCAAGGCAAAGTCCTCCAAAACGTCACTCGCAAAGCCCGCGAGCAAGACCGGCAAGCTTCCCGAGTGGAACCTCGCCGATCTCTATTCCGGGATCGATGCGCCGGAAGTGGCACGCGATCTCGAAAGGATGGATGCCGACTGCGTCGCGTTCGAGACCGACTACAAGGGCAAGCTCGCGACAGGGACAGCAAACGAAGATGGCGGAAAATGGCTCGCGGAGGCCGTGCGACGCTATGAGGCGATCGACGATCTCGCCGGCCGCCTCGGCTCCTATGCCGGCCTCGTCCATGCCGGTGACAGCGTGGACCCTGCGATTTCAAAGTTTTACGGCGATGTTTCCGAGCGGTTGACGGCCGCGTCCACGCATCTGTTGTTTTTCGCGCTCGAGCTCAATCGCGTCGATGACGATATTTTGAACCGTGCGATGCAAGCCGCCGAGCTCGCGCACTACCGCCCGTGGATCGAGGATTTGCGCAAGGAGAAGCCGTATCAGCTCGACGACAAGCTGGAGCAGCTTTTCCTGGAAAAGGCACAGACCGGCTATTCCGCCTTCAACCGGCTGTTCGACCAGACCATCTCCGGCCTGCGTTTCAAGGTCGGGTCCAAGGAGCTCGCAATCGAGCCGACGCTCAATCTGTTGCAGGACCGCGACGGCTCAAAGCGCAAGAGCGCGGCGGAAGCCCTGGCAAAGACCTTCAAGGCCAATGAGCGCACCTTTGCGCTGATCACCAACACGCTCGCCAAGGACAAGGACATCTCCGACCGCTGGCGCGGGTTTCAGGACGTCGCGGATTCCCGCCACCTCAACAACCGCGTCGAGCGCGAGGTGGTGGATGCGCTGGTCGCCTCGGTCCGCGCGGCCTATCCAAAGCTGTCGCATCGCTATTACGCGCTGAAGGCGAAGTGGTTCGGCAAGAAGCGGCTGGCCTATTGGGATCGCAACGCGCCGCTGCCCTTTGCGGCGACCGACACCATCGGCTGGCCGGACGCGCGCAACATGGTGCTGACGGCCTATCGTGGCTTCTCGCCCAAGATGGCTGATATCGCCGAGCGTTTCTTCACCGATCGCTGGATCGACGCGCCGGTGCGGCCGGGCAAGGCGCCCGGCGCATTCTCGCATCCGACGACGCCGTCGGCGCACCCTTACGTGCTCATGAACTACCAGGGCAAGCCGCGCGACGTGATGACGCTCGCGCACGAGCTCGGCCATGGCGTGCACCAGGTGCTGGCGGCGAGCAACGGCGCGCTGATGGCGCCGACGCCGCTGACGCTGGCGGAGACCGCAAGCGTGTTCGGCGAGATGCTGACCTTCCGCCGGCTGTTGGCGCAGACCAAGAGCGCCAAGCAGCGCCAGGCGCTGCTGGCGGGCAAGGTCGAGGACATGATCAACACCGTGGTGCGGCAGATCGCGTTCTACTCCTTCGAGCGCGCGGTCCACACCGAACGCAAGAACGGCGAGCTCACCGCGACGCGGCTTGGCGAGATCTGGCTTTCGGTGCAGGGCGAGAGTCTCGGGCCCGCGATCGAGATCAAGGCGGGCTACGAGAACTACTGGATGTACATCCCGCACTTCATCCATTCGCCGTTCTACGTCTACGCCTATGCCTTCGGCGATTGCCTCGTGAACTCGCTCTATGCGGTCTACGAGAACGCGGCCGAGGGCTTTGCCGAGCGCTATCTCGACATGCTCGCCGCCGGCGGCACCAAGCATTATTCCGAGCTGCTGCGCCCCTTCGGGCTCGATGCCAAGGATCCCAAATTCTGGGACGGCGGCCTTTCGGTCATCGCCGGGATGATCGACGAGCTCGAGGCGATGGGCTGAGCCGCAAGGACTGCGCGATTTAGCCGATCGCGTTGGGTCTGCGGCCGAGGTTGTTCTGCCCGGCCGCGGGCTGGTTCACGTCGGCGAAGCCGAGCATCGCACCAAGCCGGTCGGTCGCCGGTTTGTCGAAGCCGACCGCGCCCGCGAAGCTCGCCGGATTGCGGAAGGTGCCGAGCAGCATGTCCCAGATCGGCAGGTCGCCGTAATTGTAGGCGTGCACGTCACGCTGATGATGGATGCAATGCGCCTCCGGCCGCTGGATGATGAAGCCGAGCCATTGCGGCGTGCGCACGTTCATGTGCTGGAAATAGCCGTAGAAGGCCGCGATGTAGCCGGTCGCAGCCGCCGCGACCGGATCGAGCCCGAGCACCAGCGTCGTCACCACCGACGCGATCGCAAAGAATGCGACCGTCTCCAGCGGATGGAACAGCGCCGCGCCCGACATGTCCATGCGTTGCGGGCTGTGATGGATCTGGTGAAACAGCCGCCACATCAGGGGAAACGTGTGCGCGCTGCGGTGCCAGCCGTAATTGACGAGGGACAGCACCACATAACCGAGCACCGCACCCGCGGCGACGCCGAGGCCGGTGAGGTCCATCAGCCTGTGCCGCTCCAGCCAGGCTTCCGGGATCAGCAGCGGGGTCAGCGTGGCCAGCAGGCCCTGCACCGTCAGGAAGCAAAACCCCCTGAGCCGCCAATAGGGAATGTCCGGAAACTGGCGCGCCGGGATCAGGCGCTCGATGGCGAGCATCACGAGATAGGTTATGGGCACCAGCAGGCCAAACAGATCAATCGCCGACATCGCCGCACCTCCAGCCTTACGGTGTAAGTTTATTCCACGATATCGCCTTGCGGTGTAAGGTTGCAAGCGGTTTCGATTCGGATGTCATGACCAGAAAAGCCAAAGCCGGCCGGAAAGCCCCGACCGCCCCGCGCAAGAGTCGGGCAATGCGTGACGGGGGCAGGGGGCTGTCGCGCGAGCGGATTGCGGCCGCCGCGATGGCGCTGGTCGACCGCGACGGACTGGCCAAACTTTCGACCCGCCGGCTCGGCGAGGAGCTCGGCTGCGAGGCGATGAGCATCTATCATCACTTCCCGAGCAAGGCGCATCTGATGGATGCGCTCGTCGACCTGATGCTCGCGAATGCGCGGGTGGCAATGGAGCCGCAATGGGACTGGCGCGAGCGCCTGCGCCGGGCCGCCCACGGCTTCCGTGCCATGGCGCTCGAGCATCCCGCTTTCTTTCCGTTCTTCGCCGTGCACCGGCTCAACACGCCCGCCGGCGTTGCCTATATCGACGGCATCATCGGCATCCTGCGCGAGGCCGGCTTTTCCGATCGCGAGGCCGCGATCTATTTTCGCGAGCTCGGCTATTACCTGACAGGTGCCGCGCTGGATGAAACGGCAGGCTACGCCCGCGGTCCCTCATCGGCGGAACCGGTGTCGAACGAAACGATCACCGCGAACTTCAAGCATCTCGCGGCGGCCGCTCCATATTTTCAGCCTGCTCATTTTGACGCGACCTTCGAGACCGGTCTCGAGATCCTGCTCGCCGGCATTGAACGTTCGGGCCCGCGGCAAGACTAACCCCTTAGATACTTGATCTATTTCTTCAACTCTCGATTGCTGATCGCCCATTGCCGTCCGGGAGGTCATGATGCCCGATCAGGGACAAGCGCCGGAACCCGGAGCACGAAACGCTGCAGCCTTCGATGAGGAAACGCCCTGGTGCGAGAAGCACCAGCAGATCGTGCGCGACGAGATCGAAGCCATCAACACACGCCGCGAGCCGGCGCGGCGGATTGATCCCGACGGCATGGAGGCCTGCCAGATGCTCGACGTCGTCGGGCTCGCTCTGTCCGGCGGCGGCATCCGTTCCTCGGCCATGTGTCTCGGCGTGCTGCAGGCCTTGAACCACCACGATCTGATCGGGCGGATCGACTATCTCTCCACCGTATCGGGCGGCGGTTACATCGGCACCTCGCTCAGCACCACCATGACGGTGACGGGACGTTTCGTGTTCGGCCAGCGGCCGGCCGGTGAAGCTGTGACCGCCAGCGAGATCAGCGATACGCCGTCGGTCGGCCACATCAGGAATTACTCCAACTATCTGGTCCCGGCCGGCTTCCGCGACCTCCTGACCGGGATCGCGATCGTGGCGCGGGGCCTGATCGCCAATATCGGGCTGACGCTGCCGGTCGTGCTGCTGCTCGCTGCCGTCACGATCTGGTCGACCCCGTTGCGGAGCTGCCTGACGGTCGCAAACTTCTTCGGCGTCGATCTCGCCGACGGCGCGTTGCCGCAATGCGAGCTGCACCATTTCGGCTGGATCGCGGATCGCTTCGGCTTTGCGGCCATCGGCACCATCTTCGCGCTGGTGCTGCTCGCCTGCGCCGGATTCGCCTATCTGTTCGCGCGCGCCGAGCGCGGCATCGGTCTGACCGTCTTCTTCACTTATGCAGCGGCCATCGCGTTCCTGCTCGGCATTGCCTGCGACTTCGCCCGTATCCTGCAGATCAAGCATTTTGCGCTGACGCTGGCGACCGGGATCATCGGCGTCGCCCTGTTCTTCGTCTGGGCGCTCAAGCAATCATTGGCGAGTCCCGAAAAGCGTCAGGAGTTTCGTTCGCATTGGCCGACCGCCGGCGCGACCTTCCTGGTGCTGCTTGCGCTGATCGCGTTCTTCGAGTTCCAGCCATTCATGCTGTCGGAGATGTTCGACGTCGTCGACAGCAACGCGATCGGCGGCCCTGTCGGCGGCGTCGCCGTCACCTGGATCAAGGCGCTCGCCGCGATTGCCGCCCCGATTGGCGTGGTCGTCACGGCCTTCAGGCAGCAATTCGCCGAATTCCTCAAGGGCAACAGCGTCTCCTCGCAATGGGGCTCGCTGGTGCTCGCAATCGCCGCCAAGGTCGCGCTGTGGATCGCGGGCCTCGCGCTGCCGCTGATCATCTGGGTCGCCTATCTCTATTTGTCCTATTGGGGCATCGCCAACGACCCGATCGAGAAATGCCAGGCGCCTCTGGTCGCCGTCGGGCAGAGGAGTTGCCTTGCCGCCAGCAAGTCGACCGCGGCGGTATCAGGCAATCTGGCGGGCAAGATCGCGTTCGACGCGGGCGCGGGCACCTTCTCGGCCGAGATCACGCCACAGCCTGCCGCGCCGACGGCGACGATGGAGTGGCTGACGCCGGTCTCGCACGTGCCTGTCTGGCTCAGATTCGCCGCGAGCAACGTCGCGCGACAATTCCACTGGATGGATGCGGGCTCCGGCTATTCGCACAGCCTGCCGCTGGTCATTCTCTATTCGCTCGTCGGCCTGCTGCTGTTTGCGATGTCCTGGTCGTTGACGCCCAACGCGAATTCGCTGCACCGCCTGTATCGCGATCGGTTGAGCAAGGCGTTTCTGTTCGACCCCGGTCGTTCGGCGGACGGCAACATCGCGCGCGCCGAGGCGAGCCTCGACCAGGGGCGTGATTTCAAGCCGCTCGATCGCATGAAGCTGAGCGAGCTCTATGCGGCCACCAACGACGGCACGGCGACGAAGGACCGGCCTGCCGCGCCGAAGCTGGCGGCGCCGTATCATCTCATCAACACGGCGCTGAACATCCAGGGCTCCGACTTCGCCAACCGGCGCGGTCGCAACGCGGACTTCTTCGTCTTCTCGCCGCTCTATGTCGGCAGCGAGGCGACGCGCTACGCCAAAACGCCGGCGGTCGAGCGCCTGGAGCAAAGTCTCGACCTCGCCACCGCCATGGCGATCTCGGGGGCGGCGGCGTCGTCGAACATGGGCTCGAACTCGATCAAGGCGCTGACCCCGACGCTCGCGCTGCTCAACGTGCGGCTGGGCTACTGGCTGAGCAATCCGCGCTATGTGGAGGCCACGGCCCGGCCGCAGCGCCGCTCCACGCCGCTGTTCCTGTGGTCCGAGATCTCGGGCCGTCTCTACGAGAACAGCGACGGCGTCTATCTCACCGACGGCGGCCACATCGAGAATCTCGGCGTCTACGAGCTGCTGCGCCGGCGCTGCAAGGTGATCATTGCGGTCGACGCCGAAGCCGACGCAACGATGAATTTCGCCTCGCTGATGAAGCTCCAGCGCTACGCCCGCATCGATCTCGGCGTCCGCATCGATTTACCCTGGACGCCGATCCGCGACCGCACGCGCGCCATCATGGCGGAGAATGCCGACAGCAAGTCCGGGCAGACCGCCGACGCCTCGGACGAAGCGGCGAAGGACCACGTTCACGTCGCGATCGGCGTCATCGACTATGGCGGCGATGACAGGGGCTATCTCGTCTATATCAAGTCCTCGCTCTCCAGCGACGAGAACGACTACATCCGCGACTATGCGCGCCGGAACGACACCTTTCCCCATGAGACCACCGGGGATCAGTTCTTCTCGGAGGAGCAGTTCGAGGTCTATCGCGCGCTGGGGTTTCACATGGCCCATGGCTTCCTCGCCGGCGAGCACTCCGTGGCGGTCGGTCCCGGCACGACCCCGCGGATGGCGCGGTTCACCGGGGCCGGGGAGAAGGCTGTCGACGAGGTGCGCGAGGCGCTCGGCCTGCCGGCACTCCAGCGATAGACCGCGAGCCGGCACGATGATCGATCGGCGCTGAGCAGTGCGAGAGCCCGATTCGCGACCATTGGAATTCCAAATGGCCTGATTTGCGGGAAAACCGCGCCCGCCTGCCGTTGCCCTGCCCGAAAGTTTGCGGTATCCCAGCCTAAGAATTGAACTTTCGACTGGGGACATACCATGGCTGATCATAGCGAAGTGGCGTACAGCACCGCCGACGGCAACGACTACGTTGCCCACGAGCAGACCTACGAGGGCTTCATCAAGCTGGTGAAGTACGGCACGGTGTCGGTCGCGCTCATCGTGATCCTGATGGCGATCTTCCTGACCTGATCTGTCGGCAGCTGCACACGCCAGCGGCAGCTGCTGCCTAGAATATTTGCATTCAAGCCGGTGCCAAAACCGGTATCGAACGCCGCGGGAGTTACGCCCAAGTTTGTGCGCGCGCCGTCCCGCGCCGCCGGAGGACCTATGAAGATCGCCGTTGCCAAGGAAATCGATCCGTCGGAGCCGCGTGTCGCCGCTTCGCCTGATACGGTGAAGAAGTTCAAGGCGTTAGGCGCCGAGATCGCCGTCGAGCCGGGCGCCGGCCTCAAATCGGGCCTGCCGGATTCCGAATTTACTGCCGTGGGTGCCACCGTCAGTGCAGATGCACTGAAGGATGCCGACATCATCATCAAGGTGAAGCGTCCCGAGGCGTCGGAGCTGTCGCAGTACAAGCGCGGCGCGCTCGTCATCGCCATCATGGATCCCTATGGCAACGAGGCCGCGCTGAAGACGATCGCGGATGCCGGCGTTTCCGCCTTCGCAATGGAGCTGATGCCGCGCATCACGCGCGCGCAGGTGATGGACGTGCTGTCCTCGCAGGCGAACCTTGCCGGCTACCGCGCCGTGATCGAGGGCGCCGAGGCCTTCGGCCGCGCCTTCCCGATGATGATGACGGCGGCCGGCACCGTGCCCGCGGCAAAAGTGTTCGTGATGGGCGTCGGCGTTGCCGGACTCCAGGCGATCGCGACCGCGCGCCGTCTCGGCGCCGTCGTGACCGCGACCGACGTGCGTCCCGCCACCAAGGAGCAGGTCGAATCGCTCGGCGCAAAATTCCTCGCCGTCGAGGACGAGGAGTTCAAGAACGCGCAGACCGCCGGCGGCTATGCCAAGGAAATGTCCAAGGAATACCAGGCCAAGCAGGCTGCGCTCACCGCCGAGCACATCAAGAAGCAGGACATCGTGATCACGACCGCCCTGATTCCGGGCCGTCCGGCGCCCAAGCTGGTCAGTGCCGACATGGTCAAGTCGATGAAGCCGGGCTCGGTGCTGGTCGATCTCGCCGTCGAGCGGGGCGGCAATGTCGAGGGCGCCAAGGCCGGCGAGGTCGTCGACCTCGATGGCATCAAGATCGTCGGCTACACCAATGTCGCCGGCCGCGTCGCGGCCTCGGCTTCCAGCCTCTACGCGCGCAACCTGTTCTCCTTCATCGAGACCATGGTCGACAAGAAAGAGAAGAAGCTCGCCGTCAACTGGGACGACGAACTGGTCAAGGCCACCGCGCTCACGAAAGACGGCGCCGTCATCCACCCGAACTTCCAGCCGAAGGTTTAAGGAGACCCGCCATGGAGCATGCTGCACAGGTCGTCGATCCCTTCATCTTCCGGCTGTCGATCTTCGTCCTCGCCGTCTTCGTCGGCTATTTCGTGGTATGGTCGGTGACCCCCGCGCTTCACACGCCGCTGATGAGCGTGACCAACGCGATCTCCTCGGTGATCGTGGTCGGCGCGCTGCTCGCGGTCGGCGTCGGCATGGTTTCGAGCGGCTCGGGCTGGGCACGCGGCTTCGGCTTCGTCGCGCTCATCTTTGCCTGCGTCAACATCTTTGGCGGCTTCCTTGTCACCCAGCGCATGCTGGCGATGTACAAGAAGAAGTCGAAGTAAGCGGCCACCTCGGGCTGAAGGATTAATGGGGACCTGAGATGAGCGCTAACCTCTCTGCATTTTTGTATCTCGTGGCGGGAGTGCTGTTCATCCTGTCGCTGCGCGGGCTGTCGAGCCCGGCTTCGTCGCGTCAGGGCAATCTGTTCGGCATGATCGGCATGGCGATCGCGGTCGCCACCACGCTCGCAAGCCATCCGCCGGCTGACGGCGTGGCGTGGGTGCTGGTCATCCTCGCGGTCGCGATCGGCGGCGGCATCGGCGCGGTGATCGCCCGCCGCGTGCCGATGACCTCGATGCCGGAGCTGGTCGCCGCCTTCCACTCGCTGGTCGGCATGGCCGCGGTGCTGGTCGCCGCCGGCGCGTTCTACGCGCCCGAAGCCTTCGACATCGGCACCCCCGGTAACATCCACCCGCAGAGCCTGGTCGAGATGTCGCTCGGCGTCGCCATCGGCGCGCTGACCTTCACCGGCTCGGTGATCGCGTTCCTGAAGCTGTCCGCACGGATGAGCGGTGCGCCGATCATCCTGCCCGCCCGTCACATCATCAACATCGCGATTGCGGTGGCGCTGGTGTTCTTCATCGTCCGCCTGGTCCTGACCGGCGGCGCGTTCGACTTCTGGCTGATCGTCATCCTGGCGCTGGCGCTCGGCGTGCTCATGATCATCCCGATCGGCGGCGCCGACATGCCGGTCGTGATCTCGATGCTGAACTCCTATTCCGGCTGGGCCGCGGCCGGCATCGGTTTCACGCTCGGCAATTCCGCGCTGATCATCACCGGCGCGCTGGTCGGCTCGTCGGGCGCGATCCTGTCGTACATCATGTGCCACGCGATGAACCGGTCCTTCATCTCGGTCATCCTCGGCGGCTTTGGCGGCGAGACCGCCGCGGCGGGCGGCGGCGGCGGTGAGCAGAAGCCGGCCAAGCTCGGCTCGGCCGATGACGCCGCCTTCATCATGAAGAACGCGCAGAAGGTCATCATCGTGCCCGGCTACGGCATGGCGGTGGCACAGGCCCAGCACGCCCTGCGCGAGATGGGCGACATCCTGAAGAAGGAAGGCGTCGAGGTGAAATACGCCATTCACCCGGTCGCCGGCCGCATGCCCGGCCACATGAACGTGCTGCTGGCTGAAGCCAACGTGCCGTATGACGAAGTGTTCGAGCTCGAGGACATCAACTCCGAATTCGCGCAGGCCGACATCGCCTTCGTGATCGGCGCCAACGACGTCACCAACCCGGCGGCGGAAGAGGACAAGACCTCGCCGATCTACGGCATGCCCGTGCTCCAGGTCTGGAAGGCCGGCACAGTGATGTTCATCAAGCGCTCGCTGGCCTCGGGCTATGCCGGCATCGACAATCCGCTGTTCTACCGCGACAACACCATGATGCTGCTCGGCGACGCCAAGAAGGTCACCGAGAGCATCGTCAAGGCGATGTAGCGCGCGAAGGAAGCGGACCGTGGCCGTCAACAAGGAATGGCACCGGTCCCATCGCATGCCACTAGGGGCGACGCGCGAGCAGCGCGTCGCATGGCACGCCGCCCATAAGGTGGCGTGCGGCTGTCGCGACGTCCCTGCGAGCCTCCGGCCCGACGTCATGAAATTGCTGCGGAGCCGTCGCAAGCCCTGAAGCGGAGGCCGGCTGCGTGATCATGACCATCGTCAAGTGGATCACCATTCTGCTGGTGACCGTCTATTGCGCCGGTCTCGTCGTGCTCTACGTCCGGCAGCGCGAGATGCTGTTTCCGATTCCGACGGTCAACCGCACCGCTCCGGATGCCGCAGGCCTCCCCGAGGCGGAAGAGCATGTTCTGACCAGTTCCGATGGCGAGAAGGTGATCGTCTGGCACGTGCCGGCGAGGCCGGGGCGCCCCGTGATCCTCTACTTTCCCGGCAATGGCGATTTTCTCGCCGGGCGTGTCAGCCGCTTCAAGGCGATGACGGCTGACGGTACCGGCCTCGTTGCGCTGTCCTATCGCGGCTATGCCGGCTCCAGCGGGGCGCCGAGCGAACAGGGCCTGTTGCGCGATGCCGCAGCCGCCTACGCCTTCACCACCGCCCGCTATGCGGCGGAACGGATCGTTGCCTGGGGCTTTTCGCTCGGGACGGGTGTGGCGGTTGCCGTCGCCTCGGAGCATCGCGTTGGCAGGCTGATCCTGGAGGCTCCCTATACGTCGACGGCCGACATTGCGGCTTCATCGTTCTGGTTCGTTCCGGTCCGCCTTCTGATGCGCGATCCGTTTCATTCCGACCAGCGGATCGCGCGCGTCACTGTGCCGCTCCTCGTCATGCATGGCACCGATGATCTTGCCATTCCGATCGCGTTCGGTGAGCGTCTGTTCGCGCTCGCCCATGATCCCAAGCGGTTCGTCCCCATGGCAGGCGGCGGTCACGACGATCTCGATCGATATGGTGCGATCGAAACAGCGAGAGATTTCATTGGCGATTGACAGTCTGTTCGCACGTTACGGTTCGGCGCTCGCGGTCTGCTGCTTAGTGCTTCTACCGCAGAGTGCGTTCGCCGCGACCGGGCTTGACGGCGCGGCGATGCGCTGGCCCTACGCGCTGCCCTTTACCGGTCTGTTGCTCTCGATCGCCCTTGGACCGCTGCTGTTTGCAAAATTCTGGCATCATCACTACGGCAAGATCGCCGCAGCCTGGTCGCTGCTGGCCCTTGCCTCGCTCGTCGTCTTTGCCGGCGGCGCGGCGACGCTGGCGGCGCTCGTCCATGCCATGCTCACCGAATATCTCGGCTTCATCGTGCTGCTGTTCTCGCTCTATGTCGTGGCCGGCGGCATTCTCATCACCGGCGACATCAAGGCCACGCCGGCGACCAATGCCGGCATCCTCGCCCTCGGCACGCTGGGGGCGAGCCTCGTCGGCACCACGGGTGCCGCGATGATCCTGATTCGTCCCTTGATCCGCGCCAACCGGCCGCGGCGCCACAACGCCCATGTCGTCGTCTTCTTCATCATCCTGGTCGCCAATGTCGGCGGCGCGTTGAGCCCGCTCGGCGATCCTCCCTTGTTCGTCGGCTTCCTGCATGGGGTCGATTTCTTCTGGACCACGCGGACCATCTGGCTGCAGACCGCCATCGTTGCCGGCCTGCTGCTCGCCATCTTCGTCGCCGTCGATACCTGGCGCTTCCGCGGCGAGCCGTCGCCGAGCGGGGCCGGCTCTTTGGAGCCGGTACGGATCCGCGGCCTCGTCAATCTGGTGCTGATCGCGGCCATCGTCGCGAGCCTGCTGGCGTCGGCGATGTGGAAACCCGGCATTGCGTTCGACATTCTCGGCACCAAGCTGGAACTGGAGGACGTCGTCCGCAATGTGGTGCTGCTGGCGATTGCGGCGCTGTCGGTCTGGCTGACGCCGGAGGAGCACAGGCAGGCCAACGGCTTCACCTGGGAGCCGATCCGCGAGGTCGCAAAGCTGTTCGCGGGCGTCTTCGTCGCCATCATTCCGGTCATCGCCATGCTCAATGCCGGCCATCAGGGCGCATTCGCCTGGCTGTTGTCGGCCGTGACGGGGCCGGACGGAGCCCCGCGCGAGGTCGCCTATTTCTGGTTCACCGGCCTGATGTCGGCATTCCTCGACAATGCGCCGACTTATCTGTTGTTTTTCCAGCTCGCCGGCGGCGATCCGCAGACGCTGATGCACGAGATGTCGGGCACGCTCGCCTCCATCTCCATGGGCGCGGTCTACATGGGGGCGCTCACCTATATCGGCAATGCGCCGAACTTCATGGTGAGCAGCATCGCCAGCGAGAACGGCATCGAGATGCCGAGCTTCTTCGGCTATCTCTTGCGCGCCGGTGCCGTGCTGATCCCGCTGTTCCTGCTGCTGACGTTCCTGCCGGTCGCCCCGATCCTGCGTTGGCATTGAATCTGCCTGCCGATTTGCTACTGCTCATTCAAGCAAATGGAAGCGGTGAATGAGCACGCATAATCCGATGCCCCGGTCGGCCTGGCTCTTTCCGGGGCTGGCGGTGCTGCTGTTCGCGGCCGTCAGTGCGACGGACTACGCGTTCACGCTGTCGCTGAGCGGGCTCGTCTTCGCGACGGTGCTGCTGGTCGTCCTGTTCGGCACGGTGTTCGCTGCGGTTCATCATGCCGAAGTGATCGCCGAACGGGTCGGTGAGCCCTACGGCACGCTGGTGCTGACGCTCTCGGTGACGATCATCGAGGTGGCGCTGATCACCACGATCATGCTGGGCGACAAGCCGGCTCCGGAACTCGCGCGCGACACCGTGTTCGCCGTGGTCATGATCGTCTGCAACGGCCTCGTCGGGCTCTGCATCTTCATCGGCGGCCTGCGCTATCGCGAGCAGGGTTTCCAACTCTCCGGCGCCAACGTCTATCTCAGCGTCCTGTTCGCGCTCGCGACCATCACGCTGATCATGCCGAACTATACCACCACGACGCCGGGGCCGGTCTATTCGTCGGTCCAGCTCGGCTTCGTCGACGTGGTCACGCTCGCGCTGTACGGGGTGTTCCTGTACACCCAGACCGTCCTGCACAAGGATTACTTCGTCCACGAGCGCCCCGGGGGGAGCGGCGGCGAGGCGCACCTGTCGGGCCGGATGCTCACGCTCAGCGTCGTGCTGCTGCTGATTGCGCTGCTGGCGGTCGTGCTGCTCGCCAAGAAGTTCTCGCTGGTGGTCGATGCCGTCGCGGTCCGAATCGGTGCGCCGCCGGCCTTTGCCGGCCTCCTGGTCGCGCTCCTGATTCTGATGCCGGAAGGCGTCGCGGCGGTCGCGGCGGCCCGCAGGAACGATCTCCAGAAGAGCATCAACCTCGCGCTTGGCTCGTCCCTGGCGACCATCGGCTTGACCATTCCGGCCGTCGGCGTCGCCACCTACGCGCTCGACAAGGAGCTCAAGC
This sequence comes from Bradyrhizobium sp. Y36, assembly GCF_002531575.1. Classification (GTDB taxonomy): domain Bacteria; phylum Pseudomonadota; class Alphaproteobacteria; order Rhizobiales; family Xanthobacteraceae; genus Bradyrhizobium. The sequence continues at coordinate 24,974 of NZ_NWTI01000005.1, read as the reverse complement.
TCGGCCTCAATGCCCAGGGCAGCGTGCTTTTGCTCCTGACTTTCCTCCTGAGCATGCTGACCTTCGGCACGGGCAGAACAAACGTCCTGTTCGGGCTGGTCCATATGGTGGTATTTGCCGTCTACGTGTTCATGGTTTTCGTGCCCTGAACCCAATTTGCGCCTCACGCGCCCCTTCGGGCCCGATCGCGTTCCAGGAGAGTTTCCGATGCTTGCCGCCAAGTCCGAGGTTCAGGTCGATAACGAGCAGGTCCGGGTGACCGAATGGCGGCTCGGTCCGGGTAGCGCCACCGGCCACCACACCCACGGCATGGACTACGTGATTGTTCCCGTCGTCGCCGGCGAAATGACCATCGTTGCGCCCAATGGCGAGCGGTCCAAGGCGCAGCTTTCGGCCGGCAAATCTTACTTCCGCAAGGCCGGCGTCCAGCACGACGTACTTAACGAAACCTCAACCGAGATCGTGTTCCTTGAGATCGAGCTGAAGCCGTAAATCCGCGGTTACCTTTGCCATCGATCCGTCGCAGTTGATCCCTTACAATGCCCCAAAGTTCCCGCATCTGATCGCGCGGGGAGTGGCCGAGAAATGCTGAAATACCTCGCTAAAATCTCGATGGATATTTTCCCCTCGGTGCTCGCGACGATCATCGGGGCCTACATCGTTAACCACTACATCAACGCCAAGCCGGCGCCGGACACCCCCGCGGCCGTCGTTGCGCCCGCCGAGGCCGGCAAGGACGCCAAGCCGACGGACACCGCCAACCTTCCCACCCCCGGCGTCAAGGCCAAGGGTATCTCGGAGAAGAGCGTTTCCGACAAGGGCGGGACGGACAAGGCCGCTGCCGACAAGCCCGAGACCAAGGCTGCGGACGTAACGCCCGCCGAGAACGCCTCGCATGGCCGCTCCCCGGCGCGCGAGAAGGCCGCGGCGAAGTCGACCCCGGCAGCCAGTGCTCCGGTGGTGGAGGCCAATTCCGCGCCGGCCGGAACGTCCCCGGCTGTGACCCCCGACGCCAACGATTTGGCACGTGCCGCCATCGAGCGTCTTCGCAAGTCGCCTGAAGGCAAAGCTGCTGAGAAGGCTGCCGAGGCCAAGTCTGCTGAGGCCAAGGCTGCTGAGACCAAGGCTGCTGAGACCAAGGCTGCCGAGATCAAGCCGGCCGAGCGGACCCCGGACCCCGCATTGCGCGAAGCCGCCCGCGTCCCTGAGGCCCCGCGCGTCATCTCGACGGAGCCCGCGGCGATCCGCCCGCTGCCGCCGCCGATCACGGTGTCCACGCCTTCGCCCGAGAGCTATGGCAATGGTGGCTCGTCGCCGTCTTACACGTCCTCGGTCGGCAACGACGACCCGAATCGGATGACGCCCCCGGCTGACATTCCCGTGCCGGTGATCGCGCCGCCGCTCGACCTGCGCGCCGACGCCGGCGCCTCCATGCCGCGGCCGAAGAAGACCAATGTCGCCGACGACGTGCTGTCGGGCATGAAGTCGATGTTCCACTCGGTTCTGCCGAAGGGCGCCACCCCCGATTAAGCCAGCGCCTGCGCTGGCCCGGACCGTCAGCCGCCGACGCGGGCGAGGCCGCTGCGCGCGGTGTCGTCGCGTGGACGCAGCGAGACGGCCCTGGTGTAGGACGCCGCCGCCTTGGCCTTGTCCCCCAGCCGCTCATAGGCCTGTCCGCGGATGGTCCAGACCTGCGCGTTGTGCGGATCGGCCTCGGAGGCCTCATCCAGATCGGCTGCCGCTTCCTTGACCTTGCCGAGCGCGAGATAGCTGGTGGCACGGCCGAGCAGCGGCTCGACCTTCTGGGGGGTGAGCCCGTTTGCGGTGCTGAAATCGGCGATCGCGAAGTCGTGCTGGTTCTTGCTCTGATAGATCAGCGCGCGGCCATAGAGCGCCTGGGCGTTGTAGGGATCGAGCCCGACGGCGCGATTGAACTCGTCCAGCGCGGCGGCGGTCTCGCCTGATTTTGCCAGGGACTGGGCCTTTGCAGTGTGGGCCTGCGCTTCAGTGACGTTGGCGGCGCTCACCGCGCTCTCAGCGGGCGCGGCTTCCTTGGGGGCCTCCTGCGGCTTGTCCTTCTCCGGCGTCAGCGATCCCAGATCGAACGAGCAGCCGCACAGCGCCATTCCCATCAAAGCCAGCGCGAACGGCTGTTGCCAGATCCGGCGTTGCCGCGCCAAGCCGCGCTCGGGGAAAGGGGAGGCCATCTACGGTTCGCTCGCGCTGGTGCCGCATCGGCAGTGCCCCGTCCCAGAAAGGCACCGCTCACAAACAATAACGCGGGCCAGGGGCCCGCGTCATCGTAAACTGAAGTCTTGCAAGATCCGATAGATCAGCGCGGTCCGCGCGGACCTGCGCCCGGGCCGCTGCGGCCGCCACGGTCACCGCCGGGGCCGGCGCCGAACACCGGCTTCGGCTTCATCGGCAGCAGGCCTTCGCGCTGCAGCTTCTTGCGGGCCAGCTTGCGCGCGCGGCGCACGGCTTCGGCCTTTTCGCGGGCCTTCTTCTCGGAGGGCTTCTCGTAATGACCGCGGAGCTTCATCTCGCGGAAAATACCCTCGCGCTGCATCTTCTTCTTCAGCGCCTTGAGGGCTTGATCGACATTGTTATCGCGAACGAGAACCTGCACGCGGCATCCTCTTCAGTGGATCGGATTTGAATTCTGGTAAGACGAAGGGGATGGCGAAACGCGCAAGCCCTTAACCTTGAGGGCGCGGATGTATCAGACAAAACCAGGGATGTCCACCGGCCAAGCGGAGATTCGGGCCAAGTTCAGCCATTAAATGGGGCAAAATACTTCCGTACGGCCCTGATTTGGGAGATTTGACGCCAAAGGTGGGGCCGTTTCCGGAGCCTTGTTCCGGAAACTTGGAAAGTAGGGGACCTCACATGGATATCAAGAAATACGCCGCTGAAGCCATCGGCACCTTTTGGCTCACATTCGCAGGCTGCGGCAGCGCGGTGATCGCCGCGGGCTTTCCTCAGGTCGGGATCGGCCTGGTCGGTGTTTCCCTCGCGTTCGGGCTCAGCGTGGTCACCATGGCCTACGCGATCGGCCATATCTCGGGTTGCCATCTCAACCCGGCGGTGACCGTCGGTCTTGCCGCCGGCGGCCGTTTTCCCGCCGGGCAGATCCTGCCCTATGTGATCGCCCAGGTGGCCGGTGCGATCGTGGCTGCGTGGCTCCTCTACGTCATCGCGAGCGGGGCTCCCGGATTCGACGTCAGCAAGGGCTTCGCATCCAACGGCTACGATGCGCATTCGCCCGGCCAGTACAGCATGATCGTGTGCTTCCTGACCGAAGTGGTGATGACCATGATGTTCCTGTTCATCATCATGGGCTCCACGCATGGCCGCGCGCCCGCGGGCTTCGCGCCGCTCGCGATCGGACTTGCGCTGGTGATGATCCATCTCGTCAGCATCCCCGTCACCAACACGTCGGTGAACCCGGCGCGCAGCACGGGCCCCGCGCTGTTCGTCGGCGGCTGGGCGACGGCGCAGCTCTGGCTGTTCTGGGTCGCACCGCTGATCGGCGGCGCGCTGGGCGGGGTGATCTATCGCTGGCTCAGCGAAGAGCCTGCCGGCGTCGTCGCGGGCGTGAAGACGGCGTAATCCAAAGTGAGGGATCGCGGCTTCTGCCGCGGTCCCTCATTTGCCGCAGGTTCACTTGCCCTTGGTTCACTTGCCTTTGGGCGGCCTGACTTCGGTGACGTGGCCCATCTTGCGGCCCGGGCGCGGCGCGCCCTTGCCGTAGATGTGCACGGTCGCGCCCGGCACGCTCAGCCACTTCTCGTAATCGTTGATCTCGTCGCCGATCAAATTGGTCATGGTGACGACTTCGCCGTGGCGGACGGGCTTGGCGAGCGGCCAGCCGGCGATGGCGCGGATGTGCTGCTCGAATTGCGAGACGGACGCGCCGTCGAGCGTCCAGTGCCCGGAATTGTGCACGCGCGGGGCGATCTCGTTGACCAGCACCTTCGGACCGGTGCCGTTTGCGAGCACGAACATCTCGACGGCGAGCACGCCGACATAGTCGAGTGCGCTTGCGATCTTGCCGGCGATGCTGCGCGCCTCCTCGGCGAGCGCATCCGGGATCGGGGCGGGCGCGCGGGATGTCTTCAGAATGTGGTCGCGGTGCTCGTTCTCGGTGACGTCGAAACACTCGACCTGGCCCGTGGCCGAGCGCGCGGCAATCACGGAGATCTCGCGCTCGTAGGGGATGAAGGCTTCCAGGATCGCCGATTTGGTGGCGAGGCTGGTCCACACCTTGGCGATGTCGTCGCCCTCGCGGATGATGGCCTGGCCCTTGCCGTCATAGCCGAAGCGCCGGGTCTTCAGCACGGCCGGCAGCCCGATCCTGACGATCGCCTCGCGCAGCGAAGCCACCGAGGTGACGTCGGCATAGGCGGCGGTGCCGATGCCGAGGCGCGTGACGAAATCCTTCTCGGCGAGGCGGTCTTGGGTGGTCTCGAGGATCTTGCGATTGGGCAGCACCGGGCGTCGGGCGTCCAGCACCATCGCGGCGGCCGATGGGACGTTCTCGAATTCGTAGGTGATGACGTCGACGTCGCCCGCGAACAGTTCGAGCGCTTCGACGTCGGCATATTCGGCGCAGGTCGCGTTCAAGACGACGTCGAAGGCCGGCGAGTCCGGATCGGGCGAGAAGATCTGGCAGCGCAGGCCGAGCCGCGCCGCCGCCATCGCCAGCATCCGCCCCAATTGTCCGCCGCCGAGGATTCCGATGGTGTCGCCGGGCTTCAGCTTCACCTGCTTTGCATCACTCACGCCTTGTCCTCCGGACGCTCGGCAACGGCCTCGGTCTGCGCTTTGCGCCAGGCGGCGAGGCGATCGGACAAGGCCGGATCGGACAATGCCAGGACGGACGCCGCCAGCAGAGCGGCGTTGGTCGCGCCGGCCTTGCCGATGGCGAGGGTGCCGACCGGGATGCCGGCGGGCATCTGGACGATCGAATAGAGCGAATCGAGGCCCTTGAGCGTCTTGGATTCGACGGGAACGCCGAACACCGGGAGTTCGGTCAGCGCCGCGGCCATGCCGGGCAGATGTGCAGCGCCTCCAGCGCCGGCGATGATGACCTTGTAGCCCGCGGCCTTGGCGCCCTTGGCGAAAGCAAACAAGCGGTCGGGGGTGCGATGAGCCGAAACGATGCGGGTGTCGGCGGCAACGCCGAGCGCGGCGAGGGTGTCGGCGGCATGCCGCATCGTGTCCCAGTCCGACTGGCTTCCCATGATGATGGCGATCGGCGCGGTCATGACGTTAATTGTGCCCGAAAAACAGAAAGATAGGCCAGATTAACGGTTCCGGCCGGCGGCTCGCAAGGCGGTGGCAAGGAGAAGGGAATCCACTATCCTGTCTTGGTGAATCCCCGCAAGCCTTCATTGAGCAGGATGCCCATGAAGAAACCAAAAAGGGCGAGCGCTGCGAAGGCCAAAAAGGGCCGGAAGACCAGTGCCGGCCCATCCAAAGCCGTCTCCGGGCGTCCGGCGAAGGCGTCGCGGCGGGCTGCATCGGGCGCTGATGGCGCCAGGGAAGCCGGCAGGGCGACGATCCGTGACTTGCGGGCCAAGCTCAAGGAGGTGCAGCGCCGGGTCGCGGAACTGGAAGCTGCGGCCGACACCGATTTCCTGCTGGAGATTCCCAACCGGCGCGGCTTCGAGCGTGAGCTCGCGCGCGCCATCGCCTACATGAAGCGCTACCGCGCCAGCGGAGCGCTGATCGTGCTCGACGTCGATCGGCTGAAGCCGATCAATGATTCATTCGGTCATGGCGCCGGCGACGAGGTGCTCAAGGCGATTGCGGCCACGCTGACGCGGCAGGTCCGTGCCTCCGACGTCGTCGGGCGTCTTGGCGGCGACGAGTTCGCGCTGCTGCTGTGGAATCTCAGCGAGACCGACGCCAAGGCGAAGGCGGCCATCTTCGAGCAGGTGATCGACGAATTGTCTTTCACCTTTCGCGGCCAGCGTGTGACTGCGGGCGCCTCTGCCGGTGTCGCGCTGCTGGGAGCGCAATCCGACGCAGGCCGCGTGCTGGAGGAGGCGGATGCCGCCATGTATGTGCGCAAGGCACACCGGCGGCACGAGCCGCGCATCAGGCTGGTCAGCAATTGAGCAGGATCTGAAGCGCCGCGCTGGTGCGAGGTGTGCAACGGACTTCAAGCGCGACAAACGCGGAACGCGTTTGTGCGGAAATCATGCTCAAACAATAATTCCTACAGCGTAGCCAGATCGTCCGGCACGTTACCGAACTTGCGCAGCAGGGTGGCGTCGCCGAACTCGCCGGTCATGGGATCGCCACTGCGGCTGAACGCGACCGCGCCGATGTGGCCGGCACCATGCGCCAGGATTTCGGCGCGCCGTAACGCGGCCGTGGAACTCTGGCATTCTTCCGCGGCACCGGCGACAGGCGAGCCGTCGGCATCGATCAAGAAGGGCATTGCAACGTAGTAGGTCACATCCGACATGGCGTTGCTCCGGGAATGAAAATCAGGCTGCGCTGCTCTTGCTCCGCATCTTGCTGCGCGAGATGTCCGGAATGCAGCCGGCGGAAATCGCCGCCTGCAATTCCTCGAGTTCGGCTTCCAGATATTCGTTGGCCATGATCAGCGCCTTGATGGTGCTGCGCAGATTGCCGTCGCACATCGCGATGGCCTGGTCGCAGGCCTGTTCATAGTGACTGTTGTCGAGAAGGGCGGGCGTCGACATCTGCGTGTCCTCGGGCGGTTCCTGGGGTGATCGAATGTTCCTATTTTGTTCTTTTTGAGTCAAGCGGATTCGATCAAGCACGGTCTCGCCGAGAGCGGTCTGTGGATCAGGCGATGATGTCGGGCGTGATCTGGTCTTCGATGAACGCAATGCGGTCGCGCAACAACAGCTTGCGCTTCTTCAACCGCTGCAGCCGCAACAGGTCGGGGGCGGGCGATTGATGCAATGCATCGATCGCCGCATCGAGATCTCGGTGTTCCTGCTGCAACCGGGTGAGCTCGGCTTCGAGCTCACGCTCGTCTTCATTGGTCATGTCTGCGGTGGCCGAAAACCGATAGGCGTGAGACTTGAGGCTGTGGATGCCCTGTGGAAATTATCGTCCTTGCGCGGCGTGATCGCAAGCGATCTGCAGGCCCCGCTCGCCGATCTCCCGCAACATATTTCTGCGGGGCGCCGAGGTGTCGCGCAAGCGCATTGATATCATGGATTTTTCCCGCGTGGTTCCTTTACTCACGCTTCGTTACATATGAACTTTCAAAAATGACGCTGCGACGACGGATACCCATCGACAGAACGAATCGGTGATGTAGACTTCCTTGTCCGGATCGAATCCTGAGGTTCAACCCTACCGAGGAGGTTTCGAATGACAATTCAGGCACATCTCGTTGAATTGGAACGGAAGCACAAGCTTCTCGAAAACGAATTGCACGAAGCTCTCGTGCACCTTTCAACAGACGACCTGCAAATTGTTGAGTTGAAGCGCCGGAAGTTGATGGTCAAGGACCAGATCGAGCGTTTGAGGCACGGCGACACGCTCCACTAGTATCCCCCGTAACAGTGTAGAGTTGATCGTACCTTGTCCCGCAGGGATGAGAGCTTTGCGCTCATCCCTGCAGCAAGCTGCGCACCGTGCAAAGAAGTTTGCGCGGCATTTAGCTTGCGTCTGAACGCGTTGTCTTGCCGCGAACCGGTATCCGCTTCGCTCGAAAACGCGTCAGATGTCTGCGAGCTCGGCGACGTGATCGGCGATCGCGAGCGATGACGTCAATCCCGGCGATTCGATGCCGAACAGATTGACCAGCCCCGCGACGCCGTGATCGCGCGGACCCTGCATCAGGAAGTCCTGCGTGGCCACCGCGGGCGGCACGATCTTCGGCCGGATCCCCGAATAGCTCGGCATCAACGCGCCGTCAGGCAGCGTCGGCCAGTATTTGCGGATCGCCGGATAGAAGCGCTCGGCGCGTGACGGATCGACTTCGTAGTCGATCGTCTCGATCCATTCGACGTCGGGCCCGAAGCGCGCCTGACCCGCCATGTCCAGCGTCAGATGCACCCCGAGGCCGCCGGGTTCGGGCACCGGGTAGATCAGGCGCGAGAACGGCGCCTTGGCGTTGCAGCTGAAGTAATTTCCCTTGGCGAGGTAGGCCGGTGGAATTCGGTCCAGCGGCATGCCGTCGATATTGCGCGCAACCGTCGTTGCCGAGAGCCCCGCGGCGTTGACGAGAAGGTCGCATTGCAGCGCCATGGGCGCTTCGCCGCCGGCCTCGATCTCGATGACACCGCCGGCCGCCTTGGCGCGGATCAGCGGGGTGTGAAATGCGAAGGCCGCGCCGGCGTCCTCGGCTTCGCCGCGCAGCGAGAGCATGTAGGCGTGGCTGTCGATGATGCCCGTCGACGGCGACAGCAGCGCGGCGTCGCAGGCGAGCGCCGGCTCCAGCGCGTGTGCCGCCTCGCCCGAGAGCAGCTGCATGTCGAGCACGCCATTGGCCTCGGCATGCGCCTTGATCGATTGCAGCTTCTCGGTCTCTTTCGGATTGGTCGCGACGATCAGCTTGCCGCAATTCTTGTGCGGGATGCCGCGCTCGCGGCAGTAGCGGTAGAGCGCGTGCTTGCCGTCGACGCACATGCGCGCCATCCAGCTCCCGGCGCGGTAGTAGATGCCGGCATGGATCACCTCGCTGTTGCGCGAGGAGGTGATGGTGCCGATCGCCTCGGCCTCCTCGAGCACGATCACCTCGCGCCCGCTCTGTGCCAGCTTTCGGGCCACCGCGAGCCCGACCACGCCCGCGCCGATGACGACGCAATCGACCTTATCCATGGTTGTACAGGGTATCCGCTGGAAGCCTTGGTGGCATCAGTCCCGGAAAGAACGGTGCGGGGCCGGTTTCCGTTAAGGAAGAATTTATCATGTCAGGGCAATTGCCGTATTTCACGTCACATTTTTCTGTTGCGCGTACAGGCGTTTACCCGATCCAAACCCGTGAAGCCAGACAATCCGACGTTGAAATCGCGGGTGGCTGATGGCTGAGAAGAACTGGCACGAGGGCAGCACGCTTCCGATTGCTGTGCAGGCCGTTGTGTGCCTGGCCGGCACGGTTGCGCCCGCGCGCGCCTTTGCGCTGTCGGACAGCTTCGCCGCGCCGAGCTATCTCGGCCAGCTCGACCCCAACGTGGTCTGGGAAGTCCTGATCGGGGGCATCGTCGTCTGCGCCTTCCTGGCCGCGATCGCGTTGTGGATCCATTCCTCGCTGCGTCGGACCCGGCGTTTGCAGCTGCGGCGCAACGCCTTCGTCTCCTCCGCCATGAACAATCTCAATCAGGGCGTGGTGATGACGGATGCGCAGCGCCGCATCATCTTCTGCAACGACCGCTATCTCGAGATCTACGGCCTGACGCGCGCGGACGTCTGGGCCAACATGAACGGTTATGAGCTCCTCGAGCTCAGGCGCAAGCGCGGGGTGCTCGGCGTTTCCGACGACGAGTTCTACGACAAGGCGGCCAGCACCAACGGCCTGATCACGGAACTGCCGGACGGGCGGGCCATCCTGGTGAAATATTTCGTGCTGCCGAACGGCGGCTCGGTGGCGACGCATCTCGACGTCAGCGAGCAGCGCCGGCTGTCGCGACAGCTCGCTTCGACCAAGCAGTTCCTGGAAACGGTGCTGGACAATGTCCCGGCCTGCGTGGCCGCCAAGAACATCGAGGACGGCCGCTATATCTTCGCCAACAGCGCCTATGAGCGGTTCTGGGGGTTCTCGCGCGATCATGTCGTCGGCAAGAACGCGCGCGAGCTGTTTGCATCTGCCTCGGCCGATAGCATCGAGGCGACCGACCGGGCGGCGCTCGATTCGCCGGACGGCCAGTTCCGCAACGAATTCGAGGTCGACCGTGGCGGCGAGCGGCGCATGGTCGCCTCGATCCGGATCGTGGTCCGCAACGAGAGCAACAAGCCTGAATTCCTGATGCTGGTGTTCGAGGACGTCACCGACCGCCGCTCGCTGTCGAAGGAGCTGGAAAGCGCCAAGAAGTTCCTCGAGCTGGTGGTCGACAACATCCCGGTGGCGCTGATCGTCGAACAGGTCAAGGACGGCCGCTACCTGCTCGCCAATCGCAGCGCGGAGACGATCCTCAACCGCCGCCGCGAGGAAGCCACCGGCCTGACCGCGTCCGACATTTTCAATCCCAAGGAAGCCAAGCTGATCATCGCGCGCGACGAGGCCGCGATCAAGAAACGCGGGATGATCACCGAGGAGCATCCGATCTCCACCAAGGACGGCTTGCGGCTGTTCCTGACCCGCCGCGCCACCGTGCTCGGGGAGACCGGCGAGCCGCAATATCTGATCAAGACCCACGAGGACGTTACCGACCGCCGGCAGACCGAGTCGCGCATGGCGCACATGGCCTATCACGACGGCCTCACCGATCTGCCGAACCGCGCCGCCTTCCTTCAGGCGCTGACCCAGATGATCGAGGCCTGCGAAGGCACCGGTGAGGAGTTCGCCGTCCTCTGCGTCGACCTCGACGGCCTCAAGGAGGTCAACGACGTCTTCGGCCATGCGCTCGGCGACAAGCTGCTGATCGAAGTGGCCCAGCGGCTTCAGGATTCCGCCCGCGGCGGCGTGGTCGCGCGTCTGTCCGGTGACGAATTCGGCCTCATCATCGACGGCAAGCAGCCGGACGCGGGCCTTGCGCTGGCGCAGCACCTCGGCGAGGCCGTCGCACAGGAATTCCAGATCGACGGCCGGGCCGTCCGCGCCGGCGCCACCACCGGCATGGCGATCTTCCCGCACAACGGCACCGACGGCGCCTCGCTGCTCGCCAATGCCGGTGCAGCGCTGTTCCGCGCCAAGCAGAAGTCCCGCGGCACGATCAGCCTCTACCAGCCGGAGATGGACCAGCAGATCCGCGATCGCCGCGTGCTGCACCAGGATCTGTCGATGGCGATCAAGAACGGCGAGCTCTCGCTCGCCTTCCAGCCGCAAGGCGTCGCCGGCCACAGCGTTGCCGAGAGCGAGATCATCGGCTTCGAGGCTTTGGCGCGCTGGCAGCATCCGGTGCGCGGCCAGGTTTCGCCGGCCGAGTTCATCCCGATCGCCGAGGAAAGCGGCCTGATCGTCGAGATGGGCGAGTGGATCCTGCGCGAGACCTGCCGCGAGGCGGCGTCCTGGCCGAAACCGCTCCAGGTCGCGGTCAATCTGTCGCCCGCGCAGTTCATGCACGGCGACGTGGTCGGCCTCGTCCATTCGATCCTGATCGAGACCGGCCTTGCACCCGGCCGGCTCGAGCTCGAAATCACCGAAGGCGTGCTGATCGAGGATTTCGATCGCGGCCTTGCGCTGCTGCGCCGCCTGAAGGCGCTCGGCGTGCGCATCTCCATGGACGATTTCGGCAGCGGATACTCCTCGCTGAGCTATCTGCAGGCGTTCCCGTTCGACAAGATCAAGATCGACCGCGCCTTCATCATCAATCTCGGCCGCAACCCGCAATCGGCTGCGATCGTCCGCGCGGTGATCGATCTCGGCCACGGCCTCGAAATGTCGATCATCGCCGAGGGCGTCGAGACGGTCGAGCAGCTTGCCTTCCTGGCCAAGGAGGGCTGCGACGGCGTACAGGGCTATCTGCTCGGCAAGCCGCTGCCGATCGGGAAATATGCCGGCCTCGTCGGCCGCGCCGAGGTCATGGAGCTTGCGCTCAAGACCGGCTAATGATGACGGGGCGCTTCGCTCCTTCTCGACGGCTTCATGGCGGATTACGACCTTGCGATCATCGGCGGCGGCCTGAACGGTGTCAGCCTTGCGCGCGATGCGGCCGGGCGAGGTCTGCGGGTCATCCTTTTGGAGCAGGGCGATCTCGGCGGCGCGGCCTCCTCGGCAACACCGCGGCTGATCCACGGCGATCTGTCGATACTGGAGCGCCGCGGGTTCTGGCGGGTGCGCCGGGCGCTGGCCGAGCGCCGGATCTGGCTCCGGATCGCACCGCATCTGGTCCGGCCGATGCGCTTCGTGATCCCCGCGCATTCGGACGAACGTCCGCCATGGCTGCTGCGTGCCGGCCTGTATGTCTATGACGGCCTCACGGGCCGGGGCGGCCTGCCGCCATCGGCGACCCTCGACATCACGCATCATCCGGTCGGCAACGCGCTGAAGCGTCCGTTCGGTACGGCGTTCGATTATTCGGACTGCGTCGTCGACGATTCCCGCCTGGTGGTGCTCACGGCGCTGGATGCGGCCGAACATGGTGCTGCGATCCGGACCGGTGCGCGATGCGTGCGCGCCGATCGCACCGACACCTGGCGCCTTGCGGTGGTCGATCGCGGCCATCGCCGCACCGTCACCACCCGCGCGCTGGCCAATGCCACCGGCGGCTGGACTTCGATGGTCGCGGACACCGTGCTGCGACAGCCGCAATCCGCGATGGCGGCGATGCAGATGAGTCAGATCATCGTGCCGCGCCTGTTCGATTCGGATAACGTCTACGTTTTCCAGAACAGCGATGGGCGCCTGATTTTCGCATCCCCTTTCGAGCGGGAGTTCACGCTGATCGGCACGGTCACGCACGACTTCACCGGCGATCCCGCGATCGTCGCGATGCGAGGCGCCGACGTCAGCTATCTCTGCGACGCCGCCAGCCGCTATTTCCGCGAGCGCGTCGCCCCGACCGACGTGGTGCGCGCGGTCTCCGGCGTCAACTTGACGCCGGTGTCCGCACGAAGGGACGGCACGACCCTGTTCCACGCGCGCCGGCGCAAGGCGCCGCTGCTCACGATGTTCGGCGGCGATGTCACCACTTCGCGCCTGCGCGCGGAACGTGCGGTGACGAAGCTGACGCCATTCTATCCGATGTCGCGACCCTGGACGGCCGGGGCGGCGCTGCCCGGCGGCGATTTCGCCTGGGACCGTTTCGACACCGAGGTCGATCTCGCCCGCGACCGCTGGCGTTTTCTCGGCGAGCCCGAGGCCCAGCGCCTGGTCGCGGCCTATGGCTCGCGCCTGCCGGCGGTGCTGGGCGAGGCGAAGACCCGCGATGAGCTCGGTCCCGCCTTCGGTCCCGAGCTGACCGGCGCCGAGGTGCGCTATCTCATGGCCCAAGAATGGGCGAGATTCCCCGAGGACATCCTGTGGCGCCGCTCCAAACTCGGCCTGACCATGCCAGCTGCGGACCGTGACGCGCTGGCGGCGTTCATGGCGGGTGTGAACGATTCATCCCGAACCAGTTGAGCTAGGGACGATCGGTCGCTAGCGTGCGGCGGAATCGGGATGGCAGGGACCATGGCGGACGAATTGCCCAACACGCACGTCGCGACAAAGGCGGCCGATGGAGACGCTGTCGCCGCCGGCCGGCCGCTGCTGCGCATCGAGAGCGTGGTCAAGACCTTTGGGACGTTCCGGGCCGTCGATGGCGTCTCGCTCGACATCAAGGCCGGCGAGTTCTTTGCGCTGCTTGGACCCAGCGGCTGCGGCAAGACCACGCTGCTGCGCATGCTCGCCGGGTTCGAGGCGCCGGACGAGGGACGCATTTTGCTCGGGGACAAGGACATCGCGCAGGCGCTGCCGCACGAGCGGCCGATCAACATGATGTTCCAGAACTATGCGCTGTTCCCGCATCTGTCGGTGCGCGACAACATCGCCTTCGGCCTGAAGCGCGCCGGCATGGCGCGCGTGGACATCGCCACGCGCGTTTCGGAGATGGTCGCGCTGGTGAAGCTCGAGGGACTGGAAAAGCGCAAGCCCGACCAATTGTCCGGCGGCCAGCGCCAGCGCGTGGCGCTCGCTCGCGCGCTGGCGCGGCGGCCGCAGCTCCTGCTGCTCGACGAGCCGCTCGCTGCGCTCGACAAGAAGCTGCGCGAGAGCACGCAAGGCGAGCTCATGGAGCTGCAGCGCCGGCTCGGCATGACCTTCATCGTCGTCACCCACGACCAGGAGGAGGCGATGACGATGGCTGATCGAATCGGCGTGATGAAATCAGGCAAGCTCGCTCAGGTCGCGAGCCCCCGCGAGCTCTACGAGGCGCCGCGCTCGCGTTGGATCGCGGAGTTCGTCGGCGACGTCAATCTGTTCGACGGCGAGTCCAAATTGCGCGACGGTCATCGTCTGGTCATCGGCACGCGCGATGCGGGTGCGCTGGTGGTGGCCGAGCCGCGTGAGCCGATCGGTGCGGGGAAATTGGCGGTCGCGATCCGTCCCGAGAAGGTCAAGCTGTCGCGGCGCGGCCCGGTGAGCGAGGCCGGTCATGAGACGGCGATCAACCGGCTCGACGGCGTCATTGCCGACATCTGCTATCTCGGCGGCACCACCACCTACAAGGTGAAGCTCGACACCGGCGGAACGCTGCAGGCGTCCGTCGCCAACAGCGCCCGCCTCGACGTCGACGCCTACAGCCTGAACCAGCACGTCGTCGCCTGGTTCACGCCTGACGATTGCATGGTGCTGCAATCATGAGCGCCCGCCGCATCTTCGCGAGGCCGGCGCGCTTTGCCGCGATCGCGCCCTATGTCTGGATGGTGCTGTTTTTCCTGGTGCCGTTCGCCTTCGTGCTGAAGATCAGCCTGTCGCAGACGGCGATCGCGCAGCCGCCCTACGAGCCGGTATTCGACCTGGCGGCGGGATGGGGCGCGTTGAAAGCGGCCTTTGCCGCGCTGTCGGTCGACAATTTCAGGCTGATCGGCTCCGACGACATCTACGTGTTTGCCTATGTACGCAGCCTGACCGTCGCCAGCGCGGCCACCGCCCTGTTGCTCCTGATCGGCTACCCGATCGCCTATGGCATGGCGCGGCTGCCGAAGAATTGGCAGGCGGTGGCGATGGTGCTGGTGATCGTGCCGTTCTGGACCTCGTTCCTGATCCGGATCTATGCCTGGATCAACATTCTCCAGCACGACGGCCTGCTCAACCAGATCCTGTTGGCGCTGCACCTGGTCGGCCAACCCGTGGTGTGGCTCTCCACCGATACCGCGATGTATATCGGCATCGTCTATTCCTATTTGCCGTTCATGATCCTGCCGCTCTACGCCACGCTCGCCAAGATGGAGCCGGCACTGGAGGAGGCGGCCTCCGATCTCGGCGCGCCGCCCTGGCAGGTGTTCTGGCTCGTCACCTTCCCGCTGTCGCTGCCCGGCGTCGGCGCCGGCGTGCTGCTGTGCTTCATCCCCATCGTCGGCGAGTTTGTCATTCCAGATCTTCTGGCCGGTTCCAATTCGCTGATGATCGGCCAGACCTTGTGGCTCGAATTCTTCACCAACAAGGATTGGCCGGTCGCCTCCGCCGCAGCCATCGTGCTGCTCGTCGTGCTGCTGCTGCCGTTGTTGCTGTACGAGCGGCTTCAGAAGCGGCAGCTGGAGCAGGGAAGGTAGGCCATGCGCAAGATTGCCCGCCTGTCCCGCTTTAACGTCGCCTCGCTCGCGCTGGGCTTGGCGTTCCTTTACCTGCCGATCCTGATCCTGGTCATCTATTCTTTCAACGCCTCGCGCCTTGTGACGGTGTGGGGCGGCTGGTCGCTGCGCTGGTATCACGAGTTCTTCAACGACCGCGCCATGATCGAGGCGGCCTGGATGAGCCTGCGGGTCGCGGTCTCCTCGGCGACCATCGCCACGCTGCTCGGCACGCTTGCCGCCGTCGCGCTGTCGCGCGGTGAACGCTTCCGCGGCCGCACGCTGTTCTCAGGCATGCTCTATGCGCCGCTGGTGATGCCGGAGGTGATCACTGGATTGTCGCTGCTGCTGCTGTTCGTCGCGCTGAACGCCGAACGGGGCTTCTGGACCGTGACGATCGCCCATACGACGCTGACGATGTGCTTCGTCGCGGTGGTGGTGCAATCCCGCCTCGGCTCGCTCGACCGTTCGCTGGAGGAGGCGGCGATGGATCTCGGCTGCGACCCCGTGCGCGCCTTTCTTTCGGTGACGCTGCCGCTGATTGCCCCCGCGATCGTCGCCGGCTGGATGCTGGCTTTCACGCTGTCGCTCGACGACCTCGTGATCGCGAGCTTCACCACCGGCCCCGGCTCGGCCACCCTGCCGATCCGGATCTATTCCGAGGTGCGGCTCGGAGTGAAGCCCGAGATCAACGCGATCTGCACGCTGGTGATCGCCCTGATCGCGGTCGTTATCGTCATCGCCTCGCTCGCCTCGAAGCTGTCGAGCTCGCAAGGCGAGAGCGTGGCGCCCTTGTGAGCGGGCAGATCATGGCGATGGCCTACCAGATCCTGATCCACACGCCGCCTTGGGTCTTCGTGCTGCTCGCTTACCTCGTCTGGCAGGGCATTCAAGCGATGCAGCCGCGCACGACGCCGATCTGGCGTGCGCTGATTCTGCCGGTCGTGTTCATCGTCTGGGGGATGTCCCGGATCGGCTTCGGGCCCCAGAACAGTGCGTGGCCGCTGATCGCGTGGATCGCAGCCGCGCTGGCACTGCTCCCGCTGGGTGTGCTGACGCCACGTCCTTTCGATGTCGATCACGCGACGGGTGAGATCATCCGTCCGGGCAGCGCGTTCGCCCTGATCCGCAACCTCGTCGTTTTCTCGCTGCAATATGCGGTCGGCGTGATCTCGGCGATCGATGCGGGCGACCGCGCACTGGCCATCATTGCCGGGCGCGCCATCTCGGGCGCGACCGCTGGCTACTTCATCGGCTCAACCGTTGCGCTGCTGATCGCCTATCGACGCAAGCGGGCCCGCGGATGATCAGCGCGGCCGGGGCGGACGTTTCGAGCTCTTGGCGCTCGCAGAGCGTGACCGCGCGACGGAAGCTGCGACGGGGCTGGCATATCGCGCCTGCACCGCGCCACGCACCGCTGCACCAAGCTGGCGCAGCGCCAGCGCATTGAGCGGAAACTCCAGCAGGATATGGATCAGGCTCAGCGCCAACAGGAAGGTGAAGCCGAACGCATAGTCATAGAAATAGAGCGCGGTGGCAGCTGCGCTGGCGGCCGCCATCGCCGCCAGCCGGGCCCTTGGGACTGCGGTCCAGCGGATCACGTCGGCTTTGATGAACCAGTTGAGGTAGTGATAGGTGTAGACGAAGGCGAGCAGGCTGGTCAGCCTGGTGTCGAGCACGAGGCCCGGAACGCCGAACAGCCGGCCCAGGGCCGGGCCGACATTGCCGAAATAATCCTGGCCGACCCGGGCAAAGCTCGCGATCCGGATTTCGGCAGCTGGCGGCAGCAGCAGGATCGTGGCGATTGCGACGATGTAGGCCACCACCAGCGCGCCCTGCACGCGGCTGCCGGACCTGTGCGCGCCCAATATCATGAAGATCAGCGTGAACACAGAGACGTGGATCAGGGTCGGAATCAGGATGCCGATGACGGCGAGCGAGGATCCGCTCGAATACATGATCGCCGACAGGGCGATCGCGACCATGAACAGCAGCATGCTCTCGATCGCGGAGACGGTGGCCGCCAGCATCGCGCAGACGACCAGCGCGCCCCACATAGCAAAGCCGAACCACGAGGCATTGTCGATCAGCGCCGCGACCACGGCCACGACGGCGAGGGCCGCCGCGATCCCGCGATGGGGCAGATAGTAGCTGCGATCATGCAGCCACGAGATCTCGGTGAAGTAATGCGCCGGACCGAGCACGACATAGGCCAGCAGCAACAGCTCGAACGGCACCAGATAGGCCGCCGCGAGCGCCAGCAGCATCAGGCCGAGATGGATCGCGTCGTTGCTGCGCATGATGCCGGGCCCCGCCTTGGGTCCCGGACGTTAGAGCAGGCGCGGACAATCTTCAATTGTCCACGCCGCCGCTCAAGCGCTTTGCTTGCAGCGCCGCGATGCGTCCTGTCGCGTCAGGACTTCACCGCGCCTGCCGTGAGCCCGCCCACCATGTAGCGGCGGAAGGCGTAGTAGACCGCGGCCGGCGGCAGCGCATAGATGAAGCCGGTGGTCATCAGCAGCTCCCATGGCGAGTCGTCGGCGGCGAGGAAGTTGCCGAGCGCGACGGGGAGGGTGATCTCGCGGTCGTTCGAGAGCAGCAGGAACGCGTAGAGATATTCGTTCCAGGCCAGCAGCACCGCATAGGTGCCGATCGCGACCAGGGAGGGCATCATCAGCGGCAAATAGACCAGGCGGAAGATCTGCAGCGTCGTGGCGCCGTCCATGACCGCGGCCTCATCGAGCTCGACCGGCAGCTTGTCGGAGGCCTGTTTGAGCACCCAGATCGCGTAAGGCGAGGCGATCGTCACCATCGCGAGGATCAGCGACCAGTGATTGTTGAGCAGGCCGTAATTGCCCATGGTCCGATACATCGGCACGGCGAGGAACGCTGCGGGGATGAAGTAGGTGAACAGCGCGAGGTTGAGCACCAGGCGCCCGCCCGGCACCTTCAGCCGCGAGATCGAAAACGCAGCTGCCGTCGCGATGAACAGCGTCAGCACGCCGACGGATGCCGCGATCACCACCGAATTCCAGAACTGGATGTAGAAGTCGCGCAGGAAGTAGTGCTGCTGCTTGAACACGATCTCGAAATTGTGCAGCGTCGGATGGTCCGGCCACAGCTTGCCCGAGAACGCGTCCTCCTTCGGGGAGATCGCGAACAGGAACATGTGATAGATCGGGATCATCGTCCACAGGAAGACGGGAATGCCGATCAGCAGCAGCCGCGCTTCGGTCGCGACTTCGCGCAAGGAGGGGAGCTTCATCGCGACAACCGTTTCATCATGAAGTACACGAGCGGCAGGACGAACGGCATCGCGCAGACGATGGATGCCATTGCCAGCGAAAGCTGGTCGAGCCGGAGATAGCGGATGCCGAGGGTCGACAGCACGTGCGTGAGGTCGGCCGGGCCGCCGCCGGTGAGCAGATAGACGCTGTTGAAATCGCCGAGCGTCCAGATCATCGAGAGCAGCGTGCAGGTGACGTAGAGCGTCTGCATCGACGGCCAGGTGATGTAGCGGAATTTCTGCCACCAGCTCGCGCCATCGACCTCGGCGGCCTCGAACAGATCGTGCGAGATTGCGAGGCGGCCGGTGATCAGGATCAGCGTCCAGAACGGCAGCGACTTCCAGATGTGCACGGCGATCGCCATGCTGAGCGCCACGGTGGGGTCGTTCAGCCAGTTCGGGCCGTCATCGCCGGTCAAGGAGAAGATGTAGTGGTTGATCATGCCCCATTCGGGATTGAGCATGAAGCGCACCGACAGGATGGTCGGGATCGACGGCACCGCCCAGGGCAGGATGAAGATCACCGAGAGCCATTTGATCCAGGGGCGTTGCACGGCGAAGAAGCCGGACAGGAACAGCGCGATCAGCATCTTGATGTTGATGCCGATGACCAGGAAGATCAGCGTGTTGACCGCGGCGCGCGCGAAGATCGGGTCGTTGTAGAGCGCGACGTAATTCGACGGCGCCCGCGCCAGCCACAGTCCGTAGCAGACGGGATAGACCACGAAGGCCAGGAAAACGAGCAGATAGGGTGCGAGCAGCACGATGCCCCAGACCTGTGCCGGCGTGAACCGCGACGACAGGGGCGGGCCGGGGAGTGCCTGATCGCCAGAGAGCGTGATCGCCATTCTTTTTGAACTCTTCAAAGAGAAGCCGGCCGCGAAACGCGGCCGGTGTTGTTCTTAGCACCTCTCCCCGACGGGCGGGGAGAGGTGAGGGTGACTTAACCCGCGACCTGCTTGATGCGCGCGATCAGCTCGTCGACGGCCTTGTCGACCGGAACCTTCTCGCTGACGACGCGGTTCATCGCCTTCGCCCACACGTTCTCGTTGTTGAGGATCGTGAACTTCCAGTTCTTGGTGAAGTCGAACGCCGCGGTGCCGCCCTTGAACTGCGTGTAGACGGCCTTGCGGTGCTTGTCAGCCTGCCAGAACGGGCTTTCCTGGCTTTCCTTCGTCACCGGGAACCAGCGGCCGAGTGCGCCCTCGATATAGGGACGGACGTTCTCTTCCTGGAGCAGGAAGCTGATGAACTGCTTGGCCTCGGCCTTGTTCTTGGCCGCGGTGAAGATCAGCCCGGTCTTGACGTCCGAGCGGTACTTGATGGTCGAACCGTCCGGCGCCTTCGGGAAGGACGCCGTGATGATGTCCTGCTCATAGGCCTTCTTGCCGGCTTCGCGCTGCTCGGGCGTGAGAGCCTGGTTCTGCGAGTCTTCGTACCACTTCGCCGCGATCGAGATCGTGAAGTTGTGGGTCATCACGATGGTCTTGTTGTGGAAGGCGACGTTGTTGTCGGGATCCTTCCAGGTCGTGGAGGACGGCGGCGTGCAACCCTTGATGTAGGTGTCGGTGTAGTCCTTCATCGCCTTGATCAGGTTCTCGCGAACCGTGGGATCGTCGACCGTGAGCTTGCCGTCATCGTCGACCAGCTTGACGTGGTAGGCGTCCATGAAGGTGTAGAACGACTGGAAGGCGTCGGTGGATTCCACGCCCATCGGCTGGCCGACGGCGTAAATGCGCTGGCCGGTCGCCTTGCGGATGCCCGGCTGCACCTTGTCGCACCAGAACGTCCAGTAGCCGGTCCAGTCGTTCGGGATGTCGCTCTGCTTGAAGCCGGCCTTCTCCAGCATGTCGTTCCAGATCTGGACGTGCATGCTCTGCTGCTTCAGCGGGAAGCCGTAATAGGCCTTCTTCTTGGCAACGTCGTTGTAGAGGATCGACGCATCGAGCGTGTTCTGCACGAAGCGGCCCTTGATCGGCTCCATGACGTCGGAGAGATCCTCGAGCTTGCCCTCATAGGCCCACTTGCCCTGCGCCTGCACGTCATACGAATCGGAATAGGCGACATCGGGCACGGTGCCGGCATCGAGCGCGGCTACCGTCTTCGGAATCATGTCCTGGATCGCGTATTGCGACAATTCGACCTTGATGCCGGTCTTGGCCTCGAATTTCTTGATCGTCTCGATCAGTGCGTCGTCTTCGGAGCGATAGAAGCCCTTGCCCCACCAGACCGTGATCGTCTTCTGCTGCGCAAATGCGGGTGCAGCGGCTGCAAACAGCCCGGCCGCAGCGACCGCCAGTGATACTGCGCCAATAACCTTGGATTTCACGTTTTTCTCCCTCAAACGGCCGGTGTTTTTAACCGGTCGTATAAAACACTAGCGCAGGATGGTAGCGCAATCAACGCATCTTGTCGGACCCAGGTCGTAGGGCGCTGGGTCCGAGGAGATGCATCATGCAGGCATCGATCCAATCGCCGCATCAATTTGCGGCAATCAATTCGCGATGTCCGAGGAACTCCGGCTTGGCGGGAGCGGTCTCGCCCCGCCCGAGCGAGCCGTCAGCGTTT
Organism: Bradyrhizobium sp. Y36; assembly: GCF_002531575.1. GTDB lineage: Bacteria > Pseudomonadota > Alphaproteobacteria > Rhizobiales > Xanthobacteraceae > Bradyrhizobium. The sequence goes on along the minus strand of NZ_NWTI01000005.1, from coordinate 3,754 downwards.
CCGCTTCGGAGGCGACGATGGCGTGTTCGAGCTTGCCTCAGCCGTTCGGGACCGCGGCTTGCCATGCACGCCGGTCTGAGCAGGAGAGCGCCAGGCCTCGAGGAGCATTTTCAGAAACTGGCTGGCATGAGGAGATAGTGTCGCCCCGCGCCTGCGCACGATGCCGATCGTCCGCGACACTTCCGGTTCGACCAGACGAATGGTGTGAATGATCGGATGGCCGGCGGCGGGCGTCGCCAGCTTCGGCAGCACGGCGATGCCGAGGCCCGCTTCGACCAGACCCAGCGAGCCGGAGAGGTGAGCGACCTCATAGGACCAGTTCAGCTGCAGGCCGTGTCGCGCCAGAGCATTGTCGATCAGCGCGCGATTGCCGCTGTTGCGACCGACGGTGATGACCCGGTGCGACGCGATCTCCGGCCAGCTGACCTGCTTGCGCGACGCCAGCGGATGGTCGTGGCGGCAGGCCAGGACGAAAGGATCCTCGACGAGCCTCTCGAATTCGATCTCGGCATGGGAGGCGCCAATGAAGTTGATGCCGAAATCGACCTCTCCGCGCGCGACCGCTTCCAATCCCTCGTTGGCGCCAATGTCCAGAATGCGGATGCGAATGCGCGGATAAGCCTCGGCAAACCGTCCGATCGCACGCGGCAGGAAGTAGAACACCGCCGTCGGCACTGCAGCCACGGAGACTAGGCCCGAGCTTCGCGCACCGATGTCCTGGATGGCGAGCACCGAGGTCTCGAACTCGTCGATGAGGCGGCGCACCTTCGGCAGGAAGTCGCGGCCGGTCATGGTGAGATTGACGTGGCGCGTCGACCGCTCGAGCAAGGGCGCCCCGAGGCTTTCCTCCAGCTTCTGAATGCGTCGGCTGAGCGCGGGTTGAGACAGGTTCAGCGCCTTGGCGGTCCGGACGAAGCTGCCGGTCTCGGCAACGGTGATGAACGCCTTGAGGTCGAGCAATTCTGCGTTCATGGCGTGCTCCTTTATTTCGATAAATGAAATAATACCTCAGATATTTGCATTTCACAAAAGAGTTGGGAAGGCGGATGCTCTGTTCAGGCCAACACGCCGCCGAACGGAAGAGCCCATGAACGATCAGATTGCCATTCCCTGTGTAGTCATGCGCGGAGGGACCTCGCGCGGACCGTTCTTCCTGGCCCGCGATCTCCCGGCCGACCCGAGGTCACGCGACGCGGTGCTGTTGTCGGTGATGGGAGGCGGGCACGATCTTGGCATCGACGGCATCGGCGGCGGCAATGCCGTCATCAACAAGGTCGCGATCGTCGGACCGGCCACGGTGCCCGGCGCCGATGTCGATTACCTGTTTGCCCAGGTGCGTGTTCGCGAAGGGATCGTCGATACCTCGCCGAACTGCGGCAACATGCTGGCGGCGGTGGGGCCGTTTGCAATCGAAGCCGGCCTGGTCGCTGCGAGCTGCGATCGGACCGATATCCGTATCCACAATGTCAACACCGGCAAGCTGATCGACGCCACCGTCGCCACGCCGGGAGGACGGGTGACTTACGAGGGCGAAGCGCGGATCGACGGCGTGCCGGGAACGGCCGCACCGATCGAATTGTCCTTCCCCAACGCGGCCGGCGCGCGGACCGGTCGCCTGCTGCCGACGGGACGCGCGGTCGATTGCATTGATGGGATCGACGTCACCTGCATCGACGCGGCGATGCCGGTCATGCTGGTCCACGCGGCCGACCTGGGATGCACCGGCCGCGAGGCTCCGTCGGATTTCGCCGACGCCGGCTTCCGGGCGCGTCTCGAAGGGTTGCGTATCGAGGCCGGGCGCCTGATGGGGTTTCCAAATGCGGCGACAATGGTGATCCCGAAGCCGGTTCTGATTGCGCCTGCGGGCGCGGCGGCGCTGAACACCCGATACTTCATGCCGCACGACTGCCACAGCGCATTGGCGGTGACTGGCGCCGTCGCGATCGCGACGGCCTGCCTCACGCCTGGGACGATCGCTGCAAGGATGGTCGGACCGCTGGCGCCGCCGGTGCCGATCACGCTCGCCCATCCCTCCGGCCAGCTCGTGGTTCGGCTGGAGCCCGGCCCGGTCGCCCGCGTGCAGCGCACCGCCCGGCGCATCTTCGAGGGCCACGTCTTTGCCCGTCGATCGCACGTTCCTCAGGCGGTGCTGGCGGCCTGAAGCCGGACCGCTCCTGAACTCCAAGAAAATGACACCCAAGGGAGAAACGAGAATGCAGATGCACGCGCCGGCCAGGTCCGCGAACGGTGAGCCACGCAAGCCGTTCTACCGGATTCTCTACGTTCAAGTGCTGATCGGGCTCATCCTGGGCGTCGTCACGGGCCATTTCTGGCCCGAGTTCGGTGCCGCGCTGAAGCCCTTCGGAGACGGCTTCGTCAAGCTCGTCAAGATGATGATCGCTCCGATCGTGTTCTGCACCATCGTGAGCGGCATCAACAGCATCAGCGATTCCCGCGAGGTCGGTCGCACCCTGGTGAAATCCATGGCGCTGTTCTATCTGCTCACCGTGCTCGCACTCCTGGCGGGGTTGACCGCCGTGTCGTTGATCCAGCCCGGCGCCGGCATGCATGTGTCCGTCAATACGCTGGATCCGTCCGTGGCCGCGAAATTCGGCAAGCAGGCCGCAGCGACCGGATTTGCGGACTTCATGCTGCACATCATCCCGCATTCGTTCTTTGGAGCGTTCGCCGACGGCGAGGTGTTGCCCGTCCTGCTGATCTCGATCCTGATCGCCTTCGGCTTGAGCCGCGCCGGCGATGGCGGTGCGGCGGTGACAAAGGCCGTCGCCTCGTTCTCGCACGTGCTGTTTGTGTCGTTCGGTTTCATCATGAAGCTCGCGCCGCTCGGAGCCTTCGGCGCCATGGCGTTCACGGTGGGCCGATACGGCGTCCGTTCGATCGGCTCGCTCGGCCTGCTGATCCTGACATTCTATATCGCCTGCTCCGTCTTCGTGGTCGTCGTGCTTGGTACGCTGGCACGGCTGAACGGCTTCAGCCTGTGGAAGACCATCCGCTACTTCAGGGAAGAATTGCTGATCGTGCTCGGCACGTCGTCGTCGGAGCCCGCGCTGCCCGGCGCGCTACGCAAGCTGGAGCAACTCGGATGCCGGAAGGGCGTGTCGGGGCTCGTGCTGCCGATGGGCTACTCATTCAATCTCGACGGCAGCGCCATCTATCTCACCCTGGCTTCCATCTTCATTGCACAGGCTTGCGACATTCATCTGTCATGGGGACAGATCGCGGCGATGCTCGGCCTGATGCTGCTGACGTCCAAGGGAGCGGCCGGCGTCACCGGCAGCGGCTTCGTCGCGCTCGTTGCGACCCTCTCCGTCATGCCGGATCTGCCGGTAACCGGCGTCGCGCTGCTCGTCGGCATCGATCGCTTCATGTCGGAGGCGCGGGCGCTGACGAGCATGATCAGCAACTGTGTCGCAGCCATCACCGTTTCGCTGTGGGAGGATGCCTGTGACCGTGAGGTGTTGGCCCGTGAACTGGACGGGTATGGCACTGTCGCGCCCGCGGCCAGGACGACGATCGGGGAGGTGGCGCCGGTGCTGGGTGAGGCGGGCTGGATCACGACGACGCGATCCGCCGCCTGACCAGGTCTTGGATGAGATCGGTCCCGGTGTGGTTTGGCAAGTCGGGACCGTGACGTGCGCTATCTCGGCTGAAGGGCGGCTCGACCGCGCTAGGTAGTGGACTCAAACCTAGCCCATAGACGGGTGGCGGCGAGCAGAACGGCTGCGAGGAAGTT
>NZ_NWTI01000056.1 GCF_002531575.1 Bradyrhizobium sp. Y36 | reverse complement strand
GCCCAGCAGATCGGCGAGGTGGTCAAGCTGATCACGGCGATCGCCGAGCAGACCAATCTTCTGGCGCTCAACGCCACCATCGAGGCCGCGCGCGCCGGTGAAGCCGGCCGCGGCTTTGCGGTGGTCGCGAGCGAGGTGAAGTCGCTGGCGAGCCAGACCGCGAAGGCGACCGACGAGATTTCCTCGCACATCACGGGCATGCAAGGCGCCACGGCCGAATCGGTTGCGGCGATCAAGGAGATCGGCGCGACCATCGGGCAGATCTCGTCGATCGCGACCTCGATCGCGAGCGCAGTCGAGCAGCAGGGTGCGGCAACGCAGGAGATCGCGCGCAGCGTCCAGACCGTGGCGCAGGGCACCCAGACCGCGGCCACCGATATCGGCCAGGTCAACCGCGGCGCCGCCGAGACCGGCGCGGCTTCGGGGGAGGTGCTGCACTCGGCCAAGACGCTGTCGTCCGAAAGCACCCGCCTGCGCGCCGAGCTCGATCGCTTCATGGGCAATATCAG
>NZ_NWTI01000055.1 GCF_002531575.1 Bradyrhizobium sp. Y36 | reverse complement strand
GGGCCTCGGCCGCAAGGACGAGATCGGCGAGATGGCCGGCGCGGTCGAGGAGTTCAAGGTTCAGGCGGTGGCGAAGGCCGAGCGCGATGCCGCCGCCAGCGAGGCCCAGAACAGGGAGGCGAGCGCAGCCCGCCGCTCCGAGCTGATCCGCTTCGCCGACGATTTCGAGAGCGCGGTCGGTGCCATCGTCTCCAACGTCTCGGCCTCGGCCGTGCAGCTGGAATCGGCGGCATCCACGCTGACCCGCACTGCCGAGACCACCCAGAGCCTGTCGAGCCAGGTCGCCGGCGTGTCCGAGCAGGCTTCTTCCAACATGCAGTCCGTCGCCACCGCGACCGAAGAGCTCTCGGCGTCGGTCGAGGAGATCGGCCGCCAGGTCCGCGACTCCAACCGCATTGCGGAAGCTGCCGTGGTGCAGGCCAGGGAAACCGACGGCCGGATCGGCAAGCTCTCGCACGCCGCCCAGCAGATCGGCGAGGTGGTCAAGCTGATCACGGCGATCGCCGAGCAGACCAATCTTCTGGCGCTC
>NZ_NWTI01000054.1 GCF_002531575.1 Bradyrhizobium sp. Y36 | reverse complement strand
GGCACGGGCACGGTCGATATTACGGTGACGACTGCCGGCGGGACATCGGCAACCTCGGCGGCCGACCAGTTCACTTACGTGCCCGCACCAACCGTCACCTCGATCTCACCGACGTCGGGGCCAGGTGCGGGCGGCACCACCGTCACCATCACCGGCACCAACCTCTCCGGTGCAACGGCCGTGAACTTCGGCGCAACGCCGGCGACCGGCTTCACGGTCAATTCGGCCACCCAGATCACCGCCACATCGCCGGCCGGCACCGGCACGGTTGACATCAGGGTGACGACCACCGGCGGCACGTCGGCCACCTCTGCTGCGGACCAGTTCACCTTTATCGCCGCCCCCACCGTCACCTCGATCTCGCCGACCGCAGGTCCGACGGCCGGCGGCACGTCGGTGACCATCACCGGCACCAATTTCACCGGCGTCACAGCCGTGACGTTCGGTGCCACGGCGGCGGCCGGCTTTACCTTCAATTCGGCGACATCGATCACGGCGACCTCGCCGGCGGGGACCGGCGTGGCTGACGTCAGGGTCACGACCCCAGGCGGAACGTCGGCCACCTCGGC
>NZ_NWTI01000053.1 GCF_002531575.1 Bradyrhizobium sp. Y36 | reverse complement strand
GCCATACGCCATTTCGGCGTACCGTCCGCGTTCATCACGGCGATGCCCGGCTTCACCATGTCGGCGGTGAAGGCGGTGTACCAGAACATCTGCTGGGCGATGTTGCCCTGGGCCGGCACGGGACCAGCTTCGGAGAACGTCATGCCCTGCGCCTGCGGCGGCGCATACTTCTTCAGCCACTCGAGGTACTTGGTGATCGAGTAGACCGCGGCCGGACCGTTGGTGTCGCCACCACGCTCGACCGAGGAGCCGACAGGGCGGCAGCCTTCCATGCGGATGCCCCACTCGTCGACCGGCAGACCGTTCGGAATGCCCTTGTCGCCGTTGCCGGCCATCGACAGCCAGGCGTCGGTGAAGCGCCATCCGAGCGAGGGGTCCTTCTTGCCATAGTCCATATGGCCGTAGACCTTGACGCCGTTGATCTCCTTGATGTCGTTCGTGAAGAACTCGGCGATGTCCTCATAGGCGGACCAGTTCACGGGCACGCCGAGCTCGTAGCCATACTTGGCCTTGAACTTGGCCTTGTAGTCGGGGTTGGTGAACCAGTCGTAGCGGAACCAGTAGAGGTTGGCGAACTGCTGGTCCGGCAGCTGATACAGCTTGCCGTCGGGGCCGGTCGTGAACGACTTGCCGATGAAGTCGTTGACGTCGAGCATGGGGTCGGTGACGTCCTTGCCCTCGCCGGTCATGTAGTCCGACAGCACGATCGTCTGGCCGTAACGGAAGTGCGTGCCGATCAGGTCGCTATCGTTGATCCAGCCGTCATAGACGTTCTTGCCGGACTGCATCTGGGTCTGCAGCTTCTCGACGACGTCACCTTCCTGGATGATGTCGTGCTTGAGCTTGATCCCGGTGAGCTCGGAGAACGCCTTGGCCAGCGTCTGCGATTCGTATTCGTGGGT
>NZ_NWTI01000052.1 GCF_002531575.1 Bradyrhizobium sp. Y36 | reverse complement strand
GCGCTGCTCGTCGGCGCGGGGTTCGTCGTCGGCATCATGCTGGCGCCGGCGGTGGTGTGGATCATCACGCCTGACGAGATCCTGATCGGCCAGGAGCGGCCGTTCGGAAAACTCCGGACGCGGATTGTGGCGAAGGGCGACATCGCGGAGCTCCAGGTCCGTGGCGACAGGGGACACCCTGAGCGCTTCGCCATTTTTCTCAAGCTTGCGTCGGGAGATCAACTGACGTCGCCCCGCATCGCAGAGATCACGCGCACCAACGAAACCAGCCGCCGGATTGCCGAATTGCTGGGAACATCCCTGACCGTACCGCCAGCCAATCCGCTGGACGCCACCAACGCGGAGATACGGATCGGCGACCCCGTGCGGAAGTCGGGCCGCGAAGAGGTGAGAATGGGTATCCTGGTCTTCGCGAGCCTCTACACCATTCTTTACGCCTACATGCTCTGGAAAGACTCATCACCTTCGCTTCCCACGGTGATCTTGCCGCTAATCGGCTACGTCGTTGCCTTCCTCCTCTTTCAGTCTGCGCACAGGTTTGCCGGTGAGTCCTGGATCGTCCGCCATGGTGAAATTCTAATCGAGCGGATATCCCGCAGCGGCGAGCTCTCGGCGGATGCAATTACAGACCGTGACATCGAATCGATTTTCGTCAACCAACCTGACGAGGGCTCTTGCTCCGTTGCTGTCAATCTTCGCAGCGGGAAGACAATGCACAGCCCCAACATTGGGACGGAGACGGAGACGCAAGCGGTGAGCGACGAGATCGTCCGAAGGCTGGGGATCGCCCCGGAGAAGGTGCGCCGATAAGTCCCCTCATCCCGGTTCGGGTGACGCCGTTGTTGCTTGACTCCACGGACCCGTCCGTGGAGTTTTCGCGCGCAACGGAATCAGCCGCCCGCGATGGA
>NZ_NWTI01000004.1 GCF_002531575.1 Bradyrhizobium sp. Y36 | reverse complement strand
ACAAAGTGCCGATTCGGGAATCCCCCCGGCAACTTCCTGCCAAACCAGATTTGTGCATGCCCTAGTGCGTTCGCAGGGACGACATCGCGTGTTCGGTTGTCAGTCGCTCAGTGCGACCGTGCCAGGCAGAACGCCACCACCTGCTCCAGCGCGCTCTTCATCGGCGAGGACGGGAACAGCGCCAGCGCGTCCACGGCCATGGCGCCGTAGTGCTGGGCGCGGCTCAGCGTGTCCTCGAGCGCGCGGTGCTTGTTCATCAGCCCGATGGCATGGTCGAGGTCGCTGTCGCCGATCTCGCCGCGTTCCAGCGCCCGGATCCAGAACGCGCGCTCGGTGTCGTTGCCGCGGCGGAAGGCGAGCACGACGGGCAGGGTGATCTTGCCCTCGCGGAAATCGTCGCCGGTGTTCTTGCCGAGCTTGGCGCTCTTGCCGCCGTAGTCGAGCACGTCGTCGACGAGCTGGAAGGCGATGCCGAGATTCATGCCGACCGAGCGGCAGGCGGTCTGCTCCGCCTTCGGGCGGTTGGCGATGACGGGGCCGACCTCGCAGGCAGCTGCGAACAGCTCGGCGGTCTTGCCGCGGATCACGGCGAGATATTCGTCCTCGGTGGTCGCGGTGTTCTTGGCGGCGGCCAGCTGCATCACCTCGCCCTCGGCGATGGTGGCGGCGGCCGCGGAGAGGATGTCGAGCGCACGCAGCGAGCCGACCTCGACCATCATGCGGAAGGCCTGGCCGAGCAGGAAGTCGCCGACCAGCACGCTCGCCTCGTTGCCCCAGAGCATGCGCGCCGACAGCTTGCCGCGCCGCATCTCGCTTTCGTCGACGACGTCGTCATGAAGCAGTGTGGCGGTGTGCATGAACTCGACGGAGGCGGCGAGCTTGATGTGGCCGTCGCCGGTGTAGCCGGCGAGGTTGGCCATGGCGAGCGTCAGCATCGGGCGCAGGCGCTTGCCGCCGGAGGAGATCAGGTGGTTGGCGACCTCCGGGATCATGGTCACGTCCGAACCGGTCCGCGACAGGATCGTGGCGTTGACGCGCTCCATGTCAGGGGCGACAAGGGCCACCAGCTCTTCGATCGACGCGCCGGGAGTTTCGAAAGGTACGATGACGGCCACGCCGGTCTCCAATATTTGCCCCGGAAGGGCTATTCTGACGGAAAGACAATAGAAACTGCAGGCGGATGCGGCAAGTGCCGCGGAACCATTGACATTTGCCGCTTGCCCCCCTTTCAGGCAGGAGACCCGTGATTTGCGCGAACTGGTTCGGACCAACGATATCGTGCTGGTGTCGGCGATCGGCGCGCTGCTCGACGGCGCCAACATCCATCATCTGGTGCTGGATCAGAACATGAGCATCATCGAGGGATCGCTCGGCATTTTGCCGCGGCGGATCCTGGTTCACGAGGACGACGCCCAGGAGGCGCGGGCGCTCCTCACCGAGGCCGGCCTCAGCCACGAATTGCGCGGCGATGAGTGAAGCCGCAAATATTACCGAGGACGCCTTTCTCGGGGGGCAACTGCGGCTGAGGCAGAAGCGGAGCGGCCATCGCGCCGGGCATGACGCCATCCTGCTTGCAGCCGCGACCGAGGCCCGGGCAGGGGACCGCGTGGTCGATTTCGGCGCCGGTATCGGCACGGCCGGGCTGGCGCTGGCCTGCCGCATCCCCGGTATCAGGCTCGGCCTGGTCGAGATCGATCCGGAGCTGGCGGGGCTTGCGCGCGACAACGCGGCGGTGAATGCGATTGCCGCCGAGACCATCGTGCTCGACGTCACGGCCGACGCCGAGGCCTTTGCGTCACATGGACTGTCGCCCGACAGCGTCGACGTGGTGCTGATGAATCCACCGTTCAACGATCCGACCCGGCATCGCGGCTCGCCGGATCAGCTGCGTCACAGCGCGCATGTGGCGACGGAGGAGACTCTGCATGCGTGGGTGCATGCAGCTCGGCGCATCCTCCGATCGAATGGTGTGCTGACACTGATCTGGCGCGCAGATGGAATCGCCGACGTCCTCGCGGCGCTATCGCGGGGCTTCGGCAGCCTCGCGATCCTGCCGGTTCACGGCGAGGCGGGGCGGCCCGCGATCCGCGTGCTGGTGCGTGCGGTCAAAGGCGGCCGGGCCCCGACGCGATTGCTGCCGGGCCTCATGCTCAACGACGAGTCAGGCGCATCGAAAAACGAGATGAGGGAGATTCTGGAGGGGAGAGCGGCCTTGCCGCTGGTGGAACCGTGACGGCTTACTGCGGAAGCGATTCCGACTGCTGCTCTTGCGGAGTGGTCAGGCGGATCGCCATGAACAGCGCACCGATCAGCAGCATCAGCAGGTAGATTTTCATGGTGTTCTCCGCTGCGCCATTGCAGCCCCCGGGCGGAAAATCTGCAAAACACGTTCCAGGCACTTCCAATGACAGTCGCGTGATAAGAAATGGTTAATCAGAGGTAACGGCATGGCCGAACAATTGAACGATCGTGAGAGTTCCGGCCTGGCCGACAAGCTCGTGCAATATCTGCCGGCGCGCTTCCGCCCCGGCACCGCAGTCGTGCCGGTGGTGCGGCTGTCGGGCGTGATCGGCGCGGTGACGCCGCTGCGCCCGGGCATGACGCTCGCAGGTGTCGCCAAGGTGCTGGAGCGGGCGTTCTCGATGCGGAACGCCAAGGCGGTGGCGCTGGTGATCAACTCGCCCGGCGGCTCGCCGGTGCAGTCGCGCCAGATCTATCTGCGCATCAAGCAGCTCGCGGCGGAGAAGAAGCTGCCGGTGCTCGTGTTCGTCGAGGACGTCGCGGCGTCCGGCGGCTACATGATCGCCTGCGCCGGCGACGAGATCATCTGCGATCCCTCGTCGATCCTCGGCTCGATCGGCGTGGTCGGCGGCAGCTTCGGTTTCCAGGACGCGATCAAGCGGCTCGGCATCGAGCGGCGGCTCTATACCGCTGGCGCGCACAAGGCGATGCTTGACCCGTTCCTTCCCGAAAACCCCGACGACGTCGCCAAGCTGAAGGCGCTTCAGCGCGAGATCCACCAGATCTTCATTGCGCTGGTCAAGGAGAGCCGCGGTGCGCGCCTCAAGGGCTCCGACGATACCCTGTTCACGGGCGAGTACTGGGCCGGCGAGAGCTCGATCGCGCTGGGGCTCGCCGACAGCATCGGCGATCTCCGCTCAACTCTTCGTGCCCGCTATGGCGAGAAGGTTCTCACCCCCGTGATCGCGCAGCCGACCGGGCTGCTGTCCGGCCTTCTGGGGCGGAAATCGCCCGGCGCGGGGCAACTTTCGGCCATGGAATCAATGGCCGGGCTGCCGGATGAGCTGATCTCGGCGGTGGAGACGCGGGCGATCTGGGCGAAATTCGGGTTCTAGGCGAAGCCCTGCCGCGCCATTTGGTCTCTCGCCGAGCCAATTGCGGCGCGGCCCCGACTGCGCGAGAATGCATGTGGGGGCTGAGCACTAGACAAGGATCGACCGATGCCGCCGTTCGTCGCTTTCGCGGGCGTGCTGGGTGGGCTTGCCGTGGTCCGCTGGGCCTACAAGACCGCTGTCAGGATCAACCAGGAGCTGGAGGAGATGCGCCTGTCGCGCGTCGCCGAGGCCGCCCATATGGGGGATATCCAGAAACTGAAGCGTGATCCCGTGACCGGAGCCTACCGGCCGGGTTAGCTGGCGCCATTGACCGCTGCCGTAGGGTGGGCAAAGCGAAGCGTGCCCACCGCCGCGCCGTAATCCGGGAGAGATGGTGGGCACGGCGCAAGAGCGCCTTTGCCCACCCTACGGCACCGTCCCTGAGGATGGGGCGTTCGGCCCGAATCCGCCCCCTTTGCCTTGATTCCCACCCCCGCCGTCGATACGGTCCCGCGCGATTCAAAACCCCCGCGAGAGCCTGATCTGACGATGGACGCCTCATTGCCCGCCCATATGCGCCCGGAACGCTCGTTCCAGGGCTTCATCCTCGCGCTCCAGCGGTTCTGGGCCGAGCAGGGCTGCGTGATCCTGCAGCCCTACGACATGGAAATGGGCGCAGGCACCTTCCATCCGGCGACCACGCTGCGCGCGCTCGGGCCGAAGCCGTGGAACGCCGCCTATGTGCAGCCCTCGCGCCGGCCCAAGGATGGCCGCTACGGCGAGAACCCGAACCGGATGCAGCACTACTACCAGTTCCAGGTGATCATGAAGCCGTCGCCGCCGAACCTTCAGGAACTGTACCTGAAGTCGCTGGCCGCGATCGGAATCGATTCCGCCGTGCACGACATCCGCTTCGTCGAGGACGATTGGGAGAGCCCGACGCTGGGCGCCTGGGGTCTCGGCTGGGAATGCTGGTGCGACGGCATGGAAGTCAGCCAGTTCACTTACTTCCAGCAGGTCGCCGGTGTCGAATGTTCGCCGGTTGCGGGCGAGCTCACCTACGGGCTCGAGCGGCTCGCGATGTATGTGCAGGGCGTCGACCGCGTTTACGACCTCAACTTCAACGGCCGCGACGGCGATGCCAAGGTCACCTATGGCGACGTCTTCCTGCAGGCCGAGCGGGAATATTCGAAGCACAATTTTGAAATTGCCGACACCGCGATGCTGTTCGAGCAGTTCAAGATGGCGGAAGCGGCCTGCAAAAAGTATCTCGACGCCGGCTGGAAGGATGAGAAGCGCGAGGCCCACCTGATGGCGCTGCCGGCCTATGACCAGTGCATCAAGGCCAGCCACGTCTTCAACCTCCTGGACGCGCGCGGCGTGATCTCGGTTACGGAGCGGCAGAGCTACATTTTGCGCGTTCGCGAATTGGCAAAAGCCTGCGGCGAGGCCTGGATCCATACTGAAGCGGGCGGAGCGGCCTGATGCCCGATCTTTTGCTTGAACTCTTCTCCGAAGAGATCCCCGCACGCATGCAGGCCAAGGCGGCCGACGATCTGCGCCGCATGGTCACCGACAAGCTCGTTGCCGAAGGCTTGGTCTACGAGGGCGCGAAGGCGTTTGCGACGCCGCGCCGCCTCGCGCTCACCGTGCACGGCATCCCCGCGCGCCAGCCCGACCTCAAGACCGAGCGCCGCGGACCCAAGGTCGGCGCGCCCGATGCGGCCGTGCAGGGCTTTCTGAAGGCGACAGGGTTGAAGTCGCTCGATGAAGCCAAGATCCAGCGCGACCCCAAGGGTGATTTCTACATCGGCCTGATCGAGAAGCCCGGCCGCGATGCGATCGACGTGCTCGCGGAAATCCTGCCCGTGATCATCCGCACGTTCCCCTGGCCGAAATCGATGCGCTGGGGCGCGCGTTCGGGCAAGCCCGGCTCGCTGAACTGGGTGCGTCCGCTGCACGCGATCACCGCGACCTTCGGGCTCGAGACCGAAGAGCCCGATGTCGTGACGTTCGAGGTGGACGGCATCGAGACCGGCCAGACCACCTACGGTCATCGCTTCCTCGCGCCAGGTGCCATTCAAGTGCGCCGCTTCGAGGACTATGAGGCGAAGCTGCTCGACGCCAAGGTCGTGCTCGACCCTGACAGGCGCAAGGACGCAATCCTCACCGACGCCAAGCAGCTCGCCTTCGCGCAAGGCTTCGAGCTCGTCGAAGACCAGAACCTGCTCGACGAGGTCGCCGGCCTGGTCGAATGGCCGGTCGTGCTGATGGGCTCGTTCGAGCCGGAATTCTTGGCGACGCCCGCGGAAGTGATCCGCGCCACCATCCGCAACAACCAGAAGTGCTTCGTGGTGCGCGATCCCAAGACGGGCAAGCTCGCGAGCAAGTTCATCCTGGTCGCCAATATCGAGGCGACCGATGGCGGGGCGACCATCATCGCCGGCAACGAGCGCGTGATCCGCGCCCGGCTGTCGGATGCAAAGTTCTTCTACGAGACCGACCTCAAGACCAAGCTCGAGGAGCGGCTGCCGAAGTTCGAGCAGATCGTGTTTCACGAGAAGCTCGGCACGCAGGCCGCGCGCATCAAGCGCATCGAGCGGCTCGCCGCGGAGATCGCGCCGCTGGTTGGCGCCGATGTCGGCAAGGCGACGCGCGCTGCGCATCTGGCGAAGGCCGACCTGCTGACTGAGGTCGTCGGCGAATTCCCCGAGGTGCAGGGCCTGATGGGCAAGTATTACGCGCTGGCGCAGGGCGAGGATGCCTCTGTCGCCGCCGCTTGCGAGGAGCACTACAAGCCGCAAGGGCCGACGGATCGCGTGCCGACCGATCCCGTCAGCGTGGCGGTCGCGCTTGCCGACAAGATCGACACGCTCGTGGGCTTCTGGGCCATCGACGAGAAGCCGACGGGTAGCAAGGATCCGTATGCGCTGCGTCGGGCCGCGCTCGGTGTCATCAGGTTGATCGCCGAGAACGCACTGCGGCTGTCGCTGATGAAGGTGGCGGCGTCCGCGCTCGCCGGCCTGTCGGTGAAGCCCGCCGATGTCTCGAAACTCCCGAGCGATCTGCTCGCCTTCTTCGCCGACCGCTTGAAAGTCCAGCTCCGCGAGCAGGGCGCGCGGCACGATCTCGTCGACGCCGTGTTCGCGCTTGGCGGCCAGGACGACCTGCTGATGATCGTCCGCCGCGTCGAGGCACTCGGAAAGTTCCTCGATACTGACGACGGCAAGAACCTGCTCGCCGGCATCAAGCGCGCCAGCAACATCCTCGGGATCGAGGAGAAGAAGGACAAGCGCAGCTTCGATGGCGCGCCGGACGCTGCGCTCTATGGGCTCGACGAGGAGAAGGCGCTGGCGAAGGCAATCGGCGAGGTGAAGGCGGACGCAAGTGCCGCTGTCGCCAAGGAAGACTTTGCCGCCGCCATGAGCGCGATGGCAAAGCTGCGTCCGCCGGTCGATGCGTTCTTCGAAAAAGTCCGGGTCAACGATGATGATCCGAAGGTGCGCGAGAACCGCCTGAAGCTCCTGAACGAGATCCGCAGCGCCACGCGTGCGGTCGCGGATTTCTCGAAGATCCAGGATTGAGGCGCGCTCGCGCTTCAAACACCGCTGTCATTCCGGGGCGCCCCACTTGGGGCGAGCCCGGAATCCATTTCTCCTCATCACGCGCGGCACGATGGATTCCGGGTTCGCGCTTCGTGCGCCCCGGAATGACAAGAACACAAAAATGCCCCGCCCGGCGGGGGGAAGACCGGGCGGGGCCTGATGTCCGATCATACTGCTCGCGCCAGCCTGAAGTGACGCGCCGGACATCTAGTCGATGTCAGTTGGTCGGTCTCAGTCCAGCACCTCGACGATGCGGCGCGAGCGCGGCTCGACCAGAACGGTCTCGCCGTTCACGACGGTGTAGCGATAGGTGGTGGCACCGAAGCGCTGCGGCACGTCATAATAGGTAATGCCGGTCTCCGGTAACGTAGAACCGACCACCACGCGATCCGGAATCCGGAAGGGCGGGACACGTTGTTCGACGACATATTCGCGGAAGGCCGGCCGCTGTTCGACGGCAATGGTCGGAGCGCTGTCGACGACGGCAGGCGCGCGTCCGACGGTGACACCGCTTTGCGCCTGCGCCGCAAGGGGCGAGCCGATCGCGGCCGCGATCGTTGCAAGAGCGAGAATCCTGTTCCGCATGGACAACTCCTTCGACGTGATTTTTTTCGGACGCGTCAATGGCGCGACCGGTTGGCCAATGCATGCACCCTTGGCAATGTTCCGGGAAAAGGGCCGCCGCATCAGAGGCAATTTCAGGCAGTTTTCGTGGGTGGCGGAACTCGCATCGCCTCTTGCGCGTCTCTACTCGCGGAACCGGGACCGCTATGATCCGCCCGCGATTCGCCTCACCTCCACAGAAAGATAGTTCATGCACATCACCGTCGCCCACATTTCGCCGATCCTGTCGTTGATTGCGGGCGTGCTCATCCTGATCATGCCGCGACTCCTCAACCTGATCGTCGCGATCTTCCTTATTGTGAACGGTGCGATCGGGCTCGGGCTCCTGAAATGGCTTCACCTCTAGGGGTGTTCATTTTCCGGAACTGTCTGACTTGCGCGGGCCCGTTCAAAATGGTGTAAGGCCCGCGAAATCCCATTCCTCTCGCAGGTTGTGTGCAAGCTATGGCCAAAGCCGCCTCGAAGCCCAATAAAACTCCAGCGAAATCAAAGTCTTCCGCCAAGGCGAAAGCCGCGCCGGCGGCCCGCAAGGCGCTTGCCAAGAGCGCTCCCAAGCCGGTCGCCAAAGCTGCCGCAAAGCCGTCCGCAAAGGCTGCCGTCAAGCCGGCTGCGAAGGCTGTGACCAAGGCGGCTCTGCCGAAGGTCGCTGCGAAGCCTGCGCCGAAGAAGGCTGCTCCCGCCAAACCGGCGTCAGCCGCGGGCAAGGCCGGCAAATGGGTGTACACGTTCGGTGACGGCAAGGCCGAGGGCCGGACGGAGATGCGCGACCTGCTCGGCGGCAAGGGCGCCAACCTCGCCGAGATGGCCAATCTGGGCCTGCCGGTGCCTCCCGGCTTCACCATCCCGACCTCGGTCTGCACCTATTTCTATGCCCACGACAAATCCTATCCGAAGGAATTGCAGTCGCAGGTTGAGAAGGCGCTCGACCATGTCGGCAAGCTGACCGGCAAGGTGTTCGGCGACACCAAGAACCCGCTGCTGGTCTCCGTGCGCTCCGGCGCCCGCGCTTCGATGCCGGGCATGATGGACACGGTGCTCAACCTCGGCCTCAATGACCGGACCGTGGAAGCGCTGTCGGAATTGTCGGGCGACCGCCGCTTCGCCTATGACAGCTATCGCCGCTTCATCACCATGTATTCCGACGTGGTGCTCGGCTTCGAGCATCATCACTTCGAGGAAATCCTCGACACCTTCAAGGACACCCAGGGCTACACGCTCGACACCGACCTGTCCGCCGACGACTGGGTCGAACTGGTCGGCAAGTACAAGGACGCCGTCGCGCGCGAGACGGGCAAGGACTTCCCGCAGGATCCGCACGACCAGCTCTGGGGCGCGATCGGTGCCGTGTTCTCATCCTGGATGAACGCGCGCGCGGTGACTTACCGCAAGCTGCACGACATTCCGGAATCCTGGGGCACCGCGGTCAACGTGCAGGCCATGGTGTTCGGCAACATGGGCGAGACCTCGGCGACCGGCGTTGCCTTCACCCGCAACCCCTCGACCGGCGAGAGCAAGCTCTACGGCGAGTTCCTGATCAACGCGCAAGGCGAGGACGTGGTGGCGGGCATCCGCACGCCGCAGGACATCACCGAGGAAGCGCGCCGGGAATCCGGCTCCGACAAGGCGTCGATGGAAGCGGCGATGCCGGAAGCCTTCCAGGAGCTGACGCGGATCTACACGCAGCTCGAGAAGCACTACCGCGACATGCAGGACATGGAGTTCACCGTCGAGCGCGGCAAGCTCTGGATGCTGCAGACCCGCGGCGGCAAGCGCACCGCCAAGGCGGCGCTGCGCATCGCGGTCGAGCTCGCCAATGAAGGCCTGATCTCGAAGAAGGAAGCGGTCACCCGCATCGATCCGGCTTCGCTCGATCAGCTGCTGCACCCGACCATCGATCCCAACGCCAAGCGCGACGTGATCGCGACCGGCCTGCCGGCATCTCCCGGCGCTGCCTCCGGCGAGATCGTGTTCTCCTCGGATGAAGCGGCCAAGCTTCAAGGCGACGGACGCAAGGTGATCCTGGTCCGCATCGAGACCAGCCCGGAAGACATCCACGGCATGCACGCCGCGGAAGGCATCCTCACCACGCGTGGCGGCATGACCTCGCACGCCGCCGTCGTCGCGCGCGGCATGGGCAAGCCCTGCGTCTCCGGCTGCGGCACCATCCGCGTCGATTACGGCCGCGGCACCATGAGCATCGGCTCGCGCACCTTCAAGACCGGCGACGTCATCACCATCGACGGCTCGCTCGGCCAGGTGCTCGCCGGCCGCATGCCGATGATCGAGCCGGAGCTGTCCGGCGAGTTCGGCACGCTGATGGCCTGGGCCGACCAGGTCCGCAAGATCGGCGTCCGCGTCAACGGCGACACGCCCGACGACGCGCGCACCGCGATCAAGTTCGGCGCCGAAGGCATCGGCCTGTGCCGCACCGAGCACATGTTCTTCGAGGAGACGCGCATCCGCACGGTGCGCGAGATGATCCTCTCCGAGGACGAGCAGTCCCGCCGCGCCGCGCTCGCAAAGCTGCTGCCGATGCAGCGCGCCGACTTCGTCGAGCTGTTCGAGATCATGAAGGGCCTGCCCGTCACGATCCGCTTGCTCGATCCGCCGCTGCACGAGTTCCTGCCGCACACCCACGCCGAGGTCGAGGAAGTGGCGCGCGCCATGAACACCGACCCGCGGCGCCTCGCCGACCGCGCGCGCGAGCTCTCGGAGTTCAATCCGATGCTCGGCTTCCGCGGCTGCCGCATCGCGATCGCTTATCCCGAGATCGCCGAGATGCAGGCGAGGGCGATCTTCGAGGCGGCGGTCGAGGCCGAGAAGCGCACCGGCAAGGCGGTCGGCCTCGAGGTGATGGTGCCGCTGATCGCAACCAAGATGGAGCTCGATCTCGTCAAGGCGCGCATCGATGCCACCGCGAAGGCGGTGATGCGCGACAACAACACCAAGATCGCCTATCAGGTCGGCACCATGATCGAGCTGCCGCGGGCCTGCCTGCTTGCAGGCGAGATCGCGGAGAGCGCCGAGTTCTTCTCGTTCGGCACCAACGACCTCACGCAGACCACTTACGGCATCAGCCGCGATGACGCGGCGAGCTTCCTGGGTCCCTACGTGTCGAAGGGCATCCTGTCGGTCGATCCGTTCGTCGCGCTCGACCAGGAAGGCGTCGGCGAGCTCGTCAAGATCGGCGTCGCGCGCGGCCGCAAGACCCGTCCGAAGCTCAAGGTCGGCATCTGCGGTGAGCACGGCGGCGATCCCGCTTCCGTTGCCTTCTGCCACAATATCGGCCTCGACTACGTCTCCTGCTCGCCCTACCGCGTGCCGATCGCCCGTCTCGCCGCCGCGCAAGCCGCGCTCGGCAAGGAGATCGCCAGCCAGGCGTAGGCTTACGAACTAAAATTCCGGAATGAGAGAGGCGGGGCAATGCTCCGCCTCTTTTCTGTTGGGCTACGCTCTCTCCCTCGTCATTGCGAGGAGCCCTCGCGACGAAGCAATCCAGACTGCTTTCGCGGAAACACTCTGGGTTGCTTCGCTGCGCTCGCAATGACGAGTTTGTGGGACGTGCGTGTCGCCACACCCGCGCTGTCATCGTCGGCGAAGGCGGACGATCCAGTATTCCACCAGCGTCGGTGGTTGCACCGAGATGCCGCGGCGTACTGGATGCCCCGCCTTCGCGGGGCATGACAGCGGTGATGGTGGGTGTACCTCTTGCAACACCGGGATCTCATCGCGCGTCCCGTATTGATACGTGTGCGCAAGAGTTCCTTCACCATTCGCGTTGACCGGTTGTTTACCGCTTCACGTCACTCCGCGTTCACCACGCACGCAATCGCCCCGTGAAAACACCTGCAATCGCTTGAGTGTGCCGCGCGCGCAACGCCGATTAACGCCCCGGCAACCTAAATTGGATACTTACGAGAAAGGTCGAATTGCACGGATGTACTGCGTTTCGATTTTTCTGGCGTAAGCGTAGCGTGAGCGTGTTGATGTCAGTGTTGCGTAACCATCCGAAGGGCGCGCGGTTCGCGTCCTTCGGCATCGGTCTCTGCATCTTCGCATTGATGCCGAGAGAGACCGGCTATCAGGACATTGCTTCCTTGCTGGCGCGCCAACCCGGCGTCGCCGAGCGTTGGCAGAAGCAGGTGTTCTCGGCGGCGTCCTCGATCCAGCTCGCCACCTACAGTTTCTCCCGCCCCATCGGCACCTCGGTTCCGCAGAGCGCGATGGTTCGCCTGGCGAGCCTCGACGGTCGCGACGTCACCGGCGCGATCAGCCGCAACCCGGCGCTGCAGTCTGCGCCGCGCTACCAGGCTTCAGACTTTCCCAAGGTCGATCGCTCCATGAAGGGTGATCGCCTCGCAACCGTGACGCCGACTGAGGCTCCCGAAGCAACCGCGCCCGCTGCAGCTCCGGCGCAGCAAGATCCCGCGACCTCGAACAGCTCCGTGTTCGGCGCCAAGACGGCCGCGTTGCCACAGGCGATGTCGCCGGAGTCCGCGGCCGCGCTCGATCCCGAGCTGCAGGAAGCGCTCCGCGCGCCGCCGCTGCCGCAATACACCAACACCCCGCGCGCCAGCGACGCTGCGCGCGCATTCGCGGTGCAGCCGCTCGAGGCGCTCAAGCGGACCACGGCGCCGACGACGCCGGTGCGTGATCCCTTCAGCGTCAAGACCGCCAATCTCTTCTTCGGCAGCTCCTCGCTCGGCGGCAATCTCGAGAGCATCGAGAGCTGGCAGCCCGGCGCCGAGCCGCTGATCGTGATGCCCGATCCCGATATGAAGGTGACGGCGTCGCTGACGCCGCCGACGGTGGAGATCGCCAGGGACGTCGAGAGCGGCGAGAGCGTCGCGCCGAAGGGCGAGGTCAACGCCGACAACCAGCGCGCCAGGTCACCGGCGGAGCGGCTCGCGCTCGACGACAAGTCGCGCGCGAAGTCGGAGAAATGCCTTGCCGAAGCCGTCTATTTCGAATCGCGCGGCGAGGCCGTGCGCGGCCAGATCGCGGTGGCGCAGGTCGTGATGAACCGCGTGTTCTCCGGCAAATACCCGGACACCGTGTGCGGGGCGGTCTATCAGAACAAGCACCGCCATCTCGCCTGCCAGTTCACCTTCGCCTGCGACAACAATGCCGACGTGATCCGCGAGCCCGAGATGTGGGAGCGCGCCAAGAAGATCGCCAAGGCCATGCTCGACGGCCAGATCTGGCTGCCGGAAGTCGGCAAGTCCACGCACTACCACGCCTATTGGGTGCGCCCGTCCTGGGTCGCCGAGATGAAGAGGATGTACAAGACCGGCGTGCACACCTTCTACCGCCCGCGCGCCTGGGGCGACGGCAGCGAGGAGCCGAGCTGGGGCACGCCCGCCCAGACCGCCGCGCTGTCGGCCGAACTCGCGCAGGAAGCCAAGAGCTCCGCCGAGATGGGCCTGAGCGAGCGGAGGTAGTTGTCTTCCCTCGCTCCGCAAGCGGGGCGAGGTGAAGACGTCCTCACATCGCGATATCCAGCGCACAGTCGAAATTCGGCGCCGAATGCGTCAATGCACCCGCTGACGCGTAGTCGACTCCGGTCGCCGCGATCGCGGCGATCGAGTCCGGCGTGACACCGCCTGATGCCTCCAGCTTGAGCCGGCCCTCGTTGATCCGCACGGCCTCGCGCAGCGTCGCAATGTCCATGTTGTCGAGCAGCACCGCGTCGGCAAGGCCGGTGTCCAGCACCTCGCGCAGCTGCACCAGCGTATCGACCTCGATCTCGATCTTGACGAGGTGGCCGGCATGGCTGCGGGCGCGCTCCAGCACCGGGCGGATGCCGCCGGCAACCGCGATGTGGTTGTCCTTGATCAGGATCGCATCGTCGAGACCGAAGCGGTGGTTGAAACCGCCGCCGCAGCGCACGGCGTATTTCTCCAGTGCGCGCAACCCCGGCGTGGTCTTGCGTGTGCAGCAGATGCGCATCTTCGTGCTGTCGGTTCGCGCGACGTAATCGGCCGTGAGCGTCGCGACGCCCGAGAGGCGGCCGACGAAATTCAGCGCGGTTCGCTCGGCGGTGAGAATCGCGCGTGCCGGCCCCGAGATCGTCAGCACGTGCTGCCCGCGAGCCACGCGCGCGGCGTCACGGACATGGGCGCGCAGCTCGACGTCGGCCGAGAGCCTTTGCAGCGTCGCGACCGCGAGCGGCAGGCCTGCGATCACGCCGGACTGGCGCGCGACCAGGACGGCCTGCGCCGTGGTTGCTTCGGGAATCGTCGCGAGCGAGGTGACGTCGCCGGCGCGGCCGAGATCCTCGTCGAGCGCGCGCTGCACGGCCTCGTCAATCGCGAGCGGCGAGAGGAAGGCGTCGGGGTTGAGCAATGAGGTCGGATTGATCATGGGGAACTCCATCAGGCGATCATGGGTTGCTTCATGCGCGACGGGGAGCCCAGGCTCTCCGCAATCTCGCGCGCTGCGGCGAGCGTGGTCATCGTTCTCTGCGCCAGCGCGGGCATGTCGGCCGGATGATCGGAGCGGAAATGCGCGCCGCGGCTTTCGCGCCGGCTCCAGGCCGAAGCGGCAACGAGCAGGGCCGACGTCGCCATGTTGCGGAGCGCGATGCTCGTGGCCTCGCGTTCGAGTGCGGCGAAGTGGTGCACGGCTTCACTGAGACCGTCGCCTTCGCGGACCACGCCGACATGCGCGCTCATCATTGCCCGCAGCCGCTTCACAGCCGCAGCATCCGGCGTGCCGCTGCGCGAAGCGACCGGTGCGTCGCGAAGGCGGGCCGGCGCGGGGAGCGCACGGCCGGCGATGTCGTCGGCGATGCGCGCGGCATAGACCACGGCTTCGAGCAGCGAATTCGAGGCGAGCCGGTTGGCACCATGCGCGCCGGTCGATGACACCTCGCCGCCGGCCCAGAGCCCGTCGATCGAGGCGCGGCCGCGCGAATCCACCGCGACGCCGCCCATATGATAGTGCGCGGCGGGCGCAATCGGGATGGCTTGCGTCGCGGGATCGATGCCGGCAGCGATGCAGCTCGCATGCACCGTCGGAAACTTGTCGGCGAAGTGTGCGCCCAGCGCCTGGCGCGCGTCGAGGAAGGCGCCGCGTCCCGCCACGATCTCGGCGAACACGCCACGGGCCACGATGTCGCGCGGCGCAAGCTCGGCGAGCGGGTGGCGCGCCGCCATGAAGCGTTCGCCGTTGCCGTTGATCAGTGTCGCACTTTCGCCGCGCAGCGCTTCGGTCGCGAGCGGTGCCGGATCGCCGCCGGTCATGATGGCGGTCGGATGGAACTGGACGAATTCGGGGTCGGCGATCACAGCACCCGCGCGCGCCGCGATCGCAAGCCCCGATCCGCTGGCCTCGACCGGATTGGTCGTGACGGCATAGAGATGGCCGATGCCGCCGGTGGCCAGCACCACCGCGCGTGCGGCGAGCAGGATCGGGCGTGCGGAGGGATTGCCGGCTTCACGCAGCTGGAGCCCGGCGACCACGCCATCTCCGGTCAACAGCGCCTCGGCGACGAGACCTTCGATGACGCGGATCGACGGCGTGCGGCGTACCGCCTCGCTCAGCGCCGCGATGATCGCAGCGCCCGCGCCGTCGCCCCGTACATGCACGATGCGCCGGGCCGAATGTGCAGCTTCGCGCCCGACGGCAAGCTTTCCTTCGAGATCGCGATCGAACGGCACGCCATGGCTCAGGAGATCGTGAATGCGAGGCGCGGCTTCGCGCGCGATGCCAAGTGCGACCGCCTCGTCGACGAGGCCGCCGCCGACGGCGATGGTGTCGGCGGCATGCGCCTCCGGCGTGTCGCCGTCGGCCACGGCCGCTGCGATGCCGCCTTGTGCCCAGGCGGATGAGGCGCCCTGTCCGAGCGGCGCGGCCGAGATCAAGGTCACCGGCCGCGGCGCCAGCTTCAGCGCACAGAACAATCCGGCAAGGCCGCCGCCGACGATGACGACGTCGTCGGTGCGGGTGAGGTCGTGGATGTTGCTTGTCATGACTTTCTCCATTCACTCCGCCGTCGTCCCTGCGAAAGCAGGGACCCATACGCTGCGGCGGAAATTGTGTTGCGAAGCTGCGTGTTGCCTCTCTTCGCCACACATCGTCCTGTGGTTATGGGTCCCTGCGTTCGCAGGGACGACAGCGGTGTGTTTTGTTACGGGTTGCCATCAGTTCTTCAGGTTGATCATCCGCTCGACCGAGCGCCTTGCGCGATCCGCGAGCGCGGGATCGATCGTGACCTCCTCGCGCAGCGTAAGCAGGCTCTCCAGAATGTTCGCGAGCGTGATGCGCTTCATGTGCGGGCAGATGTTGCAGGGGCGGAGCATCTCGACGTCGGGCAGCTCGGCACGGACGTTGTCGGCCATCGAGCATTCCGTGATCATCACCAGCCGCCGCGGCCGCTTCGCGCGCACCCAGTTGATCATGTGCGCGGTCGAGCCGGTGAAGTCGGCTTCCGCCAGCACGTCCGGCGGGCATTCCGGATGCGCGATGATCTGCACTGACGGATCGGCCTCGCGAAAGGCGCGCAGCTCTGCGCCCGTAAAGCGCTCGTGCACCTCGCAGGCGCCCTTCCAGGCGATGATCCTCACGTCGGTCTTCGAGGCCACGTAAGTGGCGAGATAGCGATCGGGCAGGAAGATCACGCTGGGCGCATTCAGGCTCTCGACCACCTGCACCGCGTTCGACGAGGTGCAGCAGATGTCGACCTCGGCCTTCACCTCCGCGGAGGTGTTGACATAGGCGACGACCGGAACGCCGGGGAATTTTTCGCGAAGCAGGCGGACGTCGGCGCCGGTGATGCTGGCGGCGAGCGAACAGCCGGCGCGCGAATCCGGGATCAGCACCGTCTTGTCCGGATTGAGCAGCTTCGAGGTCTCGGCCATGAAGTGCACGCCGCATTGCACGATGATGCCCGATTTCACCTTGGTGGCTTCGACGGCGAGCTGAAGCGAATCGCCGCCGATATCGGCGACGCAGTGGAAGATCTCCGGCGCCTGATAGTTGTGCGCGAGGATCACCGCGCCGCGCGCGCGCTTCAGTTCGTTGATCGCATGGATCGTCGGGGCCATCAGCGGCCACTCGATCGACGGGATCACATGCTTCACACGCTCATAGAGCGGCGCGGTGGCCTGTTCGACCTCCGGCGTCCACTCCAGCGAGGGCATCGGCAGCGCCGGCTCGGAGCGCGCCGGTGCGGCTCGGGGGGAGGCGGTGGCGTGGCCCTGCGGCCGGTTGGCAAAGTCGTCGGGGCCGTAAATTCCAGCGATCGGCATTGAAGCCTCCCTTGCATCTGTTGTACTCAATTTGAGTATATCAGGGGCCTGAATCATCCGGCCGAGATGGCCGGTGCGGATGTCGTCGATGTCCTAATATACTCAATATGAGCAAATCAAACGTAACACGCTTGGCCGGGGACCGCCAGATCCGATCGCACACATTTCCGTCAACTCCGCTTGGCGCGCCACGCGAGGCCACACCGAAATGCAATGCTCCCGCGACAGCTCCCCGTGGAATGCAATCGCATTTGGCTTGGGATTTTCATGCAAGTGCATTAAGTGGCTCAGTCGCGGCCGCCGCTTGCCGAATCCGCCAACGACAGACGAGGAACACCATGTCGACATCAGTGGGCGAACTTGCTCCAGCCTCGCGTTCCTCCAACTGGCGCACCCCGGCCGTCATCATTCTCTGCGGCTGCGCCATCGGCATGCTCGGCTTCGGCCCGCGTTCGGCGCTCGGCTTCTTCGTGCAGCCGATGAGCCACGAATTCTCCTGGGGCCGCGACGTGTTCGGTCTCGCCATTGCCGTGCAGAATCTGTTGTGGGGCCTGGGCCAGCCATTCGCCGGCGCGGTCGCCGATCGCTTCGGCCTGTTTCGGGTGATGTGCGTCGGCGCGCTGCTCTATGCCGGCGGCCTGCTGCTGATGCGCTACGCCACGACGCCGCTGTCGCTCGACATCGGCGCGGGCGTCATGGTCGGCTTTGGCCTTGCCGGCTGCTCCTTCAACCTGGTGCTGTCGGCGTTCACCAAGCTGCTGCCGGCGGAGAAGCGCGGCCTCGCGCTCGGTGCCGGCACCGCGGCGGGCTCGTTCGGTCAGTTCCTGTTCGCGCCGATCGGCGTCGCGCTGATCGACAATTTCGGCTGGCAGCAGGCGCTCTCCGTGTTCGGCTTCCTGATGCTGCTGATCATCCCGCTGTCGCTGGCGCTCTCGACGCCGCCGGTCGCGCATGCTGCAAACGCAGCGCCGGCGGACGAGCAGACCTTCACCAGGGCGCTTGCCGAAGCATTCGGCCACCGTTCCTATGTGCTCCTGGTGCTCGGGTTCTTCACCTGCGGCTTCCAGCTCGCATTCATCACCGTGCATCTGCCGGCTTTCCTGGTCGATCGCGGCATCACCGCGCAGACCGGCGGCTGGGTGATCGCGGCGATCGGCCTGTTCAACATCGTCGGGTCGCTCAGCGTCGGCTATCTCCAGAACAGCTTGCCCAAGCGCTACATCCTCTCGACCATCTACTTCACGCGCGCGCTTGCGACGCTCGCCTTCATCTCGTTCCCGATCACGCCGTTCTCGGCGATCGCGTTCGGCGCGGTCTCCGGCCTGACCTGGCTGTCCACGGTGCCGCCGACCTCGGCGCTGGTGGCGCTGATGTTCGGCACGCGCTGGCTTGCGACGCTCTACGGCTTCGCCTTCGTCAGCCACCAGGTCGGCGGCTTTCTCGGTGTCTGGCTCGGGGGCATCGTGTTCGAGAAATTCGGTTCCTACACACCGATCTGGTGGCTCTCGATCCTGTTCGGCGTGCTCTCGGCGCTGATCAATCTTCCGATCGTGGAGAAACCCGTCGAGCGAGCGGTTGCGCAGCCGGCCTGATCGGCTAAACATCCCCGGCAAACCAGTCAGGGAGTTCAGTCGTGGCCACATTCAAGGCGATCAGGATCGACAAGGCGGACAAGGGCACCACCGCCGCGCTGACGCAGTTCGATGAAGCCGAGCTGATGGATGGCGACGTTACCGTCCGTGTCGAATGGTCGACGCTGAACTACAAGGACGGCCTTGCCCTCACCGGCAAGGCGCCGGTGGTGCGCCGCTTCCCGATGATCGCGGGCATCGATTTCGCCGGCACGGTCGAGGCGTCCTCGCATCCGCAGTGGAAGGCCGGCGACAAGGTCGTCTGCACCGGCTGGGGCATGGGCGAGACCCATCTCGGCGCCTATGCCGAAAAGGCGCGGGTGAAGGGCGACTGGCTGGTCGCGCTGCCGCAAGGCCTGTCGGCGCGCGATGCCATGGCGATCGGCACCGCCGGCTTCACCGCGATGCTTTCGGTGCTGGCGCTGGAGAAGCACGGCCTGTCGCCGAAGAGCGGTCCCGTGGTGGTGACGGGCGCCGCCGGCGGCGTCGGCTCGGTCGCGACCGCCGTGCTCTCGAAGCTCGGCTACCACGTCATCGCCTCGACCGGCCGCGCCGCGGAGGCCGACTATCTCAAGCACATCGGCGCGGCTGAGGTCATCGACCGCAACGAATTGTCGGGGGCGGCCAAGCCGCTCGCCAAGGAGCGCTGGGCAGGCGGCGTGGACAGCGTCGGCTCCACCACGCTGGCGAATCTGCTGTCGATGACGAAGTACGGCGGAGCGATCGCGGCCTGCGGCCTGGCGGCCGGCATGGACCTGCCGTCGTCAGTCGCCCCCTTCATTTTGCGCGGGGTGTGCCTTCTCGGCATCGATTCGGTGATGTGCCCGATTGAGCCGCGGAAGGCTGCCTGGCAGCGTTTGGCCTCCGATCTCGATCGAGCTAAACTATCTGAAATTACTCATGAAATTTCGTTGGGCGAGGTGCCCCAATGGGGCGCGAAAATCCTGGCCGGTGAGGTCCGCGGCCGCATCGTGGTAAAAATTGTCTAACGGCGTTCAGACTTTACCAACCAAGCTGCTTCAATGTTGCCTTGGTTAGTATGGTAAGCAGCGGGTAAAGAGATAAGGCATCGCCCGCGCTGGGGTTGGTTCGGAGTAGAGCATGCTTGCGCGTATCGTGTTGGGGGCCGTCACGGCGGCGGCGACGTTTGCGCCGGCCATTGCCGGAAGCATGAATGCCGACGAGGCGCGTCGCTTCGTCGCCGGCAAGGTGTTCGCCTTCACCTGTTTCGACGGCACCCGCGGTGCAGGCCGCATCCTCGACGATCTCGGCGCCGCCGGTGCGGTGCAGTTCTCGGGCGCAGGCCCGGTCAAGCATCTCAGGCTCCCCGGCAATACGCTCCAGATCCGCGGCCAGAACGTCTGCGCCTCGATCAAGGGCATTCCGTTCGAGCCCTGTTTCAACCTGGAAAAGACCGACGATCGCAGCTTCCGCGGCTCGGTTTCCGGCATGGGCTTCGCCTATTGCGACTTCCACCATCAGGGCGGCAACCAGATGCTGATGGCGCGTGCGGCCGCGCGGCCGCGCTCGCTGCACAGGGCGGAGCACACCGGCTCGGTCGGCCCGGCCAACACCGAAGTCGCCGCGCGCGTGGAGACGCCGCGTGTCGAGAGCAGCCGGCTGGAGCCGGTGAAGGCTGAAGTCAGGTCCGAGCCGGCCAAGAACGAGGCTCCGCTGGAGCTGCGCCGTTCGACCCAGTGAGGCGGCCTTGCGGGACAGTCCGCGCCCCTTGTCGTTGAAGACCCTCATCGAACACGAAGCCGCCGCGCCGTAGTCATACGGACGGCGGCTTTCATGCGTTGGTAGCGGTTCGCGCTCCAGTTTGCGGACGGCCGGGGGGCGCGGCCCGATAAAGGGTTCAACGATGTCGCTGTACTTCTTCCGCATCAGTACCGGTCGTTATTCCGGCGCCGCCGACCAGCCGTACGAGTTCGAGGATCGCGCAGCCGCCTGGACCGAGATGACGGAGGTCTGTGCCAACCTGCTCGGTGGCATCGCGCGCAGCCTGAAGCCGAATGCCGAATGGTGCATGGAACTGCTGGACGAGAACAAGAAGCCGGTCTTTCGCATCAGCCTCGTCGGCGAGAGCGTGCGCTGACGATTGCGGTCGGTGCGACCGGCGTTCACGAACGCCGATGCGTGCAAATTCGCGAAGTATATTTCATTGCACGCAAGAGCTGCGAGAAGTCAGGCAGTTAAGCGGCTTTTCCAGTATTTCTACCTAGCCCGCCGGGGTCCTGCTTAACGTTAATGAGGAACGTCGCTGGTAGCCTCTCCGGGTTGTGCGCGCGCTTCGTCGCGGCAAATGCGTACCTTTCGAGGATACCTCAATGATGTTCGTTCAGAACCTGCGAATTGGCACCAAGCTCGCGGTCACGTCCGCGCTGACCATCGGGCTCGTCGCGCTCATGATCTTTCTGCAGATGAGCGGAAACGCCGATGTCCAGAAGCTCGGCAATGCCGCGTCGGAACAGCAGGCGATCGCGCAAAACGCCGCGGAAGCGAAGGCGTCGGTCCGGGGCATGCAGATCGGCATTCGCGACATCCTGACGTCCGTCTCGCCGGCCGATATGCAGAAGGCGGTCACTTACTTCAACGACCGGCTGACTGCTGCCACCAAGTTCTCGAACGAAATGGCGAAGCTCTCGCACTCGCCGGAAAACCGCAAGCGAATCGATCGCCTGACCGTGTTGATCGGCGAATTCGGCAAGGGCCAGCAGCAGATCGAGGCCAAACGCAAGCAGGAGCTCGCGCTCGAGGGGAACAAGGACGCCGAAGCGGCCGCTCAGATCGCAAAGCTCGTGGCTGAGGTCGATCGCATTCGCAAGGGAACGCTGGCGCCGATCAACGAAGAAATCACCGAGCTGACCAACCAGATCACCGATTTCGCCAAGCGGAAGAGCGTCGAGGCGCGTGCGGAAGCGGAAGCCGAGGCGGCGTCGGTTGCCCGGACCTCGCTGATCACCGGCGCGCTGGTTGCACTGGTCTTGATCGCTACGTGCATCTTCTCCGTCTTCAGCATCGCGCGGCCCATGCGCGCGCTGACATCGGCGATGGAGAAGCTTGCCGGCGGCGACTTCTCGGTCGTGCTCCCGGGCCTTGGCCGCAAGGACGAAGTCGGCGAGGTCGCGGGTGCCGTGGAGAAATTCAAGGTCGTGTCCGAGCAGAAGGCACGCGCGGAAGCGGAAGCCAAGATACGGCAGGACGCGATCGCGGCCGAGCAACGCAAGGCGGAAATGTACAAGCTCGCGGACACGTTCGAGTCCGCGGTTGGCGAGATCGTCGGCACGGTGTCTTCGGCCTCGACCGAGCTCGAGGCATCCGCCACCACGCTGACCTCCACCGCCGAGCGCACGCAGGAGCTCACCGGCCTGGTCGCGGCTGCGTCGGAAGAAGCGTCCACCAACGTGCAGTCGGTGGCTTCGGCGACCGAGGAACTGTCGTCCTCGATCAACGAGATCAGCCGGCAGGTGCAGGAATCCGCGCGCGTCGCCAGCGAGGCGGTCGGCCAGGCCCGCACCACGACCGACCGCGTCGGCGAATTGTCGAAGGCGGCGGCGCGGATCGGCGACGTCGTCGAGCTCATCAACACCATCGCCGGCCAGACCAATCTCCTGGCGCTCAACGCAACCATCGAGGCCGCGCGCGCCGGCGAGGCGGGCCGCGGCTTTGCCGTGGTCGCGTCCGAGGTCAAGGCGCTCGCGGAACAGACGGCGAAGGCGACCGGCGAGATCGGCCAGCAGATCGCCAGCATCCAGACCGCGACCGAGCATTCGGTCGGCGCGATCAGGGACATCAGCGGCACCATCGAGAAGCTGTCGGAGATCTCGTCGACCATCGCCGCGGCCGTCGAAGAGCAGGGTGCAGCGACGCAGGAGATCTCCCGCAACGTGCAGCAGGCGGCGAAAGGAACCCAGCAGGTGTCCTCCAACATCACCGACGTGCAGCAGGGTGCGAGCGAGACCGGTTCGGCGTCCTCGCAGGTGCTGGCGGCTGCGCAATCGCTGTCTGGCGACAGCAACCGCCTCAAGCTCGAGGTCGACAAGTTCCTCGGAACCGTGCGCGCGGCCTGACGGCGACGTCTCTCATTCGGCGACTTGCAACCGTCGCGCGTGACTGCGCGGCGGCTGCACGCGTTCCTAACCCGATGCCCGATCCGCGGGCGCAGGGTTAACCTTCCGGAAAAGCGATGCGGTCATGATTGCCGCAATTTCCCGGGTGCTGAGTCGCCCCTTTGCGTATTGCGTCTCAATCGTTGGAGCAGTTCATGAGCGGCATTTCCATTCGTCTCACTCACAAGGTCATGGCGATCGGACTGTTCGGGCTCATCGGGCTCGTCGCCTTCGGTTCGATCTACCAGATCGGCAGCCTCTCCCAGGACACGTCCCGCGATGCCGCTGAAGACGCGCGCAGGATGTCCGACCTGAACCAACGGGTTTCCCAGCAGCTGCTCGAAGCGCGCCGGGCCGAGAAGGATTTTCAGCTCCGCCGCGAGCAGTCCTATGCGAAACGTCACGCCGAACTTGCTTCCGACATCATCCGCAACCTCGATCATTTCGGCAGCGCGACGCGTGCGGCAGGATACGCGACGATTGGCGAGACGGTGTCGCAGGTCCGCGCCGGGTTCGAAAGATATGTGAGCGAGTTTGCGGCCGTCGAGAAGGCCGAGGTCAAGCTTGGATTGAACGAAACCCTGGGCCTGTCGGGCTCGCTGCGCACGGCAGTCCACGACATCGAGTCCAAGCTCAAGGAGGTCGACGACCCCAGGCTCACCAGCGGCATGCTGATGATGCGCCGTCACGAGAAGGACTTCATGCTGCGCCGCGACCAGAAATACGTCGACGCACTGAAGAAGACGGCGACGGAGTTCTCTCGGCAGATCGAGACGTCGACGATTCCGCCGGCCGTCAAGGCGGACATCGGCAAGCTGCTCGCCAAGTATGAGGGTGACTTCTCGGCCTGGGCGGCCGGCGCGCAGGATCTGACCGCGCACGGCGCGGCCATGTCCAGGGAATTCCGGGTGATCGAACCGGTTCTCGCCGACATCGAAAAGAACGTTGCTCAGCGCTACGATGCGGCGCAGGCCGCCGAAGCGTCGTCGCGGGCCTCGATCAAGCTGTGGATGTGGGTTGCGCTCGGATGCTCCATCCTGCTGGTGGGAGGCGTGTCCTTCTTCATCGGCCGCTCGATCTCGTCCGCGCTGATCGCCATGGTGCGGTCGATGACCGGCCTCGCAAACGGCGATACCTCCGTCGTGATCCCCGGCCTCGGCCGCAAGGATGAGATCGGCGAGATGGCCGGCGCGGTCGCGGTCTTCAAGACCAATATGGTGGAGGCTGATCGGCTGCGCGCCGAACAGGCTGAAGCGGAGGCGCGTGTCCGGCAGCAGCGCAAGGCCGACATGCAGCGGCTCGCTGACCGCTTCGAAGTCGCGGTCGGCGAGATCATCGAGACCGTGTCGTCGGCGGCGACCGAGCTCGAGGCGTCTTCCAACACGCTGACGCAGGCCGCCGAGCGCGGCAACAGTCTCGCCACTGCCGTGGCGGCGGCCTCGGAGGAGGCGTCCGCCAACGTGCAGTCGGTGTCGTCAGCGAGCGAGGAGCTGACCTCCTCGGTCTCGGAGATCAGCCGCCAGGTGCAGGAATCCGCGCGCGTCGCCGACGTCGCGGTCGGGCAGGCCGAGCGCACCAATGCACGCGTCGCCGAACTGACGAAGGCCGCCTCCCGCATCGGCGATGTGGTCGAGCTGATCAACACCATTGCGGCGCAAACCAACCTGCTGGCGCTCAACGCGACGATCGAGGCGGCGCGCGCGGGCGAAGCCGGCAAGGGCTTTGCCGTCGTCGCGACCGAAGTGAAGGCGCTCGCCGAGCAGACCGCGAAAGCCACCGGCGAGATCGGCCAGCACATCGACGCGATCCAGGCCGCGACGGAGGATTCGGTCGGCGCGATCAAGGAGATCGGGGACACCATCGCGAAGATGTCGGAGATCTCCTCGACCATCGCCGCGGCGGTGGAGGAGCAGGGCGCCGCCACCCAGGAGATCTCCCGCAACATCCAGCACGCCGCGCAGGGCACCTCCGACGTCTCGGCGAATATCGGCGACGTTCAGCGCGGCGCGGGCGAGACCGGCGCCGCCTCGGCGCAGGTGCATTCGGCCGCGCAGTCGCTGTCGCAGGACAGCAACCGGCTCAAGAGCGAGGTCGCGCGGTTCTTGGAGACGGTGCGGGCGGCCTGAGCGCTCAGCCCGCCCGGGCGAGGTGGTGCGCTGGTGTGGGCTGCGCGACGCCTGCGGTGCTGCATCAGATGATTGCGAAACATATAACGGCGGCGGCGCCGAATTCCGTAATTCAACGTAGCTTCCTGTTAACGCCTGTTTGCAAGTATGTGCGTAATCTTACGAGACAAGAACCAGCCATCATTGTTGGAATGACCTTCGCCCTGCCGTCCGTCGCGACGATTGCGGCGCAGGTGATTTGTGCGTTGCAGGTTTCACCGGGATTTGTGTGATGTCGAAGCTGTCTATCGTCTTCAAGCTGCTGACCGTGCTGTCGGTCCTCGTGCTCTCGCTCGCCGGCGTCGGCGTGACCGCGATCGGCACCATGCAGAACATCAATGCTCACACCGTCGAGATCGCCGAGAGCTGGCTGCCGAGCGTCCGTGCGCTGGGTTCCATGCGCGCCGATATCAACGAGCTGCGCGTCGCGCTTCGCCTGCACCTGATGCAGGAGACCGCGGAAGGCAAGGAAGCCGCCGAGAAGCGTCTCGCCTCGCTGCAGGCGCGAATCGACCAGACGCGCAAGGTCTACGAGCCGCTGATCACCTCGGCCGAGGAGCGCTCGCTCTACACGCAATGGACCAAGGCCTGGGCCGACTATCTGAACGGTGTGCAGGAAGTGATGGCGCTGTCGCGCAAGAGCGTCGGCAAGTTCCCGGCCGACGCCAATGAATTGCTGCAGACCAGGGTCGCCAAGATGGCCCAGGCGGCCGACCCGCTGCTTCAGAAGGGCATCGAGCTCAACAACAGCGGCGCCGAGCTGGAGACCAAGCAGGCGGCCGACAGCTATGCGACGATCTTCCGCGTGCTGGTCGGCATCATCGTCCTCTCGGTCGTGATCGCGATCGCGGCCGCCTATTATCTCGTGCGCGACGTGTCGCGCGGCATTGCCTCGATCATCAAGCCGATGCAGTCGCTCGGCGAAGGCGATCTCTCGGCCGAGGTTCCGCATCGTGGCGAGAAGACCGAGATCGGCTCGATGGCCGACGCGCTGCAGATCTTCAAGGAAGCGTTGATCGCCAAGCGCGCGGCGGACGAGGCGGCCCGGCTCGATGCCGAAGCAAAGATCGAGCGCGGCCGCCGCGTCGATGCCATCACCAGCAAGTTCGAAGCCATGATCGGCGAAGTCGTCGGCACCGTCTCCTCGGCCTCGACCGAGCTCGAGGCGTCGGCCTCGACGCTGACCGGCACCGCGCAACGCGGCCAGGAGCTCGCGACCGTGGTCGCGGCGGCCTCCGAGGAAGCCTCCACCAACGTCCAGGCGGTCGCCTCCGCATCGGAAGAGCTGTCGTCCTCCATCACCGAGATCAGCCGTCGCGTGCAGGATTCGGCCCGGATGGCGGCGGAAGCCGTCGAGCAGGCCGCGCGGACCAACGAGCGCGTCAATGCGCTGTCGCAGGCCGCGTCCCGCATCGGCGACGTCGTCGAGCTCATCAACACCATCGCAGGCCAGACCAATCTGCTGGCGCTCAACGCCACCATCGAGGCGGCGCGTGCGGGCGAAGCCGGCCGCGGCTTCGCCGTCGTCGCCTCCGAAGTCAAGGCGCTGGCCGAGCAGACCGCGAAGGCGACCGGCGAGATCGGCGCGCAGGTGTCGGGCATCCAGGCAGCGACGCAGGAATCCGTCAGCGCCATTCAGGAGATCGGCGGCACCATCGAGCGGCTGTCAGAAGTGTCCGCGGCGATTGCCGCCGCCGTCGAGGAGCAGGGCGCCGCCACGCAGGAGATCTCGCGCAACGTCCAGCAGGCCTCGGTCGGCACGCAGGAGGTTTCGGCTAATATCACCGACGTGCAGCGCGGCGCGATCGAGACCGGCGAGGCCTCGGTCGAGGTGCTGTCGGCGGCGAAATCGCTGGCGACCGACAGCACGCGCCTCAAGGTCGAGGTCGCGCAGTTCCTGGAATCGGTCCGCGCGGCCTGATCTTCAACTTCCCGATTGTGGAGCCGCCGGCGGCGTGACCTGCCGCCGGAACAGGATGCGCTGGTAGAGCCAGCCGATCGCGACCAGCACGATGCCGAGGCCCATGAACGACAGTGCCCGGTAGACGCCGGTCAGCGTCGACATGTCGATGACGAAGGCCTTGAGGATCGTCAGCGCGATGACGGCAGCCGACGCCAGCCGCGCACGCTCGGAGTTGACGAGAATGCCGACGCCCAGCAGCACCACGCCGAAGCCGAGCCAGCCGATCGAATAGGTGTATTGCTCGGCGCCCGTCGTCGGACCGGTCGAGAGGATCGGGCCGTGATAGAAGCGGCGGATCTCCAGCGTGACATAGGCGAGCGCGAACACGAGCGCACCGCCGGCGATGGTGTTGGCGTAGGCCTTGCCGCGCGGGCCGGCCACCGCATAGGACAACAGCAGCATCAGCACCGCCGGCAGCGC
This sequence comes from Bradyrhizobium sp. Y36, assembly GCF_002531575.1. GTDB lineage: Bacteria > Pseudomonadota > Alphaproteobacteria > Rhizobiales > Xanthobacteraceae > Bradyrhizobium. The sequence continues at coordinate 387,057 of NZ_NWTI01000004.1, read as the reverse complement.
GTAGCCGAGCAGCAGCAGGTTGAACACCGCGCCGCCGACGTCGATGCGCCAGATCAGCGGGTTCTCCAGGATCAGCAGGCCGCCCACGCTGACGAGCCCGCCGATCGCCGTGAGCACGACGGCGCCGACGTCGTGCACGACGCTGTGGCTGCGCAGCCGCAGGCGCTCCAGCCCGATCGCCATCGCCAGCGTGACGCAGACCTGCAGCGCGAATTCGAGCAGAGACGGCGGTGAGATCATGTCGCCGCCGGTCGCAAAGTGCCGGATCTCCATGAAGGCAAGCAGTGCGGTGAACAGGATGGCGGCGGTCTCCACCATGCGCAGCGGCGCATCGTCGGCGCGGCGTCGCAGGAACAGGCTCGCGGCCCAGAACGACGCCGCGGGCAGGCCGTAGCCCCAGAGCAGCCAATTGAAGATCGGCGTGGTGCCCACGGCATCGCCGACGATGCGCGGATCGTAGGCGATGCGCGCGGTGACGAGGCCGGCGAAGATCGCGGCGAGCCAGCGCAGGAACGGGATCGGCCGCTGCAGCGAGATCCAGGCGGTGCCGAGCGACATCAGCGCCAGCGCGATCGTCAGCCAGCCCTTCTCCAGCGCGAAAGTCAGCGCCAGCGCCAGCGCGCCGAGCGTGCCGGTGGCGAACAAGGCGGCGGAGATCATGGTGCCCGGCCGGGTCTCGCGGCGCGTCAGCGCCTCGGTCGCGGCGCCAAAGCTTGCTGCGAGCAGCACCGCAAGGATCGCAAACGGGATCGAGCGGTCGAGATGGGCGATGCGCGCGTAGAGCGCGACCAGGATCGCGATCGGCGTCGCGACGCCCGCGACCGACCAGACCACCGGAATGATCGCGGAATTGGAGCGGCCCTGCGCCAGGAAGCCGGCGATGCCGAAGCCCGCGGCGAAGATCGCCGCCGTCACCAGATGCAGCGTGACGGAGCTGTCGATCGCGTTGGGGCCGATGCCCGCGATGGGACCGCCCGGCAGCACCAGCATGTCGGGATTGGCGCGCACCGCCCATTCGGCGAACACGATGAAGACGGTGGCCGCCGCCGCTCCGACGGCGCCGGTGGCGGCAGACGTCCGCCAGGCGACGAACAGGGTTGCGCCGACGAGAAGCGCAAAGGTGATCAGCGACAGGTCGGCATGCGCGCTCGACAGCACGATCAGCATCGCGCCGAACAGATAGGCACCGAGCGCGCCCGAGGAGATCGGCTCGATCTCGCCGTCCTCGATGGCAGGTCCGAACATGAAGCCGCAGACGACGAGGAGCGCGGCCAGCGCGAAGCCCGCGATGACGTGGAAGGCGTGCGGCGCGACCTGGACCTGCGCGGTGTCGAGCCCCGGGAACAGCCAGAGCACGGCGAAGGCGATCGTGGTGACCGCAAGCCAGCGCCACAGCCGGATGCGGGCAAGGCCGAAGCTCGCAGCGGTGACGACGGCGAGATAAATGTAGAGCGCCCAATAATCCGGCTTGCCGCTGGAGACCAGAACCGGCGTCACGAAGGCGCCGACCACGCCGAGGCCGGCGAGCGCAGGTCCATGCAGCAGCGCGGCGGCGAGCGTGCACATCGCCACGATGCCGAGCAGCACGAAGGCCGTGGCGGGCACCAGGAAGCCGTAGAGCGCATAGGCGGCATAGATGGTCGCGAACGCTACCGCCGTTCCGGCCGCGGTGAGGATCGCGGGGATGTTGGCGGTCGGCAGAGCCGTGATGGTGGAGATGCTCTCCTTGCGCCGCGTCCATTCGCCGGCCGCCAGCAGCGCGGCTGCGAACAGGCCGCCCAGGAACACGCGCACGCCGGGGCCGAGCAGGCCGGCCTCGATCGAATAGCGCACCATGAAGAAGCCGCCGAGCGCAAGCGCAAGGCCGCCGATCCACACCACCCAGCGCGTGCCGAGCCGCTCCTCGAAACCGGGTTCTCGATGATCGGGGGCGCGTGCGGGCAGCGGCGGCGGCGCATCGGCTTGCGGGCCCGCTGCCAGCGGGGGCGGCGAAAGCGCTTCGGCGACGGGCGGCGGCATGGCCGCGTCGGCCTCGACCTCAGGTGCGAGCGGCGGAGGCTCGGCGGTTGCGGCCGTCGCGGGCGCTTCGACTTGCGTCTGCACGGGCAGCGGCGGCGGCGGTTGGACCCGCCGCTGTTGCGCGTAAAACATCTCTTCGAGCGTGTTGAACCGTCGGCGCAACTCGGCTGCCTGGCTGGAGGCCTTGATGGCGATCAGGATGGCGATGATCGCGATGATCAGCGCAAAGACGTCAAACGGGCCGTCGAACATGAAGCCTCCAGGCGACCGGCGGGCAGGGGCCGATCACACAAATTTTGGGTTAGCGCCGGGAGCGGACGCGCAATCCCGGTGCGGGCCGCTCCTGGAGCACGTCGCGGCGGAAGCGGTAAAGCGCCGCCGGCCGTCCGCCCGTCTGTGTCGACATCACCCCGGTCGGTTCGACCAGGGCTTCCATTTCGACCAGGCGGCGGAAATTTTGCTTGTGCAGATGCCGGCCGGAGATCGCCTCCACCGTATGCTGCAGTTCTGTGAGTGTGAATTCGGGCGGCAGAAGTTCAAACACCACAGGACGATACTTCAGTTTTGCCCGGAGCCGGGCGATTGCCGTCGCGAGAATCCGGCGGTGGTCGAACCGCATCGAGGTCCCGAGCGGCGGCAGCGTCTTGCGCGCTAATGCCGCAGGACGGCCGTCGCGCCGCGCTTCCTCGACCAGGCCGGCCTCGTACAGCAGCTCGTAGCGGTCGAGCACGCGCTCCTCGTCCCAGGCCGCCCCGTCGAGGCCGAAATAGAACCGCACGCGATCCTTGCGCGGCAGCGCGCGCGTCGTCTCCGGCGTTTCCTCCGCGGCCCACTCGGTCAGCGCCGGAATGATGTCGCGGGCGATGATCGCCGGCGGCTCCTCGCGCCAGTCTTCCCAGGGGAAGAAGCGATACCATGGCGCGAAGCTCGCCGCGTTGGCCGCAAGCTCGCCGTCGACCGCGCGCGTCAGTGCGAGATAGCCGATCGACACCATATGTGCGCCGGTGTCGCCGGCCTCGGCATGACGGCCGCGATCGCCGAAGGTGTAGAGCTGCTCGACATAGCCGAGCCGCAGGCCGGCCTGTTCCTCGACCCAGGCGCGCAGGCCGATGTCGAAGGTGCGGTGCGCGAGCGCGTCGAAGGGGCCGAACGGCAGGCCGGCCAGCCCGTCGCTGCCGCGCGCGGTCAGGATCAGCGGCTCGTGGCCTTCGATCGCGACGATCGCCGCGGTGAGGCCGATCTCGATCGGGGTCAGCAGCGTCTCGTTCATGCGGCTGATATCGCAGCTGTCATTCGAGCTCGATCACGAAGGGGCGGCCCTCGACCATCATCGCGCCCGGGCCGATCTCGTCGAGCGCGCGCAGCATGCGGCCGTTGCGCCCCAGGGCACGGTCGGCGAGGCCGACGATGCGCCGGTTCGGCGAGGCGATCGGCGAGGCCGCGCGGAGCTTCCTGGCGATCTCGAGCTCGTCGCGGTTGGGATTGAGCGCACAGACCGCCGCGAACGCGCTCGCGGTGGAGCGGCTGATGCCGGCGTAGCAATGCACCACCAGCGGTGCGCTGCGGTCCCAGCCGCGCACGAAGTTCAGCACCTGATCGATATGCGTCTCGGACGGTGCGGTGAAACCATCCATCTCCTCGGTGATGTCGTCCATCGACACCTTGAGATGATTGGCGGGGAGCACCGAGACCGGCCGCGCCACCTGCTCGACATTGGCCATCACGGTCAGCACATGGCTGGCCCGGGTGAGGCGGACGGTTTCGGGAAGCGCGGCGAGGGAACAGACGTGGATCATGGCGAACCTTTTTGCCGCTGATTATAGCGAGCGCCCGTAGGGTGGGCAAAGGCGCAAAGCGCCGTGCCCACCGTCTCGCAATTGCGTGCAGCTCGCCGGTTTGGTGGGCACGCCTCGCCTTGCCCACCCTACGAAGGGATGACGCCTACGCGAACACCGCGCCGAACCGCTCCAGAAACTGCTTCTCCGCCCGCGCCGCGGTCCAGGGCGTGAGGTAGTCGCGGCGGACGCTGTCGGCGAGGCCGGGGTCCTTGCCGAACAGGCGCTTGGCCTCGGCGGCGCTGAAGCCGGCCAGCTCGGTCGCCTCCAGATAGGCCGCACCGCGGTCGGCGGCCTTGATGGCCTGCGTGATCTCCTCCGGCAAGTCCGGCGGCAGGCCGAAGCGGATATGGATGGCGCCGAGCAGGCGCTTCTCCACCGCCTTGTAGTTGCCGGCGAGCACGGCCTTGAACGGCGAGATCATGTCGCCGATGACGTATTCGGGCGCATCGTGCAGCAGCGCGGCGAGCCGCATGCGCTGGTCCACGCGCGGCATCTCGTGCCGCAGCACGGTCTCCACCAGCAGGGTGTGCTGCGCCACCGAGAAGATATGCGCGCCGGTGGTCTGGCCGTTCCAGCGCGCAACGCGCGCCAGCCCATGCGCGATGTCGGCGATCTCGACATCGAGCGGGGAGGGATCGAGCAGATCGAGCCGCCGGCCCGACAGCATGCGCTGCCAGGCGCGGGACTCCGCGCCGTGCGCCGTCTTCCTCGCGCTCATTTGGTCTTGAGGCGCGGCTTGCGCTGCAGCTTGCTGCAGGTCGCGTGGCAGTGGCAGTCGACCAGATGGTCGTTGACCATGCCGGTCGCCTGCATGAAGGCATAGACGATGGTCGGGCCGACGAACTTGAAGCCGCGCGAGGACAGCTCTTTCGAGATCTGTATCGACAGCGGCGTCGAGGCCGGCACGCTCGCGCTGGTCTTGAAATTGTTGACCTTGGGCTTGCCGCCCATGAAGTCCCACAGCAGCTTCGAGAAGCCCGGACCCTTCTCCATGATGTCGAGATAGGACTTCGCACTGAGGATCGTGCCGTCGATCTTGGCCTTGTTGCGCACGATGCCGGCGTCGTTCATCAGCGCATGCACCTTCTTGTCGGTGTAGCGCGCGATCTTCTCCGGCTGGAAATCGTCGAAAGCTTTGCGGAAATTGTCGCGCTTGCGCAGGATGGTGATCCAGGACAGGCCGGCCTGGAAACCGTCGAGGATCAGCTTCTCGTACAGCGCGCGGTCGTCATATTCCGGCACCCCCCATTCGGTGTCGTGATAGGCGACATAGAGCGGATCATCGCCCGGCCAGGGGCAGCGGGTCTTTCCGTCGGGATGCAGGCGGGGGGCTCGGCTCATGCGGTGGGCTGTTTCGCAGGGATACGGACGACGTCAGGGTCTGCCAGCTGCAACGCGAGGCCGCCGGCGGTGAGGGGCTGGCCGGCATCGAGCGCCTCTGCAACCCGGTCGATGCGCACCAGGGCAATGCCCTTGCCCTGCGCCGACGAGCCCATGGTGCCGACGGACTTGTCGCCGGCCATGACACTGACGCCGGCCTCCGGCGAGAAGTCGTCGAGCAGCACCTTCACGCTGCGCGTGCGCGCGGTGCCGCGATGTTGCATGCGCGAGACGACCTCCTGGCCGACATAGCAGCCCTTGTCGAAATCGACGCCGGCGAGGCGGTCCATGTTGGTCTCGTGCGGGAACGCATCGTTGTACATGAAGTCGAGCCCGCCGCGCGGCACGCCGAGGGCGATCCGGTGCGCCTCGTAGTCCGCCGCATCGACCAGATCGGCGCCGATGAGATCGGACAGCTTCTGCTTGAGGTCTTCGGGGATCAGGATGCGGATGCCGAGCGCTTCGTTGCGCGGGTCGGTGAAGGCGAGGTCCGGCTGCGCCGCAGGCTGGCCGTCCCAGGCCGCGAGCACGCCGAGATCGAGGTTTTCCACGGTGACCTTGGCGCGCAGCTTGTAGAATTTCAGCTTGGTGGCGAGCCCCTCGGCCAGCGCTTTCGGGCAGTCGATCAGGAACCCGCCGCCATGGCCTGCGGGCACCTCGGTGATCAGGAAATCCACGATGATCTTGCCCTGCGGCGTCAGCAGCGCGCCGAATCGCCCCAGGCCCGGCTTCAGCCTGTCGACGTCGGTCGTGACCAGGCCGTTGAGGAAGTTGCGCGCATCCTCGCCCGCGACCTTGACGACGCCCCGGTCGGGAAGAAACGCTGATTTCATGCGAAAATCTCTTGCGACATGGTGCTCCGGAACGTAAGCCCGCGAGGCATAAACGACAAGACCTCGAGCCCTGCGCTTGGGGATGAGAGAGGCCCTCAGCCATGACCCAGCGCTTCGATGTGATCCTCAAGAACGGCACCGTCGTCAACCAGGACGGCGAGAATGTTCGCGATATCGGCATCACCGGAGGCCGCATCGCCGAACTGGGCCCGTTGTCGCAGGCTTCGGCCGCGGAGATCATCGACTGCAAGGGCCTGCACATCCTGCCCGGCGTGATGGACACGCAGGTGCATTTCCGCGAGCCCGGGCTGGAGCACAAGGAAGACCTTGAGACCGGCTCGCGCAGCGCCGTGATGGGCGGCGTCACCGCCGTGTTCGAGATGCCGAACACCTCGCCGCTGACGGTGACCGAGACCGAATTCACCGACAAGGTGAAGCGCGCCCATCACCGCATGCATTGCGATTTCGCCTTCTTCATCGGCGGCACCCGCGAGAACGTGCAGGATCTGCCGGTGCTGGAGCGCGCGCCGGGCTGCGCCGGCGTCAAGGTGTTCATCGGCTCGTCCACCGGCGCGCTGCTGGTGGAGGACGACGAGAGCCTGCGCCGCATCTTCCAGGTGATCCGCCGCCGCGCCGCGTTCCATGCCGAGGACGAATATCGGCTCAACGACCGCAAATCGCTGCGCATCGAGGGCGATGCGCGCTCGCACCCGGTGTGGCGCGACGAGACCGCGGCGCTGATGGCGACGCAGCGCCTGGTCAAGCTCGCGCACGAGACCGGCAAGCGCATCCACGTGCTGCACATCTCGACCAAGGAAGAGATCGAGTTTCTGCGCGACCACAAGGACGTCGCCTCCTGTGAGGCGACGCCGCATCACCTCACGCTGGTCGCGCCCGAATGCTACGAGCAGCTCGGCACGCTGGCGCAGATGAATCCGCCGGTGCGCGGCGCCGATCATCGTGCCGGCATCTGGCGCGGCATCGAGCAGGGCATCATCGACGTGCTCGGCTCCGACCACGCCCCGCATACGCTGGAAGAGAAGCAGAAGACCTATCCGGCTTCGCCCTCCGGCATGACCGGTGTGCAGACGCTGGTGCCCTTGATGCTCGATCACGTCAATGCAGGCCGCCTGTCGCTGGCAAGGTTCGTCGACCTCACCAGCGCCGGCCCCGCGCGCCTCTACAACATGGCCTGCAAGGGCCGCATTGCGGCAGGCTACGACGCCGATTTCACCATCGTCGATCTCAAGCGCAGCGAGACCATCACCAACAAATGGGTGGCGTCGAAGGCTGGCTGGACGCCTTACGACGGGTTGCGCGTCACCGGCTGGCCCGTCGGCACCTTCATCCGCGGCCGCCGCGTGATGTGGCAGGGCGAGCTGATCACGCCCGCGCAGGGCGAGGCGGTGCGGTTTTTGGAGACGCTGAAGCCGTAGGCACTAACTTCGGCTTCTTGCTCAACTGTCATGCCCCGGCTTGACCGGGGCATCCAGTACGCCGCGGCGATAGTTGGTTGATGCGACTGCCGCCTCTGGAATACTGGATTGCCCGCCCCTGTGCGCAATTGCGCACTAGGCGAGCACTGACAGTGTGCCACGAAGCGCAAGGTCAAATTGGGGGGAGCAATGTCCCAACCGTCAGCCCTCATCACCACCGAGCAGCTCGCCGCCATGCTCGGCGATCCCAATCTCCGCCTCTACGACTGCACCACGTACAACGAGCCGGTCCCACCCGGCAGCGACGTGCCGTATCGTGCCGTGCCCGGCGACAAGACCTTCGCGGCCGGCCACATCCCGGGCGCCGATTTCCTCGATCTGCAGGGCGAGTTCTCCGACGTCTCGTCACCGCAGTTCTTCATGATGCCCGACGTCGCCCAGCTCGAAGCCGCCTTTGGCCGTCACGGCCTCGATGCCGGCAAGACCATCGTGCTCTACAGCATCGGCACCATGATGTGGTCGACGCGGTTCTGGTGGATGCTGCGCGCGCTCGGCGTCGATGCCCGTGTGCTCGATGGCGGTCTCGACAAATGGAAGGAGGAGGGGCGGCCGATCGAGGCGGGCGCACCGAAGGGCTATCCGACCACGACCTTCAAGGCCGCGCCGCGCGCCGGCTTCTTCGTCGACAAGACCGTCGTGGCGGCCCGCATCGGCGATCCCGCGACCGTCATCGTCAACGCCCTCGGGCCGCAGTTTCATCGCGGCCTCGAGCCGAGCCGCTACGGCCGGCCCGGCCGCGTTCCCGGCAGCGTCAACGTTCCCGCGGCCACGCTCACCAATGCCGACAAGACCCTGACGACACTCGCCGACGCCGAAGCCAAATTCGCCGCGGCCGGTGTCACGCGCGACAAGACCGTGATTCTCTATTGCGGCGGAGGCATCTCGGCGACGATCGATCTGTTCCTGCTGGCCCAGCTCGGCTACGACAGGCTGACGCTGTATGACGCCTCCATGGGCGAGTGGGCGCGAGACCCGGCGCTGCCGATCGAGACGGATTAGGATCTGTCTCACCCGGCCCTGGCGGAGAGGGTAAGATCAGGGCGAGAAAATCCGGGAACCTTTCCGCTGGGCCTGCATCCAATGTCCGGAACCAATGGAGACAAGGGACCCGCCATGCCAGCGACCGCAGCCGGCCTGTCCGCCGGCGCCAGGCCATTAGAGGCCGAGCTGATCGACCGCGCGCGGCGCCGTGACGAGGCCGCACTCCGCGAGATCATGCAGGCCAACAACCGCAGGCTCTACCGGCTCGCCCGCGGCATCCTGCGCAACGACAGCGAGAGCGAGGACGTGGTGCAGGAAACCTATGTCCGCGCCTTCACGCATCTCGACGGTTTTCTGGGTGAAGCCGGGCTCTCGACCTGGTTGTCGCGCATCGCGATCAACGAAGCGCTCGGGCGCCTGCGCAGTCGGAAGCCGCACGTCGAACTGGGATCGGTGCCGGAGGCGGTGCTCGAAGCCCAGATCATCCGGTTTCCCCTTTCGTCCGCCGCAACCGATCCGGAAAGATCCATGGCCCAACGCGAGATCCAGCGTGTCGTCGAGCACGCGGTCGACGAATTGCCCGACGTCTACCGCATGGTCTTCATCGCGCGGGTGATGGAGGCCATGAGCATGGAGGAGACGGCCGAGCTGCTCGGCATCAAGCCCGAGACCGTCAAGACGCGGTTGCATCGGGCGCGCGCCCTGCTGCGCGAGAACGTCGAGAAGAAGATCGGCCCCGTCGTGATGGACGCATTTCCGTTCGCCGGGCAGCGTTGCGAGCGCCTGACCGAGGCGGTGCTCAGACGCCTTGGCGTTGGCGCGTAATTTTTTTTCGGGAACGTTTGCGCGAAACGCCCATCCAATTCCTGTGAAGCAACGTGCCGGCGATGCGTCCGGCAGCACAGGAGTGTCAAACCATGTTCATCCGTTGGAGCGCCGCGCTCGCCGCGGCCATTTTGTTGTCGAGCCCCGCGCTGCAAGGCGCCTGCGCTGCCGACAAGCCGACCGATCCGCAGATCGCCCACATCGCCTACACGGCCGGCGTGATCGACATCAACGCCGCCAAGCAGGCGCAGAAGAAGGCGAAGAGCAAGGACGTCAAGGCGTTTGCCGAGGACATGCTGCGCGACCATGAAGCGGTCAACAAGCAGGCGCTCGCGCTGGTCAAGAAGCTGAATGTCACCCCTGAAGACAACGACACCAGCAAGGCGCTGTCGAAGCAGGCGAGCGACAAGCTGGCCGAGCTCGACAAGCTGGACGGCGCCGCCTTCGACAAGGCCTATGTCGCCAACGAGGTCGCCTACCACAAGGCGGTCAACGGCGCACTGGAGACCCAGCTGATTCCGTCGGCGAGCAATGCCGAGCTGAAGAGCCTGCTGCAGACCGGCCTGAAGATCTTCCAGGGCCATCAGCAGCACGCCGAGCACGTCGCGGCCGAGCTGAAATAGGGAGTGGTGGGATGCGGTCGGGACGGCTGTTTTCGATTTCCATCGCGCTTGTCGTCGCGGCCCTTGTCGTCCCGGCGCGTGCCGCGACGATCGAGATCACGATGGAGAACCTCGTGATCTCACCGGCCGAGATATCGGCCAAGGTCGGCGACACCATCACCTGGATCAACAAGGATGTCTTCGCCCACACCGCCACGGCGAAAAACGGCGACTTCGACGTGACGCTGCCGCCGAAAAAATCGGCGGCGTCAATTCTGAAGAAGGCGGGAACGATCGACTATTATTGCCGCTATCATCCCAACATGAAGGCGACGCTCAAGGTCGAGCCGTGAGGGAGAGAGCACGTTCCCGAGCGCGGCGGGAACATCTCCCGATGGCGACGAGACTAATGCTTGTCCGCTGAAAGCGGCTTCCGTGCGATAAACGCGGCAGGCTTCGCGAAGCCTTTCGCCAAATCCGCTTTGCAAAGTCATTCATCCGTTGACTGGCCCCGCCCGCGTGGCGGGGTCATTTTCGGAAGGTGCTACTGCCTGCAGATGTCGACCGAGAATTCGCCGTTGCGGATGCGGCCGGGAAAGCCTTCGACGAACTTGGCGACCGCGTCCTCGCCATAGGTGCCGACGAGCTCGGCAAAGGCCGCAAACAGGCTCGCCTGCGCCAGGCAGTCGCCGTCGACGCCCTCGTGGCGCGCTTCGGCCCAAGCCTCGTTGAGATAACTCAGTGCGGCCTGCTTCTGCTCGTGATCGGGCAGCGGCGCGCGGTCGGGTGCGTAGGAAATCGGCTGGCTCATGAAACTCGATCAGGGCTGGGGCGCGATCCACGGCGATGCGCTGTGCGAGAGGTGTAGCACGCGTATTAACGCCCGCTAGGCCACATCTTTAAGAACGGTTAACGGCTGTGAACAAAGTCGATGACAGGGTTCCCGTCGCCAAACCCTCATGGTGAGGAGCGTGCGAAGCACGCGTCTCGAACCATGCAGGCCCCCGTTGCCGCGGATGGGCCTTTCATCCTTCGAGACGCGCGTTCCGCGCTCCTCAGGATGAGGAATTTACAGTTCCGGGTTTGGCTGACGGAGAGGTATTTCAGTTCGCGTAACGCGCCGTGAGATCCCGCGAGATCTTCGAGCCTTCCTCGATATACCGGCGGATCGCGACCGTCGCAGCGGGCGTGCAGCTCCGATAGGTCTGCTGAAAGCCGTTATAGCCGCGGTTGAAGCCGGCGATCATGCGGGTGCGGCGCTCTCCGGAGGGGGTTTCGGCATCGATCAGCGCCTGCATCTCGTTGCGCCATTTGTTGCCCTCGTTGGCCCCGCAGATGCCGCGCAGATAGTGCAGGCCGCCGAGGATCTCGGCCAGCCGCTGCAAATCGGCGTCAAACGGCGCCGCCACGTCCTGGGCCCGGGTGGGCGCCGAGGCGCAGGCGAGAATCAGGGCAAAAATGGCCAGAAATCGCGTGGACATCGGCGGGGTGTATGCCTCCTCGGGGCTGACGACGCAAGGTAGGCGAGCCGGTGAGCCCGGCGGCTCGGGTCAGGCCCCGATCAGCCGCGCAGCGGACTGGATGACCTCCTCCAGCCCCCCGGTCAGCCTGAGGTCACCGAGGCCCGCCAGGGCGTCGGGCGCGATCCAGCGATAGTCGTCGAGCTCGTCGTTGAGGGAAGGCTCCCTGGCCACCCAGCGGGCGGCAAACGACATGATCAGATAGTGGCCTGCGTCGGGCGCGGCCGGCAGCACCTCGCGCCAGCCGGCAAGGCCGACGATCGCGATGTCGAGCCCGGTCTCCTCGTCGACCTCGCGCGTGAGGGCCTGGTGCAGCGATTCGCCGAATTCGACCCGGCCGCCGGGGAGCGAATAGAAGCCCTTGGCGGGCGAGCGGGCCCGGCGGGTCAGCAGCACCTGGCCGTCGCGGAAAATCGCGGCGCTGACGGCGAGCTGCGGGTGGGTGGGCTGGATGACCGAGGCCATTTTCTGAACAGACCCGGCTCAGTTCGCCATGATGGTGTCGACGTCGGCTTCGGCCCCGCCATGGATGATGCCGCCGCAGGCCGCGATCAGCGGCTTGACCCAGAGGGCGGCCTGCTCGGCGAGGCGGATGCGCGTCGTGTCCTTCTCGACCTCGCGCATGGCCGAGCCGACCGCGGTCAGGATCGAGGTCATGGTATCGGTGATGTGGTCGAACTGGGCGCGGACGCTGGGATCGGCCTTCTCATAGGCCTCGATGGCGAGGTCGCGTGCCTTGAAATTCGAGGCCGTGAAATGCTCGGCATAGGACAGCGGCGACCAGGTCAAGAAATCGTCCGCGCATTCCGGCATGTCCGGAACCATCTCCAAGAGCATCACGGCTTCATTGAAATGGTTGAGATAGTCAGTGGCAAGGCCGGTCCGCGGGTTGATGTTGGCCACGCGCAGCCGCTCGGCCCAGGCGGCGGCCTCGGGGCCCGTCTGTACATGCGTCCGCGCGGGTTGGGAGGCCGTTGAGCTCATCTGCCGCAGTGTTAACGTTCGGGGTTAAAAGGACCTGAACGGACCCTATATAGACACCCTGCGATGTGTGGACGCTTCGTCATAACTTCGGCCCCCGCGGCTTTGCGGCAACTGTTCGGCTATGTCGAGCAGCCCAACTTCCCGCCCCGGTACAATGTCGCCCCGACACAACCGATTCCGGTGGTGCTGGTCGAGAATGGTGCGCGCCATTTCCGCCTGATGCGCTGGGGATTGCTGCCGGGCTGGGTCAAGGACCCCAAGGGCTTTACGCTCCTGATCAATGCCCGCTCCGAGACGGTGCTGGAGAAGCCCGCGTTCAAGCGCGCGATCCGCCGCCGCCGCGGCCTGATCCCCGCCGACGGCTATTACGAGTGGAAGTCCGAAGGCGGCCGCAAGCAGCCCTTCTTCATCCACCGGGCCGACGGCGCGCCGCTAGGGTTCGCCGCTGTGTTCGAGACCTGGGCCGGGCCGAACGGCGAAGAGCTCGACACGGTTGCGATCGTCACGGCCGCCGCGGGCGAGGACCTCGCGAGCTTGCATGACCGCGTGCCCGTCACCATCAGCGAGCGCGATTTCGAGCGCTGGCTCGACATCCGCGGCGATGAGGTCGATGCGATCCTGCCGCTGATGACGGCGCCACGCGTCGGCGAATTCGCCTGGCACCCCGTCTCCACCCGCGTCAACCGCGTCGCCAATGACGACGAGCAGCTCGTGCTGCCGATCAGCGCGGCGGAGATGGAGGCGGAGGCCGAGGCGATGAAGCCGAAGAAGACTGTGCGGAAGGTTGCGGCCGGCCCGGCGGATGACGGGCAGGGGTCGTTGTTCTGATCGCCACTGCCGTAGGGTGGGCAAAGGCGCAACGCGCCGTGCCCACGACCTCTCTCCGCAACATGCAATGGTGGGCACGCTTCGCTTTGCCCACCCTACGAGCGCATGCCATTTACTCCGCCGTCGTCCCGGACAAGCGAAGCGCAGATCCGGGACCATAACCCCAGGGAGAGGTTATGGCGCGAGCTGCTCACTACGGTCTTCGTCAAACCCAATCCTGTGGTTTTGGGTCCCGGGTTCGCGCTACGCGCGCCCCGGGACGACGAGAAGAGTGTGAGGCGCTACCGTCACACGACCTCACTTGCCCGCAACGCCGCGATCGCCGCCGCATCGAATCCCAGCTCGCCGAGCACCGCATCCGTGTCCGCCCCCAGCTCCGGCGCCATCCGGTCCAGCCTGCCGCCGCCATGGGCGAGCTTGAAACCGCTGCCGGCGAAGCGCAGGCGGCCGTAGGGCGTGTCCAGCTCCTGGATCGCGCCGCGCGCCTTGATTTGCGGATGGTCGATCACCTCCTCGACCTTCCAGATGCTGGCGCAGGGGGCGCCGGCATCTTCCAGAATGGTCTCCCATTCGCGTGCCGGCTTGGCCGCGAGCGCCTCCTCGATGATGGCGCGCAGGGCCGGCTCGTTCTCGTTGCGCGAAAACCAGTCGGCAAAGCGCGGGTCGCTGAGCGTGTCCTCGCGGCCGAGCGCGGCCATCAGCGCGCGGTACTGCTTCTCGTTGTTGACGGCGAGCAGGATGTGGCCGTCGCCGCATCTGAACAAATTCGCCGTGGTCCGGCGGCTCACCGCCTGGTTGCCCGACAATTGCTGACGATGCCCGGCGACCGACCAGTCCGCGATCTGTCCCGACAGAAACGCCATCGTCGCCTCCAGCATGGAGACGTCGATGAGCTGCCCCTTGCCGGTGCGATCGCGCTGATACAGCGCGCTCGAGACGCCGAACGCGGCAGTGGCGCCCGACAGCACGTCGCACACCGCAAAGCCGGCGCGGGTCGGTCCGGTCTCGGGATGACCGGTGATGGCCATGATGCCCGACAGCGCCTGCATCTTGCCGTCATAGCCGGGCCGCAAGCGATCCGGACCGGTCTGGCCAAAGCCCGACACCGCGCAATAGATCAGTTTTGGATTGATCGCCGAGAGCGCCTCATAGCCGATGCCGAGCTTGTCCATCACGCCCGGGCGGAAGTTCTCCATGACGACGTCGACGCTCGCCGCGAGCTTCTTCACGATCGCGACCGCCTCGGGCTTCTGCAGATCGAGCGTGAGGCTGCGCTTGTTGCCGTTGATGGCCTGGAACGCGGGGGCGAGCCCGCGTTCGGCCCATTCGCGGCTGAGCGGCGTGCGGCGCATGTCCTCTCCCTCGCGCCGTTCGACCTTGATGACGTCGGCGCCCAGCAGCGCGAGCTGGTAGCTCGCATAGGGGCCGGCCAGCACTTGCGTGAAGTCCAGGATCTTCACGCCCTCGAACGGTCGCGTCACGTCGCTCTCCCCTTTTTGATTGTCGTTGTCGGAGGACGTCAGGCGGCGCGGTTGCCGCGCGCGATCTCCTTCTGCTTGTCGAATTCGGCGCGGCGGCGCGCCAGCTCTTCCGGCGACAGCTGCGCGACGTTGTTGTAGTCGAGCTTCCAGGAGGCATCCTCGCTCCAGCGCAGCGGCGACTGCATCGTGGTCTGCGGGCCGCTCGCGGTCTCCAGCAGCAGAAGCGCCAGCTCCAGCGTCTGCGCCTGCGAGGCCACATCATGCGGCTTGCCGGCGGAGTTCCCGAGCGGGAAGTCCGAGAACAGGAAGCGCGGTACCGCGGCGTGCTCGATGATGTCCTTGGCGCAGCCCATCACCACGGTCGGAATGCCGCCTGCCTCCAGATGCCGCGCCACCAGCGCGGTGGTCTGGTGGCAGACCGGGCAGTTCGGCACCAGCACCGCGACATCGACCTTGTCGGCCAGGCAGCGCGCCAGAATCTCCGGCGCGTCGGTGTCGAGCGTGACGCGGTGGCTGCGGTTGGTCGGCGCGCCGAAGAAGCGCGGCGCCACTTCGCCGATGCGGCCGGCGGCGGACGCCTTCAACAGCTGTGGCAGCGGAAACCAGGTGCCGTTGTCGGTCGCCGAGGTGTGCTTGCGGTCGTAGCCGATATGCGAGATGCGAAGGTCGTGCTCCTTCGACGTGTCGCCGTCATAGACCTGATAAAACTTCGCGCCGCCATTATATGCCGCGCCCGGCCCCTGGTCGCCCTTGGCGGGATCGTAGGGCGCAGCCGTGGTGATGATCGTCACCCGCGACTTGGTCAGCGGCTTCTTCAGCGGCTGGAACGGCGCTGAGGTGTAATGCGCCCAGCGATACGGCGTGGTGTAGCCGATCGCCGCGTAATAATCGCGGGTGCGCTGCATGTAGGGGATGGGGGCATCATAGTCGGGCGCAAAGCCGAATTCATCGTCGCGCGGCGCGGACATGGGCGCGTCTCCTGGTTCTTGGTTGGGGCCAGACTAGAGATAGTTTTGGGGTTACTCAACCGGGGGCAGGCCAGCGCAGGACAGGATTGCAGACGAGGATAGAGCGGCAAGTCTCTTACCCTCCCCTGGAGGGGGAGGGTCGATCGCGCGAAGCGCGAGCGGGGTGGGGTGATCTCTCCACACGGGCACCGTGGACGAGGAGAGACCGTCACCCCACCCCGTCTCACATTTCGCTGCGCTCAATGTGAGCCGACCCTCCCCCTCCAGGGGAGGGTGTCACCTGAACACGTGCAGCGCTGCGTATTGCAGCAGCATGATCGCCTTGGCGTCGATGATGCGGCCGTCGGCGATCATCGCCAGCGCCTCGTCGATCGACAGCTCCAGCACCTCGATGTCCTCGCCCTCGTGCTCGAGGCCGCCGCCGTCGCTGACCCGCATCGAAGGCTCGTATTCAGCGACGAAGAAGTGCAGCTTCTCGGTGATGGCGCCGGGGCTCATGAAGGCCTCGAACACCTTGTGGACGTGATGCAGGCGATAGCCGGTCTCTTCCTCCGCCTCGGCGCGGATGCGCTCCTCGGGCTCGGCGTTGTCGAGCACGCCGGCGGCGGCCTCGATCAGAAGCTCGTCATAGCCGCGGATGAAGGCGGGCAGGCGGAACTGGCGCACCAGGATCACGGTGCGCCCCGCGAGATTGTAGGGCAGCACGGCGGCGGCGTTGTCGCGCTCATAGGTCTCACGGTGCTGCGTCTGCCATTCGCCGCTGGCGCGCCGGTACTCGAACGTGGTGTTCTTCAGCGTGGTCCAGCCGTCCGAGAGCACGCGGACGTCCTTGATGCGGACGCGGTCGGAAATGGTCATGGCAGGATTCTCAATTGCTTGGCGTGGGGGCGCGGCCGTCGAGCCATTTCTGGAACATCACGGAGGTCGACAGCTCGAAGCCGAGCGAGCCGTAGAACGCGTTGGCCTGCGCGTTCTCGCGGCGGACCAGCAGCTGCAGCTTCGAAATTCCGGCCGCGCGCAGCCAGTCCTCCGCCGCCGCCATGATGACGCGGCCATGGCCGCGCTTGCGGGTGTCGGGATCGACCGCGACGTAATAGACCCAGCCGCGATGGCCGTCATGGCCGACCATGACGGTCGCGACGATCGCGCCGCCATCGCGGCCGACCAGCACGGTGGAATTGTCGCGCCGCCGCGCCAGCGCGATGTCGGCATGCGGATCGTTCCAGGGCCGCGTCAGGCCGCAGCGCTGCCACAGCGCGACGACCGTTTCGACGTCGGGGTCATCGATCGCGGAGATCGCGAGCGGAGCGGAAGAGGCGCTCACAGCACCTTCCCCGGATTCATGATGCCGAGCGGATCGAGCATCGCCTTGATCGCGCGCATCAGCTCGATCGCGGTCTTGTCCTTGACGTCGGGCAGCTCGTCGCGCTTGAGCACGCCGATGCCGTGCTCGGCCGAGATCGAGCCGCCCATGCGCAGCACGATCTCGAACACCACGGCGTTCATGTCGTGCCAGCGCGCGAGGTAATCGGCCGTGTCGGCGCCGACGGGCTGGCTGACATTGTAATGCAGATTGCCGTCGCCGAGATGGCCGAACGGCACCGGGCGCGCGCCCGGGATCAGCTTGACCACGGCGGCGTTGGCTTCCGCGATGAACGCAGGCACCGCGGCGATCGGCACGGAGATGTCGTGCTTGATCGAGCCGCCCTCGGGCTTCTGCGCCGCCGACATCTCCTCGCGCAGCTTCCAGAAATTGTTGCGCTGGGAAAGGCTCGCCGCAATCACGGCGTCGTCGACGATCTCCTCCTCCATGGCGCGGGCGAGGATCGTCTCCAGCGGCGTGCGGGCGTCGTCGCCGGGGGAGGACAATTCCATCAGCACGTACCAGGGATGCTTCTCCGAGAGCGGATCGCGCACGTCGATGCCGTGGCGGACCGAGAAATCCACCGCCATCTCCGACAGCAATTCGAAGCTCGTCAGCGCGTTCGCCGCTTCGCCTTGCGCGATCGTCAGCAGCTTCAGCGCCGCGGCCGGCGATTTCAGCCCGACATAGGCGGTCTCGACCGAACGCGGTTTCGGAAACAGCTTGAGCGTCGCCGCGGTGATGATGCCCAGCGTGCCTTCGGCGCCGATGAAGAGGTTGTGCAGATTGTAGCCGGTGTTGTCCTTCTTCAGCTTCGACAGCACGTTGAGCACGCGCCCGTCGGCGAGCACCACTTCCAGCCCCAGCGCCATCTCGCGCGCGACGCCATAGGCGAGCGCGGCGGTGCCGCCGGCATTGGTGGAGAGATTGCCGCCGATGGTGCAGCTGCCCTCCGCGCCGAGCGACAGCGGAAACAGCCGGTCCGCGTCGGACGCCTTTTGCTGCGCGATCTGCAGCACCACGCCGGCTTCGCACGTCATCGTGTTGGAGGCGGTGTCGACCTCGCGGATCTTGTCGAGCCGGCGCAGCGACACCACGACCTCGCCGTTGTGCGGGGTCTGGCCGCCGACCAGCCCGGTGTTGCCGCCCTGCGGCACCAGCGCGATTCTGTGCGCGGAGGCGAGCTTGCAGATCGCGGAGACCTCCGCGGTCGAGCCCGGGCGCAGCACCAGCGGCGAGCGGCCGTGGAACAGATTGCGCTCCTCGGTGACGTAAGGCTGGATGTCGGTCGCATCGGTGATCGCGTGGCGCTCGCCGACGATCTCGCGGAATTGCGCGATCAGCTCGGATGCAAGCGGAGGGGGGGCGGATTGATTGATGTTCATTGTCGCGTCTCTTCTTCCACTCTCATCTCGCCACGGCAGCCCGGCGCAGCCGGTCGTTGATCGCTTCGCCGAGTCCATCCTCAGGCACCGTCATCACCGCAATCGCCCGCGGCCCCTTCGCATCGAGCGCGCGAAGATAGCCGAACAAATTGGCGGCGGCTTCATCGAGATCACCGGTGGGCGACAGATTCATGACGGCGGTGGCGGTCGCCATGCCGGGCAGCCGCGCCGGTCCGAATGCCAGCAGCGCTTCACCCGGCGCAACCTCTCGCGCGCGTAGGCGCACAGGCGCGCGCGGCGCGTAATGGGAGGCCAGCATGCCCGGCGCCAGCGGCCGGTTGTCATTGCTCTCGGCTTCTGCCGGCGGCCGCGCCAGGCTCGCGCCCAGCACGGCCTCGATCCGCTCGCGCGACAGCCCGCCGGGCCGCAGCAGCATCGGCGCGTCGAAGCAGCCGACAATGGTCGATTCGACGCCGACCGCGACAGGCCCGCCGTCGACGATCAGGTCGATCCGCCCCGACAGGTCGCTCTCGACATGGGCCGCCAGCGTCGGCGAGACGTGGCCGGAGATGTTGGCGGATGGCGCCACCACCGCCCCGCCGAACGCGCGCAGGATCGCCTCCGCCACGGGGTGGGCGGGAATGCGGATCGCGACCGTGTCGAGGCCGGCGGTGGCGAGATCCGCCACCGGGCAGCCCTCCGTCTTCGGCACCACCAGCGTCAGCGGCCCCGGCCAGAACGCCTCGGCCAGCTTTTGGGCCCGCGCGTCGAATCGCCCGATCCGACGGGCCGCCGCGATATCAGGCACATGGGCAATCAGCGGATTGAAGGCCGGTCGCCCCTTGGCGGCGTAGAGATGGGCGATCGCGGCCGCGTTGGCGGCGTCCGCGCCGAGCCCGTAGACGGTCTCGGTCGGAAACGCGACCAGCCCGCCAGCCGCCAGAGTCCGGGCGGCAGCCTCCGCGCCGGCCGCGCCGGCCGGTAGAATCAGCGTTTGAAGGCCCGTTTTCACAGGGGCAAAATTCCTCATCTCGGCCGCTTGCGGTGCGCCAAACCCGACGCTATAAGCCGGCCTCTTGTCGGAGTGTGGCTCAGCCCGGTAGAGCACTGCGTTCGGGACGCAGGGGTCGCAGGTTCGAATCCTGCCACTCCGACCATTCTTCCAAAAGTCGACGTTTTCCAGAGGCTTGGCAGACCGGCCGCCGCCGCCTCGGGACGCCCTTTTGCAACGATTTCGCCATCGGGTCCACGTCCGATTTGGCGGGGCAGGGCCGCTTGTTCCGGAACGCGGGGTCGCGACGGACGGCCCTTGACGGCCCTTGGCCGCCCTCAAAATCGCTCCGGCCGCACCACCTGGACGTCACTGACGGAAACAAGGCCCACCTGCCGGGCGACGATGGCGAAGACGACCTGCAGCAGTTCGTCCAGCCGAGCCGCATCGACGATACACCACAGCGCGAACATCCCGGCGGCATCGCCGATCTGGCCGTCCGCTTCCCATCGGCCGGCTCGGCCGCGCCCGCCGGCGAGCGGAGCCACGGAATAGCCGCTCACGCCCGTGCGCTCGAGTTCCTCGGTCAGCCGCTTCAGCACAGCCCGTTCGATCAGGATTTCGATCCGCTTCTTGGCAAACATCTGCATGCTGTCCTCATCGCGCGATCATCTGGGCGGCAGCAATGTAGAGCGGGATGCCGACGATCAGGTTGAATGGGAATGTCAGGCCGAGCGAAAGGGTCAGAGCAATGGCCGGGTTTGCCGCGGGCAGGGCAAGCCGCATCGCGGCCGGGACGGCGATGTAGGAGGCCGACGCCCCGAGCGTCATCAGGATGGCGGTACTGCCTGGCGACAGACCGATGAGCCGGGCGAACAGGGCCGCGAAGACTGCGCCGATGAGCGGCATCACCCAGGCAAACCCTGCCACCGCAGGAGAGAGCGATCTCCAGCCGTCCCGCAGTCCGCGCCCGGCGATCAGGCCCATATCGAGCAGGAAGACGCAGAGGAAACCGGGAAAAGCATCCAGCAGGAAAGGCTTGAGCGAACTCATGCCGCGCTCGCCCGTGATGCAACCGACCACAAAGGCCCCGAGTAGCGCAACGATCGAGCCGTTCAGTGCGATCTCGCGCAGGAAGTCTCCGGACAGTTCGCCTTTCGCGCGGCCTTGCCCGCTGCGCGCGATCACGAGCACCGAGAAGATCGCCGGCGTCTCCATCGCGGCTGCGACCGCGATCATGTAACCGTCATAGGGCAACGCGAGCTGGGTGAGCGCGCCCGTGATGGCAACGAACGTCACCGCCGATATCGATCCATAGTGACCGGCCACGGCCGCCGCGTTGACGTGGTCGAGCCTCGCGCCGTAGCGCAGCAAGGCGTAGGCGATGAACGGCAAGCCGGCCGACAACACGATGCCGGCCACGATGGCCAGCGCCAGCCCCGGCGTCACGCCCTGATGGGCGACCTCCGCACCGCCACGGAAGCCGATCGAGATCAGGAGATAGAGCGAGAGAAAGCGTGCAATGGCCTCCGGCACGGAGAGGTCTGAGCGGCCAAGCGAGGCGCCGAGACCCATGCCGAAGAACAGCACCGAAGGTGACACGAGATTCTGGACGGCGAGCGCGAGCAAGGGACCTCCATCGGGCTGGGGCGAACGATGGCTGCATAGCTTTTCGCTGGTGTTTGACAAAATTGATTGTATCAAGGGTCATCATTGAAAAAGGCAATGATGATGCCCCGTTCGCGTCTCAACCTCGACATCGACCTGATCCGGTCCTTCGTGACCATCGTGTCGCTCGGCAACTTCACGCGCGCCGCGCAGGCGCTCGGATTGCAGCAGTCGACGATTTCCCTGCAAATCCGCCGGCTCGAGCAATCGGTGGGCGGCAAGTTGCTCGAAAGGTCGCCGCAAGCGGTCGCGTTGACGGCGGAAGGCGACACGTTCTTCGAGTATGCGCGGCGCATGCTGGACCTGAATGACGAAATGGTTGCGCGCATCCAGGAGCCCGCGATGCGTGGCCTCGTTCGCCTTGGCGCGCCCGAGGATTTCGCGACCCGCCATCTTCCCGACGTGCTCGCCCGGTTTGCCCACGCCTATCCTCAGGTCGACCTCGAAGTGACCTGCGATCTGACGATGAATCTCATCGAGCGCTTTCGCAAGGGGGCTTTCGATCTGGCGCTGATCAAGCGCGAGCGGTCGATCGAGATTCCCGGCACGCGCGTGTGGCGCGAGCCGCTGGTCTGGGTGACGGGTGGTGTCGATCTCAGGCAAGGCGTCCTGCCCTTGGCAGTCTCGCCAAAACCCTGCGTCTACCGGAAACGCGCAACCGAGGCGCTCGATCGTGCCAAGCGATCGTGGCGGGTTGCCTACACCTGCGGATCGCTGGCCGGAACGCTCGCCGCCGTCCGAGCCCGGCTTGGCGTGACGGTGCTTCCCAAGGACATGGTGCCTCCTGATCTCCATGTCGTGGACGGAAAGCCGATGCCCGACCTCAAGGACACGGAGATTGCGATCCTGGAGCGCGACCGTCTCCCGCTGCCCGCGCGGCGGCTCAAGGACTTCGTGATCAAGACCCTGAGCTGAATCCGTCACGAGGCATCGTCAAGAGCCTGAATTCGCCCGGCACCGCGGCAGCGAGCGCGGCACGACGACGCGGGTACGGCGACGACAGCGGTTTTTCAGGCCGTTTGCCTCGACGGGACAATCCGATCCTCTGGATATTTGAACTGGCCGGTGATCCGGTCGTCGCTGCGCTACGTTTCGTGGGGGTCGATCGCAACTGATCGGACGATGGATGCGCGGTATCGCGTGCACCCATCGCGTCGGCATGAATGAAAACACCTGGAGAATTTGATGACGCCCGCAATTCGTTCGTTCGTGGCCGGAGCGGCCATGGTCGCCGGCCTGCTCGGCCCTTCCGTCGCGCGCGCCGCCGACATCGTGGACACCGCGGTTTCCGCCGGTTCGTTCACCACGCTGGTGACGGCCGTGAAAGCCGCCGGTCTCGTGAATACGCTCAAGGGCAAGGGCCCGTTCACGGTGTTTGCGCCTAACGACGCGGCCTTCGCCAAGTTGCCGCCCGGAACGGTTGAATCGCTGTTGAAAAACAAAGCCAAGCTCGCGGCGATTCTGAAGTATCACGTCATTCCGGGCCGCGTGAGGGCCGCCGACGTCGCCGGCAAGTCGCTGAATGTGGCGACCGTTCAGGGCCAGCCCGTCGCCGTCGACGGAAGCCTGGGTGTCCGCGTCAACGATGCGCACGTCATCCAGCCGGACATCGAGGCGTCGAACGGCGTCATTCACGTCATCGATACGGTGCTGCTGCCGCCGGCGCGCGCGAAGAAGATGCACCACTAGAACGGTCCATGACCGTGCACCTGGCCGCTACGGCGGCCGGGTGTTGTGTTGAACACTTGCTGCGGTGCGGATGTCGCTGCTCGCGCGGAAGAGCCTACCTTCGCGCCACCACCACGCCCACGATGAACGCCACCAGCAGCGCCGGTAGCGGCGCCTCGCGCACCATGCCGCGTACGATGTCCGGCCAGTGCTGTTCCGGGACCAGCCGCGGCGATCGCACCTTCGGCGCCGGTTCGATGCCCCAATGCGAGGCGAGTTCGGCGACTTCGCTCGACGCGAGGCGCACGTCGTCGCGGACGCGGAAGATCGCGGCTTCCGATCGCTCGCGCGGCGGAAGCTGCATCAGCGTTGCGACCGCCGTGCGCAACGTCATCTCGCCGAAGCCTTGCAGGCGGACCTGCTCCTCGGGATCGGATGTCATGCAAAATCCCTCACAGCGCAAAGTGCCGCGCAAGGCCGAAGGCCAGCGTCGCGCACAGGACCAGCGTGGATACCGCGCCGGCCACGCCGCGCGCGAGATTGGTTCGCGTCAGGTGCCTGGACATGATCGTGCTCCATGCTCTCATGGAAATGGCGGCGAGAGAGGTTGGTTCCTTCAACGTCGCCGAATCGCGACCTTGTAGGATGGGTAGAGCGAAGCGAAACCCATCACCTTCGTTTCCGCGAGAGGGATCGATGGGTTTCGCTTCGCTCTACCCATCCTACGCCCCCATCGGCTCGCCGGCGTGATTACCTCCGCAGCAACTCGCTCAGGGCCGCCGTCGCCTCGGCGCAGCGGATGTCGTCGATCTCGCGCGACAGGCTGAGCGCGCTCGCCTTGAGCTCTTCGAGCTTCCAGCTCTCAGGATGCTGGCTTTCGAGCTGGCCCAGACGCTTGTTGAGGTCGTCCAGTCTCGATTGGAGGTGCCCGATGCTGGCATCCCCATTCACTTTCCAAACGCGTTGTGCACGCATCGTCGTTCCCCTGATAGTCTCACGGCCTTGTGAGAGCGGTTCGTGGCCGCAATGGGAGTTTGTTTTGTCCGGCTTCAGACCGTGGGGAACCGTTGCATATCCGCAACGAAGTTCCATCGATCCATGCGGCAACGGCCGCGCGCCGCCTGACGATGATACCCACCGGCACGAAATTTGATTGTGCCAAGTGACGACGATGAGATGGACCGGCCTGTGCGCGCGGCCCGGCGCTCGATAGGCTCCAACCAGACGCACTCCGGGCAACGAGGGAATGACGCGTGGCAAGATTTGTGACAGTCGCGGCCGGCCAGCTTGGTCCTGTCGCGAGGAGCGAGACGAGAACGGACGTGGTGGCGCGCCTGATGGCGCTGATGCGTCAGGCCCACGCGAATGGCTGCGATCTCATCGTCTATCCCGAGCTTGCGCTGACGACGTTTTTCCCGCGCTGGTATTTCGAGGATCAGGCCGAGATCGACGGCTTCTTCGAGCGCGAGATGCCGGGCGAGGAGACGCGAGCCCTGTTCGATCTTGCCCGCGCCATCGGCATCGGCTTCTACCTCGGTTATGCCGAGCTGACGGTCGAGGCCGGAATTGTCAGGCGCTACAACACCTCCATTCTGGTCGACAAGAGCGGTGCGATCGTTTCGAAATATCGCAAGGTCCATCTGCCGGGCCATGC
Organism: Bradyrhizobium sp. Y36; assembly: GCF_002531575.1. Taxonomy (GTDB): domain Bacteria; phylum Pseudomonadota; class Alphaproteobacteria; order Rhizobiales; family Xanthobacteraceae; genus Bradyrhizobium. The sequence goes on along the minus strand of NZ_NWTI01000004.1, from coordinate 362,573 downwards.
CGAGCATGAGCCGTGGCGGAAATTTCAGCATCTGGAAAAGCGCTATTTCGAGCCCGGCCGCGGCTTCGGCGTCGCGAATGCCTTCGGCGGGGTGATGGGCATGGCGATCTGCAACGACCGCCGCTGGAGCGAGACCTATCGGGTGATGGGCCTGCAGGGCGTCGAGATGGTGATGATCGGCTACAACACGCCGGTGCATAATCCGCCCGCGCCGGAGCATGACGATCTCTCGCTGTTCCACAATCATCTCGTCATGCAGTCCGGCGCCTATCAGAACGGCACCTTCGTGGTCGGCGTCGCCAAGGCCGGCGTCGAGGAGGGCGTCGACCACATCGGCGGCAGCTGCATCATCGCGCCCTCCGGCGAGATCATCGCGCGATGCACCACCAAGGGCGACGAGCTCGCGCTCGCCCGCTGCGATCTCGATCTCTGCAATTCCTACAAGCGCACCACCTTCAATTTCGACGTCCACCGCCAGCCGCAGGCCTATGGAATGATCGTGGAGCGGAAGGGCGTGACGACGATGGCGGACGGGACGGCGGCGCGGCCGAAGGTGTGAGGCTCTCGTAGCCCGGATGGAGCGCCAGCGTAATCCGGGGGCGCTCGCCCGGCATCTCGTACCGTCCCGGATTGCGCTTTGCTCCATCCGGGCTACGCGGTCGCGCCTGTGTCGCCCCCTGTCAATCGCCTCGCGCAAAAATATTCCACTTTACCGAAATTCGGATTTGTCGTAGGTGTTGCCCATCCCGGCTCACCAAGAGGGGCGATCTCGTCGTCGTCTTGATCGCGAGCCGGGCTTGCGGTGGACGCGGCAGCGTCGGCACGAGATGGGGCGGGCAGGGCGGGTAGCCCCTGTGAGCCCGAACCCCGCGTGCAGACGAGCGACGCTGAACGCGTACGGCAAAACCGTGTGGTCCTGGCCGTCGTTGCTACGGTCAAGCCGGATCGAAGATGTGCGAAAGCCCAACCGGGCAGACGGCATCATCCAATTCGAACGGCGAGGGAGGCCAGAAGGAAAGTTCGGCTCCCGGGAGAGCACGGCATAAGCCGTCCGACCATCGCGCAGGGAAGGCCGTGTGATCGGCACCACCTGTATGCTGCTGTGCGGTTCTTCCTGCGTGTGCATTTCGCGCAGCGGACCGCGGGTGCGAGGTCGGCACCCGGTCTTCCCTGCGCTCTCTTGGACCTGGAGGGGCGAAAGATGAAGCAAAGCTCGGGCGAAACAAGCCGCGAGAATGCGAAGCCATGTCTGCAAATCAGCTGCCGTAGGATGGGTAGAGCGAAGCGAAACCCATCGTCTTCCCGCGATGAGGATGCGTGATGAGTTTCTCATCGCTCTACCCGTCCTACAAGTACGCCTCGGAGAATCGCGCCGCGTGCCGCAAGCTCGATGTCGTAGGGTGGGCAAAGCGGCAGCGTGCCCACGCCCTTGTTGCGTATGGATGGAGATCGTGGGCACGGCGCGATGCGCCTTTGCCCACCCTACGGCACTACTGTCGGGATGTGCACTGGAGCGTCGCCATGACGGCGTGGAGAGCGCCAGCGCCACCCTTCACAACTCCGTGTCTTTATTAGGAAACGATCATTCCCTATTATCCCGCAATGCAGAAGACCGCCCGCAGATCCCAGCCTGTCGCCCGTCCGCCCGGCCGTCCCCGGGAATTCGACATGGACACCGCCCTCGATCGCGCCGTGCGGGTGTTTTGCGAGCGCGGCTATCATGCCACCTCGATCGGGGACCTCACCGCCGCCATGCGGCTCGCCACCGGCAGCGTCTACAAGGCGTTTCGCGACAAGCAGGCCGTGTTCCTGGCGGCGTTCGACCGCTACGCCGCCGTGCGCCGGGAGCAGACCCGCAGCGCGGCGGCGCGCGGCAGCAACGGCCGGGAGCGGCTGCGCCACGTGCTGCTGTCCTATGTCGAGCACTCCCAAGGCATCGAGGGCCGCCGCGGCTGCATGGTGGTCGGCGGCACGGTCGAGCTTGCCGCGCTCGATTCCGACGTCCGCGCCCGTGTCAACGCGCAGATCGAGACCAACGAGGCGTTCATCGCCGGCCTCATCCGCGAGGGCCAGGCCGACGGCTCGATTTCGGCCCATCTCGATGTCGACGACACCGCGCGGCTGATGATCTGCATCACGCAAGGCATGCGCGTCGTCGGCAAGGCGCGGCTGCCGCTCGACGGCGAGCGCCTGGTCGGCGTCGCGATGAAGCTGCTCGCCTGAATTCATGCCTTATTAGGGAATGATCGTTCCCGATATCTGGAGTCCATTGGAATGACGATGAATGCCACGATCGAAACCGCCTCCGAACCGGATGCGGTGTCGCAGCGCCTGACCTTCGTGCTTGCTGCGGCCTGCGGCATGGTCGCCGCCAACATCTATTACGCGCAGCCCCTGATCGCCCCGATCAGCGCCGCGCTCGGCCTGTCGCACGGAGCCGCGGGGCTGATCGTCACCATGACGCAGATCGGCTATGGCGTCGGCCTGCTCTTCATCGTGCCGCTCGGCGATCTCGTCGAGAATCGTGCCCTGATCTGCTCGGTCATCATGCTCGGGGCCGCCGCGTTGCTCGCCGCCGCGTTCTCGACCCACGCGCTGCCGTTCCTGGTCGCGGCGCTGTTCATCGGGCTCGGCTCGGTCGCGGTGCAGATCATCATCCCTTATGCCGCGCATCTGGCGCCGGAGGCCATCCGCGGCCGCGTCGTCGGCAACGTCTCGACCGGGCTGATGCTCGGCATCATGCTGGCGCGTCCGGTGTCGAGCTTCGTCACCGCCGCCTCGTCGTGGCACACGGTGTTCTTCGCCTCCGCCGCGCTGATGATCGTGCTCGCAGCGGTGCTGCGCCTCGCGCTGCCCCGGCGCAGGCCCGTCGCGCGCATGCATTACGGCACGCTGCTGCTGTCGATGCCGCATCTGGCCTTGAACACGCCGCTGCTCCGGCGACGGGCGCTCTATCAGGCGAGCCTGTTCGGCTGCTTCACCCTGTTCTGGACGGTGGCGCCGCTCCAGCTCGCGGGCGCGTTCGGCTTCTCCCAGCGCGGCATCGCGCTGTTCGCGCTGGCCGGCGTCGCCGGCGTGTTCGCAGCTCCCATCGCGGGGCGGCTCGCCGATCGCGGCCATAGCCGGATCGCGACGCTGGTCGCGATGCTGCTCGCGGCCGCGGGCTTCCTGGCGAGCTATGTCGGTGCGCCCGGCTCCATGCTGAACCTCGGCTGCCTGGTGGTGGCCGCGATTGCCATCGATATCGGCGTTCAGGGCAACGTCGTGCTCGGCTTCCGCGCCATCTTCGCGCTCGGGCACGAGCACCGCAGCCGCCTCAACGGCCTCTATATGGCGACGTTCTTCGCGGCCGGTGCTGCCGGTTCCGCGGTCGGCGCCTGGGCCTTCGCGCAAGGCGGCTGGCCGCTCGCCTCGGCCATTGGCCTCGCTTTGCCCGTCGCGGGCCTGCTTTATGCGGCGACCGAGTAGTCGCCGGCCCGGCAGAATGCTGCGATGCGGCTGTTTACCAAGACCGGGCCACGAGACCCTGCGAGGCCTCGGGTGCCGCAATTTCCATCTCGCGGTTTGCTTGCGGTTGTAGTACTTTCGTCTCAAGCGAGCCCGGTTAACGGGCGGCAGGGGGAGGCTGATGAGGCGTGCGGGGCTGTTTGGCGTACCGCGGGTACGGCCATGGTCGTGGCAGGCGTTTCTGCTCGGAAGCGTCGTTGTCGCAGTGTCGGCCGTGTTTCAGGGCATCTGCGTCGCGCTCGGCGCAAACCTCTATTTTGCAGCGTTCCTGCCCGGCCTGTTCGTGCTCGGCATCGTTGCGGGCACGCCGGCGGCGGGATTTGCCGCTCTGCTCACCATTCCATTGGTGTGGTGGGCGTTCATTCCGCCCTTCTTCGAGTTCGCCGCGCTGTCCAGCGCGAATACCGATTCCATCAATCTGTTCTGCCTGCTGGCCGTGCTGCTGATCGGCCTTGCCGATCTTTGCCGCGAGACGATGAGCATCATCAGCCGCGGCGGGCTGAAGCCTCCGGGCGAGAGCGCAGCAACGAATCCACAATAGATCGCCCCTGCGCGGCGTCGCGCGTTGCCTGCGCGCAACAGTCCGGCAACCATCCGCGCGCTTGCCGCGCGCCGCTAACTTTTCGAAAAAGATTTGGCCGCAGTTTCTCCCCCGGGAATGACGAGGGAGTTTTCGGACATGAACGGCCAAATCAGCGGTCAGGCCATCCTGGAGAACGTGCGTCGCTATCGCGGCATCGCATCGCTCTATCGCCAGACCGCGGCGTTCCGCCCGGGCCAGAGCTGGTCGCTTCTGGAGCAGGCGCAGGATTGGGAGGCGCGGGCGCTGTCGGAGCTGGAAGCCTATTTCGCATCGCGCATGGACTACGCCGCTTCGCTCGCCGCCTGATCGTTAACCATCGCTCACGATATGATCGTGAGATCGGGCGCGGGCACCACGAACTGTCCGCCCCAGGCGCGAATCTCCGCCAGCTGGTCGATGATCTCGTCCTTCAGATTCCACGGCAGGATGAAGACGTAATCGGGCCTGGCCGCGATCAGGGCGGCGGGATCGCGGATCGGCAGATGCGATCCCGGCAGCAGCAGGCCCTGCTTGTGCGGATTGCGGTCCACGGTAAACGGAATCAGTTCGCGCGTGATGCCGCAATAATTCAGCAGCGTATTGCCCTTGGCCGGCGCGCCATAGCCGAGCACCGTCTTGCCCGCGCGCCGCGCCGCGACGAGAAAGTCGCGGATCATCTCGCGCTTCGCCGCCACCTTGGTCCGGAAATCACTGGAGATCGCGGGCCGGTCGAGCCCTGCGACGGCCTCGCGCCGGCGCAATTGCGCGAGCGCAGGCGAGGGGCTGTGGGCCGCCGTTTCAGTGCAGACATGCAGGCGCAGCGAACCGCCGTGGGTCGGCAATTCCTCCACGTCGAAGACGCGCAACGCATGTGCGCGAAACACCGTCTCGAGGGTCGCGAGCGAGAAGTACGAGAGGTGCTCGTGATAGATCGTGTCGAACTGGATCCCCTCGATCAGATGCAGCAGATGCGGAAGCTCCAGCGTCGCACGTCCGTTGTCGGGCAGAAGAATGCGCAGGCCCGCGACGAAATCGTTGATGTCGGGGATGTGCGGCAGCACGTTGTTGGCGACGATCAGTGCGGGCCTGTGGCCTTCGGCGCAGAGCGCCGCGGCGGCATCGCGGCCGAAATAGCAGATGCGGGTCGGAATGCCCTTGGCGATCGCAGCGGCTGCCGGGCCGCCGGCCGGCTCGATCCCGAGCGCGCCGATGCCGGCGCGCTGAAAATACTGCAGCAGATATCCGTCATTGCTGGCGATCTCGATCACCTCGGATCCGGTGCCGAGCCTCGCGCGGGCGATCATGTCGGCGGCATAGCTCTCCGCATGCAGCAGCCAGCTCTCGGAATAGGAGGAATAATACAGGTACTGGTCGAAGATGCTGGCCGCAGGCTCGAATTGCGGCAGCTGCACCAGCCCGCAAGCGCGGCAGACGCGGGCATGCAGCGGATAGGCCGGCTCGGTGGCATTCGCGCGCTCCGGCGGCAAATAGGAATTCGCCAGGGGCGACAGGCCGAGATCGACGAAGGTCTCGTCGAGCTCCCGCGCGCAGAAGCGGCATCGATGCCCGTGCATGACCGGATCGTCCCGTTGTGCCGCCCTGTCGCGGCTGTTAGTGAATTCCCACAAGCGACGGAAACTCCGACAAGGTTGCGCATGATGCAACCGAAAAGGCGTTCGGGTGAACGGAGGTTCGCAACGGCGGCGTCGCGGCGCGGAGGGGCGAGATGAGGTTCACTGCATTGCCTCTGCCAGGCGTGGTCGAAATCGGCATCGAGCCCGAGCTTGATGCGCGCGGGTCGTTCGCCCGGCTGTTCGATACCGAGGCCTTCGCGGCGCAGGGACTGCCGACGCATTTCGCGCAAGTCAGTCTGTCCCGCAACGAACGCGCCGGCACCCTTCGCGGTCTGCATCACCAGGCCAGCCGGCCGGAGGCGAAGCTGGTGCGCTGCGTCGCCGGCCGTGCCTTCGACGTGATCGTCGATCTGCGCCGATCGCTGCCGACCTATGGGCAATGGTGCGCGGTCGAGCTCACCGCCGACCGCGGCAACGCCGTGTTCATCCCTGCCGGATGCGCGCACGGTTTCCAGACGCTCGTCGATGCGACCGAGTTGATGTACTTCATCGACGTGCCCTATGACGCGCAAGGTGCGGCCGGCGTTCGCTGGGACGATCCGTCGCTGGCGATCGCCTGGCCGCTGCCCGATCCGATCCTGTCCGCGCGCGACCGCGCTCTGCCGTATCTCGCATGAAGCGGGTCTTGGTCACGGGCGCGTCCGGATTCATCGGCCGTGCGCTGCTGCCTGTGCTGGCGGGGCGCGGCTTCGAGGTCCATGGCATCGCGCACACGGCGCAACCGGCGACGCCGGGCGTGAGGTGGCACGCGGCCGATCTCCTCACCGAAGCCGGCCGTGCGCATGCGCTCTGCGCAGCGCGGCCGACGCATCTCGTCCATCTCGCCTGGGAAGCGCGGCCGGGCCGTTATCGGGAGGATCCCGTCAATCGGCTGTGGGCGGAAGCAAGCATCGACCTGCTCGAGCGCGCGCGAGCCTGCGGCACCAGCCGCATCCTCGGCATCGGAAGCGGCCTCGAATACGGACCGCAGAACGGCCCGTGCGAAGAGAGTGCGAGCCCGTGCCGTCCGACGACATGGTACGGACAGGCCAAGCTCGCGACGGGCGAAGCCTATGTCGCGGCGGGCGCCGCCTGGGGCCGCGTGTTTGTCCCGTTCGGTCCGCACGAGGCGGAGCCGCGCCTCATTCCCTCGCTGATCCGGAGCCTTCGAGCCGGACGGGGCTTCGACTGTTCGCATGGCGGCCAACTGCGCGACTTCGTCTATGTCGACGATCTCGCGCAGATGATCGCCGCCGTGCTCGACAGCGGGCTCGCCGGCGTCGTCAATCTCGCCAGCGGCGACGTGCGCAGCCTGCGCAGCGTGATCGAGCATGTCGCGGGTCTCCTCGAGCCGCGTCATCTGGTGAGGTTCGGCGCCGTCGATGCAACGGGCGTCGATGCCGAGCCGATCCTTGCCGCCGATATCAGCCGCCTTCGCGAGGTGACAGCAGGCCTGCCGCTCGTCGGATTCGAGGAAGGGGTCGCCCGCACCCTCGCATGGTGGAACGATCGCCTGCAGGGGAGCGCGTGAGGTGCGGTCCGCTTGCAACAGGCGAACGGCATGCGGGTCCCGTGGCAATTACGGAGTTGTCTGGCGGAGCGTCTGTGCTAGCAACGGGCCGATCGAAACCTCCTTCACCTCGGCCGGGGCAAGCGATGACCACGTTCAACCGCATCTTCACGACGGAGCGCCTGCTCCAGATCATCGTGATCCTGGCGGCGACCGTCGCGATGAAGCTGATGAGCTGAGTGCCGGCGGACTAGCGTCCTCCGAACTCCGGCACGTCGGGCAGATAGTTCGCCCCTTCCGAGCCCAGAAAATCGAACATCGCCTGCGCCGGCGGCAGCAGCACCTTGTCGCTGCGGCGGATCACGTACCATTGCCGCACGATCGGCAGGCCCGCGACGTCGAGCACGACGAGGCGGCCTTCCGCGAGTTCATGCGCCACCGTGTGAGCCGAGATGAAGGCGATGCCGAGCCCGGCGATCACCGCCTGCTTGATGGTCTCGTTGCTGCTCATCTCCATGCCGATGATCGGCTCGAGATCGGAGCGCTGGAACATGCCCTCCATCAGCGTCCGCGTGCCCGAGCCGGGTTCGCGGGTGAGGAAGGTCTCGTGCACGAGGTCGGTGAGGTTGAGGCCGGAATCCTTCTCCAGCCAGTGCCCCTTGCGCGCGACGATGATGTGCGGATTGCGCCCGAGCTGGCGCACATCGACGGTGACGTCGGCCGGTGGCCGACCCATCACCGCGAAATCGAGGTCGTAGCCGTGCATGGCCTCGCGGATTTCCTCGCGATTGCCGATGGTCAGCTTGATCTCGATCTTGGGGTAGCGCTTGGAGAACGCCGCGATCGCATGCGGCACGAAATATTTGGCGGTCGAGACCGCGCCGAGATGCACCGTGCCGCCGGTCCGTCCCGCCAGCAGATCGAGCGCGCCCTGGCAGTCCGTGATGGCGGCCTCGACCCGCTCGGCCAGCGCCAGCACCTCCTTGCCCGCCTCGGTCAGCAGCATGCCGTCGCCAGTCCGCTGCACCAGCGGCAGGCCGGCAAGGTCCTGAAGCTGGCGGAGTTGCTGGGTCACGGCCGGCTGGGTCAGCCCGAGATGGCCGGACGCCGCCGTCACGCTGCCCTTGGCCGAGAGCGCCGCGAGCGAGCGCAGCTGCCGGATCGTCAAATGCCGGAGCTGGGCCGCCGCATGGCTGGAGCCATTATAAGAAAAATCTTTGACGCTCATTATGAATAGAAATTTTCCTTATTAAGCTGCCCCTGTCAATCTCCTGATGCCGGGACTGATCGCTACCGACCTCCAGAGGGGAGGGAATGGATGCGCGCCGGCACAGGGGATGGACGCAGATGACCGGGCAACTCAGGCTGGACGATCACCTTCAACGGTATTCCGAGACCGCGCCGCACGCGCTGGCTGTGGCGGCCGCGGTCGACGCCATCGCCGCGGCGGCCATCGAGATCGCTGACCTCATCGCCACCGGCGATCTCGCCGATGCCTCAGGCCTGACCACGGGGCGCAACAGCGACGGCGACGTCCAGCGCGACCTCGACGTCCAGGCCGACGCGATCCTGCGCCGCTGCCTGGGCAAGCTGCCGATCGCGGCGCTGGCGTCGGAAGAGATGCGCGAGGCCCAGATCGGCGACCGCGAGGGCCGCATCTGCATCGCGATCGATCCGCTCGACGGCTCCTCCAACATCGACATCAACATGACCGTCGGCACGATCTTCTCGATCCTGCCCGCGCCCGACGACCTGTCGCTCGCCTTCCATCAGCGCGGCTCGGCGCAGCTTGCGGCAGGCTTCGTCACCTACGGCCCGCAGACCTCGCTGGTGCTGACGCTCGGCGAGGGCGTCGACATCTTCACGCTCGACCGCAAGGCGGGCTGCTTCCGCCTCGCGCGCAGCGGCGTGCAGATCGCAGAGACCTGCGAGGAATTCGCGATCAACGCCTCGAACCGCCGGCACTGGGATCCGCCGGTGCGCGCCTTCATCGACGAGTGCCTCGCCGGCGTCGAAGGTCCGGCCAACCACGATTTCAACATGCGTTGGGTCGGCTCGCTGGTCGCCGAGGCCTATCGCATCCTCACCCGCGGCGGTGTGTTCCTTTATCCCTCCGATGCGCGCCCCGGCTATGGCGACGGCCGCCTGCGCCTGACTTACGAGGCGCATCCGATGGCCATGATCATCGAGCAGGCCGGCGGCTCCGCCACCACGGGACGCGAGCGCGTCCTCGATCTCTCGGCGCAAAACCTGCACCAGCGCGTGCCGCTGATCATGGGCTCGAGCAACGAGGTGCGGCGCGTCGAGGAGCTGCACTGCGATCCGGTGCTCGTCGCCAGCGTCTCGGCGCCGCTATTCGCGCGGCGCGGATTCTTCCGGCTGTAAGGAGGGCGTCCGATGTCCAGGAAGCATCCGATCATCTCGATCACCGGCTCCTCCGGCGCCGGCACCACCTCGGTCAAGAAGACCTTCGAGCAGATATTCTTCCGCGAGAAGGTCAACGCCGCCTACATCGAGGGCGACGCATTCCACCGCTATGACCGCGCCGAGATGCGTACGCAGATGGCCAAGGAGGCCGAGCGCGGCAACAAGCATTTCAGCCATTTCAGCCCCGAGACCAACCTGTTCGAGGAACTGGAGCGCGCGTTTCGCGACTACGGCGAGACCGGCACGGCGGTGACGCGTCACTACGTGCACGATGCCGAAGAGTCCGCGTTGCACGGCGCAGCGCCCGGCACCTTCACCGATTGGAAGAAGCTGCCGGAAAATTCCGAGCTGCTGTTCTACGAGGGCCTGCACGGCGCCGTGGTCACCGACAAGGTCAATGTCGCGCGCTATGCCGATCTCAAGATCGGCGTCGTGCCGGTCATTAATCTCGAATGGATCCAGAAGCTGCACCGCGATCGCAGCGCGCGCGGCTATTCGACCGAGGCCGTCACCGACACCATCCTGCGGCGGATGCCCGATTACATCCACTACATCTGCCCGCAATTCACCGAGACCGACATCAACTTCCAGCGCGTGCCGACGGTGGACACCTCCAATCCATTCGTCGCCCGCTGGATCCCGACGCCCGACGAATCCATGGTCGTGATCCGCTTCAAGAATCCGCGCGGCATCGACTTCCCCTATCTGCTCTCGATGCTGCCGCAGAGCTGGATGTCGCGCGCGAACTCGATCGTCTGTCCCGGCGCGAAGCTCGATCTGGCGATGCAGCTGATCCTGACGCCGCTGATCATGCAGCTCATCGAGCGCAAGCGAAACCTCAAGTGAACAAGGGGAGAATTCGATGAACATCTCGGTTCATGCCGAAGCCGACCTCAATAGGGTCGCGCACAACGATCTCGCCAACGCCGTCCGCTTCCTCGCGGTCGATGCCATCGAGGCCTCGCAGTCGGGGCATCCCGGCCTGCCCATGGGCATGGCCGACGTCGCGACCGTGCTGTTCTCGCGCTTCCTCAAATTCGACTCGGCGCATCCGAACTGGCCGGACCGCGACCGCTTCGTGCTGTCGGCGGGCCATGGCTCGATGCTGCTCTATGCGCTGCTGCATCTGACCGGCGGCGACGTCAGCATCGACGACATCAAGGCCTTCCGGCAATGGGGCTCGAAGACGCCGGGGCATCCCGAGTATGGCCACACGCCTGGTGTCGAGACCACGACGGGGCCGCTGGGGCAGGGCATCGCGACGGCAGTCGGCATGGCGCTCGCCGAGCGCATGGCCAATGCGCGGCATGGCGACGGGCTCGTCGATCACTTCACCTATGTCATCGCCGGCGACGGCTGCCTGATGGAGGGCCTCAGCCAGGAGGCGATCTCGCTGGCAGGCCATCTCGGGCTCGGCCGCCTGATCGTGCTGTTCGACGACAACGGCATCTCCATCGACGGTCCGACCTCGCTCGCGACATCCGACGATCAACTCGCGCGTTTCGCCGCCTCCGGCTGGTCGGTGCGCCGCGTCGACGGACACGATCCCGAAGCCGTCGCACAGGCGATTGCGGAGGAGCGGGAGACCGCAAAGCCGTCGCTGATCGCCTGCCGCACCATCATCGGCTACGGCGCGCCCGATCGGCAGGGCACCGAGAAGGTGCATGGCGCGCCGCTCGGGACCGAGCAGACCGCGGCGGCGCGCCGCACGCTGGGCTGGGATTATCAGCCCTTCGTGGTGCCGATCCCGGTGCTCAAGGCCTGGCGCATGATCGGGCAGCGCGGACAGGTCGACCGTCTCGCCTGGCTCGATCGCTATGAGCGCGCGACGCCAGAGCAGCGCGATCTGTTCGTCGAGGGCAAGGCCGTTGCGCTGCCGGCCGCCTATGCGCTGGCGGCCGCGAAACTGCGCGAACGTTTCGCGTCCGAGCGGCCGAAGCTTGCGACGCGGCAGGCCTCGCAACAGGTGCTCGACGGTATCGCCGGGACCATTCCCGGCCTGGTCGGCGGCTCCGCGGACCTGACGCATTCGAACCTCACGCATGCCAAGACGCAAGCTCCGGTCAAGTGCGGGGCGTTCGCCGGCGACTACATCCACTACGGCATTCGCGAGCACGGCATGGCCGCCGCGATGAACGGCCTCGCATTGCATGGCGGCTTCATCCCCTATGGCGGCACGTTCCTGGCGTTCTCCGATTACAGCCGGCCCGCGATCCGCCTTTCGGCGCTGATGCGGCTGCGCGCCATCCACGTGATGACGCACGACTCCATCGGGCTCGGCGAGGATGGTCCGACGCATCAGCCTGTCGAGCATCTCGCGGCGCTGCGCGTCATTCCGAACCTGCTGGTGTTCCGTCCCGCCGACGCGGTGGAGACGCTCGAGGCCTGGGACTGCGCACTCGGCTCCGAGAGCCGTCCGTCGGTGCTGTGCCTGTCGCGGCAGGCGCTGCCGACCTTCCGCAGCGATGCGCGCGGCCGAAACCGTGTCGCGCGCGGTGCCTATCTCGTCGTCTCCCCGGACGGCGGCCGCGACGTGACGCTGATCGCAACCGGCTCGGAAGTCTCGATCGCGCTGGAAGCGGCTCGCTTGCTCGCAACGGAGCACATCCGTGCGGCCGTGGCGTCAGCGCCGTGCTTCGCCCTGTTCGAGGAGCAGCCGGACGATTATCGCGCCGCCGTGCTCGGCACCGCGCCGCGTGTCGGCGTCGAGGCGGCCGTTGCCGGCGATTGGCATCGCTGGATCGGCGCCGACGGCGAGTTCGTCGGCATGCGCGGCTTCGGCGCCTCGGCGCCGGCGCCGGTGCTGTACCGCGAATTCGGCATCACGCCACAAAGCATCGCAGAGGCGGCCAGGCGCTCGATCGCACGTCGGAACCAGGGAAGAACAGCATGAGCTTGCGTGTCGCCATCAACGGATTTGGCCGGATCGGTCGCAACGTGCTGCGCGCGATCGCCGAGTCCCGCCGCAACGATATCGAGGTGGTCGCGATCAACGACCTCGGTCCGGTCGAGACCAACGCCCATCTGCTGCGCTTCGACTCCGTTCACGGCCGCTTCCCGGGCGAGGTCAAGGTCGACGGCGATACGATCGACGTCGGCGGTGGTCCGATCAAGGTGACCGCGATCAAGGATCCGGCGCAGCTGCCGCATCGCGCGCTCGGTGTCGATATCGCGCTGGAATGTACGGGCCTGTTCACCTCGCGCGAGAAGGCCGCCGCGCATCTTCAGGCCGGGGCGAAGCGCGTGCTGGTCTCGGCGCCTGCGAGCGAGGTCGATCTCACCGTCGTGTTCGGCGTCAACCATCTCGCGCTGACCGGTGATCACATCGTGGTCTCCAATGCCTCCTGCTCGACCAACTGCCTCGCTCCGCTCGCCCAGGTGCTGGACGAGGCCGTCGGGATCGAGAAGGGCTTCATGACCACGATCCATTCCTACACCGGCGACCAGCCGACGCTCGACACCTTCCACAAGGACCTCTATCGCGCCCGCGCTGCGGCGCTGTCGATGATCCCGACCACGACTGGCGCAGCCAAGGCGGTGGGGCTGGTGCTGCCGGCGCTGAAGGGCAAGCTCGACGGCGTGGCGATCCGTGTGCCGACGCCGAACGTGTCGGTGGTCGACTTCAAGTTCGTCGCCAAGCGCGCAACGAGCGCGAAGGAGATCAACGATGCGGTCCAGGCTGCGGCCAAAGGACGGTTGAAGGATGTCCTGGGCGTGACCGACGCGCCGAACGTCTCCACCGACTTCAATCACGATCCGCGCTCCAGCATCGTGCATCTCGACCAGACCAAGGTGATGGACGGCAATCTCGTGCGGGTCATGAGCTGGTACGACAACGAATGGGGCTTTTCCAACCGCATGGCCGACACCGCCGCTGCGATGGGCCGGCTGATCTGAGCTGACGGAAAGACAGGAAACGGAGAAATCCCTTGGCACGTATTACCCTTCGACAATTGCTCGACCACGCCGCATCTCATGGCTACGCGGTGCCGGCGTTCAACATCAACAACATGGAGCAGGGCATCGCGATCATGCAGGCGGCCGCCGAGGTCGACGCGCCCGTCATCATGCAGGCCTCGCGCGGCGCGCGCAGCTATGCCGGCGATCTCATGCTCTCGCACATGATCGACGCGCTGGAGCGGACGTATCCGGACATTCCGCTCTGCATGCATCAGGACCACGGCAATGACGAGGCGACCTGCGCCTCCGCCATCGCCCATGGCTTCACGTCCGTCATGATGGATGGCTCGCTGAAGGCCGATGCCAAGACCGCGGCCGACTACGACTACAATGTCGCGATCACCCGCCGCGTCGTCGATCTCGCGCATTGGGTCGGTGCCTCCGTCGAAGGTGAGCTTGGCGTTCTGGGGTCGCTCGAACATGGCGGCGGCGAGCAGGAGGATGGCCACGGCGTCGAGGGCACGGTCAGCCACGACCAGCTCCTGACGGATCCCGATCAGGCCGTCGATTTCGTCCGTGCCACCAAGGTCGATGCGCTCGCCATCGCGATGGGCACCTCGCACGGCGCCTACAAGTTCAGCCGCAAACCGGACGGAGACATCCTGGCGATGCGGGTGGTCGAGGAGATCCACCGCCGGCTGCCGAACACGCATTTGGTCATGCACGGCTCCTCCTCGGTGCCGCAGCCGCTGCAGGACATGTTCAATCAGTTCGGCGGCGAGATGCCGCAGACCTGGGGCGTGCCGGTCGAGGAGATCGTACGCGGCATCAAGAGCGGCGTGCGCAAGGTCAACATCGACACCGATTGTCGCCTCGCGATGACCGCGGTGTTCCGCAAGGTCGCGGCGCAGACGCGCTCGGAATTCGATCCGCGCAAATTCCTCAAGCCCGCGATGGACGCGATGCGCGAGCTCTGCCGCGAGCGCTTCGAGCAGTTCGGCACTGCAGGCCACGCCAGCAAGATCAAGGTCGTTCCCTTGAGCGAGATGGCACGGCGCTACCGCGCCGGCGAGCTCGACCCACGTATCGACGCCCGCGAGTCCGTCGCGGCCTGATCAATCGGAAAGAGCAGAGAAAAGAACAGGAGAGAGACATGAACGCACATGCAGGCACGGTCCGCGGCAAAGAGCGCTATCGCTCCGGCGTGATGGAGTACAAGCGCATGGGCTATTGGGAGCCCGACTACACGCCAAAGGACACCGACGTCATCGCGTTGTTCCGGGTGACTCCGCAGGAGGGCGTCGATCCGATCGAGGCCTCTGCCGCGGTGGCCGGTGAGTCCTCGACCGCGACCTGGACCGTCGTGTGGACCGATCGCCTGACTGCGGCGGAGAAGTACCGCGCAAAGTGCTACCGGGTCGATCCGGTGCCGGGCTCGCCGGGTTCGTATTTCGCCTACATCGCCTATGACCTCGACCTGTTCGAGCCGGGCTCGATCGCGAACCTGTCCGCTTCGATCATCGGCAACGTGTTCGGCTTCAAGCCGCTCAAGGCGCTGCGGCTGGAGGACATGCGTTTCCCGGTCGCCTATGTGAAGACGTTCCAGGGGCCTGCGACCGGCATCGTGGTCGAGCGCGAGCGCCTCGACAAGTTCGGCCGGCCGCTGCTCGGCGCAACGGTGAAGCCGAAGCTGGGGCTGTCGGGCCGCAACTATGGCCGCGTGGTCTACGAGGCGCTGAAGGGCGGGCTCGACTTCACCAAGGACGACGAGAACATCAACTCGCAGCCCTTCATGCACTGGCGCGACCGCTTCCTCTATTGCATGGAGGCGGTGAACCGGGCCCAGGCGGCCTCGGGCGAGGTGAAGGGCACCTACCTGAACATCACTGCGGGGACGATGGAGGACATGTACGAGCGTGCGGAGTTCGCCAAGGAGCTCGGGTCGTGCATCGTCATGATCGACCTCGTGATCGGCTACACCGCGATCCAGTCGATGGCCAAATGGGCGCGGCGCAACGACATGATCCTGCATCTGCATCGCGCCGGTCACTCGACCTATACGCGGCAGAAGATCCACGGCGTCTCGTTCCGCGTCATCGCGAAGTGGATGCGCCTCGCCGGCGTCGACCATATCCACGCCGGCACGGTGGTCGGCAAGCTCGAGGGCGACCCCAACACCACGCGCGGCTATTACGACGTCTGCCGCGAGGACTTCAATCCGGCCAAGCTCGAGCACGGCCTGTTCTTCGACCAGTCCTGGGCGAGCCTCAACAAGATGATGCCGGTTGCCTCCGGCGGCATCCATGCCGGCCAGATGCACCAGCTGCTCGACTTGCTCGGCGAAGACGTCGTGCTGCAATTCGGCGGCGGCACCATCGGCCATCCCATGGGGATCGCGGCCGGTGCGATCGCCAACCGCGTGGCGCTGGAAGCGATGATCCTCGCCCGTAACGAGGGCCGCGATTACGTCCATGAAGGCCCGGAGATCCTGGCGAGGGCAGCCGAGACCTGCACGCCGCTGAAGGCGGCGCTCGAGGTCTGGAAGGACGTGACTTTCAACTATCAATCCACCGACACGCCGGACTTCGTGCCGACGGCGCTCGAAACCGTCTAGGGAGACGCAGCATGAAACTCACTCAGGGTTGCTTTTCGTTCCTGCCCGATCTGACCGACGACCAGATCACCAAGCAGGTGCAGTATTGCCTTGGCAACGGCTGGGCGGTGAACATCGAGTTCACCGACGATCCCCATCCCCGCAATACCTATTGGGAGATGTGGGGCCTGCCGATGTTCGACCTACAGGACGCCGCCGGCGTGATGATGGAGCTCGCGGAGTGCCGCAGGGTGTACGGCGACCGCTACATCCGCATCAGCGGCTTCGATTCCAGCCACGGCTGGGAATCGGTGCGGATCTCCTTCCTGGTCAACCGGCCGCCGAAGGAGGCCGAGTTCGAGCTGGTGCGGCAGGAGGTCGGCGGCCGGGCGATCCGTTACACCACCGTGCGCAAGCACGCCGCGCAGGCGTCAACCTAGGTCATCCGTTTCCGCACGGAGCTCTCCCTGCTCCGGATCCTTGGCGGACCAACTGCTTCGCCGCCTCCCTCGCGGCGAAGCCCTTTTTTCGAGGTCCTTATGCTCGATGTGCCCCACGCAACCACGACTGAGCCCAGCGAGACCCAATTCGATCTCCGCAAGGAGGCCGAAGCGGCCGGGATCACCGACACGCTGCAGCAACTGGATCAGGAGCTGGTCGGATTGAGGCCGGTGAAGAACCGCGTGCGCCAGATCGCCTCGCTGCTGCTGATCGAACGTATCAGGCAGCGTGCGGGCCTGGCCTCGGCGCCGCCGACGCTGCACATGTCGTTCACCGGCAATCCCGGCACCGGAAAGACCACGGTCGCGCTGCGCATGGCCAGGATTCTGCACGGGCTCGGCTTCGTGCGGCGCGGGCAGGTGATCTCGGTGACGCGCGACGACCTCGTCGGCCAATACATTGGTCACACCGCGCCGAAGACGAAGGAGATCCTGAAGAAGGCGATGGGCGGCGTGCTGTTCATCGACGAGGCCTATTACCTGCACCGGCCCGACAATGAGCGCGACTACGGCCAGGAGGCGATCGAGATCCTGCTCCAGGTGATGGAGAACCAGCGCGAGGATCTCGTCGTGATCCTCGCCGGCTATGGCGAGCGCATGACGAGCTTCTTCGCCTCCAATCCCGGCTTCCGCTCGCGCATCGCCCACCACATCGAATTCCCGGACTATGCGGAGGACGAACTGCTCGTCATCGCCGAGCTGATGCTGAAGGAGCGGGGCTATCGCCTCTCGGCGTCGGCGCGCGAGGCGTTCGAGAAATACATCGCACTGCGCCGGACCCAGCCGTTCTTCTCCAATGCGCGGTCGATCCGCAACGCGGTCGACCGCATCCGCCTGCGGCTGGCCGATCGCCTGGTGTCCGATCTCGACCGCATGCTCGATGTCGCCGATCTCGAAACCATCGATCCCATGGATGTCCTGGCGAGCCGCGTCTTCAGCGGCGGCGCGGATGCGCGGAGTGCAAAGCCATGACCGGAGAGATCGTCGTCGCTCCCTCGATCCTGGCTGCGGATTTCGCGCGCCTCGGCGAGCAGATCGCGGCAATCGACACGGCCGGCGCCGACTGGATCCATTGCGACGTCATGGACGGACATTTCGTGCCGAACATCAGCTTCGGCGCCGATGTCATCAAGGCCATCCGGCCGATGACGAAGAAGATCTTCGACGTGCATCTCATGATCGCGCCTGTCGATCCCTATCTCGAAGCGTTCGCGAAGGCGGGGGCCGATTTCATCACCATTCACGCCGAAGCCGGCGCCCATCTCGACCGTTCGCTCCAGGCCATCCGTGCGCTCGGCAAGAAGGCCGGTGTCAGCCTGTGTCCCGCCACTCCCGCGAGCGCGATCGAATATGTCCTCGATCGCATCGATCTCGTGCTGGTGATGACGGTCAATCCAGGATTTGGCGGTCAGTCGTTCCTCGAATCCCAGCTTCCGAAGATCGAACGTATCAAGGCCATGATCGGCGACCGGCCGATCAGGCTCGAGGTCGACGGCGGCATCACGCGCGACAATGCCGCTGCGGTGGCGGCGGCCGGCGCCGATACGCTGGTGGCAGGTTCCGCGGTGTTTCGCGGCAAGAGCGTCGCCGACTATGCCGCAAACATCGAGGCCATTCGCATTGCTGCCGAGACGGGACGGGTTCGAAAACGGCAGGATAGTTCGGCGCAACCGATGCGCGTCGGCGAGGCTGCGCGCATCCGGTAGATTACGGAGGTGCAGCACGCGCGCGCGGCCTCCTCTCCGGGGTCCTACGGAGAATTGATCGCGAATCCGCAGCCGCTTTCATGCCGAGGTAACCAACGGTGTCGAAGCCGGCTCCCGATTAACGACGACGCAATGCGCCGCTCCACAATCTGTGGTTCAAGAACTGCAGAGAGCGCGTGGGATGCACATTCAATACCTTCACTGGAATGCTGCCCATGGTTGGCGCGGAGCGAATGCCCTGCGCGAGCCCGCCCAGCTCGTGCTCTATTTCGGCAGTCGTGAGGGACTGGAAAGCGGCGAGCGCTATCGCGAGCTGCGCGGCCTCTATCCCGACGGCCATATCGTCGGTTGCAGCGCCGGTGGGCAGATTCACGGCGATGACATCAGTGACGACGAAGTCGTTGCCGTCGCCCTGCGTTTCGAGCGCACGCAGGTGCGGCTTGCGAGCGAGATCGTTGCGTCACGCGACGACTCGCGAGCCTGCGGCGAGCGGATCGCCCGGCAATTGGCGGCTCCCGATCTGGCAGGCCTCTTCGTTCTGTCCGACGGGCTGGTGGCCAATGGGAACGAACTGGTTGCCGGCATCAACGGGATCGTCGGACCGGACTTGCCTGTCACGGGCGGGCTCGCGGCCGACGCCACCAAATTCGAACACACCCTGGTCGGGGTTGATGGCGAGCCGGTGCCCAACCGCATCGCCGCCATCGGCTTCTACGGCGCGTCCTTCCGCTTCGCGCATGGCTGCGCCGGCGGATGGGACGTATTTGGTCCGAGCCGAAAGGTCACGAGATCCGAAGGGTCCGTGGTGATGCAGCTCGACGGTGAACCGCCGCTCGACCTCTACACCCGTTACCTCGGCGAGGAGGAGGCCGCGGCAATGCCGGGTTCGGGACTCGCCTTCCCGATGCGCATTCATGACGAGGCCGAGCCGGATCGGCAGATCGTGCGCTCCGTTTTCGCAGTGGATCGCAATGCCCGCAGCCTGACCTTCGCCGCCGACATTCCCGAGGGATGCACCGCGCAGTTGATGCGCGCCAATTTCGACAGTCTCGCCGCAGGTGCCGGCGAGGCCGGCCGGCAGGCGCGCAGCGCACTCGCGGACGAGATTGCCGGGGACAAGCTTGCGATCCTGGTGAGCTGCACCGGCCGCCGCAGGGTGATGGGGCAGCGCACCCAGGACGAGCTGGATGCCGTTGCGGCCGAGCTCGGCGATGATGTCGTCCGGATCGGATTCTACTCCTACGGCGAGATCGCGCCGCCGGCCGCGTCCGGCCGCTGCGAACTGCACAACCAGACCATGACCGTCACCGTGATCGCGGAGGCGGCGGCGTGACCATGCATCGGCTACTCGCCAGACAGATCCGGCAGTCGACGGACGAATCCGGCAAGGTCGATCTGACCAAGCTCGGCGAGCTCGTCAGCGCGGCCTACGAGGAGAGCGATGGCGATCGTCGCAGCACCGACCGTGCGATCAAGCTGATGATCGAGGAGCTCGAACAGACGCATAAGCGTGCCGAACAGGATCTGGGGCGGGCGCGCGAATTCCTCGACAGCATCATCGAGAATATTCCGATCGCGGTGTTCGCCAAGGATGCGAAGGACTCCCGCTACATTCTGCTCAATCGCGCCGGCGAAGAATATTACGGAATGCCGCGCGAGGAGATGCTGGGCAAGACGCCGGAACAGATCTTTCCGGACAAGATCGCCCGCGTCGTCAACGAGCAGGATCGCCGTGTCGTCGACAGCGGGACGCCGATGTTCCTCGAGGGGCATCTGCTCGAAGTCGGCGTCAAGGGCCGCGATCGTCTGGTCAATTCGCGCAAGCTGCTGATCAGGGACGGCGGCGGCGCGCCGCAATATCTGGTCGGCGTGATCGAGGACGTCACCGAGAGGATCACGAACGAGGCGCGGATCAGCCATCTTGCACATCATGATGCGTTGACCGACCTGCCGAACCGCAGCGCCTTCAACGCCGCGCTTGGCGAGCGGTTGGAGCAGGCGCAGGAGGCGGCGACCAGTTTTGCCGTGCTCAGCCTCGATCTCGACCGCTTCAAGGAGGTCAACGACGTGTTCGGTCACCCCGTCGGCGACATGCTGATGCGGGCGGCGGCGGACCGGCTTGCCGCGGAAGCCGACGGCGCCTTCGTGGCCCGTATCGGCGGCGACGAGTTCATGATCCTGATGCCGGACGACATCAACCGCGAGGACGTTCTGGGCCTCGCCGAACGGCTGGTCGAGACGATCGGCACGGAGCTCGAGGTCGACGATTATCTGCCCCATGTCGGGCTCAGCGTCGGCATCGCGTTCTATCCGGATGACGGCGTGAATGCCGCCACGCTGCTCGCCAACGCCGATTCGGCGCTCTATCGTGCCAAGCGCGAGGGCAGGGGGCGCGTCCGCGTCTTCGAATCCGAGATGGATCAGGAGTTGCGCGACCGCAGGCTGTTGCAGCACGATCTGCGTCAGGCGCTCGAGCAGAACCAGTTCCTGGTCTATTTCCAGCCGCAGGCGCGGGTGGATGGCGAGGTCATCGGCTTCGAGGCGCTGCTGCGCTGGAATCATCCGACGCGGGGCTTCGTGCCGCCGGACCAGTTCATTCCGCTGGCCGAGGAGAACGGGCTGATCGTCGAGATCGGCGAATGGGTCTTGCGCGAAGCGTGCCGCGAGGCGGCATCCTGGCCGCGTCCGTTGCAGGTCGCCGTCAATTTGTCGCCGGTCCAGTTCCAGGCCGGCGATCTCGAACGTTCGATCCACCAGATCCTGCTGGAAACGGGGCTGACGCCGACGCGGCTCGAGGTCGAGATCACCGAGGGCGTGCTGATCGGCGATTTCAACCGCGCACTCAATCTGCTGCGGCGGCTGAAAGCGCTCGGCGTCCGCATCGCGATGGACGATTTCGGCACCGGCTATTCCTCGCTGTCCTATCTGCAGTCGTTCCCGTTCGACAAGATCAAGATCGATCGGGGCTTCATCTCCAATCTCGAAGCGACGCCGCAATCGGCCGAGATCGTCCGTGCGGTGCTGAGCCTCGCGCACGCCCTGCATATCCCGGTCATTGCCGAGGGGGTGGAGACGGAAGCGCAGCGCGCCTTCCTGGCGCGCGAGGCCTGCGAGGAGATGCAGGGCTATCTGGTCGGCCGGCCCGACCTGATCGAACGTTATCTCGACCTGGTCGGGGTGACCGTGGAGCGCCGGCTCTACGCTTGAGCCGTCGGACCTCGGTTCCCCGCGTCAGCCGCTGCCCGTTTGGAACTTTGGGCCGGATATATATTTCCTAAACAACGAGGCGAGGCCAGGCGCGCGCGACGGGCGCAGCAAATCTTTTGCACAACCGCCATCGGCCTGACGCAAATTGGAGTAATAAGCTCAGGGAGTGCGAGGGAGGGTCTCATGGAGAACGTACGTCGCTACCGGGCGCTGGCGTCCCTCTGTCGTCAGCAGGCGGCCTACCGGCCGCTCCAGAACTGGCAACTGCTCGGCCAGGCCGAACATTTCGAATATCTTGCCGAGGTCGCGCTCAAGGCGCATTTCGACGCGTGCAACCTGAAGCACGACGAGGCCGCCGAGCCGCCCGCGACCTGGGAGACCCCGGTCGCGGCCTGACGGCGCCCGTCAGCCTCAATGCGACATCAGCGTCGGCACCGTCATGGCTTCCAGCATGGCGCGGGTGACGCCGCCGAGAACGCGTTCCTGCAAGCGCGAATGGCCGTAGCCGCCCATCACCAGCAGATCGAGGGACTCATCGGCCGCCAGGGACAGGATGGTCGGCTGGATGTCGGCGCGCGTCGCCGTCAGGCTGACCGTGCGGGTCGACAGTCCGCGCCGGCCGAGATGCCTTGCGAGATTGTTCGCTGAAGCCTCGTCCGAGACCGCCTTGGCTTCGTTGACGGTGATGATCACGACCTCGTCGGCGCGCGCCAGGAACGGAGCGGCGTCGTGCACGGCGCGGGCCGCGACGCGGCTGCCGTCCCAGCAGATGCCGATCCGCCCCGCCGTGAACGCGCCGTGGAAGGTGTAGGGCAGGAACAGCACCGGACCGCCCGACTGGAACAGGATCTCGCCCGGCACGTCGTTGTCGAACGAGCCGTGCGCCGGCTCGGGCTGAAGCACGACGCTGAGGTCGTGCAGTCGCGCCATCTCGCCGAGCGAGCCGGCCGCATCGACCGGGATCGCGCCGAGCGGGCGGCAGGCGTAGGCGATGCCGGCGTTCGCCGCTTCGATTTCGAACACCGAGAGCGCGGCCTCGGCCCGCTCCACGGCGCGCTCGCGTTCGAGCTCGAACACGGCGGCGACCGCGGCGCCGCCCTCCATCACGTAGGCTGCACTGGTCGCGACATAGCCGACCGCGACCGCGTCGAGATGGGCGTTGAACTGCGCCGCCAGCGAAATCGAGCCATCGATCGCGGAGCGCATGGGACGTTCGGTGGGGATGTGAACGAGAATATCTTTGTACATGGGGCGCCTCCGATGAACATCATCCGGTGGCCGCAGTGTTTCACTGCCTGCAAGACCCGCGTTGAGCTGCATCAAATGCGAGGGACGCACCTTGCCGCAGCCGAGCCCGCTCGCATGTTCTTTGCCAAGATTTAATCGGATGGACGGGACACCGTAAGGTGAGGATGTCCATGTTGGAGGCAAGGCGACATCCTATCCAACATGGACATTTCGACATGAACGATCGCGCCAATTCCGACACCCCGACGTCCCGCAAGATCTTGAGGCCGCGCCGGCTCGCGCTGCTCGGCACCGTCGCCGCGCTCGGCGTGGCCGTGCTGGCGGCCTCTCCCGGCTCTTCGAAGTTCGGTCCGGGTTCCTTCATCGCACCGGCCCAGGCCGCGGAATCCGCCGCGACCCCGCCGGGCTTCGGCGACCTCGTCAGCAAGGTCAAGCCCGCCGTCATCTCGGTGCGGGTCAGGATCGACCAGGACAACGACCAGAGCGCCATGCTGCAACAGAACCGGATGGACCAGGACGAGCAGACGCCGTTCGACCAGTTCTCGCGGCAGTTCGGCTTCCGCTTTCCGGGCGGCCCGAACGGCATGCCGCGCCAGCGCCATCAGATGATCACCGGCGAAGGCTCCGGCTTCTTCATCTCCGCCGACGGCTATGCCGTGACCAACAACCACGTCGTCGACCACGCCGCCTCGGTGCAGGTGACGATGGATGACGGCAAGAGCTACACCGCGAAGGTCGTCGGCACCGATCCGAAGACCGATCTCGCGCTGATCAAGGTCGACGGCAAGACGGACTTTCCGTTCGTCAAGTTCTCCGACCAGAAGCCGCGCATCGGCGACTGGGTGGTTGCGGTCGGCAATCCCTTCGGTCTCGGCGGCACCGTGACGGCCGGCATCGTCTCGGCCAGTGGCCGCGACATCGGCAACGGTCCGTATGACGACTTCATCCAGATCGACGCGCCCATCAACAAGGGCAATTCCGGCGGTCCGGCCTTCGACATGAGCGGCAACGTGATCGGCGTGAACACCGCGATCTTCTCGCCCTCCGGCGGCTCGGTCGGCATTGGCTTCGACATTCCGGCCTCGACCGCAAAGCTCGTCGTCGCGCAGCTGAAGGACAAGGGTGCGGTGACCCGCGGCTGGCTCGGCGTGCAGGTGCAGCCGGTGACATCGGAGATCGCCGACAGTCTCGGCCTGAAGGAGGCGCGCGGCGCCATCGTCGACAATCCGCAGGATGGCAGCCCGGCGGCGAAGGCGGGCATCGCGGCGGGTGACGTCATCACCGCCGTCAACGGCACGCCGGTCAGGGACTCCCGCGATCTCGCGCGCACCATCGCAACGCTCGCCCCCGGCAGCTCGGTGAAGCTCGACGTCTTCAGCAACGGCGGGACCAAGACGCTGACCCTCGCCCTCGGCGAGTTGCCGAACGAGCGGCAGGCCAAGGCAAACGGCGGGGCCGACGAGGGCAGGGGACAGCCGAACGCCGGCACACCGCGTCTCGGTCTCGGCCTGGCGCCGGCCGGTGAGGTCCAGGGCGCCGGCCAGAAGGGCGTCGTCGTCACCGAAGTCGATCCGCAAGGGCCGGCGGCGCAGCGCGGCATCCAGACCGGCGACGTCATCCTCAATGTCGGCGGCAAGGCCGTCGCCAATGTCGGCGACGTGCGCGCGGAGCTGACGCAGGCCAAATCGTCCGGCAAGCGCAGCGTGCTGCTGCAGGTCAAAAGCGCGGAGGCGACGCGGTTCGTCGCGGTGCCGCTCGCCTGAGGCGAACGACCATTCCTCTCCATTCAAAAGGGCGACCCTCGGGTCGCCCTTTCCTTTCGCCTTCAAGCTCGCGGCGGGCCCCCGATAACATTCTCGTTAACGGCAGAGATGGTGACCCGCTTCATACGAAAAAGCCGTGTTCGCCGCTCAGAGTTCCGTGTCGCGCAACCTTCTGCGGCAATGACGCCGCACAGACAGGGTTGCAAGCGTGGAACTTCGAACTTCCGCCCGCTTTGTGGAACTGGCCGGTGGTTCGGATTTGATCGGTGCCGACATGGATCGATTGAAGCTCTCGCTGAGGGGGGCGCTGCTTGCGGCGCCATTCGTGCTCTGGGGCGGCAACGCGCTCGGCCGTGATGACGGCCGCTACGCGGACTCGCCGCTCAAGCCCTGGTTCGACAGCCTGCGCAGCCATCTCGGGCCGTGCTGCTCGGATGCCGATGGCTTTGCCGTCGCCGATCCCGACTGGGATTCGCACAACGGGCACTATCGCGTGCGTCTCGACGGGGAGTGGGTCGAAGTGCCTGATGAAGCCGTCATCACCGAGCCGAACCGCGCCGGCCGCACCATGGTGTGGCCGGTGAAGACCGCGTTCGGGGTTTCGATCCGCTGCTTCATGCCGGGCAGCATGATCTGAGATCAGTCAGCGTCAACGCTTGCTGGATTTGCGCTTCGACGATTTCCTGGCTGTCTTCCTGGCCGTCCTCTTCTTGGCCGCCTTCTTCTTCGCGGCCTTCTTCGCTGTTTTCTTGGGGACCTTCTTGCCCTTCTTGCGTGCCTTCGACAGTCCGATCGCGATCGCCTGCTTGCGACTCTTCACGCGTCCGCCACGGCCTTTGCGACCGCTCTTCGCCGTGCCCTTCTTGTATCGCCGCATCTCGCTTTCGACATCGCTGCCGGAGCTGCGCGAGTAGCGGCGCTTCTTTGCCTTGCGTGCCATGCATATTCTCCCTTGGCCGGGGGAGAACCATTCGACGCGGGCATCGTTCCGAAAAGGCGTAGCAGGTTGCGGGCGCAAACCTAGAAGGAATTCGCCAGCTCGATCTCCGCTTCCAGCACCCGGATGCGCCGTGCAGCTTCAGTGAAGGACAGATCGCGCGCAAATTGTGCGGGCTGATAGGCCTCTTCACTCAGCCGTTTCAGCTTCAGCCCCTGCGCCCGGGTCATCTGCTCGGCGAGAAAGACCCTGGCGTTGAATTGACCTTGAACCTGCATCTGACATCTCCCTCCTGAATTCCTGGCTTGACTATATGTTCTTATTTTGTTCTAACAAGCCATGGACAACAGAATTAATGAAATTCGACGCAAAATCAGCGCCTTGAGACTGGAAATGGCCGGCGCCGAGGCGGCCGTGCGCGCTTCCATCGACAGCGATCGCGATTGCACCGAGAAGGCCCTGGCGCAGATGGAGCTGCGCCGGAAGATCAATCTTCTGATCGGCGAGTGGAAGGCTGCCGGCGGCGGCGATGTCCTGCCTGACGTCCGCAACCCGGTTCGCCTTCATTTCGTGAAGACCGTCGGCAGGTCCGGGCGCGCGATCTCGCGGCGCTGAACCGTCGAGGAGGGGGAGGCGTCGTGGAGGACGACCCGGACGCTTACCGGATCCTGCGGTTACGCGCTGAGATTCTCGAACTCGGCTCTGCCATCCGGCAATTGCAGCGTGCGGGTCTCGATGATGCCGCGGCCCAGCTTCTGATCGGACGTAAGCGGGCGCAGCTCGAGCAACTCGTGAAGACGGACTCTGCAAGCCGCGGGCTCAGCCTCGGAATGCGTCGACCGCAATGAGCTGACGCCGGCGTCCGCCGATGCCGCGTGCGAGCCGACAATCATCACGACATCAAAGGCCCCGCGTTGCCGCGGGGCCTTTGGTGGCAGTGGCATGAGCTCACTTGGTGTTGCTCATGCCCTTGCTGTTCTGGTTCGTCATGGTGCCACCCTGGTCTGAACCGGGACCCGAACCGCCCTGGCCTGAGGGATCTGCGCCCTTCGACGCCTTGGTGTTGGCGCCGGTGGTCTGCGACGACGACATCGAAGAACCATGTTTGGCCTTGTGCGACTTGGCCTGCGCGGCGAGCGGCGCGGCGGCAAGGCCGGTGGCCAGCATTGCGGTGAGAACGAGCTTGGTCGTTGTCATGCGGAGGAACTCCCTGAGTTAAATTGACGCAGGCAGCCAACCGACATTTGGCGCTGGAGTTCCTCACAAAGGTTCTGCCGCGCTTCACCATGCTTCAAGATTGCTTGTCCTCGACGAGGATGAACACGACGCCGGTGAGGGTCGCGCCGATCGCGAACGTCGTCACCAATGTGAGGGCAAAGACAGTCGCGGCCTGGCTTCCGCCGTGATTGAGCAGGCTGGCGACGGCGGGATTGCAAAGGATCAGTACGAGACCGAAGACGAGGCCGAGGGCCGCGCCCATCATGGCATGCGTCATCAGCTTGATGAGGCCTCTCGCAGAGATCAGGTCGTGCGACTTTCTTGCGCGCATGGGAACCATATCCCGATCTGACGTGCAACGCCCGCGCGATTTGCCGGTTCCAAACGAATGAAGGAATTGTCATCTTCGGCTTCATCGGGCGTTCATGCCGGGCTTGCGAGGATGGGCACGTCAAACGGGAACATTCGCTATGGGTAAGGTTGTCTTTCTTTACCGCTCGCTGGCCTACCGCAACGCGGCCGCGGACATTCTGCGCAAGGCGCGCAAGCTACCGCGCGGCGCGGAGCGAAGCGCGGCGCGACGCTACGCCCGGGCGCTCCGCGATCTCGCCTGTACGGAGGCCTGGCTCGAAGGCCGGGTCGCGCGCGAACCGCGGGCGGCGCGACGGATGATGGCGTCCGGCTAAGCTCTTTGCCTTCCGGTCTCGCCGGAAGGCACGGCTCGCTTCCCTCGTGCTGCCGCGGTCTCGATGCGACCATTCGCTCGAAAACGTCTAACCCGATGCGCGCTGCAATTCCGCGGAGCTGGCATCCTCGAACTTGCCGGATGCGCTCGTCGCCGACGTCTTGCGTGTCAACGGCACCTCCAGACGGCATAACAGGCCTTCAGCTCGCCAGTCGAACTGTGCTTGTCCACCAAGCTGCGACTCGACGCTCGCAAGCAGGCTCCGCGTGCCGAAGCCGCGGGATTTCGGCGTCATGACGAGCGGACCGCCGGATTCCTCCCAGCTCAGCGTCAGCAACTGGTCCTCGACCTGCCAGCCGATCGCGAGCCGTCCCGACCGGGTCGAGAGCGCGCCGTACTTGGCCGAGTTGGTGAACAGCTCGTGCAGCGCGAGCGCCAAGGTCTGGGCCGTCGTCGGCAGCAGCTGGACCTTGGGCCCCGCCAATACGATCTGGCCGCCGAGCGAGTAGGGCGCAAGCTCCTCGTCGATCAGCCTGGAGAGCTCGGCGCCCTGCCAGCTCGACAGCGACAGGATGGTGTGCACGCGCGCGAGCGCATTGATGCGGCCCTCGACGGCGCTGACATAGGCCTTGACCTCGTCGGCACGGGTGAGGCGCACGATCGACTGCGCCAGCGCCAGCGCATTCTTGGCACGATGATCGACTTCCCGTGCCAGCAGGTTCTGCCGTTCCTCGGCACGCTTGCGTTCGGTGATGTCCACGGTGACGCCGCTCACGCGCACGACCCGGCTGTTGTCGTCCACCGTCGCCGCCGCCGTGCCGACGCACCAGCGCACCTCTCCGTCGGGCCGAATGATGCGGAATTCGGTCTCGTAGGCCCGCGTGCCTTTGTTGAACTCGGCAATCGCCTTGCGCAACTGATCGACGTCATCGGGATGCAGCAGCGCCTGAACGTTGGGCGGGTTGACCTCGAAGCTCTCGGGGCTGACGCCAAAGATGCGATACTGCCCCTCGTCCCACATCCAGTCGCCGCTGATCCAGTCCCAGTCCCAGGAGCCCATCTTGCCGGCGGCGATCGCCATGCTGCGCCGCTGCTCGCTCTCGCGCAGCTTCGCGGTGGAGTTTTCCAGTTCCGCCGTGCGTGCGCGGACGCGATCCTCAAGCTCCTGGTTCAGCCGTTCGAGCTCGCGGGTCTTGCGGTAGAGTTCGCAGAACACCTTGATCTTGGCACGCAGCACCTCCGGCACGACCGGGACCGGCACGTAGTCGACCGCGCCCATCTCGTAGCCGCGCAACCGGTCGATGTCGCTGACCTGGATGGCGGAGATGAAGATCATCGCGGTCTTCTGGAAGCGCGGATGCTCGCGGATCATCGCGGCGAGCTCGAAGCCGTCGAGCTCGGGCATGCAGACGTCGACCAGGATCACCGCGATCTCGGTCTTGAGCAGCACCTCCAGCGCCTCGCGTCCGGACGAGGCGATGACGAGGTTCTCGTCGAGATCCTTCAAGATCACCTCGTAGGCGAGCAGCTTGGCCGGCTGGTCGTCGACGAGGAGGATGTTGACCTTTTCGTGGTCCATTCGCGGATCCAAACTCAGCGGTGCAGCCACATGCGGATCGCAAGCAGCAATTGATCGGTGTTGACGGGTTTGGCGAGATAGTCGGACGCGCCGGCCTCCAGGCATTTTTCGCGGTCGCCCTTCATCGCCTTGGCGGTCAGTGCGATGATCGGAAGGCGGGCGAAGGCCGGATTTTCGCGAATGACGCCGATGGTCTGATAGCCATCCATCTGCGGCATCATGATGTCCATCAGCACGATGGCGATCTCCGGGTTGGATTCGACCAGGGTCACCGCCTCGCTGCCGGTCGTCGCCGTCAGCACCTTCATGCCGCGCCGTTCCAGCACGCTCGACAGCGCGAAGATGTTGCGGGCGTCGTCGTCGACGAGCAGCGCGGTCTTGCCGATCAGATCCTCGTCGGAACTGTTCAGCTTCTCCAGCATGCGCTGCTTCTCGAGCGGAAGTTCCGTGATGACGCGGTGCAGGAACAGCGCGGTCTCGTCGAGCAGCCGCTCCGGCGATTCCACGCCCTTCACCACGATGCTGCGCGCCATGGTGTGGAGTTCCGCGTCCTCCTCCGCCGAAAGCTCGCGGCCGGTGAAGACGACGACCGGAACGTTCGACAGCGCCTCGTCGTTGCGGATCTGGTCCAGCACCTCGAAGCCGCTCATGTCGGGCAGGCGGAGGTCGAGCACCACGCAGTCGCAGGGCGCCTCGCGCAGCGTCGAGAGTGCGCCGGCACCGGTGTCGGTCGTGACGATTTCGATGTCGTCGTGATGCAGCAGCTCGCGGATCGAGAGTTGCTCGGCCTCGTTGTCCTCGACGATCAGGAGCCGTTTGCGTCGCGGCCTTGCATATTCCTTGATCTGGGTCAGCGCGGCCGAAACGCCTTCGGTCGTCGTCGGCTTGTTGACGAAGGAGAACGCGCCGCGCGCCAGCGCATGTTGGCGGTCCTCGTCGAGCGTGATGATCTGCACCGGGATGTGGCGGGTCAGCGGATTGTGCTTGAGCTGGCTCAGCACGGTCCAGCCGAGCATGTCGGGCAGGAACACGTCGAGCGACACGGCGCGCGGCTGGTATTGCTTGGCGAGCTCCAGCGCCTCGGCGCCGAGGGCGGCGACCAGGACCTTGAAGCCCTTGTCGCGCGCGAGGTCGACCAGCACGCGCGCATAATGCGGGTCGTCCTCGACGATCAGGAGAATGCTGTCGCCGGGTTCGAGGTTGAGCCGGTCGTCGGGAAGCTGCTCGATGACGCGCTGCTGTTCGGGGGCGGCGGGCTGCAGCGCCGGCGGCTGCCCATGCAGCTGCGGCGCGGGCGCGGTGCGCGGTGCCAGCGTCGGGCCGGAATATTTGAGCGGCAGATAGAGCGTGAAGGACGAGCCCTTGCCCGGCGAGCTGCGCAGATGGATCTCGCCGCCGAGCAGGCTGGCGAGCTCGCGGCTGATGGCGAGGCCAAGACCGGTGCCGCCGTATTTGCGGCTGGTGCCGGCGTCGGCCTGCTGGAACGCCTCGAAGATCAGCTTCTGCTTCTCCAGGGGAATGCCGATGCCTGTGTCGGACACCTCGAACGCGATCACGGCCGGGGCGGAGTTCAGCACCGGGTGATCCGTTCCCCAGCCGCCGAGCGCGCCGGTCACCTTGAGGCGCACCTCGCCTTCGGCGGTGAACTTGAAGGCGTTGGAGAGCAGGTTCTTCAGGACCTGTTGCAGACGCTTGGAATCGGTGACGATGCTGCGCGGCAGGTTCGGATCGATGTCGATCTTGAACGACAGATCGCGATTGTCCGCCTCGTGCCGGAACGGGCGCCCGACGGTTTCGAGCAGGTTCGCGGTCAGGATTTCCTCGGCGTCGACCGTCACCGTGCCGGACTCGATCTTGGACAGGTCGAGAATGTCGCTGATGAGATTGAGCAGGTCGGTGCCAGCGCCGTGGATGGTGCGGGCGAACTCGACCTGCTTGGCCGAGAGGTTGCCGTCCGGATTGTCGGTGAGCTGCTGTCCCAGGATCAGGATCGAGTTCAGCGGCGTGCGCAGCTCGTGGCTCATATTGGCGAGGAATTCGGACTTGTACTTCGAGGTCAGCGCAAGCTCGGTCGCCTTTTCCTCCAGGGCGCGGCGGGCCTGCTCGATCTCCTGGTTCTTGCGTTCGACCTCGACGTTGCGCTCGGCGAGCTGCTGTGCCTTCTGCTCGAGCTGGTCGTTGGTCTGCTGCAATTCGCGCTGCTGGGTCTGAAGCTCGCCGGCGAGCTGCTGCGACTGCTTGAGCAGGCCTTCGGTCTGCATCGTCGCTTCGATCGAATTGAGCACGATGCCGATGGAGTCGGTGAGCTGCTCCAGGAACGTCATCTGCGAGGTGGTGAAGGAGACGAGCGAGGCGAGCTCGATCACGGCCTTGACCTGGCCCTCGAACAGCACCGGCAGCACCACGAGGTTCTTCGGTGCGACGCGGAACAGCGCCGAGTTGATCGGCACCACGTCGGATGGAATGTCGGCGATCACGCGCGGCCGCTTGTCGAGCGCGCACTGGCCGATCAGGCCGTCGCCGAACTGCAGCACGCGCTGATAGGGGTAGATGCCGTCGCTGGCGTAGGAGGCCAGCAGCAGCAGCTGCGGATTGTCCTCGCTCTCGACCTGGTAGATCACGCCGGTATGGGCGTTCACCAGCGGCGACAGCTCGGTGAGCAGCAGCCGGCCGACGGTGGTGAGGTCGCGCTGGCCCTGGAGCATGTTGGTGAATTTGGCCAGGTTGGTCTTCAGCCAGTCCTGCTCGGTGTTCACGTCCGTCGTCAGACGGAGGTTCGTGATCATCGTGTTGATGTTGTCCTTGAGCTCGGCGAGCTCGCCGCGGGCATCGACCTGGATCGACGGGGTGAGGTCGCCCTTGGTCACGGCGGTCGCGACCTCCGCGATCGCGCGCACCTGCGAGGTGAGGTTGGCCGCCAGCAGGTTGACGTTGCCGGTGAGGTCCTTCCAGGTGCCGGCGGCGCCCGGCACGTCGGCCTGACCGCCGAGGCGGCCTTCGACGCCGACCTCGCGCGCCACCGACGACACCTGGTCGGCGAAGGTCGCGAGCGTCGCGGTCATGTTGTTGATGGTGTCGGCGAGAGCTGCGACCTCGCCCTTCGATTTCACCGTGAGGTTCTGCTTGAGGTCGCCGTTGGCGACCGCCGTCACCACCTTGACGATGCCGCGAACCTGCTCGGTCAGGTTCGCCGCCATGACGTTGACGGTGTCGGTGAGGTCCTTCCAGGTACCGGCGACACCGGGCACCTGGGCCTGGCCGCCGAGTTCGCCCTCGGTGCCGACTTCGCGCGCGACGCGCGTGACTTCGCCGGCGAAGGCGTTGAGCTGGTCCACCATGGTGTTGATGGTGTTCTTGAGCTCGAGGATTTCGCCCTTCACGTCGACGGTGATCTTGCGCGACAGGTCGCCGCGCGCCACGGCGGTGGTGACTTCGGCGATGTTGCGGACCTGGGTGGTGAGGTTCGCGGCGAGCAGGTTGACGTTGTCGGTGAGATCCTTCCAGGTGCCGCCGACGCCGGGCACGACGGCCTGACCGCCGAGGCGGCCTTCGGTGCCGACCTCGCGCGCCACGCGCGTCACTTCGGCGGCGAAGGAGCGGAGCTGCTCCACCATGGTGTTGAGGGTGTCCTTCAGCAGAAGGATCTCGCCTCGCACGTCCACCGTGATCTTCTTGGAGAGGTCGCCGCCGGCGATCGCGGTTGCGACCTCGGCGATGTTGCGGACCTGGGCCGTGAGGTTCGAGGCCATGAAGTTGACGTTGTCGGTGAGGTCCTTCCAGGTGCCGGCAACGCCGGACACTTCGGCCTGGCCGCCGAGCTTGCCTTCGGTGCCGACCTCGCGGGCGACGCGCGTCACTTCGCCGGCGAAGGCGTTGAGCTGGTCGACCATGGTGTTGATGGTGTTCTTGAGCTCGAGGATTTCGCCCTTCACGTCGACGGTGATCTTGCGCGACAGGTCGCCGCGCGCCACGGCGGTGGTCACCTCGGCGATGTTGCGGACCTGGGCGGTGAGATTGCCCGCCATCGAGTTCACGGAGTCCGTCAGATCCTTCCAGGTGCCGGCGACGCCGGGCACGTTGGCCTGGCCGCCGAGGCGACCTTCGGTGCCGACCTCGCGCGCCACGCGCGTGACCTCGCCCGCGAAGCGGTTGAGCTGGTCCACCATCGTGTTCAGCGTGTCCTTCAGCTGAAGGATCTCGCCGCGCACGTCCACGGTGATCTTGCGCGAGAGGTCGCCGCCGGCGATGGCGGTCGCGACCTCGGAGATGTTGCGGACCTGGGCGGTCAGGTTGCCCGCCATCGAGTTGACGTTGTCGGTGAGGTCTTTCCAGGTGCCGGCGACGCCCGTGACCTGGGCCTGGCCGCCGAGCTTGCCTTCGGTGCCGACTTCGCGCGCCACGCGCGTGACTTCGCCGGCGAAGGCGTTGAGCTGATCGACCATGGTGTTGAGCGTTTCCTTCAGCTGAAGGATTTCGCCCGACACGTTCACGGTGATCTTCTTCGACAAATCGCCCTTCGCGACGGCGGTCGCGACCTCGGCGATGTTGCGGACCTGACCGGTCAGGTTCGAGGCCATCGAGTTGACGCTGTCGGTGAGATCCTTCCAGGTACCGGCAACGCCGCGCACCTGGGCCTGGCCGCCGAGCTTGCCTTCGGTGCCGACCTCGCGCGCGACGCGGGTGACTTCGCCGGCGAAGGCGTTGAGCTGGTCCACCATGGTGTTGATGGTGTCCTTCAGCTCGAGGATCTCGCCGCGCACGTCCACGGTGATCTTCTTCGAGAGGTCGCCGCCGGCAACCGCCGTCGTCACCTCGGCGATGTTACGAACCTGTGCGGTCAGGTTCGACGCCATCGAGTTGACGCTTTCGGTCAAATCCTTCCAGGTGCCGGCGACGCCGAGCACGTTGGCCTGGCCGCCGAGCCGCCCCTCGGTGCCGACCTCGCGCGCCACGCGGGTGACTTCGCCGGCAAAGGCGTTGAGCTGGTCCACCATGGTGTTGAGCGTTTCCTTCAGCTGAAGGATCTCGCCCGACACGTTCACGGTGATCTTCTTCGAGAGGTCGCCGCCGGCGATGGCGGTGGCGACGTCGGCGATGTTGCGGACCTGTGCGGTCAGGTTCGATGCCATGAAGTTGACGTTGTCGGTGAGGTCCTTCCAGGTGCCGGCGACGCCGGGCACTTGCGCCTGGCCGCCGAGCTTGCCTTCGGTACCGACCTCGCGCGCCACGCGCGTAACTTCCGAGGCGAAGGAGTTGAGCTGGTCCACCATGGTGTTGATGGTGTCCTTCAGCTCCAGGATTTCGCCGCGCACGTCCACCGTGATCTTGCGCGAGAGGTCGCCGCGCGCCACGGCAGTCGTCACGTTGGCGATGTTGCGCACCTGCGCGGTCAGGTTGCCGCACATCGCGTTGACGGAGTCGGTCAAGTCCTTCCAGGTGCCGGCGACGCCGGGCACGATGGCCTGGCCGCCGAGCTTGCCGTCGGTGCCGACCTCGCGCGCCACGCGCGTCACTTCGGAGGCGAAGGAGCGGAGCTGGTCGACCATCGTGTTGATGGCTTCCTTGAGCTGGAGGATCTCGCCGCGGACGTCGACCGTGATCTTCTTGGAGAGGTCGCCGTTGGCGACCGCGATCGTCACCTCGGCGATGTTGCGAACCTGGTTGGTCAGGTTGTTCGCCATCGAGTTGACGCTCTCGGTCAGGTCCTTCCAGACGCCGGTCACCTCAGGCACCTGGGCCTGGCCGCCGAGCTTGCCTTCGGTGCCGACCTCGCGCGCCACGCGCGTCACCTCGGAGGTGAACACGCCGAGCTGCTTGATCATGGTGTTGACGATGTTCGCCGACTGCAGGAATTCGCCCCGCAGCGGACGGCCGTCGACGTCGAGCTTGACGGTCTGGAGCAGGTCGCCTTGCGCGACGGCGGCGACTGCGCGCGTCACCTCGCGCGTCGGCCACAGCAAATCGTCGATCAGCGTGTTGACCGAGCCTTCCATGTCGGCCCAGGAACCGGAGGCGAGGCCGAACTTGACGCGTTGCCGGGTCTTGCCCTCGCGGCCCACGACCTGGCCGACCAGCTCGAGCTGCTGCGCCATGCGCTGGTTGGCCGCGATGATTTCATTAAAAGTGTCGGCGATCTTGCCGTCGATGCCGAGATAGTCGCCGCTCATGCGCACCGAAAAATCGCCGCTGCGCATCGCCTGCAGGGCGAGCAGCAGTTCGGCCCGGGAATCCGGATCCGACACACCGTTGGTTTTTGGCTTTGGGACGCGACGACCGGACCGTGATGCAGCTCCGGGATCGAGGTCGCTCATACTGTTTCCCCCGCAGGCGTCGGCCGAATCTTAAGGCAGACGCGTTTGGTCAAAATAGAGCGTCAGCCAAATTCGAAATCAAGCGCCAAGGTACGACGCGAGGAATGGAACCTGCCTTGCTCAGCCCGACGTCAATAACCGCAATCCTATGAAAAGGTTCCACCCGGGTTCCCAAAAAAACTTGCGACGGCGGAGCGCTGCCAATCCAAGTCCTTTCCGGCCTCTGCCGGAACGGAGCGCGGAGCCTCGCGGTTAGCCTGCAAAACAGGAGAAACACTATGAGAGCAGGACTGGCCGCCATCATCGTCGTGCTGTTTGCAGGAACGGCCTTGGCCCAGGGCGGCGCCCCCAGCGGCCGCGGATCCGTGACCGGTGATCCCGCCGCCAGCTCCGCCAACCCAAAGGCGGATACGCCGACCACGGGCTCGGCGGCCCGGTCAAACCCGAGCGGTAGCGGCACGTCGTCGTCGGGCGGCAAGGATGACAATGGCGATGCCGGCCGGGACAAGATGCCGGAGAGCAATCGCACGGTGCGGCCGGAGAGTCAGCAGCATCATCCGAACGACAAGTAGCGGCCTCTACTTGTCCGCCATGGTGCGCTCGGCATCCCTAACCTGCGCGCGCAGCAGCGGCAGTTGCTCGCGCGCGAACGCCGCAAGGGCCGCATTGTCGGGCGCCTTCAGATAGCGTTCGAGCAGGTCGATGGCGGAGTCATATTCGGGAATTTGCGAAGCATAGAAGCTTCGGACGTAAGTGGGTCCGTCCGACGTTTCGGGCTCGACGAGGCTTGCGGCGACGGACGCCGTTTTCCCGGCATGGGGCTCTGCTCCTATGGCGTCCTGAATCGGCTTCAGGGCCTTGTCGCGCTTGGCGGCTTCCTCCGCGCGCAAGGCGGCGAGGTTCTTGACCTCGGCATTGCCCTTCAGATCGGTGCTTTCGAGAAGGCCCTGCTGGAAGCGGCTGAAGTTGTAGAGGCCGCTGATGACGTCGGTCGCGCTCGGCGGACGGCCGAGCGACTTCTGCTCACCGGAGCTGTCGGCAAGCGCTGCGGTGCCGATAAAGGCCAGAACGATCGCGACGGGAATTCGCATCGCGGTCAACTGCCGAGAGCGGCGCGAAGTTCCGGGGAACATTACGATCTGGCAACCGGGTTGCGAGGCGCCAGTTCCGTCCCCACGTCTTATCCATGAAACAGTCCGACATCTTCAGAGACAACGCCGACAATTGTCTTCAGCTCGCCGAGCGAGCCGACGGACAACCCGCTCACAAGCGCTATTCGCGTATGGCGGACGCCTGGAGGGCGCTCGCCCATGAACAGGATTGGCTGGACGGCGAAATCCCGCCCCTGACGGGGCGTTTCCCGCGACCGCAGGACGCGTGAGCGATCTTCGCTTTGTGAACTCGCGTGTGAGCGCGCTCACAGAATGGAAGCAACCCATCCAGCATGATCGGGGACAGTCAATCGCCTTGATTTCGATTCCAGAAGGAGGTTTTGCGATGGCTCCACGTCTGGCTCTTCTTTCACTCGTTCTCGCCTTTGGCGTCTCGGTCGCATTTGCGACGGTAACGACGGTGCGTCAGGTTCATCTGGAGAATACGTCGGCCACGATCCACGCCGCGCACAGCTAGCGCCGCTTCGGAACATTCGCCGCCGTGATGCGTAACCGCTTCGACACATCAGGAGAGGCGAAGGTACATCATGGCCCATTCCGACCACGGCATCGTCAAGGACAAGCGGGCAGAGGATCAGCCGCGCGACAAGCAGCGTGCCCAGACCGTGCACGAGACCGATCCGCAGAAGAGTTCGCCGTCGCGTGAGGCGACGCGCGATCCCAAGTTGAACGACAACAGCAAGACGCCGGGCTCCGGTGCGATGCCCGACGGTTCAAGCGACGCGACAGGGTAGGTTCGGGGAACCAATCCACA
Source organism: Bradyrhizobium sp. Y36 (assembly GCF_002531575.1). Taxonomy (GTDB): domain Bacteria; phylum Pseudomonadota; class Alphaproteobacteria; order Rhizobiales; family Xanthobacteraceae; genus Bradyrhizobium. Next base: position 325,381 of record NZ_NWTI01000004.1, on the reverse strand, counting down.
TGTGACGAGTCGAATGATTGCTTTCGGCTGTCATGCCCCCGGTGCGCCGGAAGCAATCTCCAAGAGCGACCCCGGTACGCCCCGTGCCGGGGTCGTTTGCTTGAGGAGTACGGGTCAGTCCTCGGCGCCGCCCTCGGGGTCCCCTTGGGTATGTCCATCAGGGCCGCGGCCAAACACACCGAAGCTGCTCGATTTCACGCCGGGGCTTGCATCGACGTCAGCTGCGGCGAGGCCGAACTTGAGCAGCTCGCGGACTGCGGCGGCGCGTGTCGGCATGCGATGCTTGAACCGGAAATCGTCAACGGCGGCCAACTCTTCCGGCGAGAGCATGACTTGAAGCCGCTCGGCGCGAAGGTCGTTCATGGTCGATCACGCAAAATGAGTAGGTTGAGTAGGATGCTCAACAAGCCAACTTGTCGCGAGTTCCACAAGAGTCGCGAAAGTTGCCAAATGAGTATAAATAACTAGCAAAATCAATAAGCTATATCGAAACGACTCCCGCGCTGGCGCATTCTCTTGGAGAGGGAGAGACGCCATGACGGACGAAGTCAGGTTGCCCCGAAAGCTCTCCGACGAGCCGGAAGCGCAAAAGCCGGTGCGTCCGAGCCACCAGAAGGTCATCGAACAAGTCGAGCGCTGGGCCAACAGCCCAGGGCTGCAGCCACCGAGGACGGAAGATGCGAAAACGCTCTGAGCCACATACATTCGAACAACGTCTCACCGCGCAGAAGCAGCGGCTGGAGCATGAACTGTCGGGCCTGCCGGATGGACGGCAGCGCGACGGTGTTCTCGCGCGCATCAACCAGCTTCACATCGCTGCAGAGATGCACGGGTACCTGATGCTACGGGACGATGCCGCGGCGTCTCGCTGATGGCCCGATGCGCCCGCTCTGTCGAGGGCGGGATGTGATGCGAAGCTTTCGCCGCAGCCACCATGCCGACACCGCCACAGCCGCCCATACCAGGATGGCAGCGAGGAACGCGCCGGCCGCGCTTGCCGCAATCACGACATGGAACACGAACGCGAAGGCCGCGAGGCCGAGGCTTCCAAGGCCCGCGCCCGCGGCATCGAGCGATGCGGCCTCACGCCCGCGTCTGCGTCCGCTAAGGCCCGCCTTCTCCTTGGCGCGACGTTCATGACTTTCGATCAAGGTCGCGCTGGCGCAGAAGATGGCGGGCAGGGCGAGGAAAAGTCCGCCGACCGAGACGCCGAAACGCGAGCTCACGATCCCCGCCAAAACCGTCGCCAGCCCGCCGAGCAGGAAGCGAACGCCATACTCGTACCATCGCGTCTGTTTCACGGCGGATGAGGACAGCTTCACCAGCATCAGGCCGCACCTCCGAAACCCGCGAGCAGACCGAAGGCGACGAGGAGCCATACAGCAAAGGCGACGATGGTCGCCGGCAATGCGGAGAGACGAAACCTCATCAGGAGCTGGCACACGCCAAGGCTGTAACAGGCGAGCGCAAGGGCGCCGTAGATCATCGTCCAGCTTTCGGCCGCGACATAGGACCGGCCGTGCTGGACGACCGCGATGCTCAGTGTCGCCAGCGCGACCGACGGTGCCGCTCCGAGCAGCCCGGCAAAGCTCTTCGGCCGCAACATGTCGCCAAGGATCGAGAAGACGGAGACGATCAGGCCGCCGACCACGAAGCGCAGGAGATATTCGGTCACGGCCGTATCCGCGGAGCTTCGGGCCGGCGCTTACCAAGGGTAAGGGGCCTCATCAGCCTTTCGACGACGACGCCGAGCGCAAAGCCTGCCACCACGTCGCTGGTCCAGTGCGCAAGCAGGACGATGCGAGTCATCGACAGCGCTATGGCGATGCCGCGCGCCGCCCGTCGCCGGGCCGTCGGCAACAGGCCGGCCGCCGCGGCGAGCGCGCCCATATGCACCGCGTGACCGGAGGGAAACGCGTCGCTGGGCCGCCCCGAGAAAGGGATGCCGCGGCAGTGGCCGGTGACGGTCAGCCGGTCCGGCCGCGTCTGGTCGAACACGGACTTCAGCAGGTGCGGCAGCACGGCCGTCGCCAGCGAGACCGACAGGACGTGATCGGCGAGGCGGCGTTGCTGTGGTCGCCGCAGCCGGGTGTAGAGCCATCCTGCCGCGGCTAGCGCGACCAGCACATGCTCGTCCGCACCCCAGGTCATTGCCTGGGCGGCGTGCTCGAGCCCTGAATTGGTGTGCTCCGCGATCTCGTTCGCGATCGTCGTATCGATCCGGGCGGGTTTGACTGTTACGAGCGCCATCGGTCAGCCGGCGATTTTTCCTCCATGACGGTTTTGTAAAAGCTGGGAGACAAGATCGTTCCCGAGTTGCAACGCAAGCACCCGCGTTGCCGCCGCTACGGCTGTCCGGATCCGCCGGCGGCGCCATAGACCTGACCGGTCGCATAACTGGCATCGGCGGCGGCAAGCTGCACGTAGATCGAGGCGAGCTCGACTGGCTGGCCGGGACGGCCGAGCGGCGTCATGCCGCCGAACTTTTCCAGCTTCTCCATCGTGGCCCCGCCGGAGACCTGGAGCGGCGTCCAGATAGGTCCGGGCGCGACGCCATTGACGCGGATGCCTTTCGAGGCGAGCTGCTTGGCCAGCGACTTCACATAGTTCATCGTCGCCGCCTTGGTCTGCGCATAGTCGTAGAGATCGGGCGAGGGATCATAGGCCTGCTCGGAGGTGGTGCCGATGATGCAAGAGCCGGGCTTGAGATGCCGCAGCGCCGCCTTGATGATCCAGAACGGGGCGTAAATGTTCGTCTTCATGGTGGCGTCGAAATCTTCCGACGACACGTCGAGGATGGAGGCGCGGGTCTGCTGCCGGGCTGCGTTGTTGACGATGATGTCGAGGCCGCCGAGGCCCTGCACCGCCTGCTCGACCAGCTTGCCGCAGAAAGCCTCGTCCTTGAGATCGCCCGGGATCGCAACTCCGGTGCGCCCTTCCTTCTTGATCAGCGCGATCACCTCCTGTGCGTCGGGTTCTTCCGCCGCCAGATAGTTGATGGCGACGTCGGCGCCCTCGCGGGCATAGGCGATCGCGGCAGCGCGGCCCATGCCGGAATCACCGCCCGTGATCAGGGCCTTGCGGCCGGCGAGCCGGCCGGAGCCTTTGTAACTGGTCTCGCCATGGTCGGGCTGCGGCTCCATCTTGCCGGCAAGACCCGGCCAGGGCTGCGATTGCTTCTTGAACGGCGGCTTCGGGTAGCGGCTGACGGGGTCGATCAGATTCTGCTCGGCCATGGGCGTATCTCCTTTTGCTGTCGAAGATGCCAGTGACGTGACGGCAAGCGTTGCGCCCGCGGCATGCACGAGATGCCGGCGGGTCATCGACGTCTTGCTCTGTTGCGTCATGGGGATCTCCGCGATGTCGCAAAGCCAACGTGCGGAGCGGGGCATCGTTGCTAAAACGCAAAGGACACCGGCGAGACCGGTGTCCTTTGTCGGTTTTGATCCGAGTTACTTGGACTGGCCGACGCTCGGCGCCTTGCCGAGATTCTTGGCCATGTCGAGGTGATGTTTCAGGGCAGGCAACGTCTTGCCGGCCCAATTCTTGAGGTCGGCATTGTCGCCGCCCTTGGCGTAACGCTCGAACAGCGAGACGGCGTCTTCATGGGCGCTGATCTGATAGGAATTGTAGTCCGAGCTGAAGTCCTTGCCGTTTGCGTTCTTCAGCTTGTCGAGCTTGCTCTGGTGCGAGCTGTCGAGCTGCGTCGGAAGCGTCGCCTGCACCTTCTTGTCGCTGACCAGACCCTTGAGCTCGGTGCTGGTCTTGGTGTGATCGGTAATCATCTGCTGCGCGAAGGATTTCTCCTCCGCATTGCCCTTCTGGGCGGCGAGCTTGCTCGATTCGATCTCGAACATGTCGCTGATGGCGACCTCCTTGACGAAGTCGGCGGTCGCAGGTGCGACGCCAAGCGCCGAGTTGACGCCGGTCTTCTCGCCCAGCGACTGGGCGAGCGCGGGGCCTGCGAGAAGTACGCAGGCAAGGGCAATGACGGTCCGTTTCATGCTAGTCCCTCTAATTGGGCGCGCAGCGCCGTGCCGCGCGATGTTGCGCCGATCAACACGCCGCCCGGGCCGAGGTTCCTAAGCGCTAATCCGTCGGGTTTCGCCCGGTGCGCGGATTGATGGGATCGGTCGGCTTGCGCCGCAGCCGCTCGGGCAGGAACGGCTCGGCGGGAGAAGCCGTGGCGTCGGCGCGCACGTCGGCATGGCGCTGCGCGCGTTCATGCGGCGTCTTGTTGTCGTTGAAGTGCTGCTTCACGTCGACGCCGTCGACGGGATCGTTGACGCCATGCTGGATGTCGCGGAAGTCGCTCATGGTTCATTCCTTTCCGGGCAGGATGGTTTCGAGCACCTGCCGCGCGGCGCCCTTGATGACGCTGGTCTCGTTCGGGTCACCCTTCATCAGCGCGAGGGAAAAATTCTTTGCCTGTTGAAGCGTGATGTGCGGCGGCAGCGGCGGCACTTCGGGGTCGGTCTTCACCTCCAGCACGACGGGCATCTCGCATCCCAACGCCTGTTCCCAGGCCGAGCCGAGCAATTCCGGGCTGTCGACGAAGATTCCGCGCAGGCCGACGAGCTCGGCGAAGCGGGAATAGGAGACGTTGGGGATGCGCTGCGAGGCTTCGAATTTGGGATCGCCGTTGATGATGCGCTGCTCCCATGTCACCTGGTTGAGGTCCTCGTTGTTGAAGACGCAGACGACCAAGCGCGGGTCGCGCCAGGATCGCCAGTATTTCGCGGCGGTGATCAGCTCGGCCATGTTGTTCATCTGCATCGCGCCGTCGCCGACGAGGGCGATCACGGGGCGATCGGGATGGGCGTATTTCGCAGCGAGCGCATAAGGCACTGCTGCTCCCATCGAGGCGAGGCCACCGGAGAGCGAGGCGATCATGCCGCGCCGCATCTTCAGATCGCGCGCGAACCAGTTGGCGCAGGAGCCGGAATCGCTGGTGATGATGGCGCGGTCGGGCAGGCGCGGGGACAATTCCCAGGCCACGAGCTGCGGATTGACCGGCGCGGCAGGCTGATGTGCCCGGCCATCCAGCGTCTTCCACCATGTCGCGACGTCCTCCTCGATGCCCCGGCGCCAGGCGCCGTCGCTCCTTGGCTTCAATCGCGGCAGCAAGGCGCGCAGCGTCTCGGCGGCATCGCCGACGAGGCCGACCTCCATGGGAAAGCGGATCGACATCATGCTGGCGTCGATATCGATCTGAACGCCGCGCGCGGCGCCCTCCTTCGGCAGGAACTCGGCGTAGGGAAAGGCCGAGCCGACCATCAGCAGCGTGTCGCATTCCATCATCATGTTGTAGCTGGGCTCGGTGCCGAGGAGGCCGATCGAGCCGGTGACCCATGGCAGGTCGTCGGGCAGCGCGGCCTTGCCGAGCAGCGCCTTGGCGCAGCCGGCCGACAGGCGGTCGGCGACGGCGATCACCTCGTCGGTGGCGCCGACTGTGCCGGCGCCGACCAGCATCGCGACCTTCTTGCCGGCGTTGAGCACCTCCGCGGCGCGATCGAGATCGTCCTCGCGCGGCATGATGCTGGGGGCGCTGTAGCCGATGCCGGAATGCAGGGTGCCGTGTGCGCGGGGCGGGCTTTCGTAAGGCTCTTCCTGCAAGTCGTTGGGCAGGATGATCACGGTGGGCGTCCGCCGCGCCAGCGCGATCCGGACCGCGCGGTCGATCAGGTGCCGCACCTGTGCGGGCGAGGAGGCTTGCATCACGTAGGCACCCGCGACGTCCTTGAACATCGAGAGCAGGTCGAGCTCCTGCTGATAGTGTCCGCCGAGCGCGCTGCGAGCCTGCTGGCCGACGATCGCGAGCACCGGCTGGTGATCGAGCAACGCATCGTAGAGCCCGGTGATGAGGTGCGAGGCGCCGGGACCTGAGGTTGCGATGCAGACGCCGAGCCGGCCGGAGAATTTCGCATAGGCGCTGGCCATGAAGGCCGCCATCTCCTCGTGCCGCGCCTGCACGAAGCCGATCTCGCATTCCTTGCCTTGGGCCCGGTTCATCGCGCCGAACACGCCGTTGATGCCGTCACCGGGGTAACCGAAGATGTGGCGCACGCCCCATTGATGCAGACGCTGGACGATGAAGTCGGAAACGGTCTGGGACATCGCGCGGCCCTTGGCTGTGTATGAAGTTCAGAGAACCGCTCCTTCCCTGCGATGTTCCTGGCCGCCGCCGGGGAACATCGATCCCGGAACGATCGCTCGCGCACCCGGTTGGTTCACATTGGCTGAGTGGAGGATCGAGATGCTGAATCAAAGCGAGCTGGGCCGCAGCGAAATGGAACGGCTGATCGGCAGCGACAAGGTGGAGGGAACGTCGGTCTACGGCGCCGATCGCAACCGGATCGGTTCGATCGAACGCGTGATGATCGACAAGGTGAGCGGCAGGGTGTCGTACGCCGTGCTCGGCTTCGGAGGATTTCTGGGCCTCGGCAACGACCACTATCCGTTGCCCTGGCAGTCGTTGAAGTACGACACGGAGCTTGGCGGCTATGTCACCGGCATCACCGCCAACGCGCTGGAGGGCGCGCCGAAATACGCCGAGCGAAGCGACTGGAACTGGGGCGACGATGCCGCGATGCGCGGCGTCAACGCCTATTACGGAGTTCCCTTCGCCTGAACCGCGTCATGGAAAGGAAAATCGATGAGCAAGGAACGCCCCACCGACGATCCCCGGCATCAGAACGACTGGGGATCGCATGCCCAGACGGACAAGCCCTGGAAGGGTAACCCGGAAAAGGAGCAGAAGCCGCGCGAGGTGAAGCCCGATCTCGAAAAGTGGCAGGAGACCAAGACGCATTGACGATGCGCTGAACAACACCAGGGGAGGCGCGTCCGTGTCTCCCCGGCGTCGGCAGGCGACCGGTAATCGTGGAATCCGGTGCGCTTGATGACGCGCCCGCCCGGTTCAACCCACCGCTTCCTTTCGCCCCGGCCCCGCATGCACATGCACCTGCTTGGCATGCAGCGGCTCGCCGCACTCCGAGCAGACCATCACGGGGTCGAACAGCTTGCCGCAACTCTTGTGCTCGTGCAGCAGCGGGCGGCCGCGCTCGTCGCCCATGTGGGTGTCGCCCCAATGCACCATGGCCATAATGATCGGGTAGAGATCGAGCCCCTTCTGGGTGAGGATGTATTCGTAGCGCTTGGGCGCGTCCGAATAGGGCACGCGGCGCAGGATGCCTGAGCGCACCAGCTTCTTCAGCCGCTCCGAGAGCAGATGACGCGTGATCTGGAGCGAGGATTGAAACGCCTCGAACCGGCGCACGCGCAGGAAACATTCGCGCAGGATCAGCAGCGTCCAGCGATCGCCGACCACGGCAATGGTGCGGGAGAGCGAGCACTGCTCTTCGTCCAGCGTGTCCCATTTCATGGTCGGTCTCCGGCTCAGGTCAAGTCAGTCAGAAAAAGGAACTGACTTGAATACTCAAAGGTATTTCTGGACAAAGCTAACATCCGGAGTGGAGGTTTGACAGTTCTATTTTAGAACTATAGCCTCCCTTTCATCACACCGCGCTCACCGGAGGAGGCGACCTTGCCTAAGCGAAACGCGACAGCCGCCGTGATCGGGGCCGGCGATTTCATCGGCTCGGAGATCGCCAAGAAGTTTGCGGCTGAGGGGTTCACGGTCTTCACCGGCCGCCGCAACGGCGACAAGCTGACGCCGCTGGTGAAGGACATCGAGGCCTCGGGCGGGGAGATCCACGCGCGTTCGCTCGATGCGCGGAAAGAGGAGGAGGTCGTCTCCTTCCTCAACGACGCCGACACGCATGCGCCGCTCGAGGTCTGCATCTTCAACGTCGGCGCCAACGTCAATTTCCCGGTTCTCGACACCACCGAGCGCGTGTTTCGCAAGGTGTGGGAGATGGCGTGCTATTCCGGCTTCCTCGCCGGCCGCGAAGCGGCGCGGCTGATGCTGCCGCGCGGCGGCGGCAACATCTTCTTCACCGGCGCAACGGCGAGCTTGCGCGGCGGCAGCGGTTTTGCCGCCTTCGCCAGCGCCAAGTTCGGCCTGCGCGCGGTGGCGCAGGCGATGGCGCGCGAGCTCGGTCCGAAGAACATCCATGTCGCCCATCTCATCATCGATTCCGGCGTCGACACCGAATGGGTGCGGCAGCGCCGGCTGGAGGCGCTCGGTCCGAACGCGCTCGACAATCCTGATCTCCTGATGCCGCCGGCCGCGGTCGCGGATGCCTATTGGCAGCTCTACCGGCAGCCGAAGAGCGCCTGGACCTTCGAGATGGAGATCCGCCCGTTCGGAGAGAAATGGTGACCGCGGCCCGAAAGTCCGGCTAGAGCGTTTTCGAGCGAAGTGGATACCGGTTCGCGGGAAGAAAGCGCGTCAAAACAAGAATCTAGAGCCCCGTTCCGATTTCATCGGAACGGAAACGGCTCTAGACTGAATCAACTCAAGCAAAATTCCGGGGAGGTATTTAAGTGAAGACCGCGATCACCGAACTGTTCGGCATCGAGCATCCCATCATCCAGGGCGGCATGCATTTCGTCGGCTTTGCCGAGCTTGCCGCCGCCGTCTCCAATGCCGGCGGGCTTGGCATCATCACGGGTCTGACGCAGAAGACGCCGGAATTGCTCGCCAAGGAGATCGCGCGTTGCCGCGACATGACCGACAAGCCGTTCGGCGTGAACCTCACCTTCCTGCCGACCTTCGCGGCGCCGCCTTATCCCGAATACATCGCGGCCATCGTCGAAGGCGGCATCAAGGCGGTGGAGACCGCGGGCCGCAGCCCGGAAGCCTACATGCCGGCGCTGAAGGCGGCCGGCATCAAGGTCATTCACAAATGCACCTCGGTTCGCCACTCGCTGAAGGCCGAGCGCATCGGCTGCGACGCCGTCAGCGTCGACGGTTTCGAATGCGGCGGTCATCCCGGCGAGGACGACATTCCCAACATGATCCTGCTGCCGCGTGCGGCGGAGGAATTGAAGATTCCGTTCGTCGCCTCCGGCGGCATGGCGGACGGGCGCAGCCTCGTCGCGGCGCTGTCGCTGGGCGCGGCCGGCATGAACATGGGCACCCGCTTTATCGCGACCAAGGAAGCACCCGTCCATCAGAACGTGAAGAACGCGCTGGTCGCGGCAACCGAGCTCGACACCCGCCTGATCATGCGCTCCTTGCGCAACACCGAGCGCGTGCTGCGGAACGCCAATGTCGACCGCCTCATCGAGATCGAGCGCGAGAAGGGCGACAAGCTGACGATCGACGACATCCACGACCAGGTCGCGGGCGTCTACCCCAGGATCATGCTGGAGGGCCAGATGGACGCCGGCGCCTGGAGCTGCGGCATGGTCGCCGGGCTGATCCACGACATCCCCTCCTGCAAGGAGCTGGTCGATCGGATCATGGCTGAGGCGGAACAGATCATCCGCAGTCGTCTGATGGGGTTCCTGGATGGGACGGCGACGACGCGAAAGGTCGCCTGACACCGCCAAACTTCTTAACCAACACGGGAACTGACCGCTGGAATTGGCCGCGACGCCTCCTAAATAAGGATAAAATAGCCCTTTCATAATCAATTTCAGGAGGCATCCGTGGTCCTGAAGAGCGTTCATTTTGCAGTTGCCGTTGCCCTCGTGGTCGCATGGGGCGGCATCGCGCGCGCTGACGACTACAAGCCAGACGAATATCTCGGTCTCGATCTCTCCAAGGCGGTATTGTCGCCGAAGCGGCTCGGGCCCGAGACGCAGTTCGCACCGGTCGCGCTCGAAGCGCGCGGCGGCAATGAGGCGCAGGCACGCGCGGAGCCCGTCGATGTGCCGAAGAAGGTTGCGGCCGAACGTGTTCGCGTGAGCGAGCCGAAGATCGCGCATGCCAGGCCCGCCCAGCCGCGCGGGGTGGCCCGCAGCAAGCTCGCGCATCGCCACGGCAACCCGCTCGACGCGCAGGCGATGGATACCCGTATCCAGACCTGGCCGTGCCGCAGCGGCGGCATCTGCAACTGGAAGCACTAGGCGCATACTTGCTTGCGTTGTGATCGATCTTTGCGGCGTCGATTGAGACGACGCGACAGGACGACATTCGATGTCCGACGTCCGCTATCGATGCCTGCTGGCAGTGTGTGGTCTGGGTGTCTTGAACTTCCTCGCCTTCGTGATTGTGGCGGTCGCAATCGGAGGTGACGCCTACAATGGCAGGATCGTCGGGAATCATTTCTATGTCGCTGAACATGGAAAGTTCACCGAGGTCAGCGAGGCTGTGTACACCTATAGTTTGTGGCACGTGCGCAGCGTCTTCATCACGCATCCCCTCGCCATGTTGACCGGTTACCTTGCGAAAATGGAGCAGCAGGCGAGAACGGCGGCGAGACGCTCGCCCGGCCGTGATCAAATCGGCACGCTCCCGAATTCAACCTAGAGCGGGCCACGGCCGTCATTTTCGCGTCGCAAAACCGTAGGCCTGGGGTCAAGAAACCGTCAGCCGGGAGTCAAACGGCGCAGGCACCTTCCGTCGCGATTCGACGAAGGTTTCCTGAATGGCATCGCTCCGCGCATCGTGCGCATGGACCCGGCGGCAATTCCTGGTCCGCTCGACCTCCAGTCTCGCCGTCGCCTCGCTCGGCACACTCGCCGCGCCACACCTCAGCCGCGCCGCCGACCGGCCGCAGATCGCAGGCGGTCTTCAATCCGGCGATGTCTCTGGCGACTCCGCCGTGATCTGGGCGCGCACCGACCGGCCCGCGCGGATGCAGGTGGAATGCTCGACCGTCGAGAGTTTCAAGACCATCATCGCGTCGGCTTCGCGCGACGCTCTGCCCGACGCCGATTTCACCTCGAAGCTGCTGCTGAGCGATCTGCCGCCCGGACAGGACATCTTCTATCGCGTGCGCTTCGACGACATCGCCACCGGCCTTGCCGGCGAAAGCCGCGTCGGCCATTTCCGCACCGCGCCGGCCGCGGGCCGGTCGATCTCGTTCGTGTGGTCGGGTGATGTCGCGGGACAGGGCTGGGGCATCGACATCTCGCGCGGCGGCTATCGCAGCTATCGCACCATGCTCGACAACCGCCCGGATTTCTTCATCCATTCCGGCGATCACATCTACGCCGACTGCACGATTCCCGCCGAGCAGGCGCTGCCGAACGGCGAGACCTGGCGCAATCTCGTGACCGAGGAGAAGTCCGAAGTCGCGCACACGCTGGCGCAGTTTCGCGGCAACTACAAATACAACCATCTCGACGATCATTTCCGCGCCTTCCACGCTGAAGTCCCGATGTTCGCGCAATGGGACGACCACGAGGTCAGCAACGACTGGTCGCCCGCGGGCACTTTCGACGATTCCGGCCATGAGGATGACGGCACGCCGCGGCTGGTCGCGCGTGCCCGGCGCGCCTTCTTCGACTTCATGCCGATCCGCGACATCGGCGCGCGGCAGGGCCGGGTCTATCGCAAGATCGCCTATGGTCCGCTGCTGGACGTCTTCATGATCGACATGCGCAGCTACCGCGACGAGAGCTGGAACAAGGGCAATGACAAGCGCGGCTGGATCCTCGGCGCCGAGCAGCTCGCCTGGCTCAAGCGCGAGCTCGCCGCCTCGCGCGCGACCTGGAAGGTGATCGCGGCCGACCTGCCAATCGGCCTGATCAGTCTGGACGCCGTCGCGCTCGGCGACGGGCTGCCCGACCGGCGCGAGCACGAGATCGCCGACCTGCTCAGCTCGATCAAGCGCGCGAGCGTGCGCAACGTCGTCTGGCTCACTGCGGACATGCACTACACCGCCGCGCATTACTACGATCCGAACCGGGCGCAGTTTCAGGATTTCGAGCCGTTCTGGGAGTTCGTCTCCGGCCCGCTGCATGCCGGCAGCTGGGGCCCGGGCGAGCTCGACAACACCTTCGGTCCGGCCGCGATGTACCAGAACGGCTGCAGCGCCGCGCAAGGCGAGAACCTTGCGCCATGCTTCGGACTGCAATTCTTCGGCCGCGTCGACATCGATGGCAAGAGCGGCGTGATGACCGTGACCTTGAAGGACGTCGACAACCGCGACCTCTGGTCGGTCGACATCGTGCCGCAGCGGCAGGCACGGCCCGCCGTGGTCGCGCAGCATTCGTGAGGGGGCGTACGACGCCTTGCCGCGTCGTCATGCCCGGGCTTGTCCCGGGCATCCACGTTCTTCGTGCCGCGGACCAGGGCGTGGATGGCCGGGACAGGCCCGCCATGACGGCGGGATGCATCGCGCGCACCTAACCCGATCTTGATTGGCGGCCGTCCGCCGTCCTCGCTATACTTGCGTCTCCCGCCACGTCTTTTCCATCACCGAAGAGTCTGTTCCTCGCGGCCTCACCGCGCGACCGGCGGGACGCAATATGTCAGGAGCCTGTTCATGGACAATCTGAAGACACAGGGCATCAGCATGCCCAAGCTCGGCCTCGGCACCTTCCGCATGCAGGGCGACGCCTGCCGCGCCGCGGTCGAGAGCGCGCTGTCGATCGGCTATCGCCACATCGACACCGCCGAGATGTACGCGAACGAGGAGCCGATCGGGTCAGCGATCGCGGCATCCCGCCTGCCGCGGAACGAGCTGCACATCACCACCAAGGTCTGGCACGAGAACCTCAATCCCGATGCGATCCGCCGCGCCTTCGACGCCAGCCTGACCAAGCTCAGGCTCGACCATGTCGACCTCTATCTCGTGCACTGGCCATCGACATCGGCGAATTGGGGCGCGGTGTTCGAGACCTTGATGAAGCTGAAGGAGGAGGGGCGTACGCGCGCCCTCGGCGTTGCGAACTTCACCACGGCGCTGCTCAAAATCGCGGTCGAGGAGGTCAAGGCGCCGATCGCCTGCAACCAGATCGAATATCACGCCATGCTCGATCAATCGAAGGTGCTGGCCTATCTCAAGGTCAAGTCGATCCCGCTGGTGGCCTATTGTCCGCTGGCGCAGGGCAAAATTGCTTCCGATCCGGTGCTCGGTGAGATCGGCGCCAGGCACAACGCGACCGCGGCGCAAGTGGCGCTGAAATGGCTGCTCGACCAGGACGGCGTCGCCGCGATCCCGAAAGCCTCGCGCCGTGAGAGCCAGCAGGCCAATCTCGATGCGCTGAAGATCACGCTCGACGATGCCGACCGCCAGAAGATCGCCGCGCTGCCGAAGGACAGGCGCTGCGTCAATCCAGGCTTTGGGCCGGCGTGGGACTAGCTTCTATCTACGCGCGCATGGCAACAAGCGTAGGGTGGACAAAGGCGCACTTGCGCCGTGCCCACCCTCTCTCCTCAATCACTTTGGAAGCGGTGGGCACGCTTCGCTTTGCCCACCCTACGAGACTGACGATGCGCAAAGAAAATGGCCCCGTGAGGGGCCATTTCCATATGCGTTCTCAGTTAGTCCCAGTGGCGATGGCTGCGCTTGATCACCACGACCTTGTCGCGATGGTGGCCGCGATGCCAGCCGTAGTCGCGATGCCCGCGGAATTCGGCGCGGGCGCCGTACGGGCCGTGATGATGATGGTGATAGCCGCCGCGCTTGATCACCACAGTCTCCGCACTTGCCAGCGTCGGCGCCGCGATCGCGAGCGCGCCCAGGGCCGCAACCACATAACCAAGCTTCTTCATGATGTCCTCCTCCAATCGAATGCAGATTTAAACCGCGCATTCACGCGAACGTTCCGGAGGAACTGCGGGAGAATTCTGAACGGCTGTTCAGACAGGGCATGCTCGTGCAAGCGCAGAGCGGTGTTTCGAAAAGCGCGCGCGAGTGCAGCGCTCAGTCGCAGCGGTGTTGTGTCGGTGTCGGCGCGGCCGTCGCAACGTATTTGCCGTCCTTGATCGTGTACTCGCCGCGCTCGCTGCGATTGTAGATCGCGCGCAGGCTGCCGTCCTTCGCCAGCAGCAGCCCGAACTCACGCGCCTGGCGCAGAGAGGGGAAGTACACCGTGACATTGAGCAGGCCCTCGGCGTTCACCGTGGCCGACACCACCTCGTTCTCGTCCCTGGCATCGCCGAAGTCGCGCCGGTACATCACCCGGCCGTCCTTCCGGATCTCGTAGGTCAGGAGCGCGCCCTTGTCGCGGTCGGGCCTCGCCGCGCAGTCGACCGCCCATGAGCCGAGCAGGCCCCATTGCTCGACCGTCGCAGCCAGCGTCTCGGCACCTGCCGTGGGGCAGGTCGCCGCCCACAGCATCGCTGCCGCGATTCCGCGGCTCAAACCACGTGTCATGTCCTGAAAGAACCCCGCCTCGAAGAATTCCAATGTAGCATCCCGCCCGCTTCCGTCCATGGCCGCCCCCGATCGCTCGCGAATTTGATCCGCGTCAATGAGGGCGGTCTTTTCCGGGCTAGGATGGCGTTTCCCGAAGGCGAACCTGGATAGAGCAATGCTGAATCAAGTCATGGATTTTGCGGGCGAAGTGCTGCCGGGGAGCTGTGCCGTGCCGCCGTATTCCGAGACCGAGTTTCTGAGTGAGCTGGGTGATCGCCTGCGGTCCTCGCGCATGCGCTGCGACCTGTCGCGCCGCGAGCTGGCCCGCCGTTCCGGGATTTCCGAGCGCTATATCGCCCAGATCGAGGCCGGCAAGGGCAACGTCTCGATCGTGCTTCTGCTGAGGCTCGCCTCCGCGATCCACGGCAGCCAGCCCCAGGCGGCCTGACGCTTCGAGGTGACCGGCATGGGGCAGCTCGTTCTCGCCGCCAAGGTCACCCATGTTCCATCATTGATGCTGTCCGAGCTGTCAGGCAGCCCGCTGCGCGATGCGCGCGAGCCGGCAATCAGCTCCTTGCGGGAGCTCGGCCGGCGGGCGCAAGAGCGCGGCGTTACCTGCTTCGTCGTGTTCGACACCCACTGGCTCTCCAACTTCGGCTACCACATCAACGCGAATGCGCGGCATCGCGGCTCGTTTACGAGCCACGAGGCGCCGCACATGATCCGGGATCTGCGCTACGATCTGCCGGGTGATACGAAGCTGGCCGAGGCCATCGCCGGCAGGGCCGGGGATGCCGGCCTGAACGTGATCGCCCATCAGGTGGCCAGCCTCGGGCTCGAATACGGCACCATCGTGCCGATGCACTACATGAACCCGGACGGGTTTGCGAAGGTGGTCTCGGTCGCCTCGCCGCTGTTCACCTCGTTCGAGGAGAGCCGCATCCTCGGTGAGGCAACCCGCCGGGCGATCGACGAATCCGGCGAGCGGGTCGCGATCCTGGCCAGCGGTTCGCTCTCGCACCGGCTCTGGCCGAACAAGAAGCTCGGCCCCGAGGCGTGGACGTCGATCGCCAGCGAGTTCAACCGCCAGGTCGATCTGCGCGTGCTCGAGCTGTGGCAGAGCCGCCGCTACCGCGAATTCCTCGACATGCTTCCGGACTACGCCACCAAGTGCAACGGCGAAGGCGGCATGGCCGACACCATCATGCTGTTCGCCGCGCTCGGCTGGTACGACTATCAGGGCGCCGCCGAGCAGCTCTGCGATTACTTCCCGTCCTCCGGAAGTGGCCAGGTCAACGTGGAGTTTCACGTCGAGGCGTGAGGCCGCTCAGGCCCGTTTCTCCACATTGGCGCTGCGGGCGGGCACGCCGAACTCCTTGCGGCAGACCTCGGCCAGCACCGCGACACCTTCGCGGATCTGCTGATGCGTCGGACTCGCAAAGCACAGCCTGAGCCGGGAGGCGGAATGGCTCTTGTCGGTCGACCATTCCGGTCCCGGATTGATCGAGACGCCCGCGGCGAGCGCGGCCTGATAGAGCTTCAGCGTATCGACCTGGTCGGGCAGCTTCACCCACAGGAAGATGCCGCCCTTCGGCTCCTCGAATTCGGCGGCGGTGCCGAACTGTTCGTTCAGCGCCTCCATCAGCGTGTCGAGCTTGGTGCGCAGCGCCTTGGTCAGGGCCGGGACATGGCTTGCGAAATGCGGCTTGCAATAGGCGGCAAGCACCATCTGCTCCAGCGCACCGGAGCCCGCATCGGTCTTCAGCGCCAGCATCCGCGACATCACCGCCCAGGGCGCCACGATGAAGCCGACGCGCAAGGCCGGCGCGATCGATTTGGAGAACGAGCCGATATGGATCACGCCGCCGCTCTCGCTCATCGCGTGGATCGCCGGCGGCCGCTGTCCTGACCAGACGAGGTCGGCATAGCAATCGTCTTCGAAGATCGGCACGCCGTACTCTGTCGCGAGCCGCACCAGCTCGGCGCGGCGGCTCTCGGGCATGATGCTGCCGGTCGGGTTCTGCACGGTCGGGATGGTATAGATGTATTTCGGGCGGATGCCGCGGCTCTTGAGGTCGGCCAGCGTGGCGGCGAGCGCGTCCATGCGCATGCCGTCCTTGTCGAGGGGGACGCCCACCACATTGACGCCGAGCCGCGCCAGGCGGGTCAGCGAGCCCTGATAGCTGTCCTGCTCGAAGATCACGGTGTCGCCGCGCGTCAGCAGCGTGGCGTTGACGAGGTCGAGTGCCTGCAGCGAGCCGGAGACGATCAGGAGATCGTCGACGGTGCAGCTGATGCCGGCATCGCGCTTGAGTTTCGTCACCAGGAATTCGCGCAAGGGAAGATAGCCCTGCGGCCCATGCGCCAGCCCGTAAGTGGCGAGCGAGCGGCCCTCGCGCCGCAGCACCGCGTTGGTCGCCTCAATCAGCTCGTCGAGCGGGACCTGCTCGGAATCGTTGTTGCCGCCGACGAAGCTGTATTTGGCAAGGCCCGTCCAGCGCGCAGAGGGGGCAGGCAGCCCCGCCGGAAACAGGGGCGCGAAATCGAAGCTGGACGTCATGGGGGCGTTCCTCGTTTTGTTCTTGTTGAGCCAGTCGGCGTTGCACCGGCCAACCTTGTTTCTTGTTCTTGCCGGCCGTCCTGGTCGGACGGCCTTACTTCTTCGCCACCGTCCGGGTCGGACGGCCCTGGCTGATGAAAGCGTAATGCGCATTAACGACGCCGCCAACCATCAGGGCCTCGACCACGGGCTCGGCGATCTCGCCGGTCGCGGCCCAGTCGACCAGGAAATTGGCCCCGGTCCCGCCGCGCACGTCGTCGGTCGGAATGAAGATCGAGACGGTGGCCAGCGGCTTCAGCGCCACCTGGCCTTTCAGGTAGGACTCGACCTGCTTGCCTGCAGTGTCGAAATAGGCGATGCGTTTGATCACCAGCGGCTGGGTCTCGGAGGCGTTGTGAACACTCAAGGTCACCGAGAAGTCGACGCGCAGCTTGCCCTGGCTCATGGCCACGCTGGAGTAAGCCGGCACGTAGAACCCGCCGGAGACGACGAGTTCCTCCTTTGGCATTGCGGTGAGGGAATCGGCAAAGTTCTGTTCAATATTGACCTTGGATTGTGCGGCCGCGGGCACGGCAAAGGCGAGGGGGCATAGCAGCATTGCTGCGAGCAGCCCCTTTTGCATGTGACGAATTGCTCGCTTGCCGCGCCGCAACCTGTCTCTAGGGTGCGGCAAAACGGACCAATTTGGTATGCACGAGCTCATTCGCGACATCACTCTCTGTATTCTGTTTGCCTGGATGCTGGGCTTGCTCGCCCATTTCTCCCGGCAACCGCTGATACTGGCCTATCTTATCGCCGGCTTTTGCATAGGTCCATTCGGCGCCGGCTGGGTCCATTCGCAGGACTCGATCGGCGTCATCTCCGAGCTCGGTCTGATCTTCATGCTGTTCATGATCGGGCTGGAGATCGACCTGAAGAAGATCGTGCGGGCGGGAAAGGTGATCCTGTTCGCGGCGGGCGGCCAGCTGGTCGGCGGCTGCCTGCTCGGGGTCCTGTTTTTCGTCGGCATCGGCCTGTCGCTCGGCGGCGGGCATTTCGATGCCGTCTATCTCTGCGTCGCCTGCGCGCTGTCGAGCACCGTGATCATCGTCAAGGTGCTCTACGAGAAGCGCGAGCTGGACACGCTGCCGGGGCGCATCACGCTCGGCGTGCTGGTGCTGCAGGACATCTTCGCCATCCTGTTCCTGGCGGTGCAGCCGAGCCTCGCCAATCTGCAGGCCAGCGTCATCCTGCTCTCGATCGGCCGGGTCGCGGTGCTGGTCGCCGCCGCGCTGCTGGTCAGCCGCTACGTGCTGCCGCGGCTCTTCCACCAGATCGCCCGTCGTCCCGAGCTGATCCTGCTCGGCGCGCTGGCCTGGTGCTTTCTCGTCGCCGAGACCGCCGAGCGGCTGTCGCTGTCGCGCGAGATGGGCGCGCTGATCGCCGGCGTCTCGCTCTCGACCTTTCCTTACGCGCTCGACGTCACCGCCAAGGTCACGACGCTGCGCGACTTCTTCATCACCCTGTTCTTCGTCGCGCTCGGCATGACCATTCCCGTCCCGGGCCTGTCCGTGATCGGGCTGGCGCTGATGATCGCCGCCTTCACGGTGGTGAGCCGCCTCGTCACCACCTTCACGCCGCTCTATCTGATGAAGCAGGGCCTGCGCGCCAGCCTGTTGCCGGCGCTGAACCTCGCGCAGATCTCGGAATTCTCGCTGGTGGTGATCCAGACCGGCGTCGCCGACCACCACATCGCAGCCGAGACGGCGAATGCCGCCTCCTTCGCCTTCGTGGTGCTGGCGGTGCTCTCGACCTTCGCGATGAGCCGCAGCGACGAGATCACCCGCTGGGCGATCGGACCCTTGAAGCGGATCGGCCTGCGCGACCTCGACCACGGCAACGGTCACGGCGAGGAGGGGCACGAGGGCGGCCATGGCGAGGCCCGCCGCATCGTCATCCTCGGCTTTTTCCGTGCGGCGAGCGCGCTGCTGGCCGAGATCGAGCGGCAGGCGCCGGTGCTGCTGGAGCAGATCACCGTGATCGATTTCAACCCCAATGTGTACCAGACGTTGCTGTCGCGCGGCCTGCACGTGATCTATGGCGACATCAGCAGCGCCGATACGCTGCTTCATGCCGGCGTCGGCAAGTCCGAGATGATCATCCTCAGCGTGCCGGATGCGTTATTGAAGGGCGCCAGCAACGAGAAGCTGGTCCGTCACGTCCGCACCCTGAATCCGACCGCCATGATCGTTGCCACAGCCGACCTGCTGTCGGACGTGGACGAGCTCTATGCGGCAGGCGCCAGCTACGTCACCGTGACCCGGCTCAGCGACGCTCATGAGCTGTTTACCGTGATCGAGGCCGCGCAGGCCGGCCTGCTGGCCGACAAGCGCGCCGAGCTCGACCAGCGGCTTGGCGAGCGCCGCGAAGTGCTGCCCTGACGGGGACCGGCCGCTTCCGCCCCGGCAATCCGCGCTTATATCCCTGGTATCTTCGGTGCAAGCCCGCCGCAATTGGGCGGGCCTGCCCGCGGCATATGCGGTTGCGTCCAGGACACTAGCGCGGGGCCCCAAGTCCGGCTAAGCCTCCCGCCCATAACCGATAGAGATTGGGACATGCCCGATAGCGTCCAGGAAGTCTTGCAAGCCTTTGCCCGGGGTGAACTCGTGGTCGTCACCGACGACGACGACCGCGAGGGCGAGGGCGATTTGATCGTCGCCGCCTCGCTCTGCACCGCCGAGAAGATGGCCTTCATCATCCGTCATACCTCCGGCATCGTCTGCGCGCCCGTGACCACGGAGGACGCGCGCCGCCTGCGGCTCGATCCGATGGTGGCCCATAACGATTCCGCGCACACCACCGCGTTCACGGTCTCGATCGACTACAAGCCCGACGGCGGCACCGGCATCTCGGCCGAGGAGCGTGCCTCGTGCTGCCGCGCGCTCGCCAATCCGAATGTCGGCGCCAACGATTTCGCCCGTCCCGGCCATATCTTCCCGCTGATCGCCAAGGACGGCGGCGTGCTCTTGCGCTCCGGCCATACCGAAGCGGCCGTCGACCTCTGCAAGCTCTCCGGCCTGCCGCCGGTCGGCGTCATCAGCGAATTGATGAACGACGACGGCAGCGTGATGAAGGGCGAGCAGGTCGCGCAGTTCGCGGCCAAACACAAGCTGAAGCACGTCACCATCGCGGACATGATCGCCTATCGCCAAGCGCGCGAGAAGCTGATCGAGCGGGTCTCCACCTTCGTCACCGAAAGCCCGATCGGACCCCTGCAGGGCTATGCCTACCGCTCGCCGTTCGATTCCATCGCCCACGTCGCCTTCGTCTATAACGGCGTCGGCGACGGCAGGAACGTGCTGACGCGCTTTCACAAGCCGAACATCGTCAAGGACATCTTTACCGGCCACAAGCGCATGGCCGCCGTGCTCGAACATTTCAAGAAATCGGGGCGCGGGGTGCTGGTGTACTTGCGCGACGGCGCGGCCGGCGTTCCCGTGGCGGCGCTGCCGGACGAGTCGGCAACGGAGGCCGACCGCAACCGCCAGTGGCGCGAAGTCGGCGTCGGCGCGCAGATCCTGCGCGATCTCGGCGTCACCTCGATCCGGCATCTCACCTCCTCGGTGCACGACTACAAGGGCCTGTCGGGCTTCGGCATCGAGATCGTCGCCAACGAGCAGCTCGAGAGCTAGCGCCGTCGCGCCGGGGCGAGCGGCGCACGTCTCCGGGATTCACGCAGACCCGTACATCTGCAACGCAATTGCACTTGTTGCCGCGGCGCTTTAGTTTGTCGGGCAATTCTTGACGGAACCAGACGCGAAAGGACGTTTCATGAGCGTGCGCCCCCAGGCCAAGGACAAGCCGGCTGCGGCCTCTTTCCAATGGGACGATCCGTTCCTGCTCGACGAGCAACTGACCGAAGACGAGCGCATGGTGCGCGACACCGCGCGCGCCTACGCGCAGGACAAGCTGCTGCCGCGCGTCACCAAGGCCTATCTCGAAGAGAAGACCGATCGCGAGATCTTCAACGAGATGGGCGAGCTCGGCCTGATCGGCATCACGCTGCCCGAGGAATATGGCTGCGCCAATGCGAGCTACGTTGCCTACGGCCTCGTCGCGCGCGAGATCGAGCGGGTCGATTCCGGCTATCGCTCGATGAATTCGGTGCAGTCCTCGCTGGTGATGTATCCGATCTACGCCTATGGCGACGAGAACCAGCGCAAGAAGTACCTGCCCAAGCTCGCCAGCGGCGAGTGGGTCGGCTGTTTCGGCCTGACCGAGCCCGATGCCGGCTCCGATCCGGCCGGCATGAAGACCCGCGCCGAGAAGGTCGCGGACGGCTATCGCCTCACCGGCAGCAAGATGTGGATCTCGAATGCGCCGATCGCCGACGTGTTCGTGGTCTGGGCCAAGTCGGCCGCCCACGACAACCAGATCCGCGGTTTCGTGCTGGAGAAGGGCATGAAGGGCCTGTCCGCGCCGAAGATCGGCGGCAAGCTCTCGCTGCGCGCCTCCATCACCGGCGAAGTCGTGATGGACGGCGTCGTCGTCCCCGAGGACGCGCTGCTGCCCAACGTCTCCGGCCTCAAGGGCCCGTTCGGCTGTCTCAATCGCGCCCGCTACGGCATCTCCTGGGGCGCGATGGGCGCCGCCGAGGACTGCATGCACCGCGCCCGTCAGTACACGCTCGACCGCAAGCAGTTCGGCAAGCCGCTCGCCGCCACCCAGCTGGTGCAGAAGAAGCTCGCCGACATGGAGACCGAGATCGCGCTCGGCCTGCAGGGCTCGCTTCGCGTCGGCCGGCTGATGGACGAGGGCAAGTTCGCGCCCGAGATGATCTCGATCATGAAGCGCAACAATTGCGGCAAGGCCCTCGACATCGCCCGCGTCGCCCGCGACATGCATGGCGGCAACGGCATCTCGGCCGAGTACCACGTGATGCGCCACGTCCATAACCTCGAGACGGTCAACACCTACGAGGGCACCCACGACGTCCACGCCCTGATCCTGGGTCGTGCCATCACGGGCATTCAGGCGTTCTTTTAGTCGCCGCGGAATTCCGTGGTGGCTGCATTGCTCCGCTGTCATCGTTCGCCTTGTGCGCAGTTGCGCACTGGGGCGGACGATCCGGTATTCCAGAGACCTCGCTTTCACCTCAGGCGCCACGGCGTACTGGATACCCCGCCTTCGCGGGGTATGACGGCAGAGAGTGTTGGCGGCACGTACAGGAAGTCCCATGTCCGACAATGACGACGTCCCGTTCAACCGCGACTTTCCGCTGAAGCCGGGCATCGTCGAGGAAGTCCGTCCGGGCGTGCGCCGCGTGCTCTGCAACAATCCGAGCCCGTTCACCTTCACCGGCACGGTCAGCTACATCGTCGGCACCGGCAACGTCGCGATCATCGATCCCGGTCCGGACGATGCGGCGCATGCGGGAGCGCTGCTCGAGGCCGTGCGCGGCGAGACGGTGAGCCACATCTTCGTCACCCACACCCATCGCGACCATTCGCCGAATACCGCGCGGATCAAGCAGGCGACCGGCGCACCAGTCTATGCCGAGGGCCCGCACCGGGCCTCGCGCCCGCGCTTCGAGAGCGAGAAGCACAATCCGGAATCCGGCTCTGACAGGGACTTCGTGCCCGACATCAGGATCTCCCATGGCGACGTCGTCGAAGGCGACGGCTGGCGGCTCGAGGCCGTGGCAACGCCCGGGCACACCGCCAATCATCTGGCCTTCGCTTGGCCGGAGCGAAAGTTCAATTTCGTCGGCGACCATGTGATGGGCTGGTCGACCTCGATCGTGGCGCCGCCCGATGGCTCGATGATCGATTACATGGATTCGCTCGACCGGCTCGCCGCCCGCGATGAGGATCTCTATTTCTCCGGCCACGGCCCGGAGATCCAGGAAGGCCAGCGTTTCGTGCGCTTCCTGATCCGTCACCGCAAGGCGCGTGAGGCCTCGATCCTGCACCGCCTCGCCAAGGGCGAGACCGACATCCCGACCATGGTGCGCGCGATCTATATCGGCATCGATCCGCGTCTCACCACCGCGGCCGGTTACTCGGTGCTGGCGCATCTGGAAGATCTGGTCGCGCGCGGTGTCGTGGCGACCGACGGCGATCCCGTGATTGGCGGGACGTATCGGATGGCAAGCTAACCTCGTCATTCCGGGGCTCGCGAAGCGGGAACCCGGAATCCATCGGGCCGCAACATTTGTCGATGAATGGATTCCGGGCTCGTGCTTCGCACGCCCCGGAATGACGGCTGGGCCTATTTCTTCACCGTCTTTGCCGGCGCCTTCGGCGGCGTCACCGGCGTCTTCTTTACGGGCTTGAGCGCATCGGCATCGGCGGCGGTGTTGAGATCCTCGATGAATTTCTTGACGCGCGCGGCGTTGCTGCCGAGATCGCTGTCGAAATTGCGCGAGGCCGAGCGGATATCGACGCGGGAATCATCGCCGTCCGCCACGAACCTCATCGAGATGTCCTCGCGAAACCCCATGATCGGCGTGCGTGCCACCGCCTCGATGCGGCCGATGCGGCGCGGCGGCTGCGGGGCGCGCTCGTCGATGACGATCCATTTGCGCTTGTTGACGAGCTGCAGCGCGATCGCATAGGCGCGGTCGACGGAAATCTCGAGCTCGACGGGCTCGATATCAGGGTAGAAGTGGCGCTGCTGCTCCGCCGAATAGAGGCCGGCATAGACCGCGGGGTTGGCGCCCTCGCCGGTGCGCAGTCGCGCCAGCGCCTCGAAACGCGGCGGATCGATCGGATCGGTGGTGATGTCGTAGATCGCCGGCAGCTTGCGATATTGCAAGGCCAGATAGGCTGGATAGGCCAGGATCGCACCGTCGATCAGGAAGGCGAGCAGGATGCGCGCCATGCCGCGCGAGCCGTTCTGCCAGATCGCGGCAAAGCCGGCGAGCCCGAACAGGATCGAGAGGCCTGATATCGCAAGGCCGCCGAAGAAGGTCGCAAGCGCCGGCTTCGGCTCCAGGAAATCGAAGCGGACGATGATGATCGAGACCACCACCGCCACCACCGCGAACACGGCCAGATTGCGCGCCCAGCTGGCGAGGCTGGACACGGGCTCCGACTGATAGGGAGCGGAAAACCTGCGGGCCATCGGGTGAGCTCTGCCGGGGCTTCTGAAGAGGTGCCGGCCGACGCGGCGCGACGATGAGCCGTTGAGACCACGGCCCGGGGGCAAATTCAAGGGTGGGGGCCGCTACTCCCGTCATTCCGGGTTCGATGCTTCACATCGCCCCGGAATGACGTTCGAGCGATGGACTTACGCCGCCGCGTTCGGGAAGCGGTAGTCCTTGAACTGGTCGCGCAGCGCCGTCTTCAGGATCTTGCCGGTCGCCGTGTGCGGAATACCGTCGACGAAGGCGATGTCGTCGGGCATCCACCATTTGGCGATCTTGCCGTCCATGTAAGCCAGGATGTCCTCGCGCGTGGCCTGCTGGCCTTGCTTGAGCTGGACGATCAGAAGCGGGCGCTCGTCCCATTTGGGGTGGAACACGCCGATCACGGCGGCTTCCGCCACGGCCGGATGGCCGACCGCGAGGTTCTCGAGGTCGATCGAGGAGATCCACTCGCCGCCGGACTTGATGACGTCCTTGGAACGGTCGGTGATCCGCATGTAGCCGTCCTCGTCGATGGTCGAGACGTCACCGGTGTCGAAGAAGCCCTCCTCGTCGAGGATGTTGCTGTCGACGCGGTAATAGGCCTTGGCCACGGCGGGGCCGGAAACCTTGAGGCGGCCGAACGTCTTGCCGTCCCAGGGCAGCTCCTTGCCGGCATCGTCGGTGATCTTCATCTCGACCGCGAAGGGGGCATAGCCCTGCATCTGCAGCACGTCGAGCCGTGCATCGCCCGTCGCGTTCTGGAACGGCGGCTTCAGCGCCGCGACGCTGCCGATCGGGCTCATCTCGGTCATGCCCCAGGCGTGACGCACGTTCGATCCCATGTCGAGGAAGGCCTTGATCATCGAGCGCGGCATCGCCGAGCCGCCGCAGATCACCATCTTCAGGTCCGGCAGCTTGAGGTTATTGGCGGACATGTGCTGGAGCAGCATCAGCCACACCGTGGGCACGCCGGCGGTGTGCGTCACCTTCTCGGTCGAGAGCAGCTCGTAGACCGAGGCGCCGTCGAGCTTGGCGCCGGGCATGACCAGCTTGGTGCCTTGCGAGGGCGCGGAGAAGGCGATGCCCCAGCTGTTGGCATGGAACAGCGGAACCACCGGCAGCATTGTCTCGGACGCGCTGGTGCCGAGCGCGTCGACATTGTTGGCCATCAGCGCGTGCAGCACGTTGGAGCGATGCGAATACAGCACACCCTTCGGATCGCCCGTCGTGCCGGACGTGTAGCACATCGCGGCTGCCGTGTTCTCGTCAAAGTCCTTCCATTTGAATTGGCCGTCGGCCTCCGCGATCCAGTCCTCGTAGGCGACGACATTCTTCAGCGTGGTCTCGGGCATATGCGCCTTGTCGGTCAGAACGACGTAGCGCTCCACGCTTCCCAGCTTGTCGGCGATCTTCTCCAGGACCGGAACGAAGGTGAGGTCGGTCATCACGATGCGGTCCTGCGCATGGTTGATGATCCAGGCAATCTGCTCGGGGAAAAGGCGGGGATTGACGGTATGGCAGATGGCGCCGATCCCCATGATGCCGTACCAGACCTCGAGATGGCGCCAGGTGTTCCAGGCGATCGTGGCGACGCGGTCGCCGAGCTTGATGCCGTCGCGCTCCAGCACCTGCGAGACCTTGAGCGCGCGCTTGTGAATTTCGGCATAGGTGGTGCGATGGATCGGTCCCTCGACCGATCGCGTGACGACCTCCTGCTTGCCGTGAATCCTGGCGGCGTGTTCGATGATCCGGTGGCAGAGCAGGGGCCAATCTTGCATCAAACCAAGCATTCCGACGTTCCTCCGAGAAGTCGCTGGGCGCGTTGTCGCTCTCAGCGTTGGGCCAAAGATTGCCATGAGTTTTAGCCTGCCGGACTTTCGCCGCAAATGGTCTTGTCGCGGCTATATGTCCGCTGGCGCGGCAATGGTTACCGCTGCGCTCGGGCTGTCGCTCCTGCTCGCCGAGAGGGCCGAGGCGCGAAAATATAATTCGCCGCTGGACATTTTCGGCATTGCCGCGCCACGGCCGCACAAGGCGGTTCATGCCGCCCGGATCCCGCTCCCCAGGCCGCGCCCCGAGGAGGCGCCCAAGGCGCAGGAACAGGCCCCGGCCGAGGCCGAGGGCAAACCTTCCTCCGACAAGGCGTCGGCCGATAAACCGGCCGCCAACAAGCCCGCCGAGGCCGCGCCGCCGCCCGAGAAGCAGGCTTCGGCCTGCCGTCTGGCGCTGACCGAGGAGATTGCGATCGCGCCCTCCATTCCCGACATCCGCGGTCCCGGCGCCTGCGGCGGCGAGGATCTGGTGCGGCTGGAGGCCGTCATACTGCCGGACAAGCGCAAGGTGACGGTCAAGCCGGCGGCGATCCTCCGCTGCACCATGGCTTCCGCCATCGCCGATTGGCTGCGCAAGGACATGGTGCCGCTGGCCACCAGCCTCGGCACGACCATTGGCGAACTCGACAATTTCGACAGCTTCGAGTGCCGCGGCCGCAACCGCGTCGCCGGCGCGCTGCTGTCCGAACATGGCAAGGCCAACGCGCTTGACGTTCGCGGCATCAAGCTCGCCAACGGGCAGTCGATCGGCCTGACCGACCGCACCATGCCGCGCGAGGTGCGCGAGCGCGTGCTGCACTCGGTCTGTTCCCGCTTTTCCACCGTGCTCGGCCCGGGCTCGGACTGGTACCACGAGGACCACATCCATCTCGATCTGGCGCAGCGGCGCAACGACTACCGGATCTGCCAGTGGAACGTCTGGGAGCCGCTGCCGCAAATCGCCCCGCTATTGCCGGCGGAACGTCCGGAGGAGGCGCCCCCGCGCGAGGTCGCGGCCAAGCCCGAGACCAGGGAAGGCGCTGACGAGGAGGCGGAGAAGGCACCCGCGCCCGCGGAGAAGCCGGCGGCCGAAGGCAGCAAGTCTCAGCCGCACAAGCCGGCAACAAAAAAGCGCCGGTGAAACCGGCGCTTTTAAATCTCGGAAATCAGCAAGCGATCAGTAGCTGCCCGCCTGGCCGGTCTGGCTGCTGCCGAGCGCCAGCCGCGAATTGTAGGGGGAGTCGCCGTGCTTCGGCTCGAGCACGACCACGATCGTGCCGACCTTGACGCGGTCATAGAGGTCGATCGCGTCCTCGTTGGTCAGGCGGATGCAGCCCGACGAGATCGAGGCGCCGATATATTCCGGCTGGTTGGTGCCGTGGATGCGGAACAGCGTGTCCTTGCCGCCGGAATAGAGGTAGATCGCGCGCGAGCCCATCGGATTGTCCGGGCCGGGCGCGACATAGGTCGGCACGCCCAGGCGCGAGATCTCACCCGGGGTCGGGTGCCAGGCCGGCCACTCGGTCTTGCTGCCGACCTTGGCGATACCGGACCAGGCCATGGCTTCTTCGCCGACGGTGATGCCGTAACGGATCGCCTTGCCGCCTTCCTGCACGTAGTAAAGGTAATGGTTGTCGGAATCGACCACGATCGAGCCCGGCGACTCCTTGCGGTGATAGTCGACGATGGCACGGCGGAACGGCTCCGCAACCGGGGTGTTCTCGTAGCGGACCTTGGCAAGCAGTTCCTTGTCCTTCGGCTTGAAGGCCTTGGTGTCGGTCGCCTCGAAATGCGTGGCCTGCATGCAGCCCGACAGCATCAGGCCAGCGGCCAAAATCCCAAACGTAACTTTCAGCGACGACATGGTTTGGTTCCAATCAAAACAATACCGTGCGGAATACCTGAGCTTAACGCCCAAGTTCCTCGACTCCGTTAATCCCATTATCGTTGAAATCTGCCACAATTCCAGCACTGAAGCCCTTTTCCCGCGCTGCGAGAGCTTACCTGTGGCTTTTCTGCCGCAAATTTTGCGGTCCCGTGAAGATTTTTGGGCTACGGGAGCCGGACTGTCGATTCCGTGCCACAGTTGAGCCATGGCGCTGCCACAAATGCAAACGCTTCCTTAATGCAGATGTCATCGTGAACTGGCCAGAATCGCGCTAAGGGCTGTCATTCTGTCGCAGGTACTGTCGGAGTCGTGCATGTTTTCGGTGTTTGTTCCCTCCGAGTCTGCCCTGAAGAAGGTCGTGGTCGAGGATCTCGCGGCATTGCCGGAAAACGCGGTCTGGATTGATCTGGTCAATCCCAGTGCGGCCGAGGACAAGGCGGTGGAGCGGCTCGCGGGCATCGCCATCCCGACCCGGGAAGACATGCAGGAGATCGAGATCTCCAGCCGTCTCTACATCGAGAACGGCGCGCGCTACATGACCGCGACGCTGATGTGCCACTCCGATACCGACATGCCCAGGACCACGGCGGTGACCTTCATCCTCGGCGACCACCGCCTGGTGACGGTGCGCTACGATTTGCCGAAGCCCTTCGCCCTGGTCGAGGCCAAGCTCGCCCGCTCCTGCACGCCCTCCGTCACCGGCGAGACGGTGCTGATGGAGCTGCTGGACGCCGTGATCGACCGCTGCGCCGACATCCTGGAGCGCTGCGGCGCCGAGATCGACCAGGTCAGCCACGACATCTTCGAGCCGGAGAGCGAGCGCCACGGCCACGCCAAGCAATATTCCCAGATCCTGATCTCGATCGGCCGCAAGGGCGACCTGACCTCCAAGGTCCGCGAGAGCCTGGTCTCGATCGGCCGCGTCGTCGCCTTCCTCTCGGCGGTGGTGGAGGGGGTGAAATGGTCGAAGGACATGCGCGAGCAGCTCAAGACCATGCAGCGCGACGTCGTCTCGCTGACCGACCACGCCTCCTATCTCTCGAGCAAGATCACCTTCGTGCTCGACGCCATGCTCGGTGTCGTCAATCTCGAGCAGAACAACATCATCAAGCTGTTCTCGGTCATGGCCGTCGTCCTGATGCCGCCGACGCTGATCGCCTCGATCTACGGCATGAACTTCAAGGCCATGCCGGAACTCGAATGGGTGCACGGTTATCCGATGGCGCTGGTGATGATGCTGATCGCCGCGATCGTCCCGTACTGGATCTTCAAGTTCAAGAAGTGGCTGTAATACTACCGAGACCTTACGCCGTTCGCAGAGACACGGTGGTTGGTGTCGCAGAATAGAGCGGGATTGCGGCCGCGCGGTGATGAGTGCTCAGTGCCCCAATTCCTCCGGTAAAATTTGAGCGGTGGGCTGAACGTTTGCGCGAAACTTGTCTGCGATAAGCAGTGCGTAGCCGCGAGGAACAACCATGGTTGAAAAACACATAACGTCGCCCCGCAACGTCATCGACCTGGCGAACTATCGTCAGGCGATGACGAGCGGCAAGGCGTCGTCGATGTCGGTGCGCATGTGCCGGCACTGTGGTGCTCCGCTGCTCGACGGTGAGAACGACGACGACTGCTCGACCGCATTCAGCACGGCCGCTCCGCGGCCGCGCGACAGGTCGCGTCGGATTCGAATCGATTGAGGAACGGAAGGTAAGGGCGATCCAGGTCTTGCGGCGGCGTTGTCTGGATCGCCTTGCTTCCCTCAGCACTATTCCAATTGCGTCATTGCTTCGCTTGCGCCGCCGCTCCTTGAGCTTCGGCGGACAAGCCGCTCGCAATGACGGTGACACCTACACGTGCTGGCCGCCGTTGATGTGGATCTCGGCGCCGTTGACGTAGGAGCTGGTGTCCGTGCACAGCACGTAGATGATCTTGGCGACCTCGTCGGGCGTGCCGAGGCGGTGCATCGGGATCTGCTGTTCGACGATTTTCTCGGTGCCCGGCGACAGGATCGAGGTGTCGATCTCGCCCGGCGCGATCGCATTCACGCGCACGCCGACGCGGCCGAAATCGGACGCCATCTCGCGCGTCAGGGATGCGAGCGCGGCCTTCGAAGTGGCGTAGGCGGCGCCCGCGAACGGGTGCACGCGCGAGCCGGCGATCGAGGTGACGTTCACGACCGAGCCCTTGGCCGCCTTCAATTCCTCGATCAGCCCGCGCGCGATCATGATCGGCGCGAAGAAGTTGACGTGGAAGACGTGCGTCCAGGTGTCGAGATCGGTGTCGACCGACCCGAGGCGGGAGCCGCCGGGGCCCTTCGGCGAAATCGCGGCATTGTTGACCAGCGCATGCAGCGTGCCGCCTTCGAGCCGGTTGCGGATGTCGGAAATCGCGCGCGTCGTATCCGCGGGGTTGGCGAGGTCGACCTGGATGTGGTCCTCGGGGCCGGCGTCCCACGGGCAGTCCTCCGGAAACGGATGCCGCGAGCAGGTGATGACGCGCCAGCCCGCGGACGAGAAGCGGATCACGGTGGCGTGGCCGATCCCGCGGCTGGCTCCGGTCAGGAGCAGCGTGCGGCGCGGCGCATTGGACGAATGCGGCATGGACATCTTTCAGGTCGGCCCAGTCTTACGGATACATCCGCGTCTTGGACCACGGTTGGCCGGCCGCGTCACGGCGAAATTCGATGCGGTCGTGCAAGCGGAACGGGCGGTCGTGCCAGAACTCGATCCGCGAGGGGGTGACGCGCCAGCCGCTCCAGCCCGGCGGCCGCGGCACTTCCCCGATGACGTGTCTGGCCGCGACTTTCGCGATGGCTTGCTCGAAGGCGAAGCGGCTCTCCAGTGCCTCGGACTGCTTGCTCGCCCAGGCCCCGATCTGCGCCTGCTTCGGCCGGGTGGCGAAATAGGCGTCGGCCTCGGCGTCGGTCACCGGCGTCACGTTGCCGCGGATGCGAACCTGACGGCGGAGCGACTTCCAGTGAAAAAGTAAAGCGGCCTTAGGATTTGCGGCGAGTTCGCGGCCCTTCTGGCTCGCGATGTGGCTGT
The DNA here is from genome assembly GCF_002531575.1 of Bradyrhizobium sp. Y36. Lineage (GTDB taxonomy): Bacteria > Pseudomonadota > Alphaproteobacteria > Rhizobiales > Xanthobacteraceae > Bradyrhizobium. The sequence continues at coordinate 294,811 of NZ_NWTI01000004.1, read as the reverse complement.
AGAACACAAAACCCTCGGTATCGAAGCCTTTCATCAGCACCATGCGCACATCAGGCAGGCCGTCAGGGTCGACGGTTGCCAGCGCCATGGCGTTCGGATCGTTCGGCTCACTCTTGATCGCCTCGTTCAGCCAGCTCTCGAACAGCGCAAATGGCTCGTCGGCGGCGGTGAAATCACCGGATGTTAAGGGTGTCTGGTGTTTCATCGAGGTCGTGTCGGTCATGTCTGGAGTCCGAGTTGCGTCCCGCGGCCCAAAACGCGTTGTTGTCCGCTACCGCCCTATATAGGGCATGGGGACGCGTTGGCCTATCGGCGATGCGGCCGTCCGGCGTTGTCCTGACGATCATTCTCATCGGGCTCGGCACCGGCGGCTGCAGCTTTTCCCGCGGTGACAAGAGTGCCTACGCCAAGGCCGACGACAGCGACCTGACCGGCTCGATTGCGACGCCGGCCAAGGACGCCCCGCCGACCGAGACCGATCTCGCCTTTGCCCGCAACGCCGCCTCCGACGTCCTCAGCAAGGGCGACAAGGATTCCAGCCAGCACTGGGAGAATCCGGACACCGGGGCACGCGGCTCGGTGACGCCGATCGCGCAGTCCTATGCCGCCGAGGACGGCCGCAAATGCCGTGATTTCCTGGCAAGCTACGTCAACGGCAAGACCGAGAGCTGGCTCCAGGGCGCCGGCTGCCAAAGCAGCCGTGGCCGTTGGGAGATTCATACGCTAAAGCCGTGGCGGAGCTAGGATTCGCTCGCCTGACTAGTTGCAAAAATGCCACTCCGCCCCCACATGGACCGCAGGTGGGGCGGGGAGCCCTTGGAACAATTCGATATCTTGAAGGAGACGTGACGGATGCGCGACCCCTATGAGGTCTTGGGGGTGCCGCGGAGCGCCAGCGCTGCCGCGATCAAGAGCGCCTATCGCAAGCTTGCCAAGAAGCATCATCCCGACAGCAACAAGGACGACCCGAAAGCCGCCGAGCGCTTCTCCGAGATCAACTCGGCGAACGAGATCATCGGCGATGAGGACAAGCGCAAGCAGTTCGACCGCGGCGAGATCGACGCCGAGGGCAAGCCGCGCTTTCAGGGGTTTCCGGGCGGCGGCGGGCCGCGCGGCCGCGCCGGTCCGGGCGGGTTCGAAAGCTATTCGTTCCGCTCCGGCGGTGGTCCCGGCGCGGGCGGCGGCGCGTTCGAGGACATTCTCAACAGCATGTTCGGCGGCGGGATGCGCGGTGCGCGTCCCGGAGCAGGCGGTGCCGGGCAGTTCGAGTTCGACACTGGCGGGGTCGGGCTCGATCTCGACGTCAACGTCGCCATGTCCGTCTCGCTGGAAGAGTCGGTCAAGGGTGGCGAGAAGCGCGTCCGCTTGCCGACAGGCAAGGAGCTCAACGTCAAGATTCCGGCTGGCGTCACCGAGGGCCAGCAGATCCGCCTCCGGGGGCAGGGCGAGAGCGCACAGGGCCATCCGCCCGGCGACCTCCTGATCACGATCAACATCGCGCCGCACCCGTTCTTCAAGGTCGAGGGTGCCGACCTCAGGATCGACCTGCCGGTCGCGCTCTACGAGGCGGTGCTCGGCGGCAAGGTCCGGGTGCCTACCCTCGGCAATGCCGTGGAGCTTTCGGTCCCCAAAAACACCTCCAGCGGCCGGACTTTCCGCCTCAAGGGCAAAGGCCTGCCAAAATCTGGTGGAACCGGGGATCTCTTCGTCACCATCAGGATTATGCTACCGGATGGGAACGACGCCGAGCTTGAAGCATTGATGGAGAAGTGGCGGGACCAACACCCCTACAATCCACGTAGCGGGCTCGGCTAGGCGTTCGAACTAAAGGGGTTCTCCTAAAGGCCTAGGGCATCGTCCTGGAGATGATGCCCATCATATGCCTGAGGCGTGGTAGCGCTTCACGAATTCGACGTGTCGGCTGTCCGGCGGGGCAGCCGATAAAAAGGTGCGGCCTCGAGAGGGGGACCAGCGCGGTACCAAAAACCCCAATCGAGGCCGCCCGCGTCGATCGGCGGATCGAACGCTGCTCATTTTCGCGTGATCATCCGGTGCGATAATGAGACGCGCCGATGTCCTGATTCCAAATTTTCAATGACGGAATCTAGGCACCGCGCTCGGGCGGTCGTCTAGGTGCCGTTTTTCTCGGCCTGATCGTAGACGGCCTGCGCCACCTTGGTCAGCCGCTCGCGATCGCCGCCGCCGCTGACGACGTAGCCCACGCCGCGCTCGGCCCAGAACAATGCGCCGTCCTTGTCCGTCCTGGCGTAACGCATTTGCGTCGCACCATTCTCGGTCTTGGCGGTGTAGATCGTGTAGCGCTCGCCCGACGTGCCCTCATACATCAGGAACGACGCCGGACCGTTCGGCCCCGGCAAGAGCCGGCCGCCGACGAGCTTCAGTCCGCTGCCTTCCAGGTTCGGCGCGAACACGGTCCAGCCGCAGCGCCGGGTCAGCCACGCCTGCAGGTGGTCGCGCTCGTTGCCGCCGACCTCGACGGGGTGGCGGACCTCGACGACATAGAGGCGGTGGGCGTCGAGTGCGTCCGCCGTGAAGCTCTGGAAGGTCGAAGGTGCGCTGGCGGCGCCATGCGCGACCCAGCCGGCCGTGCCGCCGGCCACGAAGGCGACCAGCACGGCCGCGGCGGCCCCATAGAGCCATTGCCGCGGGCGGCGCTCCAGCCGCTCGAGCTCCAGCCGTGCCGGCACCGGCTCCTGGGCGATGGAATCGTAGCGGGCGTGCAGCATCTCCGCCATGGTCCGCCAGGACTGCACCCGTTCGGCATCCTCGGGGTGGGCGGCAAGCCAGGCCTCGACATCGGCGCGGCGCTCGGCCGGCAGCTCGCCGTCGACATAGGCGTGCAGTTCGTCCTCGGTCACTGGGATATTGCGGTCGTTCATATTGATCGTCTCTGGCTCTGTGGCCCTAAAAGTCGTTCAAAGCTCAATTTCGTTCGCTGCATCGAAGAACTGCATGCGGACACTACGCGATGCATCAACCCTGCCATCATTTCACCCGCCTGAGCGCCGGGCGCTCGCCCTCCAGCGAGGCCTTGACGTGGGCGCGGGCGCGGGCGAGGCGTGACATCACGGTGCCGATCGGCACGCCCTGGATGTCGGCGACCTCGCGGTAGCTCATGCCCTCCAGCATCACCAGCAGCAGCACCGAGCGCTGCTCCTCGACCAGCGTCGCCAGCGCCCTCTCGATGTCGCGCCCTTCGGCTTCGGTGCCGCTGGCATCCGGGTTGTTCTCCGTCAGCTGCATGAATTGCGGCCGCCGTGCCAGTGAACGCCGTCGATTCTTGTTGAGGTTGGTCAGGATCGTGTAGAGCCAGCTCCTGACATCGCCCCCGAGAAACAAGCGCTCCGAACGCAGCGCCCGCACCAGCGTGTCCTGCACCAGATCGTCGGCCGCGTCCGCATCGCGCGTCAGCGCGCGGGCGTAGCGGCGCAACGCCGGGATCATGGCTTCCACACTCTGGCGAAACGCGCTCATTGCGGTCTTGACGTCCTGATGTCGGGCGCGAGCGCCCATAGCGATCATAACACCCGAATGGAACGGCTATTCCGGCGCTCGAAACAGCGTTAACGCGGCGTATTAGGGCTGTACCGCAGGGGAGGGCTGGTGTACCTCCAGACCTTACCAAGAGTGCGACGGGACGTTCAGAAATGGCGCAGAATTCAGGTCTGATGCAGGGCAAGCGCGGAGTGATCCTCGGCCTCGCCAACAACCGCTCGATCGCCTGGGGCATCGCCAAGGCATGCCACGCCGCCGGCGCCGAGCTCGCCTTCACCTATCAGGGCGATGCGCTGAAGAAGCGCGTCGAGCCGCTCGCCGCCGAGATCGGTGGTCTCGTGCTCGGCCATTGCGACGTCACCGATGCCGCGACCATCGATGCTGCGTTCGCGGTGCTGAAGGAGAAGTGGGGCAAGATCGACTTCCTGGTGCACGCGATCGCCTATGGCGAGCAGCTCGACGGCCGCTACGTCGATACCACGGCAGAGAACTTCTCCAAGTCGATGCTGATCTCCTGCTACTCGTTCACGGCCGTGGCGCAGCGCGCCGAGAAGCTGATGACGGACGGCGGCTCGCTCATCACCCTCAGCTATTACGGCGCCGAGAAGTGGATGCCGCATTACAACGTGATGGGCGTCGCCAAGGCGGCCCTCGAGGCCAGCGTGCGCTATCTCGCCGCCGATCTCGGCGAGAAGAACATCCGCGTCAACGCGATCTCGGCAGGCCCGATCAAGACGCTCGCGGCATCCGGCATCGGCGACTTCCGCTATATCCTGAAGTGGAACGAGAACAATTCGCCGATGCGGCGCAACGTGTCGACCGAGGACGTCGGCGGTAGCGCGCTGTATCTGCTCTCCGATCTCTCGCGCGGCGTCACCGGCGAGGTGCATCACGTCGATTCCGGCTATCACGTGCTCGGCATGAAGCGGCCCGACGCGCCGGATATCTCGTTCGGCGGGAAGGACTAGCGCTAAATCCGGAATGGCCGTGCCCACGATCTACTATCTTCGCCACGGCGAGACCGAGTGGAACGCGCTCGGCAGGCTTCAGGGCACCAAGGACATTCCGCTGAACGCGCGCGGGCGCGGCCAGGCCGTACAGGCGGGCCGCATTCTCGCCGACCTGTTCAAGCGCGAGGGGCGCGACAAGGCTTCGTTGCCTTACGTGTCGAGCCCGCTCGGCCGTGCGCGCCAGACCATGGAACTCGCGCGCGGCCAACTCGAGCTGCCGGTTGCCGACTATGCGCTCGACGACCGGCTGCGCGAGATCGGCTATGGCAGCTGGGAAGGGCTGACGCTGGCCGAGAGCGAGGCGACTGATCCCGACGTGTACGCCCGGCGTCTCGCCGACAAATGGACCGTGGGCCCCGCCGGCGGGGAGACCTATGCCGACGTTCAGGTCCGCGTGCGCGCCTGGTACGACCAGCTGCAGACCGACACCGTCGCGGTCGCCCATGGCGGGACCTGCCGGGCTTTGATGGTTTCGCTCGGGCTGGAGACCCCGGTCAGCGCGGCCGAGCTCTTTATCGAGCAGGGCGCGGTGTACGTGTTTCGCGACGGGCGGCTGGAGAAGTTCAGTTAGGCTCAGCCTTCGTCATTCCGGGGCGCCCCGGATGATGGAACAGGGTTGAATGCAGTGTTTCCGGGCGCTACCACAAGTCAGAACCGACTTACGAGCTAGAGACGGATGTCCTTCAACACCTTCGGCCACATGTTCCGCGTCACCACCTTCGGCGAGAGCCACGGGGTGGCCATCGGCTGCGTGGTCGACGGCTGCCCGCCCATGATCCCGCTCACCGAGGCCGACATCCAGGGCGACCTCGACCGCCGCCGTCCGGGCCAGTCGCGCTTCACCACGCAGCGCCAGGAGCCGGATCAGGTCAAGATTCTGTCCGGCGTGATGGCGCATCCGGAGACCGGGGTGCAGGTGACGACGGGCACGCCGATCGGGCTCCTGATCGAGAACACCGACCAGCGCTCGAAGGACTATTCCGAGATCAAGGACAAGTTTCGGCCCGGTCACGCCGACTTCACCTATGAGGCCAAATACGGCCTGCGCGATTATCGCGGTGGCGGCCGCTCCTCGGCGCGCGAGACCGCGACGCGGGTTGCCGCCGGGGCCATCGCGCGAAAAGTGCTGCCCGACGTCAAGGTGCGCGGCGCGCTGGTGCAGATCGGTCCGCACAAGATCGACCGCGCGAAGTGGGACTGGGACGAGATCGCCAAGAATCCGTTCTTCTGTCCGGACAAGGACAAGGCCGCGTTCTTCGAGACCTATCTCGACGGCATCCGCAAGAGCGGCTCCTCGATCGGCGCGGTGATCGAGGTCGTCGCCGAAGGCGTGCCGGCCGGCCTTGGCGCGCCGATCTACGCCAAGCTCGATTCCGATCTGGCGGGTGCGATGATGACCATCAACGCCGTGAAGGGCGTCGAGATCGGCGCCGGTTTCGGCGCGGCGGAATTGACCGGGGAAGAGAACGCCGACGAGATGCGCACCGGCAATGACGGCACGCGCTTCCTGTCCAACCATGCCGGCGGCGTTCTGGGCGGCATCTCCACGGGACAGCCGATCGTGGTCCGCTTCGCGGTGAAGCCGACCTCGTCGATCCTGCAGCCGCGTCTCACCGTCGATCGCAAGGGGGCCGACACCGAGATCTTCACCAAGGGCCGCCACGACCCCTGCGTCGGCATCCGCGCCGTCCCGGTCGGCGAAGCCATGATGGCCTGCGTGCTGGCGGATCACTTTTTGCGCGACCGCGGCCAGGTGGGGCGCTAGCAAACAATTGTCGTGTCGCGGTACTAGCCCACCGCGCAGCTTGACGATCCCGCAACTTCGTCCGCAAATGCGGACATGCAAAGCTCCGAGCTCCAGCGCATCACCAACTGGCTGATCGACGGCGCGAGGTCGGCCGGGACCCCGGCCGAGATGATCGCCGACGTCTGCGAGCATCTGGTTGCAGCCGGCCTGCCGCTGTGGCGGTTCGGCATCTTCATCCGCACGCTGCATCCTGAAATTTTCGGCCGCAACTTCATCTGGCGGCAGGGCCAGGAGGTCGAGATCGGCACCGTTGATTTCGAGATCCTGGACACGCCCGAATTCGCCGCGAGCCCGCTCCGCATCGTGTTCGAGCAGGGGATCGAGGTCAGGGGGCGCATCGGCGATGCCGACAACGCACGGTTTCCGATCCTTGACGACCTGCGCGCCGAAGGGGCGACCGACTATCTCGCGGTGCCGATGCCGTTTCTCGACGGCTCGGTCCACGCGACGAGCTGGGTGACGCGACATCCCGGCGGCTTCACCGACGATCATGTCGCAGCCATCCGCTCCATCGTGACGCCGCTGGCGCGCGTTGCCGAGATCATCAGCCTGCGCCGTACCGCCGAGATGCTGCTCGACACCTATGTCGGCAACCGCGCCGGTGCGCGCATCCTCGGTGGCCAGATCCGGCGCGGTCACAACGACACGATGCAGGCCGCGATCTGGCTGTCGGATCTGCGCGGCTTCACGGCGCTGTCGGACCGGCTGCCGCCTGAAACGGTGGTCCAGATCCTCAATCACTATTTCGACTGTCAGGTCACCGCGATCCGGGGCCATGGCGGCGAGGTCCTGAAGTTCATGGGTGACGGCCTGCTCGCGGTGTTTCCGATCGACGAATATGTCGGCGATGCCACCCATGTCTGCGCGCGCGTGCTGGAGGCCGCGCACGAATCCCGCGCCAGCGTCGAGGCGCTGGCCTTTCCGGTCGGCGACGTCGTCGAGCGCTTCCGCTTCGGCGTCGCGCTCCACGTCGGCAACATCCTCTACGGCAATATCGGCGGCGGCAACCGGCTCGACTTCACCTGCATCGGCCCCGCCGTCAATCTCGCGGCACGGCTCGAGAAGATCACGAGCCGCCTGGGGCGGACGGTCGTCGCCTCGGAAGGCTTTGCCAAGGCCTGCCGCCACGACTGGCGCGAGCTCGGCGAGTTTCCGATCGCCGGATTCTCGAAGGCGCAGCGCGTGTATGGGCTCGGCGAGGAGACGCCGGTGGTGATGGCGTGACGCGGCGTCAGACGTGACCGTCCGCCGCCGCGCCAACGCGCCCTAGTAAGCCACCTTCATCGCGAGCGTCGCGATCACGATCATGATGGCACCCCCGACGCGCGTTGCGATCTGGGCGAAGGCCATCAGACCCATGCGGTCGGCTGCGCCGAGGATGGCGACGTCGCCGGTGCCGCCGAGCCCGGAATGACAAGCGGTCACGATCGCAGCTTCGACCGGATACATGTTGAGCCATTTTCCGACGAAGAAGCCGGATGCCACCATCGCCAGCACCGTCGTGGTGCAGACGGCGATGTAGCCGGGATTGAACGAGGCCACGAGCTGCTGCCACGATACCAGCAACGTTCCCATCGCGACCAGGATCGCGAAGGTGAGGTTGGTCGACATGAACTTGTTGATCTGGTAGGCGCCGAGCTCCATCTCCGCCGGCAGCAGCTTCGTCAGCTTGAGCGCGACCGCGGCGATGATCATCAGGATCGGGCCGGGGATGCCGGTATGGGGCGCAAGCGCCATGCCGAGCACGAACAGCACGCAGGACAGCACGATGCCCGCGCCCAGCAGCGCAAGGTCGATGGGCTGATCGGTTCGCGCGGGACCGAGAATGTCGTTGTCGCCGGTCTTGACCAGCATGCCCTGACCGTTGAGGTCGCGGCGTTTTTCCCCGAGGCGCGCAAGCAGCCCGGCTGCGACGATGGCAACGACGTTGCCGAGCAGGGCGGCGGGCACCATCTGCGCCACCAGGTCTGCCTGCGGCCGGTGCAGCATCTCCGAATAGGCGATCGACAGCGGCAGCACGCCTTCGGCAAGGCCGCCGCCCACGATCGGGATGATCACGAAGAAGAACGTCTCCTTCGGGCTGTGGCCGAACAGCAGCCCGACGGTAATGCCCACGGCGATCGCACTCAGCGTGCCGACCAGCAGCGGCACGAACATCCGGATGAAGCCTTGCACCAGGACGCGATGGGGCATGCCGAGGATCGAGCCTGCGACCAGACAGGCGATGAAGAAATACTGGAAATTGGCGGTGCGGAAGGTCGTCGCGATCGCCTTGAGCGCCGGCTCCGGCATCAGCCCGTAAGCGACCAGCGCGGCCGGCACGAACAGGCACAGGATCGCGGTGCCGCCGATCCGGTTCAACACCGGAACGGTCTGGCCGAGCTTGCCGAGCAGGAAGCCGAGCAGCATCAGAACCGAGAGGCCGCCGATCACGTCGTTCGGAAGCTTGCCGGTGTAGATGGCGGCCGCGCAAACCAGCACGGCCGCGAGATAGACCGTGATCGGCAGCGGACCGATCCTGAGCGATGCGCGCGCGGACGACGGAGCGGCCTGCACCGTGTCGTCGAGCTTCATGGTGGTGTCGGTCAAGAAAGCCTCCCTCTGCTGCTTCGTTTTGATTGACCCTGTGTTCGCTTCAGAACCAGGGATTGTCCGCCCAGTGCCGCCGCTCGAAGGCGCTGATGTCGTCGGCAAAGACGAGCGTGGAGCTGATCGCGTCGCCTCCGGTGAGGAACGCTTGTTTCCGCGCGGGCTCGATCGGGAAGGGCACGGTGCCGCCGCCGTCGATGCGGATCAGTTGCTGTTCGAGGTCGATGCTGAGGCGATTGCGCGCGGGGTTTGCGACGATGTCGGCGATCCCACTGACGGTGGCTGCGTCGAGACTGATGGTCAGCAGGCCGTTATTGGCGCAATTGTCGCTGAAGATGCCGGCGAAGGTGGTGCCGATCAGGGCGCGGATGCCGAGTTGCAGGAGACCCCAGACCGCATGTTCGCGGCTCGACCCGCAGCCGAAATTCGCGCCGACGACGAGAAAGCAGGCCTCGCGATACCCGTCTGTGTTCAGGATGAAGTCCGGATTCGGCCGGCCCGCATTGAACCGCAGCAGGTTGAAGGCGCCATGGCCGAGGCCGCTGCGATCGACACCCTTCAGGAACATCTTCGGCATGATCACGTCGGTGTCGATGTTGGGCGTCGTCATCGGCGCGGCAACGCCGGACACGTGATGGAACGGCGTCATGGCGCGTCTCCTCCGATCAGCTCGCGCACGTCGGTGATGCGGCCGGTGACGGCGGCGGCCGCGACCATCGCCGGGCTCATCAGATGCGTGCGCGCACCAGGGCCCTGGCGTCCCTCGAAATTGCGGTTGGTGGAGGAGGCCGAGCGCTGGCCCGGCGCGAGAATATCGTCGTTCATCGCAAGGCACATCGAGCAGCCGGACTGCCGCCACTCCACGCCCGCGTCGATCAGGATCTGCGCGATGCCTTCCGCTTCGGCCTGCGCGCGAACCTGGGTCGAACCGGGGACCACAATGGCGCGGACGCCTGAGGCGACGCGGCGGCCCCTGAAGATTTGAGCGGCGTCGCGCAAATCCTCGATGCGCGAATTGGTGCAGGAGCCGATGAAAGCGAAGTCGATCGGCACCGACTGGATCGGCGTTCCCGGCGCGAGGCCCATGTAGGCGAGCGCGCGCGTGGCCGCGGTCTTGCGTTCCGCGGTGGCGTTGCCGGAGGGATCGGGAATGCGTTCGGTCACGGCAATCGCCTGATCCGGGCTCGTGCCCCAGGTCACCAACGGCGCGACTTCGCCAGCGTCGATCGTCATCTCTCGGTCGAAGCGCGCGTCCGAATCGGAGCGAAGCTGCAACCAGGCTCGTGCGGCGCGATCCCACATCTCACCCTTGGGCGCGCGCGGCCGTCCCTCGAGATAATCGAGCACCTTCTGGTCGGGCGCGATCACGACGCCACGCGCACCGGCCTCGACGATCATGATCGACATCACGATCCGAGCCTCGACACTCATCGTGGTCAAGGCGGGGCCGGCGAACTCGACCGCATATCCGGTGGCGCCATCCGCGCCGATGCGCCGGATGATCTCCATGACGATGTCCTTTGACGTGATGCCGAGCGAAGGACGCCCGGTCACGTCGATGCGCATCGTCTTCAGGCGGCGATAGAGGACGGTCGATGTGGCGAGATAGTGCTCAATGTCGGAGGTGCCGATGCCGTAGCCGAGCGCACCGAAGGCACCATAGGCGGTGGTGTGACTGTCGCCGGCGGCGATCACCATGCCGGGCATCACGAGGCCCTGTTCGGGCGCGACGACATGCTCGATGCCCTGGCGCGGATCGAGAATGTCGAAATATTCGATCCCGAAATCGCGGGCATTGTCGGCGAAATAGTCCACCTGCCGCGTCGCGTCGGCATCCGGCATCTGCCGCGTGCGGCGGGCCGCGGTCGGGTTGACGTGGTCAACGACCATGAGCGCCGCGGCGGGGTTGCGCACCTCCCGCCCGGCCGCGCGCAAGCCGGCGAAGGCCTGCGGGCTGGTGTATTCGTTCAGGACGGTGCGATCGACATAGAGCAGCACGAGCCCGTCGTCGTCGATCTTGCGCACCACATGCGCGTCGATGAGCTTGTCGTAGAGAGTGCGCCCGGACATTCCGCCTCCATGGGACTTCTGACTTTCCCCGACCGTGCAGGCACCCCTTCTGGAAATCCAATGTCAGCTCATGATATGATTATGCAGAATTTGCATAAGCGGGCGGGATCATGGAAATCAACTGGCTGCACGATTTCATCGCGGTGGCGGCGACGCGCAGCTTTTCACGCGCCGCGGAGCAGAGGAATTCGTCGCAGCCGGCGCTCAGCCGCCGGATCAAGGCGCTGGAGCTGTGGGCAGGCGCCGCGCTGTTCGAGCGCACGACGCACGCGGTGAGCCTCACGGCCGCGGGCGAGGCGTTTCGCCTCACCGCCGAGGACGTCATCCGCCGGCTTTCAGCGGGCCGTCTCGAGGCCCAGGAGCTGGCGCGGGGCTCGTCGGACGTGCTCAAATTCGCATCGACCAACGCGCTGTCGCTGACCTTCTTTCCGGACTGGCTGCGCGGAATCGAGACCGAACTTTCCTTCGTGCCGAGTGTCCAGCTGGTCGCCAACCACATGGAGGCGTGCGAGCGCATGCTGCTGGCCGGCGAGGTGCATTTCCTTCTGTGCCATCATCATCCGGCGGTGGTCGCAGCGGTGACGACATCGCAATTCCGCTCGGCTCACGTCGGCAACGACCGTCTGATCCCGGCATCCGTGCCTGTTTCGAGATCGGGCAAGATCCCGCGCTTCAGGCTTCCCGGAACCGAGGCCGCGCCGACGCAGTTCCTTAGCTTCCGGCCCGAGTCCGGTATGGGGAAGATCCTCGAAGCGGTCCGTTCGACATCGCCGCTGAAGCCGCAGCTGAAGCCGGCGTTCACGTCACATCTCGCCAAGCTTCTCGTCACCATGGTCCAGGCCGGCCGCGGCATGGCCTGGCTTCCGGAGAGCCTGATCGGCGACCAACTCGCATCGGGCGAGCTGGTGAGGGCCGGCGGACGGGAGTGGGAGATTCCGATCGAGATCCACGTGTTCCGGCCGAGATCGCGGCTGACGCCTGCGGCGGAGGCATTCTGGAAACACGTTCAGGAGCATCCACCCGAAAGCAGCACGCGCAAGGCGGCGCGTGTTCGTCGCGGCCGAGGCTAGCGCCGCTACTCCTCCGGCTCGGTCGTGAACAGCAGGGGATAGCCCTTGGCGCGGCCGGCGTCGGTGGCGCGGGTGGCCTTGGTCTCGGCGACGTCCTTGGTGAACACGGCGACGACGCAGGCGCCGAGCTTGTGGGCGGTGATCATCACCTTGTAGGCCTGATCCTCGGTCATCCGGAACTCGGCCTTCAGGATCATGGTCACGAATTCACGCGGCGTGTAGTCGTCGTTGATCAGGATGACCTTGTGCAGCTTCGGCCGCTCGACCTTGGTCCTGGTCCGCGTCTTCGGCTTGCTGACGGTGTCGTTCATTCCGCCTCCTGGACGCGGCGGGCGCGGGTTCCCCGCCGGGAGCGATCAGCTCGTAGCCTTCGCACCATATTGCAGAACCTGCACCTTCTCCAAGGTGATCAGCCCGCTCGATATCATGCCGTCGAGGATGGGCAGGAATGCATTGATGTTGTCCTCGCTGTCGACGATCTCGATCAGCAGCGGCAGATCCTCCGAAAGCCGCAGGATCTTGGAGGTGTGCAGCCGGCTCGACTTGCCGAAGCCCATGGGACCGCGCAGCACGGTGGCGCCGGCGAGATGCAGCTCGCGCGCCTTCGTCACGATTGCCTCGTAGAGCGGTTTGCCGTCGAAATGATCGCTCTCGCCGATGAAGATCCGGAGCGAAACTGCCTGATTGGGAATTTGCATGCTCAGCTCCTTGTCAAGCGGTTGTAGCGGCTCGCCATCATATGGCCGATCCATACCGACACCAGCCAGCAGATCACGGATGCGGCGATGTAGGCGAGCGCGGTGTATTTCATGCCGCCGTGGAACAGGCGGAAGGTCTCGAGGCTGAAGGTCGAAAAGGTGGTGTAGCCGCCGCAGAACCCGGTCATGATGAACTGCCGGTGCTCGGGCCGTGCCAGCATGCGGCCGTCGGGACCGGTCAGCGTCGCGTAGAAGCCGATGATCAGCGAGCCCGTCGCGTTGATGAACAGGGTGGCGAAGGGAAAGCCCGGTCCGGTGTCGAGCGCGAGCCCGACCAGATAGCGCGTCAGTCCGCCGACGATGCTGCCCGCGGCAACCCAGGCATAGAGCGTCGCACTGCGCCAGCGCTCGGAGGATGGGGAGTTCATCGCACGCTAGCCTCCAAGACTGTCCGCAAGGAGGAAACCGCAACTGACGGCGGCAAGGCACAGCCCGACCGAGAGAACGACGTTGCCGAACGCATGCATCGGCTCGCCGCTGCGCGCGAGCGTCAGCGTCTGCAGGCTGAACGAGGACACCGTGGTGTAGCAGCCGAGAAAGCCTGTTACGGCGAACAGCCATGGATCGGGCGCGGCGAAGGCCGAGCCGGGATGGGTTGCCAGCGCGCCGAAAATGCCGATCAGGAAGGCGCCGGTGACGTTGATGGTCATGGTGCCCCACGGAAACGTCTCGCCCAGCCGCCGCGCGATCGCGCCGGAGACGAAGTAGCGCGCGCAGCCGCCGAGGACGCTGCCGATCATGATTGCGATTGCCCCGCTCAGCACGATGAAGCGTCCTCCGTCATCGTTTGTCCTCCGTGGCCAGTCCATTGCCGATGGCGAGCAGCCCCAGCAGTGAAACCAGGGCGAAGCCGAGCCCCGCGAGGAACGTTCCGGCCGGACCATAGGCGTCCCACAGCGCGCCCGCGATCACGCTCGCGGCCAGCAGGGCAAGGCCGGTGAACAGGTTGAAATAGCCGAACGCGGTGCCGCGCAGGCTGGGCGGTGCGGCGTCGGCGACGAGGGCCGAGAGCAGGCCCTGCGTCAGTCCCATGTGCAGCCCCCATAGCACGACGCCGAGAGCAAGGCCTCCGAGACTCGGCAGCAGCGCGAGCGCAAGTTCAGCGCCAGCGAGGAAAACGAGGCCGAGCGCGAGCAGGCCGGTCCGGTTGATGCGGTCCGAGAGCACGCCGGCCGGATAGGCGGAGAGCGCGTAGACGATGTTCATCAGCACCAGCACCGCCGGCACCCACATCGCATTGAGGCCGATGTTCTGTGCGCGCAGGATCAGGAACGCTTCGCTGAAGCGCGCGAGCGTGAAGACGACGCCCACGGCGACGACGCGCCAATAGACCGCGCCGAGCTGGCGCATCGCGGCGAGATTGAGCGGGTTCTTGGCGGGCTCCCGGCCCGGGTCCGGATCCGGCTCGCTCACGGCGAACGTAATCAGGCCGAAGGACAGGAAGGCCGGCAGCACGGCGAACCAGAACACGAGGGCGAAATTGTCCGCCGTCAACCACATCAGGCCGATCGCCATCAGCGGCCCGACGAAGGCGCCGATGGTGTCGAGCGACTGCCGCAGGCCGAAGCTCGCCCCGCGCAGGCCGACGGGCGCGATATCGGCGATCAGCGCATCGCGCGGCGCGCCGCGGATGCCCTTGCCGACGCGATCGACGAAGCGCGCCGCCACCAGCCATCCGACGCTGGGTGCGAGCGGGAACAGCGGCTTGGTGAAGGCGGCAAGGCCATAGCCGAGGGCGGCGAGCAGCTTGCGCCGGCCGAGCCAGTCCGACAGCGCGCCGGAGAAGATCTTGGTGATCGAGGCCGTCGCTTCCGCCATACCTTCGATGAAGCCGACAGTCAGCGTCGAAGCGCCGAGCACGGTGACGAGATAGACCGGCAGCAGCGCGTGGATCATCTCGGAGGAGACGTCCATCAGCATCGAGACGAAGCCCAGCACCCAGATCCCCCTGGGCAGCGCGCTGCGTGCAGTATTCGGTGTCGTCGTCGTCACGTCTTCGCCTTTGTCGCCAGACAACAAAAAACCCGCCACCGGCGGGTTTGTCCATGCTCCCGCCGAAGGCAGAGGCTCAAAGATTGCCCCTCCTCAAGCAGAAGTCATCAGCCCACTACGGTCAGAGGCCGCCGGGCGGTTATCGGGGGACTCCATCCCCATCTGTGCGGCCAACCTAGCACGGAAATCGGGCTGGACAAGTGGCGGGGGCTCTGTCCCGTGACGCGTCGCTCCCACATCGCGCATCGTGAACCCGATGGTGCGAGCGCGTTCCGGCGGCGCGAGCGCGGCCATATGGCGGCAGCTTTGCGCAAAGCGCGTGCACGCCGAACCCGCAGATTCCTAACTCGAATGTGAAGCACAAGCGATCTTCGCGCTTTGCGGCAAGGCGATTGCATGTCACCATCACGTCATACGACGGGAGGCTGCGATGCGCTTGCTGTTCTCGATCGGGGCTGTACTGGTTGCCGGCATGTTCGCCGGAGGGGACGTCGCGGGCATCGCGGCACCGGGGCCGAAATTCGAGCCGCCCAAAACGCAACCGCAGCGGCTTGCGGCCGACAGAGACGCGCAGACGGTCGACGTCGAGTTGATCCTCGCGGTGGACGTCTCCTATTCCATGGACATGGACGAACTCGCGATCCAGCGCGAAGGCTATGCGCAGGCGATCCAGTCGAAGGAGTTTCTCCAGGCGCTGAAGCTCGGCCCGAACGGCCGGATCGCGGTGACCTATTTCGAGTGGGCCGCCTCGAGCGATCAGAAGGTCATCATTCCCTGGCGGCTGGTCGACGGCCCGGAGACGGCCGATGCGGTCGCCGCCGAGATCATGAAGACGCCGATCCGGCGCGCCTCGCGCACCTCGATCTCCGGCGCGATCATGTTCGCGATGCCGCTGTTCGACGAGGATCCCTATCGGGGCTTGCGCCGCGTCATCGACATTTCCGGCGACGGCCCCAACAACAATGGTGGGCCGGTCACCGTGGCGCGCGATGCCGCGCTGGAGAAGGGCATCGTCATCAACGGCCTGCCGATCATGGTCAAGGAGCCGTCCTATTCGACCATGGATATCGACAATCTCGATCTCTACTACGAGGACTGCGTCGTCGGCGGTCCCGGCTCCTTCGTCATCACGATCAAGGATCGCGACAAGTTCAAGGAGGCGATCCGCACCAAGCTGCTGATGGAGGTCGCCGGTCGCACGCCCGAGCGTCCGGTGGTGCGCGTCGCCGACAAGGAGCCGCGCGTCAATTGCCTGATCGGCGAGAAGATCTGGTCGGATCGCTGGGGGCGCTAGAAGCCGGATCCGGAACAGGCGGGGAGGCGGCCTGAAGCGATCAGGCCCAATGTTCCCGTGCCGGCTGAGACCTTTTGCCCGCCCCGGCGATGCCTGAACTTAACCGCTCGTTAACCGGCGCGGGGCCCTAATCGCATGGTTTCTGTTCGTTTCCGCTCGGCATCCTGACATTGCCGAAGCGGACGAAAACGGGTTGTCAGGCCCGTCCCCGAGCAATCCAATGGCCATCGTCTCATCGAGCACCAGTCAGATTTCGCCAGCCAACGAGCGCCTGTATCACCAGAGCGCTTTGATCGGCGACTGGAAGGGCAATTGGGTGGGCAACGGCAACCAGCCCGTCGGCTTCAAGGTCGTGAACATCCGCGGTGCCCGGGCGCAGGTCGAGTACACCCATAACGGGCACACCGAGCGCGGCTTTGCCGAGGTCCAGGGCACGCTCATCACGTTTGGCGGGGTCACGGTCGGCACCAAGGACGGCAAGAACATGGTGATGCTGTTCTCCTTCGGCGGCGCCGGCAAGCAGACCGCGAACCTCGAAAAGCAGGCCCCGCCGGCTTCCGACAGCCGTCTTATGGGAAGCTGGGGCGGCTATTCCAGCGACAACGGCAAGAGCGCGAGCTTCAAGGTCCTGGCCGTCAACGGCAAGGAAGCGCAGGTCAGCGTCACCACCGACGGCGTCACCCGCCAGGGCACCGGCTACGTCTACAAGAACGTCATCATGTTCGGCCAGGCGCAAATCGCGACCGATGACGGGCAGAACGGCAAGATCATCTATCAGGTCGGCACCAAATCCTTCGTGGTGCCCGTGACGAAATATCCGCCGGCGGATTCGTCGTCCTCGGTGGACAGGACCGCCTGAACGCGCCGGCCTCTGCCCGGTGTTTCATCACCGCGTCGGCGCCCGCTTCACCAGATGCGGGATCGTGAGCGGCAGGAGCGCGGCTTCCTGGAGCGCGCCCTTTTCGTTGATCAGATAGCGGTCGTTGAGCGCGAACAGCACTCGCGCCGCCTTGGGCGACGACCAGATGACGTTGCGGTGCGACCCGTGCAAGACCTCGCCCGCGCATGCTAGACTGCGCGGGAGCGATTGCTCGCGACGGAGAGAACAGATGGCCGACGAACATCCGATGCTGGCCGGCTGCGCCACCGTTTTCGTCGTCTCCGACATCGCCGCGAGCCTCGCCTATTACCGCGACGTGATCGGGTTCGAGGTCACCTTCGAATACGGCGAGCCTCCGTCCTATGCCTGCCTTTGCCGCGATGAGGTCGCGCTGCATCTGCTGGCGGCGCGTGCGACGAAACGGATGCCCGGACAAGGCGGTCTCTGCATTTTCGTAAACGACGTCGACCGGATCTATGCCGAGATGACGGGACGCGGCGCAAGGCCCATCAACCGGCCGGAGGACCGCGATTACGGCATGCGCGATTTCGACGTCGTCGATGCCGACGGCAATCAGCTCACCTTCGGCATGGGTATCCCGGAACCCGGCTGAGACGCCGTCGGCGCAGCCTCGCTGGCATTCCTCCTTCCAGGAGGGTATGATTTGTGCGGTTTTCGAAGGTCGTCCGAATGTCCCGCCTTGCAGCTTCATGCGGTCTCGCAGCTCTCCTTGCCGTGCTCGGCCTCGGCGCAGCGCCCGCCGATGCTCAGGTTGCGCCGCTGAGATACTTCATCCCCGGCGGGCCGTTCGGCTTTGGCGGCAGCGATGGCCAGAGCTCCGATCCTTACGGCAGTTTTTCGAGCTTCAATGCCGACGAGGTCGGCGGGCGTACCAATTTCGCCAACGGCTTCTTTGTCGGCAGCCAGCGCGGTAATCTCAATTGGAGCGGCCTCAGTCAGGCCGGATTCAATCAGGCCGGACTTGCCAACAATTTCAGCGCGCTCTCTTATGACAGCACGCAGTTCGGCTACACCACCAAAAGCCTGGGCGGCATGCCGGTCACGTTCTTTGCCGGTGTCGACACGCTGAAATACGGCAACGGCATCGGCAGCTCGGTTGCTCCGCTGACGTCTGGCACGGCCCCCGGCACCAGCGCATTTGCAGGCATCGAGTTCAAGCCGACCTCCAATCTCAGCCTGTCGTTCGGCGCCGGCGTGATCCAGCAGGACTCCGGCCGCATGGACAGCGACATCCGGTCGAACATGCTGCCCGGCGAGTCGCCGGCCTTGAGCGGCCTTCGGCGCTAGGAGCGCATCACCGCTTCCGGCGGCCGCCGCGGCGATCTCGGCAGGTCCGGGCCGGCTCCGAAACGCATCACGATGTCGGGTCGGCGCTCGCCAAGGCCGAGCGAGGCCGCAAATTGCGGCCTCAGCGCCGCCACCTCGACCGGCTGGTTGACGAAGGAATATTTCAGCCCGAGTGCGGTTGCCTGCAAACCAAAACGCTGGCAGGCGCGGCCGACCGCAATCCAGTGCGCCTTGTCGCTGCGATCGGCCGCGAGCACGACGACGCCAGAAGAGCTGGCGAGCTGCTGGCGATACTTCTCGTTTTCCCCGCTCTCGGTGAAGAAGAGCTTCAGCAGCGGCCGCGCCAGCCACGACGGCAAAGCGGGATTTCCCGAGGCGGGCGCGAACAACCCGTCCAGGGTCGCAAGCGCCTCCGCGTCGTTGAAGCGAATCCAGCTCACGAGCTCGCGCATGAAGGCCTTGTCGCGCATTTGCGCCGAATTGCCTTCGAGCACATAGTCGGTGATCCCGGCGATCGCGTTGCGTTCGGTCAACAGGATGGCGGTGACATCAGGTTCGCGGCAGGCATCTTCGAGCCGGCGCAAGGTCTCGGCCGTGGCCGGCTTGCCGTCAAACGGCGCGCGCGTGCATTGCCTGACCGGAATCGCGGCCGCCAATGCCGATGCGGCGACCGGCGCTTGCTCGAGCGCGATCACGATCCTGTCGCCGTCGATGACCGGGTCGGCGCGCCAGCCCAGCGTGGACGCGGCAAGGATGAGGTTCTCGGCGGCGCAGCCGAGACTGACGAAAAGGTGATGGTCGTCGGGATCGACGGCCGGACAGCGGCGCGTGAAATCGGGTGCGATCGCGATCTCGTTGCCGCGCGCCGAGAAGATCCACGGCTGGGTGTTGTGGCTGTTGGCGGCGAGCGTGGCAAAACGCACGAGCTCGCGATCCCTTGGCACGGACTGCAGGGGAGCGCGCGATGCCGCCACGACCGCGTCGAAGGTCACGGCCGCAGCTGCAGCGGGGTCGATCGCCGCCCCGGAAAGTGCGAGCGCGGCCGCGATGAATTGGCGTCGGTCAACCACGAAAGTCCGCTCCACGTTGAATTGCGCAGGACGCTTTTAAGTCAGCGGGCGGCGGCGCGATTGACTGGCATCAAGCTTGGAGGACGCACGCCCGATTATGAGCTCTACCGCGTGAACCGTGCCACCAGCTCGACATGCGGCGTGTGGCGGAATTGATCGACCGGCACGACGACCTCCAGCCGATAGCCGCCGTCGATCAAGAGCCGAGCGTCGCGGGCAAAAGTGGCGACGTTACAGGACACCGCGATCACGACGGGCACCTTGCTTGCGGCAAGCTTCAGGGCCTGCGCCTGTGCGCCCTGCCGCGGCGGATCGAACACGACGGCGTCGAAATCGCGCAGCTCCGGCGGCACCAGGGGGCGGCGGAACAGGTCGCGCGGCTCGGCCTTGATCGGCTTCAGGCCCGGCGTGCGCGCGGCTTTCGCCAGCGCCGCGACGGCACCGGCATCGCTGTCGTAAGCGGTGACACGGGCCTTCTCGGCAAGCCTGAGCGCGAACGGCCCGACGCCGCAGAAGAGATCGAGAACCTCCTTCGCCTTGCCGATGCGCTCGGTGACGAGCGCGGCCAGCGTCTCTTCGCCCGCCACGGTCGCCTGCAGGAACGAGCCCGGCGGCAGCGTCACCTCGGCGCGCCCCATCTTCACCGTCGGGGGCAGGCGTTGCAGCACCAATTCGCCGTGCCGCGTCAGCCGCGCCAGGCGGTGCTGCTCGGCGACGCGCGACAGCGCCGTGACCAGCGGCGTCGGCAGCGGTCCGGAGCCGCGCACGTCGACATCGAGGCCGTTGGCGGTCGCGGTGACCTGGATGTCGAGCGGCTTGGTCACCGGCATCTTCGACGTCAGCGGCTCGGCGAGCGCCCAGGCGGCATCGAGCGCGCCGTCGAGCGCAGGATCGAGGATGGGGCAGCGATCGATGGGGATGACGTCGTGCGAGCTCGTCGCGGAGAAACCGACCTTGAGGATGTCATGCGTGCCGAAGCGGCCGTGCAGGGTGATGCGCCGGCGGCCGGCGCCATGGGCATCGACCAGCGGCGCGACCTCGCAATCGATGCCGGCCTGCGCCAGCGTCTCCACCACGATGCCGCGTTTCCAGGCGTGGTACGGCTCGGCCGCCCAATGCTGGATCGCGCAGCCGCCGCAGACGCCGAAATGCGGACAGAACGGTGTGATGCGTTCCGGGCTGGCAACCTCCACGGCGAGCAGCTTGCGACGGTCGGGATGATGACCCACGACGTGGTCCACCTCGACGGTCTCTCCGCCCAGCGTGTAGGGCACGTAGAGCGCATCGCCCGTGGTCAGGCAAACGCCGTCGCCGCGATGACCGACGTGATCGATGGTCAGGCGCTCAACCACGGCGCGCGCCCAGGAAGAATTCGATGTTGCCGTCGCCGCCCGATATTGACGACGGGAATACCTCGATGTCGGTGCAGCCGAGCGAGGCGGCGAAGGCGGCGATGTCGTCACAGATCTCCTGATGCACGGCGGCATCGCGGACGATGCCTTTCTTGTTGTGCTTCCGGTCTGCCTCGAATTGCGGCTTGATCAGGGCCAGCAGGCTCATCGGCGCCGCCGCGAGGGAAAGCGCGACCGGCAGCACGGTCTTGAGCGAGATGAAGCTGACGTCGATGACGACCACGTCGGGCCGCGCCGGCAGCCGCTTGCCTTCGTAGCTGCGGATGTCGGTCTCCTCCATCGACACGATCTTGGAATGACCGCGCAGCGAGGGGTGCAGCTGGCTGGTGCCGACGTCGATCGCGAACACCAGGCTCGCGCCGTTCGCCAGCAGCACTTCGGTGAAGCCGCCGGTGGAGGCCCCGACGTCGAGGCAGACATGGTCCTCGATCTCGATTGCGTAGCGCTCCAGCGCGCCGGCGAGCTTGACGCCGCCGCGGGAGACATAGGGGTGGGCGGGCTCGGCCTGGATCACCGCGTCCTCGGCGATCGTCTCCGAAGGCTTTGCCACCTGCTTGTCGTCGGCCGTGACCAGCCCGGCCTCGATGGCCGCGCGCGCCCGCGCCCGGCTCTCGAACAGGCCGCGCTCGACCAGCAATACATCCGCGCGTTTGCGGGCAGGGGACAATCGACTCTCCAGGGCAGGGACTGGCGCTTAGGTAGCGATCAATCGCGCGGCCGCCATCCGGACGCAAGTCTCGAACGCGGTCAGATCGTGCCAGACGTCGATCGGCATCGTGGCCGGCGTCACCAGCGGGCAGCCGTGCAGCTCCAGTGCATGGATCATCATGAGGTTGTCGACGAGGCCGAAATCCTCGACCGTCAGCCCCTGGGCATCGACCAGCCGCCCGTCCTCGGAGCTGACGTCCATGAAGCGACCGAGGCGGTCGGCATAGGTGGCGGGATCGTTGGAATAAGCGAAGCAGAGCTTGCGGCGGCCGGCCATGTAGCCGAGCTCGTAGACGGTGCCGGGATCGGCCCCGGCGCCGCGGAACGGGGTGAGGTTGGCAACGATGGCATCAGCCGCATCCATCATCGCCTCGTTGCCGCAAAAGATCTGGCGCGCGGCATCGGGCGCGGTGAGGTCGATGGCGTTGTCGAGGGGATAGAGGCCGGTGAGGCCGTAGCGGCCGCAGATATCGACCTTGCGCCGGCCGATCGCGATCGCATCCGGCAGGAACACGTCGGGGCCTGCCAGATAGATTTTCATGGAAGATGGCTTCGGAGAAATTCAGGCGAGCCGCGAATCGCGGCGAATACTGCGTTCCCTCCCCCGCCTGCGGGGGAGGGCTGAAAGCGGCCGTCAGGCCAGCTTGACCGTCTCGGCCTTGACGTCCTTGCCGAGGGCTTCGAACACCTTGGCGACGATGCCCTTGGCGTCGAGACCGGCGCGGGCGTACATCGCGGCAGGCGTGTCGTGGTCCTGGAACACGTCGGGCAGCACCATCGCACGGAACTTGACCATGCCGGTGTCGAGCACGCCCTGGTCGGTCAGGAACTGCGCGACATGCGAGCCGAAGCCGCCGATCGAGCCTTCCTCGACCGTGATCAGCACATCGTGGTCGCGGGCGAGCTTGAGCACCAGCTCGGTGTCGAGCGGCTTCATGAAGCGCGCATCGGCAATCGAGGTCGACAGGCCGTGGGCTGCGAGCTCGTCGGCAGCCTTCTCGCACTCGGCGAGGCGGGTGCCGAACGAGAGCAGGGCGATCTTGTTGCCCTGGCGGATCATGCGGCCCTTGCCGATCTCGAGCGGAATGCCGACTTCGGGCATCTCGACGCCGCGGCCTTCGCCGCGCGGATAGCGCAGCGAACTCGGACGGTCGTTGATCGCAACCTGCGTCGCCACCATGTTGACGAGCTCGGCTTCGTCGCTAGCTGCCATGATCACCATGTTCGGCAGACAGCCGAGATAGGCGTTGTCGAACGAGCCGGCATGGGTCGCGCCGTCGGCGCCGACGAGGCCGGCGCGGTCGATGGCGAAGCGCACGGGCAGATTCTGGATCGCGACGTCGTGCACGATCTGGTCGTAGCCGCGCTGCAGGAAGGTCGAGTAGATCGCGCAGAACGGCTTGTAGCCTTCGGTCGCAAGACCGGCGGCGAAGGTCACCGCGTGCTGCTCGGCGATGCCGACGTCGAAGGTGCGATCGGGGAAGGCCTTGTTGAAGATGTCGACGCCGGTGCCCGACGGCATCGCCGCGGTGATGGCGACGATCTTGTCGTCCTTCTGGGCTTCCTTGACGAGGCTTTGGCCGAATACGTTCTGGTAGGCCGGCGCGTTCGGCTTGGCTTTCGCCTGCGTGCCGGTCGCGACGTCGAACTTGACGACGGCGTGGTACTTGTCGGCGGAGGCTTCCGCCGGGCCGTAGCCCTTGCCCTTCTGCGTCACGACGTGGACCAGGATCGGACCGGTCTCCATGTCGCGCACGTTCTTCAGAACGGGCAGCAGATGGTCGAGGTTATGGCCGTCGATCGGGCCGACGTAATAGAAGCCGAGCTCCTCGAACAGCGTGCCGCCGTCCATCATGAAGCCGCGGGAGTATTCCTCGACGCGGTTGGCGCGGTTGGCGATGATCTTGGGCAGGCGCTTGTTGATCTGCTTGGCCGCCTCGCGCAGCGTGCGATAGGTCTTGCCGGAGTAGAGGCGCGATAGATACGCGCTCATCGCGCCGACCGGCGGAGCGATCGACATGTCGTTGTCGTTGAGGATGACGATCAGGCGGGAGTTCATCGCGCCGGCATTGTTCATGGCTTCATAGGCCATGCCCGCCGACATCGAGCCGTCACCGATCACGGCGATAACGTTGTTCTTGCCGCCCGAGAGGTCGCGCGCGACGGCCATGCCGAGGCCGGCCGAAATCGAGGTCGAGGAGTGCGCCGCGCCGAACGGATCGTAATCGCTCTCGCTGCGCTTGGTGAAGCCGGAGAGGCCGCCGCCGGTGCGCAAGGTGCGGATGCGGTCGCGCCGCCCGGTCAGGATCTTGTGCGGATAGGCCTGATGGCCGACGTCCCAGATCAGCCGGTCGCGCGGCGTGTCGAAGACGTAATGGATCGCGGTGGTGAGCTCGACCACGCCGAGACCTGCGCCGAAGTGACCGCCGGTCACCGAGACGGCATCGATGGTCTCCTGCCGCAGCTCGTCGGCAACCTGGCGAACCTGCTCGATCTTGAGCTTGCGCAGGTCTTCCGGCGTCCGAATGGTGTCGAGAAGCGGCGTCTTGCTATATGCGTTCACGGCGATTTCCAATTTGTCAGCGCCGGAAGGTCATTCCGGTGCGCGATGGGTTTGCACAATATCGGCGCAGCGCGAGTCCTCAAACCGTCGGAGCCACCTGCATGGGGCCAAGCCTCTTCTTCAAGCTGACAACCCCGTCTTCAAGCTTAGGTAAGCTTAAGTGCGCTCCGGTTCAGTCTCTGTGATCCCTGTCACTTAGATCGGCTTCGTCCGTCCCAGCCAATTTCATTAGCAGTTTGAAGCGCTTGTCGTCGGTAATCGGTGCCCACGCAAGGCTTGCAAAAAGCCACACTCCGCGCAGCTTTACACCAAAGCTTGGGCCAAAGCCAACCCGCCGGACCGATTAGGGGTATGCAGGTGCAACTACCGGGCCAGAGTGGTTAACCGCGGGCGGGGACCAGGGGTTCCCGGCCTGCCCGGTTCTTTGGCAGGCTTTTTTACCCCGAAATCAGGTCTTTTTGACCGCCATGGGCCGATTCGAGGGCCGAGGATTGCCAGCACCGAATGGAACCACGGACCGGCCGGGGACAGGAAGCCGTGCGAACATGAAAACGCGGCGCAAGGCTTCGCCTCCCTGCGAAGAAGTTTCGCAGGAGCGCGGCAATGCTGCGGGAAAGGCTTTGGCTACTGGACGTCCAGCGGCGCCGTCCCGGTGGCCTGGCCGCTGGCATCGGTGGTGATCTTGTCGACCCGCGCCTCGGCCTGGCGCAGCAATTCCTCGCAGCGGCGCTTCAGCGCCTCGCCGCGCTCGTAGATCGTCACGGATTCCTCGAGCGGCACCTTGCCGTCTTCGAGCCGCTTCACGATCGTCTCGAGTTCCTCGATCGCGCGCTCGAAGGTGAGCCTGGAGACGTCGACTTGGGTGTTTTCGGCCATATCCGTTTCCGATCGCCCGATTCGCTTAGCCCGCAGTGAAGGCGGGTTTTGCGGGCTTAATGTGGCGGGTCCTTCAGGCGCCCATCAGGGCGCCGACATGCGCCGTAACAGATTCTTTCAGCCCTTGCAGGTCGTAGCCGCCTTCGAGCACGGACACAACGCGCCCGCCGGCGGTCTTGTCGGCGAGATCCATCAGCTTGCGCGTCACCCAGGCATAATCCTCCGCGCGCAAATTCAGCGAGGCCAGCGGATCGCGGTAATGCGCATCGAAGCCGGCGGAGATGACCAGCAGCTCGGGGCTGAATTTTTCGAGCTGCGGCAGGATCAAATTCTCGAACGCGGAGCGGAATTCCGGC
Source organism: Bradyrhizobium sp. Y36 (assembly GCF_002531575.1). Taxonomy (GTDB): domain Bacteria; phylum Pseudomonadota; class Alphaproteobacteria; order Rhizobiales; family Xanthobacteraceae; genus Bradyrhizobium. Next base: position 269,532 of record NZ_NWTI01000004.1, on the reverse strand, counting down.
CCGCCGTCCTCGGAGGCGAGCGGCGCGTTGACGATGGTGTCGTGATCGCCGCGCTCGCCCTTGGCTCCGGTGCCCGGAAACAGCGGCATCTGATGCGTCGAGCAGTACATCACGGTGGGGTCGGACCAGAAGATGTCCTGCGTGCCGTTGCCGTGATGCACGTCGAAATCGACGATGGCCGCGCGCTTGATGCCGAATTTACGCTGCGCATGCCGCGCGGCGATCGCGACGTTGTCGAAGAAGCAGAATCCCATCGGCTTGCCGATCTCGGCGTGATGTCCGGGCGGGCGCACCGCGACGAAGGCGTTGCGATGCTCGCCGTTCATCACCGCTTCGGTCGCCGCGACCGCGCCGCCGACGCCGCGCATCACCGCTTCCCACGTGCCGGGGGACATCGAGGTGTCGCCGTCGATATAGACCTGACCGCTCGTCGGCGCGATGTGGCGCAGCTCGGTGACGTAATGTTCGTTGTGGCAGAGCGTGACGAGGTCGAGATCGCCTTCGGGGGCCAGATCGCGCGCCAGGAACTGGAAGCGCTCATGCGACAGCGCTTCTTCCACGGCACGCAGGCGATCGGGCCTTTCAGGATGTCCCGGCGGGGTGACATGGTCGAGGCAGGCCTTGTGGGAGAGAAGAAGCGTGCTCATCAGGTCGGCCTCACAGGAAACGGACTCGCGTCGTCGCTTGGCGCATCCGGCGCCAAAACGCAATCTCAAAGGCCAATCTATGCGCTTGGGCGGCAATGGCAAAGGGGCGTCCGGCCATCGCCCGATTGATCCGGATCAATTCACCCGCAGGATGCGGGTGGGCGGTAACGGACCGATCGGCCCATGCGCCCGGAAGAACGCGAACAGCGCATCGGCGTCGTAGCCGCCATATTGCGGTGCCGTGCCCTGTTTGGCGACGGTAAAACCGTCGCCGCCGACTGCGAGGTAATCGTTGAGGGTGATCCGGTAGCCGCTTCCAGGTTCGATCGGGCGGCCGCTCAGCATCATCCTCTCGGGGATCACGCGCTCGCCGAATGGCTTGGACGCATCCCAGGCATAGCTGAATCCATTCGAGACCTGGAGGATCCGCGGCCGCTTCGGGTCCAGCCATTGCTGCTCGAGCATGTCCTTGAGCTGGCTGCCCGTCAGCGTCATCGTGACGAGGCGGTTGCGGAACGGCTGGCTGGCAAAGACATCGCCGAAGGATATCGCGCCGTTCTCCTTGGGCACGATGTCGGTGCGGATGCCGCCGGGATTGGTAAGGGCGATGACAGCGCTGCCATCCTGGGCCGCCCGGGTCGCGGCAAGCTGGGCGTCCGCGATGATGTCGCCGAGCGCGCTTTCGCCGGCCTCGTTCGGCACGCGCGACAGGGTTTGCGTCACCGATCCGGCCGGCCGGTTGGCGATCGGCGCCGACAGCCTGTCATAGGCCTCGATCAGCGCGGTCTGCTCGGGATCCTTCGCGAGCGACGCGTTGGCGACGAGAAGATTGTCGGCCCTGGCACTGACGATGTCGCGCGTCGTGCGGTCGAGCTTGATGTCGATCGCGGTGACCAGGGTGCCGTACTTGTCCCCGCTGGTGACGAGCCGCCCGTCGATATCGCAGACATAGGCGCGGTGGGTATGGCCGCTGACGACGACGTCGACGGCGCGGTCGAACTTCCTGACGATGTCGACGATCGGCCCCGTGATCCCCGGACATTCGTTGTAGTCGCCCGAGGGCTCGCCGCCCTGGTGGATCAGCACCACGATCGCTTCGACGCCGCGCGCTTTCAACTGCGGCACCAGCGCGTTCACCGTCTCGGCCTCGTCGCGGAATTCGATCCCGGTGATGCCCGATGGCGAGACGATGCCCGCCGTCTCCTTCAAGGTCAGCCCGATGAAGGCGACGGGAATGCCGTCGAATTCGCGGATCTCGTAAGGCGGCAGCACGCTCTTGCCGGTCGCAGTCTCCACGGTGGACGCCGCGAGATAGCGGAATTTGGCGCCGGTGAAGGGATGTGGTCCCTGGCAGCCGTCGACCGGATGGCAGCCGCCGTTCTGCATCCTGAGCAGCTCGGTCTTGCCCTCGTCGAACTCGTGGTTGCCGACGGAGGTGATCGCAAGCCCCATCATCGAGAGCGCCTCGATCGAGGGCTCGTCGTGAAACATCGCCGACAGGAACGGGCTCGCGCCGATCAGATCGCCGGCGGCGACGAAGATCGTGTTCTTGTGTCCCTCGCGCAGCTGCTTGACCAGCGTCGCCATGTATTCGGCGCCGCCGGCCGCGACCATCACCTTTTTGGATTTGTCCTCGGGATCGTTGATGCGGATGCCGCCCGGCGGCGGGCGCAGATTGCCGTGGAAATCGTTGATTGCAAGGATGCGCAACTCGACGGAGGCGGCGGTCTGGGCCGCAGCGGGGAGGGCAAAGGTCAACGTCAGCGCGAGTGCGGGGAGGACGGATCGGTATCGCATGAAACCAAGATTAGTCGGTCCGCACGAAGATTTCACGAAGCATTGTCGTGAACGTGCGGGATGAGAGATCTGTCCTCAACTACGGTCTCGTAGGGTGGGCAAAGCGGAGCGTGCCCACGTCTTAAGGCGTGGGCGCGGCGCAAGTGCGCCTTTGCCCACCCTACGATACTGTTGGCTTGGAGCGGGCTCGTCCTACCGCTTCTTGCGGCTCGCGAACGCGTTGAACGCGGCCACGGCTTCGTCCGACTTCAGCCGCTCGCCGAACAGATGGCCTTCCTGGTCGATGCGGCGGGTGAGCTGTTCGGCCGGCGCGCGCAGCAGCTTGCGCGAGGTTGCGACCGCCTCGGCCGGCAGGCGGCAGATATCGCGCGCCACCTTGCGTGCCTCGACCTCGGTATGCCCCGGCGACACCACGGTGTTGACGAAGCCGGCGGCATGGGCTTCCGCGGCGGAGAAAGTCCGCCCCATCACCAGCATGGCAAAGGCGCGCTGATAGCCCATCGTGTTCGGCACCAAGAGGCTGGCTGCGCCGACCGGCACCAGGCCGAGATGGATGTAGGGTGCGGAGAAGGTCGCAGCGTTCGAGGCGAGCACGTAGTCGCAGTGAAACAGCATCACGGTGCCCATGCCGATCGAGGCGCCGTCAACCGCCGCGATGATCGGCTTGACGTTGAGGGCGAGCGAATAGAGAAACTTGGCGCCTTCCGACAGCGTCTCGGGACGCGATGTGTCGGCGTGCATGAAATCGTCGATGTCGTCGCCGGCGGTGAACACGCCGGAGCCGCCGGTGATGATCATGCAGCGGATATCGGGGTTGTTCTGCGCGGTATCGATCGCGCGGCCCATCTCCCGGTACATGTCCTGGGTGATCGCGTTCTTCTTGCCCGGGCGGCGCAGGGTGATCACACGCGTTCCGCGCTCTTCGGTCACGACGATGTTGCCGTTCGGCATGAGAACTCCCTGCGGTCGCCGCGAGGCTTGCCGCTTTGCAAGCCCCACCAAGCACCAGCCTACATGATCCCGCAGGCGTGCCAATGCGCTGGGTCAAGCTTTTCGCTGCCAGGTCCGGCGAGGCCGCGCATGGCAGCCGTCGTCTTCACGCATCGCAACAATCGGCTACAATGTTTCGTTTGAAAAACCGCTGGTTGTGGTGCACGATCCCGTGGCTCCATTTGACCGATTGCCCGATCGATGGTTGTCGCAACCCGTGTCGACGAATCCTCGCTGCACTACCGCGGCTGGCGCGTCGTGCTGGCCTGCTTCCTGATGGCCTTCTTCATGTTCGGCTTCGGCCTGTACGGGCAGGGCGTTTATCTTGCCGAGCTGCAGCGCGCCCATGGCTGGCCGGGCACGCTGATCTCCGCGGCCAGCACCTTCTCGTTTCTCCTGACCTCCGTGCTCGTCGTCTTCACCGACGATCTGCTCGCCCGCATCGGGCTGCGCTCCCTGATCCTGGGCGGCCTGGTGGCGCTCGGCGCCTCGACGGTGCTGCTGGCGCTGATGCAGACGCCCTGGCAGCTCTATCTCGCCTATGCGCTGATGTCGGTCGGCTGGACCGGCATGGGCACGGTGGTGATCGCGACCGTGCTGAACTCCTGGTTCGAGCGGCGGCGCGGGCTCGCGCTGAGCCTCGCCTTCAACGGTGCGACCTGCGGCGGCATCATCCTGGTGCCGCTGCTGCTGTCGTTGACCGGCAGCATCGGCTTTCGGTCCGCCATGCTGACGGTCACGCTCGCGATGATGGCGCTGGTGGTGCCAGTCGTGGTGATCTTCGTCGGCTGGCCTGCCGGGATGTCGCCGGCATCGGATCGACGTTCCGAAGGCGGCCGCGCGGCCGCGCGGGGCCAATCCCGCAAGGCGCTGCTCGCCAACGCGGCGTTCTGGACCATGGTGCTGCCGATCGCGATCGCGGTGATGGCGCAGATGGGGTTCATCATCCACCAGGTGAGCTTTCTCGAGCCGCTGATCGGGCGCGCCAGTGCCGGCCTTGCCGTGACCCTCATGGCGGCGATGGCGGTGGTCGGCCGGCTGTCGCTCGGCCTGTTCGTGGACCGGCTCGATCCGCGTCTGGCCTGCGCGGCGTCGATGACGAGCCAGGCGGCGGCGCTGCTCGTTCTCCTGCAGAGCACGAGCCCGACCATGTTGCTGCTGTGCTGCGCCGTTTACGGCTTCTCGATCGGCAACATGATCACGTTCCCGCCCCTGATCATCCAGCGCGAGATCGGCGCGGGTGCCTTCGCCGCTGCGATGGGATTGGGTACCTCGATCAGCGGCGTCGTCAGCGCCTTCGGTCCAGGCCTCGTCGGCGTGGTGCGCAGCCTCACCGGCAACTACACGACGGCTTTTGCCATGTGCGTCGCGCTCGATCTCATGGCGGCCGGGTTGGTGCTGTGGCGGCCGGGGAGAAGGGTGAAAGTCGCAAGCTTGTAGGCGGGATGGAGCGCAGCGCAATCCGGGGACAGCTGCCTGCGTATGCCACACGCGTTCCACACATTCGCTATCACCGCCCGACTTGATCGGGCGATCCAGTACTCCGAGACGTTTGTTGTCCATCGAGAAGCTGCGGCGTACTGGATTCCCCGCTTTCGCAGGGAATGACAGCGGAGGAGAGGAGGGACCTCCGACATCCGCTGTAAGTAGTCGCGCTCTCAGCCCAGCAGCACCGCATCCGCCGCCGCAACCGACTCCGCGCTCTCGGTCACCGTGCGCTCGAGCGCGCCGGCCTGCACGGTGATGTTCTCGGCGAAGAAGCGGGCGAGCGAGACGTAGCGCGCGGCGTCCGTGTTGCCGTCGGCTTTTGCGGCGAGCGCCTCGGAGGCGAGCAGGCAGCCGCCGAGCGTGGCGCCGAACTGCTGCAGATAGGGCGTCGCGCCGGCGAGCGCCTCGTTCGGCGCGGACGTCACGCGCTCCAGCAGCCATTTGCTGCTGCGCGTCAGCGCGTCGAGCGCTTCCCGCAACTTCGCACCCGTGGTGCCGAAGGCGGGATCGTTGGAGGCCTCGACCTGCTTGACGGTGGCTGCGAGCTCGTCGAGCAGCGCCCACACCGAGGCGCCGCCGTTCGCCGCCAGCTTGCGCGTGACGAGGTCGATTGCCTGGATGCCGTTGGTGCCCTCGTAGATCGCGGTGATGCGGGCATCGCGATAATGCTGCGCCGCGCCGGTCTCCTCGATGAAGCCCATGCCGCCATGGATCTGGACGCCGAGATAGGCGACCTCGTTGCCGATGTCGGTGGAATAGCCTTTTGCCATCGGCGTCAGCAGCGCCGCGCGCGCGGCGGCATCGGCGCGCACCTTGGGGTCCTTGGCGCGGGTCGAGACGTCGATCGCGACCGCGGTGGCATAGCAGATGGTGCGTGCGGCGGCGGTCTGCGCCCGCATCCGCATCAGCATGCGCTTGACGTCGGGATGCACGAAGATGGCGTCCGAGCCGTCGCCCTTCTTGCCGACGGCGCGGCCCTGCTTGCGCTCCTGCGCATACGACAGGGCTTGCTGATAGGCGCGATCGGCAACGCCGACGCCCTCGAGGCCGACGCCGAGGCGGGCCTGGTTCATCATCGTGAACATGCAGCGCATGCCCTGGTTCTCTTCGCCGATCAAAAAGCCGATCGCGCCGCCGTGGTCGCCCATGGTCATGGTGCAGGTCGGCGAGGCGTGCATACCGAGCTTGTGCTCGACGCCGCTGGCAAAGATATCATTGCGCGCGCCGAGCGAGCCGTCGGCATTCACCATGAACTTCGGCACCAGGAAAAGCGAGATACCCTTGGTGCCTACGGGCGCGTCCGGCAGTCGGGCCAGCACGAAATGCACGATGTTGTCGGTCATGTCGTGCTCGCCATAGGTGATGAAGATCTTCGTCCCCTTGATGCGATAGGTGCCGTCGGCCTGCTTCTCGGCGCGGGTGCGCAGCGCGCCGACGTCGGAGCCGGCCTGCGGCTCGGTCAGCTGCATCGTGCCGGTCCATTCGCCGGAGACGAGCTTTTCGAGGTAGATGGTCTTCAGCTCGTCGCTGCCGTGGGCGTCCAGCGCTTCGATCGCCGAGGCCGTCAGCAGCGGGCAGAGGCCGAAGGCGACGTTGGCAGCGCTCCAGATCTCGGTGCACGCCGCGTTGATCGCGATCGGCAGGCCCTGGCCGCCGAAATCTTCCGGGCCGGACACCGCGTTCCAGCCGCCTTCGGTCCAGCGCTTGTAGGCGTCGGGCCAGCCCGGCGCGGTCGTGACCTTGCCGGCGTCCAGCTTGATGCCGTGCTCGTCGCCGACCTTGTTGAGCGGTGCCAGCACGTCGGTTGCGAACTTGCCGGCTTCCTCCAGCACCGCCGCGGCGATGTCTGCGTCGAAGTCGCCGTAATGACCGGCCTCCACGGCAGCCTTGAGGCCGGCGCCATGGTTGAGCGACAGCAGCATGTCATTGATCGGCGCGCGGTAGGTCATGGTTCACTCCCGTGGACAAATATTGGCGCCGTATTCCCATGAAACGGGGGAGGTCTCAATGGGCGGAACGCCTCCTGCCGGAACAGGCCCGGGCCGGTCATCCCGGGACTATTATAAAGTGTGGCGCGGCCGAGCCCGGGGCCAGCGGTATTTTGCCCCTCCAGGCGGTTGAAATGCCGCGCCGCTCCCTATAGACCGGCTGCGACCGGAGGGAATCTGCGGCGGCCAGTCCTTCGCCATCCCGTCCGTCGTCTGTTGGGGCGTAGCCAAGCGGTAAGGCAGCGGATTTTGATTCCGCCATTCGGAGGTTCGATCCCTCCCGCCCCAGCCAGCAGCTCCGCGGGTCCTGAAATTGCTGGCGAAACGGCCTGGCTGGGGATCTGCTGCACAGGTCTTCGACACCTTACCGCTTGCACGGGGGGCGCTCTGCCGCCCCTTGCCATCGTCGCGGCTGGAAGCTTGCGGCTGGCGCGAGAACCCTGTCGCAACTCTGCATGAGGCACTGCGAAGGAGCGAAGATTGATCAATCGCAAATCAGGATGGCTATCCCGCGCATAAGTTTTCGTGACGACCGGTGGGACGGCAATCGCCGCGAGCCGAAGCGCTCTCCGGAAGGTGGCGGCGCTGACGAGCAGATCGCCCCCACTGCCGGACGATCGGGAAAGGCCTCGCCGCATGAGCTTCAATTCCGTCTCCGAGCAAGTGCCGGGCGCACGCTCATCGACCGCGAAATGGATTGGATGGACAGCCGCCGCACTGCTTGCCTGGGGCACGCTCTACAGCCAGCTCATTCCCCTCTCGCACTGGATCGTCGCGTCGACGGGCGTCGATCCGAACAGCCACCTCGGCGAAGCCGTCGGCTTCTTCGCCTATGACACGCCGAAGGTGCTCATGCTGCTCACGCTCGTCGTGTTCGGCATGGGCGTGGTGCGCAGCTTCTTCTCGCCGGACAAGACCAAGGCGCTGCTTGCCGGCAAGCGCGAGGGCGTCGGCAACGTGCTGGCGGCGTCGCTTGGCATCGTCACCCCCTTCTGCTCCTGCTCCGCCGTTCCGCTGTTCATTGGCTTTGTCAGCGCCGGCGTGCCGCTCGGTGTCACCTTTTCGTTCTTGATCTCGGCGCCGATGGTGAATGAAGTGGCGCTCGGCCTCTTGTTCGGGCTCGTGGGATGGAAAGTGGCGCTCACTTATCTTGGCTTCGGGCTCGCGGTTGCCATCGTCTCCGGCTGGGTCATCGGCCGGTTCAAGCTCGAGCATTGGCTGGAGGAGTGGGTCCGCAACATCCGCGCCGGCGCGGCCGATCTTCCGGCGGAAGAACTTTCGGTCGTCGATCGTATCAAGGCGGGCGTCGATGCTGTCCATGAGATCGTCGGCAAGGTCTGGCCGTGGATCATCGCGGGTATCGCCGTCGGCGCCTTCATCCACGGCTACGTGCCCGAGGATCTGCTGGCGACGATCATGGGACGAGGGGCGTGGTGGTCGGTGCCCGCCGCGGTCGCGATCGGCATCCCCATGTACTCCAACGCTGCCGGCATCATCCCGATCGTCGAGGCCTTGCTCGCGAAGGGGGCCGCGCTTGGAACCGTTCTGGCGTTCATGATGTCGGTGATCGCGCTGTCGCTACCCGAGCTGATCATCCTGCGGAAGGTTCTGACGATCCGGCTGATCGCCGTCTTCGTCGGGGTCGTCGGCACCGGCATTCTCGGTGTCGGCTTTCTGTTCAATGTCCTCTTCTAGAGCGTTTTCGAGCGAAGTGGGTACCGGTTCGCGTCAAGAAAACGCGTCCGAGCAAGAATCTGGGGCCTCGTTTCGATGCCATCGGAACGGAAATGGCTCTAGCAAGTACGGAGAAGGTTCATGCGGGAAGTGAAGGTCCTTGGCCCCGGCTGCAAGCGCTGCGTCGCGACGGCCGAGATGGTTCAGAAGGAGGCGGACAAGCTCGGTATTCCCATCGAGATCGAGAAGGTGACCGACTATGCGGCCATCGCCGGCTACGGCATCGCCGCGACACCGGGCGTCGTCATCGACGGCAAGGTGGTGCATGCGGGCGGTCTGCCGAAGCCCGAAGATCTGGCGCGCTGGCTGACATCCTAGCTCCATCGCATCGTGCCCTGAACCGAGGATCGCCTGATGAACGACGTTCTGCCCGCCTCGGCAATACCCGATCTTCTCAATCGCGAATGCTTCTGCATTACGCTGGACCACGATGCCTTGTGCCGGGAGGTGGAAAGGGAGGCAGGCGATCGCGAGATCTGTGCGAGCCTCGCCAGGGAGCGTCCGAATCTCTTCTCGAATGCGCCCGTATTTCTTTCGGAGGCGGTCACGCGAGCGATGGCTCGGATCGTTCGCGCGATCGAGACCGTGGCGGAAGTGCCGGCCTATCAGGATGCGTCGTTATCCTGGGCTCCGCCGATTGCTGCGAGGAATTTTGGGCCGCGAGGATCCTTCATGGGTTACGACTTCCATGTCGGTTCTGGCGGCCCCAAGTTGATCGAGGTGAACACGAATGCGGGCGGCGCCTTTCTCAATGCCCTGCTCGCCAAAGCACAGCGCGCCTGCTGCCGGGAGGTCGAGGCCGGCCTGATGAGATCTCACCTCGATGAATTCGAACCAGCCGTCTTGCGCATGTTCATCGATGAGTGGATCAGCCAGCGAGGGAAGGGCAGGCCTGGACGGATCGCCATCGTCGACGACGATCCGGAAGGGCAGTATCTGTATCCGGAATTCCTGCTGGCCAGACAGTTCTTCCTGAGGCACGGCATCGATGCGGTCATCGCGGATTCGCGTGCTCTGGCTTACGCCGACGGTGAGTTGAGGTTCGGCGACCGGACCATTGATCTCGTCTACAATCGCGTGGTCGATTTCTCCCTTGAAAAACCCGAGCATGCCGAGTTGCGGGCGGCCTACCTTGACGGCGCGGTCGTCGTGACGCCCAATCCGCACGTTCATGCATTGTATGCTGACAAGCGCAACCTGGCGCTGCTCTCCGATCGGGCGCTGTTGCAGTCGTGGGGAGTCCCGGCGGATGCGCTTCAGGCTCTTACCGGGGTTCCGCGCACCGTTCTCGTCACGTCGGAGAACGCCGAATACCTCTGGACGACGCGCAAGAACTGGTTCTTCAAGCCGGCGACGGGCTATGGCAGCAAGGCGGTCTATCGAGGTGCCAAAGTCACCAAGGGTGTATGGGCCGAGATTATCCAAGGGGGATACGTCGCTCAGGAGTTTGCAGCACCGAGCGAACGCATTGTCCGGTTGGACGGAATGGCCGAACCTCGCAAAATGGATGTTCGCCTCTACGTCTACCATGGCCGGGTGTTGCTGACGGCCGCTCGTCTCTATCAGGGGCAGGCGACGAATTTCCGGACACCGGGCGGCGGGTTCGCGCCGGTCTTCGTGGTTTGAACGCGATCCGGAGGGTCGCCGAGGACGCGAGGGAGCTGGGTCGAGCCGGGCCAGCTAGCTCAACGCGGCCGACAGCTTGTGCATCACCCGGTCGAGCACCTTCACCTCCTCGGCGGTCAGCGCGCCGAGCAGCTCCGTCTCGCGCGCCAGCGCGAAAGGCACGATCTTGCGATAGAGCGCGCGGCCGGCCGGTGTCAGCGAGACGATCAGCTCGCGCCGGTCGTCGGGATGGTGCTTGCGGCTCGCGATGCCGCGCGACTGAAGCCCCTGGACGGCGCGGCTGACTTGCATCTTGTCGAGCGTCGTCAGCGGGCCGATCTCCTTGGTGGCAATTTCCGCTCGCGCGCCGAGAATGGCGAGCACGCGCCATTCCTGCCGCGTCAGCGCAAAGCGCTCGGAATAGACCTCGGCAACGGCCAGCGACACCTGCTCGGCGAGACGCGCCAGCCGGTAAGGAAAATATCGCTGCAGGTCGAGCTCGCCATCATCCTGCGCAGTACCGCGCGCGGTCGCTTCCCGCCCTCGCGACTCGCCCGAACGTCCCGTCACGCCGCTTCCGCCCCGCCGGTCCATGGCAGATTCTTCCGAGCCGATTGATCCAGATCAAATCCGGGAAATAGTAACATCTGATACGAATTTCGCAACGGCAAATCCAGGGAGCGAAACATCATGAAGATCGAGAAGATCCATCACGTCGCCTATCGCTGCGTCGACGCCAAGGCCACCGTCGAGTTCTACAAGAAGGTCATGAACATGGATCTTCTCGGCGCCATCGCCGAGGACCGGGTGCCGTCGACCAAGGCGCCCGATCCCTACATGCACATCTTCCTCGACGCCGGGAACGGCAACATCCTCGCCTTCTTCGAGCTGCCGAATTCGCCGCCGATGGGCCGCGATCCCAACACGCCGGAATGGACCCAGCACATCGCCTTCCAGGTCAAGGATCTCGCCGAGCTCGAAGAGGCCAAGGCGCGCGCGGAAGCCGCCGGCCTCGACGTCGTCGGGGTCACCGATCACACCATCTTCAAGTCGATCTATTTCCGCGATCCCAGCGGTCATCGTCTGGAGATCGCGGCCTGGACCGCCACGCCCGAGCAGATCGACCGCATGAAGTCGGTTGCGCACGAGATGGTCGAGGAATGGTCGCGCACCAAGCGTCCGCCGCGCCACACCGCCTGGATGCACGAGAAGGAATTCGCGGACGCGCATTGATTCCCGGCCGAGCATCAGGAAGCGAACATGACGAGCTACATCTATCCGAAGTTCGGCTATCGGCGTTCCCAGGAGCAGGCCGAGGGGATCGTGAAGCGGCATCCGATCGTGGTGGTCGGCGCAGGTCCCATCGGCCTCACCGCGGCGCTCGACTGCGCGGCACGCGGCCAGCCGGTCGTGGTGCTCGACGACAACGACACCGTCTCGATCGGCTCGCGCGCGGTCTGCTATGCCAAGCGTCCGCTCGAAATATGGGACCGCCTCGGTTGCGCGGCGCCCATGGTCGAGCGCGGCGTCAGCTGGAATGTCGGCAAGGTGTTCTTCCGGGACCAGATGTCCTACCAGTTCGATCTGCTGCCCGAGGCCGATCATCAATGGCCGGCCATGATCAATCTGCAGCAATATCATCTGGAAGAGATGCTGGTGGCCAGATGCCGGGCCAATCCGCTGATCGAGCTGCGCTGGAAGCACCGTCTCCTCAGCCTCAAGCAGGCCGCCGACCATGCCACGCTGGCGGTGGAAACGCCCGACGGCATCTTCCCCATGGAGGCGCAATGGGTGATCGCCTGCGATGGGGCCAACTCCGACGTGCGCAAGATGGTGGGCGCCGAGTTCACGGGGCAGTTCTTCCAGGACCGCTTCCTGATCGCCGACGTCGCCATGAAGGCGGACTTCCCGACCGAGCGCTGGTTCTGGTTCGATCCGCCGTTCCATCCCGGTCAGTCGGTGCTGCTGCACCGGCAGGCGGGCAACATCTGGCGCATCGACTTTCAGCTCGGCTGGGACGCCAATCCCGAGGAGGAGAAGAGGCCGGAGCGGGTGATCCCGCGCATCCGCGCCATGCTCGGCGAGGATACCGAGTTTGCGCTCGAATGGGTCTCGATCTATCAGTTCGCCTGCCGGCGCATCGACAACTTCCGGCAAGGTCGGGTGCTGTTCGCCGGGGATGCCGCACATCAGGTCTCGCCGTTCGGTGCCCGCGGTGCCAATACCGGCGTTCAGGACATCGACAATCTCGCCTGGAAGCTCGCGATGGTGCTGCGTGGCGATGCCTCGGAAGCGCTGCTCGACAGCTATCACGAGGAGCGTGCCTACGCCGCGGACGACAACATCCTGAATTCGACGCGGGCCACCGACTTCATCACGCCGAAGACGAAGCCGAGCCGCTACTTCCGCGACGCGGTGCTGGAGCTCGCCCGGCATCACGGCTTTGCGCGACCGCTGGTCAACAGCGGCCGGCTCTCGACGCCGACCCCTTACGTGACGTCGGCGCTCAACACGCCCGACCATGATGCGATGATGGTCGGCATGCGACCCGGCACGAATGCGGCCGATGCGCCGATTGCGGTGGATGGCAAGCCGGGCTGGTTCCTGCACTGTCTCGGCGATGGCTTCACGGTCGTGGCCTTCGGCAAGGTGAGCGACAAGACCGAGATCGCGGTGGGGCCGTTCGCGGCCAAGCTCCTTCTCGTCGGTCGCGACATCGAGGATCCCACCGGTGTCCTTGCGCAGCGCTACGGCGCCTCGCCCGGGACCACCTATCTGTTCCGCCCCGATCAATACGTTGCGGCGCGGTGGAGCGGATTCGACGAGGCCAAGATCACCGAGGCGGTGCTGCGCGCCTCTGGCCACGACACCGCCGACCGGACGGAGCTTGCGGCATGATGCTCTATTTGTCGCCGAACATCGCCGATCCCGACGATTTCTACGCCGAGCTGATCAACAGCCAGCGCGACCTCGACGAGGAGCAGGCGCTGCGCATGAACGCCCGGCTGATCCTGCTGCTCGCCAATCACATCGGCGACCGCAAGGTGCTGACGGAGGCGATCGGCTGCGCCCGCGGCGGTGGCGGCTAGCGCACGGGAATCTCGGCCTCATCGGCGAGGGCGGCCGCGCCAGGCCTGCAGCGTCGGCGGAGGTCCCGATTGCGTGATCCCACCGCTTTCACTTGGCTTCTCTTGACTTGGCTCAAGGTAAATTCGGCAAAGTTCGACACCCTCGTTGCGCCCACACCAGGGCCGGAGGAAGCGCCATGCTAGGTCGAACCGTTGCTGCAGCGTTGCTGCTCGCCGTCCTGGGCCAGCCAGCTCTGGCTCAATCGTCGGCGGACCATCAGAACCATCATCCCGGACAGGAGCAATCGCCGGCGTCGCCGCAGCCGCAGTTGCAGCCGCAGACGAGTTCTCCAGCGAACCCATCCGCCGAGCGGCAAAGCCCGGCGCGCGGTGGAGACATGATGGGAATGATGGGGCGCGGAATGAAGGGGCAGGGAATGAAGGGCGACGGCGCGACAGGCGGTGACGCCATGGCGCCGCCGGTCGCCTTCCGCATGATCTTCGCGCTGATGGACGCCGATGGCGACGGGACCGTCTCGTTATCAGAGTTTCAGGTCGCGCATGAGCGAATTTTCAGGGCCATGGATCGCGACAAGGACGGCAAGCTCACTCCGGACGAGAGGAACAAGAGCGCCGTCCCGCAGCAATAGCGATCGGAACCCAAAGGGCGGCGCGCCAAGCCATGTTGTTTGCAAGTCATGTCGTTTGATCGGGTTTTGCGATGGGCCCTGGTTGCGATCGCAATCGCAGGATTGACTGCGGGGACACTCGCGCGAGCCGCGGGCCGGCCTGATCTCGCCGATGCCGCGTGGGCGCTCGGCACGGCACCTGTGATTGCGGGATTGGCGGTCTCGATCGTCCAGGACCTCTTGAGAGGCCGCGTCGGCGTGGACGCGATCGCACTGCTGTCGATGAGTGCGGCGTTGGCACTCGGGCAGCCGCTCGCAGGCGCCGTGGTCGCGCTGATGTATTCCGGCGGCAACGTGCTGGAGGAGATCGCGGTCGCGCGGGCCGAGCACGATCTGCGATCCCTGGTCGATCGGGCGCCGCGGCAGGTCCATCGCAAGTCCGGCGAGCGGATCGAGGATGTTCCGATCGGGGACGTCGCGGTCGGCGAAGAGCTGCTGGTCAAGGCCGGCGAGATCGTGCCGGTCGACGGTGTCGTTGCGTCGGCCTTCGCAGCGATCGACGAGTCCGCGGTGACCGGCGAGCCGATTCCGGTGGAGAAGAGCCGCGGAAGCGCCGTTCTGTCCGGCTCGCTGAACGCGGGCGAGACCTTCCAATTGACCGTGACCGCGGCCGCCAGCGAGAGCACCTATGCGGGCATCGTGCGCATGGTGACTGCGGCGCAAACGGCGAGAGCTCCCTTCGTGCGTCTGGCGGATCGCTACGCGCTGATCTTTCTTCCGGTGACGCTCGTCATCGCCTTTGCCGCGTGGCGCATCTCCGGCGACGTGACCCGCAGCCTTGCCGTGCTGGTGGCGGCGACGCCGTGCCCCTTGATTCTGGCCGCACCTGTCGCCTTCATCGCCGGGGTGGCGCGAGCGGCCCGCCGCGGCATCCTGGTCAAGGGCGGCAAGGCGCTGGAGGCGTTGGCCCGTGCGCACACGGTGCTGTTCGACAAGACCGGCACCCTGACGGTGGGCGGAGCGCGATTGCTGTCCGTGGAAGTTGCGCCGGGCGAGGATCCGGACGAGGTCCTCATGCTCGGGGCGTCGCTCGAGCAGGCTTCGCATCACGTGCTTGCGAAGGCCGTCGTCGCTGCGGCCCTCGCCCAGGGGCTCAAGCTGAAACCGCCGGAACACGTCAAGGAGACCATGGGCTCCGGCCTCAGCGGCCTGATCGACGGACGCCAGGTCATGGCGGGCTCGCGAGAGATGGTTCTTTCGCGTGCCGAGCCCTCGCCATGGGAGTTGCGGGCGATTCGACGCGCTTCGTGGCGTTCGGCGCTGATCGTCTTCGTCGCGGTGGACGGCCGTCTCATCGGCGCGTTGTTGCTGGCAGACGAATTGCGGGCCGATACCCCGCGCGCGATCCGGCTGCTGCGCGATGCCGGCATTGCGCGCATGGTGATGGTCACGGGTGATCGCGCCGCCGCGGCGCAGGCCATCGGAGCGGCGCTGGATCTCGATGCCGTGCTGGCCGATCGCGTTCCCTTGGACAAGGTCGAAGCGGTGCGGAGCGAACAGCGGCTGCATCCGACCATCATGGTCGGCGACGGCATCAACGACGCCCCCGCGCTGGCCGTGGCTGACACGGGGATCGCGCTCGGTGCGCGCGGTGCAAGCGCATCCTCCGAGGCGGCGGATGTGGTGATTCTCACCGATCGGCTCGATCGGGTCGGCGAAGCGATCATCATCGCCCAGCGCGCGCGGCGCATTGCCCTGCAAAGCATCTTCGTCGGGATGGGGTTGTCACTGGCGGCAATGGCGGCTGCCAGCCTTGGCTGGCTCGATCCCGTACCCGCCGCGATCGTTCAGGAGGTGATCGATGTTGCCGTGATCCTGAACGCATTGCGAGCGCTGAACCCGCCCCACGCCAGGAGCGGTCCGCGCCTCACCGCGGAGCAGGGGCTGACGTTGCATCATGATCATCAGGCCCTGCTCAGGGATCTCGACCGCCTCCGCCATATCGTCGATGCGCTGGACGATACGGAGCCCGAATCCGCCGCCGACCTGATTGGTGAAGCCGACCGGCTGGTTCAGGCCAGCGTCGTGATGCACGAACGCGAGGACGAGGACAGCGTCTATCCGAAGCTCACGGAGGTGCTGCGCGACCGGCACGGGCTCTCCGCCATGAGCCGCGCGCATCGCGAGATACTGCATCTTGCGCGGCTGCTCGCGCGGATCGCGGAGGATCTGCCGTCAGAGAAGATCGACCGCTACCTCGTTCGGGACGCTCAGCGCGTGATCGAGGCGATCGAAACGCTGGTGCGCATGCACACGGCCCAGGAGGAAGATATCTACGAGGCCGTTGCCGCATAGGGTGAATCCATGCCGCGCGCTGGCGCCCGGCGATTGCCGCATCACCAGACCGACGCGCCCGCGTCGATGAGTCCGCGCAGCTCACGAGCGGACTTGAGTCAGCTCAATGCAGCGTGGGGCGATCGGTTCTAGCTGACGGCGCAAGGCCGCGAGGGAAGCATGCAGAAACTCAAACGGGTATTGTGGGGCACTCTGGCGGTTCTCGTCCTGCTGTGGCTGTTCGCGGAGCCCAGGCCATTTGGGCCGGGTTCCTTCTTCCCACTTCGCGAGAGGATGGTGCAGCTGAGCGGCGTCCTGGCAATCGTTTGCATGAGCATGGCGATGATCCTCGCGCTACGACCACGTTGGCCCGAGGCGTGGCTCGGCGGCCTCGACAAGATGTACCGCCTGCACAAATGGCTCGGCATCGCAGCCCTGGTGACTGCCATTATCCATTGGCTCTGGGCCAACGCCCCGAAATGGGCGGTGGGTTGGGGCTTGCTGACCCGACCACAGCGTGGCGAAAAGCCCGCCATCGAAAATCCGATCGAGGCCTTCTTCGGCAGCCTTCGTGAGCCGGCGGAAGGGCTGGGGGAGTGGGCCTTCTACGGCGCTGTCGTTCTGATGGCTTTGGCGCTCATTCAAATGTTCCCCTATCGGCTGTTCTACAAGACGCATCGGCTCCTCGCCGTCGCCTACCTGGTTCTGGTCTTTCATGCGGTCACGCTGATGAAGTTCAGCTACTGGATGTCGCCGGTCGGTTGGGTCGTGGGGGCGCTGCTTGCCTTCGGGACATGGGCGGCCGCGGTGACGCTGTTGCGGCGGATTGGGGCTCGGCGCCAGGTCCAGGGCACGATCACCTCGCTCAAATATTATCCCGGCGTCAGGACGATCGAGACCGAGATCGAGGTGCCCCATGGCTGGCCGGGGCATCGGCCGGGCCAGTTCGCCTTCGCCACGTCCGACGTCTCGGAGGGCGCGCATCCCTACACCATCGCCTCCGGCTGGAACGCCGCAGATCCCCGGATCATCTTCATTACCAAGGAACTTGGGGACCACACCAGCCGGCTGCGGGAGAACCTCCGTGTCGGGCAGAAGGTGAAGGTGGAAGGGCCCTATGGCTGCTTCACGTTCGATGACGATTGTGCGCATCAGATCTGGATCGGCGGCGGTATCGGCATCACGCCCTTCGTGGCCCGCATGAAACAGGCGGCCATGAAGGATGTTCCTGGTTGCTCGGTCGCGCAGACCGTTGACCTCTTTCACACCACCGCAGACGTGGACGAGGAAGCCCTCGGCAAGCTTGCGGCAGATGCGCGCTCGGCAGATGTTCGTCTCCACGTTCTCATCGACGCCCGCGACGGACGACTGACCGGCGAACGCATTCGCGAAGCCGTCCCGCAATGGCGCCAGGCGAGCATCTGGTTCTGTGGTCCGGCGGCTTTTGGCGAAGCGCTCAGGCGCGACTTCGGCGCGCGCGGCTTCCCCGTCGAGCAACGGTTTCACCAGGAGCTGTTCGCGATGCGATGATGAAAGCCGCATGTGCATGCGGCTTCCCAACTTGCCCTGGCGGCCAGTCCCTGTAATCTGCAACAAATAACAGGGAAGGGTTCGATGGGAGGAGTTTTGGAGGGCGTGCGTGTGCTCGATTTCGGGCGCTATATCGCAGGTCCCTATTGTGCGACCTTGCTGGCCGAATTCGGCGCCGAGGTCATTCGCGTCGAGAAGCGTGACGGCAGCGAGGATCGCTTCGTGGCGCCGGTCGGCGAGAATGGCGAGGGCGCGCTGTTTCTCCAGGTCAACCGCAACAAGAAATGCGTCACGCTCGATCCGATGAAGCCCGAGGGGCAGGAGGTGATGCGCCGCCTGATCGCGACCGCGGACGTCGTGGTCGCCAATCTGCCGCCGCAGACTCTGCGCGCGATGAAGCTCGACTACGAGTCCCTGAAGGCGATCAAGCCGGACATCATCCTGACGACGGCAACCGCGTTCGGCGGGCCGGGACCCTGGTCCGACCGTGTCGGCTTCGACGGTGTCGGACAGGTGATGTCGGGATCGGTCTACATGACGGGTGCGGGCGATCCGCCCTATCGCGCTGCGGTGAACTGGGTGGATTTCGGCACCGCGCTGCATTGCGCGTTCGGCACGCTCGCAGCGCTGATCGAGCGCGGCAAATCCGGGCGCGGGCAGATCGTCGAGGGCGCGTTGCTCGCAACCGCCTTGTCCTTCACCAATGCGACGCTGATCGAGCAGGCCGTCATCAACGTCAACCGCGTCCCGACCGGCAATCTCGGCCAGACAGCAGCGCCCGCCGACATCTACCGCACCAGGGACGGCTGGGTGCTGTGCCAGGTCACGGGACATCCGCTGTTCAAGCGCTGGGCAAGGCTGATGGGCGAGGAGAATCTGTGGCTGAAGGATCCGCGTTTTGCCGACGACATCAGCCGCGGCAACAACGGCGCCGTCATCAGCGAGCGGATGGCGCGCTGGTGCGCCGAGCGCACGACGCAAGAGGCGGTCGATACGCTGGGCCAGGCCATGATTCCGACCGGGCCGGTGCTTTCACCGCAACAGGCGCTGGATCATCCGCACATCCGCGCCACCGGCTTCATGCAGGACGTCGACTATCCCGGCCTGCCCAAGCCCGCACCGGTGACGCGTGCCGCGGTCCGTCTCTCGGAAACGCCGGGCGAGATCGCGCATCGCGCGCCGACGCTCGGCGAGCACACCGATCTCGTGCTCGGTGAGCTCGGCTATGGCGAGGCCGAGATCGCGGCGCTTCGGCAAGGCGGGATCATCTAAAGCATGATCCGGAAAAGTGCGAAGCGGTTTTCCGGAAAGATCATGCGCAAACAGCAACCTAAAGCGCGATGACGATTCATCCCGATCTCATCGCGCTTTAGTTCGACGCCAGCGCGGCCTTCGCCACTTCGGCCATCCAGCCCGCCGCCACGGGCAGGATCGCATCGTTGAAATCGTAGCGCGGACCGTGCAGCTCGGCGCCGTCGCGCAAGGGTCCGTTGCCGATCCAGACAAAGGCGCCCGGCCGCTGCTGCAGGTAATGGGCAAAATCCTCGCCCGCCATGCTGGGCGCGAGGTCGCGGCGCACGGGCGCCTGCACCTTCTCGGCGGCGATGCGCGCGAGGCCAGCCTCATCAGGCGTGTTGACCACGACGCCGACGCCCCAGACGATCTCGGGCGTCACCTTGACGCCGAAGCTGGTCGCAATCCCGGCGCAGCTCCGTTCGATGCCGTCGAGGATGACGTCCTTCACCGCCTCGCGGTGGTAACGCAGCGTGCCGCGGATGGTCACGCGTCCGGCGATCTGGTTCGGCGCGGTGCCGCCTTCGATGGTGCAGAGCGAGAGCACGGCAGTGTCGAGCGGATCGACACTGCGCGCGACCACCGATTGCAGGGCCACGATCAGATGGCCGGCCGCCACCACCGGATCGCGCGTCAGATGCGGCATGCCGGCGTGGCCGGCATGGCCCTCGATGGTGATGGTGATGCGCCCGCCGGAGGCCATGACGACACCGTCGTGCACGGCAACGCTACCGGCGGCAAGGCCCGGCCAATTGTGGAAGCCGAACACGCGCTCCATCGGAAAGCGGTCGAACAGCCCGGCCGCGACCATCGCGCGCGAGCCACCAAAGCCTTCCTCGGCCGGCTGGAAGATGAAATCGACCGTGCCGCTCCAGCTGGTGTCGGCCGCGAGCAGCGCGGCGGCGCCGAGCAGCGATGCGGTGTGCCCGTCATGGCCGCAGGCGTGCATCACGCCCGATGTCCTGGAGGCGTAGGGCAGGCCGGTGTCCTCGGTGATCGGCAGCGCGTCCATGTCGGCGCGCAGGCCGACCCGCCTTTGCGCGTGCCCGCGGGTCAAGGTCGCGACGATGCCGTGGCCGCCGATGCCGGCCTCGAAGGGAATGCCGAGCTCGGTGAGCTTGTCCTGCACGAAGGCCGCGGTCTCCTTCTCCTGGAGCGACAGCTCCGGGTGGGCGTGAAGGTGTTGGCGCCACGCGGTCAGTTTCTGATGCAGCTCGGGTGTCAAGGCGGCGGTCTCTCGCAAAATGTCGGTGGCCGCCACCATAGCGGATTATCCGCGGCCCGCATCCCGCGTTGGGGAATGGCTCGCGTGCAGCCGCATCGTCATGGCCGGGCTTGACGCCGTGCTCTAAGGCGCCAGCGTCGCCAGCCCCTTCCAGTCGAAGCTGATCCCATGCCCGGGGCGGTCCGGCGCCAGCGCCTTGCCGTCCTCGAGCACCAGCGGATGCTCGATGTACTTGTCGAGGCCGAATCCGTGCGCTTCGAGATAGGAGCGGTTCGGGCAGGCGGCGAGTAGGTGCACGGTGATGTCGTGCGCGCCGTGGCTGGTAACGGGCAGGTTGAAGGCCTCCGCCAGCCGCGCGATCTTCATGAAGGCGGAAACGCCGCCGCAATTGGTGACGTCGGGCTCGGGATAGGACACCGCGCCGCTCGTGATGTAGTTCTTGAACTCCCACAGCGAGCGCAGATTCTCGCCCGCCGCGATCGGCACGCCGCCGGCCTGCATGATGCGCGCATGACCCGCGACGTCGTCGGGAATGATCGGCTCTTCCAGCCAGGTCAGGTCGTAGGGCACGAACGCCCGGGCCGCACGGATGGCCTCCTCGACGGTCCATTTCATGTTGGCGTCCACCATCAGCGGAAAGCCGTCGCCGAGATGCTGTCGCATCGCGGAGACCTTGGCGACGTCGGATTTCAGGTCGGGCCGGCCGACCTTCATCTTGATGGCGCGAAAGCCCTTGGCGAGATTGCCGTCGGTCTGCGCGAGCAGCGCATCCACGGACAGATCGAGGTCGATGCCGCCAGCATAGCACGGCACGTGCGCATCGAAGCCGCCGAGCAATCGATACAGCGGCAGCTTGGCGCGCCGCGCCTTCAAATCCCACAGCGCGATGTCGAGCGCCGAAAGCGCCAGCACCACCGGCCCGCCGCGCCCGCCATAATGCAGCGCCCACCAGACATGCTGCCAGATCGCCTCGGTATCGTCGGCTTCACGGCCTTCGATCAGTGCCGGGATCTCGCGCTTGAGGATATCCGCCGTCGCCCCGCCATTGCGCCCGACCGTGTAGGTGTAGCCCACACCCTCCGCGCCGTCGGCATCGCGGATGCGGCAGGTGATCAGCTCGAACGCCGTGATCTCGCCATGGGTGGAGTCGGAGAGCGTGACGGGAAGGGGGATCCGGTAGAGGGCGGATTCGACGTTTGCGATGCGCGGCATGGTGCCTCCCTGTTTCTTCCTTGCTTCGTAGGGTGGGTTAGCCGAGCATATGCGCAGAGCGCATGTGCTCGGTGAAGCCCACCACTTCCCTCGGTGCGGAAAGCAAAGGTGGGTTACGCCTTCGGCTAACCCACCCTACGCGCTTTTTGCTTGTGGTTCGTAGGATGGGTAGAGCGCAGCGAAACCCATCATCAACGTCGCAAGGCGCGATGGGTTTCGCTTGCGCTCTACCCATCCTACGATTTCACCGCTTGTGGGCGATATAACTGATGGTGATCGAGGCACGCCGTGGCGGCGTCCGCCACACCGACATCCCGAGCGTGTCGGCGCCGACGCGCCAGCTCGCGCGAAGAAGGTTGTCGTCGCTGGACGGCTTGTCGGTCCGCTCACGGGCCTTCAATGATGTTTCGATCAGCCCGGGCAACGCGTCGGCGGAGACGCCGACGGCCGACACGGTGCAGCTCACGCTCACGCCATCGTCAGGCCCTGTGAAATAGGCAGACATGCTGCCGAGCCTCTCGCCCCGCCTGATCAGCTGCGCCGTGTAGAGAATGTCGATGCTGGCCCGCCGCTCCATCTCGGCCGTGATCGGGCCGCCGTCACTGACGAAACCCAGTCCCGTTGCGATGCGTTCGACCTGGCTCGGCCGCGCCGGTTTCGGCGCGCAGACCTTCGCGAAGAGATCGACCAGCAGCGCAGTGTTGTCCTCTTCCGCGCCAGCCACGCCCGCAAGCGCCAGCAGCGCAAGTCCTGCGAGCGGCAGCCGGCCCACGACCATCACCGCATCGTCGCGACGTGCAGCGCCAGCGCACAGGCGCGGTCGTATTCGTCGAGGTTGATCCATTCGTCGACCGTGTGCGCCTCGTTCTGGCCGGCGCCGAAGGTCACGGTCGGAATGCCGTGACGGACCATCCAGTTGGCGTCGAGGCCGCCATTGGCGGTGCGGACGTTCGGCGTGCCGCCGACCGCGGACACGGCCTCGACCGCGCGCTTGATCACGGGCTGGCTGTCCTTCATGCGGAACGGATAATAGTCGGTCTCGGCCTTGAACTTGACCTTGCCGGACTTTCCTTGCGCGTTCGTCACCTTCTTGGCCGCCTTCTCGAACGCGGCCTTGTAGGCCTTGGTGATCTCCTTGAAGAATTTGCCGTCATGGCTGCGGCATTCGCCGCGGACATGGACGTAGTCGGTGACGACGTTGGTGGCATCGCCCGCCGGCCGGCCTTCGCCGCCGGTGACGGGGCCGACATTGCTGGTGCCCATCCGCGCGCTCGCGCCCTTGCCCTTCACCACCTTGCCGAACCAGCCGCCGGCCTTCACGTCGGCTAAAGCCAGCGCCATGATCATGGTCGAGGAGATGCCGCGCTCCGGCGCGACGCCGGCATGCGAGGCGCGGCCGAAGATCTCGACGGTCCAGCGGTCGGCGCCGACGGCGCCGATGACGACGTTGGAGGCGGAGCCGCCGTCATAGTTGAAGGCCATCACGGGCGAGCCGAGCTCGTCCAGCTTGACGTGGCGCGCGCCATAGAGCCCGCTCTCCTCGCGCACGCAGAACAGCAGCGTGATCGGCGGATGATCGAGCTTCTGCTTTTCGAGCTCGGCCGCCAGCGTCACCAGCACGCCGCAGCCGCAGCGGTTGTCGCCGCCGAGCGCGGTCCTGGCCTCGTTGACGATCTTGCGGCCCGATTTTTTCGGCTTGGCACCGGCGCAGAGCGGCACCGTGTCCATGTGGGTCATGAACATGATGCGCGGCTGGTTGTGCAGCGCGCCGCGGCCGGGGAGGTCGACGATGAGGTTGCCGGTCTCGGTCGGCACGGGAATGCGGGTGTTGGCATCGTCGAGGCGGATCGCCTTGGCCGGCACGCCGGCCTCCTTCAGCGCGGCCGTGAGCTCACGCCCGATCGCTGCCTCCTGTCCGGTCACGCCCTCGACGGCGAGGAAGCGCATGAGACGGTCGGTGGCGGCTTTGGTGTCGACAGGCATGAGTTCATTCCCTTGATGCGCGATGCGAGTCAGCATCCCCCGCAGCACGCGGTTGTGCAAGGCGGCCTCGATGCATGAAGTCTGGCGCTGCCTTGCCAGGTGCGCATGGTCCCGGAAGGAGCCTCGACCACGCCTCGGGCCGGGCGAGCGATCGACCGGCGCGGGCATCGCCTCGCGCGCATAATGTGTCCGGATGTTGCTGTCCGGTGACAGCTTTGGCCGTGATTCGCCTCTAGCCTAGGGTGTTTTCTGGCGCCGCGGCACGCCGAGACCTTGCCGAAACATATTGGGGGCAATGATGCGGATCGCGGCCGTTGCGGGAAGTGCCTTATTGTTCGGTGTCGGCGCGGCGAATGCCGCGGATATGGCGGTCAAGGCGAGACCGATGCCGGTCGCCGCGCAGATTTTCAGCTGGACCGGCTTTTATGTCGGCGCCAATGTCGGCGGCGCCTGGACGCCCAGCAGCGGCAGCAGCGATGGCGGAGCGCTGTTTCCTGCTTTCGGCGTGCCGCCGCCGGTCGCGGCAGTGCTGACGATTGTTCCCGGACAGACTGGCACCCTTGCCGGCGGCGGCAGCCACAGCGGTGTCATCGGGGGCGGCCAGATCGGCTACAATTGGCAGGTCCAGCAGTTCGTGCTCGGCGTCGAAGCCGACGCGGTTGGCACCGGCTTGAACGGCAGCAGCGGCAGCGCTTCGCGCACCTTCGGTGCCCCGACGTTTGCACCGGCGGTGACGCAGACGGTAACCGTCGATTTCGGTCATATCGACTGGATGGCCACCTTCCGCGGTCGCGCCGGCGTCACGGTGGACCGAGCGCTATTCTACGTCACCGGCGGCGCCGCCGTCGCCGAGATCGGCGGTTCCAGGACCACCGTCGTTAACGGGCCGGGCATTGGCATCCCGGCGGGAACGTTCACGGCAACGAACGGTGGCTCGACCACGCGCTGGGGCTGGACCGTCGGCGGAGGCATCGAATGGGCGTTCAACCCGAACTGGAGCCTGGCCGGCGAATATCGCTACACCGACTTCGGTAGCCGCAGCGCCACCTTCACCGTTCCCGATGGGCTTGGCGGCGTGTTTGCGACGGGGACGGCAAGCTCGCGGCTGACCGTCCAGCAGGCGACCCTCAGGGTCAATTATCGCTTCGGCGGGCCGGTGGTCGCGAAATACTGAGCTCGGGCTCCACGACAGCCGCGAAGCGTGGGGACGGCGTGAGCGAAGTGCTCAGCTCGCCCCGCGCAGCGGCGATGTATAGGCCAGGAAGACCAGCACGCCGAATGCCAGCATCGCTGCCATGAACAGCAGCACCGCCGGCAGCCCGGCGAAGGCGGCCACTGCGCCGGTGACCGACTGCATGAGGGCGGTGCCGAGGAAAAAGGCGAGGTTCACCGCGGCCAGCGCCTTGCCCGCGGTTTGCGCGTCCACCAATTGCCGGCACATGCCGAACAGCAGCGGCTGTGCGGAGGTCGCAAGCCCGATCAGCACGAACAGCGCGAGATCATATCGCGGCGGCATGACCGGCACGCCAAACAGCCAGGCAACCGCGAAATGCGGTGCGCCCAGCGCCATCAGCGCAACCAGCACGGCCGCGACTGCATGCGTGCCGGCGACGAGGTCGCGACGGCGGCCGACCTTGCGGTCGACCATGCCCATCAGCAGCGGGCCCGCGATCATCGCCAGCGTGTAGGCGCCGAGCTGATTGCCGGCCTCGACCCGCGACAGGCCCTTGATCTCCATCAGCCATGGCCCGCCCCACAGCCCGCGCAGCACCAGCGAGGTCGCCAGCGACACCATCGCGAGCGCAATCAGTCCGCGCAAGGGACGCGACAGGCCGAGCCTGAGCACCTCGATCATCTGCGACAGCGGCGAGGAATCGTCCTTGTGCTCGGCCGGCTGGTTCGGCACCAGCACGAACACCGCCAGCGCCACCGCGACGCCGCCGAGCGCCGAGATCCAGAACCCCGCGCGCCAGCCATATTGATCGACCACGAAGGCAAGCGGGCTCGCCGACAGCAGCATGCCGATATTGCCGATCGAGAGGATCGCGCCGGACCACAGGCCGAAGCGGCCTGCCGACAATTGCTTGGCGGCGAGCGTCATCGGGCACATCAGCATGCCCGAGGTGGCAATGCCCAGCAGCAACTGGCCGAAAGCAAAGCTCGAGGCCCCCGTGGCAAAGCCCGACGCGATCGCGCCGACCACGGTTCCCGCAAGCAGGCTCAGCGACACCGGCCGCACGCCGAAGCGATCCATCGCCGCGCCGACCGGGATCTGCGACGCGGCAAAGGCGAAATGATAGACCGAAGTGAGGCTCGCCAGCGCCTGCGGCTCGAGTTGGAAGTCCGCGGCCATGAGGTCGAGGCTGATTGCGGGAATGGTGCGCAACAGGGTGGAGAGCATGTGGCCGCAGGCGAGCGCGACGAGCGCAAAGATCAGTGCGCGGGTCGCGGTGCCCGCGTCGTCGTCGGCAGTGGTCTTCATGAGCGTCCGTCCCGGCAACTTTCGTGTCGCGTTACACGATCGAAGCGATCGTGCCAATGCGCCGAAAGGCATGGCGGCATGATCGGGCCTGGTGCGATGACATCACGGGATAGTTCCGGCCGGGGCGAGCATTCAGGCGTCCCGCTTCAACTCTCCCAGCAGCTTCGCCGCCTCGCCGAGCAGCTCCCGGATCGCACGTCGCTCGGCGATCCGCGCTTGCGTGAAGGCGCCGTGCTTGCGCGCGTTGCGGTTTCCCCATGGCGCGCCCGATCCGGGCGCGCCGCCGTGCATGCGGCAGCGGAGCCTGCCGCACATCGCCGGTGCGCGGCAGGCGAGTCCGCTGCGGGTGGCGGCGCCGCAGCGCGGGCTCGCCGCCATCGCGCGCGTGTTGCGGATGTGACCGGCGCTCACACGGTGGCGCCTTGCATGGCTGCGGTCGGTTCCGCCTCCGTTGTCGCGCCCGGCTCGGCAGCGATCAGATGCGCGTGCTGCGCGACATTCCCAACGATCGCGCTGCCGCCGTCCTGCACCGACAGGTTCTGCACCGTGATCGGGCGCTCGCCATTGCCGCGGTGGCGGTTGAGGGCTTCCATCTGCGCCGCGAAGGTGCGGGCCAGCCGGGTCAATGTGCGCGAGATGCCCTCCTGCTGCGGGATGCCTTCGGCGAAGGCGAGGCGGGATGCGGAGCGCATTGTGGCGACGTGAACGGACACCATCTGCGCCGTCAACATCACCTCGATCGAATCCCTGGGCGCGATGCCCTTCACCATCGAGATCATGAAGGCGAGATTGTCCTCGTCGGGCTTCTGCAGGATCACGCTGGCTTTCATCAACTGCTTGAGGATGCCGTGCAGCGCGTCGCGGTCGACGGCGCCGAGCGCCTCGCCCATCAACCGTTCGCCGGCTTGCGCGTCGGAATGCTGGATCACGATGTCTTGCCGATTGAGCTTGATCCGTGGGCTCGGCCGGCTGCTGCCATACCTGGCGGCGGGCGTCGTGCTGTTGCGTGTCAGGGCTGTCGTCATGTCGATGTCTCCTTGGGCCTACGATAGGCGCGAATCGGCCTCGCGCGCGCGAGGCCGATTCCTGCACTGCCGTGCGGCGGTTGCGATTTTCGGATGTCGATGAGAGGCTTGTACGCGATTGAACGAAGCGCTTGTGGCCGGTCAGGCCGGGCTGCTTACGGTTGTCGCGATGATGTAACTATACCCCTGTTTTGCCCGACGACACAAAAACGATTTCGTAAAATCCGAGTCTTTCGCCCCCAGCGTAAGTCCTTGTTTCGACAAGGGCCGTCTACTGTGCATGGGGTTGTTTTCGCATTTTTTGTTTGGAAACTGTTGCGGACCTGCCGTGCGGCGGAATGCCGGCGCCCAAACGCGATTGCGAAATCCGGCGTGACCGCTATTCATGAACGCGGATGCATCGCACCAACAAACATGCACAAGCGGCGCCGCGAGGTCTGGGAGAGAACCAATGCAACGAACCGCCCACCTGCTGGCCGTCATCGCCGGATTGTGCGCCGCTGTGCTGTCGACGGGGGCCATGGCGCAGAAATATCCGGTGCGGCCGGTCAAGGTCATGGTCGGGTTCAGCGCCGGCGGTCCGGTCGATGTCGTCGCGCGCATCATCGGCGATCGCCTCAGCAACAAGCTCGGGCAGCCCTTCGTGGTGGAGAACCGCGCCGGCGCCAACGGCATGATCGCCGCCGAAGGCGTCGCGCATGCCGAGGGCGACGGCTACACCATGCTCGCCTGCAACTCCTCCACCATCACGCTCAACAAGACGTTGTTCAAGGATATCCGTTACGATCCGGAAAAGGATTTTGCGCCGCTTACCACCGTCGTCTCGGCGCCGCTGGTGCTGGTGGTCAATCCGGAGAATCCCAAGACCGCCGACATCAAGACCGTCGCCGATCTCGTCGCAGCCGCAAAGGCCGCGCCCGGTGCGCTGGCTTACGGCTCGGGCGGCAACGGCAACCTTGCCCATCTCGCCATGGAGCTGCTCAGCCAGAAGGCCGGCATCAAGCTGATCCACGTGCCTTATCGTGGCGGCTCGGCCTCCGAGGTCGGCATCCTCGCACAGGAGGTGCTGGCGGTGTTCGATCCGCTCTCGGCCGTGCCGCTGGTCAAGGCCGGCAAACTGCGCGCGCTCGCGGTGTCCTCGGCCGAGCGGCTGCCGTCACTGCCCGACGTGCCGACCGTTGCGGAAGCCGGCTATCCCGGCTTCGACATCTCGTTCTGGGTCGGCTTCTTCATGCCGAAATCCACGCCCGCGCCGATCCTTCAGACGCTGCACCAGGAGATCGTCGCGGCTGCCAAGGATCCGGCGGTCGCGGAGAAGCTCGGCTCGCAAGGCGTCGTCAGCGTGCTCAGCCCGGCCGACTACGCCGCCAAGATCGCGAAGGAGACGAAGGACCTCGCCGAGGTCGTCGCGGCCGCGAACATCAAGGCGGAGTAGGCTGAGTGGTTCTGCTGGTCGTAGACGCTGAAGCCTCCACAGCGTCATGTCCGGGGCCTGCCTCTCCGACCTCGTGTTCCCGGCACTCTTCGCGGGCATCGCAGGGTCCGTGCGGGCATGGCGATGGAGGTCGGAGCCGCCCAGGCGGGCGGCTCCGCACTCTAGCCCGACGACCGTTCGCGCAATGCGAGGCGAATGGCGCGGCCCTTCGCGCTCTTCCCGGCGGCACGCGCCACGATCATGCTGCGCGCCTTGCCGTGGGCGGACGCGCTCTTCCGCAGCAAGGTTGCGAACCGCTTGCGGGCGCGGCTCGTCGCCAGTCGCGCGGCGAGCTGTTCGGCCTTGCGAATGAACGCAATGGCTGATGGCGTCAGGTTTACGGGAACCCAGGCGACATCCTTCGTCTTCGACAGGCTGCCGACACCTTCGCAAGGCGCCTCGCGCGGCAAGTCGATCCGGATCGCAAGCGCCTCTGCGCGTTCGGTCCAGTCCTCGGCCTTGGTGCCGGTGATGATGCGGACATAGTCACGCGTCTCGCGCGGCAGCTCGCTCTCCTTGGCGAGCCATTTCTGAACGCGGCCCGGGCCGGCATTGTAGGCCGCAGCGGCGAGGCCGAGATTGCCGAAATCATCGCGCAGCTTGCGCAGGAACTTCGCGGATGCGGGCAGCGCCTTCATGGGATCAAAGGGATCGTCGAGCCCGACTTCGGCGGCCGTCTCCGGCATGAACTGCGCGACGCCCTGTGCGCCGGCCTGGCTGACCTCGTTGGACTTGAAGCGGCTCTCCTGCCAGAGCAGGCGGGCAAAGAACGGCACGGGAATGCCGCTGGCTTCGGCAGCCTCGCGAAGCGCGTGACAGAACCGTTCGGTCGGTGAAGCCGGAGCCTGCATGGCCGGCTCGACCGCCGGCGGCGGCTCGATCACCTGTTCATAGGCGGCGCGCGCATTGGCGAGCTCGATCGCCTGCACGCTTGCAAGGAAGAGTTCGACCACAGGAACAAGTGGGGAGGCCCGATCGTTCTGAAGAACGGCGTGATCGAACGTTGATGTCTGCCGGGATGCCGACGGATCGAGATCGCACATCAGAATCATGAACGCGGCGCAAGCCGCGACGACAAATCGCATTGCTGGGGCAACCTCGAACTGTGGGGTGAACGGCCAGCGCTGCGCCGGCGATAAGGAGTTCTTAACCGTCCGATTGCGGCAAAGCTGCGATCTCGCGGGTGTCTACGGTGTTACTACGGTGTTCCCAAAGGGAAACTTCCCGCGATTTTGCGGGCCTTTCGCGAGCGGGATGAGCGGTCATGACACGATGGATGCTTGGCGCGGTGATGTCGCTGTGGCTCGTATGTCCGGCGCTTGCGCACAGTCTCGATGCAAAAGCCGTGAACGATGCTGCGCGACCCGAAAGGTTGCCGGCTGCTGACAAGGTCAGCGCGCCCGCAATCAAGCTTCAGATCCTGCTCGACCGCGCGCAATTCTCACCCGGCCAGATCGACGGCAAGCTCGGCGAAAACGCGCAGAAGGCGCTGAAGGCGTTTGCGGAGCAGAATGGGCTGAGCTTCGACAAGGCCATTGCTCCGGAACTCTGGGACAAGCTGAATGCAGCCAGCGAAGGTCCGGTCCTCGTCGATTACAAGATCACCGACGCAGACGTGAAGGGGCCTTTCCTCAAGAAGCTGCCGGCCAAGCTCGACGACATGAAGACGCTGGAGGCGCTGAGCTTCACGAGCCCGCTCGAAGGGCTTTCGGAAAAATTTCACATGAGCGAAGAGCTGTTGAGAATGCTCAATTCGGGGAAATCGTTCGACAAGAGCGGCGAGACGATTGTCGTCGCCAACGTCTTGGCGCGGCGGGAGCTTCCGCGCATCTCTCGTATCGAGATCGACAAGATTCACGCGACGCTGAAGGCCTACGAGGGCTCCGGTCGTCTGGTCGCATTCTATCCGGCGTCAATCGGCAGTCCTGATCGCCCGACGCCGACGGGGGCGTTGAAGGTCACCGGCACCGATGAACAGCCGACCTACCACTACAATCCCGAGTACAAATTCAAGAGCGTGAAATCCAGGAAGCCGTTCGAGATCAAACCGGGGCCCAACAATCCGGTCGGATCGTACTGGATCGGGCTGTCGGCGCAGGGCTATGGCATCCACGGCACGGCCGAACCCGACCGGGTCAGCAAGTCCGCATCGCACGGCTGCGTCAGGCTCACCAATTGGGATGCGCGCGTGCTCGGCGAGAACGTCAAGCGCGGCACGCCCGTGGTGTTCCTGGATGCGCCGATGGAGTCTTCCTCGAAGCAGCGAGGCACAGCGGCCGGCAAGCGCGCGGCGCACGCGTCCTCGAACTAGTCCTTGGGGAAGTCCTTGCGCATCGCGATCTCGGCGGCATCGCCGGGCGACAGCACGGTCTGATCGAAGGCGGCTTGCGGCGTCGTCATGATGTCGTAGAGCGAGATGCCCTTGATCGGCTTGCCCATGAGTTCGCGGACGCAGTCGGCGAGCGTGCCGTTGTAGACGAGATAGGGCGGACCTCGGTCCTTCTGCCGCTCGCCCTTCAGCGACGGCCACTTCTTCAGTTCGGCCGGCGCGTCATAGGCGATCGGCGATCCCTCTTTGAACATGCGTTTGGCCCCGGTGGCTTGGATCGCGGGGAATCCTAGAGCAGCCGGGTAAACACGCGTTAAAGAATTAGTTCAAATCAGCCGGTCACGAAGGCGAGCAGGGTGCCGTTGGCCTTGGCCGGCGGCACGCAGACCGCGGACCCGCTGCGCACGGCGGCCGACCCCAGCGCCTTCTCCGTCGCCGCGAGATCGCCGCTGACGAGCACCAGCGCGGCGCCGCCGCGCTCGGAGAGGCCGGCGAGCGGCACGCCGGGGTAGCGCTTTCCAAGTTGCTCCAGTGTCAAATAGACGAAGTCGGCGCGATCGCCGCCCGAGGGCACGGTCACGGCGCCGTCGGACTCCACCTTCGGCTCGCGGTCGATCAGCCGGCCGAGATGCGCGGCCTCCTGCGCCGGTTCGGGCGTCGCGATCAGCGTCTGCTTGATCCGCTTCGCCGCGTTGGCATGCTTCATCAGTTCGGGAATCCACACGGTCTCGCGCGTCTTGTGCTGGCAGGCGAAGATGCGGACGCCGCCGGGCGCTTCGGCGGTCGGCCACATGAAGGTGCGGAATTTGGCGGCGGAGACCGTGCCGTTTGGCAGCGTCACCGGCCGTTCGAAATCGGTCGGCCCGATCGGCGTCAGGCCGCGCGCGCGGATTTCCTCGGCACCGGCGGCGGAATCGACGGCGGTGAACGCGATGCGCTCAATGCCTTCGCCGCGCTTGTCGAGGAAGGTGCGGGCCGGCGCGTTGTGCTCGGTTGCGGCGAGCACGCCGAGCAGCTCCATATAGTCGGGGTCGAACATGATGGTGTAGTTGCCGGTGCCCATATGCGCGCTGTGCGTGCCGCGCGGGGAGACGGTGAAGCCGAGTTGCCGGTAGTTCTCGGCGGCCTTGTCGAGATCTTTCACCATGACCACGGCGTGGTCGATACCGATGACGTTTTTGAGGGCCACTGTTCTTCCCCGATTGCCAACTGCTTTCGAGCCGCGGCGGCGGCTTCCGGTCCTGTCTACGCCGGATAGGCGCTCAAGTCATTTTCAATTCGGCGCGAGACGCGGAATTTCATTCCGCGAAATGATCAGCCGGCGCGCTGGCATCAATGAGCCTGCTCGAGATAGGTGGCGAGCACGGCGCGCTCTTCGCCGGTCATCTCGGTGACGTTGCCCGGCGGCATGGCGCTGGACCAGGCCGCGACGCGGCCGATCAGGCGGATGTTGCGGTGGATGTGCTCGGGGGCGTCGAGCAGAATGCCTTTCGGTGCGGTGACGATCCCGGCCCAAACCGGCTCGGCCGCGTGGCACATGCTGCAGCGGGACATCACGATCTCCTCGACGTTGGCGAGCGTGACCGGTGCAGACAGCGCGCTCGTTTTCACCGCGCGCGGGCCGGCCGCGGAGAGGAAGAGGATTGTGACGACGCCCGCCGTGGCAACGCCCCATGCCCACCATGGCGATTTGCGCCCCGCGTGCCGCTCGTTGAAGAAGTGGCGGATCACGGGACCGAGCGCCAGAATGATCGCAACGATGATCCAGTTGAATTTTGTCGCGTAGAGCAGGGGATAGTGGTTGCTGATCATCAGCACGACCACGGGGAGCGTCAGATAGTTGTTGTGGACCGAGCGTTCCTTGCTGGCCTTGCCGAGCTTCGGATCGGGCGCTTGCCCCGCGATCAGCGCCGCCACGATCTTCTTCTGGTTCGGGATGATCAGGGTGAAGACATTGGCGACCATGATGGTGCCGATGATCGCGGCGATCTGGTTGAAGGCGCCGCGGCCGCTCAGCACATGGGTGAAGGCATAGGTCAGTGCGATCAGGAACAGATAGCCGCCGACGGCGAAGGGCAGCTCGCGCTGCGCAAGCCCGGTGCGGCAGGCGGCCTCATAGAGCAGCCAGGCCAGCGCGAGGCTGGCGAGGCTGAACAGGCCGGCCTGGAACGGCGTGAGGTCGAGGACCGACTTGTCGACCAGGAACAGATCGGCCTCGAGATAATACACCACCACCATCAGCGCGAAGCCGGACAGCCAGGTGGTATAGGCCTCCCATTTGAACCAGGTCAGCTCATCCGGCATCTGGCTGGGCGCGACCAGGTATTTCATGATCCGGTAGAAGCCGCCGCCATGGACCTGCCAGGCTTCGCCCTGAACGCCATCGGGCAGGTCGGCCCTCGGTTTCAGGCTGAGGTCGAGGGCGATGAAGTAGAAGGAACTGCCGATCCAGGCGATCGCCGCCACCACGTGCAGCCAGCGCAGCAGCAGGCTCGCCCATTCCGATATGATGGATCCCCACATGATCTTCCCGACGATCGCGATGCCGCGACTTGCGGCCGCGCCCATGTAATCTGTCGCATCGATCGGCCGCATTTTCCAGTACGATGGTCGTGATGGATGCACATCGTGCGGATATCGGCGGGCAGGGCTCGCGGGCATAGAGGGTCGGGAGGACGACGAGGTGAAGAGCAGAATTTCGATCGTGGTGCTGGCTGTGGGGCTGACCGCGGCGACCGCCCAGGCCGAGCCGGTGTTGCAGGGCAAGGACGCCTATGGTGATTGGCAGGCCGACAAGCCCGGCACGGTCAGGCTGATCCGGCCGCAGGATCTGGTCAGGCCCGGCGCCACGCGTTCCGTCGCAAGTTCGTCGCGCGTGGTGCCGCGCCCGCCGGAGGCTGTGCTCCGGGTACCGGCGGGCTTCAAGATCGAGCTGTTCGCCGAAGGCCTGCGCGCGCCGCGCATCGTGCGGGTGGCGCCGAACGGCGATGTGTTCGTCGCGGAGACGCGGGCCGGCACCATCCGCGTGCTGCGCGCCGGCGAGGGCGGCAGGGTTGCGACCAACGAGGTCTTTGCCAGCGGTTTGCGCCAGCCTTTCGGCATCGCCTTCTTTCCGAACGGCGACAATCCGCAATGGGTCTATGTCGCCAATACCGACAGCGTCGTCCGCTTCCCTTATCAGACCGGAGACGTCAAGGCGCGCGGCAAGGCGGAGACGATCGTGGCGAGCCTGCCGCATGACGGCGGGCATTCCACCCGCGACCTCGTCTTCACACCGGACAACAAGCGCATGCTGGTCTCGGTCGGCTCGCTCAGCAATGTCGCGGAAGGCCTGGGCACGCCGCCGGGCGGGTTGGAGGCGTGGTCGAAAGCGCAGCCGCTCGGCGCGGCCTGGGCCAGCGAGACCGAGCGCGCGGCGGTGCTGGCTTTCACGCCCGACGGCAAGGAGCGGAATATCTACGCCACCGGCATCCGCAACTGCGTCGGTCTTGCGATCCAGCCCCAGACCGGTCTGCCCTGGTGCTCGACCAACGAGCGCGATGGTCTCGGCGACGATCTCGTGCCCGACTACGTCACCAGCGTGAAGGAAGGCGCGTTCTACGGCTGGCCGTGGTTCTACATCGGCAACAACGAAGACCCGCGCCACGCCGGCGCGCGGCCTGATCTCAAGGACAAGGTGACGGCGCCCGACGTGCTGATCCAGCCGCATTCGGCCTCGCTCGGCATGACGTTTTACCAGGGCGCGCAGTTTCCGGCCGAGTACCAGGGCGATGCCTTCGCCGCCGAGCACGGCTCCTGGAACCGCTCCAAGCGCACCGGCTACAAGGTGATCCGCATCCGGATGAAGGACGGCAGGCCGACCGGGGAGTACGAGGATTTCGTCACGGGATTCGTGGTGAGCGACAGCGAGGTGTGGGGCAGGCCGGTCGGCGTCGCGGTGGCGAAGGACGGATCGCTGCTGGTGTCGGAGGACGGCAACGGCACGATCTGGCGGGTGACAAGCGCGCCGCGATGACGGTGTAACCCTCTCCTCTTCTGGGAGAAGGGAACGACACTACGCTCGCTTCTATCCCCGCCGCACACTGGCTCCGCCATCGACCGGCAGCGTCACGCCGGTGATGAAGTTCGCCTCGTCCGACGCCAAAAACAGCGCGGCGTTGGCGACGTCCCAGCCCGTTCCCATCTTCTTGCGCAGCGGCACCTTGCTGTCGCGCTCGGCTTCGACTTCGGCGCGGGTCTTGTGCCACTCGCGGGCGCGGGTGTCGACGGCCATCGGCGTGTTCATCAGCCCGGGCAGGATGACATTGGCGCGGATGCCGTACTCGGCATTCTGGTAGGCGAGCTGTTCGGTGAAGGCGATCATCGCCGACTTCGTCGCCTTGTAGGCGACGTAAGGATAGGTCGTGATCGCGGCCATCGAGGAGATGTTGATGATGGCGCCGCTGGCTTGCGCGCGCATGATCGGGATCACTTCTTTCGCGGCGAGAACGCAGCTCTTGAGGTTGATGGCGACGACGCGGTCGAACGCTTCTTCGGTGATCTCAAGGAGCTCGGCATCGCCGCCGGACAGGCTGACGCCGACATTATTATGAAGCACGTCGATCCGGCCCCAGCGGGTCTGGGCGTCCTTGACCATCGCCTTGATGTCGGCAGCCTTGGTCACGTCAGCCTTGAAGGCCGCGGCAGTGCCTTGTTTCGCGGCGATCATCGCGACCGTCTCCTGCGCCGATTCCAGATGATGGTCGACGCACAGGACCTTGGCGCCCTCGCGCGCGAAGGTCAGCGCGGTGGCGCGGCCGTTGCCCATGCCTTCGCCGGGGCTCTGTCCGGCGCCGACCACGATCGCAACCTTGTCCTTCAAGCGCATCTCAGTTCACTCCCGGGATCGGGTACTGCTGGAGTACCTCTTTGTAATAGGGCTCGTTATCGATCTTCATGGTTGCGAGCACGCGGATCACGCCGCAATAGAAGGCGATGGTGAGAACGAGATCGACCATCTGCTCGTCGGAGAGATGCGCTTTGATTTCGGCGAAGGTCGCATCGGACATGGCGAGCTCGCGCACCATCTCGCGGGCGCCTTTCAGGATTGCTCTCGCCAGCGGCTCGAGCTTCGAGGGCCCTCCTTCGGTCTCCGCCATCAGGCCGGCGATGTCCTCGTCGGTGACGCAAAACTCCTTGCCGATCTTCACATGGTGGGTGAACTCGTATTCCGACTTCTCCATCCAGCCGACCTGGAGGATTGCGAGCTCCCGCAGGCGCGGATCGAGCTTGCTCTTGAAGCGGATATAGCCGCCGATGCCGTTGAACGCGCGCGCCATCTCCGGCGAGTTGACCAGCAGCTTGTGCAGATTGGTGTTGCGCTTGAGCATGTCGCGATATTCGGGCGCGACCTGGTCGGCCTCGAGATAGGGCAGGCGGGCCATTTGCATGTTTCCTCTAGTGTTCCTGTGACTCGCGTTCGGGGGCTTGCAGCGTCACGCCGCCGTCGACCACCAGCACCTGGCCGGTGATGTAGCGCGCAAAATTGCTGAGCAGGAATTTGACGGCGTGGCCGACGTCCCAGCCGGTGCCTTCGGTCTTGAGCAGGGAGGCTTTGGCGCGGTTGGCGCGCGCCTGCTCGCTCATGCCGCGGGCATAGACCATCGGCGTGTACATGGGGCCGGGACAGATGCAGTTGACGCGGATGTTGTCGCGGCCGTGGTCGACCGCCATGGCGCGCGTCAGGCCGATGATGGCAGCCTTCGACGTCGAGTAGGTCGTGAGCCCGCGCGGCCGCAGCGCCGAGATCGAGGAGATGTTGACGATCGCGCCGCCCCCGGCGGTCCCGATCATGGCGGGGATCGCATGCTTGGACAGCAGGAACATGGTCTCGACATTGACCTGCATGACGCGGCGGTATTGCTCGGGCGCCTCGTCCACCACGCTGCCGCGGCTGCCGATGCCGACATTGTTGTCGAGGAAATCGAGCCGGCCCCAGCGGTCGAGTGCAGCTTCGACCAGCGCCTTGCAATCGCCCTCGCCGGTGACATCGCCACCATGCGCCGCCGCCGTGCCGCCTTCGGCGGCGATCATCTCCACGGTGCGTTCGGCGAGCTTGAGGTCGCGATCGGCAACGAGCACTTTTGCGCCGGCGCGGGCCAGCAGGATTGCTGCAGCGCGGCCGTTGCCGATGCCGTCGCCCGCGGCGCCGCCGCCACTGATCAGCGCAACCCTGCCGGCAAGACCGGCATCGTCCTCAGGGCCCTGCATCTCGTTTCATCCCGATATTTTGTCCGCAAACTAGCAACGACGCGCGGAGGTGAGAAGACCGGATGGCCCGCGCTCATGTCATTGACATCGCGTGGAATTGCATGCCGCTGCACGAGATTGGCGACCACAGGGGCGCGCGTCCTGGAACCGACCTCGCGCAATCGCGTTTGTTGCCGAGCCTGTCCCGCGCTAGGCTCCCGCCCGGGGCTTCCCAACCGCCAGTGGCTTGCCGATGAATCTGCTCGATCCGCAAGGGCCCGTGGCTGCGGCCAACAGCACCATCCTGATCGACTCCGTCTTCATCATGCTTGCGATCGTGGTGCCTACCATTGTCGCGATCCTGGCGTTTGCGTTCTGGTTTCGCGCCTCGAATAGCAAGGCGCGCTACCAGCCGGACTTCGTCTATTCCGGCCGCGTCGAGATGGTGGTGTGGTCGATCCCGGCGCTCACCGTGATCCTGCTCGGCGGCGTCGCCTGGATCGGCTCGCACCAGCTCGATCCCGCAGCGCCCGTGCCGGGGACCGGCAGTCCGGTCCGCATCCAGGCGGTGTCGCTGGACTGGAAATGGCTGTTTATCTATCCCGACCAGCGGATTGCCACCGTCAACACACTGACGGTGCCGGCTGGCGCCGAGCTGAACTTCCAGCTGACGTCGTCGAGCGTCATGAACACGTTCTTCATCCCACAGCTCGGCAGCATGATCTACACCATGAACGGCATGGTGACGAAGCTGAACCTGCGCGCCGACAATGAGGGCAAGCTCAAGGGATTGTCGGCGCATTTTTCCGGCGACGGCTTTCCCGACATGATGTTCGAC
Source organism: Bradyrhizobium sp. Y36 (assembly GCF_002531575.1). GTDB lineage: Bacteria > Pseudomonadota > Alphaproteobacteria > Rhizobiales > Xanthobacteraceae > Bradyrhizobium. The sequence goes on along the minus strand of NZ_NWTI01000004.1, from coordinate 231,633 downwards.
GTCAACGTGATCTCGCCGCTCGCCTTTCCGGACTGGGTGGCGGCCACGGCAAAGACGGACGCAGTGCTGGACGAGGCCAGCTACAAGAAGCTGATGCAGCAGGGTATCGAGAAGGGCAGGCCGGCCTATCGCCTCGAAGACCCGCGCCTGTTCGACCTGATCGCGAACCAGCACATTCCGCCGGGACCAGGCCCGGAGCTGATCTCCGATGCCGGCCGTCCCCACAGTGGAGGCCACGATGCTCGGTAAGCTCGATTGGTCCGCAATCCCGTTCGACCAGCCGATCCCGCTCGTCGCGGGCGCAGTGGTGCTGGTCGCGATTCTCGGTGTGTTGATCTGGGTCGTGGTGAAGGGGCATCTGCCCTATCTCTGGCACGAATGGATCACCAGCGTCGATCACAAGCGCATCGGCGTCATGTACATCCTGCTGGCCTCGGTGATGCTGCTGCGCGGCGGCAGCGATGCCATCATGATGCGGATTCAGCAGGCGGTCGCCTACCAGTCGCAGGGCTACCTGCCGCCGGAGCACTACAACCAGATCTTCTCGGCCCACGGCACCATCATGATCTTCTTCGTGGCGATGCCGTTCGTGATCGGGCTGATGAACCTCGTGGTGCCGCTCCAGCTCGGCGTGCGTGACGTCGCGTTCCCGACGCTCAATTCGGTCGGCTTCTGGCTGACGGCGACCGGCGCATTGCTGGTCAATCTCTCCCTCGTGATCGGGGAGTTCGCGCGCACCGGCTGGCTCGCCTTTCCGCCGCTGTCGGAGCTCTCCTATTCGCCGGGGGTCGGCGTCGACTATTACGCCTGGTCGCTGCAGATCTCCGGTGTCGGCACGCTGGTCGCCGGCATCAACCTCGTCACCACCGTGCTGAAGCTGCGCACCAAGGGCATGAACTATCTGCGCATGCCGATGTTCTGCTGGACCACGCTGGCCTCGAACCTGCTGATCGTCGCGGCGTTTCCGATTCTCACCGCCACGCTCGCGATGCTGCTGCTCGACCGCTATCTCGGCTTCCATTTCTTCACCAACGAAGCCGGCGGCAACGTCATGATGTTCATGAACCTGATCTGGGCCTGGGGCCATCCGGAGGTCTATATCCTCGTGCTGCCGGCCTTCGGAATTTTCTCCGAGGTGGTCTCGACCTTCTCCGGCAAGGCGCTGTTCGGCTATCGCTCGATGGTGCTCGCGACCATGGCGATCTGCGTCATCTCCTTCATGGTCTGGCTGCATCATTTCTTCACGATGGGGGCGGGGCCCGACGTCAACGCCATCTTCGGCATCGCCAGCATGATCATCGCGATACCGACGGGGGTGAAGATCTACAATTGGCTGTTCACGATGTATGGCGGCCGCATCCGCTTCGCGACGCCGATGCTGTGGTCGGTCGGCTTCATGGTCACCTTCATCATCGGCGGCCTGACGGGCGTGCTGCTCGCGGTGCCGCCGGCCGACTTCATGCTTCACAACAGCATGTTCCTGGTGGCGCACTTCCACAACGTCATCATCGGCGGCGTGCTGTTCGGCGCCTTCGCCGGCTTCGAATACTGGTTTCCGAAGGCGTTCGGTTTCCGCCTCGACGAACGCTGGGGCAAGGCTGCGTTCTGGTTCACCTTCCTCGGCTTCTTCGTCACCTTCATCCCGCTCTATGTCGCCGGAATGCTCGGCATGACCAGGCGGATGCAGCACTACGACGTCGCGGCGTGGCGGCCCTGGATGATCGTGGCCGCATTCGGCATGGCCGTGCTGACGATCGGCGTGATCTGCCAGATCCTGCAGCTCGTGGTCAGCATCCGCAATCGCGAGGCGCTGCGCGACCGCACAGGCGATCCCTGGGACGGCCGCTCGCTGGAATGGGCGACATCGTCGCCGCCGCCGGTGTTCAATTTCGCCTTCAATCCCGACGTGCGCGGCGAGGACGCCTATTGGGACATGAAAGCCCGCGCCCGGCAGCAATCGCTCGAGCACGACGCGCCCGAGTATCGTGACATCGAGATGCCCCGGAACTCGCCGACCGGGTTCGTCTGCGCGTTCTTTGCCACCATCATGGGCTTTGCGCTGATCTGGCATATCTGGTGGATGGTGATCCTCGGCGGCCTCGGCGCGTTCGCGACCTTCGTCGTGTTCGCCTGGCGCGACCATGACGAATACGTCATCCCGGCCGAGGAGGTCGCCCGTATCGACCGCGTCAATCTCGAGGAGCGGCGCAGCCTCGTCAGCATGGCGGGGGCGATCTGATGTCGATGACCGCAACCGCCGGCCGTGCGCGTGCCGATCCTCATCACATCGGCGTCGTGATCGAGCATCCCGGGCCTGCATCGAAGCGGATCGTCACCGCCTACGGCTTCTGGGTGTTCCTGCTCTCCGACATCGTGATGTTCTCCTGCTTCTTCGCCGCCTATGCGGTGCTGTCCGGCCAAACCGCCGGCGGCCCGAAAGGCTCGGAGATTTTCGAGCAGGGGAATGTCGCGATCGAGACGGTCTGCCTGCTGCTGTCGAGCTTCACCTGCGGCATGGCGAGCATTGCCGCCGACGTCCGCAACCGTTTCTGGTTCTATCTCGGCATGGCCGTGACCTGCGTGCTGGGCGTGATCTTCCTCGTTATCGAGTTCCGCGAATTCGCCGACCTCGTCGCGCGCGGCTACGGCCCGTCGCGTAGCGCGTTCCTCACCGCGTTCTTCTCGCTGGTCGGCTGCCACGGACTTCATGTCACCGCCGGCGTGCTGTGGCTCCTCACCATGATGGCCCAGGTGTTCGCGAAGGGCTTTCGCGCCGACGTCTTGCGCCGGATGATGTGTTTTGCGCTGTTCTGGCATGCGCTCGACATCATCTGGGTCGGGGTCTTCTCCGTCGTCTACCTGCTTGGGAGTGGCGTATGAGCGACCAGACGCATATGCATGCCGAACATGACCTCGCACCGGGCGACGAAGAGCAACATAGTGTCGGGGTCCGTATCCTCGGCTACGTCGTCGGGCTGGCGCTTGCGCTGCTGCTCACGGCGACGTCGTTCTTCATCGCCGGCACCGATCTGGTCTGGCAGCCCTCGATTCCCGTCGCGCTGATTGTGCTCGCGATCGCGCAGATGGGCGTGCATCTGGTGTTCTTCCTGCACATCACCACCGGTCCGGACAACACCAACAACGTGCTGGCGCTGGCCTTCGGCCTTCTGGTGGTCTTTCTCGTGGTCGGCGGCACGGTCTGGATCATGGCGCATCTGAATGCCAACATGCCGCCGATGGACCAGATCATGCGGATGCAGTGATTGAACCGGCACAAAAAAGAAGAGCCGCTTGTGGTGACAAGCGGCCCAAGTCTAGGGAGGAAACGCCCAAGCAAGGCAATCGGCCGAGGCCGGATTGCTGCCAAGGAAACGCATGCGCAAGCGCTTGCGTACGCATAGAAATGCAGCAACTCCCGACGAAGTTCAATTCCGGATCAATACGGTCCCGAACTACCACTCACGGATGCGTGAACGACCAAGTTCACTTCGGCCGGCGGCAATTATAGGCCTTCCGGAATCCGGCGGCCTGGGCATCGTCCTCCGAGCAGAACCAGCGGTCCGGCTTGGTGGTGGCGGGGTAGCTCGGGCAACCCCGCAAATGATAGATGCCGATATTGCCGGTGACGCGGGCGCGCACTGCAAGCTTGCCCTTGATGCTGCATCTCGGCGGCATCGTCAGCTCCTCCGGGAAGAGCACGGCTCGAATTTCCTTGTCGCGGTCCTGGCGGCAGGCAGCGCCGAGGAGGGCGCCGTCCTTCTTGCCACTGCGAAAGTCTTGCGGTGCAGCAAAGCAGCCCTTCCAGAGTCCGGCCGAAGCCGTCTTGGCTTCGCCCGCCGCCGGCTTGACGTTCGCCTTGATCGGCTCCCGCGCGACGGCAAATCCGAGCTTGACCAGCTGCTCGTTCAAGGTCGCCTTGTCGCCCTCGGCCGTGCAGATGGCGCGATGGCGCTTGCCGAAGCTCTTTTCCGGCCCGACATCGTCACAGCGCACCGAGCGCTTGTTGATCAGCTTCGCCAGCTGGTCGCGGGCCTCGATACCGCAGGTCCAGGGATCGGCGTGATCGTCGATGCAGACCTGGTCCAGCTCGGGCGCGTCGACACCGTCGAGCCGGTAGGTGACGTCGCCAAGCTGGATGGAGTTGCCGTCGCGGACGGTTGCGGCAGCGGTCAGCGCGGAGGCCGGGCTCGAAGTGCCCGCAATGCCAGACAGGGCGAAAAGCAAAACGAGCGCAAAGGCGCGGGCGTCGGCAAAGAAATTTCGGAAGGACATAAGGTCTCGCTATCGATGGCTCGGTCGCTTGTTCCTAGCATCCGGATGTGTCGATACCAATGGTCTGCGCCCTGCGAAGTGCGACATTCCGGCCTCACGGCTTTACTCGGCCGCAGCTCTGATCCTATCGTTTGGCGGCCTCGTGGAATGCGAAAGGCCGAATCGCCCGGAAAGCGGCGAGGGCGGGAGGAAGAGTTACGATGAAAGACCCCGTGGACGTCCTGATCATCGGCGCCGGCGCTTCGGGCGCGGCGGTGGCGTGGTCGCTGGCCGAGACCAAGATGCACATCCTCTGCCTGGAGCAGGGCGGCTGGATGAACCCGGCGGAATATCCAAGCACGGGCCGGGACTGGGAGGCCAAGTTCTACGGCGAGTGGTCGTCGAGCCCGAACGTCCGCGGCCGGCCCGAGGACTACCCGATCAACGACGACAATTCGCCGATCAAGGTCGTCAACTACAACGCCGTCGGTGGCTCGACCGTGATGTACACCGCGCACTGGCCGCGGCTGCATCCTTCCGATTTCAAGGTCAAAACGCTCGATGGCGTCGCGGACGACTGGCCGATCGACTACGACGCGCTGACGCCGTTCTTCGAGGAGAACGACCGCATAATGGGCACGTCGGGGCTCTCGGGCGATCCGCTCTCGCCGCTGACGCATCCGCCGATGCCGCAGCAGCCGATGGGATTGTCCGGCGCCATCGTCGGCAAGGCCATGAACAAGCTCGGCTGGCACTGGTGGCCGTCGGACACGACGGTCGCGACCATGGACTACGAGGGCCGGGCGCGCTGCATCAATCTCGGCCATTGCACGCCGGCCTGCGCGCAAGGCGCGAAATCCTCCACCGACATCACCTATTGGCCGCACGCGATCCGCGCCGGCGTCGAGCTGCGCACGCATTGCCGGGTGCGCGAGATCACCACCGACGAGAACGGCATGGCCTCGGGCGTGGTCTATTACGACAAGGACGGCGTCGAGCAGTTTCAGCCCGCGCATGTCGTCATCATCGCCTGCAACGGCGTCGGTACGCCGCGCCTGCTGCTGAACTCGAAATCCAACCGCTTCCCGAACGGCCTTGCCAATTCATCCGGCCTCGTCGGCAAGAACTTGATGTTCCACCCCTATGCGCAGATCTACGGCTATGTGGAGGAGCCGACCGATAGCAACCGCGCGCCGCCGACCTGCCTGTGGAGCAAGGAGTGGTACGACACGGACCTGTCGCGCGGCTTCGTCCGCGGCTATGGCGTCCAGTTCGTGCGCGGCGCAGGTCCGGTGTTCGAGGCCGTCGTCAGCGAGCAGAAGGGTATCTTGCCGTGGGGCGAGGATCATCATCGCGTCTTCCGCAAGCTCAACGGCCATCGGCTCGGCTTCTCCGCGATCTGCGAGGATTTGCCGGAGGAGCATAATCAAGTCACGCTCGATCCCGTCCTGAAGGACAGCCACGGCATTCCCGCGCCGAAGATCGACTACACCATCAGCGAGAACAGCCGGAAGATGATGGAGCACGCGCTGGCGCGCGGCCGGGAGGTTCTGGAAACGGCAGGCGCGACCGACATCTGCATCAACTCGCCGATCCCCTGGGGTGGCTGGCACCTGCTCGGCACCGCGCGGATGGGCACCGATCCCAATCGGTCCGTCGTCAACGAATGGGGCCGCGCGCATGACGTGAAGAACCTCTTCATCGTCGACGGCAGCATCTTCGTCACCTCGGGTGGCGTGAACCCGACCTCCACCATCCAGGCCCTTGCGCTCTACATCGCCGACCAGATGAAGCAGCGCCTCGCCAATCTGTTCGACTGAGGCCGTCATGTCCGCAGACAATCTCACGCGTACCCAGCGCGACGACCTCCGCACCATCGCCGCGATGATCGTCCCTGCCAGCGACGCGTACAAGGTGCCGGGCGCCGACGATCCCGCAATCCAGGCCGACATGCTCGCAACGCTCGGCCGTGACACCAAATTGGTGGCGGCGGCACTGGATCATTTGGCGCGGCTTGCCGGAGGGCCGTTCGCCGAGCTCGATGCCAACAGGCGCGAGGCGGTAGCACAGGAGTTCCGTAAGGTGGGCGGCGCGGCTGCCGCGACGCTCGTTCGGGTCGTCCTGCAATGCTACTATCGGGACGACCGGGTGCTGCGCTCGCTCGGGCTCGAGCTGCGCGCGCCGTTCCCCAAGGGCCATGTGCTCCCGGATGGCGACTGGTCGCTGCTCGATCCGGTGAAGGCGAGGGGCGGCACGCTGAGGCGGGCGCCCTAGCCACCTGGGCAGTTCAGCCCTGCGCATCCGGCAGGCACCTTGCGCGCCAGGCGACAGGCCACCATCTGTGTGAGCCTTCAAGGACTCTTGCCATGCTGGATTTTACCTCGGATATCGTCGATGACGCGCCGTCATCGCGAACAGGCCCGTCTGCCCCGGTCGACGACCGGGCGCTGCTGGACGCCTATTCCAACGCCGTGATCGACGTGACCGACCGCGTCGGTCCTGCGGTCGTGCGTGTCGAGACGGGTCCAAAGGTGCCGAACGGCCGTGAGCGCGGCGGGCTCGGTTCAGGCATCGTGATCTCGCCTGATGGCCTCGTCCTCACCAACAGCCACGTGGTCGGCACATCCAAGGAGATCCGGCTGCGCGATGTCGAGGGCCATGTCGGCGAGGCCCAGGTGCTCGGCGTCGATCCCGACACCGATCTTGCACTGCTGCGCGCCAACGGCGTGCGGCATCTGCCTTATGCTGCGCTCGGCAATTCCAAGACGTTGCGTCGTGGCCAGTTGGTGATCGCGATCGGCAATCCGCTCGGCTTCGAATCGACCGTGACCGCGGGTGTAGTCTCGGCCCTCGGCCGCTCGATCCGCTCGGTCAGCGGGCGCACCATCGAGGACGTGATCCAGACCGATGCCGCACTCAATCCCGGCAATTCCGGCGGGCCCTTGCTGTCGTCGAATGCCGAGGTGATCGGCATCAACACGGCCATCATCAACGGTGCGCAGGGCATCTGCTTTGCGGTTGCCAGCAACACTGCGCAATTCGTGCTCTCGGAGATCATCCGTCACGGCTATGTCCGCCGTGCCTATATCGGCGTTGCCGGGCAGACCGCGCCGGTCCCGCGGCGGCATGCGGTGCTGGCCGGCGTCGAGAACAAGATGGGCGCGCTGCTCATGCAGATCGAGCCCGATGGCCCGGCGGCCAAGGCTGGTCTGCTGCCCGGTGACGTCGTGATCAGGCTGGACGGCGTCGAGATCAATGGCGTCGACGATCTGATCCGCGTGCTCGACCGCGACCGCATCGGCCGGCGGCTGTCCATGGACGTGCTGCGGCTCGGCCGGCTGCGGGCGATCGACATCGATCCGATGGAACGCAAGCCCGCCCGCTAGCTGCGAGCCCGTGGGCGGGGTATGACGGTGTCATGCCTCGCCTACGGATACTTGCCGCATGATGCCGGCACACGAGACCTACGACGTCGTTGTCATCGGCGCCGGCGCCGGCGGCATGACGGCCGCGGCGGTCGCCGCCGCCGAAGGCTTGCGCGTGCTGATGATCGAGAAGACGGCCTTTGTCGGAGGCACCACGGCCTGGTCCGGCGGGATGGTCTGGATCCCTGCCAATCCCAAGATGAAGGAGGCGGGGCTGTCGGACAGCGTCACGGATGCCGTCCGCTATCTCTCGAGCACGGTGCCCGAGGCCGCCAACGCGGGTCTGCGCGCCGCCTTCCTCGCGCGCGGGCCGGAGGCGATCTCCTGGCTCGAGGCCAACACCGAGGTGCGGCTCCAGCCGGTAAAGGCCTATCCGGACTATTACCCTGAGCGATTGGGCGCGACATCGGGCGGGCGGGTGCTGGAGCCGGTGGCGTTCGACGGCACGCGGCTGGGCAAGGGGTTTGCGCGGCTGCGCGCGCCGTTGCCTGAGTTCACGCTGTTCGGCGGGATGATGGTCAATCGTCTTGATATTCCGCACTTGCGGCGCGTCGGAAAATCTCTGCGCTCGACCTTGCGCGCGGCGCGGCTGGTGTCCTCATACGCTTTGCAACGGCTGCGCAGCCCCCGCGGGACGACGCTGCATCTCGGCAATGCGCTCGCCGCGCGGCTCTATGCCTCGCTGCTGGCCCGTCAGGTCGAGATCCTCTTCAGCGCGGATGTCGAGAACTTGTCGATGCAGGGCGACCGCGTCGCCGGCGTGGTGATCCGCCACGGCGCCCGTGACCGCGTGATCGCCGCGCGCCGCGGTGTGGTGCTCGCGACTGGCGGTTTCTCGCACGATATGTCACTGCGCAAGCGTTTCTTCCCACCTGCGGCCGGACATGTCTCTGCGACGAATGCGGCATGCACCGGCGATGGGCTTCGCCTTGGAGCCACAGCCGGCGCCGCACTCAACACCGAGGCGACCTGCCCGGCCTATTGGGTGCCGGCCTCGCTATTCCCCAGGGCCGATGGCAGCCGTGGCGTTTTCCCGCATACGGTGACCGACCGCGCCAAGCCCGGTGTGATCGCCGTCAACGCGGCCGGGCGGCGCTTCGTCAACGAGGCGCTGTCGTACCACGAGTTCGTGCTCGGCATGCTGCGCGATGGCCAGGGCGAGCCGGATCGGCCGTTCTATCTGATCTGCGACCGTCCGTTCCTGTGGGCTTACGGCCTCGGCCGCATCAAGCCGTTCACGTGGAATGTGCGGCGCCATGTGATGAGCGGCGAACTGGTCGAGGCGGCTGACATTGCGCAGTTGGCGGCCAAGATCGGTATCAAGCCGTCCGCGCTGACGGCGACGCTCGCGAGCTACAACGAGGGCGCAAAGGAGGGGCGCGATCCCGAGTTCGGCCGCGGCAGCACCATCTATCAGCGGCATCTCGGCGATATCAGCCACAAGCCCAACCCCTGCGTCGCGCCGATCCTCCGCGCCCCGTTCTTCGCGATGCGCATCTACCCAGCCGATCTCGGCACCGCCATCGGCATGAAGGCCGATGCGCAAGGACGCGTGCTGCGCGCGGACGGCACGCCGGTCGCCGGCCTCTATGCCTGCGGCAACGACATGGGCTCGATCATGAACGGGAATTATCCGGGGCCCGGTATCACGCTCGGGCCGGCGCTGACGTTCGGGTATATCGCGGGGCGGCATCTGGCGGAGGGTGGCGTGACGGCGACGACGCCTGTGGTCGCAGGAACTCCCGTCTAGCCATCACCACCACTGTCATGCCCCGCGAAGGCGGTACATCCAGTACGCCGCGGCCTATCGATTCAACCACAGCTGTTTCGGAGTACTGGATCGCCCGGTCAAGCCGGGCGATGACACCGGGTGCTGGGCGAGCGCGCCCCACAATCACCGTCATTGCGGGCGTAGCGAAGCAATCCAGGCTGCCTCCGTGGAAAGAGTCTAGATTGCTTCGTCGCAAGAGCTCCTCGCAATGACGGGGAGAGAGGCTCGCGCCCAACTGCTACTCCGCTGCCGCCGCAAAGCGGCTGTTCTCCAGCTCAGCCTCCAGCCGCGCCTTCTCGGCTGCCGCCAATTTGACGTTGGCTTCCTTGACGTGGCCGAAGCCGCGGATCGTCTCCGGCACGCGGGCGAGCCTTGCCAGCAGCGGGATCTGTTCGGCCTTCAGCCCGGCGGTGCGCTGATCGATCATCGCCAGATAATCCGCAACCAATTTGCGCTCGGTCCGGCGCTCCTCGGTGCCGCCGAACGGATCGAACGCGCCGCCCCGCAGGAACTTGAGCCTGGCAAGAACGCGGAAGGCGTGGAGCATCCAGCCGCCGAACTCCTGTTTCTGAAGTCGGCCTGTCGTCTTGTCGCGTTTGGCGAAGATCGGCGGCGCGAGGTGGTACTTCAGCGTGAAGTCACCATCGAACTTTTCCGACACCTTCTTGGCAAAGCTGCCGTCGGTGTAGAGCCGCGCGACCTCGTATTCGTCCTTGTAGGACATCAGCTTGAACAGGTTTTTCGCGACGGCTTCGGACAGCTCCGTGGACGCCGGCGAAGCCGCCCTCTCGGCCTTGCGCACCTTGGCGACGGCCGCGAGATAGCGGTCGGCGTAAGCCTTGTCCTGATAGGAGGTCAGGAATTCCGCGCGGGTCGCAATGATATCGTCGAGCGACTTGGTCGGTGCGGCGGCCCTGTTCTTGAATTGCAGCACGCTGCGCACCCGCGCCATGTCGTGGGCGGCGAGGCGGCCCCAGGTGAAGGCGAGCTTGTTCATCTCGATCGCGGCGCCGTTGATCTCGATGGCACGGAGCAGGGCCTCCAGCGACAGCGGGATCGCGCCCTTCTGGAAAGCAAAGCCGAGCATGAAGGGATTGGTCGCGATGCTGTCGCCCATCAATGCGGCGGCAATGCCGGTGGCGTCGATGATGTCGAGGTTGTTGTCGCCGATGGCGTCGCGCAGCACGGTCTGCATCGTGCCCATCTCGAAGTCGAGATCGGGATTCTGCACGAAGCTCGCGGTCGGCTGCAGGTCGGCGTTGATGTAGGCCCTGGTCACGCCACGCTCGGCGCGGCTGAGCGCGGAGGGACCTGCCGAGACGATCATGTCGCAGCCGAGGATGACGTCGGCGCCGCCGGTCGTGATGCGGACCGCCGAGATATCCTCCGGCTTCGGTGCGATGCGGACATGGCTCATCACCGCGCCGTTCTTCTGCGACAGGCCGGTGAAATCCAGCGCCGAGCAGCCGCGGCCGTCGACATGGGCGGCCATGCCGAGCAGGGCCCCGATGGTGATGACGCCGGTGCCGCCGATGCCGGTGACGAGGATGTTGTAGGGGCCGTCAAGCTCACGTGCGGGCGGCAGCGGCAGGTCGGCGAAGAGCTGGCCGGAATCCACCGCCGAGGTCTTCATGCGCTTGAGCGTGCCGCCATGCACGGTGACGAAGCTCGGGCAGAAGCCCTCGACGCAGGAAAAGTCCTTGTTGCAGTTCGACTGGTCGATCTGGCGCTTGCGGCCGAACTCGGTTTCCAGCGGCTGCACCGAGACGCAGTTGGAGGCCTGCGAGCAATCGCCGCAGCCTTCGCAGACCAGCTCGTTGATGAAGGCGCGCTTGGCGGGATCGGGATAGAGCCCGCGCTTGCGGCGGCGGCGCTTTTCCGCGGCGCAGGTCTGATCGTAGATGATGGCCGTGAGGCCGCTGATGTCGCGCAGCTCGCGCTGCACGGCGTCGAGCTCGCGGCGGTGGTGGATGGTCGCGCCTTGCGGGAAGTAATTGCCTTCAGGATATTTCGCGGGATCGTCCGAGACGATCGCGAGCCGCTTGACGCCCTCGGCCCAGACCTGATGCGCAATCTGTGCGACGTTGAAGGCGCCTTCCGCCGGCTGGCCGCCGGTCATCGCCACGGCGTCGTTGTAGAGGATCTTGTAGGTGATGTTGATGCCGGCGGCCGATGCCGCACGAAGGGCGAGAAGCCCGGAATGCGTGTAGGTGCCGTCGCCGAGATTCTGGAAGATGTGCTTCTCGCTGGTGAAGGGCGACTGGCCGATCCAGTTCACGCCCTCCGCGCCCATATGCGAGATCAGGTCGGTGCGGCGGGTCGGCATGCTCAGGGCCATGCCGTGGCAGCCGATGCCGGCCATGGCGCGGCTGCCCTCGGGCACGCGCGTCGAGGTGTTGTGCGGGCAGCCCGAGCAGAAGAACGGCGTGCGCGCGAGCTTGATCTGCGTGGTGGCGGTGACGGGATTGTCGAAAGCCTCGAGCCGGGCGAGGCGCTGCTCCAGCACCGGGCTGTGATGGCCGAGCTTGCGCAAGCGCGCCACCACGGCGCCGGCGACGATGGTCGGGGTCAGCTCGCCCTCGCTCGGCAGCAGCGGCGCGCCGCGCTCGTCGCGCTTGCCGGTGACGGTCGGGCGCTTCGAGGCATCGATGTTGTAGAGGATGCGCATCAGCTGGTCTTCGATGAAGCCGCGCTTCTCCTCGACCACGAGCACGTCCTGAAGCCCTTCGGCGAAGCGCTTGGCGCCGCTCTCGTCCAACGGCCAGGTCAGCGCGACCTTGTATATGCGAAGGCCGAGATCCTGCGCGTCCTTGTCGGTGATCCCCAAGTCAGCCAGCGCCTGGCGCAGATCGAGATAGGCCTTGCCGGTCGCGACGATGCCAAGCCTTGCCGGCTTTGAATCGAGCACGATGCGGTCGAGCTGGTTGGCGCGGGCAAAGGCTTGCACCGCGGCCATCTTCGGCCCGAACAGGCGCTTCTCGGCCTCGAGCGGCGGATCGGGCCAGCGGATGTTGAGGCCGCCGGGCGGCATCTCGAAATCATCGGGAATGACGATCTTGATGCGCTCAGGGTCGCTGTCGATCGACGCGGAGCTTTCCACGGTCTCGCTGATCGCCTTGAAGCCGACCCAGCAGCCGGAGAAGCGCGATAGCGCAAAACCGTAGAGGCCGAGATCGAGATAGTCCTGCAGCGTCGCCGGATTGATCACGGGGATCAGGGCGGCGGCGAACACCTGCTCGCTCTGATGCGCCAGCGTCGAGGACTGGCAGCCATGGTCGTCGCCGGCGAGCGCCAGCACGCCGCCATTGCGCGAAGTGCCGGCCGCATTGGCGTGCTTGAGCGCATCGACCGAGCGGTCGACGCCCGGGCCCTTGCCGTACCAGATGCCGAACACGCCATCGACCTTGGCGCCGGGGAACAGGCCGACCTGCTGGCTGCCCCAGACCGCGGTCGCCGCCAGATCCTCGTTCAGGCCGGGGACGAAGGCGATGTCGTGCTGCTGGAGGTGCGACTTCGCGCGCCATAGCGCGTGATCGTACATGCCAAGCGGGGAGCCGCGATAGCCGGAGATGAAGCCGCCGGTGTTGAGCCCCTGAAGCCGGTCGCGTTCGCGCTGCAGCATGGGCAATCGCACCAGGGCCTGCGTGCCGGAGAGGAAGATCCGCTTGGATTCGAGCCGATATTTGTCGTCCAGCTCGACCTGCAACAGCGTCATTTCGAAGGTCCTTGTTCTTCTCGGTCTGGCGGGGATTTTGCGCCGCGGAAAGAGAGGCGGCTTGCGAAGCGGATGGTTGCAGTCAAAAGCATGGGTGGGCGAAGTCAATACGGCTAGCCGCATCCGTGGCGCTCCTGCTAGTCATGGCTGTCTGTGGAGGACACCAATGGCTGCAAACGCGTTCGAGACTGAAATCACCGAGACGGCCGAGTCGCTGATCGGCCCGTGGCGGCAGCCGCGCCAGATGCTTCAGGCGCAAACCTACGATGCGCACGCCTCCATCCACGACGACGCGACCGCGCAGAAGCTCGGCTTCGAGGGGGGCACCATCGAGGGACCGACGCATTTCAGCCAGTTTGCCCCACTCGGTGCGCGGCTGTGGGGACAGGCCTGGTTCGAGAGCGGCTGTCTCTCCGCGCATTATCGCAGCGTCTGCTACGAGGGCGAGGAGGTGCAGGCGATCCTGTCGAAGCCGCTGCCTGCGACGCGCCAGTGCCAGATCCAGATGGTCAAGCGCGATGGCACCGAGGTGCTGCGCGGCACGGCTTCGGTCGGTGAACCGCACGCCGCGACCGCACTCGAGGCGCGCCTCGGCGAACTGAAACCGCTCACCGACCCCGTGATCCTGCGCGACGTGAAGGTGGCCCATACCAGCAAGCGGCAGACGGTGCGCATGGCGTTCGACCAGAACATGGGCGACCTCTATCCGTTCTCCCTCAGGCAGAAGCTCGCCGTCATCACCGAGAACTCGCCTTATTATTCCAGCGCCGACAATCCCTGGCGCAGGCCCATCATCCCGATGGAGATGCTGAGCGTGCTGTTCCAGTACCGCTCCAAGGAGGATCCGCTGCCGACCAAGGGCCCGGCCGTCGGCTTGTTCGCCGACCAGGAGATCCGGCTGGTGAAGGGGCCGCTGTTCGAGGGTGAGGAGTACGAGGTCGAGCGCGAGGTGGTCGCGCTCTCCGGCAGTCGCCGCACCGAAAGCGCCTGGGCCAGGACGCGCGTGTTCGACAAGGCCGGCGCGGTGGTCGCGACCATGCTGCTCAACATGGCGACGCTGAAGGATTCCTACGCGCCGTATGAGGAGGAGTATCGGCAGCTCCATGGAGCGGGGCGGTAGCCGCAAGGTGTCGCCATGCGCGAGACCGCCCATCCCTTAGGCAAATGCCCTTCGCGAAGCCGTCGCACAGCGAATGAGCAGGCGCCGATCTCCGGCGTAAGTTTCTGACCGCACAACGAATTCCCTCGCGACTGGCGCTCCGTCGCAATTGTACACAATGGCACGCCGCTTGCAGAACTCTGGCCAAGAGAGTTCTCGCGAGGGGCGGGCGTCATGCTGGACTCGAGCAAGCGGACATGGGGCGTCATCGGCGCCGAGCCTGAGCCGATCAAGCTCGACTGGCCCGCCACCGCGCTTCTCATCATCGACATGCAGCGCGACTTCATGGAGCCCGGCGGCTTCGGCGAGACGCTCGGCAACGACGTCGGCCAGCTCGCGCGCGCGGTGAAGCCGATCGGCGAGGTGCTGAAGGCGGCGCGCGACACCGGCATGCTGGTGATCCACACCCGCGAGGGCCATCTGCCCGATCTCTCCGACGCGCCGCCCGCAAAGGTCGAACGCGGCGCGCCGTCCTTGCGCATCGGCGATCCCGGCCCGATGGGGCGCATTCTTATCCGCGGCGAAGCCGGCCACAACATCATCCCCGAGCTCTATCCGCTCGACAGCGAGATCGTGATCGACAAGCCCGGCAAGGGCGCGTTCTACGCCACCGAGCTCACGGACGTGCTGGAGAAATACGGCATCGAGAATCTCCTGGTGTGCGGCGTCACCACCGAAGTGTGCGTCAACACCACGGTGCGCGAGGCCAATGACCGCGGCTATCGCTGCGTCGTCATCTCCGACGGCTGCGCGTCCTACTTCCCCGAGTTTCACGAGATGGGCCTGAAGATGATCAAGGCCCAGGGCGGCATCTTCGGCTGGGTCGCGGATTCAGCCGCAGTTCTGGAGGCAATGAAGGTTTCGACCACATAGGGGCGTTATCATGAGCACATTGACGGGGACGGCCGGCAGTTCTGATCTGAACAAGTCCGCTTTTAAGCCGGCACTATGGACATCGGGCGACTGGAACGCGTTTTTCGGCTTCGGCACCAACATCCTCGTCAACATGCTGGTGCTCACGGGCCTGCTGCGCTTCGTCCTGAAGATGCCTGACAGCCTCGTCTTCGGCCGCATCCTGCCCGCGCTCGGGCTGATGATGTGCCTGTCGACCTTCTACTACGCCTACCTTGCCTATCGGCTCGCGCAGAAGACCGGCCGCGACGACGTCTGCGCGCTGCCGTCAGGCGTCAGCGTGCCGCACATGTTCATCGTCACCTTCGTGATCATGCTGCCGATCACGATCAAGACAGGCGATCCGCTGAAGGGGTGGTCGGCGGGCCTCGTCTGGGTGTTCTTCCAGAGCTTCATCCTGATGATCGGCGGCTTCATCGCGCCGTTCATCCGCAAGATCACGCCGCGCGCGGCGCTGCTCGGCACGCTGGCCGGCGTCTCCGTCACCTTCATCTCGATGCGGCCGGCGCTCGAGATGTACATGACGCCGCAGATTGGTCTGGTCTGCTTCGCCATCATTCTGGTGAGCTGGTTCGGCGGCGTAAAATATTGGCGCGGCATTCCCGCAGGCCTCGTCGCGATCGCGGCCGGCATGATCATCGCCTGGGGCTCGAACCTGTTCGGCCTCGATCTCGGTGGATTGAGCATCAAGGGTGTCGGTGATGCCTTCGCGAATTTCGGCTTCTCGGTGCCGATTCCGGCGGTGGGCTACGTCTTCTCCGGCTTCGAATTCCTCGGCATCATCCTCGTCACCGCCATTCCGTTCGGCATCTACGACCTCGTCGAGGCCATGGACAATGTCGAGAGCGCGGAAGCCGCCGGCGACGAATATCCGACCACGCGCGTGCTCACCGCCGACGGCGTCGTCAGCCTGATCGGCTGCCTGATGGGCAACCCCTTCATCAACGCCGTCTATATCGGCCATCCCGGCTGGAAGGCGATGGGCGGCCGCATCGGCTACTCCGCTGCAACCGGCCTCATGGTGATCGTGCTGGCCTGGTTCGGCATCATCTCGGTGCTGCTGGCACTCGTGCCCGTCGTCGCGATCTCGCCGATCCTGCTCTACATCGGCATGCTGATCGGTGCCCAGGCGTTCCAAACCACGCCAGTGAAGCACGCGCCCGCGATCGTGCTGGCGTTGACGCCGCATCTGGCCGCCTGGGCCAAGCTGCAGATCGACACCATGCTGGGTTCGACCATGAACGCGGCGGCGAGTGTCGGCGGCATGGCCGCCGACAAGGCCGACGCCGTGAAGGCTGCGGCGATCGCTGCGCTGCCACAGCAGGGCGTGTTCTATCACGGCCTCGAGGTGATGGGTGGCGGCTCCATCCTCGGCGGCCTCATCCTGGGTGCGATCGGCGTCTTCATCATCGAGCGCGATTTCGAGAAGGCATCCGCCTTCGCGCTGGTCGGTGCGGTGCTGACCTATTTCGGCTTCATGCATGGCGAGGCCGTCGGCATCGGCGCTGGCTTCGGCGTGACGCCGGCGGTCGCTCTGGCTTACGCCGCGATGGCCGCCGGCCTGTTCGCGGCCGGCAAGCTCGGCGCCAGCGAGCACTATGCCGCGCATCCGGAAATGTCGGCCGCACCTGCGGAGTAGAAGAAGCCGAGCAGAGATAGTGGCCGGGGGGCATGATGTCGCCCGGCCACTTTCTTTCCGGGCCGCGCGCGCAGGCAAGTCAACCCAGCTGATTGATCCATTCGCGGAATAGCTCCGGGCCAGCATCAACGGCCGTCTCGACGACCTCGGCAGCCGGACCAGCAAGGCCACCAGCGGCGTCGCCATGGCCTTTGCCATGGCCGGCGTGCCCACGCTGCTGCCGGACGAGACCTTCGCCGTGACGATGAACTACGGCACCTTCGAGCGGGCCAATGGTCTTGCGCTCAATGCGGCACTCCGCCTCAATCGGAACACGCAGTTCAACGGTGGAATCGGCTATGGACCCGACCAGCGGGTCGCCGGCGGACGCGTTGGACTGCGCGTGGGGTGGTGAGCGCACGGATCGGATCAGGGCCGTACGGCCGGCGTCTCCATCGGCAGGCCGTGTGCTCGCGACATCAGATAGAGCTCGAGCGCGACCAGCTCAGGCGAGCCGTAATCATAGGCCTGGGCGCGCACGCCGCTCATGCAGCTGCGCAGCCGTCGCTCCAGCGAACCCAGCGTCTGCCATTCCAGGCGGTAGAGCGGATAGCCGGTCGGTTGTGCTTGCGTGATGGGCGCGCCCGCGAGGCGCCTGTCGAAATTGTCGTCGTGGCAATTGCTGCAGGCGAGGTTGAGTTGGCCCTCCCGCCGCATGAAGAGGTCGCGGCCTTGCTCGACGAACGGCCTTGCCTGGGGATCGTCGCCAGCGGTGATGGCGACACCGCGCGATTGATGGGCGACGAAAGCGGAGAGCGCCAGGAGGTCGCGGCTCTCGTAAGGCAGAGGCGTGGCCTGCTGGTGATTGGACCGGCAGAGGTTGATCCGCTGGTCGAGCGTGACAGGACGGCCGAGCGCCTTGTCGATGGCCGGGTAGCGCGCCGCGACCCCCTTCATGCTGCCGCGCGCATCGCCATGGCAATCCGCGCAGGCTTTCTCCGCGCTGCCGGCCTTCTTGGCCCACAACGCCTCGCCGTCGAGCACGAACAGCATGCCGGGATTTGAGGTGTCGTCATCCTGCATCGCGCGCGTCTCCGGCCCCATGAAGGAATAGCCGGACCGGCGCCCATCGGGCGGAATCTCGCCGGCGAGCAGGGCCGGGGCCGCGGCGAACAGTGCGGCCGCCGCTATCGCGCGCCAAACGCTCATTCGACGGTGATCGAGGCCGATGCGGTGGACGAATAGCCGTTGTCGCCGATCCATTCGAACTCGAACTTGCCGCTCTCCTTGGCCACGGTGAAGAAGGACAAGTATGGATTCGCGGCGATCGCCGGAAAGAGGTCGGCGCGAAAGATCTCGGCGCCATTGTAGCGGCAGGTGAAACTCGTGATGATATCGCGCGGCACGAGCTTGCCGTCCACGGTATGGCGGAAGCCTGTCTCCATGATGTGCGAGGTCAGTGCGCGGAGTTCGATGACATCGCCGCGTTTGGCCTTGGCGGGAACGTTGATGAGCGCGGCCATCAGTTCATCTCCTCGGTGCAGGCGGCCAGCGTCACGACGACGTCGGCGGCAACCTGCCAGAAGGTGTCGTCAGAGAGGCGGGCAATCGCGACCACCTTCTGGGTGTCGGCGAGCCGGATCCGGGTCGAGACCTGGGCCCGGCCGGAGGAGGGAGTGAGATAGAAATTGCCGATGTTCGGCTGCGGGTTCTTCTCGTTGAAGACGTGGATGCTCTTGACGTGGTCGTCGGCCGTCATCGGGCTTGCGACGCTCACCGTCATCGGCACGGTGTTTCCGTTCTCGACCAGCGGCGGAATGTCGAGCTTCACCTTGCCGGTGCGAATTGGCGCTTCGCCGACGACGTTGCGGATCGCAGTGTTGAGCATCGCTGGTGTCGCTCGGAGCGGACGCAGGGTGACGATGGGGACGGTCCCGGCGACCGTCACGCCTCCGGCAAGGTTCAAAAATTGTCGTCGCGTGGTTGGCATGAACAGTCCTAGTCGCGAAGCGTTGCAAGAAAGGCCACGATGTCCTCGATCTCCGCAGCCGACAAGATCGGCTTGCCGGCGAAATTGCGGCCCACCCGCACGAGGCGTTCGTTGCGATAATAGGATGGCATGATGGTTTGGGCGTTGAATCGCGACGCATCGACCAGTCGAAGCCGCAACTGACTCGCCGTCCATCGGTTCCCGACCCCGGTGAGGTCGGGCGCGAGGTCGCCCTGGAACCGTGTTTCAGGGAACGGGCCGGAATGACAGAGGATACAGGTCGTGGTGCGCGCGAGCACCAGCGCGCGTCCGCGCGCAGCCTCGCCGGGCGCGCCGGTGAGTGAGATTGGAATTCCATCGCCGGCGATCTTGTAGGGGACAAGCTCTTCCGCGCTCGCAGCCCACGAAAGAGCGAGACTTGCGGCGATCAGCGCAGCGATATGGACGGGCGCTCTAGCCAAAGGTGTCCGCCGTGATGGTTTGAAACCAGCGCTCCGCCTCATTCGCTTCGCGGGCGCGCAATTCGCGCGGGGCATCGACCGGACTGGTGGCGCCGCCCTCGACCTCGGCGAAGATGTCACCCTTCGGCTGGTAATTGCCGGCGAGTGAAAACCCGTAACCGGGGGCAACGATGTTGTAGCAGACGCCGGTGAGCCGCGGCGCCTCGGGGGCGCGGCCGGCAAGGAGACTCGCAATGGCCGCGGCGCAGGCCTTGCCTTGCCCGCTTGCGGCCGACGCCGATTTGGGAATGCCGCCGCCAAGGCAGGCATCGCCGATGACATGGATGTTCTTGACGAGTTTTGACTCGAACGTCACGGGATCGATCGGACACCAGCCGGTTGCGTCCGCAGCGCCCGCGATTTCGGCGATGCGGCCTGCGCGCTGCGGCGGGATGACGTTGGCGACGTCAGGCGTGTAATTGCCGAACTCGGTGACGATGGTCATGGTCGCCGCATCGACCGAGGTCACGCGGCCGCCTTGCGACAGGCCGATGCGCTCGATCATGTCGCCGTAGAGCTCTTTCCACGCCTTCTCGAACAGCCGCTGCTGGGAAAAATTGTCCTTGGCGTCGAGGACCAGTACCTTCGAACGCGGCTTGTTCATCTTCAGATAATGCGCGATCAGGCTGGCGCGCTCGTAAGGTGCGGGCGGGCAGCGCGAGGGATTGGCCGGGATTGCAATGACGACCGTGCCGCCATCGGCCATCGCTTCCAACTGCCGGCGCAGCAGCAGTGTCTGTGCGCCGGCCTTCCAGGCGTGCGGCATCTTCTCCGATGCGGCGTCGTCGTAGCCGGGCAGGGCTTCGCCATGGAAGTCGATGCCGGGCGAGAGCACGAGACGATCATAGGTCAACACTGTGCGATCGGCCGTCGTGACGCTTCGCTGCTGCGGCTCGATCGTCGCGGCCGCCTGGCCGATCACGGTGATGCCGTCGGCGGCGAGCTTGTCATAGCCGAAATGCTGCGTCTCCATCTCGCGCAGGCCAGCGATCACCTCGTTGCTGAACGGGCATGAGGTGAAGATCTTGTTCGGCTCGATCAGCGTAACCTCCAGTTTCGCATCGGCGCGCTTGAGCGCACGCGCGCAGGCCGCGCCACCGAAGCCGCCGCCGACCACGACGATGCGGCCTGCCGATTGCGCACGCAGGATCGAAGGTGTGGCGAGCGATGTGGCCGCAGCGGTGATGCCGAGAACGGCATTCCGCCGTGTCACCGGCACATTCATGAGTCGTGTCCGAAAAAGGTGTGCCGCAACGGCCGTCGTGGCCGCTGCGGCGTTTCTCAGGCGAAGGTGATGTTCTGGTCGCGCAGCGGCACCGAGCGGATGCGTTTGCCGGTCGCGGCGAAATACGCGTTGAGCACCGCCGGCGCCGCAACGCCGATGGTGGGTTCGCCGACGCCGCCCCAGAACCCGCCGCTCGGCACCATCACCGATTCCACTTTCGGCATTTCGCCGATGCGCATCGAATTGTAGGTGTCGAAGTTGGTTTGCTCGATCTTGCCGTCCTTGACGGTGCAGCCGCCGTAGAACAGCGCGGACAGACCATAGACGAAGGAGCCCGCGATCTGCCGCTCCACCTGTGCCGGATTGACGACATAGCCGGGATCGGTGGAGGCGACGATGCGATGCACCTTGATTTTGCTGCCGTCGGTCACCGAGATCTCGGCGGCGCCGGCGACATAGCTGCCATAGCCCATGACCTGGGCGATGCCGCGATAGGCGCCCTGCGGCGCCGGCGTGTCCCAGCCGATCTTCTCGGCGACCGCATTGAGCACCGCGAGGTGCTTGGGATGTTTGCCCATCAGCCTACGGCGGAACTCGAGCGGGTCCTGGCCTGCGGCCTGGGCGAGCTCGTCCATGAAGCATTCCATGTAGATCGCATTGTGATTGACGTTGACGCCGCGCCAGAAGCCCGGCGGAACGTGCGGATTGCGCATGGCGTGCTCGACCAGCAGGTTCGGCACCGAATAGCCGAACGCGGCCTCACCCGATTGGGCGACGCCCTGGAAGGCCGCGGGGTCCATGCCGTTCTGCAGCGCTTCGGGGCGCAGCGAGAACAGGATCGACTGCCCGGACAGGCGGTAGTGCAGCGCGACCAGATTGTTGTCGGCATCGAACGCGCCGGTCATCTTGCACTGGGTGATCGGGTGATATCTCCCGTGCGCCATGTCCTCTTCACGCGACCACAACAGCTTGATCGGTGTGCCCGGCATCTGCTTGGCGATCATCACGGCCTGGCGGACATAGTCGGTCTGGCCGCGACGGCCGAAGCCGCCGCCCAACATCACCTTGTGGACGTCGCACTTGTCGGCCGGCAGGCCAGAGGCCTCCAGCACCGCGGCGAACGCCGCTTCGCCGTTCTGCGTGCCGCACCAGACCTCGCATTTGTCCGCCGTGTAGAGCGCGGTGGCGTTCATCGGCTCCATCGTGGCATGGTTCTGGTAGGGATAGGAGTAGACGGCCTCGACCTTCTTCGCCGCACTCGCAATCGCCGCCTTGGCGTCACCGTTCTTGTTGCCGACATAGGCCGGCTGATCGTTGTTGAGGCCTTCCGCCAGCCATTTCGCGATCGACTCGCTGGAGACCTTTGCGTTGTCGCCTTCGTCCCAGACGATCGGCAATGCCTCCAGCGCGGTCTTGGCGTGCCACCAGGTGTCGGCGACCACGGCGACGGCGGTGTCGCCGACCTTGACGACCTTCTTGACGCCTTTCATGCCGGTGATCTTGGCTTCGTCATAGCTCTTCAGCTTGCCGCCGAACACCGGGCAATCCTTGATCGCGGCATTCAGCATGTCCGGCAGCTTGACGTCGGCGCCGTAGATCATGGCGCCTGTGGTCTTGTCCACGGTGTCGAGCCGCTTCACGCCCTTGCCGATCAGCTTCCAATCCTTCGGATCCTTCAGCTTGACGTCCGAAGGCGGCGTCAGTTTCGCCGCAGCCTCGGCGACCTTGCCGTAGGTTGTGGTCCTGGCCGTTGGCGTATGGGTGATGACGCTGTTGGCCACAGTGCATTCGGAAGCCGGCACTTTCCATCCTTCGGCGGCGGCCTGGATCAGCATCACGCGCGCGGTGGCGCCGCCCTTGCGGACGTAGTCCTGCGAGGAGCGGATGCCGCGGCTGCCGCCGGTGGAGAAATCGCCCCAGACGCGCTTGCGCGCCACGCTCTGGCCGGGTGTCGGATATTCGGTCGTGACCTTGGTCCAGTCGCATTCGAGTTCCTCGGCGACGAGCTGGGCAAGGCCCGTCAGCGAGCCCTGGCCCATCTCGGAGCGGGCGATGCGGATCACCACGGTGTCGTCGGGCCTGACCACGACCCATGCGCCGATTTCCGGCGAGCCATCGGCGGCGCGGACCACGGCAGGGCCGCCGAAGGGGATGTCGAGGCCGATGGCAAGGCCAGCGCCCAGTGTGGCGCTGCCGATGACGAAGGCACGGCGGTTCATCTTGGGAGAGACGTGCTTGTTCATGGGGCGGCTCCTTTAGGCGCTTGCGATCGTGTGGATCGCTTCGCGCACCTGCTGGAAGGTGCCGCAGCGGCAGATGTTGGTGATGGCTTCGTCGATATCGGCGTCGGTCGGTTTCGGCTTCTCACTCAAGAGCGCCGCCACCGCCATGATCATGCCGCTCTGGCAATAGCCGCATTGCGGCACGTCCTGGGCGATCCAGGCCTCCTGCACCTTGTGCAGCGCGCCGCCGTTCGCGAGCCCTTCGATGGTCGTGATCCGCTTGCCAGCGGCCTCGCTGACCGAGACGCCGCAGGATCGGGTGGCAACGCCCTCGATGTGAACGGTGCAGGCGCCGCATTGTGCAATGCCGCAACCGTATTTGGTGCCGGTCAGGCCGGCATTCTCGCGGATCGCCCAGAGCAGCGGCGTATCCGGCTCGACGTCGAGAGTGAAGGTTTTTCCGTTGATTGTTAGGTTTGCCATCGCAGTCCCCTGATTGGCCCAATCCACCGATTGAACTCAGGGCGCAATGTGTCCGGCAAACTGGAACTGTTCAAATCAACAGTCCGAGGGGTGGCTGCCGAATATTTTCGCGGCGTGGGAAGATGACGGGGCGAGCGGGGTCACGGCCGAAACGAGCCCGGCCCGAGCGAGATCCTCCTTCTCTCGCTCCGCCAGGATGCCGTCTGAGGCGACGCCCCGAATTGTTCCCGGCGCACCTATCGGCGAGTTTGCCACCATTGTCGGGATGCAACGCGGCGATGCTTTGCTACACTGGGGCGGCGACAGAGGAGTTCCATGATCGTGCCGAGCCCCTGCAATGTGCTGATGCTCTATCCGCTGTTCACGGCGGAGTCGTTCTGGAGCTTCGGCGAATCCTGCAAGTTGATGGGCGTTCGGCGGCCCGCGGCCCCGCTCGGCCTGATCACGGTCGCCGCGATGTTGCCTTCGAGCTGGACCGTCCGGCTGATCGACTGCAATACGCAAGCGTTCGGTGACGAGGATCTCGCCTGGGCCGATGTCGTCTTCACCGGCGGCATGTTGCCGCAGCAGGCCGACACGCTGCGCCTGATCGAGCAGTGCCGCGCGGTCGGCAAGCCGGTCGTCGTCGGCGGTCCCGATCCGACCTCCAGCCCGCACGTCTACGAGAAGGCCGACTTCCGGGTGCTGGGCGAGGCCGAGAGCGTCATCGACGAGTTTATCGCGGCCTGGGAGGGTGGAGCACGCTCGGGCGTCTTCACGGCGCCGAAATTCCAGGCCGACGTCACCAGGACGCCGGTGCCGCGCTTCGACCTCCTGAGGTTCGAGGATTATCTTTATCTCGGCGTGCAATATTCGCGCGGTTGTCCGTTCACCTGCGAGTTCTGCGACATCATCGAGCTCTACGGCCGGGTGCCGAGGACCAAGACGATCGAGCAGATGTTCGTCGAGCTCGAGACGCTCTACCAGATGGGCTACCGCGGCCATCTCGACTTCGTCGACGACAATTTCATCGGCAACAAGAAGTCGCTGCGCCAGTTCCTGCCCCGGCTCGCCGAGTGGCAGCGCGCCCACAACTATCCTTTCGAATTGTCGACCGAAGCGTCGGTCAATCTCGCCGACGATCCCGAGCTATTGGAGCTGATGGGCGCCGCCAACTTCTTCGGCATCTTCGTCGGCATCGAAAGCCCGGATCCCGCGACCTTGGTCGCGATGCGCAAGAAGCAGAACACCAGGCGCAACATCGCCGAGAGCATCCACAAGATCTACGCGGCCGGCATGCTGGTCACCGCCGGCTTCATCGTCGGCTTCGACAACGAGAAGGTCTCGATGGCCGAGGCGATGATCGATTTCATCGAGGAGGCTGCGATCCCCGTCGCCATGGTCGGGCTGCTCTATGCGCTGCCGAACACGCAGCTGACGCGGCGACTGGAGAAGGAGGGACGGCTGCACGCGGACCACGATCTGGCTTCGACGAAGGGGGGCGATCAGTGCACCAGCGGCATCAATTTCGATCCGGTGCGGCCGTTGCGGGATATCCTGATGGACTACAGGACCGTGCTGGAGCGCGTCTATAGCCCGGCCGCCTATGCGGGACGCGTGGACAAGCTGATGACGCTGCTCGACCGCTCGCGGCAGCGTCACGAGCTTGCGGAGGGCGACATCCGCTCGCGGGTCGGGGCCATGGAGACCGTGCATCGCGTGATCACCGCCATCCCCGAGGCGCGCGGGCCGCTGTGGCAGACCTTCATGAACTGCGCCAAGCGCGATACTTCGTCGGCGCGCATCGCGGTGCAGATGATCGCAGCCTATGCGCATCTCGGGCCGTTCTCGCGCAAGGTCATCGATGCCATCGATGCGCGCCTCGCCGCGCTCGACGACGAGGCGGTCATCCCGGCCGCTGCGACGATCGATGCGACCGTGGCCCGGCATCTGGCCTGAAAGCCTACTTCACCGCCAGCCGCAGAAAGCTCATCACGCTGCCGAGCGCGGCAAAGCCGGCGCCGAGGGCCAGAGCCAGCGTTGCGCCGTCGTGACCGGCAAGCGCAAAGCAGGCTGCGGCGAGCGCCGCTCCCGTCGTCTGTCCGGTCAGGCGCGCGGTCGCCACGATGCCGGAAGCGCTGCCGCTGCGATGCGGCGGTGCGCTCGACATCACCGCCTTCATGTTCGGCGCCTGGAAGAAGCCGAAGCCCATGCCGCAGATCACCATCCGCCAGATGATATCGGCAATGGCGGGATTGGACGGCAGCATCGCGAGCAGCGCCATGCCGAGGCCGAGCAGCACGAGGCCGATGCCGCCGAGCAGGCCGACCGCGTGGCGGTCGGACAGGCGCCCCGCGATCGGCGCCATGATGCCGACCACCAGCGGCCATGGCGTCATGAACAAGCCGGTCTCGACCTGCGAGCGGCCGAGCACGTCCTCCAAATAGAACGGCAGCGAGACGAAGGCGAGGCCCTGTACGGCGAAGGAGCAGACGGCCGTCGCTGCCGACAGCGCGAACATCGGCCGCGCGAACAGGTCGATTGGCAGCATCGGCGCCGGATGGTTGGCGTGCCGGCGCGTCAGGATGAAGCCGAGCGAGAGCGCCGCGACCAGCTCGATGCCCACGACCACCGGCGACAGATTGTGCGCGGCGCTGCCGATGCCGGTGATGAACAGGCCGAGACAGGCCGACGCCAGGACCGCGCCGAGAAAATCAAAGCCGTGATCGGCCCGCGGCGTCTTCGGCAACATCGCAACGCCGATGCCGATCGCGACGAGGCCAAAGGGGATGTTGACGGCAAACAGCCACGGCCACGGCCCGATCGCGAGGATGGCCGACGCAATCGACGGGCCGAACGTGAAGGCGGTCGCGACCACCAGCGCGTTGTGGCCGAAGCCGCGGCCGAGCATCCGTCCGGGATAGACGAAGCGTACCAGCGCGGTGTTGACGCTCATGATGCCGCTGGCGCCAAGGCCTTGCAGCGTGCGCGCGACCAGCAGGCTGTCCAGCGACCATGCCACCGCGCAGAGCAGCGAGGCGATGGTGAACAGGATCAGGCCGCCGAGATAGATGCGCTGGTGCCCGACGATCTCGCCGAGCGCCCCGAGCGGCAGCAGCGTTGCCACCAGCGCGATCTGGTAGACATTGACGACCCACACCGACCGCTCCGGCGAGACGTGCAGATCGGCGGCAATGGCGGGCAACGCGATGTTGGCGATCGCGGTGTCGAGCGAAGCCATCGCCAGCGCGGTGAAGATCGCCGTGATCGCCCAGCGGCGCTGGGCCGCCGGAAGTCCATCGGCGACGGGATGGTCGGGCTCGCGTGCGGAGGTGGGTAACGTGATTGTCATTGCTTGGACGCGTGGCTCCGGCGGCGCGGCTCAAAAGGGACGTTTGGCATGTACTACGGTGGGGCCGCCTTCCACAGGCATTTGCTTGCATGCTGTGTATGCGGGAAGGGAAGGCGATGTGGCCGCGTGCTGGCGTATGATCGCGGCACGACTGCAAATGCGGGGGAAACGCCATGCAAATCGTCGTTCTGCCGGGTGACGGCATCGGGCCCGAGATCACGACCGCGACAACGAGCGTGCTGCGCGCGGCCTCCGAGCGCTTCCAGCTCAATCTGCGGCTGGAGGAGCACGCAGTCGGGCATGCCAGCCTGAAGCTGTCAGGCACGACCGTGCGTCCTGAACTGCTCGACATCGTCCGCGCCGCCGACGGCCTCATCCTGGGACCGACCGCGACCTTCGACTTCAAGGACGAGGCGCATGGCGAGATCAATCCGTCCAGGCACTTCCGCAAGAACCTCGACCTCTACGCCAATGTCAGGCCCGCGCGCACCTATGTAGGGCGGCCAGGGCGGCTCGGCGATTTCGACCTCGTCGTGGTCCGCGAGAACACCGAAGGCTTCTATGCCGACCGCAATATGGAGCTGGGCAATGGCGAGATGCTGGTCACGCCTGACGTCGTGATCTCGCTGCGAAGGATCACGCGCCTCTGCTGCGAGCGCATCGCGCACGCCGCCTGCAGTCTCGCCATGAAGCGGCGCAAGCACCTCACCATCGTGCACAAGGCCAATGTGCTGAAGATCGGCGACGGCATGTTCCTCGACATCTGCCACACGGTGGCAAAGGATTATCCCGGGCTCGCAGTCGACGACATCCTGGTCGACGCCATGATGGCACATGTGGTGCGCAACCCTGACCGGTTCGACGTCATCGTGTCCACCAACATGTTCGGCGACATCCTGTCCGATCTCACCGCCGAGCTCTCCGGCAGCCTCGGGCTCGGCGGCTCGCTCAATGTCGGCGACCGCTACGCCATGGCGCAGGCCGCGCACGGCTCGGCGCCTGATATCGCAGGCCAGGACGTCGCCAATCCGGTGTCGCTGATCCTGTCGACTGCGCTGCTGCTGGCCTGGCACGGCGAGAGAAGCGGCGCCGTCCGCTATGAAGAGGCCGGGCGTGCGATCGAGGCGGCGGTGGCCAGATCGATCGGCGAGGGCCGGGCGACACGCGACGTCGGCGGCAAGCTCGGCACGATCGCCGCGGGCGCGGCGATTGCGGAGATCCTGCAGGCGGGATGAGGGGCCAAGCAAAAAGTCGAAAAACAACCCCATGCACAGTAGACGGCCCCTTGATCCATAAGGGATTTTCAAAGCGCGTCGCGGCGACATTCGCGACGGCGATCAGGTTGGCCCGTCGGGCAAAACACCAAGCTCCGGTTGCGTGCGTGGGGCTGAGCCAAAGCGCGCTCTCGTCACCCGCGATACGCTCCTCAAGCCGCATGGCGGGGCGCATCCGCCAGCCTCTCGTTGAGCCAGATCAACACTCCTGCGGCGGGCCTGCGGACCTTTCCATGAGCGCATGCGATGGAAGAGGGCCGATATGCAGATTCTGTTCAGGGAAATCCGCGAAAACCCTTTGCTCTGGATGCTGGTGTTCGTGCCGATCGTGCTGGTGGCCGAGGCGGCGGTGCCGCATTCGCACACGCTGCTGTTCGTGCTGGCCGTGCTGGCCATCGTGCCGCTGGCGGCCCTGCTCAGCCATGCCACCGAGGCGGTCGCTGCGAAGACCGGCGATGCCGTCGGCGGGCTGCTCAATGCCACGCTCGGCAATCTGACGGAGCTGATCATCGCCATCACGGCGCTGCGGGCCGGCCAGTACATGCTGGTGAAGGCGTCGATTGCGGGCGCGATCGTCACCAATGCGGTGTTCATGCTGGGGGCCTGCCTGCTGCTCGGCGGCCTGCGCTACCACGTGCAGGAGTACAACCGCGCCGGCGCGCGCCTTTCGTCCGGCCTGTTGCTGATGGCAACCGTGGCCCTGCTTGCGCCTTCGGCGGTCGCCGATCTCGAGCACCTGCCGCAGGGCGGGGCCATCCTGAACACGCTGAGCCTCGGCATTTCGATCCTGCTGATCATCGCTTACGCGCTCGGCCTGTGGTTCTCGCTGGTGACGCACAAGGAATTGTTCGCAAGCGCCGATCACGGCGACGACAAGGAGGCGCACTGGCCGATCGGCGTAGCCGTGGGCACGCTGCTGGTCGTCACGGTGCTGGTCGCGCTGGTCAGTGAGATCTTCGTGGAATCGGTGCAGAAGGCGGCGGAAACCTTCGACATGAGCCCGGCCTTCGTCGGTTTCATCGTCGTCTCGCTGGTCGGCGCCGCCGCCGAATTTGCGGTGGCCTTCGCTGCGGCGCGAAAGGACCGGCTCGACATGGCCGTCAGCATTGCGCTCGGCAGTGCCTCGCAGATTGCTCTGTTCGTGGCACCCGCGCTGGTGCTGCTCAGCTATGTGGTCGGGCCGAAGCCGATGGACCTGCAGTTCTGGCCGGGTGCCGTCACCATGGTGATGATCGCGACGGTCACGTCGGCCTACATCACCGCCAGTGGCCGCTCGGCATGGTTCATAGGCGCGCTGATGATCTTCATCTATGCGGTCTTTGCGCTCACGCTGTATGTGGTCCCACCGGCAGGCCAGGGATGAGCCGCCGGCATCGGTGGCTCATCGGAGAACGGAGACGGCGGCAAGCATCGTCGGCAATATGAGCCACTCCTCCTACCGGCTTACCCTGACCTGGTCCTCCCAGTCCTCCCACGCGACGTTATTGATTTCCAGATAGCTCGAGACGGCTGAGCCGATGGTCGGAAAGAACTGGGCTTCGCCAACCTGAGCATACAGGCCGAAGCGCTTCAGCTTGTCCTTTACCGGATCCTTGAGCTCGGCAAAGCAGAGTTCAATGCCCCTGGCGTTGAGCGCCTCGTCCAGCTCGGCAACGGTGTCACAGGCGGTGACGTCGACGCTCGTGACCGGTTCGGCGGCGACCACCAGCCAGCGCACAGGGGTCGGCGATTTCTCGACCGCAGCCAGGATTCGCTCCTTGAAGAACTCGGCATTGGCGAAGAACAGCGGCGCATCCCAGCGGAACAGCACCAGTCCGGGGATCAGGCGGGCATCGGGATATCTGGTGATGTCGTGATAGCCCTTGACACCCCGCGCTCGCCCAAGAATTGCGGAGTGCGGACGCCAGCCGTCCCACAGGAATTCCGCAACGGCCACCGCAATAGCGAGACCGATTCCCGGAATTGCGCCGAACACGGCCACGCCCACGAAGCACAGCACGGTCAACCAGAACTCCCACCGCTGGATCCGGTAGATCCGCTTGAGATCGCTGATTTCGATCAGGCCGATCGCGGCCGCGATCACCACCGCCGCCAATGCGGCATTCGGCAGCTGCTGTAGCAGGTTCGGCGCAAGCAGCAGAAGGAATGCGATCGCGAGCGCGCCGACGACACTCGTCAGCTGCGTGCGCGCGCCGGCGGCTTCGGCAACGGGCGTGCGCGACGAGCTGCTGCTGATCGGGAAGCCCTGAAAGAAGCCGGCTGCCAGGTTGGCCGCGCCAAGACCCATCATTTCCTGGTTCGGATCGACCTTGTCGCCCAAACGAGCAGCATAGGTTCGCGACAACACGCTGGTATCGGCAAACGAGACCAGAGCGATGGCGGCTCCGCCGGCCAGCACGGGGATCAGGTCGCTGTAGGCGATCTTGGGAATCGAGAAGGCCGGCAGGCCCTGCGGAAGTGGCCCCAAGACTTTCACACCATGACTGGTTCCGAGATCAAGGAGTGCGACAACAAGGGTTGCTCCGACGACGGCAATCAGGATTCCCGGCATTCGTTTGTGGCCCTTGAGCAGCAGGATGACGATCAGTGTGCCAAGTCCGACTGCGAACGCGGCCCAATTGATCTTGCCGCCGCTGATGCCGACGGCAATCGCCCAAAGGTCTCTCAGCGGGCCTTCGCTGTCGATCGAGAAGCCGAGCAGCTTTGGCAGTTGGCTGATCAAGACGGTCAGCGCGATGCCGTTCATATAGCCGTACCGTATCGGCTTGGATAAGAGCTCGGTCACAAAGCCCAATCGCGCGATGCCCGCCGCGATGAGCACAGCTCCTGAAACAAGCGCCATCATTGCGGCAAGCATTGTTGCGCGAACCGGATCGCCGCCGGCCAAGGGGGCAATAACGCCGAGGATGACGGCAGCCAGCGCCGAGTCCGGGCCGAGCACGATGATACGGCTCGGACCGAACATCGCGTAGACCAGAAGCGGGACGATGGTTGCATAGAGCCCGTGGATACCCGGCAGACCCGACGCGGCTGCATACGCAATGCCGACTGGCACGAGCATCGCCGCCAGCACGAGACCCGCGAAAACATCGTGCCGAAGCCAACCTGCTTCGTAGTGGCGCAGCGTATCGATCCCGGGGATCCAACGTGTCCAATCGCTCACGAACCTCACTCCAAAGGTCAGTCGTCACACGGTGGTACACCGGCCGAGGTCTGGAACGTCATCATGGACGGCCTCTGTAATGTCAACGCACGGATTCAATCGGTACGCACCGCGCCATTGGCGACAAAACAGCAGCCCGGACGAATACGGGCAGTCTGGTATCGGCTTGCCGGTAGCGCGCAAGGTCTGGCAACGTCTCGAACGGGCGCTTGACGCAAATCAAGGTTGTTGACGCCGCGACCCTCTTCGCAGCTCTCGTCAAGTTGACCAGTCGGCCGGAACACTGGCAGGATGCGATCCGGAAAGACAATGATCGTCGTCAAGCCAGGAGACGTCTATGCATAGGCGGGCGGTCGTTTTGGGAGGCGCGGCCGCGGCGCTATTATGGCGCGGGGCCGGCGCCCAAACGCGCGGCGGGCCGCCATCCCGCCTTGGCATTCTCCGTTACGGAAGGCCATCCAGCGACGAGACCCTCGAACCGTTCTTCGCCGGCATGAGCGCGCTCGGCTATGTCGACGGCAAGACGATCACCTACGATTATCGTCACGCCAACAATGACGAGCACCGGCTCGCCCCGCTTGCGACCGAGCTCGCTGCAACCAGGCCGGCGATCATGATGGCTTTCGGAGGTGATATCGCGCCTTATGTGCGGGACGCCGCGAAGAACCTGCCGATCGTATTCTCGGTCAGTGCCGACCCTGTCAAGCTCGGCCTGGTGGCGAGCCTCAGCCGGCCACAGCGCAATGCGACCGGAGTGACTTTCCTGCATGACGAACTCGGCTCGAAGCGGCTGCAACTCCTGAAAGAAGCGGTGCCGCGCGTATCCCATGTCGCATTCTTGTGGAATCCCAACCATCTCGACAATGAGCTCGAAGACACGCAGCGGGCGGCCCAACCGCTGGGGATCAAGCTGTTGTCGCTGACCGTTCGAACGGTCGACGAGCTCTCTCCTGCTCTCGATAAGGCCACGGCAGCCCAGGTCGATTCCGTCTACGTCGTCACCTCGACGCTGATGATCAACCTGATGCCGCGTATCGTCGGCTATGCGGAGGAGCGTCGGTTGCCGCTGATCGGTGGCTGGGGTGCTTGGGCTTCCGGCGGTGGGTTGATGTCCTACGGTCCCGACGTCAACTCAATGGTGAGGCGCACGGCGGCCTATGTCGACAGGATCCTGAAGGGAGCGCAACCGTCCGAGCTGCCGGTGGAGCGGCCTACCAAGTTTCTGCTCACCATCAACTTGAAGACGGCGAAGGCGCTCGACCTTGCCATCCCCGAGAGTTTTCTGATTGGGGCCGATCAGGTGATGGATTGAGCACGGTTTGTGTTCGAGCAGGGGACGCCGCCCGTCGATGACGCTGTCGGCTTCATGGCAAAAGAGTCATGATCTCATAGGCGACCACGGCGGCACCGAGACAGCGCCGCCAAGGATTCACGCCGCGAATGATCTCGTCGGCGCCCCAAATGATGAGCCCGCCTTTCGCGACGATCGTCAAGCCGACGCTGGCTTTGCCTGCAGAGGGCCAGATCCACAGCAGAAGGCCAGCAGCGATCACGATCCATAGGGTGAGGTTGGGCCATTGCGCGATGGTGATGGCGCCAGTTTCCCGGCTCCGAAAGAACCATCGAAAGAGGCGCTGCACGACGAGCTAGCCGATCAGAGCGTAACCTCACCCTCTTCACGTCCCTTCCAATAAGTGATGCGGTTGGCCTTCACCTTGATAAGGACGATGCCCGGCGTATCGATGCCACGGTCGAACCATTTGTCGAGATCGCTGGTCCAGTGTTGCTGGAAGGCGGCCTTGTCCCGGATCAGTTCGGCGGTCCCTTCGACGGCGACATAGATCCCCGTCGAGAAAAGGCCCGCTTCTGACGAATAGCCGAGCGCGACTTTCGGATTCCGTTGGATGTCCGATACGGTGCGGGTCCGTTCATAAGCAAAATAGTAGGACGTGCCGTCATAGGCGACATCGCCGTTGTTGCTCATCGGACGGTTGGCAATTTCGCCGTTCTCGGTGTGGGTCGAAAGAATGGCGATGTCGATGCCGGCCATTTGCTTCGCGATCTCGGCCAGCGACTGCTTGGACATGGAATTTTCTCCAGTGGGGCTGGAGCAACGGCGGGATGAGGCCCATGTTCCGAGCGCTTTTCTTACCTCCAAATATAAAGCCGCCCCCGACATAGCCGGAGGCGGCTTTGACTTAGACCGGATTAGTGGCCCGTGCCGGGCTTGCTGGTCTTCGGGGGCTTGCCGTCTTCCATGCGGCCTTCATTGCGAAGATCGCGTCCTTCCTGGGCCTTGCGCTGGCTCTCGGGATCCTTGCCGTGCTCGTTCATCTCTTCCTTGATGTAGCCGGCGCCTTCTTTGATCTTGCCTTCAACGCTCATGATCTTCTCCTTCTCTATATGGGAGACAACGCGTTGCAGGACCTGCCGTTCCGGCGGCAGAACGGCGCCAATTTGCGTGGAACCGGAAGATGGCGGGGTACGGCGCGCACCTGGCCCATCCACAATATCTGTGCTGGCGCCGAGCTGCCACTCCCCGCCCTAGAACTGATACCGCCGCAGCCCTCCGTCCACCGGGATCACGGTGCCCGTGATGTACCGCGCCACCGGTGAGGCCAGAAACACAGCGAGCACGGCGAGATCCTCGGGCTCGCCCCAATAGCCGACCGGGATCTCTTCCTCGGCGAAGCGCTCGCGATAATCCGGCGCGTAGTTGCGGCGGATCTGTTCGCTCATGATGCGGCCGGGCGGGATGCAGTTGATGGTGATGCCGTGCTCGCCGATCTCGCGCGACAGGCCCTTGGCCCAGGCGTGCACGGCGGCCTTGGCAGCGAAGGCGGCGTTGAGGCCTTCGGGCTCGGACTTGCCGGTGATGTTGACGATGCGGCCCCATTTGCGTTCGATCATCTGCGGCAGCAGCGCATGCGCGATGCGCCGATAGCTGGTGAAATTCAGCGCGATCGCCTCGTCCCATTTGCTGTCGGGAGCATCGACGGGCAGGGGGCGGCTGCCGCCGGCATTGTTGATGAGGATGTCGACATGGCCGAGCTCCTTCATTGCAAAAGCCGCGATTTTTTCCGCCGCGTCCTTGGCCATGACGTCCTGCTCGAGCGGCGTGATCAGTCCGCCACCGACCTCCTTCACGAGCTCTGCGAGCAGGTCGCCTCGCCGCGCCACGCCGACGACGCGTACGCCTTCGGCGGCCAGGCCCTTGGCGATGGCACGGCCGATGCCGATGCTCGCTCCCGTGACGAGCGCGGTTTTCGATTTGAGCCCGAGGTCCATGGTCACATGCTCTCTTGTTTCGTTCTTGCTTGTTGCCGTTCGTTTCCTGCCCATCCCGCGGGCCCTGCGAATTGCCTGAGCGGGACGAGCAGTGGTAACCAAGCGCGACGTTGAAGGAAACACGAAAAAGAAAAGGCGTTGAGCGATGGTCTGGGATCCGCAGCAATATCTGAAATTCTCCGGCCACCGGCTCCGGCCCGCCGTGGACCTCTTGATGCGGATTCCGGATCTTGGCCCGCGCGCGATCGCCGATCTCGGGGCCGGCGCGGGCAACGTCACGAAACTGATCAAGGAGCGCTGGCCGGATGCCACCGTGACCGGCGTCGAGGGTTCAGCCGAGATGGTTGCCGCCGGCCGCAAGGCCGCACCCGACGTGGAATGGTCGCATGAAGATCTCGGCCATTGGCGCCCCGCCAGGCAATACGACTTGATCTATTCCAATGCCGCACTGCACTGGCTGCCCAATCATGCGGCACTGTTTCCCTTGTTGATGGAGAAGGTGAAGCCTAGCGGCATGCTTGCGGTGCAGATGCCGCGCAACTTCCTGGCACCATCGCATGTGCTGATCGGCGAGACCGCGCTCGATGGTCCGTGGCGCTCCAAGGTCGAGCACCTCGTCACGCCGCCGCCGGTCGAGGGGCCGGCCTATTACCATGATCTTCTCGCGCCGATGTCGGCCAATATCGACATCTGGGAGACAGAATATCTGCAAGTGCTCGAAGGCAAGAACCCGGTCAAGGAATGGACCAAGGGGACCTGGTTGACGCGCTATCTCGACGTGCTCCAGGGCGACGAGAGAAGCGCGTTCGAAGCCGCCTATAGCGCGCGCGTGGCGAAGGCCTATCCGAAGAATGCGGCGGGGCAGACCCTGTTCCCGTTCCGCCGTCTGTTCATGGTCGCCCAACGCAAGGATTGATGCGCTGCCGCAATGCGACATAAGCGCTCGTTCCCCGGGACGCGCGCGGGTGCGAGGTTGCGTTAACTGCGCTCGTCAAGATAGCTTGGCTGCGGCAAATTGGGCTTAGGTCTAGTTGTTCGGCTTGCGGATTGCTGCCACTACTCGGACCGGAAAACAAGAAAGCACCCGGTTTGTCTGGGGTTGTTGGGGAGGTCATCATGCGCAAACTGCTTCTCGCGGTCGCGGCGGCCGCGCTGATTCTCGCTCCTGCCGTTGCGCAGGCCCAAACTCCGATCGTCATCAAGTTCAGCCATGTCGTTGCCAACGACACCCCCAAGGGCAAGGGCGCGCTGAAGTTCAAGGAGCTTGCGGAGAAATACACCGACGGCAAGGTCAAGGTCGAAGTCTACCCCAACTCCACGCTCTACAAGGACAAGGAGGAGATCGAGGCGCTGCAGCTCGGCTCGGTGCAGATGCTCGCACCCTCCACCGCGAAATTCGCGCCGCTCGGCATCAAGGAATTCGAGGCACTCGATCTGCCCTGGCTGTTCAAGGACGACGCGACCTATTCCAATGCGATGAAGGGCACCGTCGGCAAGTGGCTGTTCCAGAAGCTCGAGTCCAAGGGCATCACCGGGCTGGCTTATTGGGACAACGGCTTCCACATGCTGTCCGCCAACCGTCCCCTGGTGAAGCCGACCGATTTTCAGGGCCTGAAGTTCCGCATCTCCGGATCGAAGGTCGCCGACCAGTATTTCCGCCTGCTCGGGACCATCCCGCAGATCATGGCGTTCTCCGAAGTCTACCAGGCGCTGCAGACCGGCGTGGTCGACGGCTGCGAGAACACCGCGTCCAACTATCTGACACAGAAGTTCTACGAGGTGCAGAAGGACATCACCGTGTCCTATCACGCGCATCTGCAATATGCCGTCATCGTCAACGCGAAATTCTGGTCGGGCCTGCCGCCCGACATCCGCACCCAGCTCGACAAGGCGATGGCGGATGCGACAGACTACACCAACCAGATCGCGCATCAGGAGAACGAGGACGCGCTGGCCGAGATCAAGAAGACGGGCAAGACCACGCTGCATTATCTGACCGATGCCGACCGCAAGGCATGGCAGGAAGCGATGCAGCCGACGTATAAATGGGCAAAGGGGCGGGTCGGGCAGGAGGTGCTCGATCTCGTCGCCAAGGAACTTGACGTCAAGATGAACTGACGGCCGCGCCCTAACAAGAACAATAGCAACGGTCGGGGGTGATCGCACTCCCGGCCGTTTCGCTCTTGAAAAGACGAGCCAATGCTGGGGGGACCAAGTTGCTGCGTGTGCTGAATCGTTTTCTCGATCATCTCGAGGAGTGGCTGATCGCGACGATGATCGCGGCCGCGACGTCGCTCATCTTCGTCGCCGTGCTGCACCGTTACGGCGCCGGGCTGTCGATCGACATCGCCAAATGGGCGGAGGCCCGCAACCTTTCCTTTCTGGCCGTCCCCGCCCGCGCGGCGTTCGTCTGGCTTGCCGCACTCGATTTGTCCTGGGCGCAGGAGCTCTGCATCTACATGTTCATCTGGATGGCCAAGTTCGGCGCCGCCTACGGCGTGCGGACCGGCATCCATGTCGGCGTCGACGTGCTGGTCAACATCCTTCCCGGTGGATCGCGCCGACGGGTGATCACCTTCGGCCTTCTGTGCGGCGCGCTCTTCACCGCCATCGTCGCCTATTTCGGCGCCGCCTTCGTCGGCCAGATGTGGCAGACCGGCCAGCAGTCCAACGATCTGGAAGCACCGATGTGGATGGTGTATCTCACCATTCCGCTCGGCTCCGGCCTGATGTGCTTCCGCTTCCTGCAGGTCGCCTGGTCGTTCTATCGCACCGGCGAGCTGCCGCATCACGACATGGCCGGCGTCGAAGGCGTCGAGGTGGACCCGGTGCATCCGGCGCCGGTGACGCCCACCCAGGTGGTCCGCGACGAGCGCAGCCCGCTCGGCTGGATCCTGATGCTGCTGCCGGTGCTGATCGTCGCCGTGTGCTTTGCGCATGCGGGCCATATCATCACGCTGCCGCAGGGCCTGCGCGTTCTCATCGTGTTCGCGCTTCTGCTCTCCTTGATGTTGACGGGCATGCCGATCTCGATCGCGCTCGGTCTCACCGTGCTCAGCTTCATGTTCACGCTGACCGACGTGCGAACCGAATCGGTGGCGCTGAAGCTGTTCACCGGCATCGAGAATTTCGAGATCATGGCGATCCCGTTCTTCATCCTTGCCGG
This sequence comes from Bradyrhizobium sp. Y36, assembly GCF_002531575.1. Taxonomy (GTDB): domain Bacteria; phylum Pseudomonadota; class Alphaproteobacteria; order Rhizobiales; family Xanthobacteraceae; genus Bradyrhizobium. Next base: position 194,140 of record NZ_NWTI01000004.1, on the reverse strand, counting down.
CAATTTCCTGACCCATGGCGGCGTTGCGCGGCGCATGATCAATTTTGCGACCTCGCTGGTCGGTCATTGGTACGGCGGCCTCGCGCTGTCGGGCGTGGTCGCCTGCGCGCTGTTCGCGGCGATATCCGGCTCCTCGCCGGCGACCGTGGTGGCGATCGGCTCGGTGATCCTGCCCGCGATGGTCGCGCAAGGCTTCCCGAAGCGGTTCGGCGCCGGCGTGATCACGACATCCGGCTCGCTCGGCATTCTGATTCCGCCCTCGATCCCGATGGTGCTCTACGCCGTCTCCACCAACAGCTCGGTCGGCAAGCTCTTCATCGCCGGCATCGTGCCCGGATTGGTGCTGGCCTCGCTGCTCGGCGCCACGACGTTCTATCGCGCCTGGCGCAACGACTATCCGCGGATGCCGAAGGCGACATTCCTCCAGCGTCTCGACGCTTTCCGCAAGTCGATCTGGGGCATCCTGCTGATCGTGATCGTGATCGGCGGAATCTACAGCGGCCTGTTCACGCCGACCGAAGCCGCCGCCGTCAGCGCCGTCTACGCCTTCATCGTCGCGGTGTTCATCTACAAGGATCTGAAGCTGCGGGACGTGCCGCGGGTGCTGCTGTCATCGGCCAACCTTTCGGCGATGCTGCTCTACATCATCACCAACGCCGTGCTGTTCTCGTTCCTGATGACCTACGAGAACGTGCCGCAGGCGCTGGCGCAATGGATGATCGACCAGGGCCTGGGGTGGATCGGCTTCCTGCTGCTCGTCAACCTGCTGCTGCTGCTGGCGGGCAACGTGATGGAGCCGTCCTCGATCATTCTGATCATGGCCCCGATCCTGTTTCCGGTCGCGATCAAGCTCGGCATCGATCCGATCCATTTCGGCATCCTGATGACGGTCAACATGGAGGTCGGCCTGTGCCATCCGCCTGTCGGCCTCAATCTCTACGTGGCCTCGGGCATCGCCAAGATGGGCATCACCGAGCTCACGGTCGCGGTGTGGCCATGGCTGCTGACCATGCTGGGCTTCCTCGTGGTGGTGACCTATTGGCCCGGTCTGTCGCTGTGGCTGCCGCGGTTGCTGGGGATGTAGCGTGGGTGAAGGACCGCACATGGCTAACGCGCGGTTAATCCGCGCGTTAAAATGCAAGCGTGGTGCGACGCACCCCTTTTTACCGATGTGAGGTAGAACCTTGCCAGCAGACGGGAGCTGGCATGTTCTTCGACAGAATGGAATCCGGACGGGCGTCGATTTCCGACGCCGTCTATTTGGAAGTCATCGTGGGCCTTCACGGCACGACGATGCCTAACATTCTCGCGGCCGCCTGCCTTGCAATGGTCGGTGGCATCACGACCTACGAGACCGGAGACGTGGTGACGGCGGTCCTGACGGTCGCCGGTGTCGTGGTGGCAATCGTCCGTCTGTTCGAAATTCTTGCCTTCCGTCGTCGTCTCGCGCGTTCACCGCAACTCGTTCGGACCGAGGCCGCGACCTGGGAGCGGCTTTATATTGCCGGCACCGTTGCGACGGCGTTGGTGCTTGGCGTGTTCGCCGCGCGCAGCATCGTGCTGGGCGATGCGCTCTGCTCCGTCATGGCGATCGGGATCGGATTCGGCTTCGGCGCCGGCGTGGTGGCGCGGCTGGCGCTGCGTCCCGTCGCGGCGCTGCTCGATCTGGTTGCGATCGCCGGTCCCACTGCGATCGTCACTTTCATGCAGCCGGATCTGCGCCACGTCGGCCTTGGGCTCCTCATCCTGATGTACGTGGTCGCGAGTTTCGAGATGGTGCGGCTGAGCTTCAACGCCTCGATCAGCCAGATTACGCTGAAGCGCAAATTCGAGCAGCTCGCGCGCTCGGATTCGATGACCGGCGTATCCAACCGCTCGGTGCTGATGACGGACCTGCCCCTGATGCTGTCAGCCGGGATGGTTGCGGTCCATACGCTCGATCTCGACCGCTTCAAGGAGGCCAACGACCGGTTCGGCCATCCCACCGGCGATGCGCTGCTGAAACAGGTCGCAGGAAGGCTCCAGGCGCTCGTCACGCAAGACGACCTGTTGATCCGCATGGGCGGCGATGAATTCGTCCTGGTCCAGGGCGCGGCGGCCGATGCGGAGGCGATGGCGCGGCGCATCGTGGAGTCGATCAGCGCGCCGTACGAGGTCGACGGACAGGAGATCGAGCTCGGAGTCAGCGTCGGCGTTGCCGTCGCGCCGGACGACGGGCGCACCGCCGACGCGCTGCTGTCGCGCTCCGACAAGGCGCTATACCGGGCCAAGCAACGTCGCGGCGGCTATGTGCTGGCGCGGGAGTTGCGGGTGGCGGAAGCGGGTGTTGCAACGGCGATGACCGAAGGACTGGCCGCATAAGCGGCGTGGACGGTGCCAGCTCCTCTCGCGAGCGGGAAAAGGGAAGACGAGACATCCGCCGTCCTTTCGTCTCCACCGGTTATGGCAATCGATCGCGAGATGCGGTTAGATGCCGCGCAGCCGGCCGGGAGGGGAAAACATGATCGACATCAGCAACGAGCCGAAGGACGCGACGCCGTCCGTCATCGCGCAGCAGGCGGCGATGCTGAACGCGCTGCCGTTTTCCGACAGGCGGGATTTCGACGATGCCGCGCGCGGCTTCCTCGGCACGATCGAGCAGGCGAAGATATCAAATCCGCAGGGGCGGACGGTCTGGAGCCTCGAGCCCTACGACTTCCTGTCGGCTGACCAGGCGCCGCCGACGGTCAATCCGAGCCTGTGGCGGCAGTCGCGGCTCAACATGCAGCATGGCCTGTTCGAGGTCGTGCCCGGCGTCTACCAGGTGCGCGGGCTCGACATCGCCAACATGACGCTGATCGAGAGCGACAACGGCGTCATCGTCGTCGACACCCTGACCTCGATCGAGGGGGCGCGGGCTGCACTCGATCTCTACTTCAAGCACCGTGGCCTGAAGCCGGTTGCCGCCGTCATCTTCACGCACACCCACACCGACCATTGGGGCGGCGCGCGCGGCGTGCTGGAGGAGGATGCGCTCGCCACCGGCCGCGTGCCCATCATCGCACCGAACCTGTTCATGGAGCACGCCGTCTCCGAGAACATCATCGCGGGACCGGCCATGCTGCGCCGGGCGCAGTACCAGTTCGGGCCGCTGCTCGCCAAGGGGCCGCGGGGGCAGGTCGATTGCGGGCTCGGCAAGTCGATGGCGGCAGGATCGGTTGCGCTGCTGCGCCCGACCGATCTGATCATGGCGACCGGCGACAGGCGCGTCATCGACGGCGTCGAATTCGAATTCCAGATGGCGCCGAACAGCGAAGCACCGGCGGAGATGCACTTCTTCATCCCGCGCTACAAGCTGTTGAACCTCGCCGAGAACTGCACCCACAACTTCCACAATCTGCTGCCGTTCCGCGGCGCCGATGTACGCGATGCACTGGCCTGGTCGAAATATCTGGGCGAGGCGTTGCAACTGTGGGACGGCAAGGCGGAGGCGATGTGCGGTCAGCATCACTGGCCGGTATGGGGACGCGAGCGCATCGGAACGATGATCCGCCAGCAGCGCGACCTCTACAAATTCGCGCACGACCAGACCATCCGCCTGATGAACCACGGTCTCACCGCGGCCGAGATCGCCGAGACCATCCGGCTGCCGAACAGCCTGGAGGGCGCCTGGCACGGCCGCGGCTATTACGGCCATATCCGGCACAATGTGAAGGCGATCTACCAGAAATATCTCGGCTGGTACGACGCCAACCCGGTCAATCTCGATCCGTTGCCGCCGGTCGAGTCAGGCAGGAAATATGTCGAATACATGGGCGGCGCGGACGCGATCCTGGCGCGGGCGCACACCGATTTCGACAAGGGGGAGTTTCGCTTCGTCGCGCAGGCACTCAGCCATCTTGTCTTCGCCGAACCTGATCATGCGGCGGCTCGCGGTTTGCTCGCCGACACGCTGGAGCAGCTCGGCTACGCCGCCGAGAGCGCGACCTGGCGCAATGCCTATCTGTTCGGCGCGCAGGAATTGCGCCAGGGCATGCCGAAGGTGCCGGCCCGGCCGCCGATGCCGCGCGAGACGCTGGCGGCGCTGCGCACCTCCCAGCTCTGGGACGTGCTTGGGATTCGCCTCAACGGCCCCAAGGCGGAAGGCAAGCACATCGTCTTGAACTGGCGCTTTTCCGACACCGGCGAGACCTTCGTGCTCAACCTCGAGAACTGCGCGCTCACTTATACCGAGGGCGTGCAGGCGGAGAGTGCCGACGCCAGCTTCACGCTGGCGCGCGCTACGCTCGATGAGGTCATCGCGAAGCTGACGAGCTTCCCGGAGGCGGTGGCTGCCGGCAAGGTCAAGCTGTCGGGCAATCCCATGAAGCTTGCCGAACTGATGGTCCTGATGGACGAATTCCCGAGAATGTTCGAGATCGTGGAGCCGAAGCGGGCAGTGGTGCGGTAGGGGGAAGCCCGGGTTGACGCGCTGAGGGCGCGTCACACTCCGCTGTCGTCTCCGCGAAGGCGGCGACCCATCGCCACAGGAAGTGCTTTGGGCGCTGGCTGGTAACTCCGAGCCTTCGCAAAGCCAATGCTGCGGAGTAGGGGTCCCGGATCGGCGCGCGCTGAAGGCGCGCTTGTCCGGGACCACAGTTGCGGTTGCGGCCGCCCTTACTCCGCGCTGCTCACCAGCTTGATCCGCGGCGCCTTTTCCTCGGCGAGGCTGCGGTAGGCTGCGAGATAGTCCAGCGCCATGCGCCGCGCCGTGAAACGCGTCTCGAACTGCCTGCGGATCGCGGCGCGGTCGAGTTGCCCGAGGCGGCCGACGACGCCGGCTGCGCTGAGCACGTCCTCGACCACGAACCCGGTCAGGCCTTCGTCGATGATCTCGGGCACCGAGCCGCGGTTGAAAGCGACGACGGGTGTTCCGCACGCCATCGCCTCGATCATCACGAGGCCGAACGGCTCCGGCCAGTCGATCGGCAGCAGAAGCCCGAGCGCACCGCTGAGGAAATCCGATTTCTCGTGATCGCTGATCTCGCCGATGAACTCCACCAGCGGATTGTTCTCGATCATGGGACGGATCAGCTCGTCGTAGTAATCCTGGTCGGCGCGATCGACCTTGGCTGCGATCTTGAGCGGAATGCCGCAATGGGATGCGATCTTGATGGCGCGATCGACGCCCTTCTCCGGCGCGATGCGGCCGAGCACGGCGAGATATTCCTGCTTTGTCGGCTTCGGCGTCAGCAGGTTCTCCGGCAAGCCATGGTAAATCGTCTTCACCCAGTTTGCCTGCGGCACCGGACGGCGCTGCGCATTGGAGATCGAGACGACGGGCATCTTGGAGAAGGTGTTGAAGACCGGCTGATGCTCCGGCAGATCGAGCCGGCCGTGCAGCGTGGTCAAGAACGGCGTCGGCTGCCGGTGGAACAGCGACCAGGGATAGTAGTCGAGATGAAAGTGGAGGAAGTCGAACTCCTCGTCGTCACATTTCTGCCGCACGCGCTCCAGCAGCACCATGTGCAGCGCGTTGGGGTCGCGCACGGAACCGTCGAGGCGTAGCGCCCTGGGCCATAGCGCATCCAGCTTTGCCGAGGTCTGCGAGTCGCCGCTGGCGAACAGCGTCACATCGTGTCCAAGGGCCACGAGCTCTTCCGTCAACCAGTGCACCACCCGCTCGGTGCCGCCATACAGCTTGGGTGGAACAGCCTCCGTCAACGGAGCAACCTGCGCGATGCGCATCTCACCTTCTCCTTTGTGCGATCATGATCGTAGAAGCCCCCGCGTGCCGGCACCGGCAATGCCAGCGAGGGGAACGTTCCCGCACTTGCGAAGTTCCTTCCCCCGAACGTTACTTATTCGACACGTCCGGTATTCGTCGCGATGCTGCCATCACATCTTCGCAGATCGTCCGCATCCGCATGTCGTGATGACGTTGCCCGGAACCGGGGCGAACTGGTCGATGTTCAGTCGATAACAAAATGAAAATCAACAAAATGGGGCGATAGCCATATGGATCATCTTTCTGGATATTCGCGCAGGCCATTTGCCTTTGTCCTGCGCTATCTCCGGATGCGAATGGCTTCGCATCTGGTGATCCTGACCGCGGTGGTTGCAGCGGTTGCCTGCTCAGTAGGCACCCAGTACGGGGTCAAGGCCCTTGTCGACGCCTTGTCTGCGGGCCCTTCGCAGGGCGGCGGCGTATGGCTGGCATTCATTTTACTCATGTCGCTAATCACTGCCGACAACTTCCTGTGGCGGATTGCGAGCTGGACGGCGAGCTTCACCTTCGTTCGTGTCACGGGTGATTTACGACGTGACATATTTCGTCATCTGACCGGCCATGCGCCGAGCTACTTCTCGGACCGGATGCCGGGCATGCTGACGAGCCGCATCACGGCGACGTCGAATGCGGTGTTCACGGTCGAGAACATGTTCGTATGGAACGTGCTGCCGCCGTGCATTGCCACAATTGCGGCCATCGCCTTGATTGGAACCGTCAGTCCCTACATGGCGCTCGGCCTGATCGTGATTGCCGGCGGCATGGTGATCGCGATGTTCCGCCTCGCTGCCGCGGGCAAGCCGCTGCATGACGATTTCGCCGACAAGGCGGCCGTGGTGGATGGCGAGATGATCGATGTCATCAGCAACATGCCGCTGGTCCGCGCGTTCTGCGGCATCAGCCACGAGCACGAGCGGTTCGACGCGACCGTGAACCGGGAGCTCACCGCGCGCGGCCGGAGCCTTCGCTATCTGGAGAAGCTGCGCCTCACCCATGCTGGCGTTACCGTGCTTCTGACGGTGGCGCTGATGGCCTGGGCGATCACGCTCTGGCAGAAGGGCGAGGCGACCACTGGCGACGTGGTGCTGGTCTGCACCCTCGGCCTTTCCATTCTCAACGCGACGCGCGATCTCGCGGTGGCGCTGGTCGACGTCACCCAGCACGTCGCGCGGCTGACCGAGGCGATCGCCACGCTGCTGGTGCCGCACGAGCTGCGCGATCACCCCGACGCCGAGCCGCTGGTGAAGAGCGGTGCGGCGATCGCGTTCAACAACGTCACCTTCGGCTATCCCGGCGGAGAGAAGATCTTCGAGCGGTTCAGCCTGCGGCTCCAGCCCGGCCAGCGCGTCGGCCTGGTCGGCCAGTCCGGCGGCGGCAAGTCCACGCTGTTCACGCTGCTCCAGCGCTTCTACGATACCGACGAGGGCAGCATCACCATCGACGGTCAGGATATTTCGATGGTCACACAGCAGAGCCTGCGCGAGGCGATCTCCGTCGTGCCGCAGGACATTTCCCTGTTCCACCGCTCGATCCGCGAGAACATCCGCTACGGCCGGCCGAACGCGACCGACGACGAGGTGCTGCGCGCCGCGATCGCGGCGCGCTGCGATTTCGTCGAGAGCCTGCCCGAGGGGCTCGACACCATGGTCGGCGACCGCGGCGTCAAGATGTCCGGCGGCCAGCGTCAGCGCATCGCGATCGCGCGCGCTTTCCTGAAGGACGCGCCGATCCTGTTGCTGGATGAGGCGACCGCGGCGCTCGACAGCGAGTCCGAGGAGGCCATCCGCGAGGCGCTGTCGCGCCTGATGCGCGGACGCACCGTGATCGCGATCGCGCACCGGCTCGCGACGCTGCGCAATTTCGACCGCGTGGTGGTGCTGAGGCATGGTAAGATCATCGAGGATGGCTCGCCGGAGCGCCTGATGCAGGGCCACGGGCCATATCGCGAGCTGGTCACGCAGGAAATGAGCCGGCTCGCGCAAGCCGCCGCGTAAACCCACAGTCGCGTTGTTGAGTCGGTTGCGTTTCGAAACAAGCGCAGGGGAGCAGCTCATGTCGGCCGAAGCCGTAGCCCAATTCGTCTCCGTGACGCACACCTCCGAACAGGTTGCGGAGCAGCCCTTCTACATTCCCATGACCGGGCCATCCGCCCGGCCGCGGCGGTCCCTCAAGCACGACGACATGTTCATCGTGCTCGACAGCCATGGCGATATCGGCGCCTCGGCCGGCGGTCCGGACGGTCTGTTCCACCACGACACGCGCTATCTGGCGCGGCTGGAGCTCGTGCTCGACGATCTCCAGCCGCTGCTGCTCGGTTCCAATTTGCGCGACGACAATTCGTCGCTGACCGTCGATCTGACCAATCCGGACATCTACCGTCAGGGCCGTCTCGTCTTCCAGAAGGATCTGCTGCACGTCGTGCGCACGATCTTCCTGTGGCGCGGCACCGCCTATCAGCGCATCGGCGTGCAGAACCATGGCGATGCGCGGGCCAGCTTCGAGCTGACCCTGCTGTTCGACAACGACTTTGCCGATCTGTTCGAGGTTCGCGGCGAGCGACGCCCGCGCCGCGGGGTAGGCACGAGCAAGCTGCTCGGGCCGACCGACGTGCTGTTCGAATATCGCGGTCTCGACGACGTCGAGCGCACCACGGGCCTGCATTTCGATCCGCGTCCGACGCGATTGACGGTCAATGCCGCGACCTGGCAGCTCGAGCTGGATCCGCATGAATCGAAATCGCTGTTCGTGGCCGTGTCGTGCAACCGGCCGGTCGCGGAGAAGCCGGCGCGCTTCTTCCGGGGCCTGCTCGCCCATCGCCGCGAGATGCGCCAGTCCACGATGGGCGCCGCCAGCATCGAGACCTCCAACAACATCTTCAACGAGGTGCTGTGCCAGGCGATGGCCGACCTCAACATGCTGATGACGGAGACGCCGCAGGGGCGTTATCCCTACGCCGGCATTCCCTGGTATTCGACGACGTTCGGCCGCGACGGCCTGATCACCGCGCTCCAGATGCTGTGGGTCGATCCGCGCGTTGCCAAGGGCGTCCTGCGCCGGCTCGCACATTTCCAGGCCCAGGCGATCGATCCGCTTGCCGATGCCGCGCCAGGCAAGATCCTGCACGAGATGCGCGGCGGCGAGATGGCCGCGCTGCGCGAGGTGCCGTTCGCGCAATATTACGGCAGCGTCGATTCGACCGCGCTGTTCGTGCTGCTCGCCGGAAGCTATTTCGAACGCACCGGCGACGAGAAGACCCTGATCGAGCTGTGGCCGGCGATCGAGGCGGGGCTGGCCTGGATCGACGGTCCCGGCGATCCCGACCAGGACGGCTTCGTCGAATACCAGCGCGCGACCGAAAAGGGGCTGGCCAATCAGGGCTGGAAGGATTCGTTTGACGCGATCTTCCACGCCGACGGGCAGCTCGCGGAAGGCAATATCGCGCTCGCCGAAGTCCAGGGCTACGTCTACGCCGCCAAGCAGCTCGCTGCGCGTTGCGCCTTGCGGCTCGGCAAGCAGGACCGCGTGCGCAAGCTCGAGGCCGACGCCAGGGCGCTGGCCGAACGCTTCGAGAAGGCTTTCTGGTGCGAGGAGCTCGGCACCTATGCGCTCGCCCTCGACGGCAAGAAACGGCTGTGCAAGGTGCGGACCTCGAACGCCGGTCAGGTCCTGTTCAGCGGGATGATCCGCGAGGACCGCGCCCGCCTCGTCGCCGCCGACCTGATGCGGCCGCATTTCTTCTCGGGCTGGGGTATCCGCACGGTCGCCGTCGGCGAGGTGCGCTACAACCCGATGTCCTATCATGACGGGTCGATCTGGCCGCACGACAACGCGCTGATCGCACTCGGGCTTGCGCGCTACGGCCTCAAGCATTCGGTGGCGCACGTCTTCAAGGGACTGTTCGACGCGGCGACCTACATGGATCTGCGCCGGCTGCCCGAGTTGTTCTGCGGCTTCCGGCGCGAGAAGCGGCGCGGCCCGACGCTCTATCCGGTCGCCTGCGCGCCGCAGGCCTGGGCCAGCGCGACGCCGTTCACGCTGCTGGAAGCGGCGCTCGGCCTCGAGTTCGACGTGGCGCGCGGCGAGATCCGATTGCGCAACCCGCATCTGCCGGCGTTCCTCAACGAGGTGATCCTGCGCGATCTGCGCCTCGGTGAATCCAGCGTCGATCTTCGCGTCAGTCGTCACGGCGACGACGTGGCGCTGGAGGTGTTGCGCACGCGCGGCCAGATCCAGGTCTCGATCGTGCTGGCGCGCTAGCGGCGCGCAAGGAGGACGTCATGCGTGGGATAGCAGCATTGACCCTTGGTACGGCCGTCGTCGCGAGCCTGGCGGCCGCGACCGTGCGTGCCGCGGACGAGCCGCCCATAGGCCCGAGTGAGGCCAATGCGCCGGCGACGGCCCAGCCGCCGGCCTCGACCGTCACCGTCACGCCGAAGGATGCCGCCCCGCCGCCGTCGGTGACCATCATCGGCGCGAGCGAGGCCCATGGCGTGCTCGGCCGCGACGTGCGCAGCGCGGCCGGCGAGGACATGGGCCGCATCGTCGACGTCATCGTCGATCGCACCGGCCACGTCCGCGCCGCGGCGATCGATTTCGGCGGGTTTCTCGGCGTCGGCAGCCGCAAGATCGTGGTGGACTGGAACGCACTGCGCTTCGGCAAGATTGCCAACAAGAAGGACAGCATCACGCTGGAATTGACCAAGGCGCAGGTCGCGGCCGCACCGGAATACAAGGAGGACACGCCGATCGTCGTGCTCGGCGCATCCGGCAGCCTTCAACCGCTGCAAGCGATCCAGTGAGGTGCAGGGAGGGCTGACCGCCTGTGCTGTTGTCGAGGAAGCCGAACCGTGCAGATTGCGAAGGCCGCGTTGAAGGGGGCAACGTCGCCGCGCCACCGGCCGCCGGCATTCCGGCGCCGTCGCGCCAGAGCTTGCGCGGCCTCGATTGGTTCATCTTCTTCCTCGCCGACGTGCAGACCGGATTCGGCCCCTTCATCGCGGTCTATCTGACTACCCAGAAATGGACCCAGGTCGAGATCGGCCTCGTCCTGTCGATCGGCGGCATCGTCGCCCTGATCGGGCAGATGCCGGGCGGCGCGATCATCGATGCCGCGAAATCCGAGCGCCTGGTCGCCGCCCTCGCCATTGCGACCATCGGGGCTTGCGCACTGGCCTATGCCGCGATGCCGATCTTTCCCGTCGTGGTGGCCGCGGCCACCTTGCACGCGGCGGCGAGCTGCGTGCTGGGGCCGGCGATTGCGGCGATCAGCCTTGGCCTCGTCGGTCCGCTCGCGATCGGCGAGCGGCTCGGCCGCAACGCGCGCTTCGCCTCCCTCGGCAACGGCGTCGCGGCGGCGGTGATGGGTACCGCGGGCTATCTGTTGTCGAGCCGCTCGGTGTTCCTGGTCACTTTCCTGCTCGCGATCCCGACCCTGATCGCGCTCTCGTACATCCGCGAAAAGGAAGTCGATATCGCCCGCTGTCACGGCGAGATGCCGCGCGAATCGGCAGATCGCGGCGACACCAACATTTGGCATCTGATCCGGCAGCGTCCGCTGATCGTCTTCGCCCTCAGCGTTCTGCTGTTGCAACTGGCGAACGCTTCCATGATGCCGCTGATGGCAAGCGCGGTGACGGCGCGGTCCGCCCAATGGGCGACGGTGCTCGTCGCCTTTTGCATCGTGGTTCCCCAGGCGATCGTGGCCCTGCTGTCGCCGACGGTGGGGCGCAAGGCGCAGCTCTGGGGCCGACGGCCGCTGTTGCTGATCGGTTTCGGCGCGCTGGCGATTCGCGGCTTGTTGTTCGCAACCGTGCGCGACCCCTATCTCCTGGTGCTCGTGCAAGTGTTTGACGGCATTACCGCAGCGGTATTCGCGGTCATGATTCCGCTGATCGTCGCCGACGTCGCCTTCGGCAGCGGCCATTTCAACCTGGCGCAGGGCATCGTCGGCACCGCGACCGGCATCGGCGCGTCCCTGAGCACGGCGCTCGGCGGCTATGTCAGCGACAAGTTCGGCAACGCGACCGCCTTTATCGGGCTGTCCGGCATTGCCGCGACCGGGCTCCTGCTGATTCTCTTCGTGATGCCGGAGACGCGGCGCACCGTGCGATAGCCGCAAAAGAAAAGGCCGGCCGAAGCGAGTTCGGCCGGCCAAGTCACGGGGGAGAAACCGATCAGGCGTCGAGATGCTGCAGGCGCTGGCGATTGCGCAGCACGATCTGGCGGGCGCCGGAGAAACCGAGAATGCCCTGGGCGTGAAGCTGCGACAGCGCGCGCGACACGGTTTCGAGCGTGAGGCCGAGATAGTCGCCGATGTCGCGGCGGCACATCGGCAGGGCCATCATGCCGGCAACGGCGAGGCGGCGGTCCATTTCGAGCAGGAAGGTCGCAACGCGCTCCATCGCGGTCTTGCGGCCCAGCAGCAGCATGTGGTCTTCGGCATGGCGCAGCTCGCCGGCGGTCATGGCCCAGAGCTTGCGGGCAACCTGCACGTCGGTGCCTGCAGCCTTCTCGAGGCTGGCGCGCTTCACGAGACGGACGGTGGTGTCGATGATGGCTTCGGCAGCAAGGCGGTGAGCGGGACCGGATTCGAGGCCGAACACGTCGCCGGGAAGATGGAAGGCGCCGATCTGGCGGCGGCCGTCGGAGAGGAGCTTGTAGCTGCTCACAGCGCCCGACACGACCTGGTAGACATACTCGGCCGGCTCGTCCTCGCCGTAGATTTCCTCGTCCTTGCGGTAGGAGAATTCCGTGGCGACCAGACCGACGTGGCCCGTGATCGCGCCGAACTGGTCGGTGACGGGATGGGCAGGGGCAATCTTGCCGACAAGGGTGTTGATCGCCTGGGTGTTGATCGTCTGGGTCAGCATCTGCGCCATCTCCGTTGTGATGACGCTTTGGTACGCGGTATCAGGGGCTTCGAAAATTTCGAGCGATATCTTAAGGGGGTTGCCTTACGTAGATGTCCGGAGGCGAGGACCCGATCCGGATCCGCTCGGCCGCGCACGCTCAATGCGTCCGGATCTTCAGAAAAGCCAATATAGAACAAATAGCTAGCGGGGGCGATCCTGGATGGCGCGGCGGATGCGCTTGACCAGATTTTCGTCCAGGAGCGGCTTCAGGACCACGTCCTTGACGCCCGCCGCGGCAGCTCGGGCCGAAATGTTCTCGTCCGGATAGCCGGTGATCAGGATCACGGGCGTGCCGCGATCGGCCTGGCGCAGGCGGTTGGCCAGCTCGATGCCGTTGATGTCGGGCATCTTGTAGTCGATGACGTAGCAGTCCGCTCCGCGCGCGACGCCCGCGTTGAGCAGCGCGGTGCCGCTCCTGAAAGTCCGCACGGCAAAGCCGTCGGTTTCCAGTAGAAACCGCAGAGAGCCCAGAACGGCGGCATCATCATCGACCACGTAGACGGTGGGGAGCGCTGAGGACGACGGCCGCTCATGATGTGAACCGACCTCGATCATCCTGCTTGGCTAGCATAGCATTGGGAAGTGGCCTTGACTTGCCTCAATCCGATTTGCCCAAATCCGATCAGCCTCAGTCGTTGAGCATGCCGGCGCGCATCGCCAGCCGGACCAGCTCCGAAAGGCTGTTGGCCTGCATCTTGGTCATGACGTTGGCCCGATAGACCTCGATGGTGCGCGGGCTGATGTCGTATTCGCGGGCGATCAGCTTGTTGGACAGGCCCGCGATCAGCCCTTCCATGACCTGGCGCTCCCGGGGGCTCAAGGAGGCCACGCGGGCGGCGATGTCCTGCGCGACGGCTTCGTTCTTGGCGGCGGGCTCGGCCTGGCGGATCGCCGACTCGATCATCGCGGTGAGACGGTCGTCATCGAACGGCTTTTCCAGGAAATCGACCGCCCCGAGCTTCATCGCCTCGACCGCGAGCGGCACGTCGCCGTGACCGGTCATGATCAGGATCGGGAATGTGCTTTGCTGCGCCTTCATCCGCTTCAAGAGCTCGATCCCGTCGAGGCCGGGCATGCGCACGTCGGAGACGACGCAGCCGAAGCCGAGGCTGGGCAGGGCATCGAGAAAGGCGAGCGCGTCATCGAACAGCGTGACGCTGAATCCAGCGGAATCGAGCAGAAAATTCAGCGAATCGCGCATCGCGGCGTCGTCGTCGATGACGTAGACATGTCCCTTGGTCGCCATGAATCAGCTTTCGTCGGTTGCCGGCAGAGTGAAGCGGAATGTTGCGCCGCCCGATGCATTGTTCTCGGCCCACATGCGGCCGCCATGAGCCTCGATGATCGAGCGGCTGATGGAGAGCCCAACGCCCATGCCGGTGTCCTTGGTGGTGAAGAAGGTCTGGAACAGGTTTGGAATGACGTCGTCCCGGAAGCCGGTACCGGAGTCGGAGACCTCCACTTCGATCATGTCGTCGCCGACGCGGGTGTTGGCGACGACGAGCTCGCGCTGCTGGGACTGCGCCATCGCCTCCAACGCGTTGCGGAACAGATTGACCAGCACCTGCTGGATCTGCACCCGGTCGGCAAGGACGAGATCGGCGTCGGGATCGAGCCTGAAGCGGAGCTGCACGTTCTGCTCGCGCGCGCCGGCGAGCCCGAGCGCGCCGGCCTCCTCGATCAGCTTGGACAGGCTCTCGACCCGCTTCTCCGATTCGCCGCGGGAGACGAAGTCGCGCAGGCGCCGGATGATCTGGCCGGCGCGCAAGGCCTGCTCCGCTGCGCGATCGAGCGCGCTTTCGACCTTCGGTGAGTTGGGATCGCTGCTGCCGGCGAGCAGGCGCCGCGATCCCTTCATGTAATTGCTGATCGCCGCCAGCGGCTGGTTGAGCTCGTGGGCGAGCGCGGAGGCCATTTCGCCCATCGCGGTCAGCCGCGAGACGTGGACGAGCTCGGATTGCAATTCCTGCAGCCGGGCCTGGGTCTGCTGGTGCTCGGTGAGGTCGCGGACGAAGCCCGTGAAATAGGGTTCGCCGGCGGATTCCATCTCGCCGATCGACAGGTGCATCGGAAAAGTCGTGCCATCGCGGCGCTTGCCGGTCACGATGCGGCCGATGCCGATGATGTGCGGATCGTTCGTGGTGCGGTAACGGGCGATGTAGCCGTCGTGGCGGCTGCGATCGGGCTCCGGCATCAGAATGCTGACATTCTGGCCGATCGCCTCGTGCTCGGACCAGCCGAACAGGCGCTCCGCGGCCGTGCTGAAGAGCTGCATGATGCCGTGACCGTCGATCACGATCATGGCGTCGGGAATGGTGTGGAGAATGGAGCGGAGGTGGGTTTCGCGGGTGCGCAGCGCCTCCTCGACCTGCTTTTCCTCGTCGATGTCGAGAAAGATGCCGCTGAGATGACGGGCCGCGCCGGCTTCGTCCCGAATGACTCCGGCCCGGGCGCGGATCCACTGCCCGCTGCCGGCGGCGTTCGCCACCCTGAAAGACACGTCGAAGCCGCCGCCACGCTCGGAGACGCGCTTGACTGCGCTCTCGACCCGCTCTCGGTCCGGAGGTTGAAGGCGCGACAGAAAGAGCTCGTAGCTCGGCGGCTGATCGGGCTCGACGCCGAGCAAAACCCTGGCGGTGTCGGACCAGTCCAATTCCCGTGTCGCGAGATCGAGATCCCAGGTGCCGACGCCAAACCCTTCGATCCGAACGCGAAAACGTTCGCCCCGACCATCGTCCTGCAAGTGCGTTACGCGGGTCGGCGACAAATGATGCTCCTATCCTGATGGGGCGGCTCCGGACGCGGTTACCACTCCCCCAATGTCGCTCAAGGCCGGGCCGGTGGCAAGTTCCGTCGCTTGCGGATTGACGGCAAGCCGGGCGTCGGCGGCCTTCTTGATCTATCTCATCCCGAAGTGCGGAGGCCGGCGTAGATTTCACCAAGGTTTTTGCACTGGAGAATTCCGATGACATACGCGACGGTGATGGTCAGCCTGGCGCTCGATCAGTCCAACGAGGCGCGTCTTCAGGTTGCCGGTGAGCTTGCCGAGCGATTCGAGGCGGCCATCGTCGGGGTCGCCGCGGCACAGTTCGCACCGCCGCTCTATTTCACCGACGGCGCCGAGGCGCAAGCGCTGATCGACGAAGGCGAAGCCTCGGTCAAGCGGCGGCTGGCCGGCCTCGAGGCGCAATTCCGTGCCGCCACCAGGAATCGCGGGGGACACGCGGAGTGGCGCAGTGCCATGGACTTTCCGGCGCGATTCGCCCTGGCGCAGGCGCGCTGCGCCGACATTGTCGTCAGCGGCGGGCAGAGCCCGGCCTTTTCCGACGCGTTCGCGCTCGCAAGCCCCAAGGATCTGGTGATGCAGGCCGGACGCCCGCTTCTGGTCGTCCCCGACGCGGTCGACTGGCTCGACCTGCGCAGCGTGCTGGTGGCGTGGAAGGACACGCCGGAAGCGCGGCGGGCGGTGGCCGATGCGCTGCCGATGCTGCGCAAGGCGAAGGAGGTCACCATCGCCGCCGTTCCCGAGCGCGACGAGGATCGTGCGGTCGTGACGGCAGGCGTCACCGACGTTGCCGCCTGGCTTGCCCGCCACGGCGTCACCGCGACGGCGCGCATCTGCGAGGGCGGCAGGAACGAAACCGCCGCCGCGCAACTGGAGAAAGTCGCCGGCGACGTCGATGCCGGCCTGATCGTGGCGGGCGCCTATGGTCATTCGAGATTTCGTGAACTGATCCTGGGAGGCGTCACCCAGTATCTGGTCACGCAGACTGCCCGCAGCGTGCTGCTGTCGCACTGACGGCCGGCCGGAATCGGATCGAGGAGGACGCGCCGTGTACAGATTTCTTGAACAGACCGTCGACGGCTACATGACGCGCAACGTCAAGGCGGTGCAGCGCGACCGCGACTTGCTCGAGCTCAGCGAGATGTTCGAGACCGACGACTTCAACTCCTATCCGGTCGAGGACGACGGACAGGTGGTCGGCATCGTCACCAAATTCGACATCCTGAAGTGCTTCGCCTTCACGCCGAGCCAGATGCTGCCTCGCTATCACGACCTGATGAGCCGCAAGGTCGGCGACGTCATGACGCCCGAGTTCATTTATGTCAGCCCCGACACGCGCCTGACACGCGTGCTTCAGATCATGGTCGAGCATCGCATCCGGAGCATCATCGTGCTCGACAGCGCGCAGAAGCTGGTCGGAATCATCGCCCGCGAGGACGTCATCGCAGCACTCCAGGCGACGGCCCGCGACTGACGGATCAGCCCCGATCGCAAGTCCACGCGCAGCCTCCGTGATTCTACGGAGGCTGTTGTCGTCTTGCGCGCGGCGCCGGAACTGTTTCCCCCCCTGATTCCCTGCGGCGAGGCGCGCGCACGAATTTTCCACATGGTTGTTGCCGCCTTCAGAGGCGGCAGGGGCAGGTCAACCGGCCGAAATCCGCAGGGAGCCAGCAAGATCTTAGCCCGCTGCGAAGAACTTAAGTGCCGTTCTTGATTTCAATCAATTCCCGGTGATGGCGAGTGTGGTTCTTGGCGTTGTGTTCTTTCAGAGAGAATCCGCATGAGCCAGCCCTCCATTTCCAAATCCATGACCATCGGTGAAAGCGGCCTGGCTGTCGTGTTCGCAGTCACCGCCTTCCTTTGCGTAATCGCTTCGGCCAAGGCGCTCGACGCGCCTTTCGCCTTCCATGCCGCGCTCAGCGCGGCGGCGAGCCTGGCGGCGGTGTTCGTCATCATCAACCGCTACCTCGATCGCCCGGCGGCGCTGCCGCCGCAGGAGATCAACGGGCGCCCCAACTACAACATGGGGCCGATCAAGTTCTCCTCCTTCATGGCGATGTTCTGGGGCATTGCCGGCTTCCTCGTCGGCCTCCTCATCGCCTCGCAGCTGGCCTGGCCCGCGCTGAACCTCGATCTGCCCTGGACCAGCTTCGGCCGCCTGCGGCCGTTACACACCTCGGCCGTGATCTTCGCCTTCGGCGGCAACGTTCTCATCGCCACCTCCTTCTACGTGGTGCAGAAGTCCTGCCGCGCGCGCCTCGCCGGTGACCTCGCGCCGTGGTTCGTCGTGGTCGGCTACAATTTCTTCATCCTGATCGCGGGCACCGGCTATCTGCTCGGTGTCACCCAGTCGAAGGAATATGCCGAGCCGGAATGGTACGCCGATTTGTGGCTGACCATCGTCTGGGTCGCCTACCTGCTCGTCTTCCTTGCCACTGTCATCAAGCGCAAGGAGCCGCACATCTTCGTCGCGAACTGGTTCTATCTCGCCTTTATCGTGACGATCGCGGTCCTGCATCTCGGCAACAACCCGGCGCTTCCCGTCTCGGTGTTCGGCTCGAAGTCCTATGTCGCCTGGGGCGGCATCCAGGACGCCATGTTCCAGTGGTGGTACGGCCACAACGCGGTCGGCTTCTTCCTGACCGCCGGCTTCCTCGCCATCATGTACTACTTCATTCCCAAGCGTGCCGAGCGGCCGATCTATTCCTACCGGCTGTCGATCATCCACTTCTGGGCGCTGATCTTCCTCTACATCTGGGCAGGTCCCCACCATCTGCACTACACGGCGCTGCCTGACTGGACCCAGACGCTGGGCATGACCTTCTCGATCATGCTGTGGATGCCCTCCTGGGGCGGCATGATCAACGGCCTGATGACGCTGTCGGGCGCCTGGGACAAGCTGCGCACCGATCCCGTGCTGCGCATGCTCGTGGTCTCCGTCGCCTTCTACGGCATGTCGACCTTCGAAGGTCCGATGATGTCGATCAAGGTGGTCAACTCGCTCAGCCACTACACCGACTGGACCATCGGCCACGTGCATTCCGGCGCGCTCGGCTGGGTCGGCTTCGTCTCCTTCGGCGCGCTCTACTGCCTGGTGCCGTGGGCCTGGAATCGCAAGGGCCTCTACAGCCTGAAGCTCGTCAACTGGCACTTCTGGGTCGCGACCCTCGGCATCGTCCTCTACATCTCGGCGATGTGGGTGTCCGGCATCCTCCAGGGCCTGATGTGGCGCGCCTACACCTCGCTCGGCTTCCTCGAATATTCCTTCATCGAAACCGTCGAGGCGATGCATCCCTTCTACATCATCCGCGCCGCCGGCGGCGGCCTGTTCCTGATCGGCTCGCTGATCATGGCCTACAATCTCTGGATGACCGTTCGCGTCGGCGAGGCGGAAGTCCAGATGCCCGTCGCTCTTCAGCCGGCGGAATGAGGAGCAAAGCAATGTCGTTCTGGACACGCCATCAAGTCTTCGAAAAGAACTCGATCATCCTGATCGTCGGCATCCTGCTGGTGATCGCGATCGGCGGTCTCGTCGAGATCACCCCGCTGTTCTACCTCAAGAGCACGATCGAGAAGGTCGACGGGGTCAGGCCCTATACCCCGCTGGAGCTCGCGGGCCGCAACGTCTACGTCCGCGAGGGCTGCTATCTCTGCCACTCGCAGATGGTCCGCCCCCTGCGCGACGAGGTCGAGCGCTACGGCCACTTCTCGCTCGCCGCCGAGAGCATGTTCGACCACCCGTTCCAGTGGGGCTCCAAGCGCACCGGTCCTGATCTCGCCCGCGTCGGCGCCAAATATTCCGACGACTGGCACGTGACCCATCTGACCAACCCGCGCGCCATCGTGCCGCAGTCGGTGATGCCGGGCTATTCGTTCCTCAGCCAGAACGAGGTCGATCCGGACACGATCGCCGACCATATGCGTACGCTGAGGACCGTCGGTGTGCCCTATACGGACGACCAGATCGCAAGTGCCAGCACGGATATGAAGGCCCAGGCCGATCCGGAAAACGCCGGCACCGACGCCTTCAACAAGCGCTACGCCAAGGCCGCCGTGCGCAACTTCGACGGCAAGACCGGTGCGCCGACCGAGATGGATGCGCTGATCGCGTACCTGCAGATGCTCGGCACGCTGGTCGACTTCAAGATCTACAACGAGAAAGCCAATCTTCGCTGAGAAGGCATGAACGATGAAAGCTATCCTGACAGTCCATAATCTAGCGTCAGAGCTCGTGACGACGATCTGGACGCCGGTGTTCGTCGCGATCTTTCTCGCGATCATCGCCTACGCATTTTGGCCCCGTAACAAGCCTGTTTTCGATGAAGCAGCGCACCTGCCCTTGCGGGAGGAGTGAGAGACCATGACCGATCATCATAGCGACATCGATGCCGTCTCCGGCAAGTCCACCACCGGGCACGAGTGGGACGGCATCAAGGAGCTCAACACGCCGCTGCCGCGCTGGTGGGTAATCTGCTTCTACCTCACCATCGTCTGGTCGATCGGCTACTGGATCGTCTATCCGGCCTGGCCGCTGATCTCCAGCAACACCACGGGCATGTTCGGCTACTCCTCGCGCGCCGACGTCGCGGTCGAGCTCGCCAATCTCGAGAAGATCCGCGGTGACAAGATGGTGGCGTTGGGCGCGGCTTCGCTCGCCGACATCGAGAAGGACCCGGCCTTGCTGGCGCTCGCCCGCGCCAAGGGCAAGACCGTGTTCGGCGACAATTGTGCGCCCTGCCACGGCTCCGGCGCTGCCGGCGCCAAGGGCTATCCGAACCTGAACGACGACGACTGGCTGTGGGGCGGCACGCTCGACCAGATCATGCAGACCATCCAGTTCGGCGCGCGTTCCGGCCACGCCAAGACCCATGAGGGCCAGATGCTCGCCTTCGGCAAGGACGGCGTGCTGAAGCCGGACGAGATCGTCACGGTCGCTAACTACGTGCGGTCGCTGTCGGGCTTGTCGACCCGGAGCGGTTTCGACGCCGCCAAGGGCGAGAAGATCTTCGCGGAGAACTGCGTCGCCTGCCACGGCGACGGCGGCAAGGGCAACCAGGAGATGGGTGCACCGAACCTGACCGACAAGATCTGGCTCTACGGCTCCGACGAAGCGGCTTTGATCGAGACCATCAGCCAAGGCCGCGCCGGCGTGATGCCGGCTTGGGAAGGGCGGCTCGATCCCGCCACCATCAAGGCGATGGCTGTCTACGTCCACTCGCTGGGCGGCGGAAAATAGCAGGTCGGCGGCTCAAGGAATTCAGACGGGGGTGAACAAAAGTGCCCCCGTTTGAGCTGGATCAACTGACGCGGCGATGTCGGGTCTAGGTTTAATCGCACCTCTTTTAGAAGTTCCAAGCGATGAACAAGACCGTGAACCCGAACGAACTCAAGCCTGCGGACGACGTCGGGCCGCTCTATGCGGCCCGCAAGAAGGTCTATCCGCAGAGCGTGTCCGGCACCTTCCGCCGGATCAAATGGGGCCTGATGGCGATCTGCCTCGGCGTCTATTATTTCCTGCCGTTCGTTCGCTGGAACCGTGGCCTCGGCGCCCCCAGCCAAGCCGTGCTGATCGACCTGCCCAACAGCCGCTTCTATTTCTTCTTCATCGAGCTGTGGCCGCAGGAAGTCTACTATTTCACCGGTCTTCTGATCGTCGCCGCGGTCGCGCTGTTCCTGATGAACTCGGTTGGCGGCCGCATCTGGTGCGGCTATCTCTGTCCGCAAACCGTCTGGACCGATCTGTTCTATGCTGTCGAGCGCCTCATCGAGGGTGACCGGCGCGAGCGGATGAAGAAGGACAAATCGTCCGATCCGATGAAGCTCGAGCGGATCTCCGAGATCGTGCTCAAGCATTCGATCTGGCTCATGATTGCCTGGTGGACCGGCGGCGCCTGGGTGCTCTACTTCAACGACGCGCCGACCCTGGTGAAGGAGCTCGTCACCTTCCAGGGGCCGATGATCGCCTATATCTGGATCGGCATCCTCACCGCGACGACCTACGTCCTCGCCGGCTACATGCGCGAGCAGGTCTGCACCTATATGTGCCCGTGGCCGCGCATCCAGGCCGCGCTCACCGACGAATGGGCGCTCAACGTCACCTATCGCTACGACCGCGGCGAGAAGCGTACCTCGGTCAAGAAGGCCGCCGAGCTGCGCGCGCTCGGCCAACAGGTCGGCGACTGCGTCGATTGCTACCAGTGCGTCGCGGTCTGCCCGACCGGCATCGACATCCGCAACGGACCGCAGATGGAATGCATCCAGTGCGGCCTCTGCATCGACGCCTGCGACAACGTGATGGCCAAGATCGGCCGCCCGAAGCGGCTGATCGGCTACGACAACGACATCAACATCCACCGCCGCCAGGAAGGCAAGGCGCCGATCTACCGGATCGTCCGGCCCCGCACCATCGTCTACAGCGCGATCATCGCCGCGATCGGCGGCTTCATGGTCTACATGCTCGCAACCCGCAGCCTGCTCGATGTCAACGTGCTGCATGACCGCAATCCGGTCGCGGTCAAGCTCAGCGACGGCTCGATCCGCAACGCCTACACCGTGCGGCTGCTGAACAAGAGCGGATACGATCGCGCCATCGCCATCGACGTGGAGGGGCCGGTCAATCCCACGATGCACGTCGTCGGCGCCGACTCGGTGACGCCGGACCGGCCGATCATCGTGATCCCGCGCGATTCCACCAGCGAGTTGCGGCTGCTCGTCACCGCGCCGGCCGAAAACAATCCGGAGAAGTCGATTCCGGTCCGCTTCCACGTGATGGACATCGGACTGGGCGTCGCGGCGAGCGCCACCGACAATTTCGTCGCGCCGTAAATCCAGGAGACCGTCATGTCATCCAAGCCGCTGACCGGAACCAAGGTCTTCATGATGCTGGTCGCTTTCTTCGGCCTCGTGATCGGCGTCAACGTCACGATGATGAAGCTGGCGATCGCGACGCTGCCCGGCACCGACGTCGACAGCCCCTATGCTGCCGGCCTGACCTACGACCGCGAGATCTCCGCGGCGCAGGACCAGGCCGCGCGCAAATGGAAGGTCAACGCACATATCGAGCGCCGCAACGACGGCCGCGCGGTAGTCCAGGTCGAGGCGCGCGATGCCGGCGGCCAGCCGATCGCCGGGCTGAAATTCGCCGGGCGCCTGGAGCGGCCGACCGACAAGCGCGCAGATCTCGCCGTCGAGCTCTCCGAAGCCGGCAACGGCCTCTATCGCGGCGATACCGCATCCGTCGCGCCGGGTCAGTGGGACCTGGTGATCGAAGGCGAGGCGCGGGGCACGCGCGTGTTCTTGTCGCGCAACCGCGTGATCCTGAACTGAAGGATTTTGTCATGCAGGTCACGCGCGATTTCTCTCATTATGTTCGCGAGGCGGGCGAGGGTGTCCAGCACATCGATCTCGCAGTCGAAGGCGTTCATTGCGCCGGCTGCATGGCCAAGATCGAACGCGGCCTGTCCGCGATTCCCGACGTCACGCTGGCACGCGTCAACCTGACCGACCGCCGGGTCGCGCTGGAGTGGAAGGCAGGTACGCTCAACCCCGGCCGCTTCATCGACCGGCTCGAAGAGCTTGGCTACAAGGCCTATCCGTTCGAAACCGAAAGCGCGGAAGTGGCGGAGGTCGCCGAATCGCGCTTCCTGCTGCGCTGTCTCGGTGTCGCCGCGTTCGCCACCATGAACGTGATGATGCTGTCGATCCCGGTTTGGTCGGGCAACGTTTCTGACATGCTGCCCGAACAGCGCGACTTCTTCCACTGGTTGTCGGCGCTGATCGCGCTGCCGGCGGCGGCCTATGCCGGCCAGCCGTTCTTCCGCTCGGCCTGGCGCGCGTTGTCGGCGAAGACGACCAACATGGACGTGCCGATCTCGATCGGCGTGATTCTCGCGCTCGGCATGTCCGTGGTCGAGACGTTCCACCACGCCGAGCATGCCTATTTCGACGCGGCGATCATGCTGCTGACTTTCCTGCTGGTCGGCCGCTTCCTCGACCAGAACATGCGGCGGCGGACCCGCGCAGTCGCCGGTAATCTCGCCGCGCTGAAGGCGGAGACCGCGGCCAAGTTCATCGGTCCTGACGAGATTTCGCAGGTGCCGGTGGCCGCGATCAATCCTGGCGACATCGTGCTGCTCAGGCCCGGCGAGCGCTGCGCCGTCGACGGCACCGTGATCGAGGGCCGTTCGGAGATCGACCAGAGCCTCATCACCGGCGAGACGCTCTATGTCACGGCGGAGCAGGGCACGGCGGTCTATGCGGGCTCCATGAACATCTCCGGCACGCTCCGGGTGCGCGTTTCGGCTGCCTCCGAGGCGACGTTGCTGGCCGAGATCACCCGGCTGCTCGACAACGCGCTGCAAGCGCGCTCGCGCTACATGCGCCTCGCCGACCGTGCCTCGCGGCTCTATGCGCCGGTGGTGCATGCGACCGCGCTTCTGACCATCCTGGGCTGGGTCATTGCCGGCGCGGCCTGGCACGATGCGATCGTGACGGGCGTTGCCGTGCTGATCATCACCTGTCCCTGTGCGCTGGGTCTTGCCATTCCGACCGTGCAGACCATCGCCTCCGGCGCGATGTTCAAGTCGGGCGTGCTGCTGAATTCCGGCGACGCGATCGAGCGGCTGGCCGAGGCCGACCATGTCATCTTCGACAAGACCGGCACGCTGACGCTGCCCGATCTCGAAGTGATGAATGCCGCCGATATCCCCGCCGAGATCTTCGAGCTCGCCGGCCGGCTCGCACTGTCGAGCCATCATCCGGTGGCCGCCGCCGTGGCGCAGGCTGCCGGCGCCAAATCGCCCGTTGTCGGTGCGGTCGAAGAGGCCGGGCAGGGTGTCCGTGCGACCGTTGACGGCGTTGAGCTCCGCCTCGGCCGCCCTTCCTTCTGCGGTGCGGAGGCGCTGATCGGCAGCACCGTCGTCGATCCCGAAGCCTCCGTCGTCGCATTCAGCAGGGGCAGCGACCGGTTCGTCCTTTCGGTCCGCCAGGGCCTGCGGCCGGATGCAAAGGCTGTGATCGCGGCGCTGAAGGCACGCAACATCGGCATCGAGATTCTCTCCGGCGATCGCGAGCCGGCGGTGAAGGCGGCGGCCAAGGTGCTTGAAATTCCGGAATGGCGCGCCGGCGTCACGCCGTCCGACAAGATCGCGCGGATCGAGGAATTGAAGCAGCGCGGCGCCAAGGTGCTGATGGTCGGCGACGGCATGAACGACGCGCCGTCGCTGGCGGCAGCCCATGTCTCGATGTCGCCGATCTCGGCCGCGCATCTCAGCCAGGCCACCGCTGACCTCGTTTTCCTCGGCCGGCCGCTGGCCCCGGTGGTTGCCGCCATCGACGCCTCGCGCAAGGCGCTGCATTTGATGCGGCAAAACCTTTGGCTCGCCATCGGCTACAATGTGCTCGCGGTGCCGGTTGCAATCAGCGGCGTCGTGACGCCCCTGATCGCGGCGGCGGCCATGAGCGGATCCTCGATCCTGGTCATGCTGAATTCGCTGCGCGCGCGCACGTCCTCGCGGGAGATCGTGTGATGGAGATCCTGGTCATCCTGGTCCCGCTGGCCTTGATGCTCGGCGGCGCCGGTCTCGTCGCCTTCCTCTGGTCGCTTCGCAGTGGCCAGTACGACGATCTCGACGGTGCCGCCTGGCGCGCCATCGCCGACGACGAGCCGCCGCAGGAAGCTCCGGTGAAGCGCTAGGGGGCTCGCTGTTCATCGAATTGCCACAGGCCTTGCGGATCGTAAGCGGTTCGCAGTCGAAAGGCCGTGCAGGTGGTGTCCGAGAACGATCTGGAATCTGCCCTCGATCAGGTCTGTGCCAACGCGGCGGGACCGGTTGCGGGCGTGTTCGGTCCTGATGCGCTGACCTGGCGGATCGACCGTGAAGCCGTCATCTTTCTCGGCGCCGGCCGCGCGCTGTTGCTGCAGCTGGCCCATCCCTGGGTGGCGGCCGCCATCGCCGAGCATTCCAAAACCCTTGCCGATCCGATCGGTCGCTTCCATCGCACCTTCGACATCGTCTTTGCCATGGTGTTCGGCTCGCTCGACCGGGCCTTGCTGTCGTCGCGGCAATTGCACCGTCGTCACGGCATGATCGTCGGAGAGATGCCCGAGACGGTCGGCCCGTTTGCGGCAGGCTCGCGCTATTGTGCCAACGACATTCCGTCGCTGCGCTGGGTTCATGCTACGTTGGTCGAGACCGCGCTGATGGCGCACGATTTGGTCTTGCCGCCGTTCTCCGCGGAAGAGCGCGAGCGTTATTGGGCCGAGAGCCGGATGTTCGGTGCCTTGTTCGGATTGACGGCGGACGATTTGCCGGGGGATTGGGCGGGCTTTGCGGCTTACAATGCCGCGACGGTGCAGTCGGAGACGCTGACCGTGAGCCCGGCGGCACGCGAGATCGCGATGCAAATCTTCACGGGCACGCGTCCGTGGCTGCGGCCGCCGCGCTGGTATCGCGCGCTCACGGCGCGAATGCTGCCTGAGCGGTTGCGTGCCGGGTTCGGATTTGAGCTCGACGAGCGGGATGTCAGATCCGCCGACAGGGCGCTGCGGTGGATCAGGCGGGTCTATCCGGCATTGCCGGACAGGCTGCGCTATGTCGGGCCGTACCAGGAGGCGCAGGCGCGGCTGCGAGGCGAGCCGCAGCCCGACTGGATGACGCGCTGCCTGAACCGGGCCTGGATCGGACGGCCGCAGATGGATGTGCGCGGGAAGGGGTGAGAGCCCCAAATCCATCATCCGTGTCCCGGACGCGCTGCAGCGTGCAACGCTGCTGCGCAGCGCCGGGACCCAGCGGCAACTGCCTTCGGTGTGACATGGGCCCCGGCTCAGCAGCGCACCACGTCGCAAGTGCGACGCGCTGCGCTGCGTCCGGGGCATGAGAGGGGAGTCGGATGCTCCAATCTCTCCAAATCGTCATTGCGAGCGCAGCGAAGCAATCCAGACTGTCACCCCGGAGGCAGTCTGGATTGCTTCGTCGCTTCGCTCCTCGCAATGACGGTGGGGAGAGCTACGCTCGCAGTGACGGAGTACGGGGGTCCCCTCGGCTCATACCGAGGCCAGCTTGCGGTACAGCGCGCTGTAGCTGCCGGCGGAGATGGTCCAGGAGAATGAGCGTCCCATGGCGCTGCGGCGCATGGTGTCGAGCTGGTCTTGCGCCATGAAGGCGGAGAAGGCCCGGCGGACGCCGCCGAGGAAGGACTCGCGCGAGGGTTTCGCGAACAGGAATCCGGTCTCGCCGTCGGTGATGGTCTCGGCAAGGCCGCCGGTCTGGTGGCCGATCGGCAGCGAGCCGAAGCGCTGGGCGTACATCTGGCTGAGCCCGCATGGCTCGAAGCGCGAGGGCATCAGGGTGAAATCGCTGCCGGCAAAGATACGGCGAGCCTGCGCCTCGTTGAAGCCGATCACCACGCCGATGGCATCGGGGCGGCGGCGATGCGCGTCGATCAAGGCCTGCTCGAGCGCCGGTTCGCCGGAGCCGGTGACGACGATCTGCCCGCCGGCATCGACGATCTCGTCGGCCGCCGACAGCACGAGGTCAATACCCTTCTGGTGCACGAGGCGGGCGACGATGCCGAACATCGGGCCGCGCGAGACCGCCAGGCCAAATTGCTTGCGGACGTAATCCGCATTGGCCTTCTTGCCGATCCAGTCGCCGGCGCCGAACTGCTGGGCGAGCTGGGCGCAGGAGCGCGGGTCCCAGCTCTCGTCGATGCCGTTGAGGATGCCGGTCAGCTCGGCGGCATCCGAGCGCAGCTGGAGCAGGCCCTCCAGACCGCAGCCGAACTCGGGCGTGGTGATCTCGCGCGCATAGGTGCCGCTGACCGTGGTGAGGTGCGAGGCGTAGACGAGGCCTGCCTTGAGGAAGGAGAGCTGGTCGTAGAATTCGATGCCGTCGATGTGGAAAGAGCTCTCCGGTGCGCCGATCCGCCGCAGCGCCTCCTTCGGGAAGAGGCCCTGATAGGCGAGGTTGTGGATGGTCAGGATCGACGGCAGCTTGGCGCCGCGCCAGGCGAGATAGGCCGGCACCAGCGAAGCCTGCCAGTCATTGGCATGGATCAGGTCTGCTGCCCAATTCTTGTCCAGCTTGCCCATGGCCAGCTCAGCGGCTGCCGAGGCAAAGCGCGCGAAGCGGATGTCGTTGTCCGGCCAGTCGCGCCCGGACTCGTCGCCATAAGGATTGCCGGGCCGGTCGTAGAGTTGTGAGCACAACAGCACGTAGACGGGCATTCCGTCCTTGGTCGCGGCCCGGCCGAGCGAGCAGGCGGGCATCTCCGCGAATGCCGGACAGCGGCCGACGATCTGAATATGCGTGAGCTGCTCGATGATGTCGCGATAGCCGGGCAGCATGATCCGGATGTCGGCAAACGGCCGAAGAGCGCGGGGCAGAGCCGCGGACACGGCGCCGAGTCCGCCGACGCGGACGAAGTCGTCCATCTCTGTGGTGACGAACAAGACCCTCAAGAACAGCTGCCCTCTTCCGATCCCGTTTGCTGCTATGCAAGAACGGGTCCAGTTGCCCTGGTATTCTCAATGCCCGCCCACGCGGCGCGTCTGTTCGGTAAACACTTTCCTACTCAGCCGCCGCCCTCTAGGGTCGCCGCATCAACAAGAGAGAACTTCCATAGTTCCAAAGACCCGAGGGCGCGGCACGCATGCAGCTAGCAGATAAGCATGAGGGGACGACGACAAAGGCCTTCGCAGGCCTGCGGGTCCTGGATTTTTCGACCACCATTGCCGGCCCTCACTGCGCGCGGATGCTAGCCGACATGGGCGCCGAGGTCATCAAGATCGAGACCGACGGCGGGGAGACGATGCGGACCCGGCCACCGCTGCGTAACGGCTGCAGCACCGCGTTCGGCCAGCTCAATGTCGGCAAGAAGAGCCTCGTGCTCGACCTCAAATCCGAGGACGGCAGGGAGGCGGTCCGCCGGCTGGCCGCCACCGCCGACATCCTGGTCGAGAACTTCCGCCCCGGCGTGATGCACCGCCTGCGGCTCGACTATGACAGGCTGCGCGCCGTCAATCTGAGGCTGATCTATTGCTCGATCTCCGGCTACGGCCAGAGCGGCCCTTCGGCCGAGCTGCCGGCCTACGCGCCGGTGATCCACGCCGCTTCCGGCTACGACATGGCGCATCTGGCCTATCAACCCGGCCGCAACCGCCCTGACTATTGCGGCATCTACCACGCCGACGTCGTCACCGGCACCTACGGCTTCGGTGCGATCGCGTCCGCGCTCTATCAGCGTACCGTGACCGGGCTCGGCCAGCACATCGACGTCTCCATGCTGGAAACGATGCTGTCATTGACGCTGACCGAATTGCAGAGTGCGCAATTCGCGGTGAAGCCGCCGCCGCGCCCGATGTTCGGCCCGACCGAGACGGCCAATGGCTACGTCATGATCACGGTCGCCAGCGAGAAGACCTTCCAGGCATTGATGGGCGTGATCGGCCACCTCGACTGGATCACCGATCCGCGCTTTGCGACCTATGCGGCACGCCGCGACAATTGGGCCGAGGTGATGGACGGCGTCGAGGCCTGGTCGCGGCTGCTCACGACCGATGCCTGTCTCACTGCGCTCGGCGCGGCCGGCGTGCCCGCCTCGGCCTATCGCACCGTCGCCGAAGCGCTTGCCGATCCGCAGCTCGCGCACCGCAAGGCGCTGTCGTCCGTGCAGGATGGCGGCGGCTCGTTCCAGGTTCTCAACCTGCCGTTCCGCATGTCCGGGGCCGACACCGCGCCCGCCAGCGCAATGGCCGTGCTCGGCGAGCATACCGATGCGTTGCGCGAGGAGATCGGCCTTGCCGATCATGCGTCAATTCCGACAGGCAAAACAGCCGCGACACGCTGAGCAACATTACGCCGCACATGCGGCGTTTGATCCGTCGCGCGTGCCCCTTGCCGTCGCGCGCATTTGTCGCCAATCTCGCCTCCAGTCATTCAGAGATCCGAAACATCGGACGAGGGATCCCGGGAGGAACCATGACGAAGTCTGCTGCTGCGGCGCGCATGCACGCGCCGATTTTCCTTGTCGCGGCATTTGCCCTCCTTCCGCTGGCTGAACCCGCGCAGGCGCAGAAATCCGGCGGCAGCATCACCGTCGGCCAGGAGCTCGAGATCGCAGGCTTCGATCCGCTCAAGGTCGGCGTCTATGACACCTCGACCTTCACTGCTGCCGCAGCCATCTTCGACACGCTCACCACGCTGAATGAAAAGGGAGAGGCCGCGCCAAAACTCGCGGTGTCCTGGACGCATTCCGACGACTACATGACCTGGACCTTCAAGCTGCGCGAGGGCGTCAAATTCCACGACGGCACGCCGTTCAATGCGCAGGCCTTCAAGGAGAATTTCGACCGGCAGAAGGACCCCGCCAACAAATGCCGCTGCGCCTTCTACATCACCAACGTCAAGGAGGTGCAGGCGCCCGACGACACCACGATCGTCTACAAGCTCACCGATCCCTCGGTGAACCTGCCGGCGACGATTACCATCCAGAGCTCCAACAACGTCATTCATTCGCCGACGGCCTGGAAGACCAAGGGCGACGACTACAACCGCAATCCCGTCGGCACCGGTCCCTACATCCTGAAATCCTGGACCGCCGGCGACCGCATGGTGCTGGAGAAGAATCCCAACTACTGGGACAAGGGCAAGCCTTATCTCGACCGCATCGTCCTGAAGCCGCTGCCTGACGCGCAGTCGCGCTTCGCCTCGCTACAATCGGGCGAGGCCGACATCATCTGGGACGACGAGGCCGACGCCGACAATATCCTGAAGGCACAAAAGGACTCCAAGCTCACCGTGCACACCTACAAGGGCTCGGGCGCGCAGGTCTATGCCTTCAACACCAAGGTCGCGCCGTTCGACGACGTCCGCGTGCGACAGGCGCTGGTGATGGCGATCGACCGTCCGAAGATGTCGCAGGCGATCAGCAACGGCCTGAGCCGGCCCGCCAGCAATCCCTATGGCGAGGGCTCCTGGGTCAAGTGCAAGGACGACGGCGCGCTGCCGTTCGACGTCGAGAAGGCCAAGGCCCTGATCAAGGACTACGGCAAGCCGGTCGAGTTCAAGATGCTGGTGACGGCGACACCGCGAGGCCGCATGATCGGCCAGGTGCTGCAGCAGTTCTGGAAGCGCGCCGGCGCCAACATGGAGATCGAGCAGGTCGATCAGGCCACCATTCCCTCGCGCGCCTTCACCCGCCAGTTCCAGATGACGCCGTGGCGCATCGTCGATCTCGCCGATCCCGATCCCCAGATGTATGCGAATTTCCGCAGCGGCAGTCCGCTTGCGCTCGCCGGTTTTGCAAGTCCCGAACTCGACAAGTTGCTCGACCACGCGCGCGTCACGGCCGATCTCGGCCAGCGCACCGAGGATTACTGCGCCATCAGCCGCCTGATCAACAAGGAGGCGATCTGGTTCTGGACCTTCCAGAACACCTATTACGCGCTGTCGAGCGCCAAGCTGAAGGGCTTCCCGAAGATCTACAACAGCGTGATCGATGTCTCGATGACCTGGCTGGAATGATGGCGCGATGCTGAACTTCGTCGTTCGGCGGCTGCTTGCCATGCTGCCGGTGCTGCTCGCCGTATCGCTGCTGACGTTCCTGATCGCCTCGCTGCTGCCGGGCGATCTCGCTCTCGTCATCCTCGGCGATCAGGCAACGCCTGAGAATGTCGCGGCCCTGCGCCGCGACATGGGTCTCGATCAGCCGCTGTGGTGGCGCTATCTGAGTTGGCTCGGCCACGTTCTGCAGGGCGATCTCGGCCGCTCGTTCCGGACCGGACAGACCGTGCTGCAAGCGGTCGCCGAGCGCATTCCGGTCTCGCTCCAATTGATGCTGATGGCCGAGTTCATCGGGCTCTTGATCGGCGTTCCCGTCGCGATCGCCTGCGCGGCGCGTGCCGGCGGCGCGTTCGACCGCTTCATGACCGGCAGCGCGTTCGCGATCCTGTCGATGCCGTCCTTTCTGGTGGCGATCCTGCTGATCTATCTGTTCGCGGTCGAGCTGCATTGGCTTCCGGCGACCGGCTATGTGCCGTTCACCGAGGAGCCGCTCAACAATCTGCGCTTCTTCGTGCTGCCGGCACTGACGCTGGCGCTGGCGGAATGGCCCGGAATCATGCGGGTGCTGCGTTCCGACATGATCGCGACCCTGCAGGAGGACTATATCGCGCTGGCGAAAGCAAAGGGTCTCAAGCCCGCGCGTATCCTGTTCGTCCATGCGCTGAAGCCGTCGTCGCTGACGCTGGTGACGGTGACCGGCATCAATATCGGCCGTCTGCTCGGCGGCACGCTGATCGTGGAATCGATCTTCGCGCTTCCGGGCATCGGCCGGCTCCTGGTCGGGGCGATCTACACCCGCGACCTCGTCATCCTTCAGGGCGTGGTGCTGCTGGTCGCCTGCGGCTTCGTCATCGTGAACTTCGTCGTCGACATGCTCTACGCGGTGCTCGACCCCAGGATCCGTCATGGCCACGCTTGAGCTCTCGATGCAGGACGAGGCGACGGCCGCCCCCGGCAGGCGCAAGCGAAGGCTCGGCCTGCTGTTCTGGATCGCGAGCGCCTGGCTCGTGACCATCCTGACGCTCGCGATCCTCGCGCCGGTGCTGCCGTTGCAGAACCCTGTCGACATGGACATGCTCGAGCGCCGCGCGGCGTTCTCCGGGGAGCACTGGCTCGGCACTGACGGGCTCGGCCGCGACGAGCTTGCCCGCTTGATCTTCGGTGCGCGGGCATCGCTGACGGTCGGGCTGATCGCACCGATGATCGGCCTGACCATCGGCGGCGCGCTCGGCCTGCTGGCCGGCTATTTTCGCGGCCGGTTCGAGACGCTGGTGGTCGGCAGCATGGACGTGCTGCTCGCTTTTCCGCCGCTGATTTTCGCACTCGCGGTGACGGCCTATCTCGGCCAGTCCGTGCCCAATCTCACCGTAATCCTCGGCGTGCTCGGCATTCCCGCCTTCATGCGGGTGGCCCGTGCGGCGACGCTGACGCTGGCGCGGCGGGAATTCGTGATCGCGGCGGAGGCACTGGGGGCCAGCCATGCGCGCATCCTCGTGCGCGAGCTGTTGCCGAACGTGATCCTGCCGTTGCTGGCCTTCTTTCTGCTCGGCGTCGCCGTCACCATCGTGGTCGAGGGGGCGCTGTCCTTCCTCGGCCTCGGCGTGCCGCCGCCGATGGCGAGCTGGGGCAGCATGATCGGCGAGGGGCGCGACAGTCTCGACGTCGCGCCGCGGCTCGCCTTCCTGCCGGCGGCCGGGCTCTTCCTGACCGTGCTGGCGTTCAACCTCGTCGGCGACACCATGCGGGCGCTGACCGACCCGCGTCAGGGGGCGCTGTGAGCACTCCGCTCCTGACCATCGCTGACGTCGCGGTCGAGCTGCCGACGCCGCGCGGAAACCTGCGCGCGGTGGATCACGTCGATCTGTCGCTGGAGGCGGGCCGCACGCTCGGCATCGTCGGCGAATCCGGCTGCGGCAAGACCATGCTGTCGCGGGCGGTGCTGCAGCTGCTGCCGAAGAAGGCGAAGCTCACGGGACGCGTGATGTTCGACGGCCAGGACCTGGCGCGGCTCGCGCCGGAAAGCCTGCGGCGCCTGCGCGGGCGCGACCTCGCGGTCGTGTTCCAGGACCCCATGACCTCGCTCAATCCGGTGCTCACCATCGGCACCCAATTGATGGAGACGATCCAGGAGCATCTCGAGCTCGATGCTCCGGCCGCGCGGAAGCGAAGCGTCGAGCTGCTGGCGGCGGTCGGCATTCCCGCGCCGGAGCAGCGGCTCGCGCAATATCCGCATCAATGCTCCGGCGGCATGCGCCAGCGTATCGCGATTGCGATCGCGCTGTCCTGCGAACCGAAGCTCCTGATCGCGGACGAGCCGACGACCGCGCTCGACGTCACCATCCAGGCACAGATCCTCGATCTGCTCGCGCGCGAGCAGCGCCGCCGCCATATGGCGATGATCATCATCACCCATGATCTCGGCGTCGTCGCCGGCCGGGCCGACGAGGTCGCGGTGATGTATGCGGGCAGGGTGGTCGAGCGCGCGCCGACGCAAGCCTTGTTCAAGCGCATGCATATGCCCTACACCGAAGCGCTGCTGGCGGCGATTCCGAAGCTCGAGACCGCGCCGCATACGCCGCTGCCCGCGATCTCCGGCCGTCCACCCGATCCGACACGGCCGCTGCGCGGCTGCTCCTTCGCGCCGCGCTGTCGCTATGCCGCGGGCCGTTGTCACGAGGCCAAGCCCGCGCTGGCGAGCGCGGAGACGGCGGGACATCTCTATGCCTGTTTCCACCCGATCCGGATGGCGGCGGGAGTTGGCGCATGATGCAGCTTGCCGCGCGCGCAGAGCCGCTTCTGGACGTCGACAATCTCGTCGTCGAATACGGGCTCGGTAACAAGACGGTTCACGCCGTCTCCGGCGTCAGCCTTCAGGTCGCGCGCGGCGAGACGCTGGGGCTGGTCGGCGAATCCGGCTGCGGCAAGTCGACGCTGGGGCGCGCGGTGCTGCAATTGCGACGCGCCAAGTCGGGCCGCGTGCTGTTCGACGGCGAGGATCTGACTGCGATGGAGGGCGAGGCGCTACGCAAGATGCGCCGCCGCGTGCAGCTCATCTTCCAGGACCCGATCGCCTCGCTCAATCCGCGGCGGAGGATCGGCGACATCGTGGCCGAGCCGCTGATCATCGCCGGCCTCAAGGACGCCGCCGAGCGCAAGCGCAGGGTTCACGAGGTGCTCTCGGCGGTCGGGCTCGACCCCGAGCTCGTGGCGAACCGCCTGCCGCACGAATTCTCCGGCGGGCAGTGCCAGCGGATCTGCATCGCGCGATCGCTGGTGCTCAATCCTGAGTTCATCGTCTGCGACGAGCCGGTCTCGGCGCTCGACGTCTCCATCCGCGCGCAGATCCTCAACCTGCTGGAGGAGATGAAGACGCGCTTCGGACTGACGCTGCTCTTCATCGCGCATGACCTCGCGGTGGTGAAAGCGGTCAGCGACCGCGTCGCGGTGATGTATCTCGGCCGGCTCTGCGAGGTCGGTCCGTCCGAGCAATTGTTCGCCAAGCCCGTGCATCCCTATACGGACCTGCTGTTGCAAGCGATCCCGGTCCCTGATCCGGACGTCCGTCCCGTCGAGGGTGTGGCCGTTGGCGAGCCGCCATCGCCGATTGCGCCGCCGTCCGGCTGCCGCTTCCGCACCCGCTGCCCGCGGGCCGATCAGCGATGCAGCGCGGAGATACCGGAGTTGCGCGAGGTCGTACCCGGCCAGTTCGCGGCTTGCCATCATCCGTTGGCCTGAACTAAGACCGGTTTGTCTCGCCTTGCCGGCCGTGGCATGGTGGCGTGGCGACAAGAAGCATGCGGGAGGACGCCGATGAAGAGTTTCAAGGTAGCCGATTTCAAGGCGCCGCTGCAGGAGTTCGACGAGGCGACGCCGCAGCCGACGGGCACGCAGGTGCTGATCAAGGTGAAGGCCGCCGGCGTTTGCCACAGTGATCTTCACATCTGGGAAGGCGGCTACGATCTCGGCCACGGCCGCAAGCCGCTGTCGCTGAAGGATCGCGGCATCAACCTGCCGCTGACGATGGGCCATGAGACGGTCGGCGAGGTCCTGGCATTCGGTCCCGACGTGAAGCCGACCGACCAGGGCGATCTCAAGCTTGGCGATGTCGGCCTGGTCTATCCCTGGATCGGCTGCGGCAAGTGCGCCACGTGCCTTGCCGGCGACGAGAACATGTGCCTGACCCCGCGCTCGCTCGGCGTCTATTGCGACGGCGGCTATTCCGACCACATGCTGGTGCCGCATCCGCGTTATCTGCTTAATCTGAAAGGCCTCGATCCTGCGACCACCGCGCCCTATGCCTGCTCGGGCGTCACCACTTACAGCGCGCTGAAGAAGGTCGAGCAGCATTTCGACACGCCGATCGTGATGTTCGGAGCCGGCGGTCTCGGCCTGATGGCGCTGTCGCTCTTGAAGGCCATGGGCGGCAAGGGCGCGATCGTGGTTGATATCGACGCGAAAAAGCGCGAGGCGGCGGAAAAAGCCGGTGCGCTCGCGACCGTCGATCCCAAGGCGCCGGACGCGCTGGAGCAACTGGCGAAGAAAGCGGGCGGACCGATCCGCGCCGTGATCGATCTCGTCGGCAATGCCGCCACGACCCAGCTCGGTTTCGATTGCCTGACCAAGGGCGGCAAGCTCATCATCGTCGGCTTGTTCGGCGGCGGCGCGACCTGGGCGTTGCCGCTGATTCCAATCAAGGCGGTGACGATCCAGGGCAGCTATGTCGGAAACTTGCGCGAAACGCAGGAACTGCTCGACCTCGTCCGCTCCAAGAAAGTGCCGCCGATCCCGGTGACGACGGCTCCGCTCGCCAAGGCCAACGAGGCGCTGGTGCAATTGCAGCAGGGTGCTGTCGTCGGACGCACGGTGCTGACGCCGTAACGAACTCTCTCCTCCGTCATTGCGAGCGAAGCGAGGCAATCCAGAAATCCCTCCGCGGGCACAGTCTGGATTGCTTCGTTGCTTCGCTCCTCGCAGTGACGACTCGGTTAGCTCCCTTCCCTGAGGCTCTATATGTCTGCAAACAACGCCTTCCACATTGCCGTGCTCGCCGGCGACGGCATCGGTCCTGAGGTCATGGCGCCGGCGCTTGAGGTGCTGCGCAAGGTCGGCGACAAATCCGGCCTGAGCTTCCGTTTCACCGAGGCACCGGCCGGCGCCACCAATTATCTCGCCACCGGCAAGTCGATGCCTGACAGCACCATCAAGCTCTGCGAGGAGGCCGACGCGATCCTGCTTGGCGCCTGCGGCCTGCCATCGGTGCGCTACCCTGACAATACCGAGATCGCGCCGCAGATCGAGCTGCGCTTCATCTTCGACCTCTATGCAGGCGTGCGGCCCGCGCGGCTCATTCCGGGCGTGCCGAGCCCGATCGTCGGCGCTGACCAGCGCGGCATCGATCTCGTCGTGATCCGCGAGT
Source organism: Bradyrhizobium sp. Y36 (assembly GCF_002531575.1). Taxonomy (GTDB): domain Bacteria; phylum Pseudomonadota; class Alphaproteobacteria; order Rhizobiales; family Xanthobacteraceae; genus Bradyrhizobium. Next base: position 157,719 of record NZ_NWTI01000004.1, on the reverse strand, counting down.
CCACCGAGGGCCTGTTCGCCTCGATGGGCAAGGGTATCGTCACCCATGAGGACGCGCGCGAGACCATGGTGATCACGCGCAAGACGTCCGAACGCCTGTTCGAGTTCTCGTTTCGCCTCGCCGAGCGGCGCAAGGCGCGCGGTAAGCCGGGCGCATTGACCTGCGTCGACAAGGCGAACGTGTTCAAGGCCTTTGCGTTCTTCCGCAGCATTTTCGATGAGATCGAGAAGAAGCATCCTGATGTGAAGACCGACCGGCTCTATGTCGATGCCTGCTCGGCGATGCTGGTGAAGCGCCCCTGGGATTTCGACGTGATGGTGATGGAGAACATGTTCGGCGACATCGTCTCCGACATCACCGCGAGCCTGATCGGCGGCCTCGGCATGGCACCATCGGCCGACATCGGCGACAAATATGCGGTGTTCCAGCCGTGTCACGGCACGGCGCCTGACATCATGGGGCAGGGCAAGGCCAATCCCACCGGCATGATCCTGTCGGCGGCGATGATGCTGGACTGGCTCGCGGACAAGCATGGCGTCGAGAGCGCGGCGGAAGCCGGCGAGACGATCGAGCGTGCAGTGGATAAGGTCTATGCGGGCGGCATCAAGCCGATGGAATTTGGCGGCAGCAATGGAACGGCGGATATTACCAAGGCGGTGCTAGGGGCGCTGTAGCCGGCGCGCGCGTGAAAAAGGGGCCCTCGGGCCCCTTCGTCGTTTACCAGCGACGCCAATGGCGGTGGCCGTAATAGCCATATGGCCGTGGCCCGTAAAAGCGGCGCGGGCTGTAATAGCCATAGGCACCGTAATAGTTCGGTCGCCACCAGCAGCGGCCCCAGGCATTGCAGACCATGCGCACCTGATCGACATTTGCGGCCGGCCCGCTTGCGACGCGGTCAGCCTGGGGAATGCCGTTCGGCATCGCGGCGAGCGCCTGCCCTGACGCGAGCGCCGCGCCGCCCAAGGCAGCCAGACCAAGAACAGCAAACTTGAGTGTCATCGCAATCTCCCTCGTTGGTGGCGGAAGAACCTGCGAGGGATCAGTTGGTTGCTATCGCGGTACGCGTGGTTGAGGAATTTAATCTTCCTGAACGTTGGTTCACTTCCCCTGGAACTTCGGCTTGCGCTTCTCCATGAAAGCCTGGCGGCCCTCGCGGAAATCCGCACTGTCCATGCATGCGGCGCCGATCGCCTTGATCGCCTCCATGTCGCGCCGGCTTTCGTCCTTCAACACTTGCGCGATGGTGATCTTGGCAGCCTTGATCGCGAGCGGCGCGTTCTGCGAGATCGTCTCGGCAATCGTCATGGTCTCGCCCCAGAGCTCGTCGACAGGGAATACGCGCTCGACGAGGCCGATGCGCAGCGCCTCGGCGGAATCGATCCGCATGCCCGTGTACATCAGAAGCCGCGCCCAGGACGGGCCGACCAGCGACACCAGGTGCTTCAAGCCGTCATAGCCATAGGCGATGCCGAGCCTGGCCGCGGGAATGCCGAACTGGCTGCCGTGTGCGGCGAGGCGGATGTCGGCGAGCATCGCGACCTGCATGCCGCCGCCGAGACAGAAGCCCTCAATGCAGGCGATGGTCGGCTTGGGATAGTCGGCGAGCATCGCGCGCTGGGCGGCGCTGCGCCTGGCGTATTCCTCGGACGCGGCCGCGTTATGGCGGGTCTTCTCGAACTGGCTGATATCGGCCCCTGATACGAACGCCTTGCCGCCCGCGCCGCGCAGGATGACGACGCGTACCGTGTCGTCGTCGCGCAAGGCCGTCAGCGCCTCGCCAAATCCTTCCCACATCTCCAGCGACATCGCGTTGCGCTTGGCGGGATTGTTGAACGTGATCACGCCGACGCCATCAGTGGCGTGCTTGAGGATCTTGCCGTCGGCGTAGGATGTTTCACCGGAGATGTCTGGCATCGCGCGCTCGCTTGTCGTAGGGCGAGCACAATGTGCGGCCCCGACAGGGCCGGGGTCAACCGCGGCGAGGTGGGGGGCTTGGCAACCGCCTGTGCCGCGATTGCATGGCGCCGGACGTGCCTACCGCGTCACATGCATGTGGGCAGTTAGCGGATGGCTGCCGGCATTGCTGAAGAACGCCGCCTCTTCGGCAGTTGCCTCCAGCAATTGCTCGTCCTGGTTATAGACGTCGTTGCGGAACTGGACGGTCTGGTCCTTCGTCATCCACGCCGTGAGATAGATCCAGGCGACTGGCACCTTCCTGGCCATGGCGACCTCCAGATGCTGTCCGGTCGCGATCTCCGCATCGATCGCGGCACGACTCCATTTCGGCTGATCCTTGAGCAGCCAGGCGGCGAGGTCGCGCACATTGTCGACGCGCGAGCAGCCGTGGGAATCGAAGCGGTAGTCGTCACTGAACAGGTTACGCTGGTTGGTGTCGTGCATGTAGACCGAGTAGGAATTCGGCATGTCGATCTTCACGGCGCCGAGCGCGTTGAATGTGCCGTTGTGCTGGCGCACCGTGAAGTTCGGCGTATGGGTGCCCGACCAGTCGACCGAATGCGGATCGATCGGATTGTCGTGGGCGTCGAGCACCTCCATGTGCATGCGCGACAGATAGGTGGGATCCTTGCGCATATGTGCGGAGATCTCGGTTTTCGCGATCGAGGCCGGCACCGTCCAGGTCGGGTTGAGGACGACGCTGCTGATCTGGGCCGTCAGCGTCGGCGAGGGCTTCTCGGTCTTGCCGACGATGACGCGATAGCGCCGCACCACGACGTCGTTCTCGACGGCTTCGGCAAAGGCGGCGGGGATGTTGACCACGACATAACGCTGTCCGAAGCCGAAATTCATGTTCTCGAGCCGCTGCAGCGAAGCCTCGAGCTGCCGGATGCGCTTCTGCACCGAGACGTTCATCGCAGCGATCGTGCGCGGGGTCATTGTGCCGGTCGGCGCCAGTCCGTGGCGGGCCTGGAAGCGCTTCACCGCGTCGACGAGGTCCTGGTCGAAGGCGCCGTTCACCTTGTCGGCCGCGAGATCGCCGGAGAGGATGAGCCGCTTGCGCAGCAGGTCGTCGTTGGCGCCGGGGACACCGGGAGCGAACTTGGCGTCTGCCGGGATGGTCGGCCAGCCGCCGCGTACCGCGAGATCGGAATAGCTGAGCGCGGCGTCCTTGATGCGCTGCGCGGAGCCTTCGTCATAGGTCGGCTCGTGCGTCATCGCCAGCGCTGCGGCCGAACGGCTTTCCGGCGTCGAGGCGGGCGTCGTGGCGGTTTTCGGCGCGGCCGTGTGGGCCGGATTGGCGGCAGTCGGGACCGTCCCTGCCGTTGCCGGCCTGGATGTCGCCTGGCCGATGGTCTCGGTTTGCGCCACCGCAGAGGCGCTGGCCAGCATGCCGACGGCAAGGATCATCGCATGGCGTTTCGACATGTGTCCCATTTTCCTCAAGAGAACGAGGCCCGGGGGCCTCGCATTGGCAATCGCGGGCCGCCGCGCTGCGGGGCGCCGATTCGTGAAATCGGCGAGAAACTAGCGCTTCGGTGTTGAGGTCCCATTAAGCACGGCAGACGAAAGCTCCGCGCGTCCGGTGCGGAGCCTCTCGATTGGGTCGCGGCGAGGTGGGGACGGGTTCGCGAAAAACGCAGGGACGGCGGGAAAAGGTCAAGAAAAAGGGCGGCCAGGCCGCCCCGGAAACCAAGGCCACGCGCGGAAGGCGCGCGGGCCAGATCCGATCGGTCAGGTCCGGCCGGTCTCGTTCAATCCGGCCGCGCCCCCGTGACGCGGCGGATTGAAGATCGGCCGTGAAGACCGGACCGTCGACCGATCTCAGCTTTCGTTCGCGGCGATCGATTCCATCAGCGAGACGAGCTGGCGCTGAACCGTCTGGTCCTTGATCTTGCTGTAGGCGCGCAGCAGGCGGAGGCTGAAGGCCGAATCGAGGAAGAGCAGGCTCTCGACTTCGCGCGCCTTGTTGTCGCCGTCGTAGAAGAAGGTGACGGGCACGTCGAGGGCGGAGGCGATCTGCTGCAGGCGAGCCGCGCCCACGCGATTGACGCCCTTCTCGTACTTCTGGACCTGCTGGAAGCTGACGCCGAGCTTCTCGCCCAGTTCGGCCTGCGAGATCTTCATCTCGACGCGCCGCAGACGAATCCGCTTGCCGAGCTCGATGTCCGGCTTGCCGGCGCTACGCTGCTTCATTCTTTTTGCCGCTGCTTTCATCTCTGTTTTCACCTTTGTTCTTCGGTTGAAAATCCCCCGAAGAGCTGGGTCAGGGGTTCGCCCATGTAGGAGTCCTTGAATTCATGCGGGTGCACGAACTCTTCCTTAAACCACGGGAAACGAGCCGGATTGAAAGCCTCGATCAGCCAGTCAATCATGTGCCGCACGCGCGGAATACGGCCGCTACCGGGATGGTAGGACAACCAGATATCCAGCGGCCGGTTCAGCTCGACCTCCAGTGGAATTAGTTTTCCGCCAAGCGCAATGGCATAGCTCGGGAAGACGCCGATGCCGGCGCCGTTCGCGACCGCCCAATAGTTGGCGCTCGAGACGTTGGTCTTCATGACCAGAAGGTCACGTTCCGAAACGCCCGGAAAGAAGCTCTCGAAGGATTCCTTGGCGGCGAGCTGGTCGGCGAATTGCAGCACCAGGCGATGCTTGATCAATTCCGCCGCCGATTGCGGCGCGCCATGCTTTTCGATGTACTTCTCGGAGGCCCAGAACATCAGGTGCATGCGGCCGAGCCGCACCAACTTGATGTCGAGCGCCGAAGGACGGGACAGATGAATGGCGACGTCGGCCTCGTGGCGCGAGACGTCGGCCGAACGCATCGCGCAATGCAGGTCGACCAGGATCTTCGGATAGGCCTGCTGGAATTCGACCAGGCGCGGGGCGAGCCAGAACGTGCCGAGGCCCTCGGTGACGGCGACCCGGACCTCGCCAGACAGCGCGTTGGCCATCGAATCGCTGGCGCGCAGCACGTCGAAGGTCGCGGCCTCCATGCGTTCGACGGCAGAGACCACCAGCGCCCCTTCATCGGTCAGGTGGGTGCCATGGACGTCGCGGGTGAACAGGGTGGTGCCGGTCTGGCGCTCGAAATCGTCGATCCGCCGGCGCACGGCGTTGATCGACAGCGACAGGCGCTCGGCCGCCGAGCGGAAACTTCCGCATCGGACGACTTCGAGGAATATGCGGGCCGCATCCCAATCCGAGAGGCCGCTGAGATTTGTCTTTGGGCGTTCCGCCAGAAGAACGCCCCTTTCCGCCAAGGAGTGCATACAAGTCCCTTCGGGCGGCTAAACTGGCAGAATCTGACGCAAACCACAACCACGGCGGGTTGGGGGATGACGAGTTTTGAACCGTCATCCTTACTATCTGGTGGGTGGTATTGGGATGCTGTCATGGGCTGGGAATCGGGCGGATTTTTCGTCCGAATGAGGGGTGTGGCGTGAGTTCCGTTGCGAGCCGTGAAATGGCTGCGGGATTGCAGGCGCTGTCCGCAACAATCGCATTCACGCGCAACCCGGCGCCGTGTCTCTCGACGGATCAATCATCGCGCGCCGGGCGTTTCCTCGCCGATCGGTTCGACGGCCTGCAGCGGCGCAGCGCGTCGATGGTCGCGGAAACCGCGGTTCCACAGCGGAAACACGCTGAAATCAGGTTCGGAGGCATCGCAGCCTCATGCTATCCTCGCGGCTCCAGGGGGGCCGAAGGGGTCGTCGCAATCACATCTCGCAGGCCGAATTAACGGAAAGAACGCCGGTGTCGCATTCAGACGAACAGTTGCAGTCGGTGCTGGAAACGCTCGAGGAGTGCCGCAGGGTTCTCACCGCGTGCAACAGCCGTGAGTCGGCCGAGCTGCTCTCCATTGTCATCCTGGACGTCAGGATGAAGCTCAAGGGAATTGACAGTGCCGATCTCAAGGCGCTGTGCGACGAAATGTTGCGGAGCGCCGCGAGCGAGCCGCCATCGCCTTCCAAGCAGACGCAGGACCAGCCCCGGCGTCCGCTGCTCCGCGTGGTGAAGTAGCCGCGCCGCCGAATCTCGCTTTTTGGCGAGATTTGTGCGCGTCCCGATGCCGCACCTGTGATCGCAGACGGCATCGGGAGGAGCCTTGGTTTTGTGCGCCTCTGTTGCGCATTCCCCGGCATCGGCTACACCAGAGCCGGTTCGGCTCCGGACCCGGCGCATTTCCCGCGCGCCGTACCGGCACCTGAGATGGCTCAGACGGCATCATGCAAAATGTTTCGATCCCGGCGGCGCTGATTGCCGGCCTCGTCAGCTTCCTCTCGCCTTGCGTCCTGCCGCTGGTCCCGCCCTATCTGATCTACCTCACGGGCGCCACGATCGAGCACGTCGAGAGCGACGAGCCGGCCGCGGCCTCCAAGCGCGCGATTATGATGTCGGCGCTACTGTTCGTGCTCGGCTTCTCCACGGTATTCGTCGCGCTGGGCGCCAGTGCCTCGTTGATCGGCGGGCTCATCCGGGCCTGGTCGGCGGAACTGTCGATTCTCGCCGGCATCGTCATCATCATCATGGGCCTGCACTTCCTCGGGCTGACGCGCATCGGCCTGTTGATGCGTGAGGGCCGGCTGCCGATCCCGAAGCCCGTTGGGCTCTGGGGGGCCTATATCATGGGCCTCGCCTTCGCTTTCGGCTGGACCCCCTGCATCGGTCCCATCCTCGCCGCGATCCTCTCGATCGCCGCGGCTGAGGCCACGGTGACGAAGGGCGCCGGCCTGCTCGCGGTCTATTCGGCAGGTCTCGGCATTCCCTTCCTGATCGCCGCGCTGATGATCGAGCAATTCTCCGCGCTGTTCGCCCGCATGAAGGGCCACCTCGTCAATGTCGAGCGTGCCATGGGCGTGTTGATGGTGATCACCGGCATCGGCTTTCTCACCGGCGCGGTCTCCAATGTGAGCATCTGGCTGCTCGAGACGTTCCCGGCGCTGCAAACGATCGGGTAGGACGCGCGCTCGCGAACGTCGTGAGCACGCGCCCCGGTTTCGTCTGACCCAACAAGCTGTCAGTAGTCCCAGAACACCGGCACCCAGCGGAAGGCGTCGCCGTCTGTCGCGACGCGTCCGACGGACGGGAACGGCAGATGGGTGGCGACTAGCATCTCGCCGGTCTCGGCAAGCTCCCGCAGCAGGCGGACACGGACGCGCGCAGCCTCCTCCGGGTCATGCTCGAAGCCGTTGTACCACTCGGGCTGTTCGAACCCGACTGCAAACACGGCGTCGCCGGCGAATGTCAGCGCCTCGCCGCCGGACGCCACGCGAACCACGCTGTGCCCTGGGGTGTGGCCGCCGGTGCGACGCGCGATGACGCCGGGCGCAATCTCCTGCGTCTCCTCGAATGTCCGCAACTGGCTGCCGTACTCCTTCACGAACCGCTTGGCGGTGGCCCGAAGCGCATCCGGAAAGCCTTGCGGCATGTTGGTGTGGGAGAAGTCGGGCGCTTCCCAGAACTTGACCTCGGCAGCCGCCACGTGGATCCGCAGGTCCTTGCGCAGCCGCTGCTTCACGCCGTCGACGAGCAGTCCACCGATGTGATCCATGTGCAGGTGGGTCAGCACGAGGTCGGTCACCGATGACAGATCGATACCGGCGGCCTCCAGCCGCTTGATCAGCTGACCGGCGCGCGGCAAGTGCAAGTTGGGGTCGGATCCGAGGCCGGCGTCGATCAGGATGGTCTTGCCGCCGCTGCGGACCATGACCGCATTCAGCGCCCAGTCGAACGCGTCCTGTGGCAGGAACATGTCGTGCAGCCAGGCCGCACGCTCGGCCGGGGCCGCGTTGTGTGCCAGCATCGTGGTCGGCAGCGGTAGCACACCGTCGCTAACCACCAGCACATCGATATCGCCGATCTTCAGCGCATAGCGCGACGGTACGAGCTCTTCGGCGCCCGACGACACGGGATATGAGGTGTTGTGAAGGTTCATGTCTGTTTCTCCTGAGTGTTGTGGGTCATCCGATTCATCCTTGAAGACTTTTTCTCTCTCCCTCGCTCTCTCCTTGGGCGCTCAGTTCCGGGGAACGACCGTGCGTCCGTTTTGCGAAGCGCGGATGGTGTTGGTGAGATGTTCAGAGACTGGCGAGACGTTCGGCTCCGGCGTCGCCGCTCGATCCGGCGATCGTCGCCGTCCCGTGAGTGGTCAGTAGTCCCACCAGGCCGGTACCCACCGAAACAGGTCACCGGCGGTCGCGACCCGGCCGACAGACGGGAACGGCATGTGCGTGGCCACCAGCCACGCGCCGGTTGCGGCGAGCTCGCGCATGAGCCCAATCCGGACGCGCGTCGCCTCCTCGGGGTCGTGCTCGAAGCCGTTGTGCCATTCGGGGTGGTCGAACGAGACCGGGAATATGGCGTCGCCGGCGAACATCAGCCGGTCGCCACCGGAGGCAAGACGGACCACGCTGTGTCCGGGGGTATGGCCACCGGTGCGACTGACGACCACTCCCGGCGCGACCGTGTGCTCCTGCTCGAAGGTGCACAATTGGTTGCGATACTCCACGGCAAACTGCCGGGATGCTCGTCGGGCCAGATCGGCGAGCGCCGGCGGCATTCCGGTGCGGGAGAAATCGGGTGCCTCCCAGAACCTGACCTCGGCAGCCGCCACGTGGATCCGCAGATCCTTGCGCAGACGTTCCTTCACGCCGTCGACGAGCAGCCCGCCAACGTGGTCGAAATGCATGTGGGTCAGCACCACGTCGGTCACGGACTCCAGGTCGATGCCGGCGGCCTGCAGTCGCAGGCCCAGCTGTCCGGCCCGCGGGAAATCCGGGTATTCCGCTCCGAGCCCGCTGTCGATCAATATGGTCCGGTCGCCGCTGCGCACCACGACCTCGTTCAGCGCCCAGTCGAACGCGTCCCGCGACAGGAACATGTTGTCCAGCCACGCGCCCCGGAGAGCCGGCTCGGCGTTGGTGGCCATCGACTCCGCAGGTGGCGTCAGCACGCCGTCGCTGATCACCATCACGTCGATCTCGCCGACCTTCAGCGCATAACGCGACGGAACCAATTCGTCGGGTCCCGGTCTGCCGAAACGTTCAATGTTGTGCGGATTCATGCTGGCCTCCTGAGTGTTGCGGATCGTCCGGTTCATCTTCGAAGACTCCTCTGCTCGCGTGATGATGTTCAGAGACTGGTTACGCGCTCCGGATCTGCCGATGCGAGCGCAGCGGCGCGCTCGGCCTTCGGCGGATAGATCCAGACGGTGTTGATTTCCTGCTTCGTCTTCTTGGCGACGTCGCCGACCATCTCGACCTTGCGCTCCCAGCCGCGCGTGAACAGCGCGCCGGCTTCGCCGAGGTCGAGGCAGGTGACGTAGGCCTTCTGGTGGTACGGCCTGGTCGGAACGCCGAGCAGCTCCGCGGCCGCGTTGTTGCCGGCAAAGGCGCCCATCCGCGTCGCGTGCTGGCACGACATCAGCGCGTAATTGCCGTCGTCGTCGCAGGCGGCGCGGGCGGCATCGCCGGTGGCGAAGACGCCGGCGACACTGGGCACGCGCAGGTCGCGATCCACCAGCAGCCGGCCGAATTTATCGCGCTCTGCGGGAATTTGCGCGGTCAAAGGTGCTGCGCGAATGCCGGCCGCCCAGACCACGGTCTCGGTTTCGATATGCTCGCCGGTCGACAGGGTCACACCGGACTTGTCGAGCGCGGCGACGCCCACGCCGAGCCGTGTCTCCACGCCGAGCTTGCGCAAAGCTTCCGCGATCACGGGGCGGGGGCCTTCGCCCATGTCAGGAGCGATCGCGCTGTTGCGCTCGACGATGATCACGCGCGTTCTGGCATCCTTGCCGAGGATCTTGTGCAAACGCGCGGGCAACTCGGTTGCGGCCTCGATGCCCGTGAAGCCGCCGCCGGCCACGACGACCGTATCGCGTCCATTCACGGCCGGCCGGTCGGCGAGACCGTGCAGATGCTTGTCCAGCGCGATCGCGTCATCGAGCGAGTCGACGCTGAAGCCGTGCTCGGCAAGGCCGGGAATGTTGGGGCGGAACAGGCGGCTGCCGGTGGCGACCACCAGGCGGTCGTAGGACAGAGTCTTCTTCGGCCCCTTTGCAGTCGTGATCTGCACCGTCCGCGCCTCGGTGTTGACGGTCTCGGCGCTGCCCTGGATGTAGTCGACGTCGATCGCCTCGAGGACATCGAGTAACGGCGCCGTCAGGGTTTCCGGCTTCGGCTCGTAGAGCCGCGGGCGGACCACCAGGGTCGGCTCAGGTGCGATCAGCGCGATCTGGAGGTCGTCAGGCGAAGCGCCCTGGATGTCGCGCAGGCGGGCAGCGGAGAGGGCGGCGTACATGCCGGCAAAGCCGGCGCCGATGACGAGCAGTCGCATGTGGTTTAACTCCTGGGTTTGGTGGCTCGGAACGCGCGCAGGCCGTCGTCGCCGCCTGGCGTCGGCAGAGCCTGTCGCGATCGGCAACGATGCGAAGAGGTGAAACGGAGACCGCTGGGCCTTATGGCGCGGTGCAGTTCGGCAGAGAGGACAGCAGCGCCGGGCCTTCACATGCCGCCGGGCAGCTTCTCGGGCCCCATGGCAAGCTGCGCAAAGCTGCCGGCACCATCGGTTTTCGGGGCCAACCCTGATTGATCAGGATCGACGTGGCGGGATTGACGCTTTGCGCAGCCGGCGCTTCTTCGGCTGTCGGCTGGGTGAAGCGTACGGTCAGCGAGAGCCCGTACAGAAGCGCTGTCGTGACGGCTTTCCGTCGCGGTGCGATCGCAAGGTGTTTCCAGTCCATCGTGGGTCTCCGTCCGCGTCGTGCGATGCCAGATGTTTAGCGAACCAGATATTCGACTGCCCCAGAGCGATTGCCGTCCCTGTCGCGAGATTGCTGCTAACGCATGCGTCTGCGCCAATCGCTCGGTGTTTCTCCCGTCAGCTTCCTGAAGGCGGCGGCGAAGGCGGTCTGCGAGGAATAGCCGAGCGCCGCGGCGATCGAGACGATCGCTTCGTCGCTCTCCCGCAGCATGCTCATGGCCTGCTCGAGCTTGTGCTGGCGCAGCCAGGCATGCGGCGAGAGCCCGGTGCTTTCCTTGAAAGCCCGGCAGAAGTGAAATCGCGAGAGGCCGGCGTCCGACGCCAGCGCATCGAGCGAGACGTCCGCATCGCTGTCCGAACGCAACCGTTCGATCGCGCGGAGCAGGACCTTCGGCGACAGCCCACCCATGGTCGGCTGGAACGTGGGTGGCGAACCGGTGTGGGCGACCAACAGGCGCGTGGCCAGAAGATCCGTCAGCTGATTGCGGAACAACGTATCCAGGGCCCCGTGGCCCCCCAGCGCGTCCGCTGCGCTCAAGAGCAGTCTGGACGTAATCGGATCAGGATGCGCCGTCCGCTCCAGCAGGTCGGCCGGCTTGGTGGTCCCGGCCTCGTCGGCAACGCGCTTCAGTGTTGCATTCGGAAGATAGAGCTGGACCACATCGACAGGCTTCGGAATGTCCCATCGGGAGCTCGATCCTTCCGGAATGATGATCACGACTCCAGGGCGAAACGTCCCGATCGCAACCGATTTCCCCGATCGCCGCTCCATGCGCTGCATCATGCCGTTGTACGCCATGATCACGTGGTGGCTCATGGGCTCCACGACGTCGTGCAATGGATCATGTTTCCAATGGGCGATCCCGGCGCCGGAGGAGTCCAGTGCCACGCGAGTCGGTTCGGTCCTGAGCACTCGCGCCATCTCCGCATCGGCGGCGCGCCGTTCGGAGGTCGGGCCATTGTCCGGCTCTGCGCCAGGTGGGGGCGGCAAGCCCTTGTGTGAGGGATTGCGCATGAGTGTGGTGTTCCCGATCATTGCGTGGCTCCTCCCGATCGGCTCAGGTTGTGGATCAGGTTCCCGTAATTGTACGGGGCGGCGCAGGTTCTATGCGCTGCAAAGGCTCGGGGTCTTTCCTCAAGCGGTCATGCTTTGTCCAATCCTGCTCCAAGCAGGCGCGCGCTTTCGCAAATGCACGATGGGTGGCGCTGGGTTGCGCAAGGCCTTGAACGGAGATCTTGTGAAAGACGTTTTACGACAAAATGTGCCGCAGGCCGTCACATAGCCATCGTCTCGCGAGCGCGTGCGGCATCGGCGATGATCAGCGCTGACGTCACTCCGGTTGGCTCAGCGCGCCTCATCCAGCGTGCAGACCACTGTGCAGACCACGCCGCGCGGCAGGAAGTCGACGGTGGCCTCGCCGCCGAGCTGGTCGCGTGCGCTGCGCTCGATCAGGCGCGAGCCGAAGCCGCGCCGTACCGGCGCCGTCACCGGCGGTCCGCCGACTTCGGTCCAGATCAGCCGGAGCCGCGGCTTCGGCGCGTCGGTGATGACCTCCCAGTCGAGCGTCACGCGGCCGGTCTCGTTGGACAGCGCACCGTATTTCGCGGCGTTGGTGGCGATCTCGTGCACGATCATCGACAGCACCACGGCGAGACGCGGCGACAACGGCACGGCGGGACCAGCCATGCGGATGCGGTCGGGGCTGTTGAGCAGGAATGGCTGAAGCGCCCGGGCGATCACATCCCGGAGCTCGGAGCCCGCCCATTTCTCCTGGCTCAGAAGATTATGAGCTTCGGCCAGTGCACCGAGCCGACCCTCGAACTTGGTCCGCTCGTCGCGGCTGGCGCTGCGAAAGGTCTGCACGGCGATCGCCTGCATCAAGGCCAGCGTATTCTTGACGCGATGGTTGAGTTCGTCGATCAGCAGATTGTGCAGCATCTCGCCGCGCGCGATCGTGGTCGCCATCCTGACCGCGAAGGTGAGGCCCGTCAGCAGCAGGATGCCGCCGATCAGGCTGGTGATGGCGATGTTGCGCCAGAGCGGCGCGATCAGCGAGCTCTCGGCGACGCCGGCCACGACCGTCCAGCCGGTCAGGCCCGACTTGGTAAAGGCGGAAGACAGCGCCACTCCATCGAGCGAGACGCTCGAAAGGGCGGCTTCTGACGTGCGAGACATCGCGTCATACAGTGCGCCGGAGGCCTGCTTTCCGATTGTCTCACTCGGGTTCGGGACGCGCGCGAAGACGACGCTCTTGGTGTCGAGCAGGGATACGGTCCAGAGTTGGTCGGGCCGCTGCTTCTCGACAAGCTCCTGAAAGATGCTGATCGGCGGGCTGAAGCAGAGGTCGTAGATCACCTCGCCGTCGCGAAACACCGGAACTTCGACGGTGAGCACCCGCCGTCCGCTGATCGCGCCGATGAATAGGTCGGAATATTGCGGCGATTTTCTTGCAAAAACTCTTTCGATGGTCCCGAGATTTCCGCGCGCCGGCAGGCTTGCGGTGTCCTCCGTCGCGGAGGAAAACAGCAGCCGGCCCTTGCGATCGGAGATCAGCACCAGGCCGCCCCTGCCATATTGCTCGACGAAGCCGAGCGCGATGCGGCGGAAGCTCTGGAAGTCGTCGTTGCGCAGCGAATTGGTCAACGCGAGCACTTGCAGGCCGTCGGTCATGCGCTGGACTTCGGAGTCCAGGACGAGGCGCATGCTGCGCACGTTCTCCAGCACCCGGCGCGTTGCGTCGTCGCGGTCCTGCCTGTAGTTGTAGACGGCGATACCGACCGCAAAGACGATCAGCGGCAACATCGTTCCCGTGACCAGAAGCGCGAGTCGGACCGGTAGGGTGAGCTTTGACAAACGCGGGCGTCCCGGTTCCGGCGCAGCGGCGCCGGATTTTGATTTTGGGCAGACCATACGGGTGGGGCCCGCCGGGCGCCACGATTTTCGTATATGGGGGACCGTCTGCAACGGAATGTTACAGCGCCGTCCGGCACGCCCTGCGCGTCAGCTCATGCTGATTGCGGTCAATAGTAGACACATGGCGTAAACAGCCGCCAGGCCGAGCCCGGCGATCCGGGCCTCTCGATGCGACATCATGCGATCACCTCTCGCGAAGGCGACCGCCTTGAAGGCGGTCGGCCTCCTGCCGTGCTCAATCGATTTCCTGGACGACCGTGCGCGAGCCGGGATCCACCAGCATCACGCGATCACCGGAGTAGACGTAGCGATACTTCGTGAGCGCGGGGCCCCAATCGGACGGCACGGCCTCCAACTCGACATCACTCGGCACGGTCGCCCCGACGATGATCTTCTCCTTCGTCGTGACCGGACGCAGGTGATGCTCGGTGACGTAGGATTTGATCCTGGTTCGGTATTGCGGCTCGATCTGAATTGTCGTGGCGTGACCGGTTCCGGTGGTGGTCACCACCGTCGATTGCGCCAACGCACCGCCCGAGACCAGAATCGCAGCGGCGGTTAGCAGGAACAGCTTCTTCATCTCGTCCTCCTTGCAGGAATAAGCGCCGCAACAACATCCGACCATGCGCGGCGTTCCCGCACCGAGGAACGAATTGCCATTTTTTCCCGTTTATGCGTCGCGCCGGCCGGACGGGCCCGGCGATTGGAGGAGGAGAAAATGAAGATCAGAATCGCGACTGCAGCATTGATGCTTGCAACAATGTCCCTGCCCGCGTTCGCGGCCGACGAGTTTTATGTCGTCCAGGACGTCAAGACCAAGAAGTGCACCGTCGTCGACAAGAAGCCGACGGACGCGTCAATGACCGTCGTCAGCCCCTCGGGCGCGATTTACAAATCACGCACTGAGGCCGAGAGCGGCATGAAGACCGTCAAGGTCTGCACGTCCAATTGAGGAGGATGACAAATGCCAGTCCTCATTTTGTGGGCCGTGCCGGCCGTTCTGGTGATCGGCGGCGGCATTTATCTGATCGGCCACATGCACTAAGCCTGCAGCGCGGGCGGCGAGCGGGTCTGTGCGTGCAGCGCACAGGTCCGCACGTCGTCGTATCTCTGGAGGAGGCGGTCTCGCCGCCTGCCCGCGGGGCCCGAGTTGCAGTGCAGCAGGTCGTGGCGGGGTGCCCTGCGACGAAGGAGTCCCTTCAGCGCCGGCGAAATGACTTCCGTCCCGCCGGGGATTTTCATACGCTTCTCTCGCAAGCCGCATGCCGGCTTCACTCACGCCCCGGCGACAGGGACGGAGCATCAAAGGGAGGGAGACGATGAAGCGAAGGTCATTTCTCGCTGGGGTCGGTGCGACCACCGCGGCGGCCGTGATCGGCACGCCCTCGATCCTCAGGGCGCAAGCGCCGATCACGCTCAACGGAGCCGTGCAGTTCAACGACGATCACGCCTTCAATCGGGCGCTGATCCGGTTCGAAGAGCTGGTGAAGAAATATTACGGCAAGCCGGTCAATTTCACCTTGCACAAGAACTCCTCGCTCGGCCTCGAGAAGCAGTATTTCGAGTACATGTCGCAAGGCAAGGCGGTCGATTACGGCATCGTCTCGCCTGCTCACATGTCGACCTTCGCCAAGGCGGCCCCGTTCATCGACGCGCCCTTCGTGTTCAAGGGCATCGAGCACATGAACAAGGTCGTGGAAGCCAATATCCTGGCGCCGATCGCCGACGAAGTGGCTGCCAAGGCCGAGGTCGTCCTGATCGGCTATTCCGGCGGCGGCATCCGCAACATCTTCGCCAACAAGCCGCTCAAGAATCTCGCCGATCTCAAGGGGCTCAAGGTTCGCGTGCAGGGCGCCCCGATCTGGTCGAAGACTTTTGCCGCGGTCGGCATGAGCCCGACGGTGATCGCCTATAACGAGATCTACAACGCGATCCAGAACGGCGTGATATCGGCCGGGGAAAACGAGGCGGCCGGCGTCGAAGCGATGAAGTTCTACGAAGTCGCTCCGCATCTCAACCTGACCCAGCACGCCGTGTCGATCCGGCCGATCTGCTTCTCGGTGAAGACGCTGAAGACCCTGCCGAAGGATTTGCAGGACGCGATCATGAAAGCCGGCAAGGAGGCCGGAGACTATGGCCGTCAGCTCGAGTCGAGCGAGGAGGTCGTCAAGCTCGACACGCTCGAGAAGGCCGGCAAGCTCAAGCGCGTCCCGTTCGAGGAGCGGGACGCCATGAAGAAGCTCGCCGACCCCGTGATGGCCACCTACGCCAAGGAAATCGGTGCGGAAGGCATTTTCGAGAAGATCAACGTCGCTTGAGATCTTTGCGTCCGCCGACAGCATGTCCGGGCAAGCCACGCTTCTTGCCCGGACGTGGCGGATGGTCTGCCGCACGGAGTCCCAATGTCTGAAATGCCCGTCCCTTCAACACCGTCGCTGTGGCATCGCGTATCGACCGCCTATGCGAAATTGCTGGAGTTCATGCTGGCTGCTTGCGTCGGCATCCTGGTCATACCCGTGACGCTGCAAATCATCTCGCGCTACACGTCCGTCATTCCCTCCTACATCTGGACGGAGGAAATGGCGCGTTTCCTGTTCGTCTGGACCATCATGATTGGGGCCATGGTGGGTGTGCGGGAAGCCCAGCATTTCGAGGTCGACGTGTGGCCGGACCTGTCGCGGCGGTCGGAGGCCGCGGTGCGGATTCTCGCGCGTCTCGGGGTGCTGGCGCTGGCGCTCGTGTTCGTGGTGGCCGGATTGGAGTTCACGCGCTTCGCCTGGAACAGAACGTCGGAGCTGGCCGATCTGCCGCTCTGGCTGATTCACGTTGCGTGGCCCGCTGCCGGCGTGACCTGGATCGTCTTCGCAGGTGAACAGATCGTCGATGAGATGCGCGTCCTGGTCGGTGCACGGCGATGAGCGGCAATGTACTCTCTGCCGGGCAGGCGGCGATGCTGCTGTTCGGGGTTTTCATCGGCCTGCTCATCGTGCGCGTGCCGGTCGCTTTCGCGCTCGGCCTTGCCTGCGTTCCGATCCTGTTGATCGAGCCGCATCTGTCGCTGATGATGCTCGCGCAGGAGACCTTCAACGCCTACAATTCGTTCATTCTGCTTGCGGTGCCGTTCTTCCTCCTGACCGCGAACCTGATGAGCATCGGCGGCATCACCGATCGCCTGGTGGCGCTGTCGCGATCGATGGTCGGACACTGGCCGGGCTCGCTGGCGCAGATCAACGTCGTGCTGTCGGTGTTCTTTGCCGGCATCTCAGGCTCCTCCACCGCCGATGCGGCGAGCCAGTCCAAGATCTTCATCGATGCGCAGACCAAGGAAGGTTACGACCTTTCGTTCTCGATCGCGATCACCGCGGTGTCCGCGGTGCTTGCCGTGATCATTCCACCCTCGATCCTGATGATCGTGTGGGGCGGGCTGATCTCGACCTCGATTGCGGCGATGTATCTTGCCGGAATCGTGCCGGGCCTCCTGATTGCGGGCGCGCAGATGGCGACGGTGCACATCTACGCGGTGCGCCGCGGCTATCCGACCTATCCCAAGGCGACCTGGGTCGAGATGCGATGCGCGATCTGGCGGTCGATACCGGCCCTGATGACGCCGTTCATCATCGTCGGCGGCATTTTGCTCGGGTGGTTTACCGCGACCGAGTCCGCCTGCGTCGCGGTGCTCTATTCCGTGGCGCTTTCCGCGTTCTTCTATCGCGAGACGGGTCTGCGCGAATTGTACAGGGCTCTGCTCGACACCGGGCGCCTCGCCGGCGTTGCCCTGTTCTGCGTGGGCACGGCGAGCGCGTTCGGCTGGTTGCTGGCCTACTACAAGATCCCGCAGGAGCTCTTGGCGAATGTCTCGACCTGGGGCATGGGCGCGGTCGCCGCGGGCTTCTTCATCGCCTTCTGCTTCCTGGTGGTGGGCTGCTTCCTCGACGCCATCCCCGCCATCATCATCGTCGGCACCGTGCTGGAGCCGCTCGCCAAGTCCGTCGATCTCCATCCCGTCCAGTTCGCGATCATTTCCATCGTGTCGCTGGCGTTCGGACTGGTGACGCCACCCTATGGCCTGTGCCTGATGATCGCCTGTTCGATCGCGGGCGTGCGGCTGCGCTATGCGCTGAAGGACACCGTCATCATGCTGGTTCCGATGCTGCTCGTGCTGGCGGCCCTCATCGTCTGGCCAAGCGTGTCGCTGTTCCTGCCGCGTCTGATCGTGCCGGAGATGCTCAAATGAGCGTCCGTAAATGAGCTTTGGAGAGCGCGATCCCGCGGCCAGCGGCCGCGGGGCGCGACCGCCGGCTACAGATTGCTCTCGGTGATCGCAGCATAGACCATGCTGCGGAGTTCGCGGCGGATCGGGTAGGCGCTCGATGGCAGCACCTGCGTCATGAAGATCGCGATCAACTCTTCGGCCGGATCGATCCAGAACGAGGTCGTTGCCGCCCCGCCCCAATTGTATTCGCCGGGGCTGCCGGCGATCAGCGTCTCGGCGGGGCGCATCGTCACGGCGAAGCCGAGACCGAAGCCGATGCCGTTATAGGCGGCCTCCGCAAACATCGAGCGCGACACTTCCGGCAGCGCGCGGCCGCCGGGAATGTGATTGCTCGCCATCAGCGCCAGCGTCTTCGGCCCGATCAGCCTGACGCCGCCGAGCTCGCCGCCGTTGAGCAGCGCTCGGCAGAAGGTGAGATAGTCGGCGACGGTCGAACAGAGGCCGCCGCCGCCGGAGATGAAGGAGGGCGGTGACAGGAACGAACTGGTCGTCGGATCGTCCTGCAGCGTCATGCCCTCGCGGCGCTGGCCCGCATGGAAGGTCATGCCGCCGCCGGGGTCCGCCGAGTAGCAGGCGGCGAAGCGGTGTGCCTTGGAGGCCGGGACGTGGAAATCGGTGTCGGTCATGCCGAGCGGATCGAGGATCCGCGTCTTCAGGAACTGCTCGAACGGCATGCCGGAGATCTTGCCGACGAGATAGCCGACCACGTCGGTCGAGACCGAATAGTTCCAGGCTTCGCCCGGCGAGAATTCCAGTGGGATCTTTGCCAGGCCCTCGATCATGGTCTGGAGCGTGCCCGACTTCTCGACCTCGCCGATCTTCTCAGTGCGATAGGCGGCATCGACATTGGAGCGCTGCTGGAAGCCGTAGGTGAGGCCGGAGGTGTGGCGCAGCAGGTCGACGATCAGCATCGGGCGGGACGGCGGCCGGGTCAGGAAGGCCGGGTAGGTGCCGGCGACGAAGACGCCGAGATCCTTCCATTCCGGAATGTACTTGGCGACGGGCTCGTCGATCGCGACGAGGCCTTGCTCGACCAGCATCATGAAGGCGACGCTGGTGAGCGGCTTGGTCATGGAATAGATGCGGTAGATGGTGTCGTCCTTGACCGGCAGCTTGCGCTCGACGTCGGCAAAGCCCTGAACCGAGCTGTGCGCGACCTTGCCGCGGCGGTAGACGAGAAGATGCGTGCCCGGGAAGCGGCCGGCATCGATGTACCGGCTCTTCAGATGCGCATCGATGCGATCGAGCGCAGCCTTGGACATGCCGACGGATTCGGGCGAGGCGGGGGTGGGCGCGAGCATCAGTTCCTCCGGGCGGTTCTGTCGTTCTGTTGATAGCCAAATGACGGCCCCATTCCAAGCCACTCACGCTTAACGCAGGGGGGCCGGCTGGTGTAGGCTGCCCCCGGAACGCCTCCAAGGAGCCCCAACAAGGGCGTACGAGAAAAACACAGGGCAAGCCCATCATGACCCAGTTCAACGAGACCGATCTCACCGAAGCCGTCGTCAGGAGCTTCGACAGCACGCCCGATCCGCGCGCCAAATTCCTGCTCCAGGAACTGGTGAAGTCGCTGCACGATTACGTGAGCAAGACCGGGTTGACCTTCGAGGAATGGGACTACGCCATCGATTTCCTGACCCGTACCGGACAGAAATGCACCGACACTCGCCAGGAATTCATTCTGTTGTCCGACGTGCTCGGCGTCTCCATGCTGGTCGACGCCGTCAACCATCGCGACCGCGACGGCGCCACCCAGACCACCGTGCTGGGTCCGTTCTATGTCGGCGAGCACAAGGTGACTGCGCACGGCACCGACATCTCGCCGAACAACCAGACCGGCGAACGGATGTTCGTGCAAAGCCGCGTCACCGACCTCAAGGGCAAGCCGCTTGCGGGCGTCCCGGTCGACGTCTGGCATGCCGATGACGACGGCTTCTACGATTCCCAGAAGCCGAACTATGACGAGGTCGGTGCCTCGGCGCGGGCCCGCTTCATCACCGATAGCGACGGCCGCTTCTTCTTTCGGACCATCTTGCCGTGCAGCTATCCGATCCCGACCGACGGTCCGGTGGGCGAGATGATCGTGCAGACGGGTCGCCATCCGATGCGTCCGGCGCATGTGCACTTCCTGGTCAACGCGAAGGGTTACGAGCCGCTGATCACGCACGTGTTCATGGACGGCGACAAATATCTGGATTCCGACGTGGTGTTCGGCGTCAAGGACGACCTCGTCGCCAAGGTCGAGCCGCGCAACGACCCTGAGATGCCCGATGGCACCAGGGCGAGCGGCAAGTGGCACCTGATGACCTACGAATTCCACCTCAAGCCCGGCGGCGGCATGGCGCCGAAGCCGCTGGGCGTGAAGGCCGGGGAGCCGGCGTGAGGGCTCAATATCCCGTCATCCCCCGATGTAGGCCGCCAGTTCGTCGGGCGTTCCCTTCGGAAAGGCGTCCTTGAGATAATCGAGGAAGGCGGAGACGCGTGCACTGAGCAATCGTCGCGAGGGATAGAGCGTCCAGAGGGCGATGTCGAACCCGTCGACGTCGCCCCATCGCACCAGAGTGCCTGCGGCAAGATCGTGGCTGACGAGCGACAGCGGCAGCCGTGCGGCACCGACGCCAGTTCGAACCGCGTCGCGGACCATCATCAGCGATGACAGGCGAAGCACAGGGTCGACGGCAATACGCGATGTGCCGGCTGGTCGCCTGATTTCCCAGGCTGCGGTCTCGTCATTTCCGCGCACCACGGCCGAAACGGCCAGATCACCCCTTGGTCGCTTCAGGGTGGGGCTGGCCACGACCACCAGTCGGTCGCGCAAGAAGATGCGGCCGACGAGGCTTTCATCCGGATCGGGATTGACACGGATCACGAGATCAAGACCCTCCTCGATCATGTCGACGTGGCGATCATCCGTGGTGACCTCGAGCCGGACTTGCGGATGCCTCAGCGCGAAGCCGGCCGCGAGCCGGCCCATGGCACTTTGTGAAAAGAGCAGGGGAGCGTTGATCCGCAACTTGCCCTTTGGCTTGTCTCCGCCCGAGGCGATCGCTGCCGCCGTCTCGTCGAGTTCGGTGAGGAGTGCTCCGGTCCGCTCGTAAAGCGCTCGTCCCTCCTGGGTAAGTTTGAGGGAGCGCCCGCCGCGCTCGAACAGACGCAAATCGAGGCTGCTCTCGAGCTCGGACACGCGCCGGGACAAGGTCGCTTTCGGACGTCCCGCGGCGCGCGCGGCCTTTCCGAACCCTCCGTGACGCGCGACGAGATTGAAGTCGGCAAGCGCAAGCAAATCCATCTGTTCCACCAATGAGACGGGATGTCCAAATATAGCGTCTATCGGCTCGCATGTGGATCACTAATTTCTGGATGTCTTCAGACCCGAACCGGAGTGATCCCATGACCATCCTCGTTACCGGTGCCACCGGCACGATCGGCCGCAACGTCGTCGAGCAACTCGTCAAGTGCGGCGCCAATGTGCGCGCCCTCGTCCGAAATCCCGAGAAGGCCAACCTCCCCGCAGGTGTCGCCGTCGCCCTGGGCGATTTGCTGGACGTCGATTCCCTGCGCGCCGCGTTCTCGGGCGTCTCGACGCTGTTTCTGCTCAACGCCGTCGTGCCGGACGAATTCACCCAGGCGCTGACTGCGCTCAACCTCGCACGAGAGGCCGGCATCGAGCGGCTCGTCTACCTGTCGGTCATTCACAGCGACCTCTATGTGAACGTGCCGCACTTCGCCGGCAAGTTCGGCGTCGAGCGCATGATCGAGCAGATGGACTTCAAGGCGACCATCCTGCGCCCCGCCTATTTCATGAACAACGAGCTCATGATCAAGGATGCCGTGACCGAATACGGCGTTTACCCCATGCCGATCGGCAGCAAGGGACTTGCGATGATCGACGCGCGCGACATCGGCGAGATCGCGGCGATCGAGCTGATCCGCCGCGAGACATCCCCAACGCCGCTTCCGCGCGAGCGCATCAACCTCGTTGGTCCCGATACGCTCACGGGTGCCGAGGCTGCCGCAATCTGGTCGGACGTGCTCGGCCGCACGATTACCTATGGCGGCGATGACGCCGCGGGGTTCGAGAAGAACCTCAGGCAGTTCATGCCCGGCTGGATGGCTTTCGACATGCGGGTGATGAGCGAGCGGTTCCTCACGGAGGGAATGATCCCCGAGGCCGGCGACGTGGAGCGTCTGACCGATATTCTGGGCCGTGCCTTGCGCTCCTATCGCGATTTCGTCGCCGAGATCACGACGTCGGCCTGAGGGTTTGCTTGCGCTGGTGTGTGCCGGCGTCTGGCTGCATCGCTCACCGCTGATCATGTGGTGGGCGGGCGGGCTCTATCAGCGTGCATGCAATAGCGCCAGCAGCACGACGACGGCGCAGGCAAGCATGGCCGAGGTCAGCTTCCAGAACATCAGCGGACTGCGCTCCAGGAGAGGCGTGATCCGCGTGTCGAGATAGGCCGGGTTGGGGGTGCGAAGCTCGAAGACGAACTCCGATAGATCCTCGTGCCGCTTGTAGGGATCGGGATGAAGCGCGCGCCGGAGCGCGCCATCGACCCAGGCCGGCACGTTGCGGTCGTCGTCTATCGAGCGATATTTGAGCCTCCGCACATCCGCCTTGCGCCGGATCCTGGCGACTTGCGTGCCGTAAGGCAGCTTTCCCGTCAGCATCTGGTAGCAGATCACGGCGAGCGAAAACATGTCGGAGCCCGGCGAGCCGCCCTGGCCAAGAAAATACTCCGGTGCCGTGTACTGGACCGTGCCCAGGATTTCATCGGCCTCGTCCGGCGGCGCGGCCTCGGCGACGCCGGCGACCCTGACCGATCCGAAGTCGATGATCTTGGCGGTGCCGGTCTTGTCGATCAGGATGTTCTCGGGCCTGAGGTCCTGGTGCAGCATCTCCATGCGATGAAAGGCGCGCAGGCCCGCGGCGATCTGCTCGATGATGCCGCGTACGGTTTCGAGATCGGGGCGCGGATTGTCCGTCATCCACTGCTTCAGGGTCTGCCCCTCGACGAATTCGGTCGCGACGTAGAGATAGCTGCGCCGCCGCGACTGCGACAGCGGCTTCAGCACGTGCGGACTATCGATCCGGCGCGCGATCCACTCCTCCATCAGGAAGCGCTTAAGATAGGCGGCGTTGTCGCGCAGATCGATCGACGGCAGCTTGAGCGCGACAGGCTGCTCGGTCTCGGCGTCCACCGCAAGATAGATATGGCTGCGGCTGCTGCCGTGAATCTCACGGACGATCCGGTAGCCGTCGAACAGCGCCCTGGGTTCAGGCAGCGCGGGGAGCGGCAAGTCCGAAGTCTGGTTGAAGAGCGCGGACGGCTCGCGCTGCGGCACCGCATCGATGCGCAGGATCTGGACGGTGATGTTGTCGTCGCTGCCGCGCCGGTAGGCCTCCTCGACGATCGCCTTTGCCGCGCCGTCGAGCTCGGCCGCATGCTCGTTCAGCGCGCTCGTGATGAAGCGCGCATCGACGAATTCATAGGCACCGTCGGTCGCCAGCAGAAAGGTGTCGCCGGGCTCGACCTCGAGCGCCTGATAGTCGATTTCGAGCTGCGGATTGATGCCGAGCGCACGGCCGAGATAGGTCTGCTCGGACGACACGATGATGCGGTGGTCGTCGGTCAGCTGCTCGAGCGCCTTGCCGGCGACGCGGTAGATGCGGCAGTCGCCGACATGGAAGATGTGCGCGGTGGTCGCCTTGATGACCATGGCGCTGAGGGTGCAGACATAGCCCTTGTCGCGGTCATAGGCATATTGGCTCTTGCGCGTCTGCGCATGCAGCCAGGAATTGGTGGCGTTCAGCACGCGGCGGGCGGAGGTCTTCACCGTCCAGGATTCCGACGTGCAGTAGTAGTCCATCAGGAAGCTCTTGACCGCCGACTCGCTGGCGATCTGGCTCACGCTGCTGGAGGAGATGCCGTCGGCGAGGACCGCAGAGATGCCCTTCAGGCCGAGCAGCGGCTCCTCTGGAATGAGGACGCCGTGAAAGTCCTGGTTGACGGGCTTGCGGCCCTTGTCGGAGTGCTGGCCGACCGAAATCAGGAGTCCGCGGGTCATCGTCATCACCAGGGGAGGGGAGCCTCACCCTGCTCGGGCAAGGCTCCCCTGTCGAGACGTATTCGATCAGGCCGCGACGCGGGGCTTCGCAGCCTTGTCGACCTGGCGCTTCGGCAAGGTCATGACATGCGTGGCGTAGAGGGTCATGCCGGTGAAGGCGAGGCCGCCGACGAGGTTGCCGAGCACGGTCGGGATCTCGTTCCAGATGAGATAATCGAGGATCGAGAACTTTGCGCCGAGCAGCAAGCCGGACGGGAACAGGAACATGTTCACGACGGAATGCTCGAACACCATGTAGAAGAACACCAGGATCGGCATCCACATCGCGATGACCTTGCCGGGGACCGAGGTCGAGATCATGGCGCCGACGACGCCGGTCGAGACCATCCAGTTGCAGAGCATGCCGCGCATGAACAGCGTCGCCATGCCGGCCGCACCATGCGCGGCGTAGCCGAGCGTTCGGCTTTCGCCGATGATTCCGATGGCGGTACCGACCTTGTCCGGCGGCTGCGTGAAGCCGAAGGTCGTGACGAAGGCCATCATGAAGGCGACGGTGAAAGCGCCTGCGAAATTGCCGATAAACACGAGACCCCAGTTGCGCAGCACGCCGCCGAGCGTGACGCCCGGACGCTTGTCGATCAGGGCCAGCGGCGAGAGCACGAACACGCCGGTCAGGAGATCGAAGCCCAAGAGGTACAGCATGACGAAGCCGACCGGAAACAACAGCGCGCCGACCAGCGGCTGGCCGGTATTGACGTTGATCGTGACGGCGAACCAGGCGGCGAGCGTGAGGATGGCGCCGGCCATGTAGGCGCGAATGATGGTATCCCGGGTGGACATGAAGATCTTGGACTCGCCCGCATCCACCATCTTGGTGACGAATTCCGAAGGCGCGAGATACGACATCAATGGTTCCTTTGCTTCGTAAGTGAGATCGACGCGCCCCTGGCGAGAGCGCGGCTGAACATCTTTGGCCGTGCGGGCTGTCTTGCCACGCACGAGCGGTATGGAGAGTTGGAAGCCGTGAGAATCGCGTCACGAGGACTGAGCCGGTGAGGGCCGCGAAGCAGTGAGCTTCCGGGATGCAGCCGCCAGAGGCTGCAACAATGCGGCGAGCCGCAGTCTTCGTTGACGTGACAGGAAATGCAAGTCGCGTGCCGTTCGGGTCAATCGTAAAGACGTAGTGTTATCAATAGGATGCAGCGCGGCCGGGGCGGCTGCCAAGATGCTCTGAAGCCTTTTGCCTGAGCTGTTGCACAAGTCTTGTGCGCCGCACAAGAATTGAGCAGATCGCAAGTTTCGCGTGCGGAACGGATCCGCGAACATCCGGCGCTCCCGCCGTAACCCATTCACTAGTCAAGGGTTTTGGTAACGAAGGGCTTGGCATGAAGCTTGAATAGTTCCAGCCGACGCCATTGAAGCCGTCCCGCGAGACTTCTCATCCGACTTGCCGACGCCACCGGGCGGGGGTCTCCCCCGTCGCGCGTTCGCATGCGCCAAGGACGGCGCCGCCGGACGGACGGGCTGCTCGTGTGCACTGACGCCATCAATTCTGCAACGACGCAAAGGACGACAAATGACCAAGCGCACCCGCCGGCCCTCGGACAATGGGCTCAGCCGCCGCCGATTGTTGAAGGCCGCAGGCTCCGCCGCCGCACTTCTCGCCGCGGCAAAACTGAATTTCCCCGCCGGTGCTTTCGCTCAGGAGGCAGGACCCGAGGTCAAGGGTGCCAAGCTCGGCTTCATCGCGCTCTCCGACGCCGGCCCGCTCTTCGTTGCCAAGGACAAGGGCCTGTTCGCCAAATACGGCATGCCTGATGTTGACGTGCAGAAGCAGGCATCCTGGGGCACGACGCGCGACAATCTCGTGCTCGGCTCCGAAGGCAACGGTATCGACGGTGCGCATATTCTCACCCCGATGCCGTATCTGATTTCGGCCGGCAAGGTGACGCAGAACAACCAGCCGACGCCGATGTACATCCTCGCGCGGCTCAATCTCGATGCGCAGTGCATCTCCGTCGCCAAGGAATATGCCGACCTCAAGGTCGGCGCCGATGCGTCGGTGTTGAAGGCGGCGTTCGAGAAGAAGAAGGCCGAAGGTAAATCGGCCAAGGTCGCGATGACCTTTCCCGGCGGCACGCACGATCTCTGGGTCCGCTACTGGCTCGCGGCCGGCGGCATCGATCCGGACAAGGATGTCGAGACCATCACCGTGCCGCCGCCCCAGATGGTGGCCAACATGAAGGTCGGCACCATGGACGCCTTCTGCGTCGGCGAGCCCTGGCCCGGGCAGCTGGTGCACCAGGGGATCGGCTACACCGCTGTCAACACCGGCGAGATCTGGAGCAAGCATCCCGAAAAGTCGCTCGGCATGCGCGCGGCCTGGGTCGACAAGAACCCGAAGGCTGCCAAAGCGATCCTGATGGCGGTGATGGAGGCGCAGCAATGGGCCGACAAGATCGAGAACAAGGAAGAGCTCGCCACCATCATGGCGAAGCGGCAGTGGATCAACTGCCCGGTCGAGGACATCGCCGATCGCGCCAAAGGCAAGTTCGACTACGGCATTCCCGGCAAGGTGGTCGAGAACTCGCCGCACATCATGAAGTACTGGCGCGACCACGCCTCATATCCGTTCCAGAGCCACGACCTCTGGTTCATGACGGAGGACATCCGCTGGGGCAAATACGAGGCCGGCTTCGACAGCAAGGCGCTCATCGCCAAGGTCAATCGCGAGGACATGTGGAAGGATGCCGCCAAGACGCTCGGTGTCGCGAGCTCCGACATCCCGACATCCACCTCGCGCGGCAAGGAGACCTTCTTCGACGGCAAGGTGTTCGATCCCGAAAATCCGGCAGCCTATCTGAAGTCGCTCGCGATCAAGCGCGTCGAAGTCTGATGGAGCTCTGCGGCCGCCCGTCGGGCGGCCGCTTCGTCCTTCAAGCCGGAAGAGGATTTTCGATGAACATGCCTGCCACCAAGATTGAGCTCGAGACCGCGACGTCTGCTGCGAGCGCCGCCCCGGTCGTTGCAATGACGCCGAAGCGTCCGCCACGCAGTGAAGCCTACGTGCGCATGGCGCGGGAGCTGGCCGTGCGCGTCATCCCGCCGCTCGTCGTAGTCGCGCTGCTGACGCTGGTGTGGGAGTTGGTCTGCCGCCGCGCCGGCTCGGCGCTGCCGCCGCCGTCAAAGGTGTTCAAGGACACCAAGGAGCTGATCCTCGATCCGTTCTTCGACCATGGCGGCATCGACAAGGGCCTGTTCTGGCATCTCTCCGCCAGTCTGCAGCGCGTCGCCTTCGGCTATTCGCTGTCCGCGATCGCCGGCATCGCGCTCGGCGTGCTGGTGGGGCAGTCGGTCTGGGCGATGCGCGGGCTCGATCCGCTGTTCCAGGTGCTGCGAACGATTCCGCCGCTGGCCTGGCTGCCGTTGTCCCTCGCGGCCTTCCGCGACGGCCAGCCCTCGGCGATCTTCGTCATCTTCATCACCTCGATCTGGCCGATCATCATCAATACCGCGGTCGGCATCCGCAACATCCCCCAGGACTATCGCAACGTCGCCGCGGTGGTGCAGCTCAACCCGCTGGAGTTCTTCGCCAAGATCATGATCCCTGCGGCCGCGCCCTACATCTTCACCGGCCTTCGCATCGGCATCGGGCTGTCGTGGCTCGCCATCATCGCGGCCGAAATGCTGATCGGCGGCGTCGGCATCGGCTTCTTCATCTGGGACGCCTGGAATTCCTCGCATATCAGCGAGATCATCCTGGCGCTGTTCTATGTCGGCATCGTCGGCTTCGTGCTGGACCGCCTGATCGCGGGCCTCGGCAAGTTCGTCACCCGCGGCACTGCGCTGAACTGAAGGAGAGGGGCACATGACCGCCTATCTGAAGCTCGACCATATCGACAAGATCTTCACCCGCGGCGCCGCGACCACGGAGGTGCTCAAAGACATCAACCTGACGATCGAGAAGGGCCAATACGTCTCGATCATCGGCCATTCCGGCTGCGGCAAGTCGACCCTGCTCAACATCATCGCAGGCCTGACCGGAGCCTCGACCGGCGGCGTGCTGCTGGAGAACCGCGAGGTGAACTCGCCGGGGCCGGATCGCGCCGTGGTGTTCCAGAACCACAGCCTGTTGCCGTGGCTCACCGTCTACGAGAACGTCAAGCTCGGCGTCGACAAGGTCTTCGCGAAGACCAAGTCCCGCGCCGCGCGCGACGCCTGGGTGATGCACAATCTCAACCTCGTGCAGATGGCCCATGCCCGGGACAAGCGCCCTTCCGAAATCTCCGGCGGCATGAAGCAGCGCGTCGGCATTGCCCGGGCGCTGGCGATGGAGCCGAAAGTGCTGCTGCTGGACGAGCCGTTTGGCGCGCTCGACGCGCTGACGCGGGCGCATTTGCAGGACTCCGTGATGGCGCTGCACCAGAAGCTCGGCAACACCATTCTGATGATCACTCACGACGTCGATGAGGCCGTGCTTCTATCGGACCGGATCGTGATGATGACGAACGGGCCGAGCGCGCGCATCGGCGAGGTGCTTGAAGTGCCGCTCGCGCGTCCCCGCAAGCGGCTCGAGCTTGCCACCAACGCCACTTACTTGAAGTGCCGGCAGCGTGTGCTCGAATTCCTCTACGAGCGTCATCGCTTCGTCGAGGCTGCGTAAACCGGGCGTTAACGCGAGAGATTGCTGCGCTCAAATAATCGACATGCCGCTCAATCCTTGTGCGACGCACAAGGATTGAGCGAATCGCAAATTAAGCGTGCGAAGAAGTCCTGCAAAAACTTCGGGCAATACGAATAACGTCCTGAAATCCCTGTATTTCCTGCGTGCGCGCAATTGGCACGGAAATTGAAATGTCTTTGCGCGACGCCAACGACGACGTCCCTCAACACCATCAATCAGCATCGTGATCTCGCCACCGGGGTGAAGCCTCGGAGCACGCCTCCGCGCCTGGAGGCAGAGCCTGCAACGACGCAGCGGTGAGCCTGGAAGGGATACTCAATGACGAAGAATCCGACTTGGATTTCAGACTGGCGCCCCGAAGATGAGGCGTTCTGGAATACGACTGGCAAGACTATCGCGCGACGCAACCTGATCTGGTCAATCGTGGCCGAACATATCGGCTTCTCGGTCTGGCTGATCTGGAGCATCGTCACCACCAAGCTACCGCAGGCAGGCTTCCACTATACCACGGACCAGCTGTTCCAGCTGATCGCGGTGCCGGGCCTGATCGGTGCCTTGATCCGCTTTCCCTACACCTTCGCGGTCACGACCTTTGGCGGACGCAACTGGACCATCTTCAGCGCGGCGATCCTGTTTATTCCGACGCTGTCGCTGGCCTATTTCGTGAGCCAGCCCGACACGCCGTTCTGGCTGATGCTGCTGGTCGCCTCGACCGCGGGTCTCGGCGGCGGCAATTTCGCCTCCAGCATGACCAACATCTCCTTCTTCTTTCCGGACCGGATGAAGGGATGGGCGCTCGGCCTGAACGCCGCCGGCGGCAATATCGGTGTCTCCAGCGTGCAGCTGCTGACCCCGATCCTGATGACGCTCGCCGTCTTCAACCTGTATCAGGCAACTCCCGTCGACGGCATCTTCCTTCAGAATGCCGGGTTGATGTGGGTGCTGCCGATCGCGATCGCGGTGTTCGGTGCGGTGTTCTTCATGAACAACCTGACGACGGCCAAGTCGTCGGTCAGGAACCAGCTTGCCATCGTCAAGCGCAAGCACACCTGGATCATGGCGTATCTCTATATCGGCACGTTCGGCTCCTTCATCGGGTACTCCGCGGCGTTTCCGCTCTTGATCAAGACGCAGTTCCCGGCGGTGACGATCTCGATCGCGTTCCTGGGGCCGCTGGTCGGCTCGCTGTCGCGTCCGCTTGGCGGCTGGCTCGCCGACAGGATCGGCGGCTCCGTCCTGACCTTCTGGAACTTCATCCTGATGGCCGGCGCTACGGTCGGCGTGCTCTACTTCGTCGGGCAGAAGGATTTCATCGGCTTCCTGTCGATGTTCCTGATCCTGTTCGTGACGACGGGCATCGGCAACGGCTCGACCTACCGCATGATCCCCTCGATCTTCCGCGAAGAGAACCTGTTCAAGGTGCGCGGCAAGGGCGATGCGGCGCGCGGGGCCGCGTTGAAGACGGCGAGCATCGAGAGCGGTGCAGCGGTCGGCTTCATCGGCGCGATCGGCGCCGTCGGCGGTTACCTGATCCCGACCGGTTTCGGCAAGTCGATCGCTTTGACGGGCGGACCGCAACTCGCGCTCGTGATCTATCTTGGCTTCTACGCCTCCTGTCTTGCTCTCACCTGGTGGTTCTATCTGCGTCGCAGTCCGCAGGGCGAAGGCGCCTCAAGCCTTGCCGAAGCAAGGGTCTGACACTTGGCACGGACGACTCGGCACATATGACTTGGCACATATGACTTGGCACGAATGTCGCTTCTCTCCGTACGCGGGGAGAAGACTCTCTGATGACGTTTGACCCATGAACCTTGTTCGCAACGGCGCGCACCAAGGCAAACCGAAACAGACAGGAGAACATCATGACGCCCGAACAGATCACTCTCATCCAGCAGAGCTTCGCCAAGGTCGCGCCGATATCGGAGCAGGCTGCGGTGCTGTTCTACGATCGCTTGTTCGAGGTGGCGCCGTCCGTGCGCGCGATGTTCCCCGAAGACATGACCGAGCAGCGCAAGAAGCTGATGGGCATGCTCGCTGCCGTCGTGGGCGGCCTGTCGAACCTCGAGACGATTCTTCCCGCGGCCTCCGCGCTCGCCAAGCGCCACGTCGCTTACGGCGCGATGGCCGAGCACTATCCCGTGGTCGGTGCGACCCTGCTGTGGACCCTGGAGAAGGGTCTTGGCGAGGCATGGACGCCCGAACTGGCAAAGGCCTGGACCGACGCCTACGGCGTGCTGTCCGGCTACATGATGTCCGAAGCCTACGGCGCACGGCCGCAGGCTGCTGAATAGGAGATGCCTCGTGAGTGAACCGCTGGTCATCGTCGGTAACGGTATGGCAGCCGCGCGTCTCGTCGACGAGCTCGCCAAGACCGCGCTCGGCCGCTACGCGGTCGCTGTCATCGGCGAAGAGCCGCGGCTCGCTTACAATCGGGTGCTGCTCTCGTCCGTGCTGGCCGGCGAGACCGGCTCGCACGAGATCGAGCTGCGGCCGGCAGATTGGTGGCGCCATCGCGGCGTCACCGTCCGCTACGGCTATCGCGTCACCGAGATCGACACCGGGCGCCGCGAGCTGAAGATCGAGGGCGAGGAGAGCATGGAATACTCCAAGCTGGTCCTCGCCACCGGCTCGACGCCGCTGCGGCTCAACCTGCCGGGCGCCGATCTCGCCGGCGTTCACACCTTCCGCGATACGCGCGACGTCGACCTCTTGCTGACGCTGGCCGCGGCGAAGAAGCGCGTCGTCGTCGTTGGCGGCGGCCTGCTCGGACTTGAGGCTGCCTATGGTCTCGCCAAGGCGGGCGCGCCCGTCACGCTGCTGCATCTGATGGACCGGCTGATGGAACGTCAGCTCGACGCGCCCGCGGCCGACCTGCTCAAGACGCTGGTCGAGCGCAAGGGCATCCGCATCCTGCTCAACGCCTCCACCGCCCGCATCCATGGCGATGGTCACGTCGAGGCCGTCGGACTCGCTGACGGCAGCCGCATCGAGGCCGATGCGGTGATCTTCGCCGCCGGCATCAAGCCGAACGTCGCGCTGGCG
The DNA here is from genome assembly GCF_002531575.1 of Bradyrhizobium sp. Y36. Lineage (GTDB taxonomy): Bacteria > Pseudomonadota > Alphaproteobacteria > Rhizobiales > Xanthobacteraceae > Bradyrhizobium. The sequence goes on along the minus strand of NZ_NWTI01000004.1, from coordinate 126,012 downwards.
AAAGAGGCGGGGATTGCGGTCAACCGCGGCGTCGTCGTCAACGACGTGATGCAGACCTCCTCTTCCGACATCTTCGCGCTCGGTGAATGCGCCGAGCATCGCGGCACCTGCTATGGCCTGGTCGAGCCGGCCTATGAGCAGGCGCGGGCGTTGGCGCGGCATCTGGCCGGCCGGCCCGCCGCCTATCAGGGCAGTGTGGTCTCGACCAATCTGAAGGTCTCCGGCGTCAGCGTGTTCTCCGCCGGCGACTTCATGGGCGAGGGCAGCGAAAGCCTGGTGCTGACCGACCGCAGGCGCGGCACTTACAAGAAGCTCGTGATCGCGGACGGCCGGCTCACCGGCGCAGTGCTGATCGGTGATACGATCGATGCCCTCTGGTATCTCGAGCTGATCCGCAATCGCGACAAGGTGGCGGCGATCCGCACCGACATGATGTTCGGACGCGCGCTTGCGCTGCCTTCGAAAGCGGCTTGATATGACGGCAATCGATCCGACCCTCCGTGCGACCCGAACGACATGCCCCTATTGCGGCGTCGGCTGCGGCGTGCTGGCGACACCCGACGGCAAGGGCGGGGCTGCAATCGCGGGCGATCCCGATCATCCCGCCAATTTCGGCCGGCTGTGCTCGAAGGGCTCTGCGCTCGGCGAGACCGTTGGCCTCGAAGGCCGTCTGCTCTATCCGATGATCCGCTGCAAGGGCGTGCTGGAGCGCGTCGCCTGGAGCGATGCGCTGGACCATGTTGCTCATCGTATGCAGCACATCGTGGCTCGCGATGGCGCCGACGCGGTCGCGTTTTATCTCTCCGGCCAGCTCCTCACCGAGGATTATTACGTCGCGAACAAGCTGATGAAGGGCTTCGTCGGCACGGCGAACGTCGACACCAATTCGCGGCTCTGCATGTCGTCCTCGGTCGCCGGCCATCGCCGCGCCTTCGGCTCTGATACCGTGCCGGGCTGCTATGAGGATCTCGATCAGGCCGATTTGCTGGTCTTCGTCGGCTCGAACGCGGCCTGGTGTCACCCGGTGCTGTTCCAGCGCATGCTGAAGAACCGCGCGGAGCGCGGCGCGCGCATGATCGTGATCGATCCGCGCCGTACCGACACGGCTGAGGACGTCGATCTGTTCCTCGGTCTCAAGCCGGGCACCGACACCGCGTTGTTCTCCGGTCTGTTCGTCCATCTCGCCGACAACGGCGCGCTGGATCGGGATTACATCGCGCAGAACACGTCGGGCTTCGACGATGCGCTGGCGCGTGCGCGCAACATCGCCGGCAGCGTTGCCGCGACGGCGCTGGCGACCGGCCTGTCCGAGCAGGATGTTGCCGTCTTCTTCAAGATGTTCCGCAACACCGAGAAGGTCGTCACGCTCTATTCGCAGGGCGTCAACCAGTCGGCGCAGGGCACCGACAAGGTCAACGCGATCCTGAACTGCCATCTCGCCACGGCGCGCATCGGCAAGCCCGGTGCTTCGCCGTTCTCGCTGACCGGCCAACCGAACGCGATGGGCGGCCGAGAGGTCGGCGGCCTGGCCAATATGCTGGCCGCCCATATGGGCTTCACGCCGCCCGACATCGATCGCGTCCGGCGGTTCTGGAAGGCGCCGCACATCGCCACGCATGAGGGCCTGAAGGCGGTGCAGCTGTTCGAGGCCATCAACCGCGGCGAAGTGAAAGCGCTGTGGGTGATGGGCACCAATCCCGCGGTGTCGCTGCCCGATGCGGACGTTGTGCGCGAGGCGCTGAAGAAGCTCGAGCTGTTCGTCGTCTCCGAGAACGTGCTCTCCAACGACACCGTCGAGGCCGGCCCGCATGTGCTGCTGCCGGCGCTCGCCTGGGGCGAGAAATCAGGCACGGTGACCAACTCCGAACGCCGCATCTCGCGCCAGCGCTCTTTCCTGCCGGCGCCCGGCGAGGCCCGGCCCGATTGGTGGATCCTGAGCGAGACCGCGAAGCGCCTCGGCTTCGGCGACAGCTTCAACTACAAGTCCGCAGCCGAGATCTTCCGCGAGCACGCCGCGCTTTCGGCCTTCGAGAATGACGGCGGCCGCGATTTCGACATCGGCGCTCTGACTTCGCTCTCGGACGAGGGCTTCGATGCCCTGAAGCCGGTGCAATGGCCGGTGCGCGAAGGCGGGGTGCCCGGCGACCGGTTCTTCGCGGAGGGTGGCTTCTTCACCAATGACGGCAAAGGCCGCTTCGTTGCGCTGGAGGTGCCGTCGCTGCGCGGCGAGACGGGCGCCTCGCGCCCCCTCAGGCTCAACACCGGCCGCATCCGCGACCAGTGGCACACCATGACGCGCACGGGTCTCAGCCAGCGCCTTGGCGCGCATCTGCCGGAGCCCTTCGTCGAGATCCATCCAGACGACGCCGGCAAATACGGCATCGTTCATGATGGCTATGCCCGTATCACCACCGATTATGGGCAGTGCATCCTGAAGGCCGTCGTCAGCGAGGGCCAGCAGCGCGGCGCGCTGTTCGTGCCGATCCACTGGAGTGCAATGAACGCCTCGCACGGCCGCGTCGGTGCGCTGGTGCAGTCGTTCACCGATCCGTTCTCCGGGCAGCCGGAGTCCAAGGCGACGCCGGCCGCGATCGCGCCTTACGAATTCGTCTTCCGCGGCTTTGCGCTGTCCCGCAAGCAGCTCGAGCTTCCGCCGAACCTGCTCTGGACCCGCGTCACCGTCGCCGGCGGCTTCGGCTATCTCTTCGCCGACAATGCGGACCTTTCGCGCTGGCCGGCCTGGCTCGAGAGCGTCGCGGGCGAGGACGTCGCCGACTATCGCGACTTCGGCGGCGGTGTCTACCGCGCCGCATCTTTCGCAGGAGATCGCATCGACACCTGCCTGTTTGTCGGTCCCGCGCATGATGCCGGCGACTGGGAGGTGGTGAAGAGCCTGTTCGTTGCCGACCACGTCACCGACGACGAGCGGCGGATGCTGCTGTCAGGTAAATCGAGCGAAGGCGCCGCGTCGACCGGGCCGATCGTCTGCGCGTGCTTCGGCGTCGGCCGCGGAACCATCTGCGACACCATCGCGGCCGGCGCGCGCACCGCCACCGAGATCGGCGCCAAGCTCAGGGCCGGCACCAACTGCGGCTCCTGCATCCCGGAGCTGAAGCGGCTGATTGCGACGACGGAAGTGCCGGTGAAGCCGGCGAAGGTCGCTGCGGGGTAGAGGCGACGTTCTCGGTCGTCGCCGCATCCTCGGCTGTCATCGCCCGGCTTTGACCGGGCGATCCAGTATTCCAGAGACAGCAAGAGATGCGGAGAAGCCGCGGCGTACTGGATTCCCCACCTTCGCGGGGAATGACAGTTGAGAGGAGGAGCCATGCCTCCGCCCAATCGACGCGCCGTCGATTCTGCCCTATGCTGCCGCGCGCTCCCGCAACAATCACAACAACAATGATGTACCTGGAAACGCCGCCGCGCCTGATTGAAACCAAGCTCTTCTCCGCCATGCCCGACAAGTTCCGCCGCAAGGGCGTGCGGACCGATTGGGCCGATGCCAACCGGCCGAATGTGCCGACAGACAGCTTCATCGAGGGACCATCCTTCGACAGGGACGGCCATCTCTACATTGTCGACATTCCGTTCGGCCGCATCTTCCGCATCGCGCCGGACGGTGAATGGTCGCAGGTCGCCGAGTATGAGGGATGGCCGAACGGGCTGAAGATCGCATCCGACGGCCGCATCCTGGTCGCCGACTACATGCACGGCATCATGCAGCTCGATGCGAAAGCCGGTCGCATCACGCCGGTGTTGACCGCGCGAAATTCGGAATCGTTTCGTGGCTGCAATGATCTGCAGCTTGCTTCCAACGGCGACATCTATTTCACCGATCAGGGGCAGACCGGCCTGCACGACGCCAGCGGCCGGGTCTACCGGCTGGCATCGAATGGCCGGCTCGATTGCCTGCTCAATACCGGCATCAGTCCGAACGGTGTGGTCCTCGACCCGACCGAGACCGTGCTGTTCGTCGCGATGACGCGCGACAACGCGGTGTGGCGGCTGCCGTTCATGAAGGATGGCAGCGTGTCCAAGGTCGGCCGCTTCTGCTCATTGTTCGGCACAAGTGGCCCTGACGGAATGACGATGGACGCCAAAGGTCGCCTGTTCGTCGGCCACGCCTCGCTCGGCCACGTCTTCGTGTTTGCGCCGAACGGCGAATTGATCGCGCGGATCAAGTCGTGTGCGGGACCGAATTGCACCAATGTCGCGATCGGTGGCGAAAGCAAGGATCGTCTCTATATCACGGAGTCGTCGACCGGCAGCGTGCTGGTGGCGGATATCGGCGGACTGTGAGTTTTTGACATGAACACGAAATCCTTCGGCAAGACCGGCACCGGCGTCTCTGTGATCGGGCAGGGCACGTGGTATCTCGATCACGGCGACCGCAAGCGCGCGATTGCCGCGCTTCAGCGTGGCCTGGATCTCGGCATGACCCATATCGACACCGCCGAGATGTATGGCGATGCGGAGCTGGTCATCGCCGACGCCATCGCTGGCCGTCGTGACGAGGTGTTCCTGGTTTCCAAGGTGCTGCCGAGCAACGCTTCGCGCCGCGGAACCATCACCGCCTGCGAGCGCTCGTTGAAGCGGCTGAAGACCGATCGTCTCGACTGCTATCTCCTGCACTGGCGCGGTTCCTATCCGCTCGAAGACACGGTCGCCGCATTCGAGGAGTTGGTGAAATCAGGCAAGATCAAATCCTGGGGCGTTTCCAATTTCGACGCCGACGACCTCGACGAGATCTTTGAGGTGTCCGGCGAGGGGCGCATCGCGTGCAACCAGGTGCTCTATCATCTGAAGGAACGCGCGATCGAGCATGCGGTGATCCCGTGGTGCGAGAAGCATGGTGTCGCCGTCGTCGCCTATTCGCCGTTCGGCCATGACGATTTCCCGGATGCGCGCAGCAAGGGCGGCGCGGTGCTTGCCCGCATCGCAGAGGCGCGTCGCGCGACGCCGCGTCAGGTCGCGTTGAGCTTCCTGACCCGTGCGACTACGGTATTCGCGATCCCGAAGGCGTCCTCCGCCGATCATGCCGGCGAGAACGCCGCGGCCGGCGATCTCGTGCTGACCAAAGACGAGATTTCGGCGCTCGACGCGGCGTTTCCGCGCGGGCCGAAGCCGCGCGGCCTGCCAATGCTGTAATGCACAAACGCCCATTATTAACGGAGCATTGACGCGCGCGGACGTGAGCGCATATCGGCATCCTGTTTTCGGAAGTTGTGAACGCGGCGCATTTGTCGTTTTTTACCGCAGTTCTCGATTCGCATTTTGCCCGGGTTCCAGCCGTGACACCGCCGCCCGCCGCAGCCGCAAGGCTCGACACTATTCCCATGCCCGTGCCGGAGAAGAAGCAGAAGGCTCGCCGCGCGCCCGCGCGCGTCGATCATCCCTTCAAGGGCATTGCGCTGGTACTGCTGTCCACGGTGTTTCTCGGCACCTCCGACACCACCGCCAAATATCTCTCGACCAGTCTGCCGTCGATCGAGATTACCTGGATCCGCTTCGTCACTTTCGCGCTGATGTTCACGCCGGTGATGCTGCCGGGCTCGCCGCTCCATGCGATGCGCACCGAGCGGCTCGGCCTGCAGCTGATGCGCGGTGCCGCGCTGCTCGGCTCATCGCTGTTCTTCATCACCGGCTTGAGCTTCCTGCCCATTGCGGAAGCGTCCGCCACCGGCTTCGTCTCGCCGCTGTTCGTCACCGCGCTGTCGATCATCTTCCTCAGCGAGAAGGTCGGCATGCGGCGCTGGATCGCGACCGCGATCGGCCTGACCGGCGTGCTGATCATCCTGCGGCCAGGCACCAGCGCGTTTCACGCCGCGGCGTTCTTCCCGATCATCTCGGCATTCTGCTGGGCCGCCGCGCTGATCCTGACGCGCATGATGAGCGGTCGCGAAGCCGTGCTTACCACCATGGCCTATTCCGCGCTCACGGGCGTCGCCATCCTCTCTGTGATGGTGCCATTCGTCTGGGTCACGCCGAGCTGGACTGCGATCGGGCTCGGCATCGTGATCGGTGTGGCCTCGACCGTCGGCCAGTGGATCATCGTGCTGGCCTATCGCTATGGCGATGCCTCGGTGCTGGCGCCGTTCTCCTACACGCAGCTGCTCTGGGTCAGCATTTTGGGCTACTTCATCTTCGGTGAGGTCCCTGATGTCTGGACCGTCGTCGGCGCCGCCTTCATCGTCGCCAGCGGTCTCTACATTGCCCATCGCGAGCGTGTCCGTCGCGCCCAGCTCCTGGTGCTGGAAGAGCGTTCCCCGAACCCCTGACGCAAGTCGCCGCGTCCCGCTTCGTGCTATCAGTGGCTCCCACGATAAGGGAGAAGCCGAATGCGCGCTGCGATTTTCAGGAACGGCGAGATTGTCGTGGACCAGATGGCCGAGCCCAAGCCGGGCCCCGGCCAGGTGCTGGTCAAGACGCTCGCCTGCGGCATCTGCGGCTCCGACCTGCACGCGCGCCAGCACGCCCCTCGCATGGTGGAGATGGCAAGGAAGACCGGCCGCACGCCGATGGACCTGTCGCGCGACGTCGTGTTCGGTCATGAATTCTGCTGCGAGATCGTGGACTTTGGCCCCGGCACCGAACGAAAGCTCAAGCCCGGGACGCGCGTCTGCTCTCTCCCCGCGCTGGTGACCTCGGAGGGCATCAAGGGGATCGGCTATTCCAACGATTTCGTCGGCGGCTATGCGGAGCAGATGCTGCTCAGCGAACCCTTGCTGCTCGAAGTGCCGAATGGGCTTGCCCCGGAGCACGCAGCGCTGACCGAGCCGCTCGCCGTCGGCGTCCACGCCGTGGCCAAGGCCAACATCCGGGGTGGAGAGGTGCCGCTCGTGATCGGCTGCGGCCCCGTCGGGCTTGCCGTGATCGCCGCCCTGAAGCTGAAGGGCCTGCATCCCATCGTCGCCGCAGACTATTCTCCGGCGCGGCGCGCGCTCGCAGCCAGGCTCGGCGCCGATATCGTCGTTGATCCCAGGGTGTCGCAGCCCTACGCGACCTGGGCCGAGCACGCCCAGATGTCGGAGGCGGAGAAGGCGGCGCGGCCGCCGTTCCAGGCGATGCTGCCGGCGCTGAAGCCCGCGATCATCTTCGAATGCGTTGGCGTGCCCGGCCTGTTGCAGCAGGTGTTCGAGGGCGCCCCGCGCGATGCCAAAATCGTCGTGGTCGGCGTCTGCATGGAGAACGACCGAAACGAGCCCATGCTCGGCATCATGAAAGAGCTCAACGTCCAGTACGTGCTCGGCTACACGCCCGAGGAGTTCGCTGCGTCACTCCGCCTCATCGCGGACGGGGAGGTGGACGCCGCCGCCATGGTGACGGCGGAGGTCGGCATCGATGGCGTTGCGAAAGCCTTCGCCGACCTCGCCAATCCCGAAGCGCATACCAAGATCATCGTGCAGCCGTGGCGGTGAGGCCGGGGGCGGGGGACACCGCTCCGGTTCGATCTTGTGCACGCAAGCGGCCAACGAGTTCCCTTGGGGGCTTGCACGTAAGGGTAGACGCGCTGAAGTTCTTGTGACAATCTCGGCGATTATTTCTTGCAATTCATTTTTTGCGGGTTCGCCGTGGCAGGTATTCAAGCCGCAGAAGCGCACACGCTGGTGTCCCCTGTCAGGACAGTGGTTCTGGGGGCGATTGGCACTCTCGTTTGCGTCTGCCTTGCGTGGTTCGAGGCCTACGGGCTGCAGGCCGTCGGCGTGGATGTGTCGCCGCTCTGGTTTGCGACGCTGACCGCAGCCAATCTCGGTCTTCTGGCGTTCGTCGCCTTCCGCTCTCATTGGTTTGCGCCGCGATGGCTCGTTACGGGCGGCATGTCGGGCTTGACCCTCGCCGCAGTCCTGTTCCTGTTGCTGCAATCGATGGCCCTGAACACGATGCAGGAGGTGAGCGTGTCGCTCCCGGCTCCGCCGAGCATCGATGCCAGGGGGCACGATCCATCGGCGTCGCCGCAAGTGCAGGTGGATTTGCCGAAGGCTCCCACCGCGACCGGGCCGCCGTCGGCGGAAACAGCGCCGATCGGCAAGGAGGCTCCCGCTCGTATCGATAGCAAGATCGCCAGAGTGGACGATGCTGCGGAATCGCTGCCGGATCCGGTGCCGCAGACGGCGCCCGAACCAAAACCGGCTCCATCGACGCCGGGCGGCGAGGTACAGGCGTCGGCAAAAGAGAGGATTCCGGCTCCCCGACACGGCAGAGTCGCCACAATCGATGGCGGGGCCGAGCCGCCGCCACGATTGGGGCCGCGGGCCGCGCCGAGGCGCGAGCAACCACCGCCAATGTCACCACCGGTAGTCCCTGCGCCGCCGGTGGCCTCGACAACGCTCAGTCCCGCTCCTCCGCCAATTGCCTCCGCGGCGCCACCACCGGTTGGGTCCGCGGCACCACCTGCGCCCAGACCGATCGCGCCGGGTACGGGACTTCCGCGGGCGAATGGCAACTTGGGAAACTTCGTGGGCCAGGCAGCGCCGCCGCTCGATCTGGACAGCAATCTCAGGGCGGAGGTGCGGCCCTCGGGACGAGTGACTGGTGAGGTCGCTATCGACAAGCAGGTCACGGCCTCGCCGACGCCAAGCCCGACTCCGGTCCCCAATGCAAGTTCGCCGACACCCGAACCGGTCAATACCTCCGCCTACTGGAACAGCTGGTTCGTCGATGGTGCCGGACCGGCGGGAAATATCCTGATTGCCAACAACACCTACACTTACACGCTCGATGTGGCTGCCTTCAATTACACCTTGCTGCGCCGGACCACGCAGTCTGCGGGCGCGAAAGTGGATCCAGCCTTCGAGGAGCTCATCGCCGATTCCAGGAATCGTGAGATCGTCCTGACCATCAAACCACTCGTTCCCGAGGGCTCGAGCCTGCGGCTGGGAGACGATCGTCATTCCTACACATTGAAGATTGATCTCGAGAAGATCCGGCATCCTGATGCCGATGCCGCAAGGAAATTTGCCGACGGGTCGATGTCGATCACCGAGTTTTCGGCGAAGGCCAGCGCCGGCAGCATTCAGATCGCGCTGACGGCGGAATCGCAGGGCTGTGCGACGGTTGCGTTCGCGATCTTCAGAGGACTCCAACCACTCGATCATCTCGTGCAGCGTGTGTCGATCGGCGAGACCAGCACGTCCGCGCCCGTGTGCGACAGTGCCGATCCGGCTCAGGCCGACGCGCTTTCCAGCGGCCTCAATCCGCTGCGCAAAGTTTCGCTCGGAATGGAGGGCTCCGGTGCGGACGCGACCGCGGCGGCCGCGCTCCACATCTTCGATTTCGAAGCCTACAGCATGGCGGTGTTCGTCGATGGTCGGCCGGGCAAGACGCCGGTCTATGGTTGGCAGACTGCTTCGAGCGTCGTCGACTTCCTCAAGACCGATCGCTTCCAGAACATGATTCTGAAGGCGCGCAAGGATTCCGCCGACAAGAAGCCGGGCAGCTATCTCCCCGCTGCCAAGGAGCTTGCCAGGATCTTGTTCTCCACGAAATCCGGAAATTCGACGGAGGACGACGCCAAGAACGCCTGGGCCGCTTTCCGGGCCATCGTCCGCGAAAGCACCGAATCTCCCGTGGTGGTGGTGCGCGTCGCCTCGGACGTGACCAGCGGCCAGAACCGCAGCATCTACGTTCCGCTCGGAATTCTCGGCGCCAAGGGACCGGATCCCGTGCTGGACAAGCCGATCATCGTGGTGCAGCCGATGGCGATCGAGCGGTATCCATCTCGGGACAAATGCATCGGCGATTGGATGTTTGCAGTTCCGGAGGGGCTGGAGAACGTTCCCGGCGCCGTGATGCCGCCGGGCTTCTTCCCCGCCAAGGTCCCGGGAACGCGAATTTCCGAGATCGACAAGCTCCGGCAATATCTTGCCGCGACGACGGGCTCGGTGACTCCGTTGCTGACTCTGGCGTCTGCTTCCGCAGTCGGATTCGTCGTTCTCGCCCACCAGGATGAGGGAGCGATGTGGTTCGCGGAATCGACGGATCACATCATTCCGCAGGACATCGAGAAAAAGTTTCCGTCCGGGAGCGTCGGCATTTTCGCCGCCTGTTCCGCCGCGTCTGCCAAGGGCCGGAACACTGCGTTGCTGCAACGGCTGAACGAGCAAGGATTTGACACGTTGATCGCATCGCCGTTCACGATCGACGCCGGGTACGGTGTCGTCTTCGCCAGCACGTTTGCAGAGGTCATGGCCGAGGTCGCGTCGGAGAAGCCGCCCCCCACCATCCTCAATCTTTTCGACAAGACGATCGCGCGAACAGCGCAGAAATTCAAGGACAGGGCCGACGCCGACTACAGCGAGCTGGGGCTTGAATATGTTCTGCTCGGCAATCCCGCGATCAAGCTCTGTGCTCAGCCCTAACCAGCAAGGTGTGGCATGAAACTTCGTCGAACGGCAGCGTTCATGGTTGCGATCATCCTGGCTTCGCCGGTTGCTCAGGTTCGGGCCGACGATGCGAACGCGCCTGACGTCGCAACAGTGCCTTATCAGGCGCCGGCCGCCTCGCCCCGGCACAGCGTGTTCATCAGCGATCTGCATTTCGGCGTCGGCAAGCAGGCTGGCGGCGCCTGGGACCCGACGGAAGACTTCCGCTGGCCGAGGGCGCTCGAGGGCTTCCTGAACAAGATCACGGAGGATGGCGAGCAGCGCGTCGATCTCGTCATCGTCGGCGACTTTCTCGAACTCTGGCAGCCGCCGGCCGATATCAAGTGCGGCGGTGCGAGCGCAGATCTCGGCTGCACGATCGACGAGATGGCCGCCTTGGTCGGAAAAGTCGCCGCCGAACATGCTGCCGATCTTGCCATCTTGCGGGCGTTTGCCGAGCGCGGCGACAACCGGCTGCACATCATCGTTGGCAACCACGACTCGACCTTGCGCTATGCCGCCATCTGGAGTCCGCTCGGGGCTGCGTTGAATGCCGGCAGCGGCCGCATCAACCTCGTGACCGAAGGCCTGTGGAATTCCGCTGACGGCCGGATCCTGGCGGAGCACGGCAACCAGATCGGCCAGGACGTCAACAAATACGCGACATGGCCGACGATATCGCGCCGGGTCGACGGCAAGGACTACATCGTTCGGCCATGGGGCGAGCTGTTCGTTCAACGCCTGTTCAACGACCAGGAAAAGACCTATTCGATCATCGATAACCTCAGTCCCGAAACCGCGGGGGCTCGGTATCGCGCCGCGGATCGAGGGCTGTGGGGTTCGGCTTCCGACGTCGCCAGATTGCTGAGCTTCAACCTGCTGGAAACGTCGCTGCGGCAGAAATCCGTCATGCTCGGGAAGCCTCCGGCCGGCAAGGTCAATTGGGATCTCGGAATCGCGCGCGGGAAGGGCGCGATGCTGTTCCTCTATGCGCTGCCGAAGGAAGATCCGCTCAGGCAGCAATTGTCGAAGGACGATGACGAGGCAAAGGCGATCAAATCGGAGCTGACCAGGCTGGCGAACGACAAGGAGCAACTTCCCGACGCGGAAGTGCAACAGCTCTGCGACATGATCGCCGCGAATGAGAAAGACCAGATCTGCTGGGACATGCAGCTTGGCAGTCTCGCCGAGCATTTCCTCTCGTCCAAGAGCAAGGTGATGGCGAAACATCTTGCCGCGCGCCAGGTGGACCACAAGTCCATGCGTGTCTTCATCTATGGTCACACGCACCAGTTCGAGGAGCCCTGGCGTGTCGACGTCGAGGGCTCGGCGGTCACGATCACGATCGCAAACACCGGCGCATTCCAGCGATTGATTGATGATGCAGGGTTCCTCCGGCGGCTCGGCGGGCGCGCGCCGGAAGAAGCGTTGCGTTCGATGAGCCTTGAAGAACTGCCGCCCTGCTACACGGCCGTCGTCGTGTCAGCGCCTGCGCCGGGACAGCTTCCCGTTCCCAAGACCGTGGCTTGGCGCATGCCGGAAGACGGCGCAGGCAGCTTTACGACGCCTGACGATCCAAGGTGTCGTTGAGCGGTAGCCGCGGTGCGGCCTGATCGCCGCGGCCCCGCCGGTCTCGAATGAGTTCGTTGAATCGATGGTCCCGTTGCATCACACCGGCAGTGCGATCGAATATTTCACCTGGCTCAGCGCAAAGCTCGACTCGATCGAGGCGATGCCGTCGAGCCGGGTCAGCTTGGTCTTCAGGAACGTCTCGTAGGAGGCGAGGTCGGCGGCGACGACGCGCAAGAGATAGTCGCGGTTACCGGTCATCAGATAGCATTCCAGCACCTCGTCCCATTTCGAGATCGCGCGGGCGAAGCGGTTGAGATCCTCCTCCTTCTGCCGCGCCAGCTTGATCGAGATGAAGACGCTGACGTGCAGCCCAAGCGCCTTCTGGTCCACGGTCGCGACATAGCGCGAGATCACGCCGCGTTCCTCCAGGAGCTTGACCCGGCGGTGGCAGGGCGAGACCGACAGGCCGACCTTGTCGGCGAGCTCCTGCATGGTCAGCCGGCTGTCCGCCTGCAGATGGCTGAGAATCTTTCGGTCGATGGCATCGAGCTCTGGCATTGGAATGAAACCTGTCACTGGGGCGGTCCGTTGGTAAAATATCCCAATATCGCCAGGTATGGCGCGAAAAATTGAGAAATTTGGCGCTTTCCGCAGGCGTATCATCGCCCCACCTGATTTCCGGGAGCATTGCCATGCCCGTCGATACCGCCCGCCTCGACACATTGACCGCGCTCAGCCGCAAGGCGCTGTGGCTGTCGTCCTGGACCATTCACCACGCCAACCACATCCGCCCCAACGCGGATGGCCTCAAGGTCGGCGGCCACCAGGCCTCCTCCGCCTCGCTCGCGACCATCATGTCGGCGCTGTATTTCCACGTGCTGCGGCCCGAGGATCGCGTTGCGGTGAAGCCGCACGCGAGCCCGGTGTTTCACGCCATCCAGTATCTGTTCGGCCGCCAAAGCCGTGAGAAGCTGGAGAATTTTCGCGGCTTCAAGGGAGCGCAGTCCTATCCTTCGCGCACCAAGGACGTCGACGACGTCGATTTCTCCACCGGCTCGGTCGGCCTCGGCGTCGCGCAGACGCTGTTCTCATCGCTGGTGCAGGATTACGTCAAGGCGCATGGCTGGGCTGGGGATCGCCGCGAGGGCCGGATGATCGCGCTCGTCGGCGATGCCGAGATGGACGAAGGCAACATCTGGGAGGCGCTCGCCGAAGGCTGGAAGCACGGCCTGCGCAACACCTGGTGGGTGGTCGACTATAACCGCCAGTCGCTCGACGCCGTCGTACGCGAAGGTCTGTGGGAAAAATTCGAGACCATGTTCCGCAATTTCGGCTGGGACGTCGTCATCGTGAAATACGGCCGCCTGATGCGCGAAGCCTTCGCAGAACCCGGCGGTGAGGCGTTGAAGCGCTGGATCGACAATTGCCCGAACGCGCTCTACGCCGCGCTGTGCTTCCAGGGCGGTGCGGCCTTCAGGAAGCACCTGCACGACGAGATTGGCGATCAGGGGCCAATCACTGAACTGATCGACAAGCGCAGCGACGAGGAGCTGCTGGCGCTGATGTCGAACCTCGGCGGCCACGACATGGCGAGCATGCTGGAAGCCTTCGAATCCATCGATCACGATCGCCCGGTCTGCTTCATCGCCTACACCATCAAAGGCGTCGGCCTGCCGTTCCAGGGCCACAAGGACAACCACGCCGGCCTGATGACGGTCGCGCAGATGGAGAAATATCGCGACAGCCAGAACATCCGTCCCGGTCACGAATGGGACAAGTATGAGGGGCTCGCGCAATCCGCCGCCGAGCTCGACGCCTTCCTGGCGCGCGTTCCGTTCAACAAGGACGGCCGCCGGCTGACCGCGCCCGTCGTCGCGGTGCCCGCGCAGCTTGCCTTCAAGCCGTCGCCGCAGATGTCGACCCAGCAGGGCTTTGGCCTCGTGCTGAACGAGATCGCGCGCGGCGACAGCGAGCTGGCAAAGCGCATCGTCACGACCTCGCCCGATGTCACCGTCTCGACCAATCTCGGTCCCTGGGTGAACCGTCGCGGCCTGTTCGCGCGTGCCGAGAAGGTGGATTTATTCCGCAGCGAGAAAATTCCGTCCACCTTCAACTGGGATTTTTCGCCGGAGGGACAGCACCTCGAGCTCGGCATCGCCGAGATGAACCTGTTCATCATGCTCTCGGCACTCGGCCTGTCGCACCAGATCAACGGCGAGCGGCTGCTGCCGGTCGGCACGCTCTACGATCCCTTCATCGAGCGCGGCCTCGATGCGTTGAACTACGCCTGCTACCAGGATGCGCGCTTCATGGTGGCGGCAACACCCTCGGGCATCACGCTCGCGCCCGAAGGCGGCGCGCACCAGTCCATCGCGACGCCCCTGATCGGCATGGCGCAGGACGGGCTCGCCTCGTTCGAGCCGGCCTTCGTCGACGAACTCGCCGTGATCATGGGCTGGGGCTTTGAGCACATGCAGCGCGATCCGGGCGAGGGCGGCTCGGTCTATTTGCGCCTCTCCACGCGCAGCATCGAGCAGGCGCAGCGGATCATGACACCTGAGCTGCAGCAGGGCATCACCGACGGCGCCTACTGGCTGCGCAAGCCGGGGCCGAATGCCGAACTCGTGATCGCCTATACCGGCGCGGTCGCACCGGAAGCGATCGAGGCCACCGGCTTCATCGGCGAGAGCCGCCGCGACATCGGCCTGCTCGCGATCACCTCTGCGGATCGCCTTCATGCAGGCTGGACTGCCGCGCGAAAATTGCGGCGTGATCGTCGCGGTGTGCAGCATCTCAGCCATATCGAAAAGCTGCTCGCGCCGCTGCCGCGCGACTGCGGCATCGTGACGGTGATCGACGGTCATCCGTCCGCGCTCGGCTGGCTCGGCAGCGTCCGCGGCCACCGCGTCGAGGCGCTCGGCGTCGAGCAGTTCGGCCAGACCGGCAGCATCGCCGATCTTTACCGCCACTACGGCATCGACGCCAATGCGATCATCGATGCGGCGGAAGGTCTCACCGCCGGCGCGCCGGTGCTGCATCGGAAGATGGCGGTGTAGTCGGGGTAACTACGTCGTCATTCCGGGCTCGCAGCTTTGCCGCGCCCCGGAATGACGGAGGCCACCTTGCCACGTTCCCGCCATCGGCTCATATAAACTCCGTCCGCCGCAACGCTGGCCCCGCATATGGCGGGTTCAATTGCCGGCGCTTTCGTGCAAGGATGCCTGCCGAAACGCCCCCACCATGCCCCCAAAAAGAGGTTAACGATGGTCAATCGCATGCAATTCTACATCGACGGCGCCTGGGTCGATCCCGCCGTCAAGAAGTCCACCGCCGTGGTCAATCCCGCGACGGAAGAGGCGATGTACGAGGTTGCGCTGGGCTCCAAGGCCGACGTGGACAAGGCGGTTGCCGCCGCCAAGCGCGCCTTCGCCACCTTCTCCCAGACCAGCCGCGAGGAGCGCGTCGCGCTGCTCACCAAGGTCATCGAGGTCTACAAGGGCCGCCTCAAGGAGATCGGCGCCGCCGTCTCCGACGAGATGGGTGCACCGCTGCCGATGGCGGAGAAGCTGCAGGCCGGCGCCGGTCTCGGCCATCTCATGACCACGCTCGACGTGCTCAAGAACTATCATTTCGAGGAGCCGGTCGGCACCGCCATGGTGCTGCGCGAGCCGATCGGCGTGGTCGGCATGATCACGCCCTGGAACTGGCCGCTCAACCAGATCGCCTGCAAGGTCGCGCCCGCGCTCGCCGCCGGCTGCACCATGATCCTGAAGCCCAGCGAGTTCACCCCGACCTCGGCGCTGATCTTCGCGGAGATCCTCCATGAAGCCGGCGTGCCGAAGGGCGTGTTCAACCTCGTCAACGGCCTTGGCCCCGAGGTCGGCGCCGCCATGAGCGAGCATCCCGACATCGACATGATCTCCTTCACCGGCTCGACCCGCGCCGGCATCGATGTCGCCAAGCGCGCGGCACCGACCGTGAAGCGCGTCAGCCAGGAGCTCGGCGGCAAGTCGCCGAACGTCATCCTCGAAGGCGCCGACCTCACCAAGGCGGTGACCGGCGGCGTGATGCACATGTTCAACAACTCCGGCCAGTCCTGTAACGCGCCCTCGCGCATGATCGTGCCGGCCTCGAAGATGAAGGAAGTCGCCGCGATCGCGAAGGCCGTCGCCGACAAGACCAAGGCGGGCGATCCGCGCGCTGAAGGCACCACCATCGGTCCCGTGGTCAATCGCGGCCAGTGGGACAAGATCCAGGGCCTGATCAAGAAGGGCATCGACGAGGGCGCAACGCTCGTCGCCGGCGGCCCGGGCCTGCCCGAGGGCGTCAACAAGGGCTTCTATGTCCGTCCCACCATCTTCGCCGACGTCACGCCCGACATGACGATCGCCCGCGAAGAAATCTTCGGACCGGTGCTGACCATCATCGGCGCCAAGGACGAGTCTGAGGCCGTGCAGATCGCTAACGACACGCCCTACGGTCTTGCGGGCTACGTCACGGGCCCAACGGTCGAGGACGCCAAGCGCGTCGGCCGCCAGATCCGCGCCGGCAACGTCAACCTGCAGGGCGTGCCCAACGATCGCACCGCGCCGTTCGGCGGCTACAAGCAGTCGGGCAACGGCCGCGAGTGGGGCAAGTACGGCCTGGAGGATTTCCTCGAGGTGAAGGCGGTTGCCGGCTTCAACGCGGCGTAAGTTTTAGCGCCTAAACAGAATGACGCCGGAACGGGAAACCGCTCCGGCGTTTTTGTTTGGTTGAAGTGCGTCGGCAATGAGAGGTGCCGTAGGGTGGGCAAAGGAGCGAAGCGACGTGCCCACGATTTCTCGCGACGACTAAGATTGGTGGGCACGCTTCGCTTTGCCCACCCTACGGGACGGTCGCTTGTGGCGCGACTATCCCCCCAACGCGCCTTGCGTGTTCACATACAGCGCGTAGATCGACTGGCTCGCCGCCATGAACAGGCGGTTGCGCTTGACGCCGCCGAAGCAGAGATTGGCGCAGCGCTCGGGCAGCGCGATGCGGCCGATCATGACGCCATCGGGCGCGAACACCACGACGCCGTCGAGCTCGGGATCGCCCATGCCCCAGCCGCACCAGAGATTGCCGTCGATGTCGACGCGGAAACCGTCCGGCGTGCCGGGGCCGGCATCGACGAAGACGCGCTTGTTCGAAAGCTTGTCACCGGAAGGCGAGACGTCATAGGCGAGAATCTTGCGGGTCGGCACGCCGCGGGATTCGATGAGGTAGAGGATCTTCTCGTCCGGCGAGAAGGCGAGCCCGTTCGGCCCGAGCACACCCTCGGCGACGACGGTGGCTTTGCGGGTCTCCGGGTCGAGCCTGTAGACGTTCATGTCGATCTCGGGCTCGGCCTTGTAGCCCTCGTAATTGCCGAGCAGGCCGAAGGTCGGATCGGTGAACCAGATCGAGCCGTCCGATTTGACGACGACATCGTTCGGCGAGTTCAACCGCTTGCCGTTGAATTGATCCATCAGCACGGTGATGCTGCCGTCATATTCGGTGCGCACCACGCGCCGTCCGCCATGCTCGCAGGTGACGAGCCGGCCCTGCCGGTCGCGCGTGTTGCCGTTGGCGAAATTCGATGGCTTGCGGAACACGGAAACCGCGCCGGTCTCCTCCTCCCATTTGATGATGCGCTGGTTCGGGATGTCGCTGCAGAGCAGATAGCGCCCGTCGCCGAACCACACCGGTCCCTCCGCCCAGCGCAGGCCGGTCGCGAGCCGCTCCACCGCCGACAGTTTCAGCCAGTATTTTTCGAAGCGGGGGTCGAGCGCCTTGATCGCCGGGTCGGGATAATAGCTCGCCGGCCGCCAGCCTGACCGCTCCTGGGTGTGGGACGATGCCTCATTCATGTCGGTTCTCTCGTTTCGTTCCCTCTGGACAATGCTGCTATCATTAGAGACACGTGACGGCAAATCGGTCACCAACGGCGAGGGACACATGCCGCGTATTTTGATGACGGGAGCTTCGGGCGGAATCGGCACGAGCCTGCGAAAACTGCTGCCGCCGATCTATCCGGATCTCCTGCTCTCCGACATCAAGCCGCCCGCGGATCTCGGCGCGAACGAGAAATTCAAGGCGGCGGACCTCGCCGATCTCGCGCAGTGTGAGGCGATCTGCGAGGGCGTCGACGGCATCATCCATTTCGGCGGCTATTCGGTCGAGGGCACCTGGGACCAGATCCTGCAGGCCAACATCATCGGCGGCTACAATCTGTTCGAGGCGGCCTATCGCAAGGGGGTCAAGCGCGTGGTGTTCGCTTCCTCGAACCACGCCGTCGGCTTCTATCCGCGCCACCACAAGATCGGCACCGACGTGACCCCGCGCCCCGACGGGCGCTACGGCGTCAGCAAGGTGTTCGGCGAGGCGGTCGGCGCGCTCTACGCCGACAAGCACGGGCTGAAGGTGACGTGCCTGCGCATCGGCAACTTCGGCGACATGCCGCTCGACCAGCGCCGGCTCTCGATCTGGCTCAAGCCCGATGACCTCGTACAGCTCTGCCGCATCGGGCTCGAGCATCCCGACATCCATTTCGAAGTCTTCTACGGCGCCTCCCTCAACGAGCGTGCCTGGTGGGACAACCACCGCGCCTACGAATTCGGCTATCGCCCCACGGGCCGTGCCGAAGATTTCCGCGAGCACGCGATGGCCGAGCAGGCCAAGCTGAAGCCGGATCCGGTCGGCGATTATTTCCAGGGCGGCACGTTCTGCAGCATGGAATTCGATGCCGATCCGGGCCGCATCATCGATTGGAAGAAGCGGTAGGCCCTAGGCTCCACCCGCAAATCCCACGAATGTCGTCGCCTCATCGACCGACTTGCGCTCGGAGACGACGGCGTTGGCCGGAAAACTGTCGTCCGGCCAGCCTAACGCGATGCTCTTCATGATCACCTGATCATCCGCTATTGCGGCATGCTCGCGCACGACGGGGGATTGCATGATGCCCTGGCTGTTGATCACGGCGCCAAGCCCCCGCGACCAGGCCGCGTTGACGAGCGCGGTCGCCACGGCGCCGCAGTCGAAGGCCGTGTCGTCACTCGAAGCCAACGCACGATCATACGTAATGATCACGCATACGGGCGCGTCGAACTGACGAAAGCCGCGCAGGACCCAATCCTGCCGCTTCTGCTTGTCGTCTCGCGCAATTCCCATTGCGCTGAACAACTGCTTGGCGACGCCAATCTGCCGTTCGCGATGGACGCCTTCGAATGCCTGCCCGGTTCGAAATTCGCGCGAGTGCGGCACGCCCGCCAGATTGCGCTCGGTATTGCCCTGACGGATACGATCCAGCGGCGCGCCGGTGATGACGTAGAAATTCCACGGCTGGGTATTCATCGACGACGGCGCGCGCATGGCCAGCGCCAGGATTTCCTTGATCAATTCCTGCGGGACGGGGTCGGGCTTGTAGCCGCGAATGCTCCGCCGGCCGAGAATGACATCATCAAATTCCATTTTACGGCATCCTGAAATTGGCTCGATGCCGCGTTCTCCCTCACGGTTTTGATCATGTCCATAGCCTTTTGAAGTGCGGGCGGCCTGCCGGCCTTTGGCGGCAGCGCGTAGGATGGGGAGAGCGAAGCGAGACCGCGAGCTTTGGCCACGCAGTTGGACCGAACGAAAAGCAGCAGGGCGATGGGGTTCGCAAGAGCGCTCCCCATCCTACGGGCTGTCTCCGCCGGTCATTGCGAGCGTAGCGAAGCAATCCAGAATCCATCTGCGGAACGACTCTGCATTGCTTCGCTGCGCTTGCAATGACGTGCTGATGCAGCTTCCTACCTCGTAGAGGGGCGACTCGCGCTATTCCGTTGATCCAGGTCAACACTGCCCCGGACATCGTCTGTCTCTCGACATTTGCGATCGCAATTCGGGAGCCACGACAATGAGAATCAAATTGTCAGTCGTCGCGATGCTCGCGACGTTCGTATCAGGGCCCGCGCATGCCGCAGCGCTGACCGATGCCGAGGCGACGTTCCTCGACCAGCTCGTCGTCGCGTCCGTGGTGCTGGAGCAGCGATGCGACGGCTACGAGGTCGATGGCAGCGGCGGCGTTCAGCTCGGCGCCCGGCTTCTCGGCAGCCCCGAGGCGGCGATGGCCATGATCGACGCCTATGCCGCCGCCATCAACGCCCGCGATGGCGAAAGCTACGATCCCCGCAAATTCCGCC
The DNA here is from genome assembly GCF_002531575.1 of Bradyrhizobium sp. Y36. Classification (GTDB taxonomy): domain Bacteria; phylum Pseudomonadota; class Alphaproteobacteria; order Rhizobiales; family Xanthobacteraceae; genus Bradyrhizobium. Next base: position 105,896 of record NZ_NWTI01000004.1, on the reverse strand, counting down.
TGGAGGTCTCGGACGCGGCCGGCAGGACATTCAGGCGCGTTCGCACGGACTTGATCAGAAACCCGAAAAGGGCCTGCGCCGATTATGGCGAGGCGAGCGTGGATGCCGGGCTGTTGCGGCGGTACTGAACGGATCTTTGACGTCGTTCTAACGACAGCTCGATCCGTCTACGCGTTGGTACCACCAATCCTTCCCAGATAATCCTTCTTGCTGAACTGCATGTGGTCGACGCACAGCTGCGCCAGCGCCCAGCTGTCGCGGCCCTTCAAAAGCTCGATCATCATCTCGTGCTGGCGCCGTGACTGCGCGAGGCCCTCGCGGTCGGCGAGGTTTTTTGCGCGCATCGGCAGGGTGAGGTTCATGTAGTCCTGGAGCGAGCCCACCAGATAGGGATTGCCGCAGGCGGAGAACAGCGCGAGGTGGAAGGCGTCGTTGGCTTCGTGGATGCCGCGCAGATCGCGGATGTCGGCCTTCGCGCAATATTGCCGTTGCAACGCGGAGAGTTCGTCGATCAGGGCTTGCGGCGCCGGCAAGGGGATCATCAGCGCCGCCTGCCGGGTCAGCATCTCCCGGACTTCATAGATCTGCCGGACCTCTTCGGCGGAGTAGAACCGCACCGTGGCGCCGACGTTCTTCTCGCGGCGGACGATGCCGCGGCGCTCCGCATCCACCAGCGCCTGGCGCACGAAATGGCGGGAGGTGCCGTAGCGCGACATCAGCGCGTCCTCGGTGAGGCGTGCGCCCGGCGCGAGGCGGCCGAAGATGATGTCTTCCTCCAGCCGCGCGACGATGTCGGCCGGATCGTCGTCCCGGACCGGCATGCTGTCTGCGGTGCGAATGTCGGACATTCCCTCGGCCTCCCGGCGTCTGGCCTTGTGGAGCAGGGAAGGGACGGATTGTCAATAATTTGCGCGGGAAGGGAGCGGTTTGGCTGGAAAATGCGACAATATGGACCAATCTTATTGACAATCAGGGGGCGGGCTGTACCACAATGGCAACTGAAGGAGTGGCATGATGACGAGTGGTTTGCGCAAGGGTCTGACGAGCTATGGCGATGCCGGCTTCTCGCTGTTCCTGCGCAAGGCGTTCATCAAGGCCATGGGCTATTCCGACGATGCGCTTGAGCGCCCGATCGTCGGCATCACCAACACCTATAGCGATTACAATCCCTGCCACGGCAACGTCCCGCAGATCATCGAGGCCGCCAAGCGCGGCGTGATGCTGTCGGGCGCGATGCCGTTCGTGTTCCCGACCATCTCGATCGCCGAGAGCTTTGCGCACCCGACCTCGATGTATCTGCGCAACCTGATGGCGATGGACACCGAGGAGATGATCCGGGCCCAGCCGATGGATTCGGTCATCGTGATCGGCGGCTGCGACAAGACTCTTCCGGCTCAGGTGATGGCCGCGATCAGTGCCGATCTGCCGACCGTGGTCATACCCGTCGGTCCCATGGTGGTCGGCCATCACAAGGGCGAGGTGCTGGGCGCCTGCACCGATTGCCGCCGGCTCTGGGGCAAGTACCGCGCCGGCGAGATGGACGATGCCGAGATCGAGGCGGTGAACGGCCGTCTGGCGCCATCCGTCGGCACCTGCATGGTCATGGGCACGGCCTCGACCATGGCCTGCATGATCGAAGCCATGGGCCTGTCGCTGCCGATGAGTGCGACGATCCCGGCGCCGCATGCCGAGCGTTTCCGGCTTGCGGAGGCCAGCGGCAAGGTCGCCGCCGAGATGGCCAAGACCAAGGGCCCGAGGCCGAGCGAGCTGCTGACGCCGGCGTCCTTCAAGAACGCGCAAGTGGTGTTGCAGGCGATCGGCGGCTCGACCAACGGCCTGATCCACCTGACCGCGATGGCGCATCGCTCGCCGCACCGGCTCGATCTCGAAAAGTTCGACCAGATCGGCCGTGAGGTGCCGGTGCTGGTCGATCTCAAGCCGTCCGGCGAGCATTACATGGAGCATTTCCATCACGCCGGCGGCGTGCCGAAGCTGCTGGCGCAGCTCGGAGATCTCGTCGATCTCGACGCAAGGACGATCTCAGGCCAGACGCTGCGCGACGTCGTCGCCAATGCGGAGGACGTGCCTGGCCAGGACGCGATCCGTTCGCGCGACAATCCCATCAAGAAGGAAGGCGGCCTTGCCGTCCTGCACGGCAATCTGGCGCCGCGCGGCGCCGTCATCAAGCAGTCGGCCGCGAGCCCGAAGCTGCTGAAGCACACGGGGCGCGCGGTGGTGTTCGAGTCCGTCGAGGACATGACCCTGCGGGTCGATGATCCCGATCTCGACGTCTCCGCCGACGACGTGCTGGTGCTGCGCAATGCCGGCCCGAAGGGTGCACCCGGCATGCCGGAGGCAGGCTATCTGCCGATCCCCAAGAAGCTCGCGCGCGGCGGTACCAAGGACATGGTGCGCATTTCGGACGCGCGCATGAGCGGCACCGCGTTCGGCACCATCGTTTTGCACATCACGCCGGAATCCGCCGTCGGCGGGCCGCTGTCACTGGTGAAGAATGGCGACATGATCAGCCTGGACGTGGCCAAGCGCAGCATCGAGCTTTTGGTCGATGCGGCCGAGCTGGAGCGCCGCCGCGCCGCGTTGAAGCCGGCCGCGGCGCCCGAGGAAGCACGGCGCGGCTATGCCTGGCTGTTCAACGAGACCATCATGCAGGCCGACGAGGGCTGCGATTTCGATTTCATGCAGAGGACTGGGAAGAAGACCGAGTGAGGCTGATTTAACGACAAGCGCCCAGACCGCTTAAACGGCGGGCGACAAAACAGGGGGAAACGATGATTGCGCGATCCATGTGTGGGTTGGCGGCGGTGGCCGCTATGCTTTTCGTGACCGGAGCCGGGGCGCAGGAGGTGAAGCATTATCGCTTCGCCTATGACCAGCCGCGCAACACCGGCTATTCCATCGCGGGTGACCTGTTTGCCGAGAAGCTCAAGGAATTGAGCAAGGGCACCATGATCATCGACCAGTATCCCGGCGCACAGCTCGGGCAGGAGCCGCAGGTGCTCCAGCTCGTGAAGGCCGGCGACGTCGAGTTCTCGATCATCTCCTCCGCCAACACGGCGACGATCTCGCCGCAGGCCGGTGTGATGTCGTTGCATTATCTGTTCCGCGACGAGAGCCACGTGGTGAAGGGGCTGGCCGATCCCCGCGTGTTCGAGGCGCTCAAGACCATGATCGACGAGACCACGCAGGGCCTGCACGTGATCGCGACGGGCTCGCAGGGCGTGCGCCACATGTATGCGAAGCGGGAAATCCACAACGTCGGCGACATCAAGGGCGCGAAGGTCCGCGTGCAGGCGACCGCGACCGAGGACACCATGTTCCCGGCCTACGGTGCCCAGACCGTGCACATGCCGTTCGGCAGCGTCTACACTTCCTTGCAGACCGGCGTCGTCGACGTCGCCGAGAACAGCATCAACGTCTATCTCGTCAACAAGCACTACGAGGTGGCGCCGGTCCTCAACATCACCGAGCACGAAGCCAACAACGCGCTGGTGTTCATCTCGGACAAGCTCTGGCAGAGCCTCTCCGCCGAGCAGAAGGGATGGGTGCAGACCGCCGCCAACGAGATCAGCACCAAGGAGCCGCAGAAGGCCTTCGATCTCGAGCGCACGGCCGCCGAGAAGCTGAAGAAGATGGGGGTGAAGATCGTCGACAACGTCGACAAGAAGAGTTTCACGGCGGTCGCCGATCCCTATCTCGACAAGCTCGCCAAGGAGCTCGGCCCGCACGCCGAGAAGATCAAGGATTTGATCCGGTCGATCAATTAGGGCGCTTGCGGCCACCCTTCGAGACGCCCGCCTTGCGGCGGGCACTCAGGATGAGGCCTCGTTTCACAGCGCGATTTTAGACCCTCATGGTGAGGAGCCCGCCAAGGCGGGCGTCTCGAACCATGCACGCCGAGCACGATCGGCAGCTTCCCAGCTGTCACATCCGATAGCTCCGGGACGACGAGGACGTAAATGGCCATCGCCGACAAACTGCTGGTGCAACGACAACGCCATCTCAAATGGCGCTGGCTCGACTGGCTCGAGCTTGCGCTCATGATCCTGTGCGGCGTGCTGTGCTTCGGCTTCTCGCTGTCGGTCACCGCCGACATCGTCACCCGCACCATCGGCCATCCCTGGCTGTGGCTTCAGGAAGTGACCTCGACGCTCTTCATCTACGCGATCTTCGTCGGTACGGCGGCTGCGACGCGGCGCAACGATCACCTCTATCTCACTGCGATCTCCGAGGCGATGCACGGCACCTCGCGGATGGTCGTCGAAGTCATCATCCGCATCGTCGTGCTCGGCGTCGCCTTCTGCCTGATCTGGTACGGCTACCAGAATTATCTGCGCGGCTTCGGCAGCTTCCGCCTTCCGTCGGGCACGCCGATTGCCTCGCTCTACGCAATCATTCCCTTGTCGGGCGCGCTGATCGGCTTGTTCACCATCGAGCAGCTCGTCAACGGTCTGCGCAACGGCTTTGACCATCCCGAGCCTCCCGAGGAAGATGGCGCGCCCGTCGTTTCCGACGCACAGATGAGGGCGCAGCCGTGAGCGCACCCATTGTCCTGGCGTTGATGACGATCTGCTTCCTGTCGTTCGGCTATCTTGGCGTACCCGTGCCGTTTTCGCTGATGGCCGGCGTCTTCATTGGTGCGCTGCTGTCGGACGTCTCGCTTGCCGCGATCATCCAGAAGATCTTCGACGGCGTCGATTCCGAGGCGCTGCTGGCGATCCCGTTCTTCCTGCTGGTCGGCGAGCTCATGAGCTCGGCCAATGTGGTGGTGCGAATAGCCAATCTCTCGGTGTCGCTGGTCGGGCATATCAGGGGCGGGCTGTCGCAGGTCGTCGTCGTCTTCAGCATGTTCTTCTCGGAAATGTCGGGCTCCACCACCGCCGACGTTGCCGTGATGAGCCGGGCGCTCGGCGGCCCGATGAAGCGCGAGGGCTACGAACCCGCCTTCATCGCCGCCATCATCGCCTCGGCCTCGACCATCGCCGCGCTGGTGCCGCCGAGCATCACCGCCGTGGTCTATGGCGCCGTCGGCAACGTCTCGATCGCCGGCCTGTTCATGGCAGGCGTGGTGCCGGGCCTGATGATCGGTTTCGGCCTGATGATCTATTGCTATTTCTTCGGCCCCTCAGGCCTGCGCAAGCCGCGGGCGCCGCTGCGGCAGGTGGTGTTCGCGGCTGGCGATGCCGCCTTGCCGCTGATGATCCCCGTCATCCTGCTCGGGGGCATCCTCACCGGCTGGTTCACGCCGACGGAAGCCGGCGTCGTCGCCGTGGTCTGGATCGTCCTCGTCGTGATCCCCGCGCTCAATCGCGGGCATATCAGGAAGATCCCTTACGATTTCTGCCTCGCCGGACTGATCTTCTCGCTGCCGCTGATCACGATCGGCGCGGCCAACGCATTCGGCTGGATGCTGGCTTATCTGCGCGGCGCCAGCTACATCGCCGAAGTGATCACCTCGATCGCGGGTCATGATCCGCACCTGATCATGCTGCTGATGGTGCTGCTGTTCACAGTGGTCGGTGACTTCATCGAGCCGGTGCCGACCATCATCATCTTTATGCCGCTGGTGAACACGCTCACCGAGGCCGGGGACATCAACGCGGTGCACATGGGCGTCGTATTGATCGCAACGCTCGCCTTCGGCTTGATCACGCCGCCCTACGGGCTTGTGCTGCTGATGGCGTCGAAATTCGTCGGCATCAGCTTTGCCAAGGCGCTGCGCGCAGCATTGCCGATCTATCTCGTCTTCCTAGGCACCATCGCGTTTGCGATCTATTTCCCGAGCGTGGTGCTGTGGCTGCCGCGGCACGTGCTGCCGGAATCGGTCGGATGCTTCAAGTCGCCGGCGGGGACTGGCTATATCTGTCCGCAGTAGCGACCTGCTCGATCCGCCATCGCGCCTGCTCGTGCACGTAGCGGAACGGGGTGGCGTGGCTGTTCTTGAAATAGCTGCCGGACAGCGCGTTCGCCATCGCCTGCATCACCGCGTCGTGGCAGACGAACAACAGGTCGTCGTCGGGATGACGCTCGAGCCACGCCGCGACGCAAGCCAGCGACCGTCCGGCCATGGCATCCCAGCTTTCGCCGTCGCCCGTCAGGATCGACACGAGGCCCGTCGCGGACGTGACGCCGTGCTTGATCATGACGTCACGGACAGGGAGGCCCTCGAGGCTGCCGAAATCGAATTCGATGATGCGGTCGTCGATCTCCAGCGGTGCCGAGATCGCCGCCGCGATGATCTCGGCGGTTCGGGCCGCGCGCACGAGGGGGCTTGCCACGATGCGGCTGATGCCGGTGCCGCGGAGCATGTCCGCCGCCTCGTGCGCTTGCCTCAGGCCGTCCTCGTTCAACGGATTGTCGGTTCGGCCCTGAAAAAGCCCCTCGCGATTCCAGTCCGTGGCGCCGTGACGAAGGCCGAAGAAGCTGCGCGCGGGAATCACTTCGACTTGCTCGTGAATTTCTTAACGGCGGTGCGGAATTCCTCCGTGTTCATCGCCATGATGATCTTGTGCTCCTCGGCATCGAGCTGCTGCTTCACCGGCGTGGTGGCGGCCTGGTAGACCAGCGATTTGGTGCCTGATATCGCCGCAGGCGGATTCTGCGACAGCCGCTCGGCGAGCTGCCGCGTCGCCGCCTTCAGCTCGGTGGCAGGAACGGTCTTGGCGACAAGGCCCCATTCACAGGCCTGCTGCGCGGTAAAATTGTCCTCGGCGAGAAAAATCTGCAGCGCGCGGCGCGATCCGACGGTGCCGACCGTCGAGCCGCCGTCCGGCGATACCCCGATCTTGGCATAGGCCGGCGTGAACTTGGCATCGTCGGCGGCGATGCAGAGATCGGTGACGAAGGCGAGACCCATGCCGGCGCCGGCGGCCGAGCCGTGCACGCTCGACAGCGAGATTTTGGGCATGCGCCTGACGATCTCGATGAAGGCATGATAGTGCTTCAACAGCTCTCCGACGACAGGCGTCACCGTGCCGGCCTCGGCGGCCGCCCCGATCGTCTGCAGATCACCGCCGGCCGAGAAGGCGCGTCCTTCGCCCTCGATCACCAGGACCTTGATGGCGTCGTCGCCTTCGATATACGCCGCGAGCTGCTCGAGCTTTTGCGCGATCGCAAGGTTGATCGAGTTGAAGGCGGCGGGGCGGTTGAGCGTGATGGTCGCGATCGGGCCGTCGATCCGGAGCAGGGCGGGATCGTCGGGCTGGGAGGCGGGTGCTGGCATCCTGGATATCCCCGGCATGAGGTGGTTAGTCGCGACTAAATCGCAGAAGGCGGGGGGAGACAATCCCCGCGGTGCACCCTTGCACTGGACGGAACGATAGGCTCAAATAGGCGTGCCTTTTCCAAGGGACGGACACGAGCGCCGGCTCCTCCTAAGGCCCGCAAACCAAAATCAGCGAGAGAGGAGACGACATGGGTCACGCTCGTGTCTTCCGGAAATGGGCTGTCCGATGACCGGCCCGGTGATCATCGTCGGTGCCGGCCATGGCGGCTATCAGGTCGCGGCCTCGCTGCGTCAGGCCGGCTTTGCCGGCCGCGTCTGCCTGATCAATGACGAGGCGCATCTGCCCTATCAGCGGCCGCCGCTGTCCAAGGCTTACATCAAGGGCTCGGCCGGGCCCGAGAGCCTGATGTTCCGCCCGGAAAAATTCTACCAGGACCAGAAGATCGAGCTGATCGCGGGCCGCGCGGTGTCGATCGCCCGCTCGGAGCGCAAGCTGCACCTTGCCTCGGGCGAGACGCTCGATTACGGCCATCTCGTGCTGGCCACCGGCGCGCGCAACCGGCTGCTCGATCTGCCCAATGCCAATCTGGCGGACGTGAAATATCTGCGCATTCTCGACGAGAGCGAGGCGCTGCGTGCGATCATGCCGTCCAAAACGCGGGCGGTGATCATCGGCGCCGGCTTCATCGGCCTCGAGTTCGCCGCCACCGCGCGGATCAAGGGCCTCGACGTCGACGTGCTCGAGCTTGCCCCGCGCGTGATGGCGCGCGCGGTGACCGCGGAGGTTTCGGAGTATTTCCAGGCCCGGCATCGCGAGGCCGGCATCCGCATCCACCTCGGTGTGCAGGCCACCTCGATCGAGGCCGAAGGCGGCAAGGTCACCGGCGTTTCCTTGAGCGACGGACGGCATCTGCCCGCCGACCTCGTCGTGGTCGGCGTCGGCGTGCTGCCGAACATCGAGCTCGCGGCCGAGGCGGGGCTGCCGGTTGCCGCCGGCATCATCGTCGACGAATATCTCGCGACGGCTGACCCCAACATCTCGGCCATCGGCGATTGCGCGCTGTTTGCGAGCCCGCGCTTCGGCGGATCGCTGCGGCTGGAATCGGTGCAGAACGCCACCGACCACGCCCGCTGCCTCGCGGCGCGGCTGACTGGCGACAAGAAGCCTTATGACGGCCATCCCTGGTTCTGGAGCGATCAGGGCGACGACAAGCTCCAGATCGCGGGGCTGACCACCGGCTACGACCGCGTCGTGCTGCGCGGTGATCCCGCCAGGAAGGCGTTTTCGGCGTTCTGCTACAAGGGCGACCAACTGCTCGGCATCGAATCGATCAACCGTGCGGGGGACCACATGTTCGGCCGTCGCTTGCAGGGCATGAACCGCTCGATCACGCCGGAGCAGGCCGCCGACGAAAGCTTCGACCTGAAGAGCGCCCTGGCGTGATCAACTGGCGCCGAGAACAGCCGCGACCTCCGTGGCCGTCGGCATCGACGGTCCGGCGCCCATCCGCTGTACGCTGATCGAGGCCGCCGCATTGGCGAAGGTGAGGGCGGTGCGTAGAGCCGCGCCGCTGGCGAGCTGCGCTGCCAGCGCGCCGACGAAGCAGTCGCCGGCGCCTGTGGTGTCAACGGCCTTCACCGCGCGGCCCGGCACGGCAAATTCCTCGTGTCCCGCCAGCGCGAGCACGCCGCGCTTGCCGAGTGTCACGCAGATGGTCTGGCTCGTGTGCGCCTGAAGTTTTCGTGCGACGTCGATGATTCTTGCGGCCTCGTCGCTGTCCGAAAGCTCGGTATCGGCGAAGAAGCCGAGCTCGGTCTCGTTCAGCACGAGGATGTCGACCAGCGCCAGCAACTCGCTCGACATCGTCCGTGCAGGCGCCGGGTTGAGCACCGTCGTGGCGCCAGCATCACGCGCCCGCGCAAAGAACGCGGCAATGGTCGGCAGCGGGATTTCGAACTGGCTGACGGCGACGTCGCCCCTCGTCAGCGGCACATCCGCGACATCGTCCGCGCTGACCTGCGCATTGCTGCCGGGAACGACGACGATGGTGTTGTCGGAGGCGGCGACCGTGATGATCGCCGTGCCGGTGTGGGTGTCGGCGTCGCGGACGGAGCCGAGATCGATGCCTTGCGCGCCCAGGAACGTGCGCAGCTCCGCGCCGAACGCATCCTTGCCCAGCCGCCCGACCAGCGTGGTCTGCGCGCCGAGCCGTGACGCCGCCACCGCCTGGTTCGCCCCCTTGCCGCCCGGGAAATACAGCACCTGCCGGCCGGCGACGGTCTCGCCGACCTTCGGATGGCGATCGGCGGTCGCCACCACATCCATGTTGATGCTGCCAGCGATGAAGACGCGCCCCATGATGTGACCTTGCGAAATCCTAGACCCTGACCTCGAACTCGTGCCTGACTTTGGCGATGTCCACAAGGGTCGGCAGGCCGGCCTCGTTGCCGAGGCGCTGGATCTTGAAGGTCGAGGCGGCGCGCGCGAAATCGAAATGCTCGCGCCAGCTTTTGCCGGGATGGGCGAGATAGGAATAGACATAGGCGCCGTGGAATACGTCGCCGGCACCATTGGTGTCGATCACGCGCTCGCGCGGGATCGGCATCGCCGGCATCACCTGCACCGTCCCGGTCTCGTCGTACCAGAGCAATCCCTTCTCGCCCATGGTGACGCCGCCGATCTTGCAGCCGCGGCTCTTGAGATAGTCGAGCATCTTCTCCGGCGTCAGGTCCATCTGCTCGCACAGCCGCTCGGCGACGATGGCGACGTCGATGAATTCCAGGAGCTCATGCGTGTTGGTGCGCAGTCCGCCGCCGTCGAGCGAGGTCAAAATGCCGGCCTCGCGGCAGACCTTGGCGTAGTGGATCGCGGCGTCCGGTTGATGGCCGTCGACATGCAGCGCGCGGCAGCCGCCGAGATTGAGCATCGGGAATGGATGAATGTGTTCGTCGTCGCGGCAGCGGACGATGGCGCGCTTGCCGTCCTTGGGCATGATGAAGGAGAGTGAGGACTGGTTCACCTTCCGCCCGTGCAGCGAGATCGCGTATTTCGCGCACATGTCCTGGAACATGCGCCCCAGCCAGTCATTGGCCGCGGTCGCGATCAGATCGGGCACGATGCCGAGCTTGGCGCAGCAGAATGCCGCCGTCACCGCGTTGCCGCCGAAGGAGACCGCGTAGTCCGAGGCCACGTGCTTCTCGTCGCCGGTCGGCATGTGGTCGGTGATGAAGACGACGTCGATATAGGTCTGTCCGATGAAGAGAGCCTGCATTGCTTGTCCGTCATGCGCTTTGTTGTCCCGGCCGACGCGCGTACTTTAGCACCGGTTCCGCCGAGGGATCGCTGAAATTATTCGCAAAACTGCCGCCCGAAGCGCTTGAGGTCAGCATGCGGCCGGAATACGACCATCACCGGGCGATGCCAAGCCCGGACAAACGCCGTGTTTCGGCTGACAGGGTTCCAGGCCGATCAAAAGGGGGAGAGATGATCACGGGCCTCGATCACGTCGTCGTCCTGGTCAGGGACATCGATGCGGCCAAGGCGGCCTATCAGACGCTGCTTGCCCGCGCGCCAGCCTGGCAGAATTCCGGCGAGGGCGCCGATCGCGTGCTGTTCACGCTGGACAACATGACGATCGAGCTGATGGCGCCGAGCGGCTTCACCGCGACGGCGGACCGGATGCGTGCGCTGCTCGATGACCAGGAGGGCATGCTCGCCAGCCTGTGCTTTCGCGTCGCAGACATGAGCAGGATGCACCGGCGGCTGGAGCGGGTGGCCTTGAAGCCTGACCCCGTCACCGAGGTGGAAAGCAGCGACGCCGAAGCGGGAGCCGTGCTGCACTGGAAACGCACGCGCGCCGCCACGGAACTCACACGCGGCGTGCGCATGTTCTTCCTCGAGCTTGCCGACGAGCGCCCCAAATCGGTGGCGACTGACATGGCGCCGATCGACGGCCTCGACCATGTCGTGATCACCACCGAGGATTCGGAACGTGCCGCCGCGCTCTACGGCGCGCGGCTCGGCCTCGACCTGGCGCTCGATCGCTCGCATCAGGATTGGGGCCAGCTGATGTTCTTCCGTTGCGGCGACCTCATCGTCGAGGTGGTGCGTCGGCCCGTCGCCGGCGGTGATCCCCAACATGACCGGCTCTGGGGCCTGAGCTGGCGCGTCGGTGACATCGACGCCACCCGCGTCCGCCTGATCGCGGCCGGCCTCGACGTCACCGATGTCCGCAACGGCCGCAAGCCGGGCACGCGGATCATGACGGTGCGGAGCGGCGCCTGCGGGATTCAGACGGTGCTCTTGGAGCGCTCGCCGAAGCCGGTAAAGTAGGGGCGGTCGCTGCGCTCGAAGACTCCCGTAGGGTGGGCAAAGCGAAGCGTGCCCACGTCTTTGCCCAATGGATGCGAAGACGTGGGCACGGCGCAAGTGCGCCTTTGCCCACCCTACGAGACTGGCTTTTCGGCGCCGCCCTCTTAACCCCGTCATTGCGAGCGCAGCGAAGCAATCCAGAATCCCGCCGCGGCGGCAGTCTGGATTGCTTCGTCGCTTCGCTCCTCGCAATGACGGAAGCGGCATGCTACACGCCATACCTTGACCACCGCAGCGAGCATCCGGTTTGGCGAAGGCAAAGCGAACTCTGAAATGGCAGCGTGATCCCGAGGGGATGCGGCTGCGCATTCTGGAAGCCGCCAAGCAGGAGTTTTCCGCCCATGGCCTTGCCGGTGCGCGTGTCGACCGCATCGCGGCCAAGGCCGGCGCCAACAAGCGCATGCTGTACTACCATGTCGGCAACAAGGACGAGCTCTATCTGGCGGTGCTGGAAGGCGCCTACGACAAGATCCGCAGCGAGGAGCGTGGGCTCGATCTCGAGCATCTCGATCCGCCCGAGGCGATCCGTCGCCTGATCGAGTTCACCTGGAATTATTTCCTGCGCAATCCGGAATTCCTGTCGCTGCTGCAGACCGAGAATCTCGCGCGCGCAAAGCACCTGAAGAAGTCGACCAGGGTCAAGTCGATGCACTCGCCCTTCGTCGAGATGATCGGCACCGTGGTGCGGCGCGGCGTCGACAGCGGCGATTTCCAGGTCGCGGTCGATCCGGTGCAGCTCTACATCTCGATCGCAGGGCTCTGCTTCTTCTACCTCTCGAACTCGGCCACGCTGAGCGTGATCTTCGGTCGCGACCTGCTGGACAAGAAAGCCAAGGACGAACGGCTCGCCCACATGGTCGGCCTCGTGCTGGCCGCGCTGACGGGCAAGTCCGTCGCGCTGTTCGAGATCGCGAAGGCGCCAAAGTCGCGCGCCGCGGTGGTGCAGACGGTTTAGCCGCGCGTCGGTGGACGGATCGTCCGCCGTTTCCTCCAATCTCCGCCGTCATTGCCCGCGAAGGCGGGCAATCCAGTATTCCAGAGACGCTGGTGGGGACGGAAAGGCAGCGGCGTACTGGATTCCCGGCCTTCGCGGGGAATGACACCTACAGTGGGGCGCGACCTTCCTCCCCATCGTCGTCGTCCTGGCATAGGCTAGGACGACGCCGATTGTTGGGAACCACCGCCGCAAAACGTCACAGGGAAAGCTCTGGACAGTATTTATCCAACGGGTTAATTTCTCACCACAACGAAGAAGACTGTCGGGAGTGAAATTTGGCCGAGCCGAAGCCGCAACACGCTGTCTCCAGGATGCTGAATGCGGCCTGGGTTCGGCCGTTCTTGTTCCTGGTCTTCATCGTCGTCGCCTGGGATTTGTCGATCCGGTTGTTCAGGATTCCCGCCTATCAGATCCCGTCGCCGGGCGATGTTCTCGCCGTGCTGCGCACCGAATGGCCGGAGCTGCTGCGCCAGTCCTGGCCGACCACCTATGCGACCGTGTGCGGCTTCCTGCTGTCGGCGCTGTTCGGCATTCCCGTCGCGATGCTGATCGCGGGTTCCAGGACGGTGGAGAGCTACGTCTATCCGCTGCTTGTATTCTCTCAGTCCGTGCCGAAGATCGCGATCGCGCCGCTGTTCGTGGTGTGGTTCGGCTTCGGCATCATTCCGAAAGTGATCTCGGCCTTCCTGCTCGGGTTTTTCCCGGTCGTGGTCTCGGCGGTGCAGGGCTTCAAGTCCGTCGATCCTGACATGGTCGATCTCGCCCGCGCCATGCAGGGCAGCCGCTTCCAGGTGTTCCGCGCGGTGAACCTGCCGCATGCGCTGCCGGCGATCTTCTCCGGCCTCAAAGTGTCCGTGACGCTCGCCGTGGTCGGCGCCGTCGTCGGCGAATTCGTCGGCTCCAATTCCGGCATTGGGTATGTGATGCAGCGTTCGATCGGCACCTTCGACCTGCCGACGATGTTCGCAGCGCTCGTGATCCTGGCGTTGCTCGGCGTGGTGCTGTTCTGGATCGTGGACCGGATCGAGAAGCTGGTCATTCCCTGGCACGTCAGCCAGCGCGAGGACGTGATTTTCGCTTCGTAACAACAATCACGGCAACGATTGGCCACCAACGGCCGACGCAACAAGGGCAAGGGAGAGTGACGATGAAGAGGTTGATTGGGGCTGTCTCGGCGGCGCTGATGCTGTTCGCGGCGATGCCGGCGCAGGCCGCCGACAAGGTCGTGCTGATGCTCAACTGGTACGTCTATGGCGAGCACGCGCCGTTCTATTACGGCAAGGCCAAGGGCATCTATGCCGCCGAGGGCATCGAGCTCGAGATCCAGGAAGGTCGCGGCTCGGCTGCGACCACGCAGGCCGTCGCCGCCAAGACCGCCGACTTCGGCTATGTCGACGTTCCCACCATGATGCGCGCCGCCATCAAGGGCGCGCCCGTGGTTGCGACCGGCGTGCTGCTGCAGACGTCGCCGATGTCCGCCATGGGCTTCGTCGACAAGAACATCAGGAAGCCCGAGGACATCAAGGGCAAGACGGTCGCGATCACGCCGGCTGATTCCATGACCCAGATCTGGCCGCTGTTCCTGAAGAAGACCGGCCTGAAGGAAAGCGATTTCCAGACCGTCGCAGGTGACGGCCAGACCAAGCTCAACGCCGTCATCAACGGCCAGGCCGACCTGTTGCTCGGCTACGTCATGGACCAGTCCATGAAGATCAAGGACGCCACCGGGAAGGACGTTTATCCGATCAAGTTCGCCGACTACGGCATCAACATGGTCTCCTCCGGCATCATCGCCAATGCCGACTATGTGAAGGCCAATGCCGACCTCGTCCGCCGCTTCATGTCGGCGACGACCAAGGCGGTGGAAGCTGCCGAGAAGGAGCCGAAGGCCGCCGCGCAATCGATCCTCGATGCCAATCCCAAGGGCGGCAAGATCGACACGCTGACGCAGGGCTTTGAGCTGACCATCCCGCTCTACCGGACCGCAGAGACCAAGACAAAGCGGCCGTTCCAGGTCACCGACCAGAACATGGCCGAGACGGTCAATCTACTGGTCGAATATGGCGGGCTCGACGCCAAGGCCAAGGAGAACCCGAAGGCGTTCTACACCAACGACTATCTGCCGAAGAGCGGCTCGTGAGCGATCATTCTCCGCTGTCGTCCCTGCGAACGCAGGGACCCATAGCCACCGGCCTCGATGGTTACGGAAGGTCTCCACCCGCGTGCCCGGACGCGCCCGCACGGCGTATGGGTCCCTGCGTTCGCAGGGACGACGGGTGGAGAGAATTGCGATGAACTCAGCGACCAAACCCGTCGATGTGCAGCCGGCCGCGCATCTGAGACTGGTGAGCGACCGGGCTGCCGGCGATGCGTCGGGCATCAAGCTATCGGGCGTGTCGAAGACCTACCGGACGCGCGACGGCGATGTGCCGTCGCTGCGGCCGCTCGACTTTCACATCAACGACGGCGAGTTCTTCGTCGTGGTCGGGCCTTCCGGCTGCGGCAAGTCCACGCTGCTCAAGCTGATTTCGGGGCTGTTGCCGCCGACCACTGGCGAAATCCTGGTCGAAGGCGAGAAGGTGACGACGCCGCACGGCAATGTCGGCATCGTCTTCCAGAACGCGTTGCTGCTGCCTTGGCGCAACATCATCAGCAACGTGATGCTGCCGATCGACATGAAGAAATTGCCGCGGCAGCAATATCTCGATCGCGCCAAATCGTTGCTGAAGATGGTCGGCCTCGAAGGATTCGAGAAAAAGCTGCCCTGGCAGCTTTCCGGGGGCATGCAGCAGCGGGCTTCGATCTGCCGCGCGCTGGTGCATGACCCAAAGATCATGCTGATGGACGAGCCGTTCGGCGCGCTCGACGCACTGACGCGCGAGCGGATGAACGTCGAATTGATGCGGATCCAGCGCGAGACCAAAAAGACGGTGCTGCTGATCACGCACTCCATTCCGGAAGCGGTGTTCCTGGCGGATCGCGTGCTCGTCATGACCGAGCGTCCCGGCGCGGTCGCCGCGATCTACGACGTACTGTTGCCGCGCCCGCGCTCGCTCGACGTGATGGCCGACCCCGTGTTCACGGAGCTCGTGCAGCGCATCCGCAAGCATTTCTTTTCGCAAGGCGCGCTGGACTAGGACGATGGAGTTCTTTGAGCGAACCACACGAACGGTGCGCTCCCTCCCCCGCCTGTGGGGGAGGGTTGGGGAGAGGGTGTCTCCGCTGGCAAGACTCCCCCAGAGGAAGAAGCCCTCACCCGCCGCGCTTCGCGCGACGACCTCTCCCGCAAGCGGGAGAGGTGACCCTCCGTACTGCCCGATTTGTGGGGCAAGCTGACCATGCCTGTGCGCCTGAAGCTGCGAGACATCGCCTTCTTCGAACGTCCCGTGCAATTCGCACGGCCGTTCCGCTTTGGCGCGATCACCATCAACGCGACGCCGCAGCTGTTCGTGCGGGTCGACATCGAGGTCGAGGGCAGGGGAAGCGCGGTCGGCGCCAGCGCCGAGCTGCTGGTGCCGAAATGGTTCGACAAGCGGCCGGAGCTGTCGCCGGCGCAGACGGTTGACGGCCTGCGCCGCTCGCTTGAGATCGCGCGCGGACTTTATCTGGCGCGTACCGGCTATCAGACCGCGTTCGATCTGCATGCCTCCTGCATCGGCGCCCAGATCGCGACTTGCGCGAAGAAGAACATTCCGGCGTTGGCCGCCGCTTATGGTCCGGCGGAGATCGACAAGGCGATCCTCGATGCGCTGCTCCGCGGTGTCGAGACGAACTTCTTTGATGGCATGGCCGGCAACATCGCCGGCATCGACGCACGGCTCACGCCCGACCTGAATGACGGTGATGTCGCGCGATGTCTCGCTCTTGCCATTCAGTATCGGTCTGAACGCGTTGCCGTTCGCCACACTGTCGGCCTCGACGACAAGGTCGAAGGCTATGGCGGCGTAGCCGATCCGAAGGAAAATTCCGGCGCGCGCTATTTCAAGCTGAAGCTCGGCGGCGATCCCGAGGCGGATGCCGCCCGGCTGACCCGTATCGGCCGGGAGCTGGTGGCGCTGCCTTACGGCTACAAGGTCACGCTCGACGGCAATGAACAATATGCGGACGTGACGGCGCTTGAGTCGCTGGTCAATCGGCTGGAGCGCGACAGCGCCCTGGAGCCAATCTTCGGCAAGCTGCTCTATATCGAGCAGCCGATGCCGCGCGATGTCACGCGTCAATCGCCGCTCAGCGAAGCCTTGCGTTGGCGCGACTTCATCATCGACGAGGCGGATGATTCATATGACGCCTGGCCGACCGCCTACAAACTCGGTTACCGCGGCGTCTCGTCGAAGTCCTGCAAAGGCATCTACAAGTCGATCGTCAACTTCACCCGCATCGCCAAGCTGAACGACGAGGGCGCGGAATGTTTCGTGGCGGGCGAAGACCTGACCTGTCAGCCCGGGCTTGCTCTTCAACAGGATCTGGCGCTCGGCGCGCTGCTTTGCCTCGACCACGCCGAGCGCAACGGCCATCACTATGTCGACGGCTTCGGCGACACGCCGGCCGCGGAAGCTGCGGCCTTTGCCGCCGCGCATCCTGATCTCTACGCCGATGCCGGACAGGGCATCCGGCTCTCCATTCACAACGGCGATCTCCTGACGGGATCGCTCAACACCGTGGGTTTTGCGACGTCGGTCCATCCGGACTGGTCGGCGCTTTGCCCGCTCGAACAGACAAGATCACTTCAGGAGTAATTGGCATGACCACCCAACGCCTCGGCCTCATCATGAACGGCGTCACCGGCCGCATGGGGCTCAACCAGCATCTGATCCGCTCGATCGTCGCGATCCGCGACCAGGGCGGCGTGCGCCTGAAGAACGGCGACCGCATCATGCCCGATCCGATCCTGGTCGGCCGCAGCGCCGAGAAGGTCGAGGCGCTCGCCAAGCGGTACAATATCACGCGCTGGACCACCGATCTCGACGCGGCGCTCGCCGACAAGAACGACACCATGTTCTTCGACGCCGCGACCACGCAGGCGCGGCCGGGTCTGCTGACCCAGGCGATCAATGCCGGCAAGCATGTCTATTGCGAGAAGCCGATCGCGACCAATTTCGAGGAAGCGCTCGAGGTCGTGAAGCTCGCCAACTCCAAGGGCGTCAAGCACGGCACGGTGCAGGACAAGCTGTTCCTGCCCGGCCTGAAGAAGATCGCCTTCCTGCGCGATTCCGGTTTCTTCGGCCGCATCCTCTCGGTGCGCGGCGAGTTCGGTTATTGGGTGTTCGAAGGCGGCTGGCAGGAGGCGCAGCGGCCGTCCTGGAACTACCGCGACGAGGACGGCGGCGGCATCATTCTCGACATGGTCTGCCACTGGCGCTACGTGCTCGACAACCTCTTCGGCAACGTTAGAAGCGTGGTCTGCATCGGCAACACCGACATTCCCGAGCGCTTCGACGAGCAGGGCAAGAAGTACAAGGCGACCGCGGACGATTCCGCCTACGCCACCTTCCAGCTCGAGGGCGGCGTCATCGCCCACATCAACATGTCCTGGGTCACGCGTGTCTACCGCGACGATCTCGTCACCTTCCAGGTCGACGGCACGCTCGGTTCGGCTGTTGCAGGCCTCACCGACTGCATGATCCAGGCCCGGCAGGCGACCCCGCGGCCGGTGTGGAATCCCGACGAGAAGCGGCTGCACGATTTCTACGGCGACTGGCAGAAGCTGCCCGACAACGTCAGCTACGACAACGGCTTCAAGGAGCAGTGGGAGATGTTCATCCGCCACGTCTACGAGGATGCGCCCTACAAGTTCACCCTGCTCGAAGGCGCCAAGGGCGTGCAGCTCGCCGAATGCGCCCTGAAGAGCTGGAAGGAGCGGCGCTGGATCGACGTCGCGCCGATCAAGGTGTGAGTTGATTGGATAAGTCTCGATGTCTATTGAGCCGTCATTGCGAGCGAAGCGAAGCAATCCAGATTGCCTCCGCGGCAGCAGCCTGGATTGCTTCGTCGCTTCGCTCCTCGCAATGACGGGGAGAGGTCTGAAATCATGAACAAGCCGGTCCCGCCGATGTCATCCCTGTCGCTCAAGCTGCCGAAGGCCGATCGCTCGATCGAAACCTATCGCCTCGCGGCCTCGCGCACGTTCCCCGCAAAGCTCGAGGGGCCGCTGAACCGCATCGCTTTCTCGGCCGTGCATACGGTGGCCGATCCCTTCGCCGACAATGACCCCTGGCTTTCAGTGGCCGTCGACTGGGACAAGACCATCGCCTTTCGCGAGCATGTCTGGGACCTCGGCCTCGGCGTTGCCGAAGCCATGGACACCGCACAGCGTGGCATGGGGCTGGACTGGCCGACCTCGCTGGAGCTGATCACGCGCTCTGTCGGCGCCGCCAAGCGGCGCAATGCGCTGGTGTTCTCCGGTGCGGGCACCGATCATCTGGCGGTCGAGGACGCCAGGACCGTCGACGATGTCATCCGTGCCTATGAGGAGCAGATCTCGGCAGTCGAGAAGGTCGGCGGCCGCATCATCCTGATGGCGTCGCGCGCCCTGGCCAAGCTCGGCCGTAACGCCGACGATTACGCCAGGGTCTATGACCGCGTGCTGTCGCAGGTTCGCGAGCCCGTGATCATCCATTGGCTCGGCGACATGTTCGATCCCGCGCTATCGGGCTATTGGGGTACCAAGGACCTCGACAAGGCCATGGACACGGCCGTCGCCATCATCAACGGCAACGCCGCCAAGGTGGACGGCGTCAAGGTCTCGCTGCTCGACAAGCAGCGCGAGATCGACATGCGCCGCCGCTTGGACAAGCGCATCAAGATGTACACCGGCGACGACTTCAACTATGCGGAGCTGATCGCCGGCGACGAACAGGGCTTTTCGCACGCGCTGCTCGGCATTTTTGACGCGATCGCGCCGGCAGCGTCCTACGCGCTGTCGCGGCTGGCGGCTGGCGACGAAGCCGGCTTCCACGACGTGCTGGGGCCGACGGTGCCGCTGTCGCGCCACATCTTCAAGGCGCCGACGCGCTTCTACAAGACCGGCGTCGTGTTCATGGCCTATCTCAACGGCCATCAGGATCATTTCACCATGGTCGGCGGACAGGAGAGCACGCGCTCCACGCTGCATCTTGCCGAGCTGTTCCGTCTCGCCGACAAGGCTGGCCTGCTCGCCAACCCCGAACTCGCGACGCGGCGGATGAAGACCGTGCTGGCCTCGCATGGGATCGAATCCTGATGCGCGATTTCTCGTCCGACCACCGCTGGCTCTCGCTGAACACGGCGACCGTCCGCAAGCAGGGCAACCTCGTCGAGATCATCGAGGCCTGTGCGAGGCACGGGATCCGCGCCATCGATCCCTGGCGTGACCAGGTCGCCGCCGTCGGTCTCGACCGCGCCGCGCGCGCGGCGCGCGAGGCCGGCCTCGAACTCTCGGGCTATTGCCGCGGCGGCATGTTCACCTCCGACGGTGCGCGTCGGGGCGAGGTGCGCGATGACAATCGCCGTTGCGTCGACGAGGCCAAGGCACTGGGCGCGCCCTGCATCGTTCTGGTCGTCGGCGGTCTGCCGCAATATTCGCGGCCGGGCAGCGAGGCCTCGAAGGATCTCGTGGCGGCGCGCGGGCAGGTCGAAGAAGCGCTGGCCGAGATGCTCGACTACGCCAAACAGGCGAACCTGCCGCTGGCGATCGAGCCTTTGCATCCGGCCTATGCAGCCGACCGGGCCTGCGTGAACACGACGAAGCAGGCGCTCGATATCTGTGACCGGCTCGACCCCGGCCGCACTGGCATGCTTGGCGTCGCGCTCGACGTCTATCACATCTGGTGGGACCCGGAGCTGATGGGCCAGATTGTCCGCGCCGGCAAGGATCGCCTGCTCGCGTTTCATGTCTGCGACTGGCTGGTGCCGACCAAGGATATTCTCAACGACCGCGGCATGATGGGCGATGGCGTCATCGACATCAAATCAGTGCGTCAGGCCGTCGAAGCGCAGGGCTTTGCCGGCTATTCCGAGATCGAGATCTTCTCCAACGAGTGGTGGGGCCAGCCGATGGATGAAGTGCTGCGCACCTGCATCGCGCGACACAAAGCGGTGGTTTAGGTATTTGAATACCGTGTGCCAGCGCTGGTGATTACCGAGATGCATCAATGCGTTGGCTACTGTGCATGGGGTTGTTTTCGCAGTTTTTGATGTCGCGCCTCAGCCGATGGCGCAGGGCACGCTCAAGAACCCGCGGAATCGCACCCGTCCGCCCCGCACCGGCTTTCCGCTCACGGCGTAATTCGGGAAGCGCGCCAGGAAGCGCGAGATCGCAATCGCGCCTTCCAGCCGCGCCAGCGCCATGCCGGCGCATTGATGCGCGCCGGTGGCAAACGCGAGATGCCGGTTCGGCGTACGCGCGATGTCGAAGCTTTCAGGGTCGGGGAACTGCGCGGGATCGCGATTGGCAGCGCCAATGCAAAGCGTCACCGACGTGCCGGCCTTGAGCATGACGCCGCCGAGCTCGACCTTCTCGGTGGTCATGCGGTTGCCGAGCTGGTTCGAGCTCTCGTAGCGCAGCATCTCCTCGACAGCGGTCTTGATCATGTCGGGGTTGTCGATCAGCCGCTGCTTCTGGTCGGGATGGCGGTCGAGCGCCACGAGGCCATTGCCGATCAGATTCGTTGTGGTCTCATGGCCGGCATTGAGCAGGAAGATGCAATTGTGCAGCAGCTCCTTCTCGGTCAGTCGCTCGCCGTTCTCCTCGCCCTGGATCAGGCGCGTCAGCACGTCGCGCTCGGGATTGCCGGGCTTGCCGCGCCGGCGCGCCACCAGGGTTTCAAGATAGGTCAGGAAGCCTTGCACCGCCTTGTTGCCGCGGGCAGCCGCCTCGGGCGACACCACGGGTTCGAGCGCGCCAAGGATCGCCAGCGACCAGTCGCGCAGCGGTCCGCGTTCGTCATGGGGCACGTCGAGCAGGTTGCCGATCACCTCGATGGGGATGGACGCTGCGAAATCCTCGATCAGCTCGCAATGGCCCTTGGCTGCGATGGCGTCGAGCAGGCCGTCGACCAGCTTGACGATGTTGCCCTCCATGCCTGCGATCGCCCGCGGCGACAGCGCGCCCATGATCAGGCGGCGGACGCGGGTGTGCGACGGCGGATCGTTGAAGACGAGGCTGGTGGTGTGGTGCTCGTAGAGCGGCGTATCGCCGTATTTCGGCGCGAACTCGCGCTTCTTGTCGGAGCTGAACGATTTCGTGTTCTTGTAGGTGGTGACGAGGTCGTCATAGCGGGTCAGGAACACGGTGCCGCTGCGCAGGCGCTTGACCGGCTCGTTCTCCCGCAGTGCACGATAGGTCGGATAGGGGTCGTTGTAGAATTCCGGCGTCAGCTTCTCGAGGTCGAAGCTTGCCGCCAGCTCCTTCGCGTTTGCGCTCATCCCGTTATACTCGCCGGTTAAAGCCGTTATGCCGTTTTTGTTGTTCTGATCGGCGCATGCCTGCGTCTACAGTCTGGCGATCTAGAATCTTGGCACCTTGCTAGCCGACTGGACAGGAAAATGCACGCCCACGCTGAGGCTGCCGACACGGTGCCGAATTGGCCCGACGATATTTTCGCGACCTTGCAACGCTTCGACGTCCGGCAGGTGCCTTACGTGCCCGATGCGGGGCATTCGAAGCTGATCCAGCGCGTGCTGGCATCGTCCACGATGCGCGGCATTCCGCTGACGACGGAGGAGGAGGGCGTGGCGCTTCTCGCCGGCGCCTGGGCGGGAGGACAGCGCGGCGCGCTGCTGATGCAGTCGAGCGGCGTCGGCAATTGCATCAACATGCTGTCGCTGATTCCGATCCTGCGCTTTCCGTTCCTGACGCTGGTGACCATGCGCGGCGAGTGGGGCGAGTTCAATCCGTGGCAGGTGCCGATGGGATCGACCACGCAGGGCGTGTTCGAGCTGTCGGGTGTCCAGGTGCTGCGCGCCTCGAACGCGGCCGAGGTGCCGGCCGTGCTCGAAGCTGCCGCGTCGCAGGCCTACAATGCGCTCACCCCCACCGCCGTTCTGCTGTCGCAGCGCCTGATCGGCGCCAAGGTCTTCACCAAATGAGCAAAGCCAATCTCCTCGACCGCCGCCAGGTGGTCTCCACGCTGCTGGCGAACCGCAAGGACGTCGTCGCGATCGGCGGCCTCGGCGCCTCCACCAACGACATGTGCGCAGCCGGCGACCACGCCCGCAACTTCTATCTCTGGGGCGGCATGGGCGGCGCCGCGATGATCGGGCTCGGCCTCGCACTGGCGCAGCCGAAAACTCCGGTGCTGGTTATCACCGGCGACGGCGAAATGCTGATGGGCCTGGGCAGCCTTGCCACCATCGGCCTGCAGAAGCCGGCCAACCTCTCGATCGCGGTGCTCGACAACGAGGCCTATGGCGAGACCGGCGGCCAGACCAGCCACACTTCCGCGGCCGCCGACCTCGTCGGCGTCGCCAGGGCCTGCGGCATCAAGGATGCCTGCGCGATCTCGACCATGGCCGAGGTCGAGGCCTTCGCCAAAGCCGTCCATGACGTCTCGGCCGGGCCGCGCTTTGCCAATGTGAAGATCGACAGCGCCAGCCTGGAGCGGATTCTGCCGACCCGGGACGGGACCTACATCCTCAACCGAATCCGGGGCGACCTCGGCTTTCAGCCGATCTAGCGGCGGGCGAGTCCGTCCCTGTGGCGCTCAGGTCCTGCACGCGGCCCGCGCAAGCGGGGCCAATTTTCCCCTGAATTTGCAACGCACTTAGGTTGCGTTGCAACATATTGCTTGACTTTTACGTGGGTGAGTGCTTACTCACTAGCATGAGCTCATTGCGTATGACGAGCGACCTGAGGCGTCAATTGATCCTCGGTGCCGCGAAGCGTTGCTTTGCCCGACATGGCTATACCGGCACCACGACAAAGAGCGTGGCGGCTGCGGCTGCCATTTCCGAGGCGCTGCTGTTCAAGCATTTCCCGTCCAAGGCGGCGCTCTACGCCGAAATCCTCAGCGACGAATGCGAGGCGGATCCGGCACTGACCGAACTGCTCGAACGCGAGCCGTCGACGGCCACCCTGGTCGAAATCATTCGCGGCATGGTCGAGCATTTTCTCGAGATGGCCGACGGTCCCGATCAGGAAGAGGCGCAGCGGCTGCGGCTGATGGCCACCAGCCATTTGGATGATGGCGAATTCGCTCGTTTGCTGTATGCCAAGATCGAGACGCTGATCGGCGCGATCTTCGTCGCCTCGCTCGAACGTGCCGTTGCCAGCGGTGACGCGCGGCCCTGCAGCGGCGAGCCGCTCAACCTGTTCTGGTTTGCGCATCACACGGTGATGACCGCAGCGCTGACCAGGCTGCCGTCTACACCTTGCCTCGTCTACGGCAAGGCTGAAGACCTCGAGCGGCAGCTGTGTGAGTTTCTCCTGAGGGGTATCGGACTTAACGACGCCGCAATTGCTTCGCATCTGGGCCACAATCAGGCCGCGGATGCCGGCATGACGGCGATTGCAGAGAGTGCATGACATGAACATCGTAACCGAACACAAGATTTCGGGCGAACCTATCGACAACAAGGCTCCCAAGCGTCCGGTCCGGCCGGTGCTCTGGTTCATCATCGTCGGCACGCTGCTGGCCCTGCTCGTCGGCGGCCTCGTCTGGTTCAATTACTTCCGCGGCCAGATGATCAAGCAGTTCTTCGCCAACAACAAGCCGCCGCCGACCGCCGTCAGCGCCGCGGAGGCGAAGTCCGAGGTGGTGCCGAACCTGCTGACCGCGGTCGGCGGCCTCGTCGCCGTGCATCAGGTCGACGTCAGCGCCGACGTCAACGGCCGCGTCACCGAGATCAAGTTCGAGCCGGGCACGCGTGTCGAGGCCGGAACGCCGCTGGTGCAGCTGTTCGACGCGCCGGAGCAGGGCGACCTTGCCAACTACAAGGCCCAGGCCACCGTCGCGCAGCTGTCGCTCGATCGCGCCAAGCAGCTGGCCTCGCGCCAGTTCGGTCCGCAGGCGACCGTCGATACCGCGCAGGCCGCCTACGACCAGGCGCAGGCCGGCATCGCCAAGACCGAGGCTCTGATCTCGCAGAAGCTGGTGCGCGCACCGTTCTCCGGCGATCTCGGCGTCCGCAAGGTCGAGGTCGGCCAATATCTGACGGCAGGGACGGCGATCGTGTCGCTGACCGACCTGTCGGAGCTGTGGGCCAACTTCACCGTGACCGAAAAGGATTCCGGCAACCTCAAGGTCGGCCAGACCGTTCGGCTGAAGGTCGACGCCTATCCAGGCCGCACCTTCGAGGGCAAGATCACCACGATCGAGCCGCAGATCGCAACCGACACCCGTAACATCCGGGTGCAGGCGACGATCGCCAACCCGGAGAAGATCCTCAAGCCCGGCATGTTCGTGACCACCACGGTGGTCCTGCCGGACAAGCCGGCCGTGATCACCGTTCCGGAGACGGCGGTCGACTACACGCTGTACGGCGACTCCGTGTTCGTGATCACCGAGAAGAAGGGTGACGACGGCAAGACCAGCCTCTCCGCGGTGCGCACCTTCGTGCAGACCGGCAGCCGTGTCGAAGGCCGTGTCGAGATCGTCAAGGGTCTCAAGGCGGGCGACAAGGTCGTCGCCGTCGGTCAGCTCAAGCTGCAATCGGGTGCGGCGGTGTCGATCTCGACCGACCCCGCTCCGCAGATCCCGGCGCAGCCGCCGCGTTACTGATCCAATACATCCAAGTGATCCGGCCCGGCCGGATCACTTTACTTGAGACAAAGAAATCGAGATCGCCGCGATGCGCTTTACCGATATTTTCATCAAACGCCCGGTCCTGTCGGTCGTGGTCAGCCTGCTGATCCTGCTGATCGGCCTGCGCGCGGCGATGGTGCTGCCGATCCGGCAATATCCGAAGCTGTCGAACACGGTCATCAACATCACGACCGTCTATCCCGGCGCGTCCGCCGACCTGATCCAGGGCTTCATCACCACGCCGATCGAGCAGGCGGTCGCTTCTGCCGAAGGCGTCGACTACATGACCTCGTCCTCGGTGCTGGGCACCTCGACGATCCAGGTCTACATCAAGCTGAACTTCGATCCGAACCAGGCGCTCACCGAGGTGCTGGCCAAGACGAACTCGGTCAAATACCTGATCCCGAAGGAATCGAACGACCCGATCGTCACCAAGACCACGGGCCAGACCACGGCCGTGATGTATCTCGGATTCTCCTCCGAGGAACTGTCGGGCTCGGCGATCTCGGACTATCTGACGCGCGTGGTGCAGCCGGTGCTGTCGACCGTCGACGGCGTTGCCTCGGCCGATATCCTCGGTGGCCAGACCTTTGCGATGCGGCTGTGGCTCGATCCCCTGAAGATGGCCGGCCGCAACGTGTCGCCGGCCGATGTCGCGGCCGCGATCACGGCCAACAACTTCCAGTCCGCGGCGGGCCAGACCAAGGGCTATCTGATCGTTTCCAACATCTCGACCAACACCAGCCTCACCGACGTCAACCAGTTCAGGAAGATGATCGTGAAGGCCAAGGACGGCGGCTTCGTCCGGATGGAGGACATCGCCACCGTCGAGCTTGCCGCGCAGAGCACCGATGCGAGCGTCGCTTTTAACGGCGAGCGTGCGATCTTCATCGGCGTGAACGCGACGCCGCAAGGCAATCCGCTGACGCTGGTCAAGGGCGTGCGCGCGCTGTTCCCCGAGCTCGAGCGCAACCTGCCGCCCTCGATGAAGATGAAGGTCGCCTACGATTCGACCAAGTTCATCCAGTCCTCGATCGACGAGGTGGAGAAGACGCTGGGCGAAGCCGTGATCATCGTGATCGTGGTGATCTTCCTGTTCCTGGCCTCGCTGCGCTCGGTCATCATCCCGGTCGTCACCATCCCGCTGTCGATGATCGGCGTCTGCACGCTGATGCTGGCGCTGGGGTTCAGCTTCAACCTGCTGACCCTGCTCGCGATGGTGCTCGCGATCGGCCTAGTGGTCGACGACGCCATCGTGGTGGTGGAGAACATCCACCGCCATCTGGAGGAAGGGAAAACGCCGGTCCAGGCGTCGCTGGAAGGCGCGCGTGAAATCGTCGGCCCCGTCGTGTCGATGACCATCACGCTCGCGGCGGTGTACGCTCCGATCGGTTTCCTCGGGGGCCTCACCGGCTCGCTGTTCCGCGAGTTCGCCTTCACGCTCGCGGGCTCGGTGATCGTGTCGGGCGTAATCGCGCTGACGCTGTCGCCGATGATGTGCTCGGTACTCCTCAAGAACACCGAGGAGGGCCGTTTCGCCAAGCTCGTGAACCGGGTGTTCGGCGCGCTGACGCGCTGGTATGGCCGCAGGCTCGACCGCTCGCTCGACTACAAGGCGATCACCGGCCTGTTCGCGATCACGATCCTCGGCCTTGTCGGCTTCCTCTACATGCACACGTCGAAGGAGCTGGCGCCCGAGGAAGACCAGGGCATCGTGTTTGCGGTGACCAAGGCGCCGAAATACGCCAACATCGACTATGTCGATTTCTACGGCGACAAGCTCGACAAGGAATTCCAGAAATTCCCCGAGACCGATTTCCGCTTCGTGCTGAACGGCATCAACGGCCCGCAGGGCGGCATCGCGGGTTTGCTGCTCAAGCCTTGGGAGGAACGCAAGCGCTCGTCGATCGCCTTGAAGCCGCTGGTGCAGGCCGAGCTCTCGAAGATCGAAGGCGTGCAGGCCTTTGCGTTCAACCTGCCGCCGCTGCCGGGCGGTCCGGGCGGTCTGCCGGTGCAGATGGTCATCAACTCGACCGCGGGCTACCAGACCGTCTATGAGCAGATGGAGAAGCTGAAGGATGCTGCGCGGAAGAGCGGCATGTTCATCGTCTCCGACAGCGACCTCGCCTACAACCAGCCGAACGTTCAGGTTACGATCGACCGTAGCAAGGCGCAGGATCTCGGCGTCAACATGCAGAACCTCGGCTCTACGCTCGCGGTGCTGCTCGGCGGCAACTACATCAACCGCTTCAATCTCGAAGGCCGGTCCTATCAGGTGATCCCGCAGGTGCCGCGCGGCCAGCGGCTCTCGCCGGAATCGCTCGGCGGCTATTATGTGACGACCAACACCGGCCAGCAGC
The DNA here is from genome assembly GCF_002531575.1 of Bradyrhizobium sp. Y36. GTDB lineage: Bacteria > Pseudomonadota > Alphaproteobacteria > Rhizobiales > Xanthobacteraceae > Bradyrhizobium. Next base: position 78,205 of record NZ_NWTI01000004.1, on the reverse strand, counting down.
TCCCGCTGTCGACCGTGGTTTCGATCAAGACCAAGACCGATCCGAACTCGCTCACCCACTATAATCAGCTCAATTCGGCCACGTTCTCGGCCGTGCCGATGCCGGGTGTGACAGTGGGCGCAGCGGTCGACTTCCTCGAAGGTGAAGCCAAGAAACTGCCCGCGGGTTTCAGCCACGATTACCTGGCCGACTCCCGGCAATATGTGCAGGAAGGCAACCAGCTTGCGATCACCTTCGGCTTCGCGCTGATCATCATCTTCCTGGTGCTGGCGGCACAGTTCGAGAGCCTGCGTGACCCGTTCGTGATCATGATCTCGGTGCCGATGGCGATCGTCGGCGCGCTGATCCCGCTGTTCTTCGGCGCGGCGACCATGAACATCTACACCCAGGTCGGTCTGCTCACCCTGGTCGGCCTGATCACCAAGCACGGCATCCTGATGGTGGAGTTCGCCAACGAGCTCCAGGTCAAGGAGCGGCTCGACCGCCGTTCGGCCATCGAGATGTCGGCCCGCATCCGCCTGCGGCCGATCCTGATGACCACGGCCGCGATGGTGACCGGCCTGATCCCGCTGTTGACCGCGACCGGCGCAGGCGCGGCCAGCCGGTTCTCGATCGGCCTCGTGGTCGTGGCCGGCATGTCGATCGGCACGCTGTTCACGCTGTTCGTGCTGCCGGCCGTCTACGTGGTGCTGGCGACCGATCACCGCGCGGCCGCCGATTCCGAGCGGAACAAGCAGGTCAACGAACTCGATCTCGGCGCCAAGGCCCTGCGGCCGACCTGAGCCGGCGCGCAAGCGAACCAGAGGGGCGGCAGCGGTGGGTCCGTTGTCGCCCCTTTTTCGTTGTGCCGCCGCACGGCAAATCTCCGCCGCGCCCAACGGAGGGCGTCCCGCGCTGGCGAGAGACAAGGCCGGGTCTTCTTGCTAGGTTCCGCGGGATGAGCCTTTCCCTCCATCCCGACACCCCGCAAGCGAGCACGCTGCCGAGCCCGGCTCCGGCCGGCGCGCCCGCCGCTTCGGCGGCGGGACGGGGGATCAGGGTCCGGCTCTTCACCAAATATGTTGCGCTGTTCGTCGCCGTCGTTGCTGTTGCGCTACTCGCCAATGGCCTGTTCGAGGTCTTTTTCTATTATCGCGAGCACAAGGCGTCGTTGATCCGGGTTCAGCACGAACAGGCCGAGGCGGCTGCGGCCAAGATCGGCCAGTTCGTCAAGGAGATCGAGAGCCAACTCGGCTGGACCACCCAACTGCCGTGGTCGGCAGGCTCGATCGAGCAGCGCCGGTTCGATGCGCTGCGGCTGCTCCGCCAGGTGCCTGCCATCACCGAGCTTGCCCAGGTGGATTCCACCGGCAAGGAGCGGTTGCGGGTCTCGCGGCTCGCCATGGACGCTCTCGAGAGCGGGATCGATCTGTCCAGCGATCCGAAGTTTACCGAAGCCGTCGCGCGCAAGGTCTATTACGGCCCGGTGTATTTCCGCCGGGAGTCCGAGCCCTACATGACGCTGGCGCTCGCCGGCGCGCGCAAGGATGCCGGTGTCAGCATCGCCGAGGTCAATCTCAAGCTGATCTGGGATGTGGTTTCACAGATCAAGGTCGGCCAGCACGGGCATGCCTATGTGGTCGGCCCGGAGGGGCGGCTGATCGCGCATCCCGACATCAGCCTCGTGCTGCGCAACACGGACATGTCCGGCCTCGCCCAGGTGCGCGCCGCGCAGGCTGCCGGCGGCACGATGCCGGATGCCCTTGAGGAAGCGCGCAACATCCAGGGCCAGAAGGTCCTGACCGCATCGGCACCGATCGAGCCGCTGCACTGGACCATGTTCGTCGAGTTGCCGGTCGAGGAGGCCTATGCATCGCTCTACGCTTCGCTGCAGCGGCTCGCGATCGTGCTGCTGGCGGCGTCGATCTTCGCGGTGCTCGCGGGGATATTCCTGGCGCGCCGCATGGTCGGGCCGATCCAGGCGCTGCGCAGCGGCGCCGAAAGGATCGGCGGTGGCGATTTCTCGCAGCGCATCTCGATCCGGACTGGCGACGAGCTCGAAGGGCTGGCCGACCAGTTCAACGAGATGGGCGCGCGACTGCAGGAATCCTATACGGACTTGGAGCAGAAGGTTGAGCGGCGGACAACAGAACTGCGCGAGTCTCTCGAACAGCAAACTGCGACCGCGGAAGTATTGAGCGTCATCAGCAGTTCGCCAGGTGACCTGGCTCCCGTGTTCGACGCGATGCTGGACAAAGCCATGCAGCTTTGTGATGCGGATTTTGGTGTACTTAATACCTTTGACGGGCATTTCCATACTGCGGCCACCCGAGGGCTCTCTCCCGCTTACGAACAGTATCGGCGATCGCAACCGCTGCGTTATGGGCCGGCCACGGCGCCGGCGCGGCTGTTGGAAGGCGCCGACTTTGTAGAGATCACCGATCTTCTCCACTCCGAACCCTACCGCAACGGCGAACCAAATCGGCGCGCATTGGTCGACCTTGGCGGCGCTCGATGCCTGCTCGCTGTCCCATTGAAGAAGGATGACCGCGTCGTCGGAAACGTCATGATCTTTCGACAGGAGGATCGATCATTTTCGCAGAAGCAGGTGAAGCTGCTTCAGCAGTTTGCATCACAAGCCGTGATTGCCATTGAGAATGCGCGGTTGTTGGCCGAATTGCGCAAACGCACTGAAGAATTGTCACACTCTCTCGAAGAGCTGCGCACCGCGCAGGACCGCCTGGTGCAGACCGAAAAGCTCGCTTCTCTCGGCCAGCTCACCGCCGGCATCGCTCACGAGATCAAAAATCCGCTCAATTTCATCAACAATTTCTCCGCTCTCTCGACCGAGCTGATTGACGAGCTCAACGAGGTGCTCGAAGCGGCAAAGCTCGAGGGCAAGACCCGGGAAGAAGTCGACGAGCTGACCGGCATGCTCAGGGGCAACCTCGAAAAGGTCGTGCAGCACGGCAAGCGCGCCGATTCCATCGTCCGGAACATGCTGCTGCATTCGCGCCAGGGCTCCGGCGAGCATCGGGCCGCTGAGATCAATGCGGTTGTGGAGGAAAGTCTCAATCTGGCCTATCACGGCGCGCGCGCCGAACGGCCGTCCTTCAACGTCACCCTCGAACGCGCGCTCGATCCTGCCGCCGGCATGGTCGACATCTATCCGCAGGAAATCACGCGCGTCTTGCTCAACCTGATCTCGAACGGTCTTTACGCTACCGCCAAGCGCAAGGAGGGTGCAGGCGAGGCCTTCGAGCCTACCATGCACGTGACCACCAAAGACCGCGGGACCATGGTCGAGATCCGGATCCGCGACAACGGCACCGGAATTCCGCCGGAAGTGAAAGAGAAGATGTTCAATCCCTTCTTCACCACCAAGCCGGCCGGCGAAGGCACAGGTCTCGGCCTGTCCATGAGCCATGATATCGTCGTGAAGCAGCACGGCGGCACCATCGACGTCGACACCGAGCCCGGTGTATTCACCGAATTCATCATCACCCTGCCGCGCACGATGTCGGCAGCGGGCACTTCCGGAGGCAAGTCGTGAACGTTTACATCCTGGTCGTCGACGACGAACCCGACGTCGAGGCGCTGTTCCGGCAGCAGTTCCGGCGCGAGCTGCGCGCCGGCCGCTTCCAGATGGAGTTCGCTGCGTCCGCGCCCGATGCGCTCAAGCGCGCCGCGGAGGTTCGCGATCCCTCGCTGATCCTGATCTTGTCCGACATCAACATGCCCGGCATGAGCGGGCTGGACATGCTGCCGAAGGTCCGCGCCGCGCATCCGGACGTTCCCGTCATCATGATCACGGCCTATGGCGACGCCGAGACGCGGCGGAAGGCGATCGAGCGCGGCGCCGTCGGTCTCCTCACCAAGCCGATCGACTTCGCCTTGCTGCGGCAGGAGATCGACACGAGGCTCGAGCAAGCCGCATGACTGCGACCATCCTCTTCGTCGACGACGAGCCGGATCTCGAGGCGCTAGTCCTGCAGAAATTCCGCAGGCAGATCCGCGAAGGGCAGCTCGCGCTCGTGTTTGCGCGCGACGGTCTCGAGGCGCTGGAGTCGCTCGAGCAGAACCCGCAGGTCGACATGGTGGTCTCAGACATCAACATGCCCCGGATGGACGGCCTCTCGCTGCTGGCGAAGCTCCAGGAGGCCGAAGACAAGAAATCGACCATCATCGTCTCCGCCTACGGCGACATGAGCAACATCCGAACCGCCATGAATCGCGGCGCGTTCGACTTCCTGACCAAGCCGATCGACTTCGCCGATCTGGAAGCCACGATCGGCAAGACCATCCGCCACATCGAGATGCTGCGCGATGTGCGGCGGCGCCAGGCGGAAGCCGAGCGCGCCCATGCTGCGCTCTCGCGTCATTTTTCCCCTGAACTCGCCAGGCGCCTGGCCGCCAGCGGTGAGGGCGAGGGAATCGAAGTGCAGTGGCGCGATGTCGCCACCATCTTCACCGACATCACGGGCTTCACCTCGTTGGTCGAGACCGCGCCGCCCGAAACATTGGGCAAGCTGCTCAACGAGTATGTCGGCGGCATGACCGAGGTCGTGTTCGCTCATGAGGGAACGGTCGCCAAGATCATTGGCGATGCGATCCAGGTGCTCTTCAACGCGCCGGGGGACCAGCCGGACTATGCGACGCGTGCAGTCGCCTGCGCACACGAGCTCGATGCCTGGGCAGAGGACTTTCGCGCGCGCCAGAGTGCCATGGGTGTGGCCTTCGGCGCCACCCGCATCGGCATCCATGCCGGGCCGGCGCTGGTCGGCAATTTCGGCGGCAACCGCTTCTTCGACTACACCGCGTATGGAGATTCCATCAATATCGCGGCGCGGCTGGAGGCCGCCAACAAGCATCTGGGCACCCGCATCTGCGTAAGCGCCAGCGTCGCCGAGGCTGCAGAGAATTTTCGAGGCCGCCCCGTGGGCGAGCTGACGCTGCGTGGGCGCAGCGAGCCGTTGCGCGCGTTCGAGCCGCTGCCACCGGCCAGGTACGAAGCCCCGGAAACGGCGCTGTATTCGGAGGCGTTCGCCAAAATGGCGGCGGGCGATGCCGCGGCCATGCCGGCCTTCGCCGCGCTGGTCGGCATGCACGCCGATGATTCCCTGGCCGGCTTTCACCTGAAGCGCCTGCTCAACGGCGCCAAGGGCATCCGCATGCAGCTTGAATAGGAGTTCGTCATGATCCGTGAGTTCTCTGCCGGCAATTACCGTTTCATTCCGTCCGTGTTCCAATACTCGGCGGGGGCCGCCGCGGATGACGGCTACGAGATCGAACGGGTCCGTTTCGACCGTCTGGTGCCGCTTGCGGAAGGGTTTGCGCTGGCTGCAAAGTTCATCCAGGAGGCAGGGCGTCCGCTGACCGCGTTCTGTGCCTGCGAGCTGCGTTCGCCGGCGGCCTTCAGCGAGGAGGGATTTCGCGCGTTCAACCTGCACTATGTGAAGACGCTGTCCGAATGGGGCATCTTCGACGGCACCACCAACCCCGTGGCGCGCAGCAATGTCTGTCCCGAGATCGATCCGCCGTCCGAGCCGTCGTTCTATGCGTTCTCGTTCACCCGCCCGACGCGATCCAAGGCACCGAGCTTCGTCATCGCAGGCGGCGCCGAGGCGCGCGAGGGCAGCGGCACCTATGTCGAGCGCACCGTGCGCTACCGCGACCTCAGCCCGGACGGACTGCGCGAGAAGGTGCGCTTCACCACGACGTCGCAGATGGAAAACCGGATGGCGGCCTTCGGCTTCGGCTGGAAGCACACGACCGGCGTGCAGGCCTATTCCGTGCACGATTTCCACCACGCGCTGGTTGATGAGCTGGTTCGCCGCGGCGCGTTGCGCTCCGGCCTGACCTGGCATTTTGCCCGGCCGCCGGTGGTGGACCTCGAATATGAGATGGATTGCCGCCGGGTTTTGCGCGAGGTGGTGATTTAACGCTGTCTCGGATCGAGCGCGTCGCGCAGGCCGTCGCCGAGCAGGTTTAGCGACAGCACCACGAGGAAGATCGCAAGGCCCGGCCAGATCGCCATCCAGGGCGCCTGCGTCAGGAAGCGCTGCGCGGCGTTGAGCATGCTGCCCCAGGACGGTGACGGCGGCTGCTGGCCGAGGCCGAGGAACGACAGCGCGGCTTCGGCGATGATGGCGGCTGCGATCGACAGCGTCGCCTGCACCAGCAGTGCCGGCAGGATGTTGGGCAGGATATGCGACAGCGCGATCCGCCACGGCGGATTGCCGAGCGCGCGCGCGGCCTCGACATAATCCTCGGCCTTGACGACGAGCACCTGGCCTCGGGTCAGGCGGATGAAGATCGGCGTTGCCGAGATGCCGATCGCAATCATGGCATTGCCGAGGCTCGGCCCGAGGAACGCCGCCAGCGCAATCGCCAGGATCAGGAACGGGCAGGCCAGCATCGCATCCGTGATCCGGCTGATCAGCGCATCGACGAAACCGCCGCGATAGCCGGCGAGGAGGCCGAGGGGAACGCCGATGCCGAGCGCAATCGCAACCGAGATCAAACCCGCCATCAGTGAGGCCCGCGCGCCATAGACGACACGGCTCAATATGTCGCGGCCAAGCTCGTCGGTCCCGAACCAGTGCGCCGCGGTCGGTGGCTTGCGCACCAGGCTCCAGCTCGTCGCGATGGGATCGTAGGGCACGACGAGCGGTGCAAACGCGGCGAGGAGGATGAACGCCGTGATCACGACGAGCCCGAACACGGCGGCCTTGCGCTTGAACAGCCGCCGCCGTGCCCGGCGCGCCGGGCTGTCCAGCTCGTTCACTTGGATGGCAGGGCTGGTTGGCAGCGCAGCGTCGGTCATCGCCTAGCCCCTGAGCCTGGGATTGACGAGGATATAGGCGACATCGGCGACGAGGTTCAGCGTGATGTAGACCGTGGCCGTGACCAGCACGACGCCCTGCACCACGGCGTAGTCGCGGTTGAACACGGCATCCACGATCAGCTTGCCGAAACCGGGAATGGAGAAGATCTGCTCGGTCAGCACCGCGCCCGACAGCAGCGTGCCGAGCTCGAGAGCGCCGAGCGTAATGATCGGCGTCAGCGCGTTGCGCATGGCATGCTTGAGGATCACCGAGCGCTCGGAGAGGCCCTTCGCGCGTGCGGTGCGGACATAGTCGCTCTCCAGCACCTGAAGCATGGCGCTGCGGGTATGCCGCATCAGGACCGCGGAGATTGCATTTCCGAGTACGAAGGCCGGCATGATGGTGGCGGCAAGGCTCGCGCGCCAGTTCTCGGTGAGCGGGACATAGCCCGATGCCGGCAACCAGCCGAGCTTGATCGAGAACAGGAAGATCAGCATGATCCCGAGCCAGAAATTCGGCGTCGAGATGCCCCACAGCGCGAACAGGTTGGCGCCATAGTCCCAGGCCGTGCCTTTCTTCACCGCGGAGATGATGCCGGCGGGGATGCCTATGCAGAACGCGATCACAATCGCCATCGAGCCGAGCTGAAGCGTGACCGGCAGCTTCTGCGCGATCAGCTCGCGCACCGGCATCTTGTTACGCAGCGACTCGCCGAAGTTTCCGGTCAGGACGCCCTTGAGCCAGTAGACGTACTGAACGGGGATCGGCTGATCGAGCTTGTACTGCTGGCGGATCTGCTCGATCACGGCGGGGTCGCGCTCCTCGCCGGCCATCACCAGGGCGGGATCACCCGGCAGCAATTGCTGGAGCGAGAAGATCAGCACCGACACGAAGAACAGTGTCGGCACGATCTGCGCAATCCGGCGGGCGAGGAAGTTCAGCATGACCAGGCTCGTGTCCCGGGCGCAGCGCAACATGCAATGTTGCGCTGCTGAACCGGGACCCATTGGCGGGAACACGTTGCGGTCGTGGGTCCCGGCTCTGCGGGGCAGCGCTCGCGCGCTGCGCCGCGTCCGGGACAGGTGCTCATCGTCAGAACGATCACTTGAACTTCAACCCGACCACACGCACGAGCCCGTCGGGCATCTGCTTGTAACCCTGCAGCTTGGTGGTATGCGCGATCAGGAGCGTGCGGTGGTAGATGTAGATGATCGGCAGATCGTCGAGCAGGATCTTGGTCAGCTTTTCGTAGATCGCCTTGCGCTCGGCGACGTTGGCCGTCATGCGTCCATCTTCCATCAGCTTGTCCGCATCCGGATTCGAATAGCCGCCGTCGTTCTGCGGCGCCTTGCTGCGCATGAAGATGTAGGAATTGCCGTCGGGATCGATGCGGCCGCTCCAGTTGATCTGGAAGATCTGGAACTCGCCCGCCTGGGCCTGCTTGAACGTCGTAGCGAATTCGACCGCGCGGATCTTGATGTCGAAGCCCGCTTCGGCGGCCATCGACTGGACGACCTGGGCCACGGCTTCGTTCTCCGCGCCCTTGGGGATCATGTAGTCGACGGTCACCGGCGTGGTGACGCCGGCTTCTTTCAACAGCGCCTTTGCCTTGGCGATATCGCGGCCGCGGACCGGGAAGGCCTTCTGATAATAGGGATGCGTCGGGCTGACCCACTGGTTGCCGGGCGTGAATTCGCCGTTGAAGACGACCTGGTTGAGGGCTTCGCGATCGATCGACAGGTCGAGCGCCTGGCGCACCTTCGCCGACTGGCTCAGCGGGCCTTTGCTCTTGTCGTTGCCGATATTGACGGTCAGGCCGAGATAGCCGAGCTCCGGCGCGGTCGACAGCACGAGGCGGGAATCGGCGCGGACGTCCTTGATGTCGGTGGCGAGCACGCGCTCGATCAGATCGAGCCCGCCGGACTTCAGATTCGCAAGGCGGACGGTGGCGTCGACGATCGGCAGGAACACGACGCGGTCGATATGGATGTTGTCCTTGTTCCAGTAGTCGGCGAACTTTTCGAACACCATGCGGTCCTGCTGCACGCGCTCGACGAATTTGTAGGGCCCGGCGCAGACCGGATGCAGGCCGAATTTGTCGCCGGCCTCCTTGGCGGCCTTCGGCGAGACCATCATGCCGGAGCGGTCGGTGAGCTGGGCGATCAGCGGCGAGTAGGGGGTTTTCAGCACCAGCTTGATGGTGAGGGGATCGACCACCTCGACATGGTCGACGCTGGCGAGCTCCGACTTGCGGAACGAGGTCGGCAGCGTCATGTGACGCTCGATCGAGAATTTTGCGGCTTCCGCGTCGAGCGGCTCGCCGTCGTGGAATTTGACGCCCGGCCGGAGCTTGATCGTCATCTCCTTGCCGTCGGCCGAGGTCTCGTGCGACAGCGCGAGTTGCGGCACGATGTTGAGCTTCTCGTCGATGTCGAACAGCTTGTCGCAGAAGGCGGAGAACACGATGCGGCCGACATAGGTGCGGCCGATACTGGGATCGAGGATATCAGGGTCCTCGGCGATGCCGATGCGAAGGGTTGTCTGGGCTTGGACTGCACCCACGAGCGACGTCAGCACGGCCGACGCCAGGATTGCCAAACGCATGAAACTCATCGCTCTCAACCTCTGTTTTGCGGTCAGGCCGGGTCCGTTCCCAATGAACTAAACCCCGCCGCCGCGGACTGCTTCCGGGCCGCTGCTGAAGGCGGCGACCAATTTTTCGAGAACCGGCGAAAAGCCGCCGTCGGACGGGACGATCGCCGCGGAGGACGGCAGTTCCGACGTTCTGTGACAGGCCGTTGCATGTCCGATGCCATCCGGCACGAGCTGAGGCATTTCGCTGCGGCAGCGGTCAATCACGTAGGGGCAGCGGGTGTGGAAGCGGCACCCGGGCGGCGGATTGAGCGCGCTGGGGATCTCTCCCTGCAGCACAATCCGGCTGCGCTTTGCCTGCGGTTTAGGCACGGGGATCGCGGACAAAAGCGCCCGGCTATAGGGATGGCCTGGCGCTGCGAACAGCGCATCAGCCTCTGCGGTCTCGACGATCTGGCCGAGATTCATCACCGCGACGTGGTCGGCGATGTGCTTGACCACGGCGAGGTCATGCGAGACGAAGATGTAGGCGAGGCCGAGCCGGTCCTGCAGCTCGCGCAGCAGGTTGAGGATCTGCGACCGGATCGAGACGTCGAGCGCCGAGACCGGCTCGTCGCAGATGATCAGCTTCGGCTCGACCGCGAGGGCGCGGGCAATGGCGATGCGCTGGCGCTGGCCGCCGGAGAATTCGTGCGGGTAGCGCCGTGCCAGCCGCGGCTCCAGCCCGACCAGTCGCAGGATTTCCGCGACGCGCGCGCGTCGCTGAGCCGGCGGCACCAGATCGTGCAAGGCTAGCGGCTCGGTCAGGATCTGGCCGACCGTCATGCGCGGATTGAGCGAGGCGTAGGGGTCCTGAAAGATGATCTGCGCCTCGCGGCGGAATTTGCGCAAGCCGCCGGCGTCCAGCGCAAGCAGATCACGCCCGGCGAACCGCACCGTGCCGGCATCCGGCTCGATCAGCCGCAGCACGAGGCGGCTCACGGTGGACTTGCCGCAGCCGGACTCGCCGACCAGCGCCAGCGTCTTTCCGGCCTCGAGCGAGAAGGAGACGCCATCGACCGCCTTCACATGCGCCACCGGTCGGCCGAACAGCGAGCGCTCGGCGACGAAATGCTTGACCAGGCCGTTGACCTCGAGCAGAGCGGTCATCGCATCTGTTCTCCGCAAGCGCCGGTTTCGTGTCCCGGGCGCGGCGCAAGACGACGTGTCGCGCTGCTGAACCGGGACCCAGCTCGCTGCCACATGGGCCCCGGTTCAGCAGCGCACCACCGCGCTTCGCTTGTGCAGCGCTGCGCCCGGGGCACGAGAGAGAAAGGGCTCGGCATCACGACACCAGCCGTTCGAGCGGCGCGCGGATGCAGCGCGAGAGGTGACCGGCGCTGACCTCGACGAGCGGCGGCGGCGCCGCGGTGCAGGCCTCCAGCACGAAGGGGCAGCGCGCGGCGAAGCGGCAGCCGGCCGGCGGCTGCGCCATGTTCGGCACCATGCCCTCGATCGTCGCAAGCTGCTCGGCGCGATGGTCGAGCCGGGGGATCGAGCCGAGCAGGCCGACAGTGTAGGGATGCTGCGGGGCGGAGAACAGCTCGTCCACCGGCGCACGCTCGACGATCTCGCCGGCATACATCACCGCGACCTCGTCGCAGACCTCGGCGACGACGCCGAGATCGTGGGTGATCAGGATGATGGCGGCGCCGCTCGCGGCCTTCAGCTCGCGCATCAATTCCAGGATCTGCGCCTGCAGGGTGACGTCGAGCGCCGTGGTCGGTTCGTCCGCGATCAACAGGCGCGGGTCGCAGGCCAGCGCCATCGCGATCATCACGCGCTGGCGCATGCCGCCGGAAAGCTTGTGCGGATATTCGTCAATGCGCCGCTCGGGCGAGGGGATGTGAACGCGGCGCAATAGCTCGACCGCGCGCTCGCGCGCGCTTTTGCGCGAGCCGCCGCGATGGCGCAGGATGGTCTCGATGATCTGGTCGCCGATCGTGAAGCTCGGATTGAGCGAGGTCATCGGCTCCTGGAAGATCATGGCGAGCCGGTTGCCGCGCAAATCGCGCAGGGTCTGGTCCGGCGTCTGCAGGAGATCGAGGCCGTCGAAGCGGATTGCGCCCGATATCTCCGCGCTTTGCTTCGGCAACAGGCCCATGATGGCCAGCGATGTCACGCTCTTGCCGCAGCCGGATTCGCCGACGAGGCCGAGCGTCGCGCCATTGGCGACGCTGAGATCGACGCTGTCGACCGCATGCGTGATGCGGCCGTCATCGCCGTGGAAGCGGATGCGCAGGTCCCTGATCTCGATGAGAGGGCTCGCGCTCATGACCGTCTTGCGCGCGCGGCTTGGATGCTGGCGTCGATGACGGCGCGATCGGTGTTGCCGGCCGGATTCCGCCGCGTCGGCATGGAGGGCCGGAAGTGGACCCAGAGCTCGTGGCTGACGCGTTCGAGCCGTTCGAGCTCATTGAGCGGATCGGGATGATCGTCGGCGCGGATGTCCAACGCCGGCCATTCCTCCTCGCCATGGATCAACAGCGCCGCGGACTGCTTGCCGCGCTTGTCGCCGCCGGCGGCTTCGCCTGCGCGCATCGCCGCGAGCAGGCGGCGCGGGAAGGGCAGGCTGTCATTGGCGAGATAGGTCTTTGCCGTCTCGGCGAGCACGTCGGCGCCCGCGAGCATGTTGCCTGCGATCGAATAGCCACTGCCGGCGACGTGCCCGCACCAGTCGACGCAGTCGCGCCCGGTATGCGCCGCGATCTCGCCGCTGGCGTCCATGATGTGGACCTGCCGGCTCTCGCGCCCATCGTCGGTCGCGAGCAATGTCGCGAGTACGTCGTGTGCGTTGAGGCCCTCGCGCAGCAGCTTGACCCCGTCGATGCCATAATAGGGATTGACGAAGGCCTGCGTCGCAATCGCGCCGAGACCGGCCGCGATATAAGGCACGCGCGCACCGACGGCGAAGAACCGGGTCGCGACCGCGATGCCGAAATGGCCGGTGGCAGGATCTCGTGCGATGATCGACCAGGTCATGTGCTGCCTTCAGCGTCCCGCCGCGTAACCCTGCATGCCGCGCGGATTGGCGGCGGCGCGCCGGCGCACGCCGACACGCGAAGCCGCGGTGAGGCGGCCTTCCGACCAGTCGGGGCCGACCTCGACGATATGCCCGCGCTCGCGCAGATTCTCGATCGTCGCTTTCGGCACGCGGTTCTCGACCACGAGCACGCCGGGGCGCGCGGTGCGCGGCCAGAACGAGATCGGGAAATGTTCGGAATGCCAGGCCGGCGCGTCGATGGCTTCCTGAAGATTGAGATTGCAGTGGACGTGACGCAGGAAGAACTGCGTGATCCACTGGTCCTGCTGATCGCCGCCGGGCGAGCCCCAGGCGAGGTAGGGTTCGCCGTCGCGCAGCGCCATGGTCGGCGACAGCGTCGTGCGCGGCCGCTTGCCCGGGGCGAGCGAGCTTGGTTGGTTCTCCTCCAGGTCGAACATTTGCGCACGGCTGCCGAGGCAAAAACCCAGCTCTGGAATGACAGGCGAGGATTGCAGCCAACCCCCCGAAGGCGTCGAGGACACCATGTTGCCGGCCTTGTCGATGATGTCGAAATGCACGGTGTCGCCGCGCACCTCGCCGAAGCGCCCCACGGTCGGCTCACCGGCGCCGAGCGCGCCAACGGCTTCGCGTTGGCCTTCCGCGCGGCGCAACTTGACCACGCCGCCGCGGCCCTCGACCGTGCCGGGGCGGAGCTCGAGCGAGGCCTTGTCGGAGACGAGCTTGCGCCGCTCGTCGTTATAGGCATCCGACAGCAGCGTCGCGATCGGGATCTCGCTGAACTCAGGGTCGCCGTAGAATTTCTCGCGGTCGGCGAAGGCGAGTTTGGCGCATTCGATCTGGAGATGGATGAACTCCGGCCCGGTCGGATCGAGGCCGTCGAGCGCGAAGCCCTTCAGCAGCGCGAGCTGCTGCAGCGTCACCGGGCCCTGGCTCCAGACTCCGGCCTTGCAGACGGTGTAGCGGCCGTAGTCGTAGGTGAGAGGCGCCTCGATGGTCGGCTGCCAGCGCGCCATGTCGTCGGCGGAGAGCACGCCGCGATGCGGCGAGCCGCTGACGTCCATCACTTCCTGGGTTCGGCAGAACTTGTCGATGGCTTCGGCGACGAAGCCATGCGACCAGGCCTTTCGCGCACGCGCGATCTCGGCATCGCGGCCCCCGCCGCCGCTCTCTGCCTCGCCGAGAATGCGGGTGTAGGTCGCGGCCAGCGTCTTGTTTGTGAACAACGTGCCGGGCTTCGGCACCGCGCCGTTCGGAAGATAGACGGCGGCCGAGGTCGGCCAGTGCTTGCGGAACAATTGTTCGACGGTCTGGATCGTGGCGCAGGCGCGCTCGACCAGCGGATAGCCGTCGCGCGCATAGGAGATCGCGGGTTCCAGCACGTCGCGCACGCGCATCGTGCCGTAGTCGCGCAGCAGCATCATCCAGGATTCGAAGGTGCCGGGAACGCAGGCCGCCAGCAGGCCGGTGCCGGGCACCATGTCGAGGCCTTCGCTCTTGTAATGCGCGATGGTGGCGCGCGCCGGGGCCGGGCCCTGGCCGCAGATCACTTCGGTGCGACCGCGCTTGACGTCATGCACGATCACAGGCACGTCGCCGCCGGGGCCGTTCAGATGCGGCTCGACCACCTGGAGCGTGAAGGCGGTGGCGACGCCGGCGTCGAATGCGTTGCCGCCCTTTTCCAGGATGGCCATGCCGACCGCGGTCGCGATCCAGTGCGTGGTGGCGACGACCCCGAACGTGCCCTCGATTTCGGGGCGCGTCGTGAACGGATCGGGATTGACGTTGCTGGCCATGGGCTACCTCATTTGCGGCGCGCGCAATTGATCACAGCCGATGCTGGGATGCCAAATGCGCAGGCCGCATGGCACGCGCGCGTCACGCTGGGACCGGCGCGGTGTTAACTGCGTGGCAGGCGACACCGTCGATCAGTTCCGGAGTTTCCTTGCGGCAGAGATCGAACGCCAGCGGGCAGCGCGGGTTGAAGGCACAGCCGGGGGGCGGGTTGATCGGGTTCGGGATCTCGCCCTTCACCGGAATACGCTGGCGGCCGCTCATGGCAAGATCGGGCACGGCGCCGAGCAGCATCTTGGTGTAGGGCATGCGCGGATTGGCGAACAGCTCGCGTCCCTCCGCAATCTCGACGATGCGGCCGAGATACATCACGCCGACGCGGCTCGCCATGTGGCGGACCACGGCGAGGTTGTGGCTGATGAACATGTATGTCAGGCCGAACTTGTCCTGGAGGTCGCGCATCAGGTTGAGGATCTGCGCCTGCACGGAGACGTCGAGCGCCGAGGTCGGCTCGTCGCAGACGATGAATTCGGCGTCGGAGGCGAGCGCCCTTGCGATCGCGATGCGCTGGCGCTGGCCGCCGGAGAATTCGTGTGGGAATTTCAGCCGGTCGTCGGGATGCAGGCCGACCAGGCTGAGCAGTTCGCCGACGCGGGCCTGGATGTCGCGTTCGCCCTGGATCAGGTCGAACGCGCGGATCGGCTCGGAGATGATGGCATCGACGCGAAAGCGCGGGTTCAGGCTCGCATAGGGATCCTGGAAGATCATCTGGATGCGGCGGCGCAGCTTGCGGCGCGCCGGCGCCTGCCGCGGATCGGTCATCGAGACGCCGTCGATCAGGACGTCGCCGGAGCTTGGCGGCAGGAGGCCGACGACCATCCGAGCGACTGTGGTCTTGCCGGACCCGGACTCGCCGACCAGCGCAAACGTCTCGCCCTTCCTGATGTCGAAGGTGACGTGGTCGACGGCCTTGAGATATTCGAGATGCCCGCCCTCGAGCATACGGTTGAGCCAGGGTTTCGAGACGTCGAACACGCGACGCAGATTTGTCGCCTGGACGAAGGGCGTGCTCATGCCGCGCTCTCCGCCGTCACGTTGTCATAGAGATGGCAGGCGACCGATTGTGCGCCCCGCGGCAGCGGCTCGGGCCGATCGACCCGGCAGCGGTCGAACGCAAAGGCGCAGCGCGGATTGAACGAACATCCGCGCGGGATCGCCGAGAGCCGCGGCATCGAACCGGGGATCTGCTGGAGGCGCTTGTCCTCGCCGGCCAGCGTCGGGATCGCGCCCATCAAGCCCTTGGCGTAAGGGTGCAGGGGATTTCTGACGACCTCCTGCACGGGGCCGATCTCGGCAACACGGCCGGCATACATCACCGCGACGCGGTCCGAGGTTTCCGCGATCACGCCCATGTCGTGGGTCACCAGCATCACGGCGGTGCCGTGGTCGCGGCCGAGCCGCTTGATCAGCGAGATGATCTGCGCCTGCACGGAGACGTCGAGCGCGGTGGTCGGCTCGTCCGCGATGATCAGCTCGGGCTCGGCGCAGATCGCGAGCGCGATCACGACGCGCTGGCGCATGCCGCCGGAGAATTCGTGGGGATAGCCGTCGATGCGCTTTTCCGGCGCGGGAATGCCGACCTCGGCGAGCAGGTCGATGGCGCGGCGGCGAGCCGCCGTCTCGGACAGGTTCAGGTGGGTCCTGATCGTCTCGACGATCTGGTCGCCGACCCGGTAGAGCGGATTGAGCGAAGTGAGGGGATCCTGGAAGATCATGCCGATCCGCTTTCCACGGATGCGGCGCATCTGCTCCGGCGGCAGATTGTCGATGCGCTGGCCGGCGAGACGGATCTCGCCGCCGGCGATGCGGCCGGGCGGGTCGATCAGGCCGATCACGGCAAGGCCGGTGACGGATTTGCCGGCGCCGGATTCGCCGACCACGCCCAGCACCTCTCCCCTGGCGATGTCGAAGGAGACGCCGTCGATGGCGCGGAGCGTGCCGCGGCGGGAGGCGAACTCCACCTGAAGGTTGCGCACGGAGAGGATGGGTTCGGTCATGAGCGAGGCGTACTCGTCGAAATGTTGCTTATCGGAGTTTCGGGTTGAGCGCGTCGCGCAGCCAGTCGCCGAGCAAATTGATCGACAGGATCAATCCGGCGAGCGCCAGGCCGGGGAAGGCGACGATCCACCATTCGCCGGCGAACAGATAATTGTTGCCGATGCGGATCAGCGTGCCCAGCGAGGGCATGGTATCGGGCAGGCCGACGCCGAGGAACGAGAGCGTTGCCTCGGTGATGATGGCGAGAGCCAGGTTGATGGTGGCGATGACCAGGATCGGACCCATCGTGTTGGGCAGCACGTGCCGCAGCATGATCTTCGGCGCGGGCAGGCCGATCAGCTGCGCAGCGGCCACGTAGTCCTTGTTCTTCTCGACCATCACGGAGCCGCGCACCGTCCGGGCATAGCCCACCCAGAAACTCAGGCCGATCGAGATCACCAGCACCACCAGCATGCTGGTGGCATCCAGCCGGTTGCCGAAGATCGACTTGGCGATGCCGTTGACCAGCAGCGCGATCAGAATGGCGGGGAAGGTGAGCTGCACGTCGGCGATCCGCATGATCACGCCATCCACCGCGCCGCCGAAATAGCCGGCGATCAGGCCGAGCGCGATGCCGAGCGCACCGGCGAAGATCACGCCGGCAACGCCGACGGCGAGCGAGATGCGCATGCCGTAGAGAATGGCGGAGAACACGTCGCGGCCCTGCTCGTCGGTGCCGAGCAGGAACGGGCTCTGGCCGTCGGCGGTCCACAGCGGCGAGATGCGCGAGTTCATCAACTGGAGCTGCGCCGGATCGAACGGGTTCTGCACCGCGAGCGCGGACGCAAAGATCGCGAGCAGGAAGAACAGCACGGTGATGGCCGCCGCCACCATGGTCAGCTTGGAGCGGCGGAACGAATAGAAGACGTCGCTGTCGAGCGCGCGGCTCAGCCAGCTGCGGCCGGCCTGCGCCGGCGGTGCGCTCGGCTTGTCGGGATTGGAGGCGACTGCGTCGGACATGCAGGGCTTCCTTATGTGGCGCGGCCGACGGTCGCGCGCAGGCGCGGGTCGACCACGGTGTAGAGGATGTCGACCACCAGGTTGATGGTGACGAAGATCAGCGAAACCATCAGCAGATAGGCGGCCATGATCGGGATATCGACGTTTTGCACGGCCTGCACGAACAGAAGACCCATGCCCGGCCATTGGAACACGGTTTCGGTGATGATCGAAAATGCAATAACCGAGCCAAACTGGAGCCCGGCCACCGTGATCACGGGAATCAGCGTGTTCTTCAGCGCGTGGCCGAAATGGATGGCGCGCGTGGTGAGTCCGCGGGCACGGGCAAAGCGGATGTAGTCGGTTCGCAGCACTTCCAGCATCTCCGCGCGCACCAGCCGCATGATCAAGGTCATCTGGAACAGGCCGAGCGTGATCGAGGGCATGATCAGCGCCTTCAGCCCCGACAGCGTGAGCAGGCCCGTGCTCCACCAGCCGAGCTTGACCACCTCGCCACGGCCGAACGAGGGCAACCAGCCCAGCGTCACGGCGAACAGATAGATCAGCAGGATGCCGATCAGGAACGTCGGCAGCGAGATGCCGATCAGCGAAATCGCCTGGAGTAACTTGGCCAGCATGGTGTCGCGCCTGAGCGCCGAATAGACGCCCATCAGGATGCCGAACACCATCGCAAACACGGTGGCGCAGATCGCCAGTTCCAGCGTGGCGGGCATGCGCTCCATCAGCAGCGTCGAGACCGGCTGGCGGAACTGGTAGGAAACGCCGAACTTGAATTGCGCCGCGTCGGCGAAATAGCGAACGAACTGCACCGGCACGGGGTCGTCGAGGCCGAGCGACTTGCGCACGATCTCGCGTTCGGCCGCCGATGTGTCGATCGAGACGATCTGGTTGACGGGATCGCCGGCGAAACGGAACATCGAGAACGCGATGATGCCGACGGCGAACATGACGCCGATAGCCTGAACGGCGCGGCGAAGAGTGAAAGCGAGCATGCCTTCCACTGTCCTTGGGTGTGCGTGCAGCCGACGGCTTTGTCAGCCGGAAAAGGAAAGGTCCCGGGAGCCTCACGCTGCCGGGACCTCGTGTTCAACCAACGCTATTCTTTCTTGGTCGCCCAGTGGAACATGACCAGATTGTCCGCGCGCTGCGGCAGGTTGACCTTCTTCGAGACGCCCCAGGCCAGCGCCTGCTGATGCAGCGGAATGTAGGCCCAGTCCTTGATGCTGATGTCGTAAGCCTGCTTGATCAGCTGGTTGCGCTTGGCGGTGTCGGTCTCGACCAGCACCTTGTCGGTGATGGCGTCGAATTCCTTGTTGCAATAGCCGCCGAGATTGGCCTCGCCACGGGAGGATTTCGCATCGTCGCGGCAGCCCATGATGTCGTAGAGCACGTTGTGCGAGTCCATCGTGCTCGGCGTCCAGCCCAGCAGATAGAACGAGGTCTGGTAGCCGCCCTGCTTGAGCACCTTGGCGAAGTACTGCGCCTTCGGCTGCGCCAGGAGATTGATCTTGACACCGATGCGGGCAAGCATGCCGACGACGGCCTGGCAGATCGCGGCGTCGTTGACATAGCGATCGTTCGGGCAATCCATCGTGACTTCGAAGCCGTCGGGGTAGCCCGCCTCGGTCAGGAGCTTCTTGGCACCGTCAGGGTCGAATTTCGGCCGCGTGAACTCCTTGGACAGCGCGAACAGTTCCGGCGCGATCATCAGGGCCGAGGGCGTCGACAGCCCGCGCATCACGCGCGTCTTGATCAGCTCGATGTCGATCGCCTTGTAGAAGGCTTCGCGGACGCGGGCGTCCTTGAAGGGATTCTTGCCCTTGATGTTGGAGTAGAGCAGCTCGTCACGGGTCTGGTCGAAGCCGATGAAGATGGTGCGCAGCTCGGGCCCCTTCAGCACCTGGGCATTCGGGCTGGAATCGACGCGGGAGATATCCTGGATCGGCACCGGCTCGATGACGTCCACTTCACCCGAAAGCAGCGCAGCGACGCGGGTCGCATCGGAGGAAATCGGGGTGAAGATGATCTCCTTCAGATTGCCTTCCATCTTGCCCCAGTAATTGGGGTTGGCCTTGAACACCGTCTTCACGCCGGGCTGATGGCTCTCGATGATGAAGGGGCCCGTGCCGTTCTCGTGCAGCGAGGCGTAGCTCGGCGTGGTCGCCGCAACCGGCGTCGGATCGACGACGTTGTTCTCCTCGGCCCATTTCTTGTCCATGATGTACCAGACATCCCACGAATTGTGCAGGATGGGATTGGGCGAGGGCAGGACGAAGTCGACCGTGTAGTCGTCGACCTTCACGACCTTGACGTCCGGCGCAAGGCGGGTCTGCATATTGGACCCCTTCTTGCGGACGCGATCGGCGGAGAACACGACGTCGTCGGCGGTGAAAGGATCGCCGTTGTGGAATTTCACGCCCTTGCGCAAATGGAAGCGCCAGCGGGTCGGCTCCGGCGTTTCCCAGCTTTCCGCCAGCGCCGGAATGATCTTGAGGTCCTTGTCGCGCGCGGTGAGGCCTTGATAGACGTGACCGAGATGGGCGTGGGTGGTGCTCTCGTTGAGCGTGTAGGGGTCGAGGGATTTCAGGTCACCCTGGTTGGCATAACGCAGCGTCTGGCTCGACGCCGGCGTGACCGTCAACGCAAGCGTACCGGCGAGCGTCGCCGCAAACAGAGTTCGACCGACTAACATTCTTGACCCTCTCCACACTGCCCAGCCGATGATTTTTGATTGTTCGGCGGCCTGATTGATCCATGTTGCCCAGAGTTCTCGACCGGTGCAAGCGCCATTCCAGCAAGGAACGCGCCAAGTTGCACCGCTGTGCAGCAATGCTGACCATGCTGCCAGGCATGGGGTTCGCCCCCTTCGACTTTGGTTGACCATATCGGCCGATTGCAGGATAGGCGCGCGGCGCCCCTGCATCAGGTCGCTTGCGTCGCACCACAACTCGCGGCGATACTCGGTCAGGCCGCTCGAATCTCTTCTGGAGGGGACATGAAAGTTAACATCGAAATCGACTGCACCCCCCTCGAGGCCCGCCAGTTCTTCGGTCTGCCCGACGTGGCGCCGATGCAAACGGCGGTGATGGACAAGCTGCAGCAGCAGGTGCTCAGCAACATCGAGAAGGTCTCGCCGGAATCGCTGATCCAGAGCTGGTTCACCTTCGATCCGAAGATCGCCGAGCGCTTCCAGGACATGTTCGTCACCATGGCCGGCCTCGGCGGCACGCGCAGCAGCGACAAGAAGAAATAGCAATGTCGCCCGGGCCGGAGGGGGCGCAGGAGGCAGGCCGGCTTCGTCCGCCGAGCCTCGGCCTGCTGCTGGCAGAAGCCCGCGGCCTGTTCGAGCTCAATGCGAGCCTGCTGCTGTCGCCGATCCTGATGCGGGCGCCGCGGGGCGACGGCCATCCGGTGTTGGCGCTGCCGGGCTTCCTCGCCAGCGATCTCTCGATGGTGCCGATGCGGCGCTATCTCAGTGAGCTCGGCTACGAGGCGCAGGCCTGGCGGATGGGCCGCAATCTCGGCGGCCTCGGCCGGATGCGGGACGCCTTGCGCGCCCGTCTTGCCGAGATCCATCGTGCGAGCGGACGCAAGGTCAGCCTCGTCGGCTGGAGCCTCGGCGGCGTCTATGCCCGCGATCTCGCGCTTTGGGCACCCGACATGGTTCGCTATGTCATCACGCTCGGCAGCCCGTTTGCCAACGATGTGCGGGCAACCAACGCCACGCGGCTCTACGAGGCGCTGTCGGGGGAACGGGTCGAGGATCTTGCTGAGGCGCGCGAGGCGATCGCCGGTGATCTGCCGGTGCCGGCGACGTCGATCTATTCGCGCGCCGACGGCGTAGTGAACTGGCGGACCTGCCTGCTCCGTCCCTCCGATCGGGCCGAGAACATCGAGGTGCTCCTGGCGAGCCATATCGGGCTCGGGGTGAACCCCGCGGCGCTATGGGCCGTGGCGGACCGGCTGGCGCAACCGGAAGGGGAGTTCTCGCCATTTGACCGGGCAGGGCCGTTTGCCATTGCATATGCCCCGCCGGAGCAGGCAATATCGGCCTGACGAGAAGCGCCAGAAGGCGCCCGTCAATCGTTGCGGGAGGGAACTATGGCTGACGGTAAGAAGCTGTCGTCGCTGGACGCGTCGTTTCTCTATCTGGAAACGCCGGAGATGCCGATGCATGTCGGGAGCATGGCGATCTTTCGCCTGCCCGACGACTACAAGGGCGACTTCTTCGAAGACTTCAAGGCGATGATCGTCTCGCGCCTGCATATCGCGCCGATCCTCAAGGCGCGGCTGGAGAAGGCGCCGCTCGACATCGATCATCCCTCCTGGGTCGAGGACGACCAGTTCGACATCGACCGCCACATTTTCCGCGCCAGCCTGCCGCAGCCGCGCGACCGCGCCACGCTGGAGCGCATCGTCGGCTGGATGCACGCCAAGCTGCTCAACCGCGCCCGCCCGCTCTGGGAGTTCTACGTGTTCGAGGGCATGAAGGACAACGAGGTCGGGCTCTATTCCAAGATGCACCATGCCGCGATCGACGGCGGTGCCGGTGCGGCGCTGACCAACATGATCTACGATATCTCGCCGATCCCGCGGCAGGTCGATCCGCCGGCGGCCGGAGCCAAGCCCGGGCAGGAGCCGCGCGACATCGCGGCGAACCTCCTGGATTCCTACCAGCAGCTGTTCAACCAGCCGCTCGATGCCGGCAAGGCCGCCCAAAACCTGCAATTGCCGCGCACCGGCAAGAGCGACATCGGTTCGATCCTGTTCGACAACGCGATGTACCAGATCGAGAGCGCGGTGCGCTTCGCTGGCAACATCCCGACCATGGTCAAGAGCGTGTCCGAGGTGCTCGGCAAGGTCTCAGATCCCAAGTCGCGCGAGAGCCTCGCCAGCATGGTGTCGCCGCCGACGATGCTGAACAAGACCATCTCGTCGGAGCGAAGCTTTGCCGGCGTGTCGATCTCGCTGTCGCGCGCGAAGGCGCTGGCGAAGCTCGCCGGCGGCAAGCTCAACGACGTCGTGCTGGCGCTCGCCTCCGGCGTGGTCCGCCGCTACCTTCAGCAATATGGCACGCTGCCGGCGAAATCCCTGACGGCCGCCGTGCCGATCTCGCTGCGGGAGGAGGGCAACACCGAGGCCAACAACCAGGTGTTCGGCATGATCTGCGCGATCGCGACCAACATCGACGACCCCAAGGCGCGGCTGGAGGCCATCATCGCGCAGTCGACCAAGTCCAAGGAGATGTCGCACCCGCTGCGCGCGCTGATGCCCCAGGTCTCCAACATCTCGATGCTGGGCGCGCCGATCATGGTGCAGATCCTGGCGCTGCTTTACAGCCGCTCGAACCTGTCGGACGTGCTGCCGCCGGCCGCCAACATCACGGTGTCCAACGTGCCCGGGCCGCGGCAGACGCTTTACGCTGCCGGTGCCGAGCTGTTGCACATCTTCCCGGTGTCGATCTCGACGCACGGGCAGGCGCTCAACATCACCGTGCAGAGCTATCGCGACCAGCTCGATTTCGGCTTCATCGTCGGCGCCAACATCATCCCGCATGTGCAGGTGATGTGCGACATGCTGCCCGACGAGTTCGCCGCGTTGGAGGCGGCCTATGCGCCGCCAGCGGCGGACATCAAGGGCGCCGCTGAGTAGGAATGTTGCCAGGAAACTTGCGATGATTGAAATGCCGCCGCTCAAGTTCGCGCAGACGAACGGAATCCGCATGGGCTATTACGAGGCGGGCCCGACCGACGACAAGCCGCCGATCGTGCTGTGCCATGGCTGGCCCGAGCTCGCCTTTTCCTGGCGCCATCAGATCAAGGCGCTGAGCGAGGCGGGCATCCGGGTGATCGCCCCGGACCAGCGCGGCTATGGCGCGACCGACCGGCCGGAGCCGGTCGAGGCCTATGACATGGAGCATCTGACCGGCGATCTCGTCGGGCTGCTGGATCATCTCGGCATCGACAAGGCGATCTTCGTCGGTCATGACTGGGGCGGCTTCGTGGTCTGGCAGATGCCGCTGCGGCATCCCTCGCGCGTCGCCGGTGTTGTCGGCGTCAACACCCCGCATTGGGACCGCGCGCCGGTCGATCCGATCGCACTGTTCCGCCAGCGCTTCGGCGAGCAGATGTACATCGTCCAGTTCCAGGATCCCGCGCGCGAGCCGGACAGGATTTTCGGCAGCCGGGTCGAGCAGACCTTCGACGCCTTTATGCGCAAGCCGCTGGCGCGGCCGGCAGCGAAGCCGGAGGAGCCGCCGATCGCGGGGGTTGGCGCCTCGGCAAAGACCAATCTGGCCTTCCCGCAGATGATCGCGGCCTACGATGCCAAGGTCGATCCGCGCACGCCGATCCTGTCGGCCGACGAGAAGAAGGTGTTCGTCGACACGTTCACGAAGACCGGCTTCACCGGCGGCATCAATTGGTATCGCAATTTCACCCGCAATTGGGAGCGTGCGAAGGGGCTGGACCATAACATCCACGTGCCGTCGCTGATGATCATGGCGGAGAACGACGCCGTGCTGCCGCCCTCGGCGGCCGACGGCATGGAAAAGCTGATCGGCGATCTCGAGAAATACCTGGTGAAGGACAGCGGCCATTGGACGCAGCAGGAGAAGCCGGAAGAGGTCAGCGCCAAGCTGATCGAATGGCGTAGAAGGCGGTTTGGGTAGCACTCGTCATCGCGAGCGCAGCGAAGCAATCCAGCAAAGTATCCGCAGAGGCGGTCTGGATTGCTTCGTCGCTTCGCTCCTCGCAATGACGACGGTGGATATCGAGTCAGGGGGAAGTACTTTTCATGTCATCCAAGAACCGTCTGGACCCGATTCCGCAGCCGCCGGCCAAGCCCGTGGTCGGCAACATGCTGTCGCTGGACTCGGCCGCCCCCGTGCAGCATTTGACGCGGCTCGCCAAGGAGCTCGGTCCGATCTTCTGGCTCGACATGATGGGCTCGCCGATCGTCGTCGTCTCCGGCCACGATCTCGTCGAAGAGCTCTCCGACGAGAAGCGTTTCGACAAGACGGTGCGCGGCGCGCTGCGGCGTGTGCGTGCGGTCGGCGGCGATGGCCTGTTCACGGCCGATACCCGCGAGCCGAACTGGAGCAAGGCGCACAACATCCTGCTGCAGCCGTTCGGCAACCGCGCCATGCAATCCTATCATCCGAGCATGGTCGACATCGCCGAGCAGCTCGTCCAGAAATGGGAGCGGCTCAATGCCGACGACGAGATCGACGTCGTCCACGACATGACCGCGCTGACGCTGGACACGATCGGCCTGTGCGGTTTCGACTACCGCTTCAACTCCTTCTACCGGAGCGACTATCACCCCTACGTCGAGTCACTGGTGCGTTCGCTCGAAACCATCATGATGACGCGGGGCCTGCCGCTCGAGCAGCTCTGGATGCAGAAGCGCCGCAAGACGCTCACTGAAGACGTCGCCTTCATGAACAAGATGGTCGACGAGATCATCGCCGAGCGCCGCAAGAGCGCCGACGCGGTCGACGACAAGAAGGACATGCTCGCCGCGATGATGACCGGCGTTGACCGCTCGACCGGCGAGCAGCTCGACGACGTCAACATCCGTTACCAGATCAACACGTTCCTGATCGCGGGCCACGAGACCACGAGCGGCCTGTTGTCCTACACGCTCTATGCGCTGCTCAAGCATCCGGAGATCCTCAAGAAGGCCTATGACGAGGTCGATCGCGTCTTCGGTCCCGACGTCAATGCCAAGCCGACCTATCAGCAGGTGACGCAGCTCACCTACATCACGCAGATCCTGAAAGAGGCGCTGCGGCTGTGGCCGCCGGCGCCGGCCTACGGCATTTCGCCGCTGAACGACGAGACCATCGGCGGTGGCAAGTACAAGCTCCGGAAAGGTACGTTCGTCACCGTCCTGGTGACGGCGCTGCATCGGGATCCCTCGGTGTGGGGACCGAATCCGGATGCGTTCGACCCCGAGAATTTCAGCCGCGAGGCGGAGGCGAAGCGGCCGATCAATGCCTGGAAGCCGTTCGGCAACGGCCAGCGCGCCTGCATCGGCCGAGGCTTCGCCATGCACGAGGCCGCGCTCGCGCTCGGCATGATCCTGCAGCGCTTCAAGCTGATCGACCATCAGCGCTACCAGATGCATTTGAAGGAGACGCTGACGATGAAGCCGGAAGGCTTCAAGATCAGGGTGCGTCCGCGCGCTGATCGCGAGCGTGGTGCCTATGGCGGGCCGATTGCGGCTGCCGGCTCGGCGCCGAAAGCACCACGTCAACCGACCGCGCGCCCCGGCCACAACACGCCGATGCTGGTGCTGTACGGCTCGAACCTCGGCACCGCGGAAGAGCTGGCGACGCGCATGGCGGATCTTGCCGAGATCAACGGCTTTGCCGTGCATCTCGGCCCGCTCGACGATTACGTCGGCAAGCTGCCGCAGGACGGCGGCGTGCTGATCATCTGCGCCTCCTATAACGGCGCCCCGCCCGACAATGCGACGCAGTTCGTCAAATGGCTCGGCGGCGATTTGCCGAAGGATGCCTTTGCCGGCGTCCGCTATGCCGTGTTCGGTTGTGGCAACAGCGACT
Source organism: Bradyrhizobium sp. Y36 (assembly GCF_002531575.1). Taxonomy (GTDB): domain Bacteria; phylum Pseudomonadota; class Alphaproteobacteria; order Rhizobiales; family Xanthobacteraceae; genus Bradyrhizobium. Next base: position 52,347 of record NZ_NWTI01000004.1, on the reverse strand, counting down.
GGGCCGCGACCTATCAATCGGTGCCGCGCCTGATCGACGAGCAGTTGTCGGCGCATGGCGCGCGCGCGGTCTATCCGCGCGGCGAGGGCGATGCGCGCAGCGATCTCGACGGCCAGTTCCAGAAATGGTTTCCTGCCGCGGCGCAGGTTGCGACGAAGGAATTCGGCATCGACTGGAACTTCACCCGCACTGCCGAGGACGATCCGCTCTATGCGATCGAGCCTGTCGCGGTCACCGCCGTCAATACCATCGTCGCGCAGGGCGGCGCGGTTGCGATGAAGGTGCTCGCCAACGACGAGCTTCAGAACAAGGCGGGGCCCAATCCGTCGGAGCGCTCGACGCGCCACATCGAGGTGCAACTGCCGGCCAATGTCAGCTACCGCGTCGGCGACCACCTCAGCGTCGTCCCGCGCAACGATCCGACGCTGGTGGATTCGGTCGCCCGCCGCTTCGGCTTCCTGCCGGCCGACCAGATCAGGCTGCGGGTCACCGAGGGCCGCCGCGCGCAACTGCCGGTGGGTGATGCGGTGTCGGTCGGCCGTCTGCTCAGCGAGTTTGTCGAGTTGCAGCAGGTGGCGACACGCAAGCAGATCCAGATCATGGCCGAGCACACCCGCTGCCCCGTCACCAAGCCGAAGCTGCTGGCCTTCGTTGGGGAGGAGGCGGAGCCGCTCGAGAGGTACCGCAGCGAGATCCTGGCCAGGCGTAAATCGGTGTTCGATCTGCTGCTCGAATATCCCGCCTGCGAACTGCCGTTTCATGTCTACCTGGAAATGCTCTCGCTGCTGGCGCCGCGGTATTATTCGATCTCGTCCTCGCCGTCGGTGGATCCGGCGCGCTGCAGCATCACGGTCGGCGTGGTCGAAGGCCCGGCGGCGTCGGGGCGCGGCACCTACAAGGGCATCTGCTCGAACTATCTCGCCAATCGCCGCGCGGGCGATGCGGTCTACGCCACCGTGCGCGAGACCAAGGCCGGCTTTCGGCTTCCCGACGATCCGTCCGTGCCGATCATCATGATCGGCCCGGGTACGGGTCTGGCGCCGTTCCGCGGCTTCCTTCAGGAGCGGGCTGCGCGCAAAGCCGGGGGCGCCAGCCTTGGGCCGGCCATGCTGTTCTTCGGCTGCCGTCATCCCGATCAGGATTTTCTCTATGCGGAGGAGCTGAAGGCGCTCGCGGCAAGCGGCATCACCGAGCTGTTCACGGCGTTCTCGCGTGCCGATGGACCGAAGACCTATGTGCAGCACATGCTCGCCGCGCAAAAGGACAAGGTCTGGCCGCTGATCGAGCAGGGCGCGATCGTCTATGTCTGCGGCGACGGCGGCAAGATGGAGCCCGACGTCAAAGCGGCGCTGGTTGCGATCCACCGCGAGAAGAGCGGCAGCGACGCCGCCGCCAGCGCGCGCTGGATCGAGGAGATGGGCACGAAGAACCGGTATGTGCTCGACGTCTGGGCGGGGGGATAGGCTGAGGTGCGGGCTACGAAGTCGTGCTAAACGTCGCCCATGATTCCCTGGGAAAAGCTCGACACCGCCAAGATCCCCGGCTCGGACGAGGAGCTCCGCCTGATGCGTCGGGGCAAGGAGTTCTCCATCAAGCTCGGCACCAACGAGCTGATGAACAATCGCCTGTCCGGCTCGGAAGCTGCGCTTGCAACACTCGCGGCGAAGCAGATCGAGAGCGTCGCCAAGCCCGTTATCCTCATCGGTGGCCTCGGCATGGGCTTTACGCTGCGTGCCGCGCTCACGGTGCTCGGGCCCAAGGCAAGGATCGTGGTGTCCGAACTCGTGCCCGCGGTGGTCGCCTGGGCGCGCGGGCCGATGGCCGAGGTCTTCGGCGACAGCCTCGATGATGTCAGGGTGAAGATCCGGGAAATCGACGTCGGCGAAGTCATCCGTGCCAAGAGCTCGGCCTTCGATGCCATTCTCCTCGACGTTGACAATGGGCCGGAAGGGCTGACCCGCAAGGGCAATGACGCGCTCTACAGCGCGAGCGGGCTGGCGGCGGCCAAGACTGCGCTGCGGCCGGGTGGCGTGCTCGCCGTCTGGTCCTCAGGACCCAATCCGGCCTTCACCAAGCGCCTTAAGCGCGCTGGCTTCGATGTCAACGAAGTCGCGGTTCGCGCCACCGGACGAGGCGGCGGCGCGCGTCACGTGATCTGGATCGCGCGGAAGGGCTAGGCGACCGTTGGTAGCCCGGATGGAGCGCAGCGCAATCCGGGGCAGGCTTTCCTGACGAGAGCGGGTTCCCGGATTACGCTGCGCTCGATCCGCCGCTGCGCCTTCTAGAACATCGTGTTGCCGTTGGCCGGATTCTCCGGGATGTCCTGAACCACGTCCCAGTGCTCGACGATCTTGCCGTTCTCCAGCTTGAAGATGTCGACGATCGCGCGGCCGCGGGTGCCGGGTTCGCGGACGGAGTGAACGTGCAGGATGACGAAGTCGCCGTCGACGAACGAGCGCTTGATCTCGCTGTGCGAGTTCGGAAATTTTTCCCGGAGGAAGCCGATGAATTTTCGAAAGCCATCCGGGCCATCGGGGGCGTTCGGATTGTGCTGGACATAGCGGTTGCCGACATAGGCGAGGGCCGCGTCCGCGTCCTTCTGGTTGAGACCCTTCTCGTAGAAGGCCAGCACGGCCGTGCGGTTGGCTTCCTCCTGCGCGCTGGCGGCGATCGCCGCGCCGGCTGCAAGCGCGAGCGTGAGAGCCGAGATGGCGGCGACAGCGGCCGACCGGGTGATGGAATGCATGTGAGCTCCGAGATGTCGAAAGCCTGTTGCCAATGAGAGAGGCTTGTATAACTTTCGCACCGGCCTGCTGGAAGACAGTCACCGCAAGCTCACATGGTCACCGTGGAGAGACTGCCAGCGTCGGTCTATGCAGCCTGTGCCGCCGCGCCGTGCGCGTGCTTGTCGATGGCACCGATGATCTCCGGCCAGAAGCGCATCGGTAGTGCGTGGCCCATGCCGTCGATCATCAACAGCTTTGCATTCGGGATCGACGCCGCGGTGTCCTTGCCGCCCTCCGGCCGCACCAGCGGATCGACGGTGCCGTGAATGACCAGCGTCGGTGCCTTCACGGCATGCAGCCGCTCCTTGCGGCTGCCGGAGGCCAGCACGGCGCGGAGCTGGCGGCCGACGCCGGCGGGATTGAGGCCGCGCGCGAACACGCGCTCGGCGCGCTCGGGGTCGAGTGCTTCCTCTTCCGGAAAATGTCCGGCGCGCAGTACTTTCCAGGTCTGGCCGTAACGAACGATGTACTCTTCCTTGCTGCGCGGCGGCGGCGCCATCAGCATCGCGGCGGCCTCGCGCGTCGGCGGCGGCAGGCGCGGATTGCCTGTCGTCGACATGATCGAGGTCAGCGAACGGACGCGGTGCGGAAACGACAGCGTCACCTCCTGCGCGATCATGCCGCCCATGGACGCCCCGACAAGATGTGCCGATTTGATGCCGAGTGCATCCATCAGCCCGACCGTGTCTTTTGCCATGTCGATCAGCTTGTAGGTCGCAGCGACCGGGATCCGGAAGAAGCGCAGCTTCAAGAGCTCGAGCGGCGTCAGTCGCTTGCCGCCGGTGAGATGGCTGGACTTGCCGATGTCGCGGTTGTCGAAGCGGATCACGCGAAAGCCGCGCGCGGCAAGTTGCTCGCAGAACGCATCGTCCCAGTGGATCATCTGCGCGCCGAGCCCCATGATCAGCAGCAGCGGCTCGGCATTGTCGTTGCCGAAGATCTCGTAGCAGATGTCGATGCCGTTGGCGCGGACGGTCTGGGGCGGCTGATGGGTGGTCACGGGCGTTCCCTTCGCTCTTGATCAGTCGTGTATTGCACGGTTTCACGCCGCAAAGAAGCCATCGGCGCCGCGCTGGCCGACCTGCCGGTTGACCGGCACCGCGCAACGGTGTGGTATGGCGGAAAAGAAGGGCATCGCAGCTCTCGATTTCAGGAGGACGCCGATGACCGACAAGACCAATGACCCCGTTGCCATGTGGCAGAAGATGGTGGGCGAGATGGAGAAGGGGTTCAACTCCTTTGCCAACCAGGCCATGTCGTCGCCCGAATTTTCGCAGGCGATGAACCGCGCGGGCGGAGTTGCTGCAGGTGCTCAGAAGCAGCTCGGCGAGCTCATGGAGAAATATCTCGTCACGATGAACCTGCCGAGCCGGGAGCAGGTCACGGGTCTGGCGGAACGGTTGCAGTCGATCGAAGCCCAGATCGGCGAGATGAAGTCGATGCTGAGCCAGATGGCGGCCAATTCGGGCATCTCGCAAGGTTTCGACGGGATGCCGCGGCCGCCACGGACGAAGCGGCCGCCCTCCGAGAACGGAGGGCAATCATGAACGCGCCGGCTGGGCTCGATCTCGCATCCATCCCGGAGCGCATCCAGTCCGAGGTGCAGCGCGCCATCCAGCGCAGCATCAAGGGCGTCGAATATTTCTCGACCTCGGGTCCTTCGCTCGGCTCGACGCCCAAGGACGTGCTGCATTCGCGCGGCACGATGAGCCTCTATCACTACCGGCCGATGTCGGACGAGATCTACCGCATCCCGGTGCTGATCGTGATGGCGACCACCAATCGCGGCTACATCCTCGACCTCGTTCCCGGCCAGAGCTTCATCGAGTTCCTGCTCAAACGCGGCTACGACGTCTACATGCTCGATTGGAGCGCGCCGCGGCCGGAGGAGAAGAGCCTGCGGATGGAGGACTATGTCCTCGACTTCATCCCGGATTGCGTTCGCCGCGTGCAGGCCGATTCCGGCGAGCAGGACGTTTCCGTCATCGGCTATTGCTTCGGCGGCGTGCTGTCGCTGCTCTACGGCGCGATCCACGCGGACGGGCCGATGAAGAACCTGATCTGCTTCACCACGCCGATCGACTTCCGCGAGATGAAGCTGTTCTCGAACTTCTCCGACCGCCGCTATTTCGACGTCGATCGTCTCGTCGACAGCGTCGGCAACGTGCCGCCGGAGATGATCCTGTCCTCGTTCGAGATGCTGCGCCCCGCCTCGCGCACGGTGAGCCAGATCCAGCTCTGGGAAAACATCTGGAACGACGAGTTCGTCAAGTCCTACCGGATGTTCGATCGGTGGGCGACAGATACGCTGCCGCTGGCGGGCGAATATTTCCGCACCATCACCAAGGACCTGATGTGGGACAACAAGCTGTTCAACGACAGCATGTCGGTCGGCGGCCGGGCGGCGAAGCTCGAGAGCATCAAGGTGCCGATCCTGCATGCGGTGGCCGAGCACGACCACATCGTGCCGTATGAGGCCGCAAAACACCTGATCGCGAAGATCGGATCTACCGACAAGGAAGAGGTGATGCTGAAGGGCGGTCACGTCTCGCTTGTCGCGGGCGCCAACGCCGTGAAGCGGCTATGGCCCAAACTGGATTCCTGGCTGGGAAAGAGATCGACATGAGCGAGCAACGTTCCTATCCACGTCACGTCAAGACCGATGCCGGTGATGTCGAGATCCGCCTGATGGCGCCTGCGGACGAAGCCGCGGTGCTCGCCTTCGGCAAGGGGCTGCCGACCCACGATCTACTGTTCCTGCCGCGCAATATCAGCCAGCCGAAAGTGCTGTCGGCCTGGGTCAAGGAGATCGAGCGCGGCGCCATCACGAGCCTGCTCGCGATCAGTGACGGCAAGGTCGTCGGTTGTGGCACGCTGGTGCGCGATCCCCATTCCTGGTCGCCCCATGTCGGCGAGATCCGGATGGTGGTCTCGCTCGATGTCCGCGGGAAGGGAGTGGGGCGGGCGCTGTCGCAGGAAACTTTCGCGCTGGCGCTCGGCGCGGGCCTGGAAAAGCTGTCAGTCCAGATGACGGTCGACCAGCAGTCGGCGATCGCCCTGTTCGAGAGCCTCGGCTTCAAGGCCGAAGCGCTGCTACGGGACCACGTCCGCGACGTCGATGGCAAGACCCACGACATCGTCGTGCTCGGCCACAACATCGCACAGGTCCAGGCCCAGATGGAGGCTTATGGGCTGCCGGGCGCCGTCCAGCACTGAAAGGGTCAGGCCGGGACGCCCTGCCGGGAACCCAATGGCTAGGGAGGCATCGGGATGCCTTTCTTGAAGCCAGTTCACGGTTTCGTGATATCGCAGTGCAATATGAATATTGCATCGCACAATTAACTATGCCATATAAGACGTGCCCCGGGCCATCGAGGACGGGGTGAGCCCATAGCTCAAAACCATTGAGGATGGAGAGAACCCCATGACCACCGAAACCAACACCGCTTTCGAGGGCTTCAAAGACGCTTTCAAGAACATCCAGAATCTGGAAGTTCCCGAGGCCGCCCGCGAATTCGTCAAGAAGACCGCCAACACCGCCAAGGACCGCGCTGCCGAGGCTTTCGCTGGCTCCGAGCGGGTGACCGCCGCCGTCGAGAACGCGGTAACCGAATCCGTCGCCGAGGCCGGCAAGATCAGCCGCAACATCCAGCAGGCGATCTATGACGATGCTCAGGCGTTCTTCGCCGGCATCGACAAGCTCGCTTCCGCCAAGTCGGTCAGCGAAGCCGTCGAGATCCAGTCGAGCTTGCTCCGCGCCCGCGGCGAAGTGTTCGTCTCGCGTGCCAAGGCGACCGCCGACTATTTCGGCAAGCTCGCCGCCAACGGTGCAAAGTCCGCTCAGGACAATTTTGCCAAGGTCTACAACAAGACCGCCTGATCCGGGCCTGAGACCAAACTGAATTTGAGGCCCGCTTCGGCGGGCCTTTTGTTTGGTCCGGGGCCATCGGCTTGCTCTATCCCGGCTCTGCGGCGCACCGCTCCGCGTTGCGCCTTGTCCGGGACACGAGGAGACCGACGCGCTAAGAAACCGTCATGGATTCACCTGCCAGCTTCTCCTTCGAGACACCTGCCGATGCCGAGCGCGCGGCCGAGCTGCGCCGCGTGAAAGCGCTGGCGACGCTGGTGCTGGCCTCGACGCTTCTGCTGTTCATCGTCGCGAAATGGCTGCTGCCGGTGCATCCATTGTTCGGCTTCGTCGCCGCCTTCGCGGAAGCGGCGACCATCGGAGGCCTCGCTGACTGGTATGCGGTGGTGGCGCTATTCAAGCGGCCGCTTGGCCTGCCGATCCCGCATACCGCGATCATCCAGAGCAACCAGGCCCGCATCGCCGACAAGCTCGGCGAGTTCATCCAGGTGCATTTCCTCGAGGCCGGTCCCGTCGAGGCCAAGTTGAAGGAGATCGATTTCGGCTCCTTCGTCGCCGACTGGCTGCGCGACCGCAAGCGCAGCGACGATCTTGCGCGCTTCGCGCTGCGCCTGCTGCCGGAGGCCGTATCCGCGACCGAGAGCTCGGGCTTGATGACCTTCATCATCCGCCGCATGTCCTCGCAGCTCCAGGCGATCGACCTCGCTCCGCTCGCGGCCGGTACGCTGCGCGGCTTCGTGGCGGAGGGGCGTCACCAGATCCTGTTCGACGATCTCCTGCGCGTGATGCACGAGACGCTGAACCAGCAAGAGACGATGGGGATGATCCGTGAGAAGGTGCGCGCGGAATTGCCGACCCTGCTGCGGCTCTACCGTGCCGACAAGTTTCTGGTGAACAAGATCGTGGCGTCCGCGACCGCCTTCTTCAACGAGGTGCGCAGCGATCCCAAGCATCCCTTCCGCGGCGAGTTCGACCGCATGGTGCTGAGCTTCGTCGACCGGCTCGGCACTGACCAGGCCTATATCGACCGCATCGCCGGCTTGAAGCGCGACCTCCTCGCGCGGCCCGAGCTTGCCGATCTCGCCCGCACCGTCTGGGCCAACACGCGCTCCTTCATCGAGCGCAGCGCGAGCGGCGAGACGCAGGTGCTGCAGCATCATCTCGCCGGCATGTTCGTCTCGGCGGGCGATGCGCTCGCCGGCGATGCCGAGCTGCGCGACGAGATCAACAAGGGGTTGGTGACGGTGCTGCGCAGCTTCGTCGCCGACCAGAAGAGCGGCGTTTCGATCTTCATCTCCGACCAGGTCAAGGCGTGGGACATGGCGCAGTTGATTTCGCTGATCGAAATCAACATCGGCCGAGACCTGCAATACATCCGTTTCAACGGCTCGCTGATCGGCGGGCTCGCCGGGCTCGCGCTCTACTCCGTAGAATTCCTGCTCCGATTGCTGTGACTTTTGCGTCACGGCCGTTAGCTTTAACGCGCGGGCCTATTGTGGCCCCGCATCTCTCCCGCTTGAATGTCGGGAACCGGCCGCCTAGCTGATTCATGTTGCGCTGCGGAACGATCAAGAAGCCTGCGTATTGGAATTCATGCCCATTGCCGGCCTCGCAGCCGGCGTCTGCTTCCCAGGGGAAACATTGATGACCGCTACTGCCCAGACGCTGCGTCCGCCGTCCCGTACCCTGATGTTTCTGGAAGGGCGCGCGATCCACGAGTTCGGTGCCTTCCTCGGCGCGCTGCCGCTGCTGAGCCTCGCGCCGCGCGGCGATGGGCATCCGGTGCTGGTGCTGCCGGGCCTCGTGGCCTCCGATGCGTCCACGCGCGCGCTGCGCACGTTTCTGACAAGCAAGGGCTACGCCGTGAGTGGCTGGCGCCAGGGCCGCAACTACGGCCTGCGCGACGGCGTGCAGCACGCGATGGTCGACCTGGTCCAGGAGCTCAGCGACACCCACGGGCGCAAGATCAGCCTGGTGGGCTGGAGCCTGGGTGGCCTCTACGCCCGGCAGCTCGCCAAGATGATGCCCGAGCGCGTGCGACAGGTGATCACGCTCGGGAGCCCCTTTGCCGGCGATCCCCGTTCGACCAACGCCTGGCGTGTCTATGAATGGGCCAGCGGACGGAAGTCGGACGAGGTCGATCCGCGGTTCGGCGGCGATCTCGCCGCTCCGCTCCCGGTGCCGACCACCGCCATCTTCAGCCGCACCGACGGCGTCTGCGCCTGGCAGGGCTGCATGGAAAAGACGGGCGCGCAGACCGAGAGCATCGAGGTCGAGAGCAGCCATTGCGGCATGGGGCATCATCCCGCCGTGGTCTATGCCGTCGCCGACCGTCTTGCGCAGAAGGAAGGCCAGTGGCGGCCGTTCGACCGCAGCGGCTGGCGCAGCCTGGCGTATCCCGATCCGCACAGGTGATTTCTTCGCCTCTTTCAGGGAGGCGATCGCATATGGCAACGATGTCGCTTGCGGCCATCCTTCGAGACGCCCGCCGTCGGCGGGCCCTCAGGATGAGGGACCGTGTGGGCGGCTGCAGATTCAACGAGAACCGGTGCCGCCTAGCCTTATCCTGAGGAGACCGCGAAGCGGTCGTCTCGAAGGACGAGGCGTGCGCTCAACTCTCGCCCGCGGTCATATGCGATCTGGGATACTAACAGCGTCGTTCCCGTCCATTGTCGCGCCCGCACCAAACGCGCTAAGCCTGCCGCATGGCGCATCCGCTCTCCCGCATCATCGACCAGCTCAAGCGCGAGCCCTCGCGCACCGGCTCCATCGTCATCACCGTGTTCGGCGACGCCATCGTGCCGCGCGGCGGTGTGGTGTGGCTCGGCACGCTGCTGGAATTCTTCGAAAGCCTTGATATCGACAGCGGCGTCGTGCGCACCGCGATGTCGCGCCTTGCCGCCGATGGTTGGTTGACGCGCGAGAAGGTGGGACGCAACAGCTTCTATCGGCTGGCCGACAAGGGCCGGCAGACCTTCGAGGCCGCGACGCGTCACATCTACGATCCGCCGCCGTCCGACTGGACCGGGCGCTTCGAGCTGCTCCTGATCGGCAATGGCGAGGACCGCGACGCTTCGCGCGAAGCGCTGCGCAACGCCGGCTTCGGCAGTCCGCTGCCGGGCGTCTGGGTCGCGCCGTCGGGTGTGCCGGTGCCGGATGAAGCCACGGGCGCGATCCGTCTCGAGGTCTCGGCCGAAGACGATAGCGGCCGACGTCTGCTCAGCGCGAGTTGGCCGCTGCAGCGCACCGCGGATGCCTATCTCAAGTTCATGAAGACGTTCGAGCCGTTGCGCGCCGCGATCGGGCGCGGCACGGATTTGTCCTCGGCCGACGCCTTCACCGCACGCATCCTCCTGATCCACCACTACCGCCGGGTCGTGCTGCGCGATCCGCTGCTGCCCGAAAGCCTGTTGCCGGCGGACTGGCCGGGCAGGGCGGCGCGTGAGCTCTGCGGCGAAATCTACCGCGCGCTGCTCGCGCCGTCCGAGCAATGGCTCGACGACCATGCAAGCAACGAAAAGGGGCCGCTGCCGCCCGCGCGAAAGCTGCTGGAACGGAGGTTCGGCGCCTGATCTTTATGTTACAGAAATATCTTGCATGAAGTTATTTTTGTTATATATTGCCTCCCAATAAATCGGGAGGATGCGCATGTATACCCAGGCGCTGAACACGGCCGAGGCCGACGACCGCGGTCTTGAGGATGCGGCCAAGGCTGCGCAGTTCCAGGCCCGCATCGATGCCGAGGAGCGCATCGAGCCGAACGACTGGATGCCGGGGGCCTATCGCAAGACGCTCACCCGCCAGATCTCGCAGCATGCCCATTCCGAAATCGTCGGCATGCTGCCCGAAGGCAACTGGATCACGCGGGCGCCGACGCTGCGCCGCAAGGCCGCGCTGCTCGCCAAGGTGCAGGACGAGTGCGGCCATGGTCTTTATCTCTATGCCGCGGCCGAGACGCTCGGCTCCTCGCGCGAGGAGCTGGTCGATGCCATGCTCGCGGGCAAGGCCAAGTACTCTTCGATCTTCAACTATCCGACGCTGACCTGGGCCGACATCGGCACGATCGGCTGGCTGGTCGACGGTGCGGCGATCATGAACCAGATTCCGCTGTGCCGCTGCTCTTATGGTCCCTATGCGCGCGCGATGATCCGCGTCTGCAAGGAGGAGTCCTTCCACCAGCGTCAGGGCTACGAGATCATGCTGACGCTATGCCGCGGCTCGGACGAGCAGAAGGCGATGGCGCAGGATGCGCTGAACAGATGGTGGTGGCCGGTGCTGATGATGTTCGGCCCGCCGGATGCGACCAGCCAGCACAGCGACACTTCGACGAAGTGGAAGATCAAGCGCTTCTCCAATGACGAGCTGCGCCAGAAGTTCGTCGACGCCACCGTGCCGCAGGCGCAATATCTCGGCCTCACCATCCCCGATCCCGGCATGACACAGGATGCCGACGGGCATTGGCGCTACAGCGAAATTGACTGGACCGAATTCAAGCAGGTGCTCGCCGGCAACGGCCCGTGCAACCGCGACCGCATGGCCGCGCGCCGCAAGGCCCATGCGGAGGGTGCCTGGGTGCGCGAGGCGGCCGCAGCCTATGCGGCGAAGCGCGCGCAGCGCCAGACCGCGCAAGCCGCCGAATAGGGAGATCGACATGTCCACGCCGAATACGCCGCTGTGGGAAGTCTTCATTCGCAGCCGCAACGGGCTCGCGCACAAGCACGTGGGATCGCTGCATGCGAGCGACGCCACCATGGCCCTGCAGGCCGCCCGCGACATCTACACCCGCCGCGGCGAAGGCCTGTCGATCTGGGTAGTGCCGTCCAGCGCGATCACCGCGAGCGATCCTGCCGAGAAGGCCATGATGTTCGAGCCGGCGGAATCGAAGATCTACCGGCATCCGACCTTCTACGAGGTGCCCGAGGAAGTGGGGCACATGTGATGGTGGTCGCCAACATCGAGGTCTCCGAAACGCCGCTGATGCTCTACGCGCTGCGCCGCGCCGACGATGCGCTGATCCTCGGCCACCGGCTGTCGGAATGGTGCGGGCATGCGCCGATGCTGGAAGAGGACATGGCGCTCTCCAACATCGCGCTCGACCTGATCGGCCAGGCGCGCGAGCTCTACAGCTACGCCGCCCGGGCTGAAGGCGGGGATAACGACGAGGACAAGCTCGCTTATCTGCGCGACGTCAGGCAGTACCGCAATCTGCTGCTGGTCGAGCAGCCCAACGGCGATTTCGCCCAGACCCTGGTGCGGCAGTTCTTCTATTCGGCGTTCGCCGACCTCTACTGGCGCGCGATGATGAGCTCGCGCGATGCGACGCTGGCCGCGATTGCCGCCAAGTCGGAGAAGGAGAGCGCCTACCATCTGCGCCACGCATCGGAGTGGCTGATCCGGCTCGGCGACGGCACCGATGAGAGCCATGCGCGCGCGCAAGCCGCGATCGATCACCTCTGGGCCTTCACCGGCGAGATGTTTGCCGTCGACGATGGCGAGCGCGCGTTGATCCATGCCGGTATCGCCGTCGATCCCGGGCCCTTGCGGGGTCGCTGGTTGCAGACGTTGTCCGATGTCGCCCGAGAGGCCACGCTGATCCTTCCGCAGAACGACTGGATGCAGCAGGGCGGTCGCACCGGCCGGCACAGCGAGCATCTCGGCCATCTCCTGTCCGAGCTGCAATCGATGCAGCGCACCTTTCCGGGGCTGACATGGTGACGGTGCTCGACCGCGACAGCGAGTTGCGGCAGCGGGCCTGGGATGCCGCGGCGAGCGTGGTCGATCCCGAGATTCCGGTCCTGACCATCGCCGATCTCGGCGTGCTGCGTGACGTCGCGCTGGCCGGCGACCATGTCGAGGTGACAATCACGCCGACTTATTCCGGCTGCCCGGCAATGAACATGATCGCGCTGGAGATCGAGCTGGCGCTGGAGCGCGCCGGCTTTGCCCGTCCAAAAATCCGCACCGTGCTGTCGCCGGCCTGGACCACCGACTGGATGAGCGAGGAGGGACGCCAGAAGCTGCGCGCCTATGGCATCGCGCCGCCGCGGGCCTCAAGTTCCCGCCGCGTGCTGTTCGGCGAACAGGCCGTGGCGTGCCCGCAATGCGGCTCTGAAAGCACAGAGCTGCTCTCTGAATTCGGCTCGACCTCCTGCAAGGCGCTGTGGCGTTGCAAGTCCTGCCGCGAACCCTTCGATTATTTCAAGTGTCATTGACCATGTCAGCAGCCGCACCCCGCTTCCATCGCCTGGCCGTCAACGATCTCCGCCGCGAGGCGTCTGACGCCGTTTCGATGACCTTCGCCATCCCCGGCGAACTCGCCCGCGATTACGCCTTCACGCCCGGCCAATACCTGACACTCCGCACGACGCTCGACGGAGAAGAGGTGCGTCGCTCCTATTCGATCTGCTCCGGCCCCGAGGACGGCGAGATTCGCATCGCCGTGAAGAAGGTGGATGGCGGCGCGTTTTCGAGTTGGGCCGCCGAAGATCTCAAATGCGGCGACGAGCTCGACGTGATGACGCCGACCGGCCGCTTCGGCGTGGTCCCACCCGCCGATGCAGGCCGTATCCATGTCGGCTTCGCCGCAGGCTCCGGCATCACGCCGATCCTGTCGATCGTGAAGGGCGTGCTCGCGCGCGAGCCGGAGAGCCGCTTCTTCCTGTTCTACGGCAACCGCACCACCGACAACATCATGTTCCTCGAAGCGCTCGAGGAGCTCAAGGACCGCTTCATCGATCGCCTCTCGATCTTCCACGTCATCTCCGGGGAGGATCAGGATATCCCGATCCTGCATGGCCGGCTCGACGGCGACAAGGTGAGGGTGCTGCTGCGCTCGCTGGTCCCGGCGGGAAGCGTCGATCATGTCTACGTCTGCGGTCCCCTCGGCATGAGCGAGGACATCGAGACCACCTGCCGTACGCTGGGCATCGCGGAAGACCGCATTCATGTCGAGCGCTTCGTGTCGGAATTCGGCGGCAAGCCCCGGCCGAAGAAAGTGGTTGCGCCCGATGCGCCGCCGAAGGCGATCGCCTCGCTCATCATCGACGGCAAGCGCCGCGACGTGCCGGTCGCCGAAGACGAGGCCATCCTCGATGCCGCGCTGCGCGCCGGCGTCGATCTGCCGTTCGCCTGCAAGGGCGGCATGTGCTCGACCTGCCGCGCCAAGCTGGTCGAGGGCGAGGCGCCGATGGACATCAACTATTCGCTGGAGCCGTGGGAACTGAAGGCGGGTTTCGTCCTGACCTGCCAGGCCAAGCCGTCGTCGGAGCGCGTCGTGGTCGATTATGACCATGTCTGATCGGGCGTATCAGGGCCCGAAAATGCAAATGCGTCGCATTGTTTGACAGCCTTGGCCAACCAGCAGAACATCATGTGCAAGCATTTGACCGGGAGAGGCGCGTGAACGTCAAAGCCGCTTTGTCGCCTGAGAACGTCGCTCGCGCCTGCGCCGATGCGATGTGGGCGGAGGACGATGCTTCCAAGGGGCTCGGCATGGAGATCGTCGAGATCGGCCCGGGTTTCGCGACGCTGGCCATGACTGTGCGGCCGGACATGGTCAACGGCCAGCGCATCGCCCATGGCGGCTTCATCTTCACGCTCGCCGACTCCGCCTTCGCGTTTGCCTGCAACTCGCACAATGACCGCGTCGTTGCCGCGCAGGGACAGATCACCTTTATCAAGCCGGGCAAGCTCGGCGATCGTCTCGTTGCGAAGGCACGCGAGGTCACGCGTGGCGGACGCTCCGGCATCTATGACGTACGCGTCACCGCCGGCGATGTCGTCATCGCGGAATTCCGCGGACACTCACGCGTCATTCCCGGCACGTGGCTGCCGACGCAGGACGAATAACCAACCAAGAAAAGAACAGATCAATGTTGTGGGGAAACGAGGATGGCTTTGACGAGGCTCAAGGAAAGCGGCTCCTATAGCGCCGAGATGGACGCGCAAGAGCGCGCCTCGCGCGACGAGATCATGACGCTGCAGAAGCAGCGGCTGGCCTGGTCGCTGAAACACGCTTATGACAATGTCGCGCATTACCGCAAGGCTTTCGATGCGGCCGGCGTGCATCCGTCCGATTTTCGCGACTTGTCTGATCTCGCGAAGTTTCCGTTCACTGTGAAGACGGATTTGCGAGACAATTATCCCTTCAACATGTTCGCCGTGCCGCGCGAAAAGCTGGTGCGCGTGCATGCCTCCTCCGGCACGACCGGCAAGCCGATCGTGGTGGGATATACGCAAAGAGACATCGACACCTGGTCGGAGGTGATGGCGCGCTCGATCCGCGCCGCTGGTGGCCGCACCGGCATGATCATCCACAATGCCTACGGCTATGGTCTCTTCACCGGCGGCCTAGGGGTTCATTACGGCGCCGAGAAGCTCGGCTGCACGGTGGTGCCGATCTCCGGCGGCATGACCGAGCGGCAGGTCCAGCTCATCAACGATTTCCGGCCCGACATCATCACGGTGACGCCGAGCTACATGCTGGCGATCCTCGACGAGTTCAGGCGCCAGAAGCTCGACCCTCGTGAATGCTCGCTCAAGGTCGGCATCTTCGGCGCCGAGCCCTGGACCAATGCCATGCGCGGCGAGATCGAGGACGCCTTCGACATGGACGCGACCGACATCTACGGCCTGTCCGAGGTGATCGGCCCCGGCGTGGCGCAGGAATGCATCGAAACCAAGGATGGCCTGCACATCTGGGAGGACCATTTCTACCCCGAGGTGATCGACCCCCAGACCGGCGCGGTGCTGCCCGATGGCGAGAAGGGCGAGCTGGTCTTCACCTCGCTGACCAAGGAAGCTTTTCCGGTGATCCGCTATCGCACCCGCGACCTGACGCGGCTGCTGCCGGGCACGGCACGGCCGGGCATGCGGCGCATGGAGAAGGTGACCGGGCGCTCGGACGACATGATCATCCTGCGCGGCGTCAACCTGTTCCCGACCCAGATCGAGGAAGTATTGCTCGCGACCGACTGGTGCGGCGGCCACTTCATCCTGGAGCTGACCCGCGAAGGCCGCATGGACGAGCTGACCATCATCGCCGAGGCGCGGTCGCAAAGCTGGGACGGGAGAGGCCTCATCGACCACGCCGACCGGATCTCGACCCATATCAAGAACACCATCGGGATCAGCTCCAAGGTTCAGATTGTGCCCCCTGACACGCTGGAGCGCTCGCTCGGCAAAGCCAGGCGGCTCTACGACAAGCGGCCTAAGGACTGAGTTGACGGATTGACTTGACCGGCCCCAGAGGCGACAAGGCCCGCGAGAAATCGCGGGTCTTTTCATGTCGCCAGCTGATGCCAAATCCGTCGACGCGCGCTGCGTACGCCTCAACGCCAAGGCCGAGAACGCCGCCGCGCTTGCACCAGTGGTCGAGCGCCACACGCTGACGCGCGGCCCGAACGATCTCCTGATCGAGGTGAAGGCCGCGGCCGTCAATCCCTCGGATGTGAAGGCGGCGACCGGGCTGATGCCCTATGCCGTGTTCCCGCGGACGCCCGGCCGCGATTATGCCGGCATCGTCATCGACGGGCCGGCCGGCGCGGTTGGCCGCGAGGTGTTCGGCTCCTCCGGGGATCTCGGCATCCGCCGCGACGGTACCCATGCCAGCCATCTCGTGGTCGAGGCGGATGCAGTGGTGGAGAAGCCGACGACGGTGTCGTGGGAGGAGGCCGCCGGCATCGGCGTGCCCTTCGTCACCGCGATGGAAGGCTTTCGCCGCGCAGGCTTGCCGAAGGCCGGCGACACCGTGCTGGTGTTCGGCGTCAACGGCAAGGTCGGCCAGGCCGCGGTGCAGATCGCGACATGGCAGGGCGCGAGCGTCATCGGGGTGGTGCGCAAGGCGGAGGCCTATGAAGGTCACAGCAACGCGCCGATCGAGGTGATCGACGCCTCCGCGACGGACGTGGCCGCACGCGTGCGCGAATTGACCGGCGGCAAGGGCGCCGACATCGTTTTCAACACCGTCGGCGATCCCTATTTCCAGGCCGCGCACAAGTCGCTCGCCTTGCGTGGCCGCCAGATCCTGATCGCCGCGATCGACCGCATCGTGCAGTTCAACATCCTCGAATTTTACCGGGGGCAGCACACCTATGTCGGGATCGATACGCTCGGCTTGTCTTCGACCGCAACAGGCGCGGTGTTGCGCGACCTCGGCCCGGGCTTTGCGAGCAGTCACCTGAAGCCGTTTCCGATCAAGGCCAATGCCGTCTATCCGCTCGAGAGTGCCAAGGCGGCCTATGTCGCCGTCGCCGGCTCTTCGCGGGATCGCGTGATCCTCAAGCCGTAATCATGGAATCGTCCGCACAATTCGTCATCCTGGCAGGTCTCGTCATTGGCTTGATCTATGGCGCGGTCGGCCTTCTCAGCGGCTTCTGCCTGATGAGCAGCATGCGCGGCTGGCTGGCCGAGGGAGACGGGCGGCTGGCGCGGACTTATGCCCTGGCGATCGCAGTCGCGATCGCCGCAAGCCAGTTCCTCGCCGGCAATGGCATGGTCGACCTCGGCAAGACGATCTATCTGCAGCAATCATTCTCGGCGCCGGTGCTGTTCCTCGGCGGCCTGCTGTTCGGTTACGGCATGGTGCTGTCGAACGGCTGCGGCTCGCGCGCGCTGGTGCTGCTCGGGCGGGGCAATCTCCGTTCCTTTGTGGTCGTGATCGTGCTTGCCATCGCCGCGCAGATGACGCTCAAGGGCCTGATCGCGCCGGCGCGCATCGCATTGGTCCAGGCGTCGCAAACCACGGTCAACGCGAACTCGCTGCCGTCATTGCTGGCGACGCTCGGTCTCGCCGAACCTCTCTCGCGCGCGCTGGCGGCGGCCATCATCGTCGTCGCGCTGATCCTGTTTGCGTTTGCCCACCCGGTGTTCCGTCGCTCGCCGGGCCAAATCGCGGCGGGCATCATCGTCGGCCTCCTCGTTGCTGCCGGCTGGTACGTCACCGGTTATCTGGGCGCCGACGATTTCAATCCCGTCCCCGTGACCTCGCTCACCTTCATCGCGCCGATCGCCGACAGCCTGCAATACGCCATGCTCTCCACCGGCCTGTCGCCGAACTTCGGTATCGCGACGGTTGCCGGCGTGTTCGCCGGCAGCCTGATCACCGCATTCGCGACGGGCCGCTTCAAGCTCGAAGGTTATTCCTCGCCGCGCCACATGCTGCGCTCGGGCGGCGGCGCCGCGCTGATGGGCATTGGCGGCGTGATGGCGTTCGGCTGCTCGATCGGGCAGGGGCTGACCGGCATATCGACGCTGGCATTCGGCTCCTTCGTCGCGCTCGCCGGCATTCTGCTCGGCACCACGGCGGGCCTGCGCGGCGCGCTGCGCGTTCAGCCGCTGGCGGCGGCCTGACGGCGCAGCAGCCGGTCTCCCAATGTTGCAAGGCCGATGCCGCTGACGATCAGCGCCGCCGCGATGGCAAGGCTCATGTCGATGGGCTCCCCGAGCAGGATCGCTGCGCTCGCAATGCCGACGAGCGGCGTTCCCGTGGTGCCGAGCGACGTCGTCAGCGCCGAGATGCTCTTGTTGACCATCGACATCGCCCAATAGGCCAACGCCGTTCCGATCAGGCCGGAATAGAGGAGCAGCAGCACGAGCCGCGGCGACCACTCCGTATGCGGCGGGCCCTCAACGAGGAGCGCGCTGACAGTCAGCACAGCCGTTGCCACGAGCACCTGCCACAGCAGAAGCTGGAGCGGTGAGGCGATCCAGCGATGCGCGCGGATATAGATGATGTTCGCCGCCCAGGAGATCGCGGCCAGGATGACCATGCCGGCGCCAAGCACGACGTTGCTGTCGGTCCAATCGATCGAGGTGGGGTTCAGGATCACCGCAAGCCCGACCAGTCCGAGCAGGGCGCCGGCAAGCTTCGGTGCCGTTAGTGTCTCCTTGCCGAGCAGCGGCGCCGCGATCGCGACCCAGAGCGGCGTGGTGTAGCCGAGCACGATGGCCTTGCTCGCGGGCAGGAAGCGCACGCCGGCCGCAACCAGGACCGAGAAAATCGTCATGTGGAGCAGCGCCACGCTGAGGACCACCGGAATGTCACGCCGCTCGGGGATCACCAGATTGTTGCTCAGTCCGAGGATCACGAACAGTCCGGCCAGCGCGATCCAGCTCCGGATTGCCGACGTCCACAGCGGCGGGAGAAACTGAACGAGCTGCTTCGTCACCGACCAGTTCACGCCCCAGGCCAGCACGACGATCAGGAACAGGCCGATGGCCGCGCGGGGGGAGAGAGCGTTCATCGCGGAATCCTTGAAGCATTGCGGCCTGCGAGATAGCATCCTCGCTGGAACCTGAAAAAGTGCCAGATTGGAAAGGAATAAGGTGCCAGTTTCGGACGACATGATCTCCGCGCTGATCGATCTGAAGCGGGGCGACCACGAGGGACTGGTGGTTCAACTGACGAGCCGGCTCCGGAGCCTGATCGCGACCGGCCGTCTCGGCAAAGGCCGCGTGCTGCCGTCGAGCCGCCGGCTTGCAAACGATCTGGGCGTCTCACGCAATACGGTCACTTATGCCTTTGAGCAGCTTGCCGCGGAGGGATACCTCGCGGCATCGCATGGTCGTCGCCCGGTGGTGACGGTCGACGGCGGCGGACACGGTGATGGCGTGGAGGCGGCCAGATCCGCTGCGCGCTCCGCAAGGCCGACCCTCTCCCCATGGGCTATGAGGCTCAAGCAGGCGGATTGGCCGCTGTCCTATCAGGCGCCGTTCAAGCCGTTGCGTCCGGGACATGGCGACGCACGAGAGTTTCCGAACGACGTCTGGGCGCGCTGCTTGCGTCGCAGTGCCGTGCATGCGGCCCGGCGTGAGGTTGGTCCGGTCAACCGCCCGCGTCTTTGCGAAGCGCTGGCGCACTACCTCGCCACCAGCCGAGGGGTTCGCGCCTCG
This sequence comes from Bradyrhizobium sp. Y36, assembly GCF_002531575.1. Taxonomy (GTDB): domain Bacteria; phylum Pseudomonadota; class Alphaproteobacteria; order Rhizobiales; family Xanthobacteraceae; genus Bradyrhizobium. The sequence continues at coordinate 32,802 of NZ_NWTI01000004.1, read as the reverse complement.
GCCGGCCAGATCCTGATCCTGCCCAGCGCGCAGGCGGCGCTGACATTGATCGCGGCCGTGCTGATCGCGCCCGGCGACGAGGTCCGGGTCGAGGACCCCGGCTATCCCGGTGCGGCAGCCGCGTTCCATGCCTCCGGGGCGTGCGTGACGGGCATGCGGCTGGACGAGCAGGGCATGCAGTGGACATCGGGAATGACCGCGCCAAAGCTCATCTTCATGACGCCGTCGCATCAGCATCCGACGGGACGATTGATGTCGCTGGCCCGCCGCACCGAGTTTCTCCGGGCAAGCCGGCCCGGCAAGACCTGGATCGTCGAGGACGACTACGACGGCGAATTCCACTATGACAGCAGGCCCGTGCCGGCGTTGCAGGGCTTGGACACTCATGGCCGCGTGTTCTACGTCGGGACATTTTCGAAGGCGATGACCTCGGATCTCCGGCTCGGCTATCTCGTCGTACCGCCGGCGCTGGTCGGCACGTTTGAGATCGCACAGCGCCACGTCGGATTGATCGCTTCGAGCCACATCCAGGAAGCGCTGGCCGAGTTTATCGCCGACGGGCATTTTCTCGCGCATCTGCGCCGGGTGCGCCGGCTCTATCACGCGCGTCGAGATCACCTCGCGGAGGGACTGGAGCGTCACCTCGGTGAGGTGCTCACGGCCGAAGTGCCCTCGGGCGGCATTCAGCTCGTGGCGCGCCTCAAGCGCGGCCGCGCCGACCGGGCGGCGGTCAAGCGGCTCGTCGAGGCGGGAGTCGTGACGCGCGCCCTGTCCAGCCTGGCGTTGAACAAGCCGAGGGATCACGGCCTGCTGCTCGGCTTTGCGGCCTGGCGCGAGAGCGAGATCAGCGCGGCGCTGCGGACCATGACCTCGTGCTTCTAAAGCATGATCCGGAAACGTGCGAAGCGGTTTTCCGGAAAGATCATGTGCAAACAACAACCCAAAGCGCGATGACGATTCGTCCAAGTCTCATCGCGCTTTAGCCTGCTAGTCCGCTGCCTTCGTCACGATGCGGATCTCGGACGTGAGTGTCCGGTGCACCGGGCACTTGTCCGCGATCTCCATCAGCTTCTTGCGCTGCTCGGCATCGAGTGCGCCGTCGATCGTGATGTCGCGTTCGATCTGGTCGAGCATGCCCTCGCGCGTCTCGCACTCCGCGCAGTCCTTGGCGTAGATCTTGGAGTGCTTCAGCCTGACGGTGACGCGGTCGAGCGGCAACGATTTGCGGTCGGCATAGAGGCGCATGGTCATGGAGGTGCAGGCCCCTAGTCCGGCAAGCAGGAAGTCATAGGGCCCCGGGCCGGCATCCTCGCCACCGGCCGCAACGGGCTCATCCGCGACAAGCCGATGCGAGCCGACGGTGATGACCTGGTTGAACTTGCTCTTGCGGGTCTCCTGCACCACCACCTGACGCGGCGCCTCGGGAAGGTCCATCGCCTTCGCGGGCCTTGCGGCGTCGATGTAGCGGCCTGCCCAGGCCGCGATCACGTCGGCCGTGTAGAGCGCATCGGTCGGCTTGGTCAGCAGGTGATCGGCATGGTCGAGCGAGACGAAGCTCTTGGGGTGCTTTGCCGCAACGAAGATCTTCGTCGCGTTGTCGATGCCGACGGTGTCGTCGACAGGCGAGTGCATCACCAGCAGCGCCTTGTGCAGGCCGGTGACGTCGGTCATCAGCTCGTGCTCGGCGATGTCTTTCAGGAACTCGCGCTTGATCCGGAATGGCCGTCCCGCAAGCGAGACCTCGACCTCGCCCTGCGTGCGGATGCTGTCGAGATGTTCCCTGAACAGCCCGGTGACATGCGCGGGATCGGACGGCGCGGCGATGGTGACGACGGCCCCGGCTTCCGGGATCTTTCCGGCGGCCGCCAGGATCGCGGCGCCGCCAAGGCTGTGCCCGATCAGGATCGACGGCGCCCTGCGGACGCTGCGGAGATGATCGGCGGCGCGCACGAGATCGGCGACGTTGGAGGAGAACGTCGAATTGGCAAAGTCGCCTTCGCTGGAGCCGAGCCCGGTGAAGTCGAAGCGCAGCACCGCAATGCCCTTGGCGGCGAGCGCAACTGCAATGCGCTTGGCCGCCAGCGTATCCTTGCCACAGGTGAAGCAGTGCGCGAACAGCGCGTAGGCCGCGGGTTCGCCGTCCGGCAATTCCAGCGCGGCCGCAAGCTGATGGCCGGCTTCGCCGGTGAATTGAAAGCGCTCCGTCGGCATGGGCTTCCCCCGTTTCCTGCTTGAACTCTAATCGCTCGAATAGCGCTGCTCGGCCCAGGGATCGCCGCGGTTGTGATAACCGCGGACCTCCCAGAAGCCCGGCGCGTCCTCGGTGAGGAATTCGATGGCCTGGAGCCATTTGGCGCTCTTCCAGAAATAGAGATGCGGCACGACCAGCCGCACCGGGCCGCCATGCTCTTCGGTCAGCGGCTGGCCGGACCAGCTATGGGCGAGCAGGGCATCCTCTGCGGCGAAGTCTTCCAGCGCGAGGTTGGTGGTGTAGCCGTCATAGGAATGCAACGTCACGAAGCGCGCATCCTCGCGCGGCTGGCACGCCGCCAGCAGCTCGCGGGTAGCAAGGCCCTCCCATTCGTTGTCGTAACGCGACCAGGTCGTCACGCAGTGGATGTCGGAGGTGAACTGGGCCTGCTTCTGCGCGGAGAACTCGGCGAAGGTCCAGAACACCGGCGTTTCGACCGAGCCGTAGACGTCGAGCCGCCAGCGCTCGCGCGAGATCGGCGGCACGACCCCGAGATCGAGCACGGGCCAGTCCTTGGTGAGGTGCTGGCCGGGCGGAAGCCGTTGGTCCTCCGGCCGCGCGATCTTGCCGGTCAGGAAGCGGCCCTCGCGCGCCCATTTCTCCTTGGTGCGTGTCAGCTTGCTGTCGGGCGGCTCGTTGTCGTCGGACATTGGCTACTCGTGGCGGTGCATCGCGGAGGCGTGCTTGGTGTCGCGCATCGTGGAATAGATGATCAGCGACAGACAGATGATGCCGCTGAGATAGAAGTAGAACCAGTCTTCGTGCCCGATGCTCTTGAAGTAGAGCGCGATCGCCGGCGCAGTGCCGCCGAAGATCGAGACCGTGATCGCGTAGGGCAGGCCGACGCCGAGCGCGCGGACATTGGTCGGGAACAGCTCGGCCTTCACCACTGCGTTGATCGACGTATAGCCGGCGACGAACAGCCAGGCGGCACAGATGAGGATGAAGGCGATGAAGGGCGACTTGGTCTCTTTCAGCGTCATCAGCAGCGGCACGGTCGCGAGCGTGCCGGCGACGCCGAAGAAGATCAGCAGCGGCTTGCGTCCGATCTTGTCGGAGATGGCGCCATAGATCGGCTGCAGGATGGTGGCGAAGATCAAGGTGCCGAAGATCACCAGGGTGGTCTGGTCCTCCGTCAGGCCGACCGAAAGCTTGACGAAGGTCTGCATGTAGGTGGTGAAGGTGTAGAACGCCGCGGTGCCGCCCGCGGTGAGGCCGACCACCAGCAGCAGCTCGCGTGGATAGCGCAGCAGATTGGTGATCGAGCCGGTCGGCTTCACGACTTTCCTGGCTTCCTCGAACGCCTCGGTCTCGTGCAAGCCGCGCCGCATCACTGCGGCCACGATCGCGAGCATCGCGCCGATTGCAAAGGGGATGCGCCAGCCCCACGCTTTCAGCTCTTCCGGGGTGAGGAAGACCTTTTGCAGAAGCAGCAGCACGATGATCGCGGTGAGCTGGCCGCCGATCAGGGTGACGTACTGAAAGCTCGAATAGAAGCCGCGGTGCTTGGGGTCGGCGACCTCGCTGAGATAGGTGGCGCTGGCGCCATATTCGCCGCCGAGGCTGAGGCCCTCGATGATGCGCGCGAGGGCGAGGATGACCGGCGCGGCGAACCCGATCGTGGCATAAGTCGGCGTCAGCGCGATGATCAGCGAACCAAAGCACATGAAGACGACCGACAGGGTCAGCGAGATACGTCGGCCGAAATGGTCGGCGAGATAGCCGAAGAACCAGCCGCCCAAGGGTCGCATCAGGAAAGTCGCCGCGAAAACGACGGCGACGTTCAATTGCTGGACGACAGGGTCGGTACCAGGGAAGAAGGCGGGGGCGAAATAGAGCGCGAAGGCCGTGTATGCGTAGAAGTCGTACCACTCGACGAGATTGCCGACCGAGCCGATGAAGATCGCCTTGATCCGGCGCTTGGCGTCCGCGAGGTCTATGTGGTCAGAGGCCGGATGGGTTGCATGCTCTGTCACGTCCGGCCTCCCGCTGTCTGGAGACGCCTACATCGCCTTTCCGAGCAGAAATGGCAACTGGCGGGGGCCCCGCACCGTGCCCTGCGACCAGGTCACCGTGCCTGCAGGATCGAGGCGGAAATCAGGGATCCGCTTCAGCCATTCCTCCAGCGCGACCTGCATCTCCATGCGCGCGAGATTGGAACCGACGCAGCGGTGGATGCCGAGGCCAAAGGCGGCGTGGCGATTTTCGCGGCGGTCGATCACGACTTTGTCAGCTTCCGGAAACACCTTGGGATCGCGATTGGCGGCCGGGAAGGACAACAGCACCATGTTGCCCGCCTTGACCGGGCAGCCCGAGATCGCGGTGTCCTTGACCACCTCCCGGGCCATCGTCACCGGCGAATAGGCACGCAGCAGTTCCTCCACCGCGGTCGGGATCAACGCGGGCTCGGCGATCAGCCGTTCGCGGTCGGCCGGCACTTTTGCGAGATGCCAGAGCGAGGACCCGATTGCGCTCCAGGTGGTGTCGATGCCGGCGATCAGAAGCAGGCGCAGCGAGCCCAGCACGTGGGACTCTTCCAGCGGCTGGCCTTCCTTGTCCTTGGCGTTCATCAGATAGGAGATGAGGTCGTCGGTCGGCCTCGATCTGCGCTCCTCGATATGCGTCCTGAAATAGGCGCTCATCTCCTGCACGGCCTGGAGCAGCTTGGTCTCGTCCTTGATGCCGAGCTCGAGGATCATGTGGATCCAGTCGATGAAGAGATCGCTGTCGCTCTCGGGAATGCCGAGCATGTGCGCGATCGCCCGAACCGGGATATACTTGCTGTAGCGTGAGGCGGCGTCGACCTTGCCATCGGAGACGAAGCCGTCGATCAGCTCGTTGCAGATCGCGCGCATCCGCGGTTCCAGCTTCTTCATCGCGTCCGGCGTGAACGGCGGCAACAGGAGCTGCTTGGCCGGCTTGTGTACGGGCGGGTCGGAGGTGATCGGCGGGGCGGCGTTCCTCGCGATCTCCGGCCGCACATCGCGCACGATGATGCGGCGCGAGGAGAAATGCTCGGTATCGTTGGCGATCTCACGCACGGCCTCGTAGGTCGTCGGCATGTAGCAGCCGAGGAAGCGCTCGGTGTGCACGACCGGGCTTGCAGCGCGCAGCTCGTCCCAGATCGGGAATGGGTCTTCCGTCCACTGTGGATCGGTGTGGTCGAAATCGTTGACCCAGTCAATGACGGGCGGATGGGCGACAGGCTGGCTGACGTCGGACATGTCAGGGAATCCCTTGGCTCGTGTTCGCTGATAGGATGCGGGGCGGCGAAGGCCGCGCTACTCCTCGATCACGTCGATTGCGATTTCCGGGCAGTTGGATTTGGCAAGCCAGGCCTTGTTTTCGAGCCCGGGCGGGACCGTGCCGTCGCCGGCCTCGTGCGCGTTGCCGAATTCGTCGAGCTCGAAAAGTTCCGGCGCGAGCGCTTTGCAGCGCGCGTGGCCCTGGCATTTGTCGGGATCGACGTGAACCCTCAGTCGCTCGGTCATGGCGGCATCCTCGGTCGTGTGCGCGCGGAGCCCACGGGGCGGCGCGTTCCTCATGTCAATTTTTATCCGCGGCATTCGCCGCAGGTCCTAAGTTATACGTTATTACATTCGCGCCGGCCTTCCCCTGTCAAGGGCAAACTTGTAGGCTCGACCGCAACATGCGCTCACAACTCGCCCGCAAGCCCGCGAACACCTACCATCATGGCGATCTTCGCGATGCTCTGATCAAGGCCGCGTTGCGGGAAGCGGAGCAGGGCGGCGCCGAGGCGATCAGCATCAAGGCGCTGGCGAAGCAGCTGGGGGTGTCGCAGCCGGCGCCGTACCGGCATTTCGCCGACCGTGAGGCGTTGCTCGCGGCGGTGACGGCCGAGGCATTCCGGCAGCTCAGCGCGATCTTTCGGGAGGCGATGGCGAAACCGTCAAAGCAATCGAAACTGTCGCTTCTGGCGCAGGCCATGCTCGAATTCGGACTGCGCCGGAACGGCATCTACCGCCTGATGTTCGCCTCCCGCACCGTGTCATGCGCCACCAAGGGCAGCGAGCTGCATGAGGCTACGCGCGAGACATTTGCGCTCGTGATCGAGGCGCTGGAAGTGCCTGCGGTCGGTTATCTGCGCGAACGGCAAGCGCTCAAGATCTGGGCGGCGCTGCATGGCGTCGTGATGCTGGCCGAGCAAGGCCTGTTCACCGGCGAGGCCGCGCATGCCACGCGCGAGGATCTGGTCGAGGATTTCGTCAACGAAACGAAAGCCGCGCTTGCGGACGCGATCAAGGACGCGCGGCGCCCCAAAAAGGCCGGCGCCTAGGCTTTCGCCTTCAGCAGCTTCATCAGCTTGTCGACCGCGCTGTCCGGCGTGGTGACGACGGGACGGCCGGTGGCCTCCGCGACCAGCGGTGCCGTCGCCGCGATGCTGAACTGGGCCAGCGCGATCACATCGCAATCGCGCAGGTCCTTGGACGCTTCGACGATCAGCCGGTCATGCGTGGCGCGGTCGCCGCGGTCGAGCGCCGCCAGCGCCCCTTCGGCAAGCTTCGGCACGATCTGGACCGAGGCCGGGAACTCCGGCGGCATCGAGGCCAGGGTCGGGGGGAAGGTCGAGAGCAGGCCGATGCGCCGGCCCATCGTCACCGCACGCTCGATCATGGCTTCGTTCGGCTTCAGCACCGGCACCGGCGCATGTGCGCGCGCGACGGCCTCGATGCAGGGGCCGAAAGCCGAGCAGGTGAACAGGATTCCGTTCGCGCCTGTCGCCGCAGCATAATCGCCGAGGGCCAGGAAGCGCTCAGTCATGGCATCGTTGAGCGCGCCGTCGCGGGCCAGATCCGCCGACAGGCTGTCATCGAGCAGGTTCATCAGCCGCGCCTCCGGCCAGGCCTTCGCAAACGCCGCCTCGATCGGGGCGACGGAGTGCTTGAGGGCGTGGATCAGGGCGATGCGGGGAGGCGTCGTCATTCAGCGTGGCTACCTGAGAGGTCTCGTGCCCCGGACGCAGCGCGTCCGGGACACGAGAGGCATTTACTTGAACGGCACGGCGTACATCAAGCCGCCCTTGCTCCAGAGGCCGTTGAGGCCGCGATCGAGCTTGAGCGGGCTCGCCTTGCCGACATTGCGCTCGTAGATCTCGCCGTAATTTCCGGTGGCCTTGATCGCGGTCACCAGCCATTTGTTGTCGAGCCCAAGCCGCGAGCCGAGGTCGCCGGAGGCGCCGAGCAGCCGCTGGATCGCGGGTACTTGCGACTTCGTCATCTCCTCGACATTGCCTTGCGTGACGCCGAGCTCCTCGGCCTCGATCAGGCCGTAATGCAGCCAGGTGATGATGTCGCTCCAGACCTCGTCGCCGTTGCGGGTGAAGGGCCCGAGCGGCTCCTTGCTGATGGTCTGCGGCAGCACGACGTAGTCGGCCGGGTTCGGCGCCGCCGTGGTCACGGCGCCGGCGAGCGCGGAGGCGTCCTGGGTCATGGCATCGCAGCGGCCGCCGAAGAAAGTCTGGTACATGGTGTCGATGCGGTCGAACACCAGCGGCTTCCAGTCGATGCCGTTGGCGCGGCCGTAATCGCCGAGCGTGACCTCGTGCGTGGTGCCCTGCGCCACGCAGACGGTGGCGCCCTTCAGGTCCTTGATCTCCTTCACGCCGAGGTCCTTCTTCACGACAAAACCCTGGCCGTCGTAGAAGTTGATCGGACCCTGACGCAGGCCGAGCGTCACACCGCGCAGGTAAGTCTGGGTCGAATTGCGATAGAGCACGTCGATCTCGCCCGATTGCAGCGCGGTGAAGCGGTTCTGCGCCGTCAGCGAGACGTAGCGCACCTTGTTGGCATCACCCAGCACGCCGGCCGCCAGCGCGCGGCAATAATCGACGTCGAGGCCCTTGTAATTGCCTTGCGAGTCCGGCGCGGAGAAGCCGGCAAAGCCGGCGCTGACGCCGCACACCAGTGTGCCGCGGCTCTTCACCGTGTCGAGCGTCGCGGCGGATGCGACGACCGTCGATGCGGCGAGCATGCTCGCTGCGATAACCACTTTCCTCATCATGCTACTCTCCCCTCAGTGATTGACACTACGCAACACGTTGTCGACGGCCGTGCCGAGCTTGTCGACGATCAGGTCGATCTCATCAGCGGAAACGATATAGGGCGGCGCCAGCAGGACGTGGTCGCCGCGCACGCCATCGACGGTGCCGCCGCCGGGATAGCAGCCGAGCCCGTTGGCGAAGGCCTCCGCCTTGATCTTCTGATTGAGCTTGAGCGCGGGGTCGAACGAGGTGCGGCTGGCGCGATCGGCGACCAGCTCGATCGCCCAGAACAGGCCACGCCCCCTGATGTCTCCGACATGGCGATGGTTGCCGAAGCGCTCGGTCAGCCGCTGTTCCAGCTGCCGGCCGCGCTCCTTCACGCGGTCGAGCAGGCGATCCTCGCGGATCACATCCTGCACTGCAAGCGCGGCCGCGCAGGCGAGGGGATGGGCCAGGTAAGTATGACCGTGCTGGAAGGCGCCCGAGCCGGCGCGAATGGTGTCGATGATCTTGCCGCTGGCGAGCATTGCGCCGATCGGCTGGTAGCCGCCGCCGAGCCCCTTTGCGATCGCCTGGATGTCGGGCGCGATGCCTTCCTGCTCCCAGGCGTGCGTGCTGCCGGTGCGTCCCATGCCACACATGACTTCGTCGAGGATCAACAGCGCGCCGTGGCGGTCGCAGATCTCGCGCACCGCCTTGAAGTAGCCGTCCGGGGCCGTCACGGCACCGGCGGTGGCGCCGACGACGGGCTCGGCGAGGAATGCCGCCACGGTGTCGGGGCCAAGCCGCTGAAATTCGGCTTCGAGCTCGGCGGCCAGCCGTGCCACGAATTGCGCATCGGATTCACCGTCGTGCTTCTCGTGATAGGCGAAGGCCGGTGTCACGTGACTGAAGGCGCCGGAGAGCAGAGGAGCGTAAGGCGCGCGTCGCCAGGCGTTGCCGCCGGCGGCGAGGGCGCCAAGCGTGTTGCCGTGATAGCTCTGCCGCCGCGCGATGAAATGCTGTCGCTGGGGTTCGCCGCGCTCGATGAAATATTGCCGCGCGAGCTTGATGCTGGCTTCGATCGCCTCGGACCCGCCGCTGACGAAATAGGCGTAAGCGAGACCGCCGGGCTCGTGGCCGACCAGCGTCTCGGCGAGGGCCTCGGCGGGCTCGGACGAGAAGAAGGCGGTGTGCGCATAAGCCAGCGTCGAAGCCTGTCTCGCCATCGCGGCGATCACGCGGGGGTGCTGGTGGCCGAGGCAGGAGACGGCCGCGCCGCCGGACGCGTCGATCACGCGTCGTCCGTCCTCGGCGAAGAGATAGACGCCTTCGCCGCCGATCGCCTTGGGCGGCGTCTCGCGCAACGAGCGGTGCAGCACGCGGCTGGTGCGGGCGGCCATGGGTCAACCTTTCTCTGAGACGTAGGTAGAGGCCGCGGCGAGGCGCGCCTCGGTATTCTCCAGGCGCTTCTTCGCCGCAGCGCCGCCGAGCGAGAACGTCACGGCCGCCAGCGACTGCGCGATCGCGACCGCACCGGTGAGGCTCGGGAAGAAGCCGGGCGAGGACGCCGCCTCGAACAGCAGCACGTGGTCGGCGCCCTCGGCCATCGGCGCCGACGAATTATCCGCGATCGCGATCAGCGTCGCGCCGCTGCGATGAGCGGCCTGCGCGACGCGGACGCTCGCATGGGTGTAGGGCAGGAAGCCGATGACGATAACGGCCTCGCCGGGCCTGATAGCGCCGAGGTCGAGATCGTCGGGGCCTGACGTTCCGACGAGCTGAACCTGCTCGGGACGGAACAGCCGCAGCTCGTAGTTCAGGAGCTCCGCAACGCTGCGGCAACTCCGATAGCCCGCGATCCAGATCCGCTTGGCCTGATGCAACGCACGGGCCGCCTCCACAATCGGCTGGGCGGGGATTCGCGGAAGGCCCGCGGCCTCAGCCTCCAGCTTGTCGGTGACGAGCGCGACATCGGAATTCGGTCCGGGCCGACGGCCTCTGGCGCGACCGGAGAAGGGGGAGATCTGCGATGGCCGCCGCGCTTCGGTCAGCGCCGCGCGCAATTCGTCCCAGCCCGAATAGCCGATCGCCTTGGCAAGGCGCGTGAATGCGGCGGGATCGGCGCCGGCTTCCGCCGCGAGGTCGCGCATCGAGCGCGTGGTGGCGTCGTAGTCGTTGGCGGCGACGAAGCGACCGACCTCCTGCAGCCGCATCGGGAGCGATGGCAATGCAATGCGCAGTTCGCTCAGCGGCGAGGATTTTGCGGGCTCGACCATGAAACATTTGTTGCATGAATTTTAGATCGGTGCAACAGTTGACGTGCCTTGCCGGAAGTCGTCGCTCCCTTGAGAAGGATTCCTGCGCTGTGACCACGGACGCTCGGAGACCGCCGCCGCGCCGCATGTTCGGCACATGGGGGCGCCGCGAGTTGCAAGGCCTGTTCTGGCAGGTGCTGGTGGTCGGGATCGCGCTCGCGGTGGTCGGCTTTCTCTGGTCCAACACCGTCACCAACCTCTCGGCCCGCCGTATCACGACCGGCTTTGCCTTTCTCGGCCGCGAGGCCGGCATGCCCATCGCCGACAGCCTGCTCGCCTATAATCCGAGGGACAGCTACCTCTGGGCTTTCGTCGTCGGCGTCGCCAACACCCTGCGCGTCGCCGTGATCGGGATCGTGCTCGCGACGGTCCTGGGCACGCTGATCGGCATCTCGCGCCTGTCCGCCAACTGGCTGCTGTCGCGGCTCGCCGCGGTCTATGTCGAGACGCTCCGCGACATCCCGCTGCTGCTTCAACTCCTGTTCTGGTACGTGCTGATGCAGGCGCTGCCGGCCGCGCGCGCGGCGTGGCGGCCGGTCGAGGGCGTGTTCCTGTCCAATCGCGGCCTGATCCTGCCGGCCATTCCGATCGGCCCGTTGCAGCTTTGGGTGCTCGCTACCGCGGTGCTCGGATGCGCCGTGTTCTATGTCGTCAGGAGACGGCTCGTCGCCCGGCAGATGCGCGACGGCAAGCCGCGACCGGCGTGGCCGTTTGCGCTCGGCCTCATCGTCGTGGTGCCGGCAGCTCTTTCGTTGCTGCTTCGCGTGCCCTGGACGATCGAATGGCCGGAGTTGCGCGGCTTCAATTTCGTCGGCGGGCTGACGCTTGCCCCGGAATATTTCGCGCTGCTGATCGCACTCGTGACCTACACGTCGGCCTTCATCGCCGAGATCGTGCGCAGCGGCATCCAGTCGGTGCCGCGCGGTCAGTGGGACGCCGCCAATGCGCTTGGTCTCCGCCGCAGCTTCATGCTGCGGCAGATCATCCTGCCGCAGGCGCTGCGCGTGATCGTGCCGCCGATGACGAGCCAGTATCTCAACCTGACCAAGAACTCCTCGCTCGCGGTCGCGATCGGCTACCAGGACGTGGTCTCGATCGCCAACACCACGCTGAACCAGACCGGGCAGGCGATCGAGGCGATCGCCTTGATCATGGCGGTGTTCCTGACCATCAGCCTGTCCATCAGCTTCTTCATGAACTGGTACAACGCACGCATCGCGTTGGTGGAGCGCTGAGCATGACTGTGATCGCCGACATCCCCGATGCGCCCCGCGCCGCTCGCCGCCCGCAAACGGGCAATCCGGTGTCGCGCTGGCTGCGCACCAACTTGTTCTCGTCGATCCCGAACGGCATTCTTTCGATCGTGCTGCTCGCGATTCTCGCGAAGGCCGCATTCAGCTTCGCGCAGTGGGGCATTGCCAACGCCGTCTGGCTGACACCGGTAAACGACTCCAGCGCCTGCCGCGCGGTCCGCGGCGTCGGCGCCTGCTGGGCGATCATCCCCGAGAAGTACCGCTTCATCCTGTTCGGCACCTATCCGTTCGACGAACAGTGGCGGCCGGCGCTTTCGGTGCTGCTGTTCATCGCATTGTTCTATCTCTCGACCCGCCGCGCCTTCTGGCGGCGCGAATTGATCTATCTCTGGATCGGCGCGCTCGCGCTGATCAGCGTCTTGATGTGGGGCGGAGTGCTTGGGCTCTCCTACGTGTCGCAGGATCGCTGGGGCGGCCTGCCGGTGACGCTGATCCTGGCGACGTTCGGCCTCGCATTCGGCTTTCCGCTCGGGATCCTCGTCGCGCTCGGCCGGCGCTCGAAGCTGCCGGCGATCCGCTCGCTGAGCGTGCTCTATGTCGAGCTGATCCGCGGCGTGCCGCTGGTGAGCCTGCTGTTCATGGCGAGCGTGATGTTCCCGCTGTTCATGCCCAGCGGCTTCAACATCGACAAGCTGCTGCGGGCGCAGATCGCGATCATCCTGTTCGCGGGTGCCTACCTTGCCGAAGTCGTCCGCGGCGGCCTGCAGGCCGTGCCGCGCGGCCAGTATGAAGCCGCCGAGGCGCTCGGGCTGTCCTATTGGCGCAAGCACCGCCTGATCGTCCTGCCGCAGGCGATCCGCCACGTGATCCCGCCGCTGGTCAACACCTTCATCGCCTTCTTCAAGGACACCAGCTTGGTCCTCATCATCGGCATCTTCGATCTGTTGACGACGGCAAAGACCGCGATCATCGATCCTGCCTGGCAGCAGTTCTCGGTCGAAGTCTACATCTTCGTCGCAGCGATCTACTTCGTGTTCTGCTTCGCGATGTCGCGCTACAGCCGCAGCCTGGAGGCGACGAGGGGGAGGTAGGTCTCGTGTTCCGGACAAGGTGCAGCGCATCAGTGCCGCGCCGCAGAGCCGGGACCCAGAAGATGCACGGGAAGTCGTGGAAGGATGGGCCCCGGCTCAGCAGCGCACCGCCGAAGAGGCGCTGCGCTGCGTCTGGGGCATGAGAGTGAGATTACTTCTTCACCTTCGGATCGATCGGCGTCGTTCCGCGCAGGCCCAGAATATCCTCTAGCACCTTCGCACCCGCGAGCACCTGCGCGTCCGCGCGAGGGGCACCGACGACCTGCACGCCGATCGGCAGGCCGGACGCCGTGAACCCGCACGGCAGCGACAGCGATGGGCAGCAGGCGAGCGTGATGGCGTAGACGATGCCGAGCCACTCGACGTAATTGTCGAACCTCTTGCCGGCGCATTCGGCGACGTAGCGGTGCTCGATCGGGAAGGGCGGCACGATCGTGGTCGGCGTCAGCAGCAGATCGTAGGTCTTGAAGAACTCGACCGCCCGCGCGGTCATGCCGACGCGCTGCGCCTGGGCGCGCTCGAGCTGCTCGACCGTGAGCTTGAGGCCTTCCTCGATGTTCCAGATCACCTCGGGCTTGAGCAGGTCGCGCTTGGTCCTCAGCAGATTGGCCTTGCTGATCGCAAAATCGAAGGCGCGCAGCACGTGGAAGCATTCATGCGCCTCGCGCCAGTCCGGATGCGCCTCCTCGACGATGGCGCCGGCTTCGGCGAAGCGCTCCGCCGCCTTGCGCGTGATCGCTTTCACTTCGGGATCGACGGGGGTGATGCCGAGATCGGGCGAGTAGGCGATGCGCTTCGGCTTCCTGCCCGCCTGCGCCGCCGACAGGAACGAGGTCGCGGGCGCCGGCAGCGACAGCGGATCGTCGGCATAGTCGCCGCTCATGGCATCGAGCAGCAGCGCGAGATCCTCCACGTTGCGGGCCATCGGGCCCTGCACGCCGAGATTGCGATCGATGCCCGCTTTCGGCGTATGGGCGACGCGGCCGATGCTCGGCCGCATGCCCACGATGCCGCAGAAGGCCGCCGGGCTGCGCAACGAACCGCCCATGTCGGAGCCCTGCGCGAGCCAGGCCATGCCGGTCGCCAGCGCCACCGCTGCGCCGCCGGAAGAGCCCGCCGCGGACCGCGTCGTATCCCAGGGATTGAGCGTCGCGCCGAACACCTCGTTGAAGGTGTTGGCGCCGGCGCCGAACTCCGGCGTGTTGGATTTGGCGTAGACCACCGCGCCATTGGCCTCGAGGTTCTCGACCATGAGGTCCGACTTTGCGGGGATATTGTCCTTGAAGATCGGCGAGCCCTGCGTGTTGAGGACGCCCGCGACGTCGGTCAGATCCTTGATCGGCAGCGGTAGGCCCGCGAGCAGCCCCCGCGCGCCGGCGGGCTTGCGCATCAAGGCCTTGGCGCTATCGCGCGCGCGGTCGAAACAGAGTGTCGGCAGCGCATTGACCTTGCCGTCGACCTCACTGATGCGCTTCTCCAGCACATCGAGCAGCTCGAGCGGCGAGACGTCGCCGGAGCGCAGCTTGTCGACGACGGCGCAAGCGGTTTGGCGGATCAGGTCTTGAGACAATTACTTTACTCCTATGTCTATGCCAGGCTCGTCATTGCGAGGAGCGAAGCGACGAAGCAATCCAGGCTGGTTGCTCCGGAGGCATTTCTGGATTGCTTCGCTGCGCTCGCAATGGCGGCAATACTCAACCCCAGCCGGCGCTGATGCCGCCGTCCACCGTGTAGATCACGCCCGACGTATACCCCGCGCGATCCGAGGCCAGGAATGCCATGAGGTCGCCGATCTCGCGCGCATGCGCAGGCCGCCCGAGCGGCAGGCTCTTCTGGAATTCCTTGTAGCGGCTTTCGTCGCCGAGCTGGTGCTTGGCCCGCGTCTTCAGCAGCGTGACGTGGCGATCGGTGCCGACAGGGCCGGGATTGATGCCGACCACGCGGATATTGTCGGCAAGGCTTTTGCCGCCGAGCGCGCGGGTGAAGGCCATCAGGGCGGCATTGCCGGTGCTGCCGCAGACGTAGTTGGCGTCGAACTTTTCGCCGGCAGCACCGATGTCGTTGACGATCACGCCGCCGCCCTTCGCTTTCATCTGTGCGTAGATCTGCCGCGTCAGGTTGATATAGCCGAACACCTTCAATTCCCAGGCGTGCCGCCAGGTGGCTTCGTCGATCTTGTCGATCGAGCCGCCGGGGATGTCGCCGGCATTGTTGACGAGCACGTCGATGTCGGCGGCCTCCCTGGCGAGCCGCGCCAAATCCTCTGGCCTGCGCAGATCGACGACGCTGGTTGCGGCGTCGATCTGGTGCGCGGAGCGCAGGCGCTCGGCCAGCACCGTGAGCTGGTCGCCGCTGCGGGCAGCGAGCAGGAGGTTTGCGCCTTCCTCGGCAAACGCCTCGGCCGCGGCGGCGCCAATGCCCTTGGACGCGCCAGTGATCAGGACGCGCTTGCCACGCAGATGCAGATCCATGAGGGGTTACTCGCGGGATGGGAACAGGATCAAATCAGTAGGCGCTCGGCCGCGCCACGGTCAACATTGCAGTGCAGCGTTGCACTGCCGCTGCGTTTGGTCCATTGCAGTGCGGTCAAAAAGACGGCGGCTGCCGGACCAATCAAGGACGTTCTCGATGAGCAAGAAACAATACCGGATCGCGGTTATTCCCGGCGATGGCATCGGCAAGGAAGTGATGCCCGAGGGCCTGCGCGTCCTGGAGGCTGCGGCGAAGAAGCACGGGGTCTCCCTTCATTTCGACCATTTCGACTTCTCGTCCTGGGACTATTACGAGAAGCACGGTCAGATGATGCCCGACGACTGGAAGGAGAAGATCGGCAAGCACGACGCGATCTATTTCGGTGCGGTCGGTTGGCCGGCGAAGATTCCGGATCACGTCTCGCTGTGGGGCTCGCTGATCAAGTTTCGCCGGGAGTTCGACCAGTATGTGAATCTGCGCCCGGTGCGGCTGATGCCCGGCGTGCCGTCGCCGCTGGCAGGCCGCAAGCCCGGCGACATCGATTTCTGGGTGGTGCGCGAGAACACCGAAGGCGAGTATTCCTCCGTCGGCGGCCGCATGTTCCCGGACACCGACCGCGAGTTCGTGACGCAGCAGACGGTGATGACCCGCACCGGCGTCGACCGCATCCTGAAGTTTGCCTTCGAGCTTGCCCAGTCGCGGCCGAAGAAGCACCTGACCTCCGCGACCAAGTCCAACGGCATCTCCATCACCATGCCCTATTGGGACGAACGCGTGGAGGCGATGGCCAAGAAGTTTCCGGGCGTGAAGTGGGACAAGTACCACATCGACATCCTGACCGCGAACTTCGTGCTGCATCCGGACTGGTTCGACGTCGTGGTCGGCTCCAACCTGTTTGGCGACATCCTCTCCGACCTCGGCCCGGCCTGCACCGGCACCATCGGCATCGCGCCGTCGGGCAACATCAATCCCGAGGGTGATTTTCCGTCGGTGTTCGAGCCGGTGCACGGCTCGGCGCCCGACATCGCAGGGCAGGGCATCGCCAACCCGATCGGCGCGATCTGGTCGGGCGCGATGATGCTGGAGCATCTCGGCGAGAAGGTCGCCGGCAAGTCGATCGTCGATGCGATCGAGCGCACGCTCGCCGAACGCACGCTGCGCACCAAGGATCTCGGCGGCAATGCCGACACCACGGCGTGCGGCAAGGCGGTCGCGGATATGGTGGATTGAGGTGAAAGGCTAGCTAGCGCCGGCGCCGCGACAAAACTCTGCTGTCGTCCCTGCGAAAGCAGGGACCCATAACCCCAGGCAGAGGTTGTTGCGTGAACTGGTAACCGTGAGTCTTCGTCAAACCACTCCCTGTGGTTATAGGTCCCGGATCAGCGCTCCGCTTCGCTGCGCTTGTCCGGGACGACGGCGGTGTTTGCTACACATACGACTTCCGCGCCGGATCGAAGATCGGCGGATAGTCGTTCTCGTCGAGCAGGTCGAGGAACGGATCGAGCCCCCTGGACTTGATGAGCCCGAGCTCCCGATCCGAGATCAGGTTCACTGTCAGGATCTCCACGGGATCGCCCGCGATCTCCAGCGTCTCGGCGATGCTCTTGTCGGGGCCGATGATCGGAGTGAGAAACAAGAACGTCTGGAACTCCGTTCCGGCAACCGGCGGCCTCGGCAACGCGACGCGGTGACCGAAGCCGAACCAGGTCGTGTCGATGAACGGCAAATTGGCGAGCCAGCGCAAATTGTCGCAAACATCCGGCGTCGGCTCGCGGACGTACCACATCAGCTCGGCACGAAGCTTCGAATCCCCACGCACCCCCGGCATCCGTTGCTCGCTCATGCCGTTGGTGAGCAGGACGTAGCCTTCGTCGGAGCCCTCCTGGCACGCCGGCACGAAGTCGCGGCCAAAGGCGTGGATGTCGATGCGGCGATCGGCGCTGTCAGTGATGGTATGCTCGGGCTCGCCCAGCTCGCTTTCATAGATCGCGAGCCGTTGCCGGTGGAAGTCGGCCGCGAGTGACGGCTCGGTCGAGCCGGACACGAGCTTTGCGAGACGTGAGAACATGTAAACCTCGGGGGCGGATGGGGACCGGGATATCCGCGTTGTCGCAAGACGACGCAGACCGGTTCAAATCCGCTCCGGGAGCTTCGCATCAGTCCATATCGCCCTGCGCGACTGTGCAGGAGGCCGGGATGATGCCGAGCGATTTGTATCGTTCTTGCTAGCTGACGATCTTCTCGATCGCCGCCTGGTCCAGCCCGAACTTCTTTGCGGCCTCGATGATCTCCTGCCAGGTGGTCGGATCGACTGGAATGCCTTCGGCGAGGCGCTTCCTCTTGGTCTCGCGTTCGGGCTCGCCGGCGATCTTGACCTTCTCGACGCCAGGCGCCGGCGGTGAGCCGGTATGCCAGGCGACAAAACTTTCGACCTCGCGCGCGAGGTTTTCGCCGGTGCCGAGCTTGCCGGGATCGATCACGATCGAGAGCATGCCGTTGAGGACGTTGTACTTGCCGTCGGACGGGCCCTTGACCACCTGCCCGCCGGAGAGCGCGCCGCCGAGGATCTCGCAAACCAGCGCGAGCCCCGAACCCTTGTGCTCGCCGAAAGGCAGGATGGCGCCGTAGGGCGGGATCACGGTGTAGCGCGGGTTGGTCGTGGGCTTGCCTTCATTGTCGATGATGGTGCCGGGCTCGAGCGCGACGCCCTTGTTGTGGGCAACGCGGGTCTTGCCTTGCGCGATCCGGCTGGTGGCGAAGTCGAGCACGATCGGCTCTTTGCCCCTGCGCGGGATGCCGACGCAGAACGGGTTGGTGCCGTGGCGCGGATCGCTGCCGCCCCAGGGCGCCACGATCGGGCGCGAGATCACGTTGACGAAGTGGATCGAGACCAGCCCGTGGTCGATGCACTGCTCGGCCCAATGGCCGATGCGGCCGATATGGTGTGAGTTGGAGAGGCCGACGAGGCACACGCCGTTCTTCTTGGCGCGTTCGGCCGCCAGCTCCATCGCTTCATGGCCGATCACCTGGCCGTAGCCGGTGAGGCCGTCGAGGGTGAGAAGCGGGCCGGTGTCGAGCACGACCTTGACGTGCGCATTCACGGCGAGACCGCCATTGGTGACGCTCTGGACGTAGCGCGGGATCATGCCGACGCCGTGGGAGTCGTGGCCCTTGAGATTGGCCTCGACGAGATTGGTGGACACCAGCTCGGCCTCGCGGTCCGAGGAACCGCCGGCTTTGACAATGGCGCGGATGGCGTTGGTGAGTGGCTCTGCCTTGATGGTGCGGTAGTCGGCCATTGTCGTAGCTCTTGTCCCTTCACGATATGGCGGGAAGCGTAGGGTGGGTTAGCGAAGCGTAATCCACCTCTTCTGTCTCCGCGAAAATAGACGGCGGCGGGTTACGCCCCGCTGATGCGCTTCGCGCATCTGCAGGGCTAACCCACCTACGAATTCACGATCCGGCGGCAATGGATCCATGCCGCTTCAATCAGGTTCTCGCTCGCCTCCGGCGTGCGGAAGGCCGAATGCGCCGACAGCGTCACGTTCGGAATCCTGGTCAGCGGATGATCCGCAGGCAGCGGCTCGATGTTGAAGACGTCGAGGCCGGCATGGCGGATATGGCCCGACTTCAGCGCATCGATCATCGCCTGCTCGTCGACGATGGCGGCGCGGGCGGTGTTGACGAGAATGACGCCCGGCTTCATCTTCGCGATCTTGTCGCGCGTGATCATGCCGCGCGTCTCGTCGTTGAGCAGCAGATGCAGCGACACGACGTCGCTTCTGGCCAGCACCGTATCGAGATCGGTGAACTCGACGCCCGGATGGCTCTTCGGCGAGCGGTTCCATGCGATCACCTTCATGCCGCTGCCGGACGCGATGCGCGCGACCTCGGCTGCGATGCCGCCGAAGCCGATCAAGCCGAGCGTCTTGCCGGTGAGCTGCATGCCGTCCTCGCGCAGCCAGCTGCCCGCGCGCATCTCGCGGTCCATCATCGCGATGACGCGCGCCGAGGCCCACATCAGCGCGATCGCGGATTCCGCGACCGCCGTGTCGCCGTAGCCCTTGATCAGATGCACGGAGATGCCGAGCTGGCTAAGCTCCTCCGGGTTCATATAGCTGCGCGCGCCGGTGCCGAGGAATACGACGTGCTTCAACCCTGGGCACTTCTTCGCGACCTCGGTCGGCAGCGCGGTGTGGTCGACGATCGCGATCTCGGCGCCGCCGAGAACTTCCGGATATTGCTCCGGCTTGATGTCGGGATCCCGGTTGATCCGCACCTTGGGATCACCGGGCTTCTCCAGCCGCTCCATGATCGCGGCGAGGGCCTCGTTGGCGTCGACGAAAACTCCGCGCATGGCTCTCTCCGGTCAGGACGCGACGCCGGCGATCGCCAGCACGGTATGCATGAGAACGTTGGTGCCGGCGGCGCAGTCGGGTTGCGTCGCGTCCTCCAGCTCGTTGTGGCTGATGCCGTCCTTGCAGGGCACGAACACCATCGCGGCCGGGATGATGGTATTGAGGTTGCAGGCGTCGTGGCCGGCGCCGGAGGTGATGCGGCGCGAGGAATAGCCGAGCGTCTTCGCCGCGCTCTCGACCGCCGCAATGAGCTTGGGATCGAAATGGGTCGGCGGCTTGCGCCAGACCAGGTCGATCTTCACCTCGACCCTGCGGCGCGCGGAGATCTCGGCAATCGCTGTGCGCAGATCGCGGTCGAGCGCGTCCATGATGGCGGCATCGGCGCTGCGGCAATCCATGGTGAAGGCGATCTCGCCGGGAATGACGTTGCGCGAGGGGTTTGCGATCACGGCCTCGCCGATGGTGCCCACCGCGTTCGGCCCGTGCTTCTTCGCGACGGCTTCCATCGCAAGCACGATCTCGGAGAGCGTCGCCAGCGCATCGCGGCGCAGCGGCATCGGCGTCGAGCCCGCATGGCTCTCGAAGCCGGAAATCTTGCCGTCGTACCAGAGCACGCCCTGGCCGGAATCGACGACGCCGATGGTCTTGCCCTCGGCCTCCAGGATCGGACCCTGCTCGATGTGCAGCTCGACAAAGCAGCCGAGCTTCTGGAAGCCGACCGGCTTGTCGCCGCGATAGCCGATGCTGTCGAGCGCCTGGCTGACGGTGGTGCCGTCGATGTCCTTGCGCGACAAAATGTCATCGGTGGTAAAATCGCCGACATAGGCCGCGGAGGCCATCATCGCAGGCGCGAAGCGCGAGCCTTCCTCGTTGGTCCAGTTGACGACGCAGATCGGCGCGTCGGTCTCGATGCCGGCATCGTTCAGCGTGCGGATCACTTCCAGCGCGCCCAGCGTGCCCAGGATGCCGTCATACTTGCCGCCGGTCGGCTGGGTGTCGAGATGCGAGCCGATGCCGACCGGCAGCTTCGACATGTCGCGCCCCTTGCGCAGGCCGAACTGCGATCCCAGCGCGTCGGTGTGCACCTCGAGGCCGGCGTCCTCGCAGGCCTTGCGGAACCAGTCGCGCACCTGCTTGTCCTCGGCGCTCAGCGTCAGCCGCCGCACGCCGCCCTTGGCGGTCGCGCCGAATTGCGCGGTCTCGTGGATGGAGCCCCACAGGCGGGCAGAATCGATTTGCAGGTTCGTGACGGCTCGGCTCATGCGGTGGGTCTCTCGATTGTCCGGCGCCTTTTTCAATGACCCGCCAGCGCGGGCGCGTCAACCGCGAGGCTGCTCTGCGCAATCTGCCGTGCAAGCTCGGCGACGCGCTCCACCGCGACGACGTCGGGCGAGGCGAGCCAGCTTGCGGTGAAGGTCAGCGGCGCAATGGCAAGATCGGTGTCGAGCAATTGCAGCCGCCCGTCGGCGAGCTCGTTCTCGACGATGGCATCGGGGATCACGGCGACGCCGAGCCCCTCGACCGCCATGTGGATGACGGTGGCCAGCGAAGCGGAGGCATGCAGGCGGATCGGCGGCAGTTCGGGCCGGTCGAACACCTCGCGCACGACCTCGTAGGGCTTGGTCTTGCGGGGAAAGGTGATGATCGGAAACCGCGCGAGCTCCGCCGGCGTCACCGGGCCCTTGCCGAGGCCGAGCGAGGGACTTGCGAGAAACCCGATCGGATAATCGGCGAGCACGCGGTTGTGCACGCCGGAGGCGGATAGCGGCCCGACGACGAACGCAAGCTCGATCTCCTGCGCGAGCAGGCGCGCGGTCAGGTTCGGCGTGATGTCGACTTCGATCTCCAGCGACAGGTTCGGATAGACCTGGTTGACGCTCTTCACGAGGCGCGGCAGCCAGGTGTGCACGATGGTCTCGGCAACGCCGAGCCGCATCACGCCGCGCATTGCCGAGCGGTCGCCGATCTCCGCCATCATCTGCGCGCGCAGGCCGATCAGTTTCTCCGCATAGACCATCATCTGCCGGCCGCTCGGGGTCGGCGAAGCCACGCGATGATCGCGATTGAGGAGCTTCACGCCCATCTCGCGCTCGAGCTGGGCGATGCGCTGGGAGATCGCCGGCTGCGTCGTGTTGAGGCGCTGGGCGGCGCCTCGAAAGCTGCCGAGCTTCACAACCCAGAGGAACGTCTCGATCGACCTGAAGTCCAGCATTGGAAGGATTTTCCCAGTCGATAAATTATATTTATCGAGATTGATTAGAAACGACGATTAGACTTTATAGCACGCTTGGTGTTGGCTGTCTTTGTCGAGTTTATAGGCAGGTCGCTCTCATGACTGTTTTGGTGGCAACGCAGCAAACTGAAACGCCCGACACCCTCCCGAGCCGCAAGGCCCGGCTCGCCTATCGCGAAGGGCTGGTCGCTTCCACCGCCGGCGCCGCCCCTGGTTTCGTTCAGGGCAATCTGGCGATCCTGCCGGCCGAATATGCCGGCGCCTTTCACCGCTTCTGCCAGCTCAATCCGAAGCCGTGCCCGATCATCGGCATGTCCGACGTCGGCAGTCCTTTCATCCCTTCGCTCGGCGCCGATCTCGACATCCGTACCGATGTGCCCCGCTACCGTGTCTGGCGCGACGGCGAGGTGGTGGACGAGCCGACCGATGTGACGAAGCATTGGCGCGACGATCTCGTGACTTTCGTGCTCGGCTGCTCGTTCTCGTTCGAAGAGGCGCTGCTCGACGAGGGCATGCCGATCCGCCACATCGAGCACAATGTGCGCGTGCCGATGTACCGCACCAACATCGCCTGCGGCGAGGCCGGTCCGTTCGCCGGCCCCATGGTGGTGTCGATGCGCCCGTTCAAGCCCGCGGACGCGATCCGCGCGGTGCAGATCACCTCGCGCTACCCCGCCGTGCACGGGGCGCCCGTGCATCTCGGTCATCCGCACCTGATCGGCATCAAGGACATTGCCAAGCCCGACTATGGCGATCCGGTGCCGGTGGCCGACGACGAGATTCCGGTGTTCTGGGCCTGCGGTGTGACGCCGCAATCGGTGATCAACGCGGCCAAGCTTCCGTTCGCGATCACGCATTCGCCCGGCCTGATGCTGGTGACGGATCTCAAGAACAGGACCATGGCCGTGATATAGTAGGCAGCATCTGCTGCTTGTTCGAGCTTTACCGCATCCGTTAATCGCTTCATTCGATCAGCCGCAATTCAGTAACAGAGGATTCTGCCATGACGATCACTCGCCGCGACGTGTTGTTAGGTGCCACCGCCACCGCAGCGCTGATGCCGCTCGCCGCCCGCGCACAGACCTCGGAAGTCGTCATCGGCGTGATCTATCCGTTCTCCGGCGGCAGCGCGCAGCAGGGCGTCGACGCGCAGAAGGCCTATGAGACCGCGCTCGAAGTCATCAACAAGGATACCGATTTCGACCTGCCGCTGGCCAAGGGCGAAGGCCTTCCCGGCCTTGGCGGTGCAAAGGTCCGCCTCGTGTTCGCCGACCACCAGGCCGATCCGCAGAAGGGTCGTGCCGAGGCCGAGCGCCTGATCACGCAGGAGAAGGTCTCCGCCATCATCGGCACCTACCAGAGCGCAGTCGCCGTCACCGTCAGCCAGATCTGCGAGCGCTATCAGGTCCCGTTCGTCTCCGCCGACAATTCCTCGCCCAGCCTGCATCGCCGCGGCCTGAAATATTATTTCCGCGCCGCGCCGCACGACGAGATGTACTCGGCCGCCATGTTCGACTTCTTCGACGCCATGAAGAAGAAGGGCACCAAGATCGAGACGCTGTCGCTGTTCCACGAGGACACCATCTTCGGCACCGATTCCGGCAATGCCCAGGCCAAGATCGCCGGCGAGCGCGCCTACAAGATCGTCACCGACATCAAGTATCGCGCCAATTCGCCCTCGCTCTCGGCCGAGGTGCAGCAGCTCAAATCCGCGAACGCCGACGTGCTGATGCCCTCGAGCTACACCACCGACGGCATCCTCCTGGTCAAGACCATGGCCGAGCTCGGCTACAAGCCGAATGCGATCGTGGCGCAGGACGCCGGCTTCTCCGAGAAGGCGCTCTATGATGCCGTCGGCGACAAGCTCGAAGGCGTGATCTCGCGCGGCACCTTCTCGCTCGACCTCGCGCAGAAGCGCCCGATGGTCGGCAAGATCAATGACATGTTCAAGGCGCGATCGGGCAAGGACTTCAACGACCTCACCTCGCGCCAGTTCATGGGCCTGATCATCCTGGCGGACGCCATCAGCCGCGCCAAGTCGACCGACGGCGAGAAGATCCGCGATGCGCTGGCGGCGACCGACATTCCGGGCGAGCAGACCATCATGCCCTGGAAGCGCGTCAAGTTCGACGAGATGGGCCAGAACAACGATGCCGATCCGGTGCTGCTGCAATATATCGGCGGCAAGTTCGTCACCATCTTCCCGCCGCAGGCCGCAATCGCGGAAGCGGTCTGGCCGATGAAGTAGGACTGGGAAGCAAGACTTGGACGCGGGAGCTCAGACGTAGCTCCCGCCCTCATCCTGAGGAGCGGGCACAGCCCGCGTCTCGAAGGACGAGGGCTGGGCCATCCTTCGAGACGCGCGCTGGTGCGCGCTTCTCGGGATGAGGATTGATTTCGGGGGACAGACTTTTGACAGCCCAAGCCATTATCCAGAGTCTCGCGAGCGGCCTGCTCATGGGCCTGCTCTACGGACTGATCGCCGTCGGCCTTGCGCTGATCTTCGGCCTGATGGACGTCACGAATTTCGCCCATGGCGAGTTCCTGATGATCGCGATGTACCTGTCGTTCTTCCTGTTCGCGTTCTTCGCGATCGACCCCTTGCTGTCGGCGCCGTTGGTCGCCGCGGCGCTCTTCATCTTCGGAGCGGTGGTCTACCTGCTGATTGTTCGCTTCGCGATGCGGGCCAAGGCCAATGCCGGCATGGTGCAGATCTTCACCACCTTCGGCCTCGCCATCGTCATGCGCGGCCTCGCGCAATACTTCTTCACGCCGGACTATCGCAGCATTCCGCAGTCCTGGCTCGGCGGCAAAACCATCTCGATCGCCGGCATCTTCCTGCCGGAGCCGCAACTGGTCGGCGCGCTGGTGTCGATCGCGGCTTTCGCCGGTCTCTATTTCTTCATCCACCGCACCGATTTCGGCCGTGCGCTGGAAGCGACCCGCGAAGATCCCGGTGCGGTCGCGCTGGTCGGCATCGACAAGAATCGCGTGTTCGCGTTCGGCTGGGGCCTCGGCGCCGCGCTGGTCGGTCTCGCCGGTGCGATCATGGCGGTGTTCTTCTACATCTATCCCGATGTCGGCGCGTCCTTTGCGCTGATCGCCTACGTCACCGTGGCGCTCGGCGGCTTCGGCAGCGTGTTCGGCGCGTTCGCGGGCGGCATCATCGTCGGCCTCGTCGAAGCGGTCACCGCGCTGGTGCTGCCGCCGTCGCTGAAATCGGTCGGCATCTACGCGGTCTATCTGCTGGTCGTCTTCATCCGCCCGCGCGGCCTGTTCGGATCGATCTGATGGACAAGGATTTTGCAGCGCGGCGCCGCCGCGACCTCATCATCGCCGCGGTGCTGGCCGCCATCGCCGCGCTGACGCCGTTGTTCGTGAAGGACGTCGTCGTCCAGAACATCCTGATCCTGACGCTGATGTATGCGGGACTGTCGCAGAGCTGGAACATCCTGTCCGGCTATTGCGGGCAGATCTCGCTCGGCCACGCGCTCTATTTCGGCCTGGGAGCCTACACCACCGAGCTGCTGTTCATGAAGTTCGGCGTGCTGCCCTGGTTCGGCATGCTGGCGGGCGGCGTGGTGTCGGCGCTGATCGCGATGGGGCTCGGCTATCCCTTCTTCCGCCTGCGTGGCCATTACTTCGTCATCGCCACCATCGTCATCGCCGAGATCGGCCTGCTCCTGTTCCACAACTGGGAATGGGCCGGTGCCGCGATGGGCATCACCATCCCGATCCGCGGCGACAGCTGGCTGAAATTCCAGTTCCTGCGCACCAAGCTGCCGTACTTCTATTTCGCACTGGCGCTGTGCTGTCTCGCCTGGTTCGTCACCTGGTGGCTGGAAGATTCCAAGTGGGGCTTCTGGTGGCGCGCGGTGAAGGACAATCCGGACGCGGCCGAGAGTCTCGGCGTCGACGTGTTCAACTCCAAGATGGGCGCGGCCGCGGTCTCCGCCTTTCTGGTCGCGGTCGGCGGTAGCTTCTACGCCCAGTTCGTATCCTACATCGACCCTGAAAGCGTGATGGGCTTCCAGTTTTCGCTGTTGATGGCGCTGCCCGCCGTGCTCGGTGGGATCGGCACCCTGTGGGGGCCGGTGTTGGGGGCCGCCATCCTGATCCCATTGACCGAGCTGACGCGCTTCAAGTTCGGCGGTTCCGGGCGCGGTGTCGACCTCATCGTCTACGGCACGCTGATCGTCCTGATCTCGCTGGCGTTGCCGCGGGGGCTGCTCAGCCTGTTCGCGCGCCCGAAGAAGACGGGAGTTTCCCGATGACCGCGCTTCTCGAAACCCGCGGCGTCTGGCAGCGATTCGGCGGCCTCGTTGCCAACAGCGACGTCTCGATCTCGGTCGGCCGCGGCGAGATCGTCGGCCTGATCGGCCCCAACGGCGCCGGCAAGTCGACGCTGTTCAATCTCATCGCCGGCGTCTTGCCGCCGACGCAAGGCTCGATTCTATTCGACGGCGAGGACGTCACCCGCCTGCCGGCGGCCGCGCGTTGCCAGCGCGGCGTCGGGCGCACTTTCCAGGTGGTCAAGAGCTTCGAGACCATGACCGTCATCGACAACGTCATCGTCGGTGCTCTCGTGCGCAACACCGTGATGCGCGAGGCCCGTCGCAAGGCGCATGAGGTGCTCGAGTTCACCGGCCTTGCCGCGCGCGCGGACGTGCTCGCCAGCGACCTCGTGCCGGCCGAGAAGCGCCGCCTCGAAGTCGCCCGAGCGCTCGCGACCGAGCCGAAGCTGCTGCTGCTCGACGAAGTCCTCACCGGCCTCACGCCGACCGAGGCGCAGACCGGCGTTGCACTGGTTCGCAAGGTGCGCGATGCCGGGATCACCGTGCTGATGGTCGAGCACGTCATGGAGATCGTGATGCCGCTGGTCGACCGCGCCATCGTGCTCGACCTCGGCAAGGTCCTGGTCGAGGGCAAGCCCGCCGACGTGGTCCGCGATCCCAAGGTGATCAAGGCATATCTGGGAGATCGTCATGCTGTCGGTGCGTGAAGTCACGACCGCCTATCAGGGTCTGGTCGCGATCTCCGCGGTCAGTATCGAGGTCACCAAGGGTGAGATCGTTTGCGTCGCCGGTGCCAACGGTGCCGGCAAGTCGACTTTGCTGAAGTCGATCGCCGGTGCCGAGCGTCCGCGCTCGGGCAGCGTGACCTTCGACGGCAAGCAGATCAACGGCATGGCGCAGCATCACATCACGGCGGCCGGCATCGCCTATGTGCCGGAGAATCGCCGCCTGTTCCCGCGTCTGTCGGTACGCGACAATCTTCGCCTCGGCAGCTACCTGTATCGCGGCGAGGCCGACCGCGAGGCGCCGCTCGATCTCGTCTTCAAGCTGTTTCCGCGCCTCGCCGAACGCCTCGACCAGCGCGCCGAGACGCTCTCCGGCGGCGAGCAGCAGATGCTCGCGATCGGCCGCGCGCTGATGACGCGCCCGCGGCTGCTGATGCTGGACGAGCCGTCGCAGGGCATCATGCCGAAGCTGGTCGACGAGATCTTTCAGGCGGTGAAGCTGATCCGCGACAGCGGCATGACCGTCCTGATCGTCGAGCAGCGCATGGCCGAGTGTCTGGAGATCGCCGACCGTGCCTACATCCTGCAAACCGGCCGCGTGCTGATGCAGGGCCCGGCCGCGGAGATCAAAGGCAATCCGGATGTGAGGAAGGCGTATCTGGGGCTGTAGCGGCGAAGTGTGTTGGGCACAGTCGTCCCACACTGTCGGTGTCATCGTCCGCGCAGGCGGACGATCCAGTATTCCAGAGGCCGTTGTAATTGAGTCGAGAAGCCGCGGCGTACTGGATTCCCCGCCTTCGCGGCGCATGACAGCGGGGGCGTCTAATGCCCGTGCCCATGCTCCGGCAGCGTCACCCCGAACACCTTCGCCAGATCCGTCACCTGCTCCGGCGACAGATACCGCGGGTTCATCCCGCGCAGCAGCAGGTACAGCTTCGCCGTCTCCTCCAGCTCCTCCGTCGCGAACACCGCGGCTTCCAGCGTGTCGCCGGCGACGACCGGGCCGTGATTGGCGAGCAGCACGGATGAATATTTCCCCGCCAGGCCCTTGATCGCATCGGCGACCGCGGGGTCGCCGGGGCGATAATAAGGCACGAGCGCGGTGGCGCCACATTTCATCAGATAATAGGCCGTCATCGGCGGCAGCGCCGCCCGCGGGTCGACCTCGGGCAGCATCGAGAGCGCGACCGAATGGGTGGAGTGCAGATGCACGATCGCGCGTGCACTGCCGCGCGTGTCGTAGAGCGCGGTGTGCAGCGGAACTTCCTTCGTGGGCGCATCTCCCGACACCAGCCGGGCCTGATCGTCCAGCCGCGACAGCTTTGCGGGATCGAGGAAGCCGAGCGAAGCATTGGTCGGCGTCACCAGCCAGCCGCCGCCGTCCAGGCGGACGCTGATGTTGCCGGACGAGCCCGGCGTCAGCCCGCGCTCGAACAGGGATCGTCCGAAGCGGCAGATATCCTCGCGCAGCCTTGTCTCGTTGCTCGTGTCGGTTCTCATGGCCGTCATGTCCGCTTGTCTCACGCTTTGGCAGCGCGGCCAAGCCGTGTTATCGGTTCGCCGAGCCGCCGCAAAGGCGGGCCATCCAGGAAACGTTCGCAGGGGTCAGTTGCATATGTCCGCCTCCACGCTACAAAATCAGCGTATCGCCGTCATCGGGCTCGGCTCGATGGGGTTTGGCATGGCGACCTCGCTGAAGCGCGCCGGCCGCGCGGTTACCGGCTGTGATGTTTCGGCTGACGCAGTGGCGCGCTTCGTGAAGGACGGCGGGGCAGGCGCCAACACCCCGGCCGAGGCGGCCAGGGACGCCGACATCGTCGTCAGCGTGGTGGTCAACGCCGCCCAGACCGAGGCGATCCTGTTCGGCAAGGACGGGGCCGCCGAGACCATGCCGAAGGGCAGTGTGTTCGTTTCCTCCGCCACCATGGATCCCGAAGTGGCGCGGCGCCTCGCCAAGCAGCTGGAGGCGACCGGCCGGCATTATCTCGATGCGCCCATCTCCGGCGGCGCGCAGCGCGCCGCACAAGGCGAGCTGACGATTTTGGCCTCCGGCAGCGCCGCCGCGTTCGCAAAGGCCCGGCCGGCGCTCGATGCCATGGCCGCGAAACTCTACGAGCTCGGCGATGCCGCCGGCCAAGGCGCCGCCTTCAAGATGATCAACCAGTTGCTTGCCGGTGTGCACATCGCCGCCGCATCGGAAGCGATGGCATTCGCGGCCAAGCAGGGCCTCGACATCCGCAAGGTCTATGAAGTGATCACCGCGTCCGCCGGCAATTCCTGGATGTTCGAGAACCGCATGCCGCACGTGCTGGACGGCGATTACACGCCGCGCAGTGCCGTCGAGATCTTCGTCAAGGATCTCGGCATCATCCAGGACATGGCGCGCAGCGCCCGATTTCCCGTGCCGGTCTCGGCCGCCGCCCTGCAGATGTTCTTGATGACCGCTGCCGCCGGCATGGGCCGCGATGACGACGCCTCGGTCGCGCGCATGTATGCGCAGGTCACCGGCGTGAAGCTTCCTGGCGACAAGTAACGAAGAGGACCCCCATGCCCCGCTTTGCCGCCAATCTCTCGATGATGTTCACCGAGGTGCCGTTCCTCGATCGTTTCGATGCCGCCGCGCAAGCCGGCTTCACCGCGGTCGAGTTTCTCTTTCCGTACGAGCACCCGGCCGAGGCGGTCGGCGAGCGTCTCAAGCGCAACGGCCTGACGCAGGCGCTGTTCAACCTGCCGCCGGGCGACTGGAATGCCGGCGAGAAAGGCTTTGCGGCGTTGCCGGCGCGGTTCTCCGATCTTAAGGCGAGCCTGGAGACGGCGCTGCCTTACGCCAAGGCGACGGGCGTGAAGCGCCTGCATCTGATGGCAGGCATCGCCAACCGCGGCGAGCGCGTCGCGATCGAGGCCTTCTACAAATCCGTGGCATGGACCGCGGAGTTCTTCGCGCCCCACGGCATCGACGTCGTGATCGAGCCGATCAACGCGCGCAACGTGCCCGGCTACTTCCTCAACGATTTCGGCTTCGCCCGCGATCTGATCCAGGAGCTGAGGCTTGCGAACCTCAAGCTCCAGTTCGACATCTATCACTGCCAGATCATCCACGGCGACGTCACCATGCGGCTGCGCGAGATGATGCCGATCGTCGGCCATGTCCAGATCGCCAGCATTCCCTCGCGCAACGAGCCCGACGGCGAGGAGCTGAACTATCCGTTCCTGTTCGCGGAGCTCGACCGGCTCGGCTATGCCGGCTTCGTCGGCTGCGAGTACAATCCGCGCAGCAAGACCACCGACGGCCTCGCCTGGTTCAAGCCCTACGCTGGAGTGAAGCCGTGACCCTTGCAGCTGACATTTCTCTTGGCTGCATCGCCGACGATTACACCGGCGCCTCCGATCTCGCCAACACGCTGATGCGCGCGGGCCTGCGCACGGTGCAGACCATCGGTGTGCCCTCGGATGATCTCGCGCTGCCCGAGGTCGACGCCGTCGTGGTGTCGCTGAAGAGCCGCTCGATCGAGGCCGGCCTTGCGGTGTCGCGCTCGCGCGCGGCGGACAAATGGCTGCGCAGCCGCGGCGCGCGCCATGTGCTGTTCAAGATCTGCTCGACCTTCGATTCCACCGACGCCGGCAATATCGGCCCCGTCATGGACGCGCTGCGCGCCGATTGCGGCGAGGGAGCCGTGCTGGTGACGCCGGCGTTTCCGGAGACCGGCCGCACCGTCTACCAGGGCAATCTCTTCGTCGGCGCCGTGCCGCTGAACGAGAGCCCGTTGAAGGACCATCCGCTCAACCCGATGCATGATTCCAACCTAGTGCGCGTGCTCGCGCGTCAGAGCAAGACGCAGATAGGACTCGTCGATCTCGCGACCGTCGCGCGCGGCGCGGATGCCGTGCGGGCGCGGCTAGCCGAGCTTGCGGCCCAGGGCATCGGCGCCGCCGTCATCGACGCCGTCTTCGACCGCGACCTCGAGACCATCGGCCTTGTCGCCGGTGAGCACCGCCTGTCGGTCGGTGCCTCCGGCATCGGCCTTGGACTGGCGCGCGCTCTGGTCTCGACCGGCAAGGTCAAGCCCGCTGCGGCGAGTGCTGAAGCCGGCGCGGCGGTCGGCGGGACGGCGGCATGCCTTGCCGGAAGCTGCTCGCAGGCGACGCTGAAGCAGATCGCCAGCGCCGAAAAGGTCATGCCGGTGCTCCATCTCGATCCGGACCGTATTCTTACGGGACCAAGCGAGACGCAGCGTGCGCTGGACTGGGCAAGGCCCCGTCTGGCCGAAGGCCCGCTGCTGATCGCGTCGAGCTCGACACCGGATCAGGTCGCCGCGCTGCAGGCTCGCCACGGCCGCGACGCCGCCGGTCACGCGATCGAGCAGGCGATGGCCGACATCGCGGAAAACCTAGTCAAATCAGGCGTTCGGCGCTTGATCGTCGCCGGCGGCGAGACCTCCGGCGCGGTCGTCGATCGCCTTCAGATACCAGGCTTCCTGGTTGGCGCGGAGATCGCCGCAGGCGTTCCGGTGCTGCGTGCCGTCGGTGCCGAAGCGGGCGACATGCTGCTCGCTTTGAAGTCCGGAAACTTCGGCGGGCCCGAGTTTTTCTCCAATGCGCTTAGGCTCATGCGCTGAGCGCAGGACATTCTTAGTCCCCCGTTCACTTCTTTCGGTTTCCGTACTCGCGCGGGGCCGTAGTCAACAATCGTTCAGTCGCTTTGTCGTTGAGCGTCGGCGCCGCTTGTTTTGGTTGATCCACGATTTTCCGACGCGCCGCCGCGCCAACGCAAAGAGACCTGCTATGTTCGCCACCATCTCCATCCGCGCCAAAATCATCAGTGTCGTGGCGTTCCTGCTGATCGCGATGACCGGCATGGGTCTGCTTGCCGTCATGAAGATGCGGACGATCAACGCCAACACGATCGACATCACCACGAATTGGATGCCGAGCGTCCGCGCGATCGGTGATCTGCGCGCGAGCGTCATCACCTACCGCAACGTGGTGCGCCAGCACATGCTGGCCGAGACCCTCGAGGACAAGCTCGCGACGGAGAAGACCGCCGCGACGGTGCTCGAGGCGCTCGCCAAGATGCGCAAGAATTACGAGGGGATGATCAGCTCGCCGGAGGAGAGGAAACTCTACAGCGACTGGTCCAAGCTCTGGGACGACTACAAGAAGGGCACCGAGGAAGTCTTCGCGATCTCCCGCAAGGAGGCCGGCAAGGTCCCGCACGACGCCCAGGAGCTGAACTCCAAGACGGTCAACAAGATCGGTCTGGCGGCGGACGAGGTTCTGACCAAGGACATCGAACTCAACACCAAGGGCGGCGAACAGGCCGCCGCGGAGGCTGCCGATACCTTCTACTACGCCTTCATGCTGGTCGCGATCATCCTGGGCGCCGCCGTCATCGCCGGCATTGCCGTGAGCTTCTACCTGGTTCAGGACGTCTCGAAGGGCATCAACTCGATCATCGACCCCATGCAGGCCCTGGGCAAGGGCGATCTCTCCGCCGACGTCCCGCATCGCGGCGAGAAGACCGAAATCGGGGCCATGGCCGACGTGCTCCAGATCTTCAAGGAAGCGCTGATCGCCAAGAAGGCCGCGGACGAGGCCGCCGCCGCTGACGCCGAAGCCAAGATCGAGCGCGGCCGTCGCGTCGACAACATCACCCGCGAATTCGAAACCATGATCGGCGAGATCGTCCAGACCGTGTCGTCGGCTTCGACCCAGCTCGAGGCCTCCGCCTCGACGCTGACGTCGACGGCCGACCGTTCGCAGCGTCTGGCGACCACGGTTGCCGGAGCGTCGGAAGAAGCTTCGACCAACGTCCAGTCGGTGGCCTCG
>NZ_NWTI01000051.1 GCF_002531575.1 Bradyrhizobium sp. Y36 | reverse complement strand
TGTTTAGCCCGGACAGATCACTGACGGGTGTTCGGAGACATAGCTGACACGTCAACAATGGCTGGATTGGTCCGATTCGGGAGGCCGTCCATGCCGTGGAATGAGGTGTCAATAATGGATCAACGCCACGAGTTCGTGCGGCTGGCTTTGCAGGAAGGCGTCAACCGGCGCGAGCTATGCCGACGGTTCAACATCAGCCCCGACGTCGGCTACAAATGGCTGCGGCGCTGGCAGGCTGGCGATCGGGAGCTGGCCGACAGCTCGCGGCGCCCGCATGCGATGCCCAGGCGCAGTGAGGCTGCGATCGAGGCACAGGTGTTGGCGGTGCGCGACAAGCATCCGGCCTGGGGAGCGCGCAAGATCTCCCATTGCCTGAAGCGGAGCGGCCAGACGGTGCCCGTGCCGTCGACGGTGCATCAGATCCTGTGCCGGAACGGGCGGGTCAAACCGAGCGAGAATGCACCGCCCAATCCGGGCCATCGGTTCGAGAAGGAAGCTCCCAATCTGCTGTGGCAGATGGACTTCAAGGGTCACCTGGGGCTCGCCAACGGGACGCGGTGCCACCCGCTCACGATCGTCGACGATCACTCGCGCTATGTCCTGTGCCTGAAGGCCTGCGCCGACGAGCAGCGTCTCACCGTGCAGGATCACCTGACGACAACGTTCCGCTGCTATGGCTTGCCGGAGGCCTTCTACACCGACAACGGCTCACCTTGGGGCGATACGTCTGGCGTTCGCTGGACCGGGCTGAAGGTGTGGCTGCTCAAGCTTGGCGTCCGGGTGGTGCACGCCAGGCCGTGCCATCCGCAGGCGCGCGGCAAGAACGAACGCTTCCACCGCACCCTGAAGGCTGAGGTCTTTGCAATGCGCCGCTTCCGCACTCTGCCGGAAGTCCAGCGGGCCCTCGATGCCTGGCGCCCGGTCTATAATCTGGAGCGTCCCCACGAAGGCCTCGATATGCAGGTCCCCGCCGATCGCTTCCGGCCGAGTGCTCGGGCCATGCCCGCCCGCGTTCCGAACGTCGAATACAACAGCGGCGAGATCGTGCGCAGGGTCTCATCGACGAGACCCTACATCTCCTTCAAGGGGCGCTTCTGGAAAGTTCCCCAGGCCTTCGCACGTGAACGCCTCGCCATTCGGCCACTGGACCGCGACGGCCACTACGGAATCTTCTTCGCCAGTTGGCAGGTCGCTTCGATCGACTTGACCAACGACCCACCTGTCAGTGATGTGTCCGAACAGGTGTCAGCCATGTCTCCGGACTAAACA
>NZ_NWTI01000050.1 GCF_002531575.1 Bradyrhizobium sp. Y36 | reverse complement strand
GCGCAGGGCTGTCCGGGGAAGTCTATGCATAACAGAAGCTGATCTGGTCGGGAGAGCCTCTTTCGCGGGCAGCGGATGGGTTCACCTTGGGAGGTCGGTCGATATGGGCGATTGGCTTTCGTATGAACAGCGAGGCGGCGACAAGACCCGCGAAGCGGATAGCCGGCAAGATGAGACGACTTTCGCGTGCGGCGATCCGCAGCAGCAGATAGGCGATCATGGCGGCGAGGATTTGCAGACGGACCGCATTCTCGGAGCGGCCGAGGAACTTGCGAAGCTTGAGGTGCTGCTTGATCCAGCGGAACAAAAGCTCGATCTGCCAGCGTGTTTTGTAAAGGGCAGCGATCGCGATGGCCGGACGCTTCATATCGTTGGTGATGAGGGTCAGTTTTGTACCGTCATCGCGTTTGAGGCGGATGCGGCGCATCGGAATTGCAAGTTTGGAGCTGCTGAGGAGCTTTACCTCGGCATCGTCGAGGATCGTAAAGCCCTTCTCCTTTGGTTTCTGCAGCTTCCGCCAGCGTGTCGCTCCGAAGCGCAGATTCTTCTTCTGGCGGGTGACGAAGCAGGCCCCCGCGTCGTGAAGCCGTGTCCACCAGGCATAACTGCAATAGGCCTTGTCGAACACATAGGTGGCGCCGGCCTCGATCGGGAGTTGCTGGGCTGGTGTCACGTCATTGACCGTCGACGGCGTGATCGCCAGACGGCGCGGATGATCCGAGCCGGGATCGTAAACCACGTGAAGCTTGAGACCGCGAGTACGTCCGTTCCAGTCGGCCCAGGTGCTGAGTTGATCCAGCGGAACCGGCGTCGCATCGATCAGCCGCAGCATCTCGGCACCTTCCCGCTTCAGCGCTCGGTCGGCATGCCCAGACAATCGCTCAAAGACTTCTGCGAAGATACCGACCGGCCGTCGGGCATTGGCATCCGCAAGCGTCGATCGCGCCAATTTGCCGACACCAAGATGGTAGTGATGATGCGAATTAGCGTTCCAGATCGCCTCAAGCGCACGCAAGCTGCCGACGCCACTGAGCTGGGAAAATATCAGTGCGACAAGATGATCCCAGCTGTCGAACGTCTTGTCGTAGGCGTCGCCATCCAAACGATCCACAGTCGCCTGAAACTGCCGCCGATCGATCGGTTCAAGCAGCCTTCCAAAAATGCTATCCCTAAACCGCATGCCCGGCCCCTTTCTGAGTCTCGACAACCAGAAAGTACCTGCTTCACGCCGGGAAAACCCGGGCATGCTCCGCGTCACAGTGAATCATTCCCCGGACA
>NZ_NWTI01000049.1 GCF_002531575.1 Bradyrhizobium sp. Y36 | reverse complement strand
GCGGATGTGGGTTCTTTAGTCGCTTGCTGGCTGCTTCGAGCTGCTGGTTGAGGGCCGTGAGCGCGTTGATCTGGCCGCTGTCGAAGGCCGCGAGAATGGACTGGCGGCCTCCGTTGCGGGCCTGCAGGAGCTGGATGGTGATGACGGCGGCTTTGGCGGCGATAGCGACCAGCTTGATAAGCCGATCGGCGGATCCGATCTGGCTGTCTTCGAGCTTGAGGCCTTGCGTCTTCAGGATGCGGAAGAACTGCTCGATGATCCAGCGCTGCTTGTACCATTGGACGATGCGCCAGGCGTCCTCGATGCTGGTAACCTCGTGAGAGGTGAGAAGCCGCCAGTGCTGCGGCTCCACGCCGGTCTCGGCATTGATCTCGCGCACATCGACCATCGCCAATGGCAAGCTTTTCGGCAGATGGCTCAGGAACTTACTCTGCGGGCGCGCGAGCTCGATTGCGCCAAAGCGAAGTTCGAGCTGGGCCAGACGTGCCGGCCGCGCAGCGCGCGCAGGCAGTTGGACCGCCCGCCGATCCACCGCGGCCATGGCATCGCTGGCCTCATATAAGCCGCTGCGGTCGGCAAGCTTGCGATCATGCATGCTGCGCGCGATGACGTGGAAGTGCTGCTCGGCCGAGCTGGCATAAAGGGCAAAGATATCGCTCTCGCGATCACCCAACACCGTCACCGCCGAAGCCTTGGTGAGCAGCGGCTTGGCTGCAACGGCGGTGGATATCCAGCGCTGCGATTCCTTGTCCGATAATTCCCGTTCGTCGTGCGAGGTCGTGCGGCGGCCCTGGCGCGTCCATATCTGTCCGCTCAAAAGCCCAAGACAGGCACCATCGTCGGCATCCACCGCCAGCAGCGGATGCAACAGCACGCCGTGGTGATTGCCTTTGCCGATTTCTCCGAGCCCGCGCCGGCGTTGCGGCGTCGTGTTGAAGTGGATCTCGCTGGTGTCCTGGATCGCCAACACGTGGCGGCCTTCTACCGCCGTGATCGTGCGTTCGCTCCAGCTCTCGATGATCCGTTCCACCGTCACCTTGTCATGGCCAAGAAAGCGGTTGAACCGCACTTCCAGCGCCCGGTTCCCCCTGGAGAGCCGCCGCAGGCAGACCGTCTTGCCCGCAACCATGCGTTCAGCGAGCGCCGCCCCCCTTTATCGAGACGACGATCCCCGAACCGGCCCAAGGTCCAATCGATACCTGACAGCATGCCAACACCTCCGCCAAAGCCGAAGTGTCGCAATAGGAATCACACAAAGTGCCGATTCGGGAATCCCCCCGGCAACTTCCTGCCAAACCAGAT
>NZ_NWTI01000048.1 GCF_002531575.1 Bradyrhizobium sp. Y36 | reverse complement strand
GGGACCCATATGTGGACGGCCCCCGTGGCACAAGAGCTTAGTGAGGTTTGACCGGGTCGCTTGCATCCATATGTGCGGCCTGTTGGGTGCAGCTTGTTCGCCGCTGGCCAAGATGGCTTCCGCAACACGAGTTCCAATCACCGCAGCGGCCCTTGTACAGCCAATGGGTCCCACGGATTTGCTCGCGTCTCGGGTCGACCGATCACTCCATCTTCTCTGCTCTTGCAGCTCCGGTTAGGCCGGTGGACTAAGCCGCCGGCCGGCCGAATCTCTTAGCTAAGCGGCGGTTGCCGTAGCGGCATCGTGCCGCGCACTGTCGTAGCTTTCTCCAGTTGTCATCAGCTTCCAGGCGATGCGGGCCATCTTGTTGGCCAGCGCCACTGCAGCAAGCTTGGGTGTCTTGCGCTTCAACAGCTCGATCAGCCAGCGAGGCCCGCGATCTCGGGTTTTGGCCATCTTCACAACCGAGGTCGCCCCGACCACCAGCAACTGACGTAGCCTCTCATCACCTGCACGGGTTATCTTGCCGAGCCGGGTCTTACCCGCGGTGGAATGGTCTTTGGGCGTTAGGCCGAGCCAGGCCGCGAACAGCCGCCCCGAGCGGAAGGCGTGCGGATCTGGCGCCTTCATCACCAGCGCCGCCGCCGTGACTGGACCGATCCCCGGAATCTGCGCCAATCGCCGGCTCATGGCATCGGCCCGGTGCCAGGCAAGCAGCCTGGCCTCGATCGCCTTCAACTCGACCTGCACCTGTTCATATTGGCGAGCCAGCATTGCAAATAGATCGCGGGCCAGTCCCGGCACACGCTCGTCCTGCCCGATGGCCGTCAGGAATGCGGCGAGCTTGTCCAACCCCTTGGCTGCGATCAAGCCGAACTCCGCCGCATGCCCGCGGATCGTGTTGGAGAGTTGCGTGCGACGCCCGACCAATTGATCGCGTACGCCCAGCAGCATCAGCGCGGCCTGCTGATCGGCCGTCTTCACCGGCACATACCGCATCCGAGGCCGGCTCGACGCCTCGCACAGCCCTTCCGCATCGCGCCCATCGTTCTTGTTGCGCGCCACGTAGGGCTTCACCAGCTGTGGTGCGATCAGCTTGACCGTGTGTCCTGACCTGCCGAGCTGGCGCGCCAAGTGGTGGGCGGCCCCACAAGCCTCGATCACGACCACCGTTGGCGGCAGCTTCGCAAAAAAATCCAGCATCGCTTTGCGGCTAAGTCGCTTGCGCAGTACGACCTGCTCGGACGCATCAACGCCATGCAGCTGGAAAATATACTTCGACGTATCCATCCCGATACGGATAATCTGGCTCACGGACGGCTCCTGTGAATGGGTGTCTGACAACCTCATTCTGGCACACTGATGCCGTAGGGGGCCGTCCACCCCATCACC
>NZ_NWTI01000047.1 GCF_002531575.1 Bradyrhizobium sp. Y36 | reverse complement strand
CCGATTCTGTTGAAAAAGGCGGCTGTTGCGACGCAGAGGGATCAGTGATTCAGTCTGTCTAATTGGCAGGACGGAAAATCATGATGGGACATCGGCAAGTCGAACAGGCTGCGTTGTTCTATGAGTTCTCGCTCGATAGGCATATTCCCGCCGACCACTTGCTCCGGTCGATCGATAGATTTGTCGACCTTGAACAGGTCAGGCAGGACCTGGCACCCTTCTACAGCAGTATCGGTCGACCTTCGATCGATCCCGAGCTGATGATCCGGATGCTGCTGATCGGCTACTGCTTCGGCATTCGATCGGAGCGGCGCCTGTGCGATGAGGTTCACCTCAATTTGGCCTATCGGTGGTTCTGCCGGCTCGGTCTGGATGGCGCGGTGCCGGATCACTCGACATTCTCCAAGAACAGGCATGGCCGCTTCCGGCAGAGCGACCTCTTCCGTCGCGTATTCGAGAGCGTGTTGCGCCGCTGCATCGAGGAGCGACTGGTCGGCGGTGAAGGATTTGCCGTTGACGCGAGCCTGATCAAGGCCGATGCCAATCGGCAGAAGGGGATCGAAGGCGACAAGGGGCTTCCAGCGGAGGCTGCCGGCCGAGCGATCGATGAGTATCTGGCTGTCCTCGATGATGCCGCTTTCGGAGCGGCAACCGAGGTCACGCCGAAGTTCGTGTCGCCCTCCGACCCGGCGGCGCGCTGGACCGGGGCGCATGGTGGCCAAGCCTTCTTCGCCTACTCGACGAACTACCTGATCGACGTCGAGAACGCGATCATCGTGGATGTCGAGGCGACGACGGCAATCCGGCAGGCGGAGGTATTGGCCGCCAAACGCATGATTGAGCGCTCGCTCGAACGGTTCGATCTCTATCCGAACCGGCTCCTCGGTGACAGCGGCTACGGCTCGGCTGAGATGCTCGCCTGGCTGGTCTATGAGCACGGCATCGAGCCGCACGTTACAGTCTTCGACAAGTCCGCCCGCACTGACGGGATCTTCTCGCGCGACGACTTCACCTATGACCATGCCGGGGACGTCTATCGTTGCCCCAGTGGCAAAGTTCTTACCACGACCGGAACGCTGGTGAATGATGGCGCCACCATGCTTTACCTCGCCAGCAAGCGCGATTGTGATCGCTGCGCATTGAAGTCCCGGTGCTGCCCCAAGCAGGCCTCACGGAGGGTGCCGCGCTCGATCTACGAGGGCGCTCGCGACATGGCGCGCCAGATCGCGAGATCGTGGGAGGGCCGCACTTCGCGTCGGCTCCGCAAGAAGATCGAAATGCTGTTCGCGCACCTCAAGCGCATTCTCAAGCTCGATCGCCTGCGACTGAGGGGCCCGAACGGCGCGCGTGACGAGTTCACCCTCGCAGCCACCGCTCAGAACCTTCGTAAGATGGCCAAGCTGATCCCGATGCAAATCCCCAGGCCCGCATAGCGGAGAACCCAGGCGCTAGGCCGCTTCGGAGCTGGCGCCAATCCATCGGATTGCCGCTGCCTTTTTCAACGAAATCG
>NZ_NWTI01000046.1 GCF_002531575.1 Bradyrhizobium sp. Y36 | reverse complement strand
GTCGGCAGCCAGACCTTCGGCATCGTCGTCGACGGCGTGTTCCACACCGAAGAAATCGTGGTCAAGCCGATGTCGACGAAGCTGCGTCACATCGACATGTTCTCCGGCAACACCATTCTGGGCGATGGCGCGGTCATCATGATCATCGACCCCAACGGCATTGCCAAGGCGCTCGGCGCCGCCGGCTCCTCGGCCCATGACATGGGCGACGAGAACGGCGCGCACCACATCGGCTCGGGCGAGCAGACCACCTCGCTGCTGGTGTTCCGCGCCGGCTCCTCGCAGCCCAAGGCGGTCCCGCTCGGGCTCGTCACGCGCCTGGAAGAGCTCCCGGCCGACAAGATCGAGTTCTCGAACGGCCGCTACATGGTGCAGTACCGCGAGCAGCTGATGCCGCTGGTGGCCATGGAAGGCGTCACCATTGCCAGCCAGGGCGCGCAGCCGATCCTGGTGTTCGCCGACGACGGCCGCTCCATGGGCCTCGTCGTCGACGAGATCATCGACATCGTCGAGGAACGGCTCAACATCGAGGTCGGCGGCTCCTCCTCGGGCATCCTCGGCTCGGCCGTGATCAAGGGCCAGGCCACCGAGGTGATCGACGTCGGCCACTTCCTGCCGATGGCGTTCTCCGACTGGTTCACCCGCAAGGAGATGAAGCCCTCGCTGCACTCGCAGTCGGTGCTGCTGGTCGACGATAGCGCGTTCTTCCGCAACATGCTCGCGCCCGTGCTCAAGGCGGCCGGCTACCGCGTCCGCACCGCCCCGACCGCGCAGGAGGGCCTGGCGGCGCTCCGTGCCCAGACCTTCGACGTGGTGCTGACCGACATCGAGATGCCCGACATGAACGGGTTCGAGTTCGCCGAGACCATCCGCTCGGACAACAATTTCGGCTCGATGCCGATCATCGGCCTGTCGGCGCTGGTGTCGCCGGCGGCGATCGAGCGCGGCCGTCAGGCCGGCTTCCACGACTACGTCGCCAAGTTCGACCGTCCCGGTCTGATCGCGGCGCTGAAGGAACAGACCGCGGGCGCCGCCGGCGCCTCCGAGCTGAGCCGGGCAGCGGCGTAAGAGCAGGGCAGGGATCAGGAGAGACACATGACCAGCAAGACCCAGTCCAGCGAAGGCGCCATGGTCGAATACGTCACCGCGATGATCGGCGGCCAGCTGTTCGGCCTGCCGATCTCCCGCGT
Organism: Bradyrhizobium sp. Y36; assembly: GCF_002531575.1. Lineage (GTDB taxonomy): Bacteria > Pseudomonadota > Alphaproteobacteria > Rhizobiales > Xanthobacteraceae > Bradyrhizobium. The sequence continues at coordinate 348 of NZ_NWTI01000046.1, read as the reverse complement.
CCAGGACGTGTTCATGCCCGAGCGCGTCACCCGCGTGCCGCTGTCCTCGCGCGAGATCGCGGGCGTGCTGAACTTGCGCGGCCGCATCGTCACCGTGGTCGACATGCGGGCCCGTCTCGGCCTGCCGCAGCCCGAGGACGGCAAGGTGCCGATGGCGGTCGGCGTCGACCTGCGCGGTGAATCCTACGGCCTTTTGATCGACCAGATCGGCGAAGTGCTGCGCCTGCCCGAAGCAGGCATGGAGGAAAACCCCGTCAACCTCGACCCCCGCATGGCCAAGCTCGCCGGCGGCGTCCATCGCCTCGACGGTCAGCTCATGGTCGTCCTCGACGTCGATCGCGTGCTCGA
>NZ_NWTI01000045.1 GCF_002531575.1 Bradyrhizobium sp. Y36 | reverse complement strand
TCATGGATGATCTGTTGCGGGAGTTTTTGACGGAGACCAGCGAGAGCCTGGACACCGTCGACAATCAATTGGTGAAGTTCGAGCAGGAGCCGAACAACGCCAAGATTTTGGACAACATCTTCCGCCTGGTCCACACCATCAAGGGCACTTGCGGCTTCCTCGGACTGCCGCGCCTCGAAGCGCTGGCGCATGCCGGCGAGACGCTGATGGGCAAATTCCGCGACGGCATGCCGGTGAAGGCCGAAGCGGTGACGGTGATCCTGTCCTCGATCGACCGCATCAAGGAGATCCTGGCCGGCCTCGAAGCGACCGAAGCCGAGCCCGAGGGCAACGACCGCGACCTGATCGATCAGCTCGAAGCGATGGTCGAGCAGGGCATGGCGGCGATGTCAGGCTCGGCGCAGCCGATGCCGGCTGCTGGTAGCGCCGCTCCCGTCACTGAGGCCCCGCCGCTGGCGCCGGAAGCCCCGGCTGCCGCTCCCGCAAAAGAA
>NZ_NWTI01000044.1 GCF_002531575.1 Bradyrhizobium sp. Y36 | reverse complement strand
ATCAGCTCGAAGCGATGGTCGAGCAGGGCATGGCGGCGATGTCAGGCTCGGCGCAGCCGATGCCGGCTGCCGCCGCTCCCGTCACCGAGGCCCCGCCGCTGGCGCCGGAAGCCCCTGCCGCTGCGCCCGCCAAGGAGATGACCTCTGGCACGCTGATCGACCAGACCCTGGAGCGCCCCTTGCGTCCGGGCGAGGTCTCGCTCGACGAGCTCGAGCGCGCCTTCCGCGAGACCGCGATCGAAGCGGCCCCGCCCGTCGCGCAGGCTGAAGCAAAGCCCGCGCCCGCTGCTGAAGCCCCGGCGCCTGCCGCGAAGGAAGCAGCCAAGGAGGCAAAACCCGCCAAGGCCGCGCCGAAGAAGTCGATGGCCGACGAGAATGCCGGCGAGGGCGACCGCATCGCCAACCAGTCGATCCGCGTCAACGTGGATACGCTGGAACACCTGATGACCATGGTCTCCGAACTGGTGCTGACCCGCAACCAGCTCCTGGAGATCTCCCGCCGCAACGAGGACACCGAGTTCAAGGTGCCGCTGCAGCGCCTCTCCAACGTCACCGCCGAGCTGCAGGAAGGCGTCATGAAGACGCGCATGCAGCCGATCGGCAATGCCTGGCAGAAGCTGCCCCGCATCGTCCGCGACCTCTCGAGCGAACTCGGCAAGCAGATCGAGCTGGAGATGCACGGCGCCGACACCGAGCTCGACCGCCAGGTGCTCGATTTGATCAAGGACCCGCTCACCCACATGGTGCGCAACTCCGCCGATCATGGTCTGGAGACCCCCGCCGAGCGCCTCGCCTCCGGCAAGGGCGAGCAGGGCACCATCCGCCTGTCCGCCTATCACGAGGGCGGCCACATCATCATCTGCATCGCCGACAACGGCCGCGGCCTCAACACCGAGAAGATCAAGGCCAAGGCGATCTCCTCCGGTCTCGTCACCGAGGCCGAGCTCGAGAAGATGAGCGAAGCCCAGATCCACAAGTTCATCTTCGCGCCCGGCTTCTCGACCGCCGCCGCCATCACCTCGGTCTCGGGCCGCGGCGTCGGCATGGACGTGGTGCGCACCAATATCGACCAGATCGGCGGCACCATCGACATCAAGTCGGTGGCCGGCGAGGGCTCGAGCGTCACCATCAAGATCCCGCTGACGCTGGCCATCGTCTCCGCCCTGATCGTGGAAGCTGCCGGCGACCGCTTTGCGATCCCGCAGCTCTCGGTCGTCGAGCTGGTCCGTGCCCGCGCCAACAGCGAGCACCGCATCGAGCGCATCAAGGACACCGCGGTTCT
>NZ_NWTI01000043.1 GCF_002531575.1 Bradyrhizobium sp. Y36 | reverse complement strand
CGCCGCCGTGGTGCCGCCGGCCGCGCCGCTATACAGCACGTTGCTGCTCGCGGTGGCGCTGGCGAACGAGGTCGTGCCACGCAGGTCGGCCGCGGTCGCACCGGAGATGGTGGTGGAGACGTTCGACTTGGTGGAGTAGCCGACCGTGGTCTGCAGCGCCTGGTTGGCGATCGACTTCGCGGAGTCGATCAGCTTCTGCAGCGAGGTGATGCCGGTGTTGGCAGCCTGCAGCACCTGCACGCCGTTGGCGATGCCATCGAGCAGGTTGTTGATGTCGCTGGCGCGGTTGTCGAGCGACTGTGCGGTGAAGAAGTTGGTGGGATTGTCCAGGGCCGAGTTGACGCTCTTGCCGGTCGAAAGGCGGCTCTGAGTGGTGGCGAGAAGATCAGCGGTGGACTGGAGAGAAAGCAGGTTCTGACGAACCGAGGAAGAGAGAACGATACCGGACATTGAGTGTTACCCTTCTGGTACGCAACGCAACAAAACTTCGATTAGGATTAATCGATGCCGGGACGGTGAACGTTTGGGGCTAACAAAGCATGAAGCGTGTCGCGCCAGTCCTTCCGCGGATTCACCATGTGCGCGATCGGAGCCGGATCGCGGTTCGTCGTATCGTCATGATCAAATGACGCTTTTTGGTGCAGCGACGACGCGTTTGCCACTTGTCAACCATAACTCAGAGTGAGCAATTCGCTGGACTTGAACGCATCGTCGGAGATTGCCAGGCGGCATTCTGATGCCGGCGCAAAAAGAAAGCGGCGGGGCCGAAGCCCCGCCGCCGGATCTTGCTTGCGATGTCGTCCGCGACTTAGCGGAGCAGCTGCAGCACGCTCTGCTGCGACTGGTTGGCCAGCGACAGCGCGGAGACCGCGATGGACTGGCGGGTCGACAGCGCCTGGCTGTTGGCCGCTTCGGTGTTGGTGTCGGCCAGCGTCAGGTTGGACGAGCCGGTCTGCAGCACGTTGATCAGGCTCTTGTTGAAGTCCTGACGGACCTGCACCACCGAGAGGTTCGAACCGAGGCTCGAGGCTTCCGAGCGCAGCGTGCTCGACGCCGCGTTCAGGTTCGCCAGCACCTTGTTGGTCGCGGAGTTGTCGATGAAGTCGACGCCGCTGGTCAGGGCAGCGAGGCCCAGACCCTTGGAGTTGTAGGTCACGCCGGTGATGCTGAGGTTCGACTTGCCGGTCTCGTCGAACACCAGCTTGAGCTGGTCGCCGTTCAAGAGGTTGACGCCGTTGAACGAGGAGTCCTGCGCCGTCGTGTCGATCTGGTTCAGGATGTTGTTGTACTGGTTGACCAGGTTCGAACGCGAGGTCTGGGCAACCGTGTCCTGGACGGGGCTGGAAGCCGTCGAGAACGTCAGCGACGAAGTCAGCGTACCGCCGATCGCACCACCCGCGGCGCTCGAACCGATGGTCGAGGACGCGTAGTCGTTGGTGGTGGAGACCGTCAGCAGGCCGTTGGCGTCGATCGTCGCGGTCAGGTTGTTGGCCTGCAGCTTGGTGTTGAGCTGATCGAGCGTCTTGACCGTGCCGTTGGTGCCGTCGCCGAAGGTGACGTCAACCGCGGTGCCGCCGTTGAAGGAGGAGAAGGTCAAGGTCTTGCCGCTGATGCCGCCGATGCCGGAGGTACGCGCCGCGGTGAAGGCCGTCGAGGTCCCGGTATTGCCGGCGAGGCCGAGCACGTTCAGCGCGTTGCCGGTGCCCGTGATCGACAGATCGGCATTGACGCCGGTCGAGAGCTTGAGCGCACCGGAAGCGTTGATCGACGAGTTGGTCTGGCCGGTGGCGGTCGCAAGCGTCGCGGTGCCGTTGGCGTTGATCGTCGCGGTCTGCACGCCGGTGGCAAGGTCGATCGCCTTCAGCACGTCGTTGACCGTGCCGGCCTGCAGGTAGACCGTCGAGTTGCCGTTGCCGTCGGTGAGGACGTTGCCGCTCGCACCATAACCGCTCGGAACGCTTGGAGCACCGGTCGAACCCGGGATCGGCGCGTTCTTGAAGGTGATGACGTGACCGTCGACGTTCAGCGTCGAACCGTCCGCGATCTCCGCACCCAGCGAGGCCGCGCTCGTGGTCCGGTTGACGTTGACCGTGGCGTTGCCGCCGCCCACAGACGTCGTCAGGGCAAGCGCCTTGAGCAGGTCGGCCTTGCCGGTGACGCTCAGATCCGCACCCGTCGAGCTCCTCAGCGTGACGGCG
>NZ_NWTI01000042.1 GCF_002531575.1 Bradyrhizobium sp. Y36 | reverse complement strand
ACCTGGCGGCTGATCTCGCCGACCGACGAGGCCATCTCCTCGGTCGCCGAGGCCACCGACTGGACGTTGCCGGACGCCTGATCGGACGCGGCGGCGACGACGGAGGCGAGCTGTTGCGCGCGCTCCGCAGTCGAGCTCAGCGATCCCGCCGAGGTCTCCAGCGCGCCGGATGCGGCCGAGACCGTCTCGACGATGCCCCCCACCTGCGCTTCGAAGCTGTCGGCCAATTCGTTCATCGAGCGCTTGCGTTCGCGATCGGCCGCGGCCTGGTCCTGGGCGCGCTGCTCGATGCTGCGCTTGATGTCGCCCTGCATCGAGCTGAGCGAGGTCGCGAGCCGGCCGACCTCGTCGGCCTGATCGATCTCGAGCTGCTGGTTGAAATCGCCCTTGGCAATGCCATCGGCGAAATTGGCGCAATCCTGGATCGGCCGCGCGATCTTGCGGGCAGCGAACGAGATCAGGAAGATCGCGGCGAGCACGATGACGAGACCGACACCGAGCTGCCAGAACGTGCTCGACGTCGCACGGGCGCTGAGGGAGGCATCCAGTTGCCGTGCGGAGGCCAATACGACGTCGCGCGGGATCGAGATCACGACCGACCAGGCGTTCTCGGTGAGCCCGAAGCGGATCGGCGCGTAGATGTCGATATTGGCGAACTTGGGATCGTCCTGCGCCGTGCGCTTGCCGGCCTTGACGATGGCCAGGCTCTCGCTCCAGCGCGGATCGGCTTCCGACGCGTTCTTGCCGATCACGTCCTGATTGGCGCTGTTGGCAACGATGAGGCCAGTATCGTTGAGGATCGCGACCTTGCCCTTGCCCTCGAACAGCGAGCCGTTGATCTTGACGGCGAGCTTCTGCACGAAATCGAGATTGTAGTCGGCGCCGGCGACGCCGCGGAACTTGCCGCCGATCATGACCGGCACCGACATGGTCGCCAGGAAGACCGCCTTGCCCTGAACGATATAGGGCAGCGGACCGAGGATGTTTTCCTGACCCGTCGTGCTCGGATTGATGTACCAGGCGCCCTTCACGAGGCCGTTGGGATGCCGCTCGCTGCTGTCGTACTCGACCAGCGGCTGAACGGCGATGTCGCCATTGGCGTTGCGTGTCCAATAGGGCAGGAAGCGGCCGGTATTGTCCGATCCCACGTCCTTGCGGCCCTTGAACGCCGCGTCATCGTTGTCCAATGCGCCGGGCTCCCAGGCCGAATAGGTGCCGTTGAAGGCAGGATTGAGCTCGAGCACGTGGCGCAGGACCGCGTTGAACTGGGCACGCCGGGCCGCGATGGGAGTGCCGGCCTTCTCGTCGGCCAGCGTCGCGAAGGCATGCGCCGTGGTGCGGGCCGCATCGAAGCCCACCTCGAGCTCGGCCTTGATCGCGTTGGCTTCGGTGGAGGCCCGGTTCATCAGGCTCTCCTTGGTCTGATGGTCGACCAGCTGCATGACCTCATGGGTCACGTACTGGTTCATGCTCTGCGTCGAGAACAGGCCGTAGCCGATCAGCACGACACAGGTGACCGCGAGGCAAATGCCGGCGATCAGCGCGATCTTCAATTGGATGGAGCGAATGGCAGAAAATGAAAGCAGTTTCACGGTGGGCCTCCGAAATACTGTGCCGAGTTAAGGTTACTCGGGTTCGGAACCCGTAAAGATTTGGAACCGTACGACCCACGTGAAAAATAAGTCAGAAGAGGCCGATACCCGGGCCCAAGGCAAAAGAGCGGCGCCGAGGGCGCCGCTCTTGCGTAGTCGAATACCTGTTGAAGAAAGTCAGGCTGCGCGGACGTTGGTCAGGAACTTGCTGACCTCGCTCTTCAGCCGGCCGGAGTCATTGGACAGCATCTGCGCCGCCGACAGCACCTGCGAGGAGGCCGTGCCGGTCTCGGTCGCGCCACGCTGCACGTCGGTGATGTTGGAGGAGACCTGCTGGGTGCCTTGCGCGGCCTGCTGCACGTTGCGGGCGATCTCCTGCGTCGCCGCGCCCTGCTCTTCCACCGCAGCGGCAATCGCCGAGGAGATTTCCGACAGGCGCTCGATGGTCGAGGAGATCTCCTTGATGGCGCCGACCGAATCGTTGGTCGCGGCCTGAATGCCGGAGATCTGCTGGCCGATCTCACCGGTGGCCTTCGCGGTCTGCTCGGCGAGCGCCTTCACCTCGGAAGCCACCACCGCAAAGCCGCGGCCGGCTTCACCCGCGCGCGCCGCCTCGATGGTCGCGTTCAATGCCAGCAGGTTGGTCTGGCCGGCGATGGTGTTGATGAGCTCGACGACGTCGCCGATGCGGGCGGCTGCCTTCGACAGCTCGCTGACGCGCTCGGTGGTGGCGCGGGCCTGGCCGACGGCATCGCCCGCCATCCGCGCCGATTCCTGCACCTGGCGGCTGATCTCGCCGACCGACGAGGCCATCTCCTCGGTCGCCGAGGCCACCGACTGGACGTTGGTCGAAGCTTCTTCCGACGCTCCGGCAACCGTGGTCGCCAGACGCTGGGAGCGTTCGGCCGTCGACGTCAGCGTCGAGGCGGAGGACTCGAGTTGAGTAGAGGCCGACGATACGGTCTGGATGATCTCACCGACCGCGCCTTCGAAATCGTTGGCGAGCCGGGTCATATCAGCCTTGCGCTGTTCTGCGTTGCGGCGTTCGACTTCGACCTGTTCCGCCTTGAGCCGCTCGACCTCGATTGCGTTGGTCTTGAACACCTGGACCGCCCCGGCCATCTGGCCGATCTCGTCCTTGCGCTCGGTGCCCGATATGGCCACTGACGTGTCGCCCCTGGCGAGGACGCCCATCTCGGCGGTGATGCGCTGGATCGGGCGGGTGACCACGACTGCGACGCCAAAAGCGCCCAGCAGCGCAAGCAACAGCGTGACGATGCCGCCAATCGCCATGGCAACCGTCCCGTTGGCGGACGCGGCGTCGGAAGCGACGGCACGCTCGGTCAGCAGCGAACGCTCTTCCGCATCCATCTCGTGCACCACGGCGCGCAGTCCGTCCATGGCCTTCTTGCCGGCGCCGGACGCCTCGAGCTCGCGCGCCTTGGACTGAGTTGCGGGATCCTTCATCAGCGCGATCTCGCGCTGTGCGACATTGGTCATCCAGTCGTTCGCGAACGCCTTGACGCGTTCGAGGCGCTTCTGCTGAGCCGCGTTGTCGGAGGTCAGGCTACCGACCTTGGCCGCGGCTGCCTGAAACTGCTTCTGGCCCGACTCGTAAGGCGCGAGAAAGCCGGAATCGGCCGAGACAAGGTAGCCGCGCACACCGGTTTCGGAGTTGACCATGGCGCTGACGACCTCGGAGAGCTGCTCCAGCACCTGGTAGGTATGAACGGTCATTTTCGCCGTCGAGTTCATCACGCTCAGCGAATTGTAGATCGCGCCCGTGCTGACGGCGACGACGAGACAGATCGCGGCGAAGACCGCGGAAATTTTGGCGGAGACGCGAATATTATTGATCCAAGACATCTATTTCCCCAAGAAATGACCGGCGCGCCGAGTGCACATCAATGGACATGTTCGGTCGGGCAACGAATTCAGCTCTATCTCAATACCGTCGTCTCGTAATCAATTGGGTAAGGACACTCCGCAATACCACTGAGATAAGGGATGACAACGCCCCGTATTCTTACCGACATGTCGCAGAAGGGCGGCCGGCAGGAGGGACCTCGGGACCAAATGAGTTTCCGATTTGGGCCATCGTTGCCACTGGCTTGTGTCGGCCGCGGCACGCCGGAAGCGAACAAGGCGGCTCAGTCCGTATCGGCAGATGCGCGCCGCAAAAACGCAAAGAGCGGCGCCAATAGCGCCGCTCTTGCGTTAGGTGTTGGCTGCAGCTGAGATCAGGCTGCGCGGACGTTGGTCAGGAACTTGCTGACCTCGCTCTTCAGCCGGGTCGAGTCGTTGGACAGCATCTGCGCCGCCGACAGCACCTGCGAGGAGGCCGTGCCGGTCTCGGTCGCGCCACGCTGC
>NZ_NWTI01000041.1 GCF_002531575.1 Bradyrhizobium sp. Y36 | reverse complement strand
GCCTCCATTTGGAAGCCTTGAATCACTCCGGCTCAGCGGCGACAAGGGGGTTTGAGTACAGAACCTAGGCCTTGGCGATGCCTGCGATGAACATGTCGATCACCGCCTCCGCCATCCGCTCGATCTCGTCCTCCGCGACGCCCCAGCGCGGAAAGTGGCCGTCGAGATTCATCCGGGCGAAGCCGTAGACCAGCGCACGGCCGGCGATCTGGACTTGCTTGAGGTCGGCGGAGCGCAGCAGACCTTGCTCCGCCGCCTCAGTGAGGATTCCCTCGGTCAGCGCGATCAGTTCGGCGTTGTCGCGGGTCAGCTCGGCGGAGCTGCCATAGGCGAAATAGCGCCCGGTGGAGATGATCTCGAAATGCGCGGGATTGCGCATCGCCCAGCGCAGGTAAGCAAGGCCGAAGGCGCGGAAACGGGCGAGCGGGCCGGTGGCCGGAGCCCCGCTCAATGCGGCCTCGATCTCGGCACGGAAACGCCGCTGCGCCTCCTCCGCCACTGCGGCCATCAGGGCATCGCGGTTCGGAAAGTGCCGGAACGGCGCGCCCGGCGACACCGCGGCCCGGCGCGCGGCCTCACGGACCGAGACCTCCATACCTTCCGCGGCGAGTTGCAGCGCAGCATCGATCAGGACGCGGCGAAGGTCGCCGTGGTGATACGGCCGGGGTCCTGCTGCCGGGCGGCGAACGCGCGGCTTGGAGGGCTGACGGGCGGACATGGAAAGCTCCTAGCATCACCCGAACGTGAATGTAAGCAGCGATTACACCGTTGACCATGCCGGACCAATGAAATGTAATCGATGATTACATAACCTAGGGAGATCACCATGTCGCAACGTCAAGGCTGGCTCGAAGGCTGGCGGCTGCTGGCCGCCCTCACCCTCAGCCTGGTCGTCCTCAGCCTGTGGATCGCCTCAATGCGGCAGTTCGAGGTCGAGGGCGTGCGGATGGTGATCCGCTTCACGGCACGCAGCTCGCTCACGCTGTTCTGCCTCGCCTTCAGCGCCGCGGCGCTGGCGCGGCTCTGGCCCAATGGCTGGACGCGCTGGCAGCGTCGCAACCGCCGCTATCTCGGTTTGAGCTTTGCCGCCTCCCACGCCATCCACGCGGCCGCGATCATCGCCTTCGCCGGGATGGATCCGGCCGCCTTCGTGGAGGCCACCTCGCCCGCCTCCTACATCTTCGGCGGGATCGGCTATGCCGTCATCATCGCCATGAGCGCGACCTCGTTCGACCGCGCCGCCGCGTTGATCGGGCCGCGCGCCTGGCGAACGCTGCATCTCGCCGGCGGCTATTATCTCTGGCTCCAGTTCATGGTCTCGTTCGGCAAGCGTGTGCCGGCGATGCCGCTCTATGCCGCCTTCCTCGTTCCGCTGCTGATCGTGATGGCGCTGCGCATGATCGCGATGGCCCGCCGCCCGCGCGGGCAGATCGTCGCGGCGGGCTGAAGCGCGCGGCCTATTGCGGCAGGAATCCGAGCCGCTTGGCGATGATGCGGTCGAGCGTCCGCTTCGGCAGCACGGCCGTGATCAGATGGCGCATCGGATCAGGCGTGATCTGGTAGCGCACCTTGGGGCTCGCCGCCGTCAGCGCCTCGAACACGATCTCGGCGATGCGCTCGGCCGGCAGGCCCTTGGCGCCGAGGTCCATCATGAAAGCCATCACCTTGTTCAACGCCGGCAGATAGGGCGAGTTCTGGTAGACGGACAGATCGATCTCTTCCGCCTTGCTCCAGATCGGCGTCTTCACTGCGCCGGGGGCGACGATGATGACGTCGATGCCGAACAGCATCAGCTCGCGCCGCAGGCTTTCCGACAGTCCCTCGATGGCGTGCTTGGAGGTGCAGTAGGGCGCCGACAGCGGATTGCCGTTCTTGCCCGCGACCGAGCTGATCATCACGATCCGCCCCTTCGGCCCCTTCAACGACGGATCGGCGCCGAGCAGCGGCCCGAAAGCCTGCGTCGCGATCACGGGGCCGATGACGTTGATGTCCATCTGGCGGCGGAAATCGTCGGCCGACAATTCGAGCACGGGCCCGGCGACGGCGACGCCGGCATTGTTGACGAGGCCTGCCAGCGTCTCGCCATTCAGCGCCTCGCGCACGTCTCGCGCGGCCGCGAGGACCGCGGCCTCGTCGGTGACGTCGAACAGCAACGGGGTGAAATTGGCGCCGAATTCGGCCTTGAGCCTGATGGCATCGGCCTGCTTGCGCACACTGCCGAAGACGCGAAAACCGCGTCCGATCAGGAATTTGGCAGTGGCCCAGCCGATGCCGGTGGACACACCGGTGACGACGACGGATCGCATGGTCATTCCCCCAAAAGCTCCCCCGGGGGATCATGTAGGAGAAATGAGTCCAGGCGCAATGCCGCCCCGCCCCGGAAACCGCGCCGCGATCGCTGCTCTCGCGCCGTGATGCACTGCGAGAGAGAGCAGTCCGCACGCCGGTTCGTCGTATGGTGAACTGCAACAGCGACCATGAGACACACGAAATGAAAAGAGCGAGACCGCTATTTGCGGCCTCGCTCTAATCTTGGTGCAGAAGCTCTGTGCCTCCGGACCAGCAGCGCAACACTCGCGTGATGCGCGCCGTGTCTGGGGAACGCAGTCTTAGTTCTTGCTCTTGTCGACCAGAGCGCCCTTCTTGATCCAGGGCATCATGTCGCGCAGCTTCGCGCCGACTTCCTCGATCGGGTGCGCGGCGAGCTTGGCGCGGGTCGCCTTGAACGAGGTCTGGTTGACCTTGTTCTCGAGCATCCAGTCGCGGGCGAACTTGCCGCCCTGGATGTCGGCGAGAACGCGCTTCATCTCGGCCTTGGTCTCGGCGGTGACGATGCGGGGACCCGTGACGTACTCGCCGTACTCCGCGGTGTTGGAGATCGAGTAGTTCATGTTGGCGATGCCGCCTTCATAGATCAGGTCGACGATCAGCTTCACTTCGTGCAGGCACTCGAAATAGGCCATCTCCGGAGCGTAGCCGGCTTCGACCAGGGTCTCGTAGCCGCCCTTGATCAGCTCGACCAGGCCGCCGCAGAGCACGACCTGCTCGCCGAACAGGTCGGTCTCGCACTCTTCCTTGAACGTGGTCTCGATGATGCCGGCGCGGCCACCGCCGACAGCCGAAGCGTAGGACAGGCCGAGGTCATGGGCGTTGCCCGAGACGTCCTTGGCGATCGCGATCAGGCAGGGCACGCCGCCGCCGCGCTGATACTCCGAGCGCACGGTGTGGCCGGGGCCCTTCGGCGCGATCATGAGCACGTCGAGGTCGGCGCGCGGGTCGAGCAGGTTGAAGTGGACGTTGAGGCCGTGCGCGAACACGAGGGCGGCGCCCTTCTTCATGTTGTCGTGCAGGTGCTCACGATAGATGTCGCCCTGGAGCTCGTCCGGGGTCAGCATCATGACGAGGTCGGCCCATTTGGCAGCTTCGGCGACTTCCATCACCTTGAAGCCGGCGGCTTCCGCCTTCTTGACCGAACCCGAGTCCTTGCGCAGCGCGATCGCGACGTCCTTGACGCCGGAGTCCTTGAGGTTGAGCGCATGGGCGTGGCCCTGGCTGCCATAGCCGACGATGGCGACCTTCTTGCCCTTGATCAGGTTCAGGTCGGCATCGCGATCGTAATAAACACGCATGGGTCGTTTCCTCGTTCAGGGCCGAAATCGGCCAATGGTCAGTGTCCGAAGGGTGAAATTTGCGGATTTCGGGGGCTGTCTAGGACATTTTCAGCCCTGAGGGAAACCCGTTTCTGCATGGAAATCCGCGACATCATGCATCCATGAAAACGGGGTAGAGGGAGGCCAGCAGCAGGATCGCCATCAGGATATTGAAGGCGCGGACCAGCCGCTCCGAGGTCAGGACCGGCCGCAACGCCGAGCCGAACAGCGCCCAGACCACGGTCGAGACCGTGCCGACGAGCAGGCTGATCAGGGTCTGGATCGCGATGTTGAGCGGAAATTGGGCGATGGCCGCATAGGCGGTGATGGTGCCGATCACGATCACCCAGCCCTTGGCGTTGATCCATTGGAACATCGCCGCGCCCCAGAAGGTCATGGGACCGCGGTCATCCCCCTCGCCGGGCTTGGTCGGGCCGGACATGGCAATCGCGGCGGCCAGATAGATCAGGTAGGCCGCGCCGGCATATTTCAGGATGGTCTGGAGGATCGGATAGGCCAGGAACACCGAGCCGAGCCCGAGGCCGACAGCGGCGACCATGAAGGCGAAGCCGAGGACGATGCCCACGATGTGCGGAATCGTCCGCCGGAAGCCGTAGGTCAGCCCCGAGGACAGCAGCATGATGTTGTTCGGCCCGGGCGTGAAATACATCACGACCATGAAAACGAGGAAGGCATAGAACAGCGAGTAGGTCATCGTCACCTCACGCGGCCCGTCACGCGGCCTTGGGCAGGACTTGCGGGCGGTTCGCCAGCACCATCACCGCGATACCACCGATCACGGTCAGCATGCCGGCAAGCCGCAACGGTCCGAACCGCTCGCCGAAGACGATGCTGGAAGCGGCCGAGCCGACGAACGGGACCAGCAGCGCGAACGGCACCACTTGCGCGGCGGGATAGTCGCGCAACAACCGGCCCCAGAGCCAATAGGCGATGCTGGTCGAGATCGCGCCGATCACCAGCAGGCAGACGAGGCCCTTGAGCGAGATGTGGATCAGCGACTGGAACGTCGGCGCCGGCCCGTTGACGACCAGCGCGAGCGCGAACAACGGCACGGCGGCCGTGAGGCAGAGCCAGGCAAACAGGTCGAACATCGGCGCGCCGCGGGCGCCGCGCAACAGAAGATTACCAACGGCGAAGCAGATCGGTGCGATCATCAGCACCGCGAACGCGCCAACGCTGAAATCGTACCCGACCGTGCCGCAGATCATGAGCAGGCCCGCCGCCGCGATGACGATACCGAGAGTCTGCACCGGCGTCGGCCGCTCGCCGAATGCGATCGCGGCAAAGCCGATGGTGAACAATGCCTGGCTCTGCACCACGACGCTGGTCAGCCCGACCGGCACGCCATGGGCGATGCCGTAGGCCTGGCTCAGGAACTGGCCGAGAAACAGCGTTAGACTGATCGCGATCAGGAGCGACCAGGCGACCTTGGGCTTGGGAACGAACAGGCACGGCAACGCGGCGATCAAAAAGCGCATCGCCGTCATCAGCTCCGGCGAAAGCTCGTCGAGCGCGATCCGGCTCGCCACGAAGGCAAGTCCCCAGATGATCGCCACCAGGAGGGCGATGAGGATATCGGCCGGCTTCATTGTTGTTCCCGGTTCTGCCCCGCCGGACAGCCCTGTTGTTGTTGGTCTAGCCTTGCTCGCCGGCTCTTGGTTTCCGTAGCAGATACGTGCCGTGCATCGGCGCGTGGTAATCGGCCGAGACCAGCGTGAAGCCGACATCGGTCAGCATCCGCTCCATCACCCAGCCGAAGGTGGAATATTCGTCGCGCATATGCGTCACCACGCCCTCGCGTGCGAAATCGTGGTTCTTGATCTGGAAGTCGGCCCACTGATCGACGTCGCGCTCGATGGCATCCGGCATCGACGCGTAAACGATGTCGCGCAAATAGAACGTCGCCCCGGGCTTGAGCGCCCGAAAGATCCGCGACATCGCCACCGCCTTCCAGAAATCAGGCAGGTGATGCAACGTGAATTCGCTGACGATCAGATCGTAGGATTCGGGCCGATAGGCGAAGCTGAGCAGGCCGGCGGATTGGGTGCGCACGGGCGCCTTGCGATCGCGCGCGTAGATCTCGGCGAGCGCCAGCATCGCCGGCGAGATGTCGATGGCGTCGACCTCGGCGCCCATCAACGCCGCTTCGGTCGCCAGCACCCCGTTGCCGCAGCCGATGTCGGCGATGCGCCAGCCGCGCTGGACTCCCAGCATCTTCAGTGCGGCGCGCGCCCGCAGATCGGCATCGTCCTGGGCGTCGTAGATCGAGGCCACGGCGGGCCCGATCCCCATCCGGTTCCGCTCGTTGTAGTACCAGTCGCGCGCCAGCATGGTTCACATTCCTTCGGGCCCGCGGCCGATCGCGGCAACGCCGGTGCGCGACACCTCGACGAGGCCGAGCGGGCGCATCAGGTCGATATATTGATTGATCTTGTCGGTATTGCCTGTGATCTCGAACACAAAGCTCTCGGTGGTGGCGTCGATCACCCGGGCGCGGAACGCATCCGCGAGCCGGAGCGCCTCGACCCGATGCTCGCCCTGCCCGCGCACCTTCACCATCGCGAGCTCGCGCTCGATCGAGCGGCGGGTCTGGGTCATGTCGACGACCTGGTAGACCGGGATCATGCGGTCGAGCTGGTTCTTGATCTGCGCGATCACCATCGGCGTCCCCGTGGTCACGATGGTGATGCGGGACAGATGCTTTTGGGCCTCGGTCTCGGAGACCGTGAGGCTTTCGATGTTGTAGCCGCGGCCCGAGAACAGGCCGATGACGCGCGCGAGCACGCCGGGCTCGTTCTGCACGAGCACGGCAAGCGTGTGCGTTTCGTTCGGGTCGTGGCGCTCTTCGATGAAGTAGGCGGATGCGGGCTGGTTCATTGTCGTCCCCTCAAATCTCTCTCGTCACACCAGCGCCTTGCCGCCGGCAAACGCTTTCGCGGTCGCCTCGTCATTGGCCTGCTCCGGCAACAGCATCTCGTTGTGCGCCTTGCCGGAGGGAATCATCGGGAAGCAGTTCTCGAGCGCCGCGACGCGGCAGTCGAACAGCACCGGACGCTTGACCGAGATCATCTCCTTGATGGCGCCGTCGAGATCGCCGGGCTTGTGCACCTGCAGGCCGACCGCGCCATAGGCTTCCGCGAGCTTGACGAAATCCGGCAGCGCTTCCGAATAGGAATGCGACAGACGGTTGCCGTGCAGCAGCTGCTGCCACTGCCGCACCATGCCCATGTACTGGTTGTTCAAGATGAAGACCTTGATCGGCAATTCGTACTGCACCGCCGTCGACATCTCCTGCATGGTCATCTGCACCGAGGCATCGCCCCCGATGTCGATGACGAGACTGTCGGGATGGGCAACCTGCACGCCGACCGCCGCCGGCAGGCCGTAGCCCATCGTGCCGAGACCACCCGACGTCATCCAGCGATGCGGTTCCTCGAAGCCGAAGAACTGCGCGGCCCACATCTGGTGCTGGCCGACCTCGGTCGTGATGTAGGTGTCCTTGCCGCGCGTCGCCTCGAACAGGCTCTGGATCGCATGCTGCGGCAGGATGACGTCGTTGCTCTTCCTGTAATAGAGCGAGTTGCGGGCACGCCACTGCGCGATCTGCTGCCACCAGCTCTTGATGTCGGGCTTCTTCGCCTCCGCCTTGAACACCTGGAGGATGTCGCCGAGGATGTTGCCGCAATCGCCGATGATCGGCACGTCGACGCGGATGTTCTTGTTGATCGAGGACGGGTCGATGTCGATGTGGATCTTCTTCGAACCCGGCGAGAAAGCATCGACGCGGCCGGTGATGCGGTCGTCGAAGCGCGCACCGACGCACAGCATGACGTCGCAATCATGCATCGTCATGTTGGCCTCGTAGGTGCCGTGCATGCCGAGCATGCCGAGCCAGTTCTTGCCTGACGCCGGGTATGCGCCCAGGCCCATCAGCGTCGAGGTGATCGGGAAACCGGTGACCTCGACCAGCTCGCGCAGCAGCTTTGTCGCTTCCGGGCCGGAATTGATGACGCCGCCGCCGCTGTAGATCACGGGGCGCTTGGCACCCGCGAGCAGCGAGACCGCTTTACGGATCTGCGACGCATCGCCCTTCACGCGCGGCGCGTAGGAGCGGTGCACGTCGGATTTGCGCGGCGGATGATAGGTGCCGGTCGCGAACTGCACGTCCTTGGGCACGTCGACCAGCACCGGACCCGGACGGCCCGTGGTCGCAACGTAGAACGCCTCATGCAGCACCTTCGCGAGATCGTTGACGTCGCGAACCAGCCAATTGTGCTTGGTGCAGGGACGCGTGATGCCGACGGTGTCGCATTCCTGGAACGCGTCGTTGCCGATCAGATGCGTCGGCACCTGGCCGGAGATGCAGACCAGCGGGATCGAGTCCATCAGCGCGTCGGTCAGCGGCGTCACCATGTTGGTGGCGCCGGGGCCGGAGGTCACCAGCGCGACGCCCGGCTTGCCGGTCGAGCGCGCATAGCCTTCGGCGGCGTGGCCCGCGCCCTGCTCGTGGCGAACCAGGATGTGCTGGACCTCGCTCTGCTGGAAGATCTCGTCATAGATCGGAAGCACCGCGCCGCCGGGATAGCCGAAAATGTCGGTCACGCCGTGATCGATGAGCGCGCGGACGATCATCGCGGCGCCGGTCATCTGGTTCGGATCGTGGCTCTTGTCGCTCATTGGCTTGCTCCGGATGCGCTGTTGTCAGCGGCTTCGTTCGTGTCTGGCTCGGGAAATAAAAAAGGCCCCGAAGAGGGACCCATGCACACCGCCTGTCATGTGGATGGCAGCTAGCCACCCCCGGCGGTGTGCCTGGGTACGACGGCGATAAGGAGTTTGGTAATAATGTTACGCATGGCAGGCGCCCGGCTTCCCAAAGGTTGCGCGAAACATAGCGGCCAAAGCTCGGATGTCAAGGCAATGCGGCCGTTCCCGCGCGATTTTGGCAGTGTAGCGGTGTTCCCGGGGTTCGGCGAGAGGTAAATTGAGGAACCCGGACAGAAAAGCGTGCCCGCCCCTCCTTCGTCATTCCGGGGCGATGCGAAGCATCGAGCCCGGAATCCATAGCCACAGGACAAGCTGGCTCGCGAGATGATGGCCAAGAGCCGTCGCCACGCGGGCGCCTGGGGTTATGGATTCCGGGCTCGCGCTGCGCGCGCCCCGGAATCACGAGGGAGGGAGGTCGTCATCCCTGGTCCCGCGCCGCACTCACGACGGCCGCGAGCCAACCCCTCGCCTCTTCCGGCTTCACCCATTCGAACTCCGGCAATTGGTGTCGGAACCAGGTGAATTGTCGCTTGGCGTAGTGGCGCGTGTCGGCGCGCCCGATGCCGGCGGCCTCTTCCAGGCTCAGCTCCCCGCGCAAGTACCGGATCAGTGCCGGCACGCCATGAGCCTTCATCGCCGGCAGCTGCGGATCAAGCTGCCTGGCGGCGAGCCGCTCGACCTCCTGCAACGCGCCGGCGGCCAGCATGGCATCGAAACGGGCATCGATCCGCGCATAAAGCTCGTCGCGGTCGGGGGCGAGAAACACCGCGCGAAAACTGTCCTTCGGCAGCAGCGGCGGCTGGCCCTCCCGGTGCCAGTCGAGCAGCGAGCGGCCGGTCGCCTCGGCCACTTCGAGCGCGCGCGCGATCCGGGTCCGGTCACGCAGGTTCAATCGCTCGGCTGCGCGCGGATCGCGACGCGCCAGTTCCGCATGCAGCGCCTCGGGGCCGTTCCGCTCCAGCCGCGTGCGCACGGCCTCGCGCACCTCGGCAGGAATGGGCGGCACCACGGAGAGTCCCGCCGTCAGCGCCTTGAAATACAGTCCGGTGCCGCCGATGAAGATCGGCAGGCGGCCTTCCGCCTTGGCCTCGTCGAGCGCCCTGGCCGCGTCAGCCACCCAGGCGCCCGCCGAGAAGTTCACGGCCGCATCGACATGGCCGTAGAGACGGTGCGGAGCGCGGGCTTCCTCGTCATGCGTCGGCCGTGCCGTGATGATGCGCAGGTCGCCGTAGACCTGCATGGAATCGGCATTGATGACGATCCCGCCCGCGCCGAGGGCCAGCTCGAGCGCCAGCGCCGACTTGCCGCTGGCGGTCGGGCCTGCGATAAGCACGGCCTCGCCAACAGGCCTTCTGCCGACTTGCCTCTCGCTCACGAAAACCTCAAATGTCCCTCGTCGCCACGCTGATCTGCAATCCCGACAATCCCGCGCTCGACTCCACCATCGTCGATGGCGCCCGCGCCGTGCTGCCGCAGGCCGCTCCCGCACACTGGTTGTTCGACGGGGTCGCGGTCGATATCCCCTTCGGTGCCGACAATAACCTCGAAGCCGACCGCCACGCTATCGAGCAGCGGCTGCGCGAGCTTCGCGGCGACCTGCCCGTCGACATCGTCGTGCAACCTGTCGGCTTCAGGCGCAAGAAGCTTTTTCTCGCCGACATGGATTCCACCATGATCGGCCAGGAATGCATCGACGAGCTCGCCGACCTGGTCGGGATGAAGGCCCATGTCGCTGCTATCACCGAACGCGCCATGCGCGGCGAGATCGAGTTCGAGCCGGCGCTGCGCGAGCGCGTCGCGCTGCTGAAGGACCTCCCCGCCAGCGTGGTCGACGAGGTCCTGGCCAAGCGCATCACGCTGACGCCGGGCGGCCGTGAGCTGGTCGCGACCATGCGCAAGCATGGCGCCTATACCTGCCTCGTCTCCGGCGGCTTCACGCTGTTCACCCGCGCGGTCGCCGCCAGGATCGGCTTTCAGGAGAACCGCGCCAACGAGCTCGTGGTGCGCGACGGCAAGTTCACCGGCGAGGTGAAGGAGCCCATTCTGGGCCGCGCGGCGAAGCTCGCGACGCTGGTGGATCTGATGGAGTCGTTCGATCTCGACGACATCGACTCCGTCGTGGTCGGCGACGGCGCCAACGATCTCGCGATGATCCAGGCGGCGGGACTGGGTGTGGCGTATCATGCGAAGCCAGCGGTCGCAGCGGCTGCGGCCGCACGGATCGACCACGGCGATCTCACCGCGCTGCTCTATGCGCAGGGATATCGGCGGGACGAGTTCGTGGAGGCTTAGCCTCCTCCGCGTCGCTGTCATCACCCGCGAAGTGTTTAGCCCGGACAGATCACTGACGGGTGTTCGGAGACATAGCTGACACGT
>NZ_NWTI01000003.1 GCF_002531575.1 Bradyrhizobium sp. Y36 | reverse complement strand
GAAACTTCCTCGCAGCCGTTCTGCTCGCCGCCACCCGTCTATGGGCTAGGTTTGAGTCCACTACCTAGATCGAAGTAGATCTTCCTTCAAACAAAAAGGCCGCCGAAACCGGCGGCCCTTCGTCGTTCACTGACAGGTCCGATTACTCCGCGGCCTGCTTCTGCGGCGGGTCGAGTGCGCCGGATTTGTGAATCTCGGCGACCTGATGATCGCTGAAGCCGAGCACCGAGCGCAGGATCTCGTCGGTATGCTCGCCGAGCAGCGGGGAGCGCTCGACGTCGCTCGGTGAGTCCGACAGCTTGATCGGGTTGCCGACCGAGATGTACTTGCCGCGGGTGGGGTGGTCGACCTCGACCACGGTGCCGGTCGCGCGCAGCGACTGGTCCTCGGCGATCTCCTTCATCGACAGGATCGGGCCGCAGGGGATGTCGTCCTTGTTGAGGATCTCCATCGCCTCGAATTTTGTCTTCGTCATCGTCCACTGTTCGATGCGAGCAAAAATCTCGTTGAGGCGCGGCAGGCGGGCCGCCGGCTTGGCGTAGTTCGGGTCGGTCTTCCAGGTGGGCTCGCCGATCACGTCGCAGATCTTCTCCCAGACCGGAGCCTGGGTGATGAAGTAGATGTAGGCGTTGGGGTCGGTCTCGTAACCCTTGCACTTCAGGATGCGGCCGGGCTGGCCACCGCCGGAATCGTTGCCGGCGCGCGGCACGGCATCGCCGAACGGAATGCCTTCGCCGAACTGGCTGTATTCCTTGAGCGGACCGTGGGCGAGGCGCTGCTGGTCACGCAGCTTGACGCGGGCGAGGTTGAGCACGCCGTCCTGCATCGCGGCGGTGACGCGCTGGCCCTTGCCCGAATGCGTGCGCTGATAGAGCGCGGTGACGATGCCGAGCGCCAGATGCAGGCCGGTGCCGCTATCGCCGATCTGCGCGCCGGTGACGAGCGGCAGGCCGTCGCGGAAGCCGGTGGTGGAGGCGGCGCCGCCGGTGCACTGCGCGACGTTCTCATAGACCTTGCAGTCTTCGTACGGTCCGGGGCCGAAGCCCTTGATCGAGGCGACGATCATCTTCGGGTTGATCGCCTGGATCTTCTCCCAGGGGAAGCCCATGCGGTCGAGCACGCCGGGGCCGAAATTCTCCACCAGCACGTCGCACTTCTTGATCAGCTCGGTGAGGACTTCCTTGCCCTTGGGATTCTTGGTGTCGAGCGTGATCGAACGCTTGTTGTGGTTGAGCATGGTGAAATACAGGCTGTCCACGTTCGGGATGTCCTGCAGCTGGCCGCGGGTGATGTCACCCACGCCCGGACGTTCCACCTTGATCACGTCGGCGCCGAACCAGGCCAGCAGCTGCGTGCAGGTCGGTCCGGACTGAACGTGGGTGAAGTCGAGAATGCGAACGCCCGTGAGCGCTTTGGTCATGCTGTTGCTCCGTACTCTGTGTCTGCCCCTGCGCCCGGCAGGGAGTAAAGGGTTGAGGGGTGGACTTACTTCTTCTTCTGCAGAACGCTCTGCGGATTGAGGTTGCCGATGCGGCCGCTCTCCGAGCCCGCGGCCGGATCGATCACCGCATTGATGAGCGTCGGCTTGCCGGACTTCATGGCTTCGTTGACGGCGCGCTTGAGCTCGTCGGGCGAGGTGGCATTCACGCCGACGCCGCCGAACGCTTCCATCATCTTGTCGTAGCGCGCGCCCTTGACGAACACGGTCGTCGCGGGATCGTCGTTGGCGCCATTGACGTCGGTGCCGCGATAGATGCCGTCATTGTTGAAGATGACGACGCAGATCGGAAGGTTGTAGCGGCAGATGGTCTCGACCTCCATGCCGGAGAAGCCGAACGCCGAGTCGCCTTCAACCGCGAGCACGGGGTGACCGGTCTCGAGCGCAGCGGCGATCGCCTGGCCCATGCCGATGCCCATCACGCCCCAGGTGCCGACGTCGAGACGCTTGCGGGGCTTGTACATGTCGATGACGCCGCGGGCGAGGTCGAGCGTGTTGGCGCCTTCGTTGACGAGGATCGCCTCCGGGTGCTCCTTGATGACGTTCTTCAGAACGCCGAGCGCGCCGTGATAGTCCATCGGCGATTTGTTGTTCATGAGCTTCGGCGCCATCTTGGCGACGTTCTCGTCGCGCTTGGTGGTGATCGCCTTGGTCCATTCCGCCGGCGGGGCGGTCCAGCCCGTAGCGATGGCCTGGTTGAAGGCCGAAACGACCGAGCCGATGTCGCCGACGACGGGTGCGACGATCTCGACATTGGAGTCCATCTCACGCGGCTCGATGTCGACCTGGATGAACTTCTTCGGGGTTTCGCCCCAGCTCTTGCCCTTGCCGTGCGAGAGCAGCCAGTTCAGGCGTGCGCCGATCAGCATGACGACGTCGGAGTCCTTCAGCACCGTCGAGCGAGCCGCGCCGGCACACTGCGGATGGGTGTCGGGAAGGAGGCCCTTGGCCATGCTCATCGGCAGGAACGGCACGCCGCTCTTCTCGACGAAGCTCTTGATCTCTTCATCGGCCTGCGCGTAGGCCGCGCCCTTGCCGAGGATGATGAGCGGACGCTTCGCCGCCTTGAGCACGTCGAGCGCGCGCTTCACCGAAGCGGGCGAGGGGATCTGCGCAGGCGCCGCGTCGATCACCTTGACCAGCGACTTCCGGCCGGCGTCGGCGTTCATCACCTGGCCGAACAGCTTTGCCGGCAGGTCGAGATAGACGCCGCCCGGACGGCCCGAGACCGCAGCGCGGATGGCGCGGGCGAACGCGATGCCGATGTCCTGGGCGTGCAGCACGCGATAGGCCGCCTTGCACAGGGGCTTTGCAATCGCGAGCTGGTCCATCTCCTCGTAGTCGCCCTGCTGGAGGTCGACGATCTCGCGCTCGGAGGAGCCCGAGACCAGGATCATCGGGTAGCAGTTGGTGGTGGCGTGCGCGAGCGCAGTGAGACCGTTGAGGAAGCCGGGCGCGGAGACCGTGAGGCAGACGCCGGGCTTCTTGGTGAGATAGCCGGCGATGCCTGCGGCGTAACCGGCGTTCTGCTCGTGGCGGAAGGAGATCACGCGGATGCCGGCGGCCTGCGCCATGCGGCCCAAATCCGTGATCGGGATGCCCGGCACATTATAGATGGTG
Source organism: Bradyrhizobium sp. Y36 (assembly GCF_002531575.1). Taxonomy (GTDB): domain Bacteria; phylum Pseudomonadota; class Alphaproteobacteria; order Rhizobiales; family Xanthobacteraceae; genus Bradyrhizobium. Next base: position 450,208 of record NZ_NWTI01000003.1, on the reverse strand, counting down.
TTGATGCCGTTCAGCTTGAGCGCGTCGATGACGAGATGGAAGCCATCCGTCAGCTCCTGCTCGGTGCCCGGTGCCTCGGACTTGGTCGCGGTGTTCAGCATGGGCCTTGTCTCCCTGGTCTCAATACTGGGGCGAGTTTTTCGCCCTTCTGGTGAACGTTGCTAAGTGAAGAGTTCCTGACCGTGCGCTTCGACGTAAGCGGCAAGGCCGAGGGTGTGGTCGCGGGCGCGCTTCTCGGCGAGCTCGGTGTCGCGGGCCTCCAGTGCTTCGATCATGCCGAGATGCTCGGGCAGGGAGGTCGCGGTGCGGTCCTTGCGTCCGATCGTCAGCTGGCGATAGCCGCGCACGTGGAGCAGGAGGTCGTTGGTGAGGTCGACCAGGACAGGGGATTCCGACAGCGAGATCAGCGCCTGGTGGAAGGCGATGTTGGCCTTGGAATATTCCTCGACGTGATCCTCGGGCAGGCGGTCCTTGCCGAAATCCTTGAAGAAGTCGCGCAGCGCCGTGATGTCCTTCTTGCGTGCGGTCGTGGTGATGAGGCGCGCGGCCATGCTTTCCAGCGCCGCCCAGGCGCGGATCATGTCGACGATCTCGCTCTTGGTCCGGCGCACCACCATGATGCCGCGGCGCGGAACCGTCTTCACGAAGCCATCTTGTTCCAGCATCGCGATGGCTTCGCGGATCGGGGTGCGGCTGACGCCGAGGCGTTCGGACAACGCGCGCTCGTCGAGCATCACCGGCTCGGGCGTCGAGTAGATGTCCATCTTGAGGATGGCTTCCTTCAAGGCGTCATACGCCTTGTTCTTGAAGCTGCTCTCCGGGGCAATGCGAACGATTGCGATGTCTGCCTCGGCCATGTTCGGCAACGCCTTGGTTGGTTTCCGTAGTGACACGACGAATCTCCTCCAGTGGGAGTCGTCTTTTACAGGAATATTAACGGGAAAGTTTTTGGCATACCACATGCCAGAATGTCAAGGCGGCTATTTTTTGCGGCGTTCTAAGCAACGCTGCAGCTTGACAAGTTGGCTTCTGGCATACCAAATGCCATCGCCAGCCATTTTTGATCCAAGGCGGCGGAGTAATCTTCGGCTTTATGCCGCTCCGGCCCGCGACATGGAACAGAGCGCGGCGAATGGCAAGCATCACGGGCAGCCGCAAAACACGCGCGCGCTTTGAAAAGAACGAACTGAGGTCAAGGGAGAAGCCACATGTCCAATTCCAAAGATGCCGTCCGCAAGGTGCTTGACCAGGTCAAGGCGGACAACCGCACCAGCCTGACGGCCCCGGAAGGCAAGCTGGTCTGCGACGCCTACGGCATTCCGGTGCCGAAGGAAGGCGTGGCCAAGTCGGCGGGCGAGGCCGGCAAGATGGCCTCCTCGATGGGCTTCCCTGTCGTCATGAAGATCGTCTCGCCGGATATCCTCCACAAGACCGAAGCTGGCGGCGTCATCGTCGGCCTCAAGAATGCTGAGGACGCCGAGAAGGCGTACGAGACCATTCTGTCCAATGCCAGGAAGTACAAGGCTGACGCCAAGATCGAGGGCGTCCAGGTGCAGCAGATGCTGGCCGGCGGCACCGAGGTCATCGTCGGTTCGATCACCGACGGCTCGTTCGGCAAGCTGGTCGCCTTCGGCCTCGGCGGCGTGCTGGTCGAGGTGCTCAAGGACATCACTTTCCGCCTCGCGCCCGCGACCAAGGAAGACGCGCTCTCGATGCTCGACGGCATCCAGGCACATGAGATTTTGAAGGGCGTTCGCGGCGGCGAGGCGGTGAACCGTACTGCTCTGGCCGACGTCATCGTCAAGGTGTCGCAGCTCGTCACCGATTTCCCTGAGATCGTCGAGCTCGACCTTAACCCGGTGTTTGCGACGGCGAAGGGCGCCACCGCCGCCGACGTCCGCATCGTCGTCGACTTTGCCTATGTGCCGAAGCCCAAGCCGCGCCCGACCGAAGAGATCGTCGCGGCCATGAACCGTATCATGCAGCCGAAGGCGGTCGCCGTGGTCGGCGCCTCCGCCGAGGACGGCAAGATCGGCAACTCCGTGATGAAGAACCTCATCAACGGCGGCTACAAGGGCGACATCTACCCGATCCATCCCAAGGCCGCCGAGATCCTGGGCTACAAGGCCTACAAGAGCGTCAAGGACGTGCCCGGCGTGATCGACACGGCCGTGTTCGCGATCCCCGCCAAGTTCGTCGCCGCTGCACTCACCGAGTGCGGCGAGAAGAAGATCCCGGGCGCGGTGCTGATTCCGTCGGGCTTTGCGGAAGCCGGTGCGCCGGAGCTTCAGGCCGAGATCGTCGAAGTCGGCAAGAAGTACGACATCCGCTTGATGGGGCCGAACATCTACGGCTTCTATTATACGCCCGCCAATCTCTGCGCGACCTTCTGCACCGCTTACGACGTCAAGGGCCACGCGGCGCTGTCGTCGCAGTCGGGCGGCATCGGCATGGCCATCATCGGCTTCTCGCGCTCGGCCAAGATGGGCGTGTCCGCCATCGTCGGCCTCGGCAACAAGTCCGACATCGACGAGGACGATCTGCTCGCCTTCTTCGAGCAGGACCCGAACACCAACCTGATCGCGCAGCACTGCGAAGACCTCAAGGACGGCCGCGCCTTTGCGGAAGCCGCCAAGCGCGTCTCCAAGAAGAAGCCGGTCGTCGTGCTCAAGGCCGGCCGCACCTCGGCCGGCGCCAAGGCGGCGTCCTCGCACACCGGCGCGCTCGCCGGCAACGACAAGATCTACGAGGACGTGCTGGCGCAGTCGGGCGTGATCCGCGCCCGCAGCCTGCGGCAGCTGCTCGAATTCGCCCGCGGCGTGCCGGTGCTGCCGACGCCGAAGGGCGAGAACGTGCTGATCATCACCGGTGCCGGCGGCTCGGGCGTGCTGCTGTCGGATAGCTGCGTCGACAACGGCCTGTCGCTGATGTCGATGCCGCCGGATCTCGATGCGGCCTTCCGCAAGTTCATCCCGCCGTTCGGCGCGGCCGGAAATCCTGTGGATATCACCGGTGGCGAGCCGCCGATCACCTACGTCAACACGGTGAAGCTCGGCCTCTCGGACGAGCGCATCCATTCGCTGATCCTCGGCTACTGGCACACCATCGTCACGCCGCCGATGGTGTTCGCCCGCAACATGGTCGAGGTGAAGAAGGAGATGGAGGCCAAGGGCTTCGTGAAGCCGATCGTCGCCTCGCTCGCCGGCGACGTCGAGGTCGAGGAAGCCGCCGAATATCTCTACCAGAACGGCATCCCGGCCTACGCCTATTCGACCGAGCTGCCGGTCGAGGTGCTGGGCGCGAAGTACAAGTGGGCGCGCGGGGCAGGGCTGCTCTAAGCTGTCAACAGAAAACGTCGCCCCGGTGACGGCCGGGGCGACGTTTCCCACGATGCGGGAAAGTTTCACGGCACGAGCGTCAATCGTCTGACTGGCTGATATGCAGGTCGCGATGAGGAAAAACGTGATGCGCCGCAGGACCGTCGAGCCGAAATCCACGGCCGACCATGAGCCTGAGACACGCGACGGCGGCGTGCAGTCGGTTGACCGCGCGCTGTCGATCCTGGAGACGCTGGCCGAGGACGACGAGGGCTACCGCCTCAGCGACCTTGCCGTGCGCACCGGCCTGTCGGTCTCCACCGTGCACCGCCTGCTCGCAACGCTCGAAAGCCGCCGCTTCGTTCAGTTCGACCGCGCCGAATCCAAATGGCACGTCGGCTCGCGCGCCTTCACGGTGGGCGCGAGCTTTGCGCGGCGGCGCAATTTCTCCACGCAGGCGATTCCGTACCTGCGCAAGCTGCGCGATCTCACCCGCGAGACCGCCAACCTCGCCGTGGTCGACGACGAGTTCATCATTGTGCTGACCCGGATGGAGAGCCGCGAGATCATGCGCTCGCTGACCCAGGTCGGCGGCCGCGTCGCCATGGTGACGTCAGGCGTTGGCAAGGCGGTGCTCGCGACCTATTCCGACGAGGACGTCGGCGCCGTCATCCGCCATCACGGCATGCCCCGCCTGACCGAGAAATCGATCGTGCGGCCGAGCGACCTGTTCAAGGAACTCGAAAAGATCCGCAAGCAGGGCTTTGCGCTCGACGACGAGGAAGCCTGCATGGGCCTGCGCTGTATTGCGGCGGTGGTCTACAACGACTGCGCCGAGCCGCTCGCGGCGATTTCCGTCTCCGGCATGACCAGCCGGTTGACCGATCAGAGGTTGCCGGAAATCGGGCAAATCGTCCGGGATGTTGCCGCCGAACTGACGGCTGCCCTCGGCGGGGTGATCCCGACGCCCCGCTGACCCGAAACCCCTGGGGGTGGCTGGACAGCATCGGCCGTTTTGGTTGATATGCGACCAAACGACACAATGCGGCAAACGTCCGCATGAGCCTGGAGAGCGTCCTTATGTTCCATTTTTCCGCGCGCCTTGTCGGCGCAGCCGTCGCGCTGACCCTTGCGGCAGCGACGCCATCCCTGGCCCAGCAGCTCGAGCTCAAGGTGATGGCGCCGGCGGCTCCCGGCGGCGGCTGGGACCAGACCGCGCGCTCGATGCAGCAGGCGCTGGTGGCCTCCGGTGTCGCGCGCAGCGTGCAGGTCACCAACGTTCCCGGCGCGGGCGGCAGTGTCGGCATCGCGCAATTCGTCAACGGTGCCAAGGGCGACGGCAACCAGCTGATGGTCAACGGCTTCGTCATGGTGGGCGCGCTCGCCATGAACAAGTCGCCGGTCACGCTGGAACAGGTGACGCCGATTGCACGCCTCACCGAGGAAATCCAGGTGATCGTGGTGCCCGCGAATTCGCCGATCAAGACCGCGCAGGATCTGGCCGCTGCGGTCAAGGCCGATATCGCCAAGGTGACCTTCGCCGGCGGCTCGGCTGGCGGCGTCGATCATGTGATGGCGGCATTGTTCGCCGGCGCCGTCGGCGCCGATGCCAAGAAGATCAACTACATCCCGTTCTCCGGCGGCGGCGAGTCGCTCGCCGCGATCCTCGGCGGCAAGGTCACCGCCGGCATCTCGGGCCTCAGCGAATATGAAGGGCAGATCAAGTCCGGCAAGCTGCGCGCGATCGGCGTGACCTCCGAGAAGCGTATCCCGGGCAGCGACATCCCGACGTTCAAGGAACAGGGGATCGATCTCGTCATCGCCAACTGGCGATCGGTGGTGGCGCCTCCCGGCATCACCCCGGAGCAGAAGAAGACGCTGAGCGAGGCGATCGAGAAGATGGTGAAGTCGGACGCCTGGAAGGAGATCCTCAAGCAGAAGGGCTGGGAGGACGCCTATCTCGGCGGCGACGCCTTCGCCGACTTCCTGAAGAAGGAAACCGTGCGGGTCACCGACGTGTTGAAATCGGTCGGCCTCGTCAAGTCATGACCTCCGGCGATCCGGCTCAGCCGCCGCGGCGCGTCGACCGCGCCGGCATCGTCATCGCTGCATTGCTTGCAGGCCTTGCCGCGGTGCTGGTCTTCGACGCGCGCGGCCTGTCATCCACCACGATGTACGGCATGGGGCCGGAGGCGATGCCGATCGTGGTCGCCAGCGGCCTCGCGCTGCTCGCGATCGGCAATTTCATCGATGCGCTGCGGGGCAATCTGCCGGAGCGTGAGAGCACCGATCCGGTTCCGGTGTTCCTGATCCTTGTTGGTCTTGGGCTGCTGATCGCCATCATCGGCTTTGGCGGCGGCTTCATCCTGGCGACATCGGCGCTGTTCGTGACGACGTCGGCGGCTTTCGGACGCCGCGCCATACTGGTGGATTCCATCATCGCCCTCGTGATGTCGATCCTGATCTATCTCGCGTTCGACCGGTTGTTGACGCTGAGCCTTCCGACCGGCCCGCTGGAGCGACTGCTGTGATGGACACTTTTGCGGCGCTGGCGCACGGCATGGCCGTCGCCATTCAGCCGATGAACCTGCTCTATGCGCTGATCGGCGTGTTCCTCGGCACGGCCGTCGGCGTGCTGCCGGGCATCGGCCCGGCGCTCACCGTCGCGCTGCTGCTGCCCGTCACCTACAAGCTCGATCCCGGCGGCTCGCTGATCATGTTCGCCGGCATCTATTACGGCGGCATGTATGGTGGCTCGACCACGGCGATCCTGATCAACACGCCCGGCGAGAGCGCCTCGATGGCGACCGCGCTGGAAGGCAACAAGATGGCCAAGGCCGGTCGCGGCGGTCCCGCGCTTGCGACCTCCGCGATCGGCTCCTTCGTCGCCGGCACCATCGCCACCATCGGGCTCGCCTTCCTCGCGCCGTGGCTGGTCGATTTCGCGGTGCGCTTCGGCCCCGAGGACTATTTCGCGCTGATGTGCGTCGCCTTCGTCACGGTGTCGGCGACCTTCGGCGATTCTCCGATCCGCGGCCTGACCAGCCTGTTCATCGGCCTGACGCTCGGCCTTGTCGGCATCGACAAGCTGACGGGGCAGGCGCGGCTCGCGTTCGGTGTCCCCGAGCTGCTCGACGGCGTCGAGGTGACGACGCTGGCGGTTGGCCTGTTCGCGGTCGGCGAGGCGCTCTATGTGGCATCGCGCCGCCACCACACCGAGGAAAAGCTCGAGCCGGTGCGCGGCTCGCTGTGGATGACGAAGGAAGACTGGAAGCGGTCGTGGAAGCCGTGGCTGCGCGGCACCATGTTCGGCTTCCCGATCGGCGCGCTGCCGGCCGGCGGCGCGGAGATCCCGACCTTCCTGTCCTATTCGACCGAGAAACGGCTCACCAAATATCCGGACGAGTTCGGCAAGGGCGCGATCGAGGGCGTGGCGGGCCCGGAAGCCGCCAACAACGCGTCCGCCGCCGGCACGCTGGTGCCGCTGCTGACGCTGGGGCTGCCGACCTCGGCCACGGCCGCGATGATGCTGGCGGGCTTCCAGCAATACGGCCTCAACCCGGGCCCGCTGCTGTTCGCCGAACGGCCCGACCTGGTCTGGGGCCTGATCGCCAGCCTGTTCATCGCCAACGTGATGCTGCTGGTACTCAATTTGCCGCTGGTCGGCCTGTGGGTGCGTCTGCTCGCCATCCCGCAGCCCTGGCTCTATGCCGGCATCCTCGTGTTCGCGACCATGGGCACCATCGCGGCAAAGCCGTCGGTGGTCGAATTGTCGATGCTGTCAGGCTTCGGCGTGCTCGGGTTCCTGATGCGCCGGTTCGATTTTCCGATTGCGCCCGTCGTCGTGGGCCTGATCCTCGGCCCGATCGCGGAGAGCCAGTTGCGCCGCGCGCTCGCGATCAGCCTTGGCGATCCCATGACGCTGCTGCAGAGCCCGATCTCGGCGACGCTGCTCGGCGTCGCGCTGATCGCGCTGCTGGCACCCTTCGTGCTAAAGGGCCTCGGGCGATTCAAGGCGAACGAGGATTAACCGTTCTGCCGCGGGCGTCTTCTAAATGCTGCCTCCAGCTTGTTGAGGAAACGCCATGCCGTCGGAACTCCGCTCGCCCCGTCTCGCCGTCCTGATCGATGCCGACAACGCCTCCGCCAAGATCGCCGATGGGCTGTTCGAGGAGATTGCCAAGATCGGCGAGGCCAGCGTCCGCCGCATCTACGGCGACTTCTCCAATGCCAGATCCAAGGGCTGGGCCGACATCCTGTCGAAACACGCCATCATCCCGCAGCAGCAGTTCGCCTATACGACCGGGAAGAATGCGTCCGACATCACGCTGGTCATCGACGCCATGGACCTGCTCCACAGCGGCCGGTTCGATGGTTTCTGCCTGGTGTCATCCGACAGCGACTTCACCCGTCTGGCCGCCCGCATCCGCGAGCAGGGCGTCGATGTCTTCGGCTTCGGCGAGCAGAAGACCCCGGAAAGCTTCCGCCAGGCCTGCCGGAGATTCGTCTACACGGAGAACCTGCTTGCCAGCACGGCGACCACCCAGGACGCCTCCTCGAGGTCTGCGCCGCTGCAGCCGCCCGAAGCGGCCACGCCGATCATCAAGAAGGTCATCACCCAGATGGAGAGCGAGGACGGTTGGGTCGCGCTCCGTGAACTCGGGCAACGGCTCGCCAACTTGGCATCCGATTTCGATCCAAGAACGTTTGGTTTTCGCAAGCTGAGCGACCTCGTGCGAAAGACGAATTCGTTCGAGATCGATGAGACAAACGGTCGGTCGGTGAGGATCAGGGTCAAGGCCGCTGCAGCGCCGGCACCGACAGCACAGAAGTCGCGCAGACGTCCAAGGTCGAGGGCGGCAGCCGGTTCGGCGCCCAAGGCGTAAGCAGGGTGCGCCGCTACATTTGAGTTTGCCCGGTTTGACGCAGGGCGTAACTACCGTTCGGCCGTAACGCCAAGCGAGGTTCCCATGACCAAGCTCACTCGTTTCTCCGTCGCGCCGTTGCACAGCATGACACGTCGCCTCGCCGACGTCGCCTCGGCCCGCGTCGCGCCCGATCTCGTCATCACGGGCGCGCGGGTGCTCTCAACCTATTCGGAGCGCATCCATCCGGGACGGGAAGTCTGGATCACCGGCGGCCGCATCTCGGCGGTGAAGCCTGCCGGAGCCGCGAGGAAGATTTGGAGCGGCGTGCCGCTCTATGACGCGGCCGGCGGCATCATCGCGCCGGGCCTGGTCGATCCGCATATCCACATCGAATCCTCGATGGTGACGGCCTGCGCCTATGCCGAGGCTGCGCTGCTGAACGGCACCACCACGATTTTCTGCGACAGCCACGAGATCGGCAACGTCATGGATGTTGCCGGCGTCGAGGCGATGCTGGAGGACGCGCGCGAGGCGCCGCTGTCGATCTTCCTGACGGTGCCGAGCACGGTGCCCGCGACCTCGGCGGAGCTGGAGACCGCGGGCGGGGATCTCACGCCCGACAAGATCGCCGGCCTGTTCGACCGCTGGCCCGAAGCGGTGGCGCTCGGCGAGAAGATGGACTTCGTTCCGGTGACGATGGGCGACGAGCGCAGCCACGCCATCCTCGCCGCCGCCCTGAAACGCGGACGTCCCGTGTCCGGACACGTCTATGGCCGCGAATTCGTCGCGGCCTATGCGGCGTCAGGCGTCACCGACACCCATGAGGCGATCGACCGCGACATCGCCGACGATCTGCTCGACGCCGGCGTCTGGGTTTTCCTGCGCGGCGGCCCGCCGACCACGCCCTGGCACTCGCTGCCGCAGGCGATCCGCACCATCACCGAGCTCGGCGCCTCGCACAAGCGAACGGCGGTATGCACCGACGACCGCGATGCCGACGATCTCCTGATGTTCGGTCTCGACTGGGTGGTGCGCGAAGCCGTGAAGGCGGGGATGTCGCCGGAGCAGGCCTGGTCGATGGGCTCGCTCCATGGCGCGACGCGCTTCGGCATGGATGGCGACATCGGTGGCCTCGGCGGCGGCCGTCGTGCCGATCTCGTGCTGATGGACGATCAGCTCAAGCCGCAATGCACCTGGTATGGCGGCGAGCTCGTGGTCGAGCACGGCAAGATCACTGACAGCCTCGATCAGGCGCTGTCGCGGCGCTACCAATATCCGAAGGCGGCTTATGCGACGGTGAAGCTGCCGGACAAGGTCAAGCTGACGCCGGAGCTTCCGGCGAAGGCGTGTACCGTCAACGCGATCAAGACCGCGCTGCCCGGCATCACGCTGATCCATGAGAAGGTCAAGATCGAGCCCGCAAAGGACTGGCCGTCGCTGTTCGCCCGCTACGGCCTCTGCTTCGTCACGGTGGTCGAGCGTCACGGCAAGTCGGCCGGCAACGTCGCTTACGGTCTGCTGAAGGATTTCGGCCTGAAGCGCGGCGCGGTGGCCTCCAGCGTCGGGCACGACAGCCACAACATCATCGTCGCCGGAACCAATGAGGGCGACATGCAGGTCGCGATTGCCGCGATCAGGGAACAGCAGGGCGGCGTCTGCGTGGTCGCTGACGGCAAGGTGAGGGCGCTGGTGCCGCTGCCGATCGCGGGCCTGCTCTCCGACAAGCGCGTCACCGAGGTGGCCGAAGAGGTCAAGGCGCTGAAGAAGGAATGGGCCGAGGCCGGCTGCACCATCCCCTACATGGGCTTCAATTTGATTCCCCTATCGGTCATTCCGGAAATTCGCATCACCGACAAGGGCCTGGTGCTGGTGCCGCAGATGGCGCTGGCGCCGCTGTTCGAGTGAACTGCTTTCACGGATATCTCGATCTAACCGATTGAGACCGCCGCGATTTTTCTGCGGCTGCCGCATCGTGGAAAATAAAATCGATCTCGTTGAGATCGCATCTCTCGCGCCTGATGATCTCGCTCGCTGACGTAAACAAGCGAGGTCCGATATGGCGAAGGTGCGAGCTATCGATGCAGCCGTGCGCATCCTGGAGAAGGAAGGCATCTCGACCGCCTTCGGCGTTCCCGGGGCTGCGATCAATCCGCTTTATTCGGCGCTGAAGAAGCGCGGCTCGATCCGCCACATCCTGGCGCGGCATGTCGAGGGCGCCTCGCACATGGCCGAGGGCTATACGCGCGCCAAGGCCGGCAATATCGGCGTCTGCATCGGAACCTCGGGGCCGGCGGGGACCGACATGATCACGGGGCTCTATTCGGCGATCGCCGATTCCATCCCGATCCTCTGCATCACCGGGCAGGCGCCGCGGGCGCGGCTCTACAAGGAGGACTTCCAGGCCGTCGACATCGAGTCGATCGCAAAGCCGGTGACCAAATGGGCGGTGACGGTGCGCGAGCCGGCGCTGGTGCCGCGCGTGTTCAGCCAGGCGTTTCATGTGATGCGCTCGGGGCGGCCGGGGCCGGTGCTGATCGACATGCCGCTCGACGTGCAACTCGCCGAGATCGAGTTCGACGACGAGACCTACGAGCCGCTGCCGGTCTACAAGCCCGCGGCGACCCGCAAGCAGGTCGAGAAGGCGCTGGAGATGCTCAACGCCGCCGAGCGGCCGCTGATCGTCGCCGGTGGCGGCATCATCAATGCCGATGCCTCGGACCTGCTGGTCGAATTCGCCGAGATCACCAACGTGCCTGTCGTGCCGACGTTGATGGGGTGGGGCGCTATCCCCGACGATCACGTGCTGATGGCCGGCATGGTCGGCCTGCAGACCAGCCATCGTTATGGCAACGCCACGATGCTCGAATCCGATTTCGTGCTCGGCATCGGCAACCGCTGGGCCAACCGGCACACCGGCTCGGTCGAGACATACACCAAGGGCCGCAAATTCGTTCACGTCGACATCGAGCCGACCCAGATCGGGCGCGTGTTCAATCCTGATCTCGGCATCGTCTCCGACGCCAAGGCTGCGCTCGAACTGTTCGTCACCGTCGCCAGGGAGTGGCGGCGGTCAGGCAGGCTCCGCGAGCGCCAGGCGTGGCCCGCGGCCTGCCGCGACCGCAAGACGACGATGCTGCGCAAGAGCCATTTCGACAACGTCCCGATCAAGCCGCAGCGCGTCTATGAAGAGATGAACAAGGCGTTCGGCCGCGACACCACCTATGTCACGGTGATCGGCCTGTCGCAGATTGCGGGTGCGCAATTCCTCGGCGTCTACAAGCCGCGCAACTGGATCAATGCCGGGCAGGCCGGGCCGCTCGGCTGGACGCTGCCCGCGGCGCTCGGTGTGCGTGCGGCGTGTCCAGAGCGCGAGATCGTCGCGCTCTCCGGCGACTACGACTTCCAGTTCCTGATCGAGGAACTCGCGGTCGGCGCGCAGTTCAATCTGCCCTACATCCACGTCGTCGTGAACAATTCCTATCTCGGCCTGATCCGCCAGGCCCAGCGCGGCTTCGACATGGATTACCATGTCCAGCTCTCCTTCGAGAACATCAACTCCCCGGAGATCGGTGCCTACGGCGTCGACCATGTCGCGGTGGCAGAAGGCCTTGGCTGCAAGGCGATCCGCGTCACCGACCCGAAGGACACGCAGGCGGCGTTCGCGACCGCCCGCGAGCTGTTGGCGAAGCACCGCGTGCCTGTCGTCGTCGAGTTCATCCTCGAACGCGTCACCAACATCGCGATGGGCACCGAGATCGACAACATTGTCGAGTTCGAGGAGGTGCTGGACCTGCCACTCGACGAGGTCGGAACCAAGCAGCCCGGCGTGCTGCAGCCGGCGGAATAGGGAAGAAGCACCATGCCGAAATTCGCCGCCAACCTCACCATGCTCTTCAACGAGATGCCGTTCCTCGACCGCTTCACTGCTGCGAAGGCGGCTGGCTTCTCGGGGGTCGAATATCTGTTTCCCTATGATTTCGACAAGGCGCAGCTGCGCGAGCAGCTCGAGGCCCACGGGCTGACACAGGTGCTGCATAATCTCCCCGCAGGCAATTGGGCCGGCGGCGAGCGCGGCATCGCGATCCTGCCCGACCGCACCGCCGAATTCCGCGACGGCGTGTTCCGCGCCATCGACTATGCCAAGGCACTCGATTGCGAGCAGCTCAACTGCCTCGTCGGCATCGCGCCCGTCGATGCCGATCCGCGTGAGCTTCAGGAAACGCTGGTGGGAAACCTGCGCTTTGCGGCTTCGACGCTGGCGCGGGAGAACATCAAGCTGCTGGTCGAGCCGATCAACACGCTCGACATTCCCGGCTTCTTCCTCAACGGCACCGAGCAGGCAATTCAGCTCATCTCCGAAGTGCGCTCGAGCAATCTTTTTGTCCAGTACGACATCTACCACATGCAGATCATGGAGGGCGACCTCGCCCGCACCATGCAGGAATATCTGCCTGAGATCGCCCACATCCAGCTCGCCGACAATCCCGGCCGGCATGAGCCCGGCACCGGCGAGATCAACTATCCCTTCCTGTTCCGCCATCTCGACGCGATCGGTTATCGCGGCTGGATCGGTTGTGAGTACAAGCCGCGCACCACGACGCTGGAAGGTCTCTCCTGGCATGCGGCACAGACGTTCGAGACGTGAGGATAACCTGACATGATCGACATCGGCTTCATCGGACTTGGCACCATGGGACGGCCGATGGCCGGCCATCTTCTGGCCGCGGGCCATCGCGTGCTCCTGCACGACGTCGCGCCTGTTGCACCCGAGCTGATCGCGGCGGGCGGCATTGCCTGCAAATCGGCCAAGGAGGTCGCGGAGGAGGCGGACGCCGTCATCATCATGGTGCCGGATACGCCGCATGTGGAAGCGGTGCTGTTCGGCAAGGACGGCGTTGCCGGCGGCATCTCCAAGGGCAAGATCGTCGTCGACATGAGCTCGATCTCGCCGCTGGCGACGAAGGAGTTCGCCAGGAAGATCGAGGCGCTGGGCGCGGACTATCTCGATGCGCCGGTGTCGGGCGGAGAGGTCGGCGCAAAGGCTGCGAGCCTCACCATCATGGTCGGCGGCCCGGAGCGGGCCTTCGGCACCATGAAACCGGTCTTCGACAGGATGGGCAAGAACGTCACCCATGTCGGCGCCAATGGTGACGGTCAGACCACGAAAGTCGCCAACCAGATCATCGTCGCACTGACCATCGAGGCAGTGAGCGAGGCCTTGCTGTTCGCATCCAAGGCCGGTGCTGATCCTGCGCTGGTGCGCAAGGCGTTGATGGGCGGCTTTGCCTCCTCACGCATCCTCGAGGTGCATGGCGAACGCATGGTGAAGCGCAATTTTGATCCGGGTTTCCGCATCGAGCTGCACCAGAAGGATCTCAATCTCGCACTCGAAGGCGCGCGTGCGCTCGGCCTGTCGCTGCCGAGCACGGCGGTGGCGCAGCAATTGTTCTCGTCGTGCACCGCGCATGGCGGCAAGGGTTGGGATCACTCGGCAATGGTGCGAGCGCTGGAACTGATGGCGGGTCACGAGATCGCCGCCGGCTGAACTGTTACGCGGTAACAGTCTCCTGATTTGCTACATCCTTTGGCACGCCGGAACTGGAACAATGATCCGGCCCCGCGGTTGAAGGCGCAGGACAATCACTGGAGACAAAACAACATGAAAACCCGTCTTGCGATTTCGTTGGCTGCCGCGGCGCTGCTGGCGTCGAGTGCAGCCTTTGCCCAGTCGACGACCGAACAGGGCGCCCGGGACGGCGCACGAGCGGGCGGCGACATCGGTGGCCCGATCGGCGCGATGGTCGGCGGCACCGTCGGCGCGGCCGTCGGCGCCGGCCTCGAAATTCCGAATGCGGTTCTTGGCGGCATTCCTCGCAGCGATTCCGTCGTGGTCGAGGAGCGTGTCGTCGTCGGCGAGCCGCTGCCGCCGACCGTGGTGCTGCGCCCTGTGCCGAATTACACCGAGTATCGCTATGCGGTCGTGAATGATCGCCGCGTGATCGTGGAGCCGCGGACCCGCCGCGTCGTCAAGATCATCGACTGATCGGCTGCGTTCTAGCTGTCGGGATGATGGGCCCTGCGGAGTGTCACTCCGCGGGGCCTTCGCTCGTGACGGCGGGGCCAGCGCGAAAGCGCGAGAACAGCCAATCGGCGCCGGCCGCGAGCGCAAAGCCGGTGCAGGCGGTGAGCGCGTCGACCAGGAAATCCTCCAGCCGGGCGTGGCGACCCGGTGCCCAAAATTGCATCAGCTCGAGCGCGCCGATCAGGACCACGGCGGCCGCCGCGACCAGCACGCGCCGGCGCCGATAGGCAAGGCCGAAGGCCAGGCCCACCAGGATGAATGCGAGTGCATGCTCGCCGTCCTGGCCGAGGTCGGAATGAGGCCGCAGGCCGGGGGGACCGAGGGTGGCGAAAGTCACGGCGGCCGCAAGCAGCCAGGCAATGGATCGAACCAAAATGGACATCCGTTGCGCTTAGCACGGATCGGCGGGGGGCCGGTACCGTCCTTGCATCAGATCGCCGTGTAGTTAATGACGAAACGTTAAAGTGGCTCGCGTACGCCGAGCCCGTGCATGAAGCGCTCCCGGATCTGGACGGGATCCCGCCGCGTGGCGCCGACGCCGGGCTTGTCGTCGATGCGGACGGCGATCAAATGGGGCTCGGTGGCGGCCATGGCCGCGTCGATCAGCCGTTCGAAATCCTCCTCGTCCGCGGCCCAGGCGCTGTTGGCAAGGCCAGAGCCGGTGGCGATGGCAACGATGTCGGCGACGCTGGCCGCGGGCGTCGGCTGTGCCCCGGTAATCTGGTAGATGCCGTTGTCCATCACGATCATGATCAGGTTCTTCGGCTTCAATGTCGCAATGGTCGAGAGCGCGCCGAGCTGCATCAGCAGCGAGCCGTCGCCTTCGAGCGCGAAGACGCGGCGGTCGGGCTGCGCCAGCGCCACGCCGAGCGCGATCGGGAAGGCGAGACCCATGCTGCCCAGCATGTAGAAATTCTGCGGACGGTGGCCGGCGGCCCAGAGGTCGAAATTGGTGTTGCCGATGCCGCCGATCACGGCTTCCTCGTGCTTGAGCCTGGCGATCAGGCGCGAGGTCACGTCGAAGCGGTTCATCACCTTGGTGTTGCGATTGTCCATTTTCGAGCTCATTTGGCGCGCCTCACTTGTCGAACGTCTTGCCGCCGGTGAGCAGCGGATTGAGGATCAGGGCCACGGGCGCCTGGGTCGTGACAGCCTGCTTGATCGAGCGGTCGGCGATGAATTCGAGCTCGTCGAGCCGGGTGATGGTGTGGTGCTCGAGCGCCAGCGAGTCCAGCACCGGGCGCATGGTGCGGCAGACCAGCGACTGGCCGTAGTTGAACTCGCCGAGCGTGCCGCGCTCGGAGACGAACATGATCAGCGGGATCTGGTAGGGCACCGCAAGCGAGGCCAGCACGTTGGCCAGCGTGGCAAAGCCCGAGGTCTGCATCAGCACCGCGCCGCGCCGGCCGCCCATCCAGGCGCCCGAGACGATGCCGACTGCCTCTTCCTCGCGGGCGGTGGCGAAGGTGGTGAAGAAGGGATCGGCGTGCAGGCTCTTGATCAACGGGGTCAGCACGCGGTCGGGCACGTAGGGAACGAGGCTGATCTCGTTCCGTTTCAGGGTTTGCAGGACGATGCCGTGCCAGCTCCCGTCACTGGATCCTTGTGCCGCCTGGGGCGAAGTCTGCTGTTGCGCAATCGCCATTGCGTTCTCCCTTGCGCCGCGCATGCTTCTTCTTCGGCCGTCGCGGCTGTCGGCCGAACTTGACGGAGCGGGCGGGATTGTCAACATGTCCGGGCCGGCACCGTGATCTGCGCCAAAGGGGCTGCCGTGGCCGGCACCGCTATGTCATAAGCGGCAATAATCAATGAGAGAACGGGAGGGACGCATGGACGGGGCGCGGTATGCGCTGGCCTTGCGGGTCTCCTCGAGAGAGCCGGAAGGGTCCTGATGTCCGTCAATAGCAAGCGCGTCTTCTACGTCAAATACCTGGCCAATCCGATCTATGTCGACATCCTGAAGGCGCGGCCTGACGTTCGGCTCGATCGCATCGAGAACGAGAGCCCCGAAGATGTCTACGCGCCGATCCTGAGCGCGGCGCATGTCTACCAGATCGGCGCGGCCCGCGACGAGCTTGCTCCGCATTTCCATGTCGATGCCGCCCTGCTGAAGCGGACGCCGAACCTGCTGCTGGTCTCCAGCAACGGCGCGGGCTTCGACCCCGTCGATGTCGAGGCCTGCACCAATGCGGGGGTACTGGTCGTCAACCAGTCCGGCGGCAACGCCCATTCGGTGGCCGAGCATGCGCTGGCGATGATGCTGACGCTGTCCAAGCGCATCATCCAGTCCGATCGCCGCCTGCGCCGGGAAGCCAACGTCAACCGCAACGACCTCGTCGGCAACGAGGTCGAGCACAAGACCGTCGGCATCATCGGTCTCGGCAATGTCGGCCGCCGCATTGCCGCCCTGTGCAAGGGGCTGCTCGGCATGAAGGTGCTGGCCTATGACCCCTATCTGTCCGCCGAGGTGATGGCCGAGCGGGGCGGCGAGAAGGTCGAGCTCGACGAGCTGTTGCGCCGCGCCGATTTCGTTTCGATCTCCTGTCCGCTCGACAAGGGCAGCCGCAACATGATCAGCACGCGCGAGTTTGCGCTGATGCAGCCGCATGCCTACTTCATCACCACGGCGCGCGGCTTCATCCACGACGAGGATGCACTGCTCCAAGCGCTGCGCGACAAGCGCATCGCCGGCGCCGGCCTCGACGTCTGGTCCAAGGAGCCGCCGCCACCGGAGCATCCGCTGCTCCAGTTCGACAATGTGCTGGCGAGCCCGCACACCGCGGGCGTGACCGTCGAAGCACGCCAGAACATGGGCCGCATCGCGGCCGAGCAGGTGCTGGACACGCTCGACGGCAAGCGCCCGCCGCGCATCATCAATCCCGAGGTCTGGCCGGCTTACGCGGCCCGTTTCAAGCAGGCCTTCGGGGTGATGCCGGGGTAGCGGCGCAGAGGTCAGCGCGCTCCGATCGTTGGTTACCGCGACGGAAAGGCAAAGCGCCGCATCTTATCGATCGGGGCAATGAACGCGTATCACTTGTCCTGTAATCGAAAGTCCATGAGCATATTCTCGATTGCGACATCCGGACTTTCTGCGGCGAGTTTGCGTGTGAACGTTGCCGCGAGCAACATCGCCAACGTTCAGACGACCGGCCCGCTGCCGGCGTCGGCCGGATCGAGCTCATCGGCCGTGACAGCGGGTTCGGGCATCGCTCCGACGTTTCCCGCGGCTTACGTGCCGTTGCGCGTCGATCAGGTCTCCCAATCGAGCGGCTCGACGCCCGGCGGCACGATCGCGACCGTATCGACGGTTTCGCCGAGCTATACCGCACAATCCGATCCAGGCGCTCCCTTCGCAAACCAGGATGGTCTGGTCGCAGCGCCGAATGTCGATATCGCCAACGAGTTCGCTCAACTGGCGGCCGCAAAGTACAGCTTCATTGCCAATGCGAAGGTCATTCAGGCCTATTCCGAGACGGAAAAGTCGCTGCTCGACATAACCGCATAAGCTCGGACTGCTGCCTGAATGGGCAGCGGGAACCTCGCTGTCCTTGATCCGCGTCAAAATCTCCATCCCCCAAGAGCCTAAATGGGATTAGAGTGCTGCCGGGGCAGCAGGAGGTCCCATGTCCACTTATGTCGTCAGGTTCATGAAGGACGTGCTCGGGGAGTACGGCCGGCAGAGCGAGGTCTGTCAGGGCACGCTCGAGATCGACGCCGCCGACGAGGACGAGGCCAGGGAGCGGGCGAAGGCGCGGTTTTGCAAGGACCAGGCGTTGTGTCACTGGTCGCTGCATGCCGATCGCATCCACGTCAGACCGGCTGACTTTCCCTCGTAGGGCCTACCGGCCGGGTGTCGTTGCCGGCGGCGGCGCGGTGACGCCCGCGCCGAGCGAGCGCTGCACCATGACGGTGTCGGACCAGCGGCCGTGGCGATAGGCGACGCCGCAGAGCAGCCCAGTGCGCGCAAAGCCGAACTTCTCGTGCAGCGCCAGCGAGGGCGCGTTGTCCGCATCGATATAGCCGATCATCTGGCGGAAGCCGGCCGCCGCGCAGGCGTCGATCAATTCCTGCAGCAGCAGCCGCCCAACCCCGCGGCCGAGATGGGCGTGATGGACGTAGATCGAGTGCTTGGCCGTGTAGCGATAGGCTGGTCGCTTGCGGAACAGCACGGCGTAGGCATAGCCGACCACCTCGCCGCGAAAGGTGGCGACCAGATGCGGCAGGCGGGTCTGCCTCAGGTTCTTGCGCCGGTCGCGCAAATCGTCCGGCTCGGGTGCGCCGGTTCCCTCGACATCGCGCGACACCCCATTGCGGACGTGATGGCGGTAGATCGCCAGCATCGCTTCGACGTCGCTCTCGCGTGACGGCCTGACCAGGACGGGTTCGTCACCCGCGCGCACGGCTGTTTCGCTCATCGGCACCTACTCGGCAACGACGTAAGTATAGAGTCCAATGCGACCGCTCGCATCGACCTCCTTGTAGACGCCCTGGATCTCGACGTCGAAGCCGGGAAACGTGTTGAAGCAGGTCTCGAACATCTTGAGGTAATCGATCATCGGTTTGGCCCGCTCGGTCAGGCGCTCGCCGGGCACGATGGTGGCGATGCCGGGCGGATAGACCACGAAAGGCGTGGTGGCGATGCGTCCCGTGATCGCCTCGATCGGCAGATAGTCGACGTCGTTGCGGAACAGATAGCGCGCGGCATCGCGGGGCGACATCGCGATCTCGGGCATGTGCTCAGGCATGAATTGCTTCGCCTGGAGCATGCTGACATTGGCGCCGCGGAAGAAGCGATGCATGTCGCCGCAGAGGTCGCGTAGCCGCACACCAGCATAGCGCGCCTGCCGCCGCTGGTGGAATTCCGGGATCGCGTCCGCCAGCAGCGCATTGTCGTCATGCAGCCTCTTGAATGCGACGAGGCCGGAGATCAGCGTGCCGGCCTTGCTCGCCTCGACACCGGGCGTCAGCAGGAACAGCAGGGAATTGAGGTCGTTCTTCTCGGGGACGATGCGGTTCTCGCGCAAATATTGGGCGACAACGGGTGCGGGGATGCCGTGCTCGGCATAGGCGCCGGTCGCACGGTCGAACCCGGGGGTGAGCAGCGTCAGCTTGTTCGGATCGGTCATGGCAAAGCCTTCCGCGAGATCGGGAAAGCCGTGCCAGTTGGTATCCGGAGAGAGTTGCCACAGCGCGGGATTGGTGGCGAGCTCGTCGGTTGAGAGCGTCTCCCAGGCGACGTTGTGCACGGCGCCCGGGCGGCTGACGTCGGGGATGGCGACCCGGTCGGGAACGAAGGGTTCGAAGAACCAGCGACGATCGGGATTCTGCTCCTTCTCCTCGAACTCCCGTCGCATCGCGCGGATCTTCTTGCGCAGCTCGATGCCGAGGCGGATCGTGTCGTCCCACAGCACTTCGCCGGAGCGGCCCTTCATCATCTGCGCGCCGACGTCGAGAGAGGCGAACAATGGATAGAATGGGGACGTGGAAGCGTGCTGCATGAAGCTTTCGTTGAAGCGGCGGTGTTCGACGCGTCGTTTCTGGCCACGGATGTGGCGGTCCTTGATGTGGATCTGTGAGGCCTGCGAAAAGCTCGCAAGCTGCTTGTGGGTCGATTGCGTCGCGATGATGCCCGGTGCTTCCGGGGAGAGATTGGCAAGGCCCATGGCAAAGCGGCCGGCGTAGAGCGGGTGGAATTTCATGAAGCCGGCCCAGGCCTCGTCGAACAGGATATATTCGCAGAGATGGCCGATGCGCTTGATGATCATCTCGGCGCTGTGGATCGAGCCGTCATAGGTGCATTGCTCGACCACGGCGACGCGGAATGGCCGTTCCTTGCGCCAGGCGTCCTTGTCTGTGACGAGCGGATGGTTGCGGATTGCCTCGCGCAGGGCCTTTTCGTCGAGGACGTCCCAGCGCATCGGGCCGATCAGGCCCCAGGCGTTGCGGACTGTCGGGACGTAGACCGGAATGCCGCCATTGATCATCAGCGCGCCATGATGGGCGGCCTTGTGGTTGTTGCGGTCGAACAGCACGAGATCGCCGTCGGTGACGAGGGCGCCGAGCGCGACCTTGTTCGAGGTCGAGGTGCCGTTGAGCACGAAATAGGTCTTCTCCGCGCCGAAGATCGCCGCGGCTTCCTTCTGCGCCTTCAGGGCCGGGCCTTCATGGGTGAGGAGGTCGCCGAGGTCCAGCACGGAATTGTCGAGATCGTCGCGGAACACGGATTCGCCGAGATGCTCGACGAAGACCCGGCCGATCGGGCTGCGGTTGTAGAACACGCCGCCATTGTGGCCCGGACAGGTCCAGAGCTGGTTGCCTTCCTCGGCATAGTCGACCAGCGCCCCGAAGAACGGTGTCTTCAGCGTCTCGGCGTATTGCTTGAGCCGGCTGATCAGATTCTTGGCGATGAAGGTCGGCGTCTCCTCGGACAGGAAGACATAGCCGTCGATGAAATCGAGCACCTCGACCGGCAGGTCCTCAAACCGCTTGCGCCGGATCAGGAGGATGATCGGGAAGTCGAGGCCGCGGCGGCGCATCAGATTGATCAGCGCCGAGGTCTTGCCTTCGAGGCCCTTTTTGCCCCAGTCCACCACCATGCAGCCGATCGCGGCATCGGTCTGCACCGCCATCTCGGCGTCCTCCAGCTTGCGGGCCCGGACCACCTCGAAGCCGGAGCGCTGGATCTCCTCGATGATCTGGTTGAAGCGGACGCCTTCGAGATCGTCGGCGTCGAACATGGGTGCGGCGAACAGAAAGTTGAAGCGCTTGAAATAGTCCATGGCCTGTCCCGAATGTGCAAGATGCACAGCTCTCGGCACATTCGATGACAGTTCGATGACAGCGGCGCCGGATGAGCCCGGCTAGCGCTTCGCCTCGCCGAACACCACAATCGGTACCGCGCGGTTGACGATCTCGCGCAGGGCGAAGCTCGATTGCACGCGCGCGACGCGCGGCAGGCGGGACAGCTCGGTGCGGTGGATGCGCTCGAAATCCTGGATGTCGCGGGCGAGCACGATGAGGATGTAGTCGTCAGTCCCCGACATCAGGAAGCAGCGTACGACGGAAGGGCATTTCACCACCTCCGCTTCGAAGGCCTTCAGCGCCTCGTCACTCTGGCTTTCCAGCGCGATGCGCACCAGCACGGTGGTGGTGAGGCCGAACCGGGTGAGGTCGAGCGCAGCCTGGTAGGCCTCGATGTAGCCGTCGTCCTCGAGCGCCTTCTGCCGCCGCGCCAGCGCCGTGCTGGATAGCCCGACCTTGTTGGCAAGCTCGGTGTGACTGGCACGCGCATTGGTCGTGAGTTCCGCGAGGATCGCGAGGTCTTTCCGGTCGAGGGCCAAGGTTTCGTTTCCAGCGTGAAAGGGCGGCTCGGCGCCGGAAACCGGCGCGGGCCTGCCGAAACTAGCGGATATTTGCACGAAACCAAACCGGCCCCGTCGCTACGATGAGGAGCGGAATCAATGCGTTGGCGAAGGAGCTCAGGATGCGCGTCGGTGTTCCCAGGGAGATCAAGGTGCAGGAATATCGCGTCGGGCTTACGCCGGGCGCCGTCCGTGAATACGTCGCGGCCGGGCATCAGGTGACGGTCGAGACCGGCGCCGGCGCCGGCATCGGCGCGTCCGACGAGGTGTATCGGCGGGCAGGGGCCGCCATTGCCGAGAGCGCCCGCGATGTCTTCGCCAGATCGGACATGATCGTGAAGGTGAAGGAGCCGCAGAAGAGCGAGTGGGCTCAGCTCCGCGAAGGCCAGATTCTGTTTACCTATCTTCATCTTGCGCCGGATCCGGAGCAGGCCAAGGGCCTGCTTGCCTCCGGCTGCACCGCGATCGCCTATGAGACCGTCACGGACGCGGGCGGTCACCTCCCGCTGCTCGCGCCGATGAGCGAAGTCGCCGGCCGCCTCGCCATCGAGGCCGCCGGCGCCGCGCTCAGGCGCTCGGCCGGTGGCCGCGGACTGCTGCTGGGCGGCGTGCCCGGCGTGCAGCCCGCGCGCGTGGTTGTGCTCGGCGGTGGCGTGGTCGGAACGCAGGCGGCACGCATGGCCGCGGGCCTCGGTGCCGAAGTCACCGTGATCGACCGTTCGATTCCGCGCCTGCGCGAGCTCGACGATCTCTTTGCCGGACGCGTGCGTACCCGCTTCTCGACCATCGAATCGGTCGAGGAGGAGGTGTTCGCCGCCGACGTTGTGATCGGCGCCGTGCTGGTGCCCGGCGCCAGCGCGCCGAAGCTCGTCACGCGCGCGATGCTGACATCGATGCCGCCCGGCGCCGTGCTGGTCGACGTCGCAATCGACCAGGGCGGCTGTTTCGAGACTTCGCACGCGACCACGCATACCGATCCGACCTATGAGGTCGACGGCGTCGTTCACTATTGCGTCGCCAACATGCCGGGCGCCGTGCCGGTGACCTCGAGCCAGGGCCTGAACAATGCGACGCTGCCGTTCGGCCTGATGCTGGCGAACAAGGGCTTTGCGGCGGTGCTGGAGAATCCGCATTTGCGCAACGGGCTGAACGTCCATCGCGGGCGGATTACCCACAAAGCGGTGGCGGAAAGTCTCGGGCTGGAGTTTGCCCCGGTCGAGAGCGGGCTGGCGGCGTAGGGGCCGCCGCTCCCGTCAAAGCGCGCGCAGCGAAGCGATCCAGAGTCCCTCCGCGGAAAGATCCTGGTTGCTTCGTTGCGCTCGCAATGACGGCGTGGTGACAGCGAGGTGCAATCGCCACAGCGGATCGGCAGCGGTGACTTACCCCTTCGTCAGCCTGTACTGCCCCAGATCCGGATCATGCGTCATCCGCCAGTAATCGACGAACCGCCATGGCATCGCCGAAAACACCCGGCCGCTCGAATTGCGGTAGTAGGTGCTCATGCCAGGATGGGTCCAGATCATGGCCTCGTGCTCGGCGTCGACCTTGCGGACATAGTCGTCGAGCACGTCCTGGCGGACGTCGATGGCGGCGAGGTTTTGCTCGATCATGGCGGCGAGACAGGCCGAGATGTAGCGGCTCTGGCATTCCGACTGGAAGATGACGCTGCCGCCATGGGCCGGTCCTGAATTCGGGCCGAGCATGCAGAAGAAGTTCGGAAAGCCCGGCACGGTGAGGCCGAGGAAGGCGGTCGGATTGTCGTTGGCCCAGGCCTGCCGCAAATCCTTGCCGTCGCGACCGCTGATGTTGAGGCGGGCCGCCATCTCCGTCACCTTGAAGCCGGTGGCGACCACGATGATGTCGGCGCGGCGGTGCTTGCCGTCGGCGGTGACGATACCGGTCTCGTCGAAATGATCGATCGTGTCAGTGACGAGCTCGACATTGTCTCGCATCAGCGTCTTGAACCAGTTGTTGTCGAGCAGGATGCGCTTGCCGTAGGGCGGATAGGTCGGCACGCACTTCTCGATCAGGTCCGGCCGACCCTGTAGTTCCGACAGGATGAAATCGGTCAGCTCCTGGCGGTGCCGGTCGTTACCCTTGTTGACCGCGCGCTCGGGGTGCGGCCAGGCCGGGTCCTTGCGCAGGAACGGCAGCAAGCCGTCGCCGTAGCGCCAGAACATGTTGAAGCGGTACCACTGCACATAGAACGGCAGATGCGACAGCAGCCAGCGTGCGCCCTCGCTGATCGGATCGGCATAGCCCTTCACCGGTCGCGCCCATTGCGCGCTGCGCTGATAGACCGTCACCGCGGCGACGCGGCCAGCGATCGACGGCACCAGCTGCATCGAGGTTGCGCCGGTGCCGATCACCGCGACATGCTTGCCGTCGAGCTTGATGTCATCCGACCACAGCGCCGAATGCAGGATCGTTCCCTTGAAGTCCTCCTCGCCCTTGAAGTGGGCGCGGGAGGGGTCGTTGAGCTGGCCGATGGCCGAGACCAGCGCGGTGGATTCGATGGTCTCTTCGCCGTCCTTGGTTTTCAGCGTCGAGATCCAGCGCTGCCTGCTGTCGTCCCAGCGCGACGAGGTCAGCTCGGTGTTGACGCGCAGATGATCGCGGATGCCGTATTCGTCCGCGACCTTGAGCAGGTAGCCGAGCAGCTCATCGCGCTGGCAGAAGTAGCGGGTCCACGCATTGCCTGAGCCGAACGAATAGGAATAGGAGTGGTTCGGCGTGTCGACGCCACAGCCGGGATAGCGGTTGATCCACCAGGTGCCGCCGAGTTCGGCGTTCTTCTCGACGATGGTGTAGGGGATGCCGAGCTGGCCGAGCGCGACGCCAAGCGCGATGGCGCAGACACCGGCGCCGACGATCAGCACATGCTGACCGGCAAGCGTCTCGTTGGACGGACGCACCGTCCATCGCGGCTCACGCGGTACGAAACCCATCTCCTCGCGCATCAGCGGCGCATATTCCGGCGCGACGTTCTCGCCGAGGCAGGCGCGCATCATCTTCAGCAGAAGTTCGTCGCCGGGATCGGTGATGACAGGCTTCGGCGTGCCGTCGGCAAACAGCCTGACCACCGCCGCGCGAATCTCGTCCTGGATCTGCCGGGGCACGCCGGCCTCGGGATCGGGGATGAGGCGGATATCGCGCTTGGGCAGGTAGGGCGGTTCGAGCCACTTCTCGTCGCCGGTCACGTGCACGAGCACCATCAGCAGGCAGCGGATGTCGCCCTCGGCGATCGCAGTCGTGAGATCGAACGGCTTTTGCGGAGATGCGATGTTCATGGCGTGTCCTGATCTCCGGATGCAATGAAGAGGCCGCGCGTCATCAGCTTGCGATAAGCCGAGATGACGTGGTCGGGCACGGCGGTGACGCCGCCTTGCGAATAGGAATAGCGGCGGCTGAGATAGCCGCGCGCGCCCATCAGCATGTGGACGATGGCCTCGAATTCCTCGTCGCTGTAATCGTGGCTCGCGCCCGCCGCTCGCGCGCGACGCAAGATGCGGACATAGGCGATCGAGATGTTGTCGAGGTGTTTCTGGTAGCCGATCGGCGCGAAGAACTCGGCCTCGTTGAGGATGCGCAGGAATTCCGGAACCTCGCGGATGAAGGCGAAGAAGGCGGAGAAGCGCGCGATCTCCTGCCGCGCCGCATCTGCCGTGCCGGTGCGGGCGCGGATGAACTCGACCATGTCGAGGCCGATCTTGGGCAGCAGCTGGTCGAGCAGCTCCTGACGGTTCTCGAAGTGATTGTAGAAGGTGCCTTGCGCGACGCCGGCTTCTTCCGTGATGCGGGCGACGGAGGCCTCCGCATAGCCATGCTTGCCGACGACCTTGGTCGCGGCGTCAAAGATCTTCTGCTTGGTCCAGGCATTGCGCTCGACGCGGTTGAGCTTCGTCACCTTGGCATTCGCTTGCGTCATTCAGACGTCTCCAGCTCGGCGCGCAGCACGCGCTTGAGGATCTTTCCACTCGGGTTGCGCGGCAGGCTGTCGCGGATGACGAGCTGCTTCGGCACCTTGAAGCTCGCCAACCGCGCGCGGCAATGATCGGTGAGGGCGGGGAGCTCGAGGCTGGCGCCCCCGGCCAGCACGACGACGGCGACGGGACGCTCGCCCCAGCGCGCATCGCGCAGGCCGATCACGGCGACCTCGCGTACCTCAGGCAGATCGTAGATGACGCGTTCGACCTCGGAGGAGGCGATGTTCTCGCCGCCGGAGATGATCATGTCCTTCTTGCGGTCGGTCAGGTACAGAAAGCCATCGTCGTCGAGATAGCCGACATCGCCGCTGCGGAACCAGTCGCCGAAGAAGGCCGATGCCGTTTTCTCCGGGTCCTTCCAATAGCCGCGCGTGATCTTGGGGCCGCGCAGGCAGATCTCGCCGTTGACGTTCGGCGGCAGTGTCTTGCCGCCCTCGTCGCGGATCTCGATCTCGACATGGGCGATGGCACGGCCGGTCGAGCCGA
Organism: Bradyrhizobium sp. Y36; assembly: GCF_002531575.1. Taxonomy (GTDB): domain Bacteria; phylum Pseudomonadota; class Alphaproteobacteria; order Rhizobiales; family Xanthobacteraceae; genus Bradyrhizobium. The sequence continues at coordinate 424,108 of NZ_NWTI01000003.1, read as the reverse complement.
TCTTCTCGATCTCGCGGCCGGCTTCCATGAAGGTGTCGCCGCCGACGGTCTCGGTGAGGCCATAGGCGTCGATATAGCGCGCGTTGCGGAAGAATTCAGAGAAGGCGCGGATGCGCAGCTCCGGCGTCTTCTCGCCGCCGCCGATCGCCCATTGCAGGCTGGAGACGTCGTAGCGGTCGCGGGTCGGGCAGGTGAGAATCGCGGTGGTCATCACGGGTGCGAACCAGGCGGCGTTGAGCTTGTCCGCGGCGATGGCCGCGAGCGCCGTCTCTGGTTCGAAATTGCGCTCGATGCGGATGAAGCCGCCGTGCCAGAGCACGGCGATGCCGGGCAGGTCGAGCGCGCCGACGTGATAGAGCGGGCCGACGACGAGAAGCCGCGTGTCGGCGCTGAGGCCGAGCGCGATGGTCTGGTCGGCCGACTTCCAGTAGAAATTATCGTAAGTGAGCATCACGCCCTTGGGGCGGTCGGTGGTGCCCGAGGTGTACATCAGGCGCATCAGGTCTGACGGCTGACGAACATGCATGGAGGCGGGCGGCGCGTCACCTGCGAGGTGCGTGATGCTCTGCTGCGCAGCTTCGTTCAGCAGGACAGTCTTCGTACCCGCGGCATTGGGGGCGAGCTCTTCATCGGCGATCAGCAGGCGTGCGCCGGCGTTGATGGCGATGTAGCCGACCTCGTCGCGGGAGAGGCGGAAATTGATCGGCAGGAAAATCGCCCCGAGATGGCTGGTGGCGAAGACGAGCTCCAGGAACGCCGCGCTGTTCTTCATGAGCACGGCGACGACATCGCCGGCGCCGATGCCCTGTGCGGCAAGCCAGCCCGCGACCCCGCGCACGCGCGCATCCAAGGCCGCGTAGGAAATCTCCTCGCCGCGATATTTCAGCGCAGGTCGCTCAGGCGTGCGCCGGGCATGGAAGGCGATGAAGCTCGACAGGTTGATCATGGCGCTTGTTTGGGCCGGTTGCCGGCCTCGTTCCCTCCGCGATGAATTCTGACTCGTAATTCATCTTTGGCTTGACGTCACCCCCCTACCTCTGAAATCCTCGGGAACACGGAGACGAGACGATCTCCAGCAAGGGACCAGGAAACGCCGACCCGAAAGAGGGAGGGGAAAATGACGAGAACCCGCACGCCGGGCATCAGCCGCCGTTCAACACTGGCGCTGATGGGCGCCGGTGCGATGACGTTTACCGCGCCGTGGGTAGCGCGCGCACAAGCCAAGACGATCAAGATCGGTATGCCGACGATCCTGTCAGGCCGCGTCGCGCAGCTCGGCACGTCCTCGCGCAATGCCGTGATGCTCGAAGTGGAGAAGGTCAACGCCGCCGGCGGCCTCGCCGGGCGTCAGATCGAGATGGTGGTCCGCGATTCCAAGGGCCAGCCGCAGGAAGCGGCCCGCGTCGCGCGCGAACTCGTCAACACCGACGGCTGCGAGCTGCTGCTCGACGGCGAAGCGTCCTCCGGATCGTTCGCGGTGCACGAGGTTGCACGTGACCTCGGCGTGCTCTGCATCCACACCTGCTCGGAAGCTTCCTCGCTCACTGCCGATCCGAAGCAGCACATCCCCAACGCATTCCGCTGCGTGCGGCAGGGCATCCATGATTCCATCGTCGGCGGCAGTTACGCCGCCGCGATCTCCAAGGCCAAGGGCCTGAAGAAGTGGGCGACGTGCTCGCCCGATTACGCCTATGGCCGCGACACCACCGGCGAGTTCACGCTTTACCTGAAGCGCTTTGCGCCCGATGTCGAGATCATCAGCGAGTCCTGGCCAAAGCTGTTCCAGCCCGATTACACCGAGGTGGTGACGAAGATTTTGCAGGCCAAGCCGCAGGCGCTGTATTCCTGCCTGTGGGGCGGCGATCTCACGTCCTACATCGACCAGGCCAACATCTACGCGATGTTCGGCCAGATGGAGGTGTTCGCGGTCAACATGGCCGACTACACCGCGCTCACCGTGGTGAAGAACCTGCCCAAGGGCATCCATTCCGGCAACCGCTACATCAAGACGTTTCCGACCACGCCGGAGAATGCCGCCTGGGGCGATGCCTACAAGGCCAAGTACAACGAATATCCGACCAACTGGTCGTGGCAGAACGCGACCGCGGTGATGTTCCTCGCCGAAGCCGCCAAAAAGGCGAACTCGGCCGACGGCAAGAAGCTCGCGGAAGTCCTGAAGGGCCTCACTATCAAATGCCCGTTCGGCGCCGACGGCACCGTGACGATGCGCGGCGACGACCACACGCTGGTCGGCTATGCCATCGGCTGGGGCACCACGATTCCGCAGGAGCCGTATGTGCCCGAGGTCAAGGCCGGCGACTGGAAGACCATCTTCGAGCTCGAAGCCGAGTGGAAGAAGAGCAAGGGCTACACCTGATCTGATGCGCGGCGGAGGCGGGCGACCGTCTCCGCCATTTTCGTTTGGTCCTCCGCGTCATCTCAGGCGCGCGACAATGAAAGTGCTCCCGTGGATCTCGATGCGCTTGCCGGCTGCCTCTCCAGCTCCGCCTGCCTGGTGACGCAGACCACCAGCGGCCTCATCATCGGCATGCTGCTGTTCCTGGTCGCGGTCGGGCTGACCTTGATCTTCGGCGTGCTCAAGGTGGTCAATTTCAGCCACGGCGCCTTCTACATGTTCGGCGCCTATTTCGCGATGACGGCCTACCAGCTCACCGGCAGCTTTGCGCTGGCGATGCTGGCGGGCGCGGCCGGGACTGCGATCCTTGGCCTGATCTTCGAGCGCGTCTTCATGAGCCGCGTCTATGGCGCGGACGTCTTGATGCAGCTGCTCGTCTGCTATGCCTTTGTGTTGATCTTCGACGATGTGGTGCGCATCATCTGGGGACCGGAATTCAAGTCGATGGGCATGCCGTCCGCGTTCCAGGTGATGCCGCTGTTCATCGCCGGCGGCGTGGTGCCGCCTTATTATCTGCTGCTCATCGGCGTCGCGCTCGTCGCGGCCATCGTGCTCGGTGCTGGCCTGTCGCGCACGCGCATCGGTAAGGTGATCCGCGCCGCCGCGCATAATCCCGGCATGGTCTCCGCGCTCGGCATCAACACCGGCCTGATCTATGGCGGCGTGTTCGCGCTCGGCGGAATGCTGGCAGGCCTTGCCGGCGCGCTCGCGGCGCCAGTGCGCTCGCTGACGCCGGGAATGGGATTTTCCGTGCTGATCGAATCCTTCATCGTCACGGTGATCGGCGGCATGGGCTCGATCCTCGGCGCGCTGATCGGCGCGCTGCTGCTTGGCTTGATCCGCTCGTTCGGCTCGCTCGGCTTTCCTCTGTTCACGGAAGGCTTGATGTATCTGTTCATGGTGATCGTGCTCGTCTCCAAGCCAACCGGCCTGTTCGGCAAGGAGGCGGCATGACCGAACTCGAGGCCGGCCGCGCCCAGGCACTGCCATCGGTGCGCAGCGGCGCGGCGCTGCGGCGCTATCGCGATCTGCTGATCGCGGTCATTGCGTTCGCCGTGCTGGCGAGCCTGCCGCTGTTCACGGGCAGCAAGGCGCTGCTCGATTTCATCATCCGCTGCTCGGCCTACGGCCTGTTCGCGACCTCGCTCAATCTCCTGGTTGGCTACACCGGCCTGACCTCGTTCGGCCATGGCATGTTCTTCGGGCTCGGCGCCTACAGCTTCGGCCTGATCATGCAGAAGCTCGGCGTGCCCATTCCGGTCGCCTTCGTCGCGACGCTGGCGATCACTGCCGTGATCGCTGCGATCATCGGCGCGATCTGCGTGCGGCTGAAGGAGATCTATTTCGCCTTCGTCACGCTCGCCTTCCAGATGCTGATCCATTCGACCATCCTGTCCTGGGCTTCCTTCACCGGCGGCGACCAGGGCCTGCGTGGCGGCATTCCGCGGCCGGTCTTTCTCGGCATCGATCTCGCCAACCACGTCCATCTCTATGTCACGAGCTGCGCGCTGCTGATCCTCGGCCTGCTCGCGATGCGCCAGATCGCGCAATCGCCGTTCGGCTACACGCTGCGCATGATCCGCGACAATGCCGCGCGCGCGAGCTTTCTCGGCATCGACGTCTGGCGCGCAAAGCTCACCGTGTTCGTGCTGGCGGCGCTGTTCGCGGCGATGGGCGGCATGGTGATGGCGCTGTTCGTCTCGGGCGCCTATCCGGAATTCGCCTACTGGACCATCTCGGGAGAAGCGATCTTCATCAACATGCTCGGCGGCGTCTCGACCTTCCTCGGGCCGATCGTCGGCACGGTCCTGCTGCTTCTGCTCAACGACACCGTGACGCGCTTCACCGAATATCATGGCATCGTGCTCGGCGTGGTCATCCTGTTCTTCGCGCTGGGCCTGCGCAAGGGCCTGCTGGACTTCGTCGCCGAATGGTTCGCGCACCGGCGCGACGCTGGCGAGGGGCGCTAGCCATGCTTGAGATCCGCAACCTCGCAAAATCCTTTGGCGGCGTGAAGGCGACCAACGACGTCACGCTCGACTTCCCCGACGGCTCGCTCACGGCCGTGATCGGTCCGAACGGCGCCGGCAAGAGCACGTTCTTCAATCTGATCACCGGCGCGCTCAAGCCTGACAGCGGTCAGGTGCTGCTCGACGGCGTCGATCTCGCCGGGCGATCGCCGCCGGAGATCGTGCGCCACGGCATCGGCCGCGCCTTCCAGGTCGCGAGCATCTTCAAGTCGTTGACGGTGCAGGAAACCATGCTCGCGGCCGTCAGCGCCGACCAGCGTTCGTCCGCGGTCCTGCACAAGCGCTTTCCGCTGCCGGAGACACGCGACCGCGCCGAGCACGTGATGGAGCTGCTGGGCCTTGCCGGCAAGCGTCATCGCACCGCTGCGACGCTTTCGCATGGCGACCAGAAATTGCTCGACATCGCGCTGGCGCTGGTGCTCGAACCAAAGGTATTGCTGCTGGACGAGCCGACTGCCGGCATGGGTCCGGAAGAACGCTGGCGCATGATCGACAAGGTGCGCGAGCTCTGGGAGACCCAGAAGATCACCGTCGTGTTCATCGAGCACGACATGGACATCGTGTTCAAGATCGCGCCCAAGATCGTCGTGCTGTGCTACGGGCGCATCCTCGCCACGGGCACGCCCGACGAGATCCGCAACAACAGCGCCGTGATCGATGCCTATCTCGGCACCGAACATGCGGGAGCCGCCGCATGAGCGCCGTCGTCATCGAAGTCGCCGATCTCGACGTCTATTACGGCACCAGCCAGATCCTGTTCGGCGTCGGCCTGTCGGTGCGGCAGGGCGAGACCATGGCGCTGCTCGGCCGCAACGGTGCCGGCAAGTCGACGACGATGAAGGCGATCATGGGTCTTGCGCCGCCGCGTCGGGGCAAAGTGAGCCTGCGCGGTGCGGTGATCTCCGGCCAGAAGCCGCACACGATCGCGCGCGCGGGTCTCGGCTTCGTGCCGGAGGACCGCCAGATCTTTCCGGAGCACAGCGTCGAGGACAATCTGGTCATCGGTCGCAAGAAGGGACCTGAGGGCCAGGACGAATGGCCGATCAAGCGGATCTATGAGGTCTTCCCGCTGCTGGAGCCGCTGCGCCATCGCATCGCCGGACGCCTCTCCGGCGGCGAGCAGCAGATGCTGGCGATCGCGCGCACGCTGATGGGCAATCCCGCGCTGCTGCTGCTGGACGAGCCGAGCGAGGGCCTTGCGCCGATCATCGTGCAGCGGATCGGCGAGCTGCTGCGCCAGCTTCGAAGCATTGGATCAACCGTGCTGATCGCCGAGCAGAACATGCATTTCTGCCTCGGCCTTGCCAGCCACGCCACGGTCATCGACAAGGGCCAGATCGTCTATGCCGCGGGAATCGACGCGCTGAAGGCCGATGATGCCATCCGGCGGCGCTACCTGGCGCTGTAGACCGGACGCCGGTGCCTAAGTAGGCCGGAAGAAGAAAACTATTGTCCCGGGCAAGTCCGGCGGAAGGAGATTCCCCTCGCAGGGGCAAAAACGCCAATCGCTTCCATTGCCGTTTGGGTGGGAAACGACGACATTCCCATTTGAAATTGATGGATTGGCCACGGTCATGGAACGCACTGGATTTGAGCCTTTCGGCGAGCAGCTGGTGTCCGCAACGGATGCCCAGCCGAAATCGCGTGCCTCAAAGCTCCTGCTGCGGGCCGGCACCACGGTGTTCTGGTCGCTTGTCGCCGGCATCGTGCTGGCCCGTGCGGCCTTCTTCGAGCCGGGCATCTATGACGGCTTCAGCCGGGTTGCTTCGCTCGCCAAGAGCCTGATCTTCTAAGGCTTGCCTTCTGAGGCTGGCCTGATCGTCTGACCACGATTATTCCGGGCTGGGGACAGAACTTCTCTCGGCCCTGATATGCCGAAAACTTATTCCCCATTGAGCCGACGCTGCGTATAAATATTTCTCCTCTGGGAGAGATTTGTGTCGCAGAATCAAGCATCCAGCCCGGCCGACGCCAAGCCGACCACTGCCGCGAGCCGCGTCGTCGCGCTGATTCCCGGCATTCTGCTCTGTATTGCCGTGGCCGGCGTTTCGGCCCTGCTCGAGCACCTGGAACTGGGGGTCTTCGAGCACCCCTATGTCGAGGCGCTGGTGATGGCGATCCTGCTCGGCATGGCGCTGCGCAGCTTCTGGAAGCCGGCTCCGCGCTGGCAGGCCGGCATCGCCTTCAGCGCCAAGCAGCTGCTTGAGGTGGCCGTCATGCTGCTGGGAGCCTCGATCAGTTTCGCCGCCATCGCCGCTTCGGGTATTGCGCTGCTGGCCTCGATCGCCGCGGTCGTCGTGATCGCGCTCTGCGTGTCCTTCGGCCTCAGCCGGCTGCTCGGCCTGTCGACGCGGTTGTCGATCCTGATCGCATGCGGCAACTCGATCTGCGGCAATTCGGCGATTGCGGCGGTGGCGCCCATCATTGGCGCCAACAACGACGAGATCGCATCCTCGATCTCCTTCACCGCGATCCTCGGCGTGATGATGGTCCTCGGCCTGCCGCTGTTGATCCCGCTTCTGCAACTGTCCGCCACGCAATATGGCATCCTCGCGGGCCTGACCGTCTATGCGGTGCCGCAGGTGCTCGCCGCGACGGTGCCGGCGGGGCTCGTCTCGACGCAGATCGGCACACTGGTGAAGCTGATGCGCGTGCTCATGCTGGGGCCCGTCGTCGTCGGCCTGTCGCTGGTCGCCTCGCGCTGGCAGAGCGATGCCAAGAAGACCAATGTCGGTTTCTTCCGCCTGGTCCCCTGGTTCATCCTCGGCTTCCTCGCGCTCGCGACGCTGCGCTCCCTCGAGATCGTACCGGGCACTGTGGTGGCGCCGATCACGAAGATCACCGGCTTTCTCACGGTGGTGTCGATGGCCGCTCTCGGTCTCGGCGTCGACGTGAAGGTGCTTGCCAATGTCGGGGGCAGGGTGACGGCCGCGGTGACGCTGTCGCTGATGCTGCTGCTCGGCATCAGCATCGCACTGGTGCACTGGTTCAAGTGATCAGGGCAACCCTGCCGTAGGGTGGGCAAAGGCGCGAAGCGCCGTGCCCACCATCTGTTTCTGATTGCAAAAGGTGGTGGGCACGCTTCGCTTTGCCCACCCTACGAGACCGTCATCGCCGTGAGGGGGACGGCCCAATCAAATCACATCCGCCAGCGAATGGCCGTGCAGCTCGATGTTGAGCCCCTGCATGCCCATGTCGCTGATCTCGCCGCCCATCGCCTTCAGGCTCTCCTCGCGGATCAGGGACATCAGCCCGCGGCGGAGCGCCAGGAATTCCGACGACATCATCATCGATTGCTGCCGCGGCCGCTCCAGCGGGATCGGGATCTCCGCCTTGATCGAGCCGGGGCGTGCGGTCATGCAGTAGACGCGGTCGGACAGGAAGATCGCCTCGTCGATGTCGTGGGTGACGAACAGCACCGAGATCTTCAGCCGCTGCCACATGTTGGTGAGGATCTGCTGCATGATGACGCGCGTCTGCGCGTCGAGCGCGCCGAAGGGCTCGTCCAGCAGCAGCACCTTCGGCCCCGTCGCCAGCGCACGGACGATGCCGACGCGCTGCTTCATGCCGCCGGAGAGCCTTTCCGGATAGTGCTTCTCGAAGGCCTCCAGACCCGCGAGCCCCAGCAGGGTGCGCGCGGCACGCTCGCGCTGGGAACGCGGCATGCCGCGCATCTTCAGGCCGAACTCGACGTTCTCGCGCACCGTCTTCCAGGGAAACAGGGAATATTGCTGGAACACCATGCCGCGCTCGGCGCTGGGGCCGTTCACACGCTCGCCGTCGACGGTGACGATGCCGGTCGTGGGCTTGAGAAAGCCGGCGACCGCATTGAGCAGCGTCGACTTTCCGCAGCCGGACGGGCCGACGATCGAGACGAACTCGCCAGGCTTCACGTGGATCCGGGTGTCGGTGACGGCTTGCACCGCGCCCTCGATGGTCTCGTAGGCGAGGGAGAAGTTCTTGACCTCGATATGGCCTTTCGGCGTGTTGACCGAGACCTCGCTCATTTTGCGCTCCACGGCATCACCAAACGTCCCGCGCCCCTGATCAGGACGCTCGATCCGAGCCCGAGCACGCCGATCGCGATCATGCCGAGCGCGATGTCAGCGTATTGGACAAGGGAGTAAGCTTCCCAAGTGAAATAACCGATGCCGTACTGCCCGGAGATCATCTCGGCGGCGATCAGCGACACCCAGGCGACACCCATGCCCACGGTGAGACCGGTGAAGATGTGCGGCAGCGAGGCCGGGAAATACACCTCGCGGAAGATCGAGCGCTCGCGGGCGCCGAGACATTGCGCGGCGCGCACCAACACCGGATCAACCAGCGACATGCCGTGCAGCGTGTTGACCAGGATCGGGAAGAACGAGCCGAGGAAGGTGATGAAGACGATGCTCTGCTCGTTGGTCGGCCACAGCATGATCGCCATCGGCACCCAGGCGATCGCCGGGATTGGACGCAGCACTTCGGCCACGGGGAAGACGATCTCATGCACCAGCTTGAAACGGCCCATGATCAGGCCGAGCGGCACGCCGACGACGGCCGCCAGCGAGAACCCGATGAAGATGCGCCGGCAGCTGAGCAGGATGTGCATCAGGAATTTGGGATCGTGGATCGCCTTGCTGAAGCTCGCATAGACCGCGAGCGGCGAGGGCACGTTGGTGAAGCGCACGAAGAACACGACGCGATAGGTGGTGAGCAGGTGCCAGACCAGCAGGAAGGCGAGCAGCGAGATCACCCCGATCGCGGTCGCGCGCAGGCCGGCCCGGTTGAGCCGGTACCAGCGCAGTGCGAGCGTGCCGAAGGAAGGTGGCGCGGTGGGCGGGGTGACGACGGCGGGCGTGGAGCCCGCCTCTGCAAGTGCTGTTGCCGGCATGCTGTGCTCGGGATGTCTGGCGAGGGCGGGGCTGCTCACGTCTTGCCTCCGCCGACGGCGGCCTTCACCGCGTCGTCGAAGCCGAGCACCTTGCCGCTGATCTTGGCGGCATAGGCTTCGGCGTCCTTCTTCAGCAGGAACGGGGCAACGTCGCCATTGCCGACCGCGAAGAAGGCCTGGTCGGCGAACAGCTTGATGCCGCGCGTGGTGTCGAAGACATAGGCGACGTTGATCTTCTTGCCCTTGGCCTTGTAGTCGGCGTAGGCGCCGAGGGTGCAAGCGGTGGACGAGAAAGGCATGATGCCGGCATCGTCGACCCAGACTTCCCCGGCCTTGCGCGGATCTGCGATCGGCTTCTTGCAGAAGGCGTCCTCGCCCGAGATCTCGTAATTCTTCGTGCTTGCAAGCTGCGCGTCGTAGTCGAGCTTCATCTCGGCATAGGCCTTGCGGATGTAGCTGTCGTCGACCCATTTCTTCGGATCGAACTCCTTCATGCGGCCGAGATTCTGCAGCACCTTGACGTCGGTCGTGGCGGCATCGATCAGCGCCGGCTTGACTGTCGGGTCGGTCGTCATATTGCCGCTGGGCCCTAGGAAGATGTAGACGACTTCCTTGTTGATGCCGGTCCATTCCTGGATTTTCTCCGCGGCCAGCTTGGGGTCGTCGCGCAGCCACTGGTTCGCGGCGATCAACGCCTTGAAATAGGCGACGACGACTTCCGGATACTTCTCGGCAAAATCGGTGCGGACGACGATGCCGTGGAAGGTCGGCAGATTCGTCTCGACGCCGTCAAAGATCTTTCGTGCGAAGCCACGGAACGGCAGCAACTCGGCGAAGGGGACGAAGTCGGCGTGCGCGTCGATCTTCTTCTCCTGGAGATTGGTCGAGCCAACCTCCGGGCTCTGGCTGACGAGCTGGAAGAAGTCGGAGGCATAGCCGCGATCCTGCATCGCTTTGAGCACCATGCCGTGCGCGGCGGAGCCGAAGGGTACGCTGACGAGCTTGCCCTTGAGATCGGCGAGGTCGAAATAGGGCGAGTCCTTGTGGACGACGAGGCCGTTGCCCGAGCCGGAGAGGCTGTAGGCCGCGATGCCCATCAGGCGGCTCTTGCTCTCGGGGTTACTCTCGAAGGTGAAGCCGTTCACGATCAGCGGATAGTCGCCCATCATGCCGATCTGCAGCTTGTTCGCCATCATCGCATTGGTGACGGGCGGACCGGAGGTGAAGTTCTGCCACTCCAATTCGAACTTGATGTTGGCGTATTTGCCGTCTTTCGGCAGGTACTTCTCCAGGAGATGCAACTGGCGGATGACGACGCCGGCGGTCACGGTGTTGGTCGTGGTGTCCTGCGTTCCGATGCCGAGCGTGACGGTCTCCGCCGAGGCCGGCTGCGCAGTGAATATCGCCAGCGACGTCACCGACATCGCGATCGAGAGCGTGGGAAGATGGCGGACCATTCTCATCCTCATTCGGTTGGATGTGCTGTGATTGCCATGATTGGGTGAGGGAGGGGACACGGCAAATCCGGAATGGCGACGGCAGTCGATTAGTTGCCGGGAAAAGGTGATTGCATACTCCTTGAGCAGTCCTGCACTATAAAGCCGCTTGCCTGTGCATCGGCCTTGGCCGCAAATTCCTCTAGTCGGATGCGTGGCCGCGCATCTCCTCCAGCACGTCGGTGCGGCAGACCAGGATCTGCGACCGCTTGGTCAACACGATTCCCTTCTCCTGCATGCGCTTCAGGCTGATCGTGACCCATTGCCTGGTGGCGCCGACCATGTGAGCGATGTCGGCATGGGTGAAGGCGGCTGCGATCACGGTGCCGTCGGCGTCCTCGACGCCGTAGAGTTCGACGAGATGCAACAAGAGATGTGCAAGGCGCTGGGTGATCGAGCGCGTTCCCAGCATCTGCGCCAGGGCCGAATAGCATTTGCCCTTGAAGGTGAGGCCTTCGATCAGGCCGATCGCAAGATTCGGGATCTCCGCCGCAAGGGACCGCAGCTCCTTGCCGGGCAGGTGCACGACGCTGCAATTGCTGGAGGGGACGCCAGACCATTGATGCACGGTGCCTTCGAACACTTCGGGTCCGCCGACGAAATTGCCGACATGCCAATAGGCGAGTGTGATCTCGCGCCCCTGTGGCGAGGTGTAGAACACCCGGATGCGGCCGCTCTCGATCAGCCAGATGCCGTCATGCTTGCCGCCCTGGCTGAACAAGGTCTGGCCGCGATTGAGCACTTTTCGCCGGCCCTGCTTCAGAACCAACTCCCGCTCGCGCGGCGAGAGCTTGTCCATCAGCGGCGGCGGCCCACCGATCCATCGCTGGTTCTCAGTAAGCAGTAGCGAGGAACTACCCGCAGGCCGGACTGCCGGGGGAACGGCCCCGCGAACCACATTCGCCGCCTGCAACATCATCTGCCTCCGGAACGTTCAAACCGTTCTAAAGAGGAGCAATGTCCGTGCCAGCTTTACGCCGCCGTCATCGCCCGGCTTGACCGGGCGATCCAGTATTCCAGAGACTGCCATGGCTTACGGAGAGGCCGCGGCGTACTGGATGCCCCGGTCAAGCCGGGGCATGACACCGAATACTGGGTCAGCGCCCCGCCAGGCTCAGCAGATACGTCTTCGGATAGATCCCCCTGTTATGCCCGTCCGAGAACGCGATGTTCAGCCCGTAGCCGAGATCGCCGATCTCGGTGATCGCAATCCCCGGAAATGTCTCCGGGAAGCGGCCGTCGAAGCGGGCGCGGGTGCAGTGCGCGCATTTGCATGACAGGCGGAGGGTTTCGGCCGGCACGCTCAGCGAATCGTCCTGCGCGGTGCGGACGAGCAGCGTTGCGAGATCATCGCTCGCTTCGTACTCGGACACGGTCGGGGCCACCGGAGTCATGGTCATGAGGAACCTCCAACTTCTGTCTATGTCGGAGCGGGCATGCGTGAATAGCAACTAATTGCCGGTGTTGGCGCGTCGCCCCGCCTGTCGCTGCCTCGCCTTCAATCACCGCCCGCGAAATGTGAAACTAATCGACCGGGAAATTCACTTCCGAATTGCCGGACTCTCCTCTCTCCGTGACCTTGGCATCATCGACAAGGAGAGATGATGAGCGCATTTCAGAAGGAAACGGTTTTGTCGGTCCGGCACTGGACCGAAGCCCTGTTCAGCTTCACCGCGACGCGCGATCCCGGCTTTCGGTTCCAGAATGGCCAGTTCGCGATGATCGGACTGGAGGTCGAAGGCAAGCCCTTGATGCGGGCCTACAGCATGGCCAGCGCCAATCACGAGGAGGCGCTCGAATTTTTCTCGATCAAGGTGCAGGACGGTCCGCTGACCTCGCGCCTGCAGAAGATCCGGGAAGGCGACATCATCCTGGTCGGCCGCAAGGCCACGGGCACGCTGATCACCGGCAATCTCATTCCGGGAAAACGCCTGCTGCTGCTCTCGACGGGAACGGGCCTTGCTCCCTTCGCCAGCCTGATCAAGGACCCTGATGTCTACGAGAATTACGAGACCATCGTGCTCGCTCACGGTTGCCGCCAGGTCTCCGAGCTCGCTTATGGCGAGCACGTCGTCGATGGCCTGCGCAATCACGAGTTCTTCGGCCCGCTGATCCGCGACAAGCTGGTCTACTACCCGACCGTCACCCGCGAGCCGTTCCGGAACCGCGGCCGCATCACCGACCTGATCGCGTCGAACCAGCTGTTCGACGACATCGGCCAGGGCGGCCTCGACATCGAGACCGACCGCATCATGCTGTGCGGCAGCCCGGCGATGCTCGAGGAGCTGCACGCCATGTTTGACGAGCGTGGCTTCGTCGAGGGCAACCACAGCCAGCCCGGCCATTTCGTCATCGAAAAGGCCTTTGTCGAGCGCTGAGGCGCAAATCGCGTCCCGGCGACAACTAATTGCTATCGCCGCGACGCCCCCTGAACAAGTCTGATGCAAAGGCGCCGAAGATCGGCGAACCAGGAGCAAGTGATGTCACTAGATCAGATCGTCGACGGACTTTCGGAGGTTTCCTGCGATGTGCTGGTGATCGGCGGCGGCACCGCCGGCCCGATGGCGGCGCTGAAGGCGAAGCTGAAGAACCCGAAGGCCAACGTCGTCCTGCTCGAAAAGGCCAACGTCAAGCGCTCCGGCGCGATCTCGATGGGCATGGACGGGCTGAACAATGCCGTCATTCCCGGATACGCGACGCCGGAGCAGTACACCAAGGAAATCACCATCGCCAATGACGGCATCGTCGACCAGAAGGCGGTCTATAAATATGCGCAGAACTGCTTTGGCATCATCGAGGAGCTCGACAGCTTCGGCATCCGCTTCCTGAAGAACGAGAACGGCGACTATGCCGTCAAGAAGGTGCACCACATCGGCACCTACGTGCTGCCGATGCCGAACGGCGAGACCGTGAAGAAAGCGCTGTATCGCCAGCTCCGCCGGGCCCGCATCCTGATCTCGAACCGTTACATGGCCACGCGGCTTTTGAAGTCCGCCGACGGCCGCATCGCCGGCGCAGTGTCGGTCAACACCCGCACGGCCGAAATGCTGGTGATCAAGGCCAAGGCCGTGATCCTCTGCATGGGCGCCGCCGGGCGACTGGGCCTGCCGACCTCCGGCTACATGTTCGGCACCTACGAGAACGCCGCCAATTCCGGCGATGGCTACGCCATGGCCTATCACGCCGGCGCCGCACTCGCGAATCTCGAATGCTTCCAGATCAATCCGCTGATCAAGGACTACAACGGCCCGGCCTGCGCCTATGTCGCCGGTCCCTTCGGCGCCTATACGGCGAATAACGAGGGTTCGCGCTTCATCGAATGCGACTACTGGTCCGGTCAGATGATGCTGGAATTCTACAACGAGCTGCTGTCGGGCAAGGGCCCGGTGTTCCTCCAGCTCAAGCATCTGCACCCCGACACCATCTCCGAGATCGAATCCACGCTGCACAAGGTCGAGCGTCCGACCCGCGGTCTGTTCCAGCAGGGGCGCGGGGTCGACTATCGCAGCGAATCGATCGAGATGCACATCTCCGAGATCGGCTTCTGCTCCGGCCACAGCGCCTCCGGCGTGTTCGTGGACGACAATGCCCGCACCACCGTGCCGGGCCTCTATGCCGCCGGCGACATGGCGAGCGTGCCGCACAACTACATGCTTGGCGCCTTCACCAATGGCTCGGTCGCCGGCATCGACGCGATGGAGTTCGCCGACAGCCATGATTTTGCAGAGTTCGACGCGGCGGATGTTGCCATGGAGCGCGATCGCGTGATGGCGCCGACCAAGCGCGAGGACGGCATCCCGCCGAACCAGATCGAGTACAAGACCCGGCGCCTGGTCAACGACTATCTGCAGCCGCCGAAGGTCACCCGCAAGTACGAGCTCGGCATGCGCCGTCTCGCCGAAACGCGGGAGGACATGCAGGAGCGCATGATCGCGCGCAATGCGCACGAGCTGCTCCGCGCGCTCGAAGTGCAGTCGATCATGGACTGCGCCGACATGGCCGCGCACGCCTCGCTCTACCGCGAGGAGAGCCGCTGGGGCCTCTATCACTGGCGCACCGATTTCCCGGAGAAGGACAACGAGAACTGGTTCTGCCACACGCTGCTCTCCAAGCAGGACGGCAAGATGACCAGCGAGAAACGCGCCGTCGAGCCCTATGTCGTCCCGATCGCCGACGACGAGAAGGACCTCTACGACAAGCAGCGCATCCGCGCCTCCGCCTGACACACCGCAACAGAACAACAGGAGACATCACATGCCTCTCGCGTCCTATCAGACTTCGGTTCCGGTGGTCGTCGACGATGCCAAATGCATCGCCGACAAGGGTTGCACGGTGTGCGTCGACGTCTGCCCGCTCGACGTCTTGCGCATCAGCGACATGACCAACAAGGCCTATATGGCCTATGACGAGTGCTGGTACTGCATGCCCTGCGAGGCCGATTGCCCGACCGGCGCCGTCACCGTCAACATTCCCTATCTGTTGAGGTGAGCATGTCGAGCCCGTTCGAAACCTACGACGATCTCGAAGACGCCGACGAGCGGCTTCAGGCCGCCGACCCCGCCGAGCGCCGCGTCGCCATCATCGCGCTCGGCCATTCCGGCGATCCGGCCGCGGTCGGCCATCTCGCCAATATGGTCGCCGATCCCGATGCTGGCGTGCGCCAGCAAGTCGCAATGGCGCTCGGCGAGTTCGACGGGCCGGAGGCGGCAAGCGCGCTGGTCAAGCTGCTTGTCGACCCCGAAAGGATCGTGGCGGCGGCCGCGGCCGACAGCATGGCCGAGTTCAAGGATCCCGCCTGTGCGGAGATCATCCTGCCGCTGGTGAAGCATGCTCACGCCTTCGTCCGCATGGGCGCGCTGCGCGCCCTGAAGGAGCTGCGCTGCAAGGACACGCTGAAGCCGGCGCTGGAAGCGCTGCAGGACAGCGATGCCGCCGTGCGCGTTCAGGCGATCGGGGTGATCGGCTTCCTCAAGCTGGAAGAATCCATCCCCGCGCTGACGGCACTGATCAACGACCCCGACGCGCATGTTCGCCGCGCCGCCGTCAGTGCGCTGGCCTTCTCGCAGATGAAGCCGGCCGCGGAGACGATCACGCGCGCTCTGAAGGATTCCGACTGGATGGTCCGCGAGATGGCCGCGGAAACCTTGGGCCTCAACGTCAACGGTTCGCTCGCTGCCGACCCACTGGTCACGTGTCTTGCCGACGAGTTCTGGCAGGTGCGGCTGAAGGCGATCCGGAGCCTCGGCCGCATGAAGATCGAGCGCGCGGTGCGCCCGATCGGCAATTGTGTCAATCACGATCAGGCCAATTTGCGTAAAGAGGCCGCCGCTGCGCTCGGCGAAATCGCCCATCCCGACGGCGAGGTGTTCCTGGCCGTCATTGCCGACGATCCTGATCCCGATGTGCGCAAGAATGCGCGTTGGGCGCTGCAGCAGATCGCGGCGCGAAAGGCGCGGGCAGGGGCATAGCAACGGGGCATCCTGCCGCTCTGGACTTCCCCCGCCAGACGTTTATTGGTCTTCGCCAATGGGATCGGCCGCTATGAACGCGGCCGGTCCTTAGAAACAGCGAGGACGCCGGCCATGACGACACTGTCCGTTAAAGACCTTCTCCCCGAAGATGGAACGAGGGGGACGCTGGTCGGCCGCGTCTGGCTGCCGCAGGTCAATGGCCCGGCCGTGGTCGCCGTGCGCGGCGACGGCGTCTTCGATGTCACCGCAAAATTTCCGACCGTCAGCGCGCTATGCGAAGAGGACAATCCCGCCAAGGCGCTTGCCGCGACCGCGGGCGAACGGATCGGCGATCTCGAAGCGATCGTGGCCAACACCGCCCCTGACGGACGCGACCTCAGCAAGCCGTGGCTGCTGGCGCCGGTCGATCTCCAGACCCTGAAGGCCGCCGGCGTCACCTTCGCGATCTCGATGCTGGAGCGCGTCATCGAGGAGCGCGCCAAGGGCAATCCGGCCTCGGCTGAAGCGATCCGCAAGGAAGTGACGCGCCTGATTGGCGACGACCTGTCGAAACTCAAGCCGGGCTCGGACCAGGCGATGCACCTGAAGCAGGTGCTGATCGACCAGAACGCCTGGAGTCAGTACCTCGAAGTCGGCATCGGCCCCGATGCCGAAGTCTTCACCAAGGCGCCGACCATGTCCTCGGTCGGCACCGGCATGGACGCGGGCCTGCATCCGAAATCGACCTGGAACAACCCCGAGCCGGAGCTGGTGCTGTTCGTCTCCAGCCGCGGCAAGATCGTCGGCGGCGCGCTCGGCAACGACGTGAATCTGCGCGACTTCGAGGGACGCTCGGCGCTGCTGCTGTCGAAGGCCAAGGACAACAATGCGTCCTGCTCGATCGGCCCGCTGCTGCGGCTGTTCGACGACACCTTCACGCTCGACGACGCGCGCAAGCTCGATATCAGCCTGAACGTGACGGGCACCGACGGGTTCGTCCTCGACGGCCATTCCTCGATCAGCAAGATCAGCCGCGATCCGACCGACCTTGTCGCGCAGACCATCGGCAAGATCCATCAATACCCAGATGGCTTCGTGCTGTTCCTCGGCACCATGTTCGCACCGGTCAAGGATCGCGATGCGCCGGGGCAGGGGTTCACCCACAAGCGCGACGACATCGTCACGATCGCAGCGCCGGAGCTCGGCAAGCTCGTCAACCGCATGCGCACCAGCGACACGTGCGAGCCCTGGACCTTCGGCATCGGTGCGCTGATGAAGAATCTGGCGCAGCGGAAGCTGATCTAGCGCCGCTCCGTTTTCAGCTCGCACAAGCGAGTTGGCAGGAAGTCGTCATGCCCGGGCTTGTCCCGGGCATCCACGTTCTTCGTGCCGTATGGCAAAGGCGTGGATGGCCGGGACAAGCCCGGCATGACGGAGCGTGGCGCCCCGCCGACCCGCACAATTTCCTTCATCTTATCGTTGCATCACCGGAACAAAATCGCGCCGAGCGTGTCATCAAACCGCTCGACGCTCCTCCCGTGCGTTTTTGCCCCCAATAGTCAAATAATATGACTAGTCGGAACCCTCCTCCTGTGAAATAGTGCCTTCCGCCGCCTCAAGGGCCGGCCTGAGGGTGCCATGCTACCAATCGGCGCCCCGGATAACATCTTGGGAGACACGCCTGATGACCCTCAAAGCCCTCTTTGCGGCCAGCGCCACGGCCGCGCTGCTGCTCGCGCTGCCGGCCAATGCCGGCCAGCTCACCATCGGCTTCTCGCAGATCGGATCGGAATCCGGCTGGCGCGCAGCCGAGACCTCGGTCTCCAAGCAGGAGGCCAGCAAGCGCCAGGTCAACCTCAAGATCGCCGACGCGCAGCAGAAGCAGGAGAACCAGATCAAGGCGATCCGTTCCTTCATCGCGCAGAACGTCGATGCGATCTTCCTCGCGCCGGTCGTCTCGACCGGATGGGATTCTGTGCTGAAGGAAGCCAAGGAGGCCAAGATCCCGGTCGTGCTGCTCGACCGTGACATCGATCCCTCCGGCAAGGAGCTCTATCTCACCGCCGTGACCTCCGACAGCGTGCATGAAGGCGAGGTGGCCGGCGACTGGCTCGCCAAGACCGTCGGCACCAAGCCCTGCAACATCGTCGAGCTGCAAGGCACGGTCGGCGCCAGCGTCGCGACCAATCGCAAGAAGGGCTTTGACACCGCCGTCGCGAAGCATGCGAACCTGAAGGTGGTGCGCAGCCAGACCGGCGACTTCACCCGCGCCAAGGGCAAGGAGGTGATGGAGAGCTTCATCAAGGCCGAAGGCGGCGGCAAGAACATCTGCGCGGTCTACGCGCACAACGACGACATGATGGTCGGCGCGATCCAGGCGATGAAGGAAGCCGGCCTCAAGCCGGGCAAGGACATTCTCACCGTCTCGATCGACGCGGTGCCCGATATCTTCAAGGCGATGGTCGCCGGCGAAGCCAACGCCACGGTCGAGCTGACGCCGAACATGGCCGGCCCCGCGCTCGATGCCGTCGCGGCCTTCAAGGACAAGGGCACGGTTCCGCCGAAATGGATCCAGACCGAGTCCAAGCTCTATACGGCCGCGGACGATCCGCAGAAGATCTACGACAGCAAGAAGGGCCTCGGTTACTGAGGCGGGCTTCGCCGGACCGCAGCTTGCGGTCCGGCACCCCCCTTCGAAACCGCCGCGCGACCGCATAGGCTGGTGTCCGCTTCAATGCGGGCGCCTTCGGGAGTGACTTTGCCATGCAGAACAGCCTTGATCCCGCTATGCCCCTGCTCGAGGTGCGCGGGATCAGCAAGAGCTTCGGCGCCGTGCACGCGCTGCAGGAGGTCGACTTCACGCTGCGCGCCGGGGAAATCCATGCGCTGCTCGGCGAGAACGGCGCCGGAAAATCCACGCTGATCAAGGTCGTCACCGGCGTGTTCCCGCGCGACGCCGGCATCGTCAGGATTGGCGGCGAGGACATCGCGCCGCGCTCGGCCAAGGCTGCGCTGGCAGCGGGCATCGCCACCGTCTACCAGGAAGTCAACCTGCTGCCGAACCTCTCGGTGGCGCAGAACCTGTTTCTCGACCGCCAGCCGATGCGCTTCGGCATCGTGCGCGAAGGCGAGATGCGCCGCCGTGCCAAGGCGCTGCTGGCGGATTTCGGCCTCGACATCGACGTCGCCGCGCCGCTCGGCAGCTATTCCGTCGCCATTCAGCACGTCACCGCGATCGCCCGCGCGGTGGATCTCTCCGCGCGCGTCCTGATCCTGGACGAGCCGACCGCGAGCCTCGACCGCCACGAGGTCGAGATCCTGTTTCGCATCATGCGGCAGCTCGCCAAGCGCGGCATCGGCATCGTCTTCGTCAGCCATTTCCTCGATCAGGTCTACGAGATCTCCGACCGCATCACGGTGCTGCGTAATGGCCGCCTGGTCGGCGAGCGTGAGACCGCCTCGCTGCCCCGGCTCGAGCTGATCCGGCTGATGCTCGGCCGCGAACTGGCCGAGACCACCAGTGCACGGGCATCAGCGGGCGAGCATAAGGCCCGCGAGGTCTGCGCCAGCTTCGAGAATTTCGGCAAGGCCGGCTATGTCGCGCCGTTCAATCTCGAGCTGCGTCATGGCGAGGTCGTCGGCCTCGCCGGTCTGCTCGGCTCGGGCCGCACCGAGACGGCGCGGCTGGTGTTCGGCGCCGAGCGCGCCGATCGCGGGCAGGCGAGGGTGGAGGGCACGCCCGTCCGGCTGCAGTCGCCGCGCGACGGCGTCCGCCACGGTTTCGGCTATTGCCCGGAGGAGCGCAAGACCGAGGGCATCGTCGCCGAGCTCACCGTGCGTGAGAACATCGTGCTCGCGCTCCAGGCCAAGCGCGGCCTGCATCGGCCGCTGTCGCGCCGTGAGCAGGACGAGATCGCGCGCCGCTATGTCAAGATGCTCGACATTCGTCCGGCCGATCCCGAGCGTCCCGTCGGCCTGCTCTCCGGCGGCAATCAGCAGAAGGTGCTGCTGGCGCGCTGGCTCGCGACCTCGCCGCGGCTCCTCGTGCTGGACGAGCCGACCCGCGGCATCGACGTCGGCGCGCATGCCGAGATCATCCGCCTGATCCGCGAGCTCTGCGACGACGGCCTCTCGCTGCTGGTGATCTCCTCCGAGCTGGACGAGATTGTGACCTATTCGGACCGCGTCGTGGTGCTGCGCGACCGCGCCCATATCGAGGAGCTCGCGGGCGAGGCGATCGACGTCGGCAACATCCTGGCGGCCATTGCCGCCGACAGCGTCGCTGTTGCGCTCGAGGCCCACACATGACGGCGCTGTTGCCGCGTCGCGGCCTTGCCCAGATCCTGGCGCTGATCGTCATTCTCGCGGTCGATCGCGTGGTGTCGCCGCAGTTCTTCGACCTCCGCCTCCAGGACGGTCGTCTGTTCGGCAGCCTGATCGACGTGCTCAACCGCGGCACGCCGGTGGCGCTGCTCTCGCTCGGCATGGTGCTGGTGATCGCGACGCGCGGCATCGATCTCTCGGTCGGCGCGGTCATGGCCATCTGCGGCGCGATCGCGGCAAGCCTTGCCGACACTCATGGCCTACCCGTGGTGCTGGCAGCCGCGCTCGGCGCCGGCCTTGTCTGCGGATTGTGGAACGGCTTCCTCGTCGCCGTGCTCGGCATGCAGCCGATCGTGGCGACGCTGATCCTGATGGTGGCGGGCCGGGGGATCGCCCAGCTCATCACCGAGGGGCGCATCGTCACCTTCTCCTCGCCGGATCTGGTCTGGCTCGGCAATGGCTCGGTGCTCGGCCTGCCGGTGCCGGTCGTGATTGCCTTAGGGATGCTGATTCTCACCGGAGCAGTGGTGCGCGGCTCCGCGCTCGGGCTTCTGATCGAGGCGACCGGCGGCAATGCGCGCGCCAGTGAGCTTGCCGGCGTCGGCACCCGCGCGATGATCATAGCCGTCTATGTCTGGTGCGGCGTCTGTGCCGCGCTCGCCGGCGTGATCGCGGCGGCCGACATCATGGGCGCGGATGCCAACAATGCCGGCCTCTGGCTCGAGCTCGATGCGATCCTCGCCGTGGTGATCGGCGGCACCTCGCTGTTTGGCGGCCGCTTCAGCCTCGTGCTCGCGGTGCTGGGCGCGCTGATCATCCAGACCATGAACACCGGCATTCTGCTGTCGGGCTATCCGCCGGAGTTCAATTTGCTGGTCAAGGCGGGGGTGGTGCTCGCGGTGCTGCTGTTGCAATCGCCGAAGCTGTCGGGCTTTGCGGGCATCGCCACGCGGCTGCGGGGGACGAAAGCATGAGAGGCCTGCCGCCCGTCCTCATCACGGCGATCGTGCTCGTGACAGGCTTTGCGGCCTGCGCGATGCAATTCCCCAACATTGCCTCGACCCGCGTGGTCGGCAACCTCCTCACC
Source organism: Bradyrhizobium sp. Y36 (assembly GCF_002531575.1). Taxonomy (GTDB): domain Bacteria; phylum Pseudomonadota; class Alphaproteobacteria; order Rhizobiales; family Xanthobacteraceae; genus Bradyrhizobium. Next base: position 402,430 of record NZ_NWTI01000003.1, on the reverse strand, counting down.
GACAACGCCTTCCTCGGCATCGTCGCGACCGGCATGACCTTCGTCATCATCTCCGGCGGCATCGATCTCTCGGTCGGCTCGGTGATCGGCTTCACCACCGTGTTCGTGGCGCTCGCGATCGAGCGCTGGGGCGTGCCGCCGCCGGTCGCCTTCGTCGCCATCCTCGTGCTCTCGGCGGCCTTTGGCGCGGCGATGGGCGCGGTGATTCATATCTTCGATCTACCGCCGTTCATCGTGACGCTGGCCGGCATGTTCCTGGCGCGCGGCGCGAGCTTCCTGCTCTCCACCGAATCGGTACCGATCACCGCGCCTGTCTATTCGACGGTCTCTGACTTCGCGCTGCGCATGCCCGGCGGCGGGCGGTTGACCGCGATTGCGATCATCATGCTCGTCATCGTCATCGGCGGCGCCCTGCTGCTGCATCTGACGAGATTTGGCGCCAACGTCTACGCGCTCGGCGGCAGCCGGGCCACCGCGAGCCTGATGGGCGTTGCGGTCGGCAAGATGACGGTGAAGATCTACATGCTGTCGAGCCTTCTCGCAGGGATCGCCGGCATCGTCTTCTCCTTCTACACCAGCGCCGGCTACTCGCTCTCCGCCGTCGGCGTCGAGCTCGACACCATCGCTGCGGTCGTCATCGGCGGCACGCTGCTCACGGGCGGACAGGGCTCGGTGATCGGGACCTTCCTCGGCGTGCTGATCCAGGGAATGATCCAGACCTACATCAATTTCGACGGCACGCTGTCGAGCTGGTGGACCAAGATCGCGACCGGCGTTTTGCTGTTCGCCTTCATCGCCCTGCAGCAGGCTCTGGTCGCGCTCGCGCGTCGGCCGGCGGCGAAACGCGCGGGAGCCGCCCCATGACCTCGCGCATCGTCGTCATCCCGACGCGACGGGCTCACTCCAACCATGCGGAGGTCGCCCGCTCGATCGGCGTCGACATCATCGCCGGCCGCTACGCGGAAGGCACGCGCCTGCCGGGAGATGCCGAGATGATCGCGATGTTCGGCGTGTCGCGGCCGGTGTTGCGGGAGAGCGTCAAGACCCTCGTCGCCAAGGGGCTGCTCACCACCAAGGCGCGCGTCGGCACCGTCGTGCGCGAACGCGCGGCCTGGAACATGTTCGACGCCGACGTGCTCGCCTGGCACCTCGATGCCGGCATCGACAAGCGTTTCCTCAATGACCTCGCCGAGATCCGCCTCGCGGTCGAACCGCGCGCGGCGATGCTGGCGGCCGCGCAGCGGTCGGAGGAAGATCTTGCCGAGCTTCGGCGCAGCATGGAGCGCATGCGGCTCGAGGCATCCGACTCGGTCGGCTTTGCCGATGCCGACCTCGCGCTTCACGTCGCCGTGGCGCGCGCTTCGGGCAATCTGTTCATGCGTTCGATCGGCCACGTCATCGAGGCAGCCCTGCGCGCCTCGTTCCTGCTGAGCGCCCCCGTGGAATCGAAGGACCGCGACACCGTGCTGCTCTGGCACCAGAAGATCGTCGATGCGATCGCGGCAGGCAATGCGGAGGCCGCGTCGGAAGCGATGGTCTTCGTCATTCACAACGGCATGCACCGCCATGAAGGCACGGTCGTCGAGATCGCGCCGGCAGGGGCGCTGCCCTCCGTGGAATCTGGAGAAAGATCGTGACTGAACTTCGCATCGCCATCGTCGGCTTCGGCAAGATCGCGCGCGACCAGCATGTCGGTGCAATCGCCGCCGTGCCGGGCGCGACGTTGACGGCGATCGCGAGCCGCAATGCCTCGTTGCCGGGGCTGCCGCATTTCGCCACCATCGAGGAGCTGTTGGAGAAGGGGCCGCCGGTCGATGCAGTCTCGCTCTGCACGCCGCCGCAGGTGAGACGCGCGCAAGCCGCCGCGGCGCTCGCGGCCGGCAAGCACGTCATGCTGGAGAAGCCGCCGGGCACCGGCGTCGCCGAGCTCGATCCGCTTGTCGCGATGGCGGCGAAGGCAAAGCGAACGCTGTTTGCGACCTGGCATTCGCGCCATGCGCCGGCGGTCGAGCCCGCGCGGCAATGGCTCGCGGCGCGAGGCATCAAGTCGGTGCACATCAACTGGAAGGAAGACGTTCGCGTCTGGCATCCCGGCCAGAGCTGGATCTGGGAGCCGGGCGGCCTTGGCGTGTTCGACCCTGGCATCAACGCGCTGTCGATCCTGACCAGGATTCTGCCCAGGCCGGTGTTCGTCACCGCGGCCGAGTTGGCCTTTCCCGCCAATTGCCAGGCGCCGATTGCGGCGAACCTGACCCTGACCGACATCGACGGCCTGCCTGTGACCGCCGAATTCGACTTCCGCCAGACCGGGCCGCAGAGCTGGGATATCCTGGTCGAGACCGACCAGGGCCGGCTGACGCTGTCTGGCGGTGGCCGGCGCATGGCGATCGACGGCAACACCATTGCCGAGGCGCCCGATGAAGAATATCGGGAGCTTTACCGGCGCTTCGTCGAGCTCGCGGCGACCGGCGCAAGCGACGTCGATTTGACGCCGCTTCGTCTCGTCGCCGACGCCTTCCTGCTCGGCAAGCGCACGATCGTCGAACAGTTTGTGGATTGATCATGGCCGGCTCAGGGAAAATAGAAAAAGACGTCTTCGGAACGCAGCCTGACGGTCGCAAGGTCGCGCGCATCGTGCTGCGCGGGGAGGGCGGCTTCGAGGCCCGCATCATCACCCACGGCGCGGTGCTCCAGGCGCTGATCGCGCCGGATGCCAAGGGCGGTTATGACGACGTCGTGCTCGGCCATGACGGCCTTGCCGGCTACCTCGCCGAGCGGAAGTTTTTGGGCGCCACCGTCGGCCGCTACGCCAACCGTATCGCCAAAGGACAGTTTTCGCTCGACGGCGAAACGGTGCAACTCCCGGTCAACAACGGCCCGAATGCGCTGCATGGCGGCCTCGACGGTTTCGACCGCAAGCTCTGGGATATCGCGGAGATCGACGAAGGCGCCGAGCCCGCTGTGACGCTCACCTATACGAGTCCGCATGGCGAGGAGAACTATCCCGGCAAGCTCGATGTCCGCCTGACCTACCGCATAACCGGCCCGTCCGAGCTGTCACTCGAGATGAAGGCGCGAACCGACCGGCCGACCATCGTCAACCTGACCAACCACAGCTTCTTCAACCTCGAAGGCGCGACGTCAGGCACGCCGATCCTTGATCACGAACTTACGGTCGCCGCCGAGCATTTCCTCGCCATCGATCCCACCGCGATCCCGCTGTCCGGTCCGCCGCGCGCCGTAGCCGGCACGCCGTTCGATTTCCGCGACACCCAAGCGGTCGGTGCGCGCATCCGCGAAAGCCATGAGCAATTGCGTAACGGCCGGGGCTATGACCACACCTACTGCCTCGGGCGTGATGGGAAGCTCGCATTCGCCGCGCGGCTGGAGGCGCCGCGCTCGGGACGCATCATGGAGCTGCTGACCAATCAGCCGGGGCTCCAGGTCTACTCCGGCAACTATCTCGACGGCACGATTTCGGGGAAGGGCGGCAAGCTCATCCGGCAGTCGGATGCCATGTGCCTGGAGCCGCACATCTGGCCCGATGCACCGAACCGGCCGGATTTCCCGAGCCCGCGCCTCGATCCGGGCCAAGTCTATCGCCATCACACGGTCTATCGCTTTGCAGTGAGAGCGCCATGATGGAACAGGTCGCCACCTCCATTCTCTCGAACGATCCCTGCCATCTCGGCGAGGGCCCGACCTATGACGTGACCACCGACACCGCCTGGTGGTTCGACATCCGCGAGGGCCGCCTGTTCGAAGCGCAACTCGGCCGGGATAATATCCGCGTCCATGCGCTCGGCCGGATGGCGAGCGCGCTCGGGCGTATCGATGCCGAGCGGCAATTGATCGTCGCCGATGATGGTCTCTATATCCGCAAGCTCGCCGACGGTGCGATGACGCTGTTCCTTCCGCTCGAAGCGGACAATGCCGTCACGCGTTCCAACGATTGCCGCGTGCACCAGTCCGGGACGTTCTGGATCGGGACCATGGGCAAGAAGGCCGAGCCGAAGGCAGGCGCGATCTACGCGCTCCATCGCGGCAAGATCTCGACGCTGTTTCCCGACATCAGCATTCCCAATTCGATCTGCTTCTCGCCCGATGGCGCCACCGGCTATTTCACCGATACCCCGCGCGCCGTGCTCTATGCCGTGCCGCTCAATCCGGACACCGGCCTGCCGCGCGGCGAACCGGAGGTCTTGCTGCGCCACTCCGGCATCGGCGGCCTCGACGGTTCGGTGTGCGACTCCGACGGCAACATCTGGAATGCCTGCTGGGGCGCGAGCCGCATCGACGTCTATTCGCCACAAGGCGAGCGGCTGCGCTCACTGAGCGTGCCGGCGAAACAGGCAAGCTGTCCCGCTTTCGTCGGCTCCGATCTGTCGCGCCTCCTGGTCACGTCCGCCTGGCAGGATATGGACGCAGCCACAAGCGCCGCCGATCCGCAGGCCGGTTACACCTTTCTTTTGGAGGCATCCGCGCGCGGTCGCGCGGAGCCCGACGTCAAGCTCGCATAGGAGACACGAAAGCAGCCCACGACCACGTTCTCGTTGAAACAAAGAAACAGTCTGACACCCAAGGGAGTGAAACATGCTGAAACTGAAGACGACATTCCTCGCGCTGGCGTTGGCCGGCGCTGCGATGATGGCGACAGGCCTCACCGCCTCCGCCCAGGACAAGGCGACCGTCGGGATCGCGATGCCGACCAAATCCTCGGCGCGCTGGATCGACGACGGCAACAACATGGTCAAGGTGCTGAAGGAGCGCGGTTACAACACCGACCTGCAATATGCCGAAGACGACATTCCGAACCAGCTCTCGCAGGTCGAGAACATGGTGACCAAGGGCGCGAAAGCCCTGGTGATTGCCGCGATCGATGGCACCACGCTGTCCGACGTGCTCAAGCAGGCCAAGGCAAAGGGCATCACCGTGATCGCCTATGACCGCCTGATCCGCGGCACGCCGAACGTCGACTATTACGCGACCTTCGACAATTTCCAGGTCGGTGTGCTGCAGGCGCAATCGATCGAGCAGGGGCTTGGGCTGAAGGACGGTAAGGGTCCGTTCAACATCGAGCTGTTCGGCGGCTCGCCCGACGACAACAATGCCTACTTCTTCTACAACGGTGCGATGAGCGTGCTGAAGCCCTACATCGACAGCGGCAAGCTCGTCGTCGCCTCGGGCCAGATGGGCATGGACAAGGTCGCGACGCTCCGCTGGGACGGCGCCACCGCCCAGGCCCGCATGGACAATCTGCTCAGCGCCTACTACGGCAACAAGAAGATCAACGCCGTGCTGTCGCCCTATGACGGCATCTCGATCGGCATCATCTCCTCGTTGAAGGGCGTCGGCTATGGCAGCGCCGACCAGCCGATGCCGGTCATTTCGGGGCAGGACGCCGAGGTGCCCTCGATCAAGGCGATGCTGCGCGGCGATCAGTATTCGACCATCTTCAAGGACACCCGCGACCTCGCCAAGGTGACCGCCGACATGGTCGACGCCGCGCTCGGCGGCAAGCAGGTCGCGGTCAACGATACCAAGACCTATGAGAACGGCGTCAAGACCGTGCCGTCCTACCTGCTCAAGCCGGTCGTGGTCTACAAGGACAATTGGGAGAAGGTCCTGGTGGAAAGCGGCTACTACAAGAAAGCGCAGTTCCAGTAGATTTCTCGTGCCGTCGTTCCGGGGCGCCCGAAGGGCGAACCCGGAACCTCGAGATTCCGGGTTCGATGCTTTGCATCGCCCCGGAATGACGGCGGGGATGCAAAGGTTCCAAGGGACACCAACGCCAATGACCGCCATGCTGGAGATGCGCAACGTCAGCAAGAGCTTTGCCGGTGTGCAGGCGCTGCGCGACGTCAATTTCTCGGTTCAGGCAGGGCAGATCCACGCCCTCGTCGGCGAGAACGGCGCGGGCAAGTCGACGCTGATGAAGGTGCTCAGCGGCGTTTATCCCGCGGGCAGCTATGAGGGCACCATCGTGTTTGAGGGCGAGGAGCGCCGCTTCCGCGACATCAACGATTCCGAGGCGCTCGGCATCATCATCATCCACCAGGAGCTGGCGCTGATCCCGCTGATGTCGATTGCGGAGAACATCTTCCTGTCGCATCCGCCCTCGAAGCTCGGCGTGATCGACCGCGACGAGGTGTACCGGCGCACGCGCGAGTTGCTGGCGCAGGTCGGCTTGAAGGAATCCCCTGACACGCTGATCACCGATCTCGGTGTCGGCAAGCAGCAGTTGGTCGAGATCGCCAAGGCGCTGTCCAAGCGGGTGCGGATGCTGATCCTGGACGAGCCGACCGCCAGCCTCAACGAGGCCGACAGCGCCGCGCTGCTCGAGCGCCTGATGGCCTTCCGCGACCAGGGCATCGGCTCGATCCTGATCTCGCACAAGCTCAACGAGGTCGCCAAGGTTGCCGACCACATCACCGTGCTGCGCGACGGCCGCACCGTGGACAGCATCGACTGCCATGCCGAGCCGATCCAGGAAGACCGCATCATCCGCAGCATGGTCAACCGCGACATGGCTCACCGTTTCCCGGAGCGTAACGCAAAGATCGGCGAACCCGTGCTCACCGTCGAGAACTGGTCGGTGTATCACCCCATCCATCCCGAGCGGCAGGTGATCAAGAATGTCGGCTTCAGCGTCAAGCGCGGCGAGGTCGTGGGCATTGCCGGACTGATGGGCGCCGGGCGCACCGAATTCGCCATGAGCCTGTTCGGCCGCTCCTGGGGCACTGCGATCAGCGGAACCCTCCGCCTCGAGGGCCGGGACATGGTGCTGCCGAGCGTCGCGGCGGCGATCGACGCCGGCCTTGCCTATGTCACCGAGGACCGCAAGCAGCTCGGCCTCATCCTGGCCGACGACGTCCGCAAGAACATCACGCTCGCCAGCCTCGATCAGGTCGCGCCGGGGAGGGTGATCGACGACATCGCCGAGTTGAAGGTCGCCAGCGATTACCGCACCCGGATGCGCATCCGCTGCTCCGACGTCTACCAGGAGACCGGCCAGCTCTCCGGCGGCAACCAGCAGAAGGTGGTGCTGTCGAAATGGCTGATGACAGACCCCAAGGTCCTGATCCTGGATGAGCCGACGCGGGGCATCGACGTCGGTGCCAAATACGAGATTTACTGTATCATCAACGAGCTGGCGGAAGCCGGCCGCGGCGTCGTGGTGATCTCCTCGGAGATGCCCGAGCTGCTCGGCATCTGCGACCGCATCTGCGTCATGAATGACGGCGCCTTCGTCGGGGAGTTCATGGGGGCCGAGGCGACGCAGGAGAAGATCATGCGCGCCATTATGCGCAACGAACGAAACATTGGGAACGCCGCGCCAGCGGCCGCGGAGATGGGAGGATCGCAGCCATGACCGACAAAACGGTATCGCTGCCCGAGGAGCGCCGGCCCGGCAGCTTCATCAAGAACAATTTGCGCAACTACGGCATGCTGATGTCGTTGATCGCGATCATGCTGTTCTTCCAGGTCATGACCGGCGGCACGCTGCTGCAGCCGCTCAATCTGACCAACCTCGTGCTTCAGAACAGCTACATCGTCATCATGGCGCTCGGCATGCTGCTGGTGATCGTCACCGGTCATATCGACCTCTCGGTCGGCTCGGTCGCGGGCTTCGTCGGTGCCGTGGCCGCCGTGCTGATGGTGACCTACAAGGTCGACTACACGCTCGCCTTCATCGCCTGCCTGTTGCTGGGGGCCGCGATCGGCGCGGCGCAGGGCTATTGGGTGGCCTTCTTCGGGATTCCGTCCTTCATCGTGACGCTGGCGGGCATGCTGGTGTTCAAGGGGCTCGCGCTCGCGGTGTTGCAGGGGCAGTCGCTTGGCCCGTTCCCGGCGACGTTCCAGAAGCTGTCCTCCGGGTTTATTCCGGAGCTTCTGCCCGAGGCCGGCACGCTGCATCCGACCTCCATGCTGATCGGTGCCGTGCTCGCGCTCGGCCTCGTCTATGCCAGCGCCAAGGGCCGTTCGCGCGAGCAATCGCACGGGATCGAGGTCGAACCGTATGCGTTCTTCCTGGGCAAGAGCATCCTTCTCGCCTGCGCGGTGCTCTACTTCACCTATCTGATTGCCTCGCATCGCGGCCTGCCCAACGTGCTGGTGATCATGACCGCGTTGATCGCGCTCTATGGCTTCGTCACCCGCCGCACCGTGATCGGCCGGCAGGTCTATGCGGTGGGCGGCAACGCCAAGGCGGCAAAACTGTCGGGCATCAAGACCGAGCGGCTGACGTTCCTCACCTTCGTCAACATGGGCGTGCTGGCGGCGCTCGCCGGCCTCGTCTTCGCCGCGCGCCTCAACACGGCGACGCCGAAGGCAGGTCTGGGCTTCGAGCTCGACGTCATCGCCGCCTGCTTCATCGGCGGCGCCTCGGCCTATGGCGGGGTCGGGCGCGTCGGCGGGGCCGTGGTCGGCGCCATGATCATGGGCGTGATGAACAACGGCATGTCCATCCTCGGCATCGGCATCGACTATCAGCAGGTCATCAAGGGCCTGGTGCTGCTGGGGGCGGTGTGTATCGACGTGTATAACCAGCGCAGGTAGCCACGTCGGCGGTGCCGTAGGGTGGGCAAAGGCGCAACGCGCTGTGCCCACCATTCATCTATGATCGAGAGAAAGTCGTGGGCACGCTCCGCTTTGCCCACCCTACTGCAGTGGCGCCTGCGTCGTGAACAGCACCGTCGCGATCGCGACGGAGAGGGTCACCGCCGATACGGTCGCCACGGTCGACAGCACCCCCATTCGCCGGAGCGCGATGGCGAACACGATGATGATGGGGGTCGCGGTCAGCAGCCCGATTTGTGCATCGCTCATCTCATCGCTCACTGTTTTGCGCAACCGCTTGATATCTCCACCCTATGACGGCATGGCGGTCGGAACATTGCGATAGCGCAAACGCGCCTTCGGCCGGTTGCACTATTTGTCCGGCGACAAAGTCGCAATCGCGCCGGTGGGATATCTGTTCGGCGTCTTGGTGTGGAATTCAGATGTCGGCGACGGATTGCGAGCAAGAGAGCACCGGCTGGGGAATCCTGGAAGATCTTCCCGGCGATCCCATGATCTGGGTCCTCATCTTCAGCGAACTCGCCGCCTTCGGCCTGTTCCTGGGCGCCTTTGTCATCGCCCGAGCGCTTCATCCGGCGCTCTTTGCCGCCGGTCAGGCCACGCTTGATGCGCATCTGGCTGGAATCAACACCATCGTCCTCGTTACCAGTGGCTGGGCCGCCGCGCGGGCGACGGCAGCTGCGCGGGCGGGCGAGAGGGGACGTGCGCGCGGCTGGCTGATCGGCGCCATGGCGCTTGGCAGCGTCTTCATCGCGGTCAAGCTGACTGAATATGCCGCCGAGATCGGATTAGGAAACGGCCTGGAGACAAGCCCGTTCTTCACCCTGTACTTCCTCCTCACAGGCTTCCATCTCCTGCATGTCGGCCTCGGCATCGTCATCCTGGCCGTAGTTTCCCGGGGCGCCCGGGCGGAGGGCGTCGAGACCGGAACCGCTTTCTGGCACATGGTCGATCTGCTCTGGATCGTCATGTTTCCGATCATCTATCTGGTGCACTCGTGATTCCGGATCGCCTCGACATGGCCTGGCTCACCTTGATCGGCCTTGCTCTGGCGACCCTTCTGGTTCCGGCGCTGGTGTCGCGCCCCTTACTCGCCAATGCCTTGCTGCTGACCTTCGCCGCCCTCAAGGGCCGCCGTATCGTGCTCGATTTCCTCGATCTTCGCTCGGCGCCGGCGCTCTGGCGGGGCCTCGTCAGCGCCTGGGTTGTCATCGTGGTGCTGTTCGCCTGGCTCGCATCCGCCATCGTTGCCCTGATCTGATCGGCGGTCGCGCATCGTCGCAATCCTTGCGCTTCGTCAAAGAGCGCCTCCCGGCAATCCGCAATAAATCGCATCACAGATTTTCTCGACTCAAACCGGAAAGGATTGGCAATGGCTGAACGCCTGACCAAGTCGGCCGCTCGAAATGTGTTCTACGGCGGTTCGGCCTTTTTCTTCGCCATCTTCATAGGGCTGACGGCGCACAGCCATTACTACATGGCCACGACATCCACGGACGCTGCGACGCTGACGTCGTCGGTCGCCCGCGGCAAGCATGTCTGGGAGAAGAACTCCTGCATCAACTGCCACACGCTGCTGGGCGAGGGCGCCTATTTCGCCCCCGAGGTCGGCAACGTCTGGGATCGCTGGGGCGGCAAGGAGGATCCGGCCGCGGCTCGCGAGACGCTGAAGGCCTGGATGCAGTCGCAGCCCTCGGGCGCAGAGGGCCGGCGGCAGATGCCGCAGTTCAACCTCACCGACCAGGAGCTCAACGACCTCGCCGACTTCCTGCAATGGGCCAGCACGATCAAGCGTCAGAGCTGGCCGCCGAACAAGGCCGGCTGAGCACGCTGCTTTCTTCTTCTCAAGACAGAGAGAACCCGAGATGAAATATCAAACCCAGAAAGTCGCGATGCTGTATTTCTACGGCGCGCTGACCTTGTTCCTGGCCCAGGTCCTGTTTGGCCTTCTCGCCGGAACGATCTACGTCCTGCCCAATACCCTGTCGGTCATCCTGCCGTTCAACATCGTCCGGATGATCCACACCAACGCGCTGATCGTATGGTCGCTGATCGGCTTCATGGGGGCAACCTACTATCTGCTCCCGGAAGAGACCGAGAACGAGCTCTACAGCCCGCTGCTGGCGAAGATCCAGTTCTGGATGTTCTTCGGCGCAGCCGGCGTTGCCGTGGTCGGCTACCTCTTCCACTATCACGAGGGCCGCGAGTTCCTCGAGCAGCCCTTCATCATCAAGGTCGGCATCGTCGTCGTCTGCCTGATGTTCCTGTTCAACGTCACGATGACGGCGCTGAAGGGGCGCAAGACCACGATCACCAACATCCTGTTGTTCGGTCTGTGGGGCGTTGCGATCTTCTTCCTGTTCGCCTTTTACAATCCGGCGAACCTTGCCGTCGACAAGATGTATTGGTGGTACGTCGTTCATCTCTGGGTCGAGGGCGTCTGGGAGCTGATCATGGCCTCCGTGCTCGCCTATCTCATGATCAAGCTCAACGGCATCGATCGTGAGGTCGTCGAGAAGTGGCTCTACGTCATCATTGGCCTTGCCCTGTTCTCGGGCATTCTCGGCACCGGCCACCACTTCTATTGGATCGGCGCGCCCGGTTACTGGCAGTGGATCGGCTCGCTGTTCTCCACGCTCGAAGTCGCGCCGTTCTTCACCATGGTGATCTTCACGGTGCAGATGACCTGGAAGGCCGGCCGCAAGCATCCGAACCGTGCCGCGCTGTTGTGGTCGGTTGGCTGCTCGGTGATGGCGTTCCTCGGCGCCGGCGTGTGGGGCTTCCTGCACACGCTGTCCTCGGTGAACTACTACACCCACGGCACCCAGGTCACCGCGGCGCACGGCCATCTCGCCTTCTTCGGCGCCTATGTGATGCTGAACCTGTCGGTGATGGCCTACGCGATCCCGCAGCTCAAGGGACGTGCGCCCTATAACCAGTGGCTCTCCATGACCAGCTTCTGGATCATGTGCACGGCGATGATGACCATGACCTTCGCGCTCACCTTTGCCGGCGTGGTTCAGGTTCACCTGCAGCGCGTGCTCGGCCAGAGCTACATGGACGTGCAAGACCAGCTCGCGATGTTCTACTGGGTCCGCCTCGGCTCCGGTGTGTTCGTTGCGATCTCCGCGCTGATGTTCGTCTGGGCCGTGCTGGTGCCGGGCCGCGAGAAGCAGGCGACTATTTCCGCCGCACTGCAGCCGGCCGAGTAAACGAGAAAGGGCGGCCGCGGTTCGTCGCGGCCGCCTCCTTCCTGGAAAGTCCGGAGAGACATCATGAAAGCTGCCCTTCACACGGTGACGTCGGCGCCCGAGCTGCCGGCCTATGTTCCATCCGGACGCGAATGCGAGCTTTTCGAGCATGCCTGGCGGCGGCGTCTGCCGGTGCTGCTCAAGGGGCCGACCGGCTGTGGCAAGACGCGCTTCGTCGCGCATATGGCGGCGCGGCTGGGCCTGCCGCTTCACACCGTCGCCTGTCACGACGATCTGACCGCCGCCGATCTCACCGGCCGCTATCTGCTCAGGGGCGGCGACACCGTATGGACCGATGGTCCGCTGACGCGCGCCGTGCGCGAAGGTGGCATCTGCTATCTCGACGAGGTCGTGGAGGCACGCAAGGACGTCACCGTCGTGCTGCATCCGCTGACCGACGATCGCCGCATCCTGCCGCTGGAACGCACCGGCGAGGAGCTGGCGGCGCCGAACAGCTTCATGCTCGTCGTCTCCTACAATCCCGGCTACCAGACGCTGCTGAAGGCCTTGAAGCCCTCGACGCGCCAGCGCTTCGTCGCCATCGAATTCGATTTCCTGCCGCCAGAGCACGAGATCGGCGTCGTGTCCGCCGAAAGCGGGCTGTCGCCGGAGCGCGTGCGGCCGCTGGTGGGGCTGGCTGGGCGGCTGCGCGCGCTCAAGGGCCACGATCTGGAAGAGGGCGTCTCGACCCGGCTCGTAGTCTATTGCGCGACCCTGATCGCTGCGGGCATGCCGATCGCCGACGCCGTGCTGGCCGGCATGATCGAGCCGCTCACCGACGACGCCGACGTGAAGGCGGCGCTGCTGGACGTCGCGCGCGCCGTCATCGGGTGAGGCCACGCCCATGCTCGACTTCCTCGAACTGGAGGAGACGGTCGGTCGCGCCTGGCACAGGATGGTCGGCGGCACAGCGAGCTATCCGGTCCACGACGATCACGCTGTCGCGCTGACCGACATGAGGGGCCGGCTCGCGGTGATGTTCCGTGCGCTCGGCGGCGAGACCGGGGTGCAGATTGCAAGCGCAAGCGCCCGAAAGTCGGGGCATCGTCTCGGCTGGCGGCAGCGCATCGGTCTTGGCGACGAGCGATTGGAGCAGCCGGGCCGCGATGCCGCGACCATCTTCCTTCCCGATCGTATCTCGATCTTTCCCGACCGCGCGTTGAACGCGGCGCTCTATCGTTGGCTGGCGGCGTGGTTCGCAGCCGCGCCGATCGAGACGATCACGGAAGCCGATCCGCTGCGGCGGGATCTTCTGGTGTTGCGCCGGGCCAGCGAGACGGCGGTCTGGGTGCTCACGCAATTCCCCGGCCTTGTCGGCGACTACGCCAGGCTCGCCGCAGCAACTGCCGAGGCCAGACCTCGCCGCCCGCTGCCGCGCATCGAGCAGGAGGTCGAGCAGATCGTGCTGGCCCTGCTCGGAACCGGCAAGGCGCCTGCCGGCAAGCTGTGGCCGGCAATGATGGGAACGGGCCCGCTGCCCGACAAGGCGCCGCCGGGCTATCATTCGATCCTGCCGTGCCCGCTCTGGGGGGATTGCTGGACACGCGAGCTCTCGCCCGCCCATGCCGGCGAGGACGAGTGCGCGCCGGGAGCTGAAGCCGCGGCCGATGACAATCGCAAGCGCTTCGCCGTCCGCGAGCGCGAGGACAATGCCAACCGCCGCGATCCTTTCGTGCTCAATCGTTTCGAGAAGATTCTCGCGATGGCCGAGATGGTCAATGTCGATCGTCCCGCCGACGACAGCGATGACGAGGACGCGCAGAAGGCCGCCGACGATCTCGAGGAGATCACGCTCAGCCGCCGCACCGGCAAGCCCGCGAGCCGGTTCAAGTTCGATCTCGACCTGCCGCCGGAAGCCCTCGACACATCGAAGCTGAATGCGGATCTCACCTATCCCGAATGGGATTATCGCAGCGGCTCCTATCTGCCGGATCATTGCCGCGTGCTTGCGGCGGGGGCCTCGGAGCAGGGGGAGAGCTGGACGCCCGACGACGCCACGCGCCGGCATATCCGTCAGGTGCGCCGCCGCTTCGAGGTGCTGCGCCCGCGGCACGAGCTGATGCGCGCGCAGGCCGACGGACACGACCTCGATCTCGACGCGCTGGTGCGCGCGCAATGCGACCTCCGCGCCGGCAGCGGCGGCAGCGGTCTCGACCGCATCCACGTCGCGATGCGCCCGCAAGGGCACGATCTCGCCGTCACGCTGCTGGTCGACGTCTCGCTGTCGACGGATGCCTGGGTCGATGGCTACCGCGTGCTCGACGTCGAGAAGGAGGCGCTGCTGGTGCTCGCCCACGGGCTCTCGGCCTGCGGTGACCACCACAACATCCTGACCTTCACCTCGCGCCGGCGCTCCTGGGTGCGGCTCGAAACGGTCAAGGCCTTCGGCGAGCCGATGAGTGCGACGGTGGAGCGCCGCATCGGCGCGTTGAAGCCCGGCTATTACACGCGCATCGGCGCGGCCGTGCGCCACGCCGCGGCCGAGCTTGCCCGCCAGCCGCAGCGCAAGAAGCTGCTGATCGTCCTCACCGACGGCAAGCCGAACGACGTCGATCATTACGAGGGCCGCTTCGCGGTCGAGGACACCCGCAAGTCGGTGCAAGAGGCGCGCCGGCTCGGCATCGCCGCCTTCGGCGTCACGGTGGACGCCACCGCGCAATCCTACTTCCCGACCCTGTTCGGTCGCGGCGGCTACGCGATCGTCGGCAACATCAAGCGGCTGCCAGCCGCGCTGCCGGCGATCTACCGGCAGGTGGCGCACCAATAGCGGCAAAACCCCGCGTCGTTCCGCTCTTGAGTGAACTATTGCTCATATCTTGAGTATATGATCGTATGTCCGGATGGACCCAGGCCAGCCCAGACCCGATCTGATCATCTTCGATTGCGACGGCGTGCTCGTCGACAGCGAGCTGTTGAGCTGCCGATGCCTGTCCGAGGTGCTGGCCGAGTACGGCATTGCGCTCAGCCTGGAGCAGGCGCTCGAACTCTTTCTCGGCCGCAGCACCAAGGCGATCGAGCAGCATTTTCGCGATTTGGGCCAGGTCGTGCCGGACGGCTTTCTGCCGCGCCTGAAGTCCCGGGTGCTGTCGACATTCACAGCTTCGCTTGAGCCGATTCCCGGCATTGCCGGCGTGATGTCCGACCTGTCCGTGCCGTTTTGCGTGGCCTCGTCCAGCGACCTTGACCGCGTCGCGCTCTCGCTCGACGTCACCGGCCTGCGGGCGCATTTCGGCGAGCGGCTCTACACCGCGCAAATGGTCCGGCATGGCAAGCCGGCGCCGGATCTCTTCCTGTACGCAGCCGAGAAGATGCGCGTCTCGCCCGAGCGCGCGCTGGTGATCGAGGACAGCGTCAGTGGCGTCAAGGCCGGCAAGGCGGCCGGCATGACGGTCTGGGGATTTGTCGGCGGCAGCCATTACCGCGGACGCGACGGAGCGGCTATATTGTCGAGCGCGGGGGCGGACCGGGTCTTCGCGCGCATGGGCGATTTCTGGGAGGGATGAGGCCCGCATGGCCGCCGAGAACGACAAGTCGCGACTCGACGACGCCGCGCGCGCCGGCTGGCTCTATTTCATCGCCGGTCACACCCAGGACGAGATCGCGAAGATGCTGCAGGTCTCGCGCGCATCGGCGCAGCGACTGGTGTCGCTGTGCCTTGCCGAGCGCCTCATCACGTTTCGGCTCGAACATCCCATCGCCGCCTGCATGGAGCTCGCGGCGCGCCTGAAGGAGCGTTTCGACCTCGTCCATTGCGAGGTGGTGCCGGCCGATCCTGCGGCCCCGCAGGCCACGGCAGGCATCGCCGAACGCTGCGCCAATCTGCTCGATGCGACGCTGCGCTCGGAAACGCCCGTGATCGTCGCACTCGGCACCGGCCGGGCGGTGCGCGCGGCCGTCGAGCGCGTCACGCCGATCGACCGGCCCAATCACCAGATCGTCTCGCTGGTCGGCACCATCTCCGCCGACGGCTCGGCGAGCTTCTACGACACCGTCGGCCGGCTCGCGGACCGCACCGGGGCGCGGCACTATCCGATGCCGCTGCCGTTCCTGATGTCGTCCGAGGACGAGCGCAACAAGATGGTCCGCATCGAGCCGATCGCCAAGGTGAAGGCGGTGGCGGCCAGGGCGGATTTGCGCCTCGTCGGCATCGGCCAGATGGACCAGAAGGCGCAGGTTCACATCGACGGCTTCGTCACGCGCGACGAATTATTCGAGATGATGCGGCTCGGCGCCATCGGTGAGATCACCGGCTGGGCCTATGATTCGAAGGGTCGTCTGCTCAAGGCCGGCACCAACAAGCGCCTCACCAGCATTCCGCCGGAAGTGCCGGCAAGGACCACGACGATCGGTGCCGCGATCGGCGCGGCCAAGGTGCCGGCGATCGCGGCGGCCCTGAACGGCGGTCTGGTCAACGGGTTGATCACGGACGAGACGACCGCAAGGGCGATCCTGGAGCGGTAGGGCCGGCGGGTTTCGAGCGTCAGCGAGGCATACGATCTCGCCGCTCGCTCCGCTGTCATCGTCCGCCTTGCGCGCAACTGCGCACTGGCGCGGACGATCCAGTACGCCGCGGCCACGCTTTAGGCAAACCAATAGACGTCACGGAGTGCTGGGTGCCCCGCTTTCGCGGGACACGACAGTGAGGGCGGGGCGACACCTGCCACCCCTCCCGCATTGCAGCACTCATAAGTTGATGGAACGGCCCCGCGCCTGCTTGACAAGTCCGGTCCCTCCATTGAACATACGCTCAACGCGTGGGCATATGCTCAAAACGCGAGTTGAGGGGAGGTCACCGTGAAACATGTCCTGGGCGCCGTCTGCGGCGCGTCTGCACTTTTGCTGGCCGTCCCCGCGATGGCCGAAACGACCCTGACGATCGCCACCGTGAACAACGGCGACATGATCCGCATGCAGGGGCTGACGAGCGAATTCACCAAGAAGAACCCCGACATCTCGGTGAAATGGGTGACGCTGGAGGAAAACGTGCTGCGCCAGCGCGTCACCACCGACATCGCCACCAAGGGCGGTCAGTTCGATGTGCTCACCATTGGCACCTATGAGGTGCCGATCTGGGCCAAGAAGGGCTGGCTGGTGCCGCTCGCCAATCTCGGCGCCGATTACGACGTCGCCGACCTTCTGCCCAGGATCAAGGACGCGGTCTCCGCCGACGGCAAGCTCTACGCCGCGCCGTTCTACGGCGAGAGCTCGATGGTGATGTACCGTACCGACCTGTTCGACAAGGCCGGCCTGAAGATGCCGGAGAAGCCGACCTGGGACTTCGTCATCGACGCCGCCAAGAAGCTGACCGACAAGAGCGCCGGCACCTACGGCATCTGCCTGCGCGGCAAGGCCGGCTGGGGCGAGAACATGGCGTTCCTCTCGGCCATGGCCAATTCCTACGGCGCGCGCTGGTTCGACGAGAAGTGGCAGCCGCAGTTCAACACGCCGGAATGGAAGGCGACGCTCACGACCTACGTCAATCTGATGAAGGAAGCCGGGCCTCCCGGCGCAAGCTCCAACGGCTTCAACGAGAACCTCGCGCTGTTCAACGCCGGCAAGTGCGCGATGTGGATCGACGCGACGGTGGCGGCGTCCTTTGTCACCAACCCCAAGGATTCCAAGGTTGCCGACAAGGTCGGCTTTGCGCTCGCGCCCAACACCGGGCTCGGCAAGAACGCCAACTGGCTGTGGGCCTGGAACCTCGCAATCCCCGCCGGCTCCAAGAAGGCGGAAGCGGCCGAGAAGTTCATCGCCTGGGCAACCAGCAAGGATTACACCAAGCTCGTGGCGTCGAAGGAGGGCTGGGCCAACGTGCCGCCGGGCACGCGCACCTCGCTCTACAAGAACGAGGACTATCTGAAGGTCGCGCCGTTCGCGAAACTGACGCTGGCCTCGATCGACGCGGCTGATCCGAACAAGCCCACGGTGAAGCCGGTGCCTTACGTCGGCGTGCAATACGCTGCAATCCCCGAATTCCAGGGCATCGGCACCCAGGTCGGCCAGCAATTTTCGGCCGCGCTTGCGGGCTCGATGACGGTCGATGCCGCGCTCACCGCGGCGCAATCGGCGACCGAGCGGGAAATGAAGCGCGCCGGCTACATCAAGTGACCCCGAGCTCGACCTCCTGAGCTCCGACTTGCGGCCATCCAGAGCTATGGATGGCCGCCTTCTTCCCGAGGTTTCATTTTGACGCGTTTTCCTCCCGCGAACCGGTCTCCACTTCGCTCGAAAACGCTCTGAAGGAGAAGCCAACGATGGCAACCCGACAGACGCAGTTTCTGGCGCGTGCGCTCCTGGCGCCGGCCGTCGGGCTGCTGTTCATCTGGATGATCGTCCCGTTGGCGCTGACGATCTATTTCTCGACGCTGCATTACAGCCTGCTCGATCCCGGCTCGGAATCCTTCGTCGGTCTGGAGAACTTCCGCTACTTCCTCACCGATCCCGCATTCCTGGCCTCGCTCCAGAACACGCTGGTGCTGGTCGGCTCGGTGCTGGCGCTGACGATCCTGCTCGGCACTCCCCTGGCGCTCTTGATGGATCAGCCGGTGATCGGGCGCAATTTCGTGCGACTGATGGTGATCGCCCCGTTCTTCGTAATGCCCACGGTGAGCGCTCTGGTCTGGAAGAACCTGCTGATGCATCCGGTTTCCGGCCTGTTCGCCTGGCTGGCCTCGCTGTTTGGCCTGACGCCGATCGACTGGTTCAACGACGTGCCGCTGTTTGCGGTGATCCTGATCGTGACGTGGCAGTGGCTGCCCTTCGCGACGCTGATCCTGCTCACCGCGCTGCAGTCGCTCGACGAGGAGCAGAAGGAAGCGGCCGAGATGGACGGCGCCCGCCCGATCTCGACCTTCATCTACATCACGCTGCCGCATCTGGCGCGGCCGATCACGGTGGTGATCCTGATCGAGACCATCTTCCTGCTGACCGTGTTCGCCGAGATCTTCGTCACCACCGGCGGCGGGCCGGGCCTGCAAACGACCAACATCGCCTTCCTGATCTATTCGCAGGCACTGATCCAGTTCGACGTCGGCAGCGCGTCCGCGGGCGGCCTTGTTGCCGTGGTGATCGCCAATATCGTTGCCTTCTTCCTCGTCCGCATTGTCGGACGCAATCTGGAGGCATGACACATGGCACGGATGGCGACGACGCGGCACGTGGTGGTCTCGACGATCGGGGCCTGGTTCTTCGGCTTCCTGATCTTCTTCCCGATCCTCTGGATGGTGCTGACAAGCTTCAAGACCGAACTCGAGGCCTTCGCCATCCCGCCGTCCTTCCTGTTCTTCCACTGGACCACGGAAAACTATGCGACCGTGCAAGAGCGCAGCGACTATCTCCTGCACGCGACGAACTCGATCATCATCGCCGGCGGCTCAACGCTCATTGCGCTCCTGATCGCGATCCCCGCGGCGTGGTCGATGGCGTTCTCCCCGACCAAGCGTACCAAGGACATCCTGCTCTGGATGCTCTCGACCAAGATGATGCCGCCGGTTGGCGTGCTGGTGCCGATCTATCTGATCTACAAGACGTTCGGTCTGCTGGATTCCCGCATCGGCCTCGTCTTCATCCTGTGCCTCGGCAATCTGCCGATCGTCATCTGGATGCTGTTCACGTATTTCAAGGAGATCCCGCGCGACATCCTGGAAGCCGCGCGCATGGACGGCGCCACCATCGGCCGCGAACTGGTCTACGTCTTGACGCCGATGGCCATACCGGGGCTGGCATCGACGCTGCTGCTGAACCTGATCCTGGCCTGGAACGAGGCGTTCTGGACGCTGAACCTATCGACCTCGAACGCAGCGCCACTCACCACGTTCATCGCATCCTATTCCAGCCCTGAAGGGCTGTTCTGGGCCAAACTGTCGGCGGCCTCCACGCTGGCGATCGCGCCCATTCTCGTCCTCGGTTGGTTCAGCCAGAAGCAGCTCGTGCGCGGGCTGACCTTTGGCGCGGTGAAGTAAAGGGCTGCCGGATCATGGGTCAGATCACACTTCAGGGCGTGCAGAAATCCTTCGGCCCCGTGCATATCATCAAGGGCGCCGACCTCGACATTGCTGACGGCTCTTTCGTCGTGTTCGTCGGTCCTTCCGGTTGCGGCAAGACCACCTTGCTGCGGCTGATCGCCGGGCTCGAGGACGTCACCGGCGGCAGCATCCTGATCGACGGCAAGAACGTGGTCGACACGCCGCCGGCGAAGCGTGGCCTCTCGATGGTGTTCCAGTCCTACGCGCTCTATCCGCATATGAGTGTGCGCGGCAATATCGGCTTCGGCCTGAAGATGGCGGGATTGCCCAAGGACGAGATCAACCGCAAGGTTGAGGCGGCCGCTGCGACGCTGAACCTGACGCCTTACCTCGACCGCAAGCCGCGCGAACTCTCGGGCGGCCAACGCCAGCGCGTCGCGATCGGACGCGCCATCGTCCGCGAGCCCAAGGGCTTCCTGTTCGACGAGCCGCTCTCCAATCTCGATGCCGCGCTGCGCGTGCAGATGCGCATCGAGGTGACGCGGCTGCAGAAGCAGCTCGGCACCACCGCGATCTACGTCACCCACGACCAGGTCGAGGCCATGACCATGGCCGACAAGATCGTCGTGCTCAATGCCGGCAAGATCGAGCAATACGGCTCGCCGCTGGAGCTCTACGAGCGGCCGGCCAATCTCTTCGTTGCCGGCTTCATCGGCTCCCCGAAGATGAACTTCGTCACCGGCGAGCTCGCTCAGCAGCAGGGCGCGGCGACCATCGGCGTGCGGCCGGAGCATCTGAAGATCGAGCGCGACGGTGCTGCCGGCTGGGTCGGCACGATCGCAGTCGCCGAGCATCTCGGCAGCGACACCTTCCTCTACGTCGATGCCGGCCCGCTCGGGATGCTGACGGCGCGCTACGTCGGCGAATTGAGCCTGCATGCCGGCGACCGCGTCTCGCTGGTGCCGGATCCCGCGCGGATCCATCGCTTCGACCAGAGCGGCAACGCCCTTCGGAACTGACAAGAAACGGAATACGATCATGTACCTGGAAAAATTCAAGCTGAGCGGCAAGACCGCGTTCATCACCGGCGGCGGGCAGGGCATCGGGCTCGCCTGCGCGGAAGCGCTGGCCGAAGCAGGTGCCAGGGTCGTCATTGGCGATCGCGACAGCAAGTTCGCCGAGAGCGCCAAGGCCACGCTGAAGGCCAAGGGCTTTGACATCGAGACCGCGATCATGGACGTGACCGACACCAAGCGCGTGGCGGAGGTCGCGAACGACCTCGTCGCCCGCCACGGCAAGGTCGACATTCTCGTCAACAATGCCGGCATCGCCCGCAGCGAAACGCCGGCCGAGACGGTTGCCGACGAGCACTGGCTCAACGTCATCGATGTCAACCTCAATGGCACGTTCTGGTGCTGCCGCGAATTCGGCAAGCACATGCTGAAGGCGAAAAGCGGCGCCATCGTCAATGTCGGCTCGATGTCCGGTTTCATCGTCAACAAGCCGCAGGAGCAGTGCTTCTACAACGCCTCCAAGGCCGGCGTGCATCATCTCACCAAGTCGCTCGCTGCCGAATGGGGCGCGCGGGGCATCCGCGTCAACGCGGTGGCGCCGACCTATATCGAAACGCCCCTCAACGCCTTCGTGAAGAGCAATCCGAAGATGTACGACGCCTGGATCGGCGGCACGCCGATGGCGCGGATGGGTCAGGTCGAGGAGATCGCCTCGGTCGTGCTGTTCCTCTCGTCGGAGGCCGCGAGCCTGATGACCGGCAGTATCGTGCTGGTGGATGGCGGCTACACTTGCTGGTAGGCTCACCGTCAAAACTGACGGAAAGCGACCGGGAGTGACAATGCCGCGAGCGTATATCGGCGTCGACGTGGGGACCACGAGCGCGCGGGCAGGGGTGTTTGACGAGGCCGGAACCCTGCTTGCGACCGCGCGACATCCGATCCGGATCTGGCACGAGCCCGGTGATATCGTCGAGCAGTCCTCGCAGGACATCTGGGAGGCCTGCGTCAGGTCGGTGCGGGCGGCGATGGCGGAAGCGGCCGTTGCGCCCGACAGCATCGGCGGCATCGGGTTCGACGCCACCTGCTCCCTCGTGGTGCTCGACCGGCAGGGCGAGCCGCTCACGGTCAGCACATCCGGCGACAGGCAACGCAATGTCGTCGTCTGGATGGACCACCGCGCTGTCGCCGAGGCGCGGCTGATCAACGAGACCGAGGATGCGGTGCTGCGCTATGTCGGCGGTTCGATCTCGCCCGAGATGGAGATGCCGAAACTGCTATGGCTCAAGCGACACCTTCGTGCGAGCTTCGACGCGGCCGGCCACTTCTTCGATCTGGCGGATTACCTGACCTGGCGCGCGACGGGCTCGCTGCAGCGTTCGACCTGCACGGTCACCTGCAAATGGAACTATCTCGCCCATGACGGCGGCGGCTGGAGCGCGCGATTTTTCAAACGCATTGGCCTGTCTGACTTCGTCAACGAGACATACGCCCGCATCGGCACCGAGATCGTCGCCCCGGGCACGCGGCTCGGCGCCGGTCTGACCCACGCGGCCGCAGCTGAACTCGACCTGCCGCCGGGCTTACCGGTCGGTGCGTCCTTGATCGACGCCCATGCCGGCGGCATCGGCGCGATCGGCGGGCGCGACGGCTCGGGCGAGGCGAACGATGTCTGCGACCGGCTCGCCTACATCATGGGTACGTCGGCCTGCATCATGGCGACGACGAAGCAGCCGTGCTTCGTTCCGGGCGTGTGGGGGCCCTATTACTCCGGCATGGTCCCGGACTTCTGGCTTAACGAGGGCGGCCAGTCCGCAGCAGGTGCAGCGATTGACCATCTCCTTAAATCGCATCCGGGTTTTGCCGAGGCGAGCGCGGCGGCGCGGAGCGAGAGCGTCGATCTCATCGAGTTCCTCGAGCGCCGCATCATCGCGCGCGCAGGCAGCGCCAGCCGTGCCGCGCTGCTCGCCCATGACGTCCATGTCCTGCCGGAGTTCATCGGCAACCGCTCGCCCTATGCCGATCCGGATACCCGCGCGGTGATCGCGGGTCTCGATCTCGACACCGACGTCGCCTCGATGGAGCGTTTGTTCGTCGCCGGCCTTTGCGGATTAGCCTATGGGCTTGCCGAGGTGATCGAGGCCTTTGCCGCGCATGGCGTGCGCTCCAGCATCATGATCATGGGGGGCGGAGCGAGCCGCAGCCCGCTGGTGCGGCAGATCATGGCGGATACGACGGGCCTCACCGTCGCGCTGCCGCAGACGAAAGAGCCGGTGCTGCTGGGCGCCGCCATGCTCGGGGCGGTGGCCGGCGGCGCCTATGCCTCGATCGGCGAGACCATGGCCAGGATGTCCGTGCTGGGACGGAAAAGCGAGCCGACCACGCCTGATATGGCCGCGTTTCACACGCGCAAGCGTGAGGTCTACAAGCTGCTGCGCGAGGTCGATCGCCGCAGCCGTGCGGCGATGGGCGACATCGCGAGAGGTTGAAAACGAATGCTGATATCCTGCGGCGATGCGCTGATCGATTTCGTGCCGACGCGAAACGCTGACGGACGCGAGGCCGTGATGCCCGCGGTCGGCGGCTCCTGCCTCAACGTCGCGATCGGCATGGCGCGGCTCGGCGCGCCGACCGGATTCGTCGGCGGCATCTCGACCGATCTGTTCGGACGGATGATCGCCGATCATGCTGCGGCTTCCAACGTCGACCTCGATCTCGCTACCCGCAGCGATCGCCAGACCACGCTCGCCTTCGTCCGCATCGTCGCGGGCGAGTCGCACTATGCCTTCTACGATGCCGAGACCGCGACGCGGAACTGGACTTACCGGCGCGGGACGGTTCCGTTCGTCGACGTCGAGGCGCTCCATGTCGGCTCGACCACGCTGGTCAACGACCAGGGCGCGGCCGAGACGAAAGCGTTGATCGGGGACGCGCGCGCGGCCGCGACGATCTCGTTCGATCCGAATTGCCGGCCCAACCTCGTCAAGGACAAGCCGTCTTACCTGGCGCGCATGGCGGAGTTCGCTGGCTACGCCGACCTCATCAAGATGTCGGATGTCGACTTTGCCTACCTCTTCGGCGACGAGCCCTATCAGCAGCGCGCAAGCACATTGCTGGGGCAGGGCACCAGCCTTGTCGTCATCACCCGCGGCAGCAATGGTGCCGTCGCGTGGCACGCGGGGGCCGGGCAGGTCGAGGTCGCCGCGCCGAAGGTCGCGGTCGCCGACACCATCGGTGCCGGCGACAGCTTTCAGGCCGCGCTGCTCTTTGCCCTGCACAAGCAGGGGAGACTCGCCCGATCGCAGCTGAAGACGATCGGTGCGGACGAGCTTCGCCGTGCGCTGTCCTTTGCCGCCAATTGCGCCGGATTGACCTGCACCCGTCCGGGTGCCGATCCGCCCTGGAGCCACGAAATCAATTGGGGCTGGTGATGCCGTCACATCCGCGCGACGGCCTTCTCGGCGCATTTGAGGAAGGTGCGGATCAGCGGGCTATGCGCGTCCCGGCGCCAGCATACCGTGACGTCGATAGAATCGGTTGCATCCCGCAGCGGCCGGAAAGCGATGCCCTGTGGCGCGCCGAGCTTGGCGCAGGCCGGCACGATCGCAAGGCCTTCGCCGGCCAATACCAGGCTCATCGCCGAATGAACGGTCTCCACCCGGCCTGCGATCGGCATCACGATCTGATGCCGGCGCAGCAGAGCTGCGACGGCGGAGGAGGCGGGATCTTGCTCCGGCGGTGGCAGCGCGATCAGCGGGCGGCCGTGAAGGCGCGCCATCGGCACCGAGCTCAGGCGCGCGAGTGGCGAGCGGATCGGCGTCGCCAGCACCAGTGGCTGCGCGCCGATCCGCGCCACCTGGACCTCCGGATGGTGGATCCCCGGCATGCACAAGGCAATCGTGACGCTGCGATCGAGCAGCCGTGCTTCGCGCGTCGAGGCACTGAGCTCGGCGAAGTCGAGATCGACGCCGGGAGCCGAGCGGCGTAACTCCGGAATGAGCCGCGGCAGCATCGCATTCGCCAGCACGAACATGTAGCCGACCGAGAGCCGCCCGCGCGTGCCGGCGGCAACCGCACGCGCGGCTTCGGCGCCGTCGCTGGCCAGCGCCAGCGCCTCGCTCGCGCGCGCCAGAAGCGCCTGGCCCGCCTCGGTCAGGTCCATGCCGCGCGTGCCCCGGCGGAACAGCGGCGCGCCGATCTCGGCCTCGAGCTTGCGGATCTGGACGGAGAGCGGCGGCTGCGCCATCCGCAGTCGCTCGGCGGCCTTGCCGAGGCTGCGTGCTTCGGCGACGGCGACGAAATAGCGGAGCCGGCGAAGGTCCATTGGCATACCGAAAACGTATGGGTTGACGACCGAAATCGTATTGGACGGCGAGTAAACAAAACTGTCATTCTCGCTGTCAATGCATTGGGCCGACGAGGCCAGCGGAGCGTGATGTGACCATGACCGGCGATCCCTGCCTCTTGTCTGCAACCGAACTGCGCGGCCTCGTCGCCGCAAAGCGGATTTCGCCCGTCGAGATCGTCAGTGCCGTGCTCGCGCGCGCCGAGGCGCTGCAGAACCAGCTGAACTGCTTCATCACGATCTGCGGGGACGAGGCGATGGCGGAGGCCCGCGCCGCCGAGCGCAAGCTGATGGCGGGCGAGGAGCTCGGCCTGCTGCACGGCATCCCCGTCACGGTCAAGGACATCGTCAACACCAGGGGCGTCAAGACCACCTTCGGCGCCGTTCCCTACAAGGATAACGTGCCGACCGAGGATGCGGTCGCGGTGGCGCGGTTGCGAGCTGAGGGCGCCATCCTGATCGGCAAGACCACGACGCCGGAATTCGGCAGCAAATGCCTGACGGATTCGCCTTTGTTCGGCCGCACCCGCAACGCCTGGGACGCCGGCCGCTCATCCGGCGGCTCCAGCGGTGGTGCGGCCGTGGCGGTGGCCAGCGGCATCGCACCGCTGGCGATCGCAACCGACGGCGGCGGCTCGACGCGGATTCCCGCCGCCTGCAACGGCGTGGTCGGCCTCAAGCAGAGCAACGGCGTGATCCCGCACAGCCAGGCCCTCGATGCCTTCGGCAACCAGACCTATGTCACGCCGACCACCCGCACCGTTGCCGACACCGCGCTGATGATGCAGGCCATGGCGGGGGAGGATGCCTGCGATCCCTGGTCGATCGGCGTGCCCGTGTCTGACTTCGTCGCGACCGCCGCTCCGCGCGGCGACCTGCGCGGGCTCAGGGTCCTGTATTGCCTGACACCGCCGGGCCGGCCGGTATCGGCCGACGTCGCCGCCAATTTCAGGGCGAGCCTTGACCGGCTGGCTGGCCTTGGCGCCGAGCTCGAGGAATTCTCCGGAGAGGGGTTCGACATCGAGCCGATCTGGCGCGCCATCAATCACACCGTCTGGCGCACGCGCTTTGCAAAGCTCGCGGCCGAGCACAAGGACGAGCTGAGCGAGGCCTTCCTCAAGCAGCTCGCGCTCGCGACCGAGGTGAGCGGCGTCGATTACCAGGAGGCGATGTTCGCGCGCACGGCGCTGTTCCGCCGGGTGCAATCGCTGCTTGCGCGCGGACAGATCCTGGCGATGCCGACGCTGACGCGCACCGCGTTGCCGATTGGCCAGGACCTGTTCGGCACCATCGAGATCGATGGCCGGCATTTCGACAGTGTCCGGCCGCACTGGTTCCCCTGGACCATGCTGTTCAACATGACCGGGCATCCAGCCGTCAGCCTTCCCTCAGGCTTTGCCCGCGACGGCCTGCCGATCGGGCTTCAACTGGTCGGCCGTTTCCGGTGTGACGCGGAATTGCTGCGCGTCAGCGCGCTGTTCGAGACCTCCGCCGGCCTTCTGTCCCGCTGGCCGGAATGACGACATGCCCCCGCAGCAAAGGGCTTGCATCGGTGGTCCGGACATGTTGATCGTGCCGCGAATGAGCTTTGAGCCCGAGCGCGCATGAGCGTCTTTGTCCTCCGACGTCTGGTGACCTTGCTGGCGACGCTCGTCGGTGCGTCGCTGGTCATCTTTCTCGTGCTCGATGCGCTGCCGGGTAACGCTGCGCAAATGCTGATGGGCGCCGATGCCTCGCCGGACGCCGTGCGCGCGCTCACCGTCAAGCTCGGGCTCGACCAGCCGCTGGCGGTTCGCTATCTGCAATGGATCAAGGGCCTGCTCGTCGGCGATCTCGGCAATTCCTACGTCTACGGCACGCCGGTCGCCAGCCTGATTGCCGAGCGGCTGGCCCTGACCGTTCCGCTCGCCATCATGGCCATGACCGTTACGGTGACGCTGGCGCTCTCGGCCGGCATCTACACCGCCGCCAACCACAACAAGCTCGGCGACGTCGGCGTGATGTCGCTGACGCAAATCGGCATCGCGCTGCCGAACTTCTGGTTCGCGATCCTGCTGGTGCTGCTGTTCGCGGTGCGGCTGCAATGGCTCTCCGCGGGCGGCTTTGCCGGCTGGGAGGACGGCGTCTGGCTCGGCGTGAAGTCGCTGCTGCTTCCCGCAGTCTCGCTCGCGGTGGTGCAGGCTGCGATCCTCGCGCGCGTCACGCGGTCAGCCGTGCTGGAGGTGCTGCGCGAGGACTTCGTCCGCACGGCGCGCGCGAAGGGGCTTGGCAAGCGCGAGGTGCTGTGGAGCCACGTGCTGCGCAATGCGATGATCCCGGTCATGACGGTGATGGGGCTGCAATTTGCCAATCTGCTCGCCGGCACGATCGTGATCGAAAACGTATTCTATTTGCCGGGCCTCGGTAGGCTGATCTTCCAGTCGATCGCCAATCGCGACCTGATTGTCGTGCGCAACTGCGTGATGCTGCTCGCGACCATGGTCGTCATCGTCAATTTCGTGGTCGACGTGCTCTATGCCTTCATCGATCCCCGCATCAAGGTCCATGATCTGTGAGCGCGCCCCTGACCACGCCGGTTGAATTGCCTCTGGCAGCGCGCCGCGCGCCGCCCCGCACGTTCTGGGGCCGCGCGCTCCGTCACCGCAGCTTCGTGCTCGGCGGCGCGCTGACCTTTCTGGTGGTTGCCTCGGCCCTGTTGTCGCTGGTCTGGACGCCGTGGTCGCCTTACGAGATCGACATCGCCTCAAAATTGCGGCCGCCGTCGGCGGCGCACTGGCTCGGCACCGATTCCTTTGGCCGTGACATCGTCTCGCTGCTGCTCGCCGGCGCCCGTTCCACCATCATGGTCGGTGTCATCGCCGTCAGCATCGGTCTCAGCTTCGGCGTCACGCTGGGCCTGATCGCTTCGGCCCGGCGCGGCTGGACCGAGGAGATCATCATGCGCTTCTCCGACTTCACCTTCGCCTTTCCGGCCGTGCTGTCGGCGATCATGCTCGCTGCTGTCGTCGGACCCGGCATGGTCACCTCGATCGTCGCAATCGGCATCTTCCAGATCCCGACGCTGACCCGTCTGACGCGTGGGTCGGCGAATGCGATCTGGGCGCGCGAATTCGTGCTGGCCGCGCGCGCGGCAGGCAAGGGCGCCTTCCGCATCACCATCGAGCATGTGCTGCCCAACATCCTGTCGATCCTGATCGTGCAGGTCACGATCCAGTTCGCGCTCGCCATCCTCGCCGAGGCCGCTTTGTCTTATCTCGGCCTCGGCACGCAGCCGCCGCAGCCGTCCTGGGGGCGGATGCTGAACGATGCGCAGACGCTGCTGTTCCAGTCGCCGATGCTCGCGGTCTATCCGGGCGCTGCGATCGCGGTCGCAGTGCTCGGACTCAATCTGCTTGGGGACGGCTTGCGCGATCTGCTCGATCCCAGGCTGGCGCGGGAGCGATGACGATGGCCGAGCGCTCCGACATGCCGCTGATCGCGGTCGACAATCTTGGCGTCCGCCTCAACACCAGCCGCGGCCCGGCGCAGGCCGTGCGCGGCGTCGGCTTTGCGCTCAAGCGGGGCGAGACGCTGGGGCTGGTCGGCGAATCCGGCTGCGGCAAGTCGGTCACCGCGATGTCGCTGATGGGGCTGCTGCCTGACAGCGCCGTGGTGTCGGGCAGCATCAAGCTCGACGGCACCGAGCTCGCGGGATTGCCGGACGCGGATTATTGCCGCCTGCGCGGCAACCGCATCAGCATGATCTTCCAGGAGCCGATGACCGCGCTCAACCCGATGCACACGATCGGTCACCAGGTTGCCGAGCCGCTGCGGCGTCACAGGAAACATTCGGCCGCGCAGGCGCGTAAGGCGGCGATCGCCTTGCTCGATCGCGTCGGATTGCCCGATCCGGCGCGTCGCGTCGATGCCTACCCGCACCAGTTCTCCGGCGGCCAGCGCCAGCGCATCACCATCGCGATGGCGCTCGCCTGCGAGCCGGATTTGCTGATCGCGGACGAGCCGACCACCGCGCTCGACGTCACCATTCAGGGGCAGATCCTCGATCTGATCGCCGATCTCGTCGAGGAGCGCGGCATGTCGATGATCCTGATCTCGCACGATCTCGGCGTCATCGCCGAGAACGTGCAGCGGATGATGGTGATGTATGGCGGCACCGTCGTCGAGAGCGGGCCGACCGACGAGGTGTTCCGCCGCATGGGCCATCCCTACACGCAAGGCCTGTTTCGCGCCCGGCCGAAGCTCGGCGCGCGCAAGGGCACGCGACTGAAGACGATCGCAGGCACCGTGCCGGAGCTTGCCGATCTGCCGTCCGGCTGCACTTTCTCGGAGCGCTGCCCGCTCGCAATCGATGCGTGCCGGGCCGCGCTTCCGCCGATGGTAGACGTCGGACCCGGGCACTTCGTGCGCTGCATCAGGACTGACGTCTCCATGGCTGCGAACGTCGGAGCGTTATCCGCATGAGCACCGCGCCTCTTCTCGACGTCAGGGATCTCGAGCAACGTTACGCGCTGCCGCGCGAAAGCCTGTTCCGTCCGCCCGGTCAGGTGCGTGCGCTCAACGGCGTCAGCGTGCAGGTCGCCGCCGGCAAGAGCTTCGGCATCGTCGGCGAGTCCGGTTCGGGCAAGTCGACCTTCGCGCGGGTCGTGATGGCGCTGGAGCGGCCGACCTCGGGGCAGGTCCAGTTGCTTGGCCGCGATCTCAACCGCCTCCAGGCCGACGAACTGCGCCGTGCCCGGCGCGATTTCCAGATGGTGTTCCAGGATCCTTATGGCTCGCTCGATCCGCGCCAGACCATCGCGCGCATCGTCGCCGAGCCGCTGACCGTGCTGGAAGGCGCCGACCGCGCCACGTTCCGCGAACGCGTCTCGGCAGTGCTACGCCAGGTCGGCTTGCGCGAGGCCGACATGGACAAGTATCCGCATGAATTCTCCGGCGGCCAGCGCCAGCGCATCGCGATTGCGCGCGCGCTGATCACCCAGCCGAAGCTGATCGTCGCCGACGAGCCGGTCTCGGCACTCGACGTCTCCGTGCAGGCGCAGGTGCTGAACCTGATGCAGGACCTGCAGGAGCAGTTCGGCCTCAGCTACATCCTGATCAGCCATGACCTCGCCGTCGTCGACTATCTCTGCGACGAGGTCGCGGTGATGTATCTCGGCCGCATCGTCGAGCAGGGGCGCCCCGAGGATCTGTTCGAGCGTTGCGCGCATCCCTATACGCGGGCGCTCCTCGAGGCGGTGCCGCGGGCCCGCGCCGGGGGCACGAGGCGGCGGCGTGGAGGCCGGGCGATCGCCTCGCAATCGGCGGCCACGGCCGGATGCCCCTATGTGGCGCGCTGCCCGCTCGCCGAGCAGCATTGCCGCGAGGTCCTGCCTGCGTTACGCAGGGTCGGGGAAGGGCACCTTGCCGCCTGCCACAGGGCGGAGGCCGTGATGGCGTTGCCGCAGGCGGCCATGGAAGGTTAGTGTCCTAGCCGGATTGGCGCTAAGCTCGAGAACAGAACAGGCCGGGGAGTTACGCATGTTGAGGAAATTGTCGATCGTCGCCTTTGCCGCCGCCCTCGTTGCGGCTCCGCTGCCGGTGCTGGCGCAGAGCAAGAAGGACAGCGTCGTCATGGGGATGACGCTGGAGCCGCCGGGGCTCGACCCCACCAATGCCGCCGCCGCCGCGATTGCCGAGGTCACGCTCTACAACATCTACGAGACGCTGACCAAGATCAACGAGGACGGCTCGGTCGCGCCGCTGCTGGCGGAGAGCTGGACTGCGTCGCCCGATCTGAAGACCTACACGTTCAAGCTCCGCAAGGGCGTCAAATTCCACAATGGCGAGCCGTTCAACTCCGCGGCGGTGAAGTTCTCGTTCGAGCGCAACGCGGCGGCGACCAGCACCAACAAGGACAAGAGCCTGTTCCAGGCCTTCGAGAGGGTCGAGACGCCGGACGCCGACACCGTCGTGATCTCCGTGAAATATTCCGAGCCGAACCTGCCGTTCCTGCTCGGGCAGGCGAGCGGCTCGATCGTCGAGCCCAAGAGCGCGGCGACCAACGTCACGCAGCCGGTCGGGACCGGACCCTATCAGCTGGGCGCCTGGGCCAAGGGCTCTTCGATCACCCTGAACAAGTGGGCCGACTATCGCAATGCCGCGGCGATCAAGCTGTCGAAGGTGACGATCCGCTTCATCTCCGATCCGGCCGCCCAGGCTGCGGCGCTGCTCTCGAACGACGTCGACGCGTTTCCGCGTATCGCGACCCGCGTCGTTGCCCAATTCAAGGCTGACCCGCGCTTCACAGTGCTGATTGGCGGTTCCAGGGCCAAGACCATCGTTGCGATCAACCACCGCAAGAAGCCGCTCGATGACGTCCGCGTTCGCCGCGCCATCCTCGCGGCGATCGATCGCAAGGCCTTGATCGACGGCGCCGTCGAGGGCTTCGGTACGCCGATCGGCAGCTTCTACACGCCGGGATCGCTCGGCTATGTCGACACCACCGGCGTCAATCCTTTCGACCCCGAGAAGGCCAAGAAGCTGCTCACCGAAGCCGGCGTCACCGCGCCGGTGGAGCTGTCGCTGAAGCTGCCGCCGCCGCCCTATGCGCGGCAGGGCGGCGAGATCGTCGCGGCCCAGCTCGCCAAGGTCGGCATCGTCGCCAAGATCGAGAACGTCGAATGGGCGCAGTGGCTGTCGCAGGTGTTTGCGCCCAACGGTCCGCATAATTTCGACCTCACCATCGTCAGCCATGTCGAGCCGTTCGATCTCGTCAAGATCACCGAGCCGGACTACTATCTCGGTTACAACAACGAGGCCTTCAACGCGCTCTACAAGCAGATCGTGTCGACGCCGGACGAAGCCGCCCGCGCAAAACTGCTCGGCGACGCCCAGCGCATGCTGGCCACCGACGCCGTCTCCGCCTATCTGTTCCAGCCGCAATGGCCGACGGTCATCAACAAGAAGCTGAAGGGTGTCTGGAAGGAAGTCCCGCAGTTCGAGAACGATTTCTCGACCTGGTCCTGGGAGTAGGGAACGCTCGATCACGCCGAGCCTGTCGCTTCAAATTTGGCCTCTCCCCGTAGGGAGAGGCCAAATTGCTTGGCCATCCAAAACGAAAAACTGAAAAACAACCCCATGCACAGTAGCCGGGTGCAGTCATTTCAATGGCTTGCGCGGGCACCGATTCATGGTCGAAGCGATGTGGCGCGACGTTGATGCGTCGGGCAAAACACCGACAATCCAAATCGATCAGGTCTCGCATTGGCCACCGCCGTACAGCTGGACTGCCGTGAGTTCCATGCGCGATCAACTCCCGGAATTTTTGCAATCTCTGCCGTGTACCGAAGGTAGATTGCCGCGCGGTGAAGCGTGGTCAACAACGCGTCTCGTAAAGAAGATCCTGCAGGCGTCGGGCCCGCTTCCGAAAATGGAGATGGGAGTTACGCCATGCAGCATCTGCCGAACGATACGATCGACATCTCACGGCGCGTCGAAGCCGAGTTACGCCTTCGCGGGGAGGTAGCGCTACCGATTCGCCGCTTGAACGACCGCTTCTGACCCGAAGCGGTCATCGACCAGAGCCAAATCAAAGCCGAATGATCGTCGCAACCGCCGGCGACAAAATGGCGCATTTGAGTTGGCGGGTTGTGCTAGCCCGTTAATGCACGCTTAGCTTAGTTCGGTTTAGGTCGGGAGTGTGCACCTTGCGGGCCAGTCGCTCAAAACCAGCAGGCAAAGTTCTGTAAGAGTTACAGATGAAGATTAAGCTTACTGTCGCAGCGTTCCTAGTCCTCGGCATCGCTGTTCTCGGCTATGCTTACGCCCGCGGCTATCCGCCGTTCACCTCTCA
Organism: Bradyrhizobium sp. Y36; assembly: GCF_002531575.1. Taxonomy (GTDB): domain Bacteria; phylum Pseudomonadota; class Alphaproteobacteria; order Rhizobiales; family Xanthobacteraceae; genus Bradyrhizobium. Next base: position 369,449 of record NZ_NWTI01000003.1, on the reverse strand, counting down.
ATTTGTACAGACCTGCGAAACGGCAATCCAGGAGCGGTTGGCGGTTCCCTCCACCTATCAACGGATCGGGCTGGACGACTCCAGAAGAACGATCACATGAGAGGAATTTTTCGCCGAGCCTGAGCGCGCCGTATCCGCATCAACCAGACGATCCATGATGCAAGCTGCGCGCCACCCGCCCGTTCAGTACGTGGCGCTCATTGACTACCAAGCTCAGGACTCTATCGGCGCCATCATTCGAGAAAGGGCATCATGTACTTTCAACTCGCTCGATGGGAGCGATGCGCCTGCCCGTACGTTCTGGGTGAAGATCGATGGCGAACGTAATCTGGAGTGGGCCGCCAGGCAGCCCAATGCCGCAACGCTACATCGGCGCTTGTTGAAAAATCTGTGATGCGCCGGCGGGGCGGCTATTGGCCCATAGGCGACATTTCAGCCTCAAAGCGGACGGTCAGTTTGTCGGGTCGTCTGTTTCGATCATGAGTGTGCGGCGTGGCTTGAAAATTCCAGCTGTGGTGGTGACTCCACCCAGCCTCGTTTGATCGGCTCGGATCTCGTCCAACCATGGGACGCTGATATTCAATCTGGTCAGCAGCGGCGCGTCGGGCGCGACCTCGATCGTGACGGATTGCAATTCGATGTTGGCACCGATCACGCGGGGGAATTCTTCCGGGCAGAGCTGCTGCGCCCGCTCGTAGGGTTGGCCGTACGGAAACCAGATGAAGGCGGGATAGGAATCGTCCGTTAAGTCGCGCTTGCCTTGGCGCAGATTGGCGAGCGCCGCCGGCTCCTGACTGAACTTGGCGGGCAGCGAGTCCGCCGTGAGCGGCTTTTTACAGGTCAGTCCGTACTGCTTCTTACGCCTGAACCATTCCTCGCCATTGGAAGCCATCGACGCGACCAGCGTGCCGTATCGGCCAAGGTCTATGACCGGGGCAACGCCCTTGACGATGGAATAGGTCGTCTTACCGGTTCCCCAGGAGGCTCCCCCGGTCCAGTAGCGTACTGCGATGATGCTGGAGCCAGACCTGACCGCTCCATTGATGCCGAGCGAAAAGGACAGCCGATAGCGAAACGTGGCGTCATCCCCGACCCCGCAAGCTGCCAGCAAACCCAGAGCGCCCAGGCTTACAAAAGCTGCGATCAGGCGCATTCCCTCGCGCAAAAGTAAAGCCAGGACGCCGCTGTAAAGTCTGTGAATAGCCATGGCGCACGTAATAGCATGGGCACCTTGGACAGATTGTAAACGGTCTTGCGTTGACGGGGATCACTGCAATGCTCTTTTGATTGCCAGAACGTCGCTTGTGGCGCCACGCGCAACCAAAAGAAAAGACTGCTTCTGGCCCTTAGCCGACGTTCGCGTAATGGACGCTTGACCAATCGCAGCTGTGGCCAAAGCCCTTGCTGGATAGTCCCTTGTCACTTGCGGCGGCGCATCGTTCGAAACGATGCGCCGCTCGCGAGGTCACGCTGCCTTGGCCTCGACGTTGCCGATCCAGTCGCGGGCGAGCGTCAAATCGGCTTGCGACAATTGATGGCCTGCCGGCAAAACCCTGTGCGTCACACTTGCAGCCGCGTGCGAGAGCAGGGCCGCAAGCTTTGCGGAATTGCTCGCCGGCACGATTGGGTCGCTTTGTCCGGACAACAACAGGACTGGCTTGCCTGCCAGATCGGCTGCGGGCGGATCCGACAGCGGCACCATCGCGCGCAGCAGGATCGCGCCGGCCAGCACCTCGGGCTTCAGCAGCAGCAGCGCGGCTGCGATGTTGGCGCCGTTGGAGAAGCCGACCGCGACGGGCGCTGCGATGCCGTACTGCTTTCGCGCTTCGATGACGAAGTCGCCGAGCTCCTGCGCCCGGCGGCGGACGTCGTTCTCGTCGAACACGCCTTCGGCGAGGCGACGGAAGAAGCGCGGCATGCCGTGCTCGAGCACCCGGCCGCGCGGCGAGAGCAGGGCGGATCCCGGCGAGATCATCCTGCCGAGCCCGAGCAGATCGTTCTCGTCGCCGCCGGTGCCATGCAGCAGCAGGAGCGGGGCCGAGCCCGCGCTGGTCGCGGGCTCGAAGCGATGGATGAAACTATTCTCGGTCATGACGCGGTCTCTTCCAGGCTCGGCAGCACGCCTTCGATCTGCTTGCGGTGCTGCTCGAGGAAGCTGGGCAGCTTGAGGTCGCGTCCCAGCGTCGCGACGGGTTCATCGACGGCGAAGCCGGGGATGTCGGTTGCGATCTCGAACAGCACGCCGCCTGGCTCGCGGAAATAGATCGAGCGGAAATAGTTGCGGTCGCGCTGCTCGGTCGGATGCAGGCCGTGATTGTTCACGAGCCTCTCGGCCATCCGGCCCTGCTCGGCGTCGTCGGCTGCGCGGAAGGCGATGTGATGCACGGAGCCGCCGCCCTGATGCCCGCGCAAAAAGCCCTTGGCCTCATAGATGTCGACGACGCTGCCTTCGACATCGCCCGCGGCCTTGAAGCGGATCACCGAGCCTTCGCGCCCCGTTTCCTTGAAGCCGAACACGTCGGTGAGTACGGCAGCGGTCTTGGCCGCGCTGTCGAGCAGCAGGGTCACGCCGTGAAAGCCGCGGATCGCATGCTCGGCCGGGACATCGCCGTTGCTCCAGCCGGGCTCGTTCTCGGCGCCGGGAATGCCGACCAGTGCGAGCGCCATGCCGTCAGGATCGGTGAACGGCAGCACGGACTCGCCAAAACGCTTCTCGAGCGCCTCGTAGGCAATGCCCTTCTCGGTGAAGCGCTGGGTCCAGTAGCCGAGCGAACGCTGCGGCACGCGGAAGGCCGTCTGATGGGTCTCGCCGACGCCGCGGCGCCCGGCCGGAACGCCGGCCCAGGGGAAGAAGGTCAGGATGGTGCCGGGGCGGCCGGTCTCGTCGCCATAGTAGAAGTGATAGGTGCCGGGATCGTCGAAATTGACCGTCTTCTTGACGAAGCGCAGGCCGAGATCCCGGGTGTAGAAACCGAAATTGCGGATGGGATCGCCGGCAATCGCAGTCACGTGGTGCAGTCCAGACATTGTCGTCCTCCAAAGCTCGGGGAGCGTGTTGCTCTCTGGCCGGAAATATTGTTCCGCTTTGGATTGGAGACAATCCGTGCAAATATGACGACTATGTCTACGATTTGGAAACAATCGCCGGAACCCGCCCTTGGATAAGCTTGGAAGCCTCCGGGCCTTCGTGAAGGTGGTCGAAAGCGGCAGCTTTGCCGAGGCCGGCCGGCAGCTGCGGCTGTCGCGCTCGGCAATCAGCAAATACATCGCCGACCTCGAGGAGAGCCTCGGCGTCCAGCTGTTGAACCGGACCACGCGGCATGCGAGCCCGACCGAGAACGGCCAGCGCTATTACGAACGCGCGCTCGTCATCCTCTCCGAGGTCGAGGCCGCCGACCAGGCGGTGACGCAGGCGCAGTCCGCGCCGCGGGGGCTGCTCCGCGTCAACGCGCCGATGTCGTTCGGCACGATGCGGCTCGGGCCCGTGCTCGCCGACTTCATGGCGCGCCACGGCGAGCTTCAGCTCCAGATCGTGCTCAGCGACGACCTGCTCGATCCCGTGCAGGATGGCTTTGACGTGACCTTGCGGATCGCCGAGCTGGAATCGTCGAGCCTGATCGCGCGAAAAATCATGCCGGTGGCGCGCATGATCTGTGCGTCGCCGGATTATCTGGCGCGCCACGGCACGCCGAAGCATCCGCAGGATCTGCGCGAGCATGCCGCGCTGACTTACGGCTTCCTGCTGACGGGCAATCAGTGGAAGCTGACGGGCAGCGACGGCGACCACTGGATCCAGCCGGCCTGGTCGCTCTGCGTCAACAATGCCGAGGTGCTGCGCGACGTCGCGATCAAGGGCAGGGGACTGGCGCTGCTGCCGGAGTTCATCGCCGCCGATGCATTGAAGGAGGGCGAGTTGCGAACGGTGCTGGACGACTATGCCGCGCCGCCGCTCGCGCTGTATGCGGTCTATCCGCCGACGCGGCATCTGTCGGTGAAGGTGCGGCTGTTCATCGATTTTCTGGTGGAACGGTTCGGGCGCGAGGAGGAGGGCGTGCGGACGCGGTGAGGTGGGGCGCGACCGATGAGTTGCTAGATGTCACAATCAGGTCTGTATGAAGTGATCATCGACATCGAGGATCAAGGTTCGTGAACGCGAGGTCTTTTGCCAAGCTTGTTGGAATGGTCGCAATATCGGTCGTGGTGGTCACATTGCTTCTCGGCGGAGGCAAGGATGCGAACACCTTTGGTTTTGTTGGTCTCTTAGTCGCAATCTTCTGGGGGATACCGGCCATCGTTGTGATCACGCTGTACCGATATGTCGAAAGGCGCGATCATCATCGGTAGCGGACAAGGCGCTACTTGGCAGGCGCGAGCAGTTCGTCCAGCGCACTCATCGAGGCCTTGCGAAGCGCGGCGAGCTCGTGCGCGGCATCTTCGCAATCAGCCGGGGACATCGAGGGCGCGGCCGTTTCGATCTCGCCGCTGCGCTCGAACAGTCGAACGAGGCCGAGCGCGCCGGCGGCGCTGCCGAGCTGGTGCGCGGATCGCGCGAGCTGGCTGCGATCGCCGGCCTCCGCGGCCTTGGCGATGTCGTCGATCAGTCTTGCGCTGGTCTCCCCCAGCAAGTGATGGAGCTTGGCGATTTGCGCGGTCCCGAGCAGCTCCCGCTGGTCGTCGAGAAAGTGCCGGTCGATCAGCGCGCCCGCGGAGAGCTGCGCTGCTGCCGCCGGCTTGACCTTAGGGGCGTCCTCGATCGCCTCGCGGAGCGCGTTGATCAGGATCGGCTTGCTGACGATCTGGACGATGCCGGCGTTAGCGAGCCGCTCCCGCGCGATGGACGACACATCCGCCGTCACGGCGATGATGCGCGGCCTCTCCGGCAGGCCGAGCCTGCCGATCCGCGACGCGGCCTCGACGCCGTCCATGTCGGGCATGTGCAGGTCCATCAGGATGATGTCGAAGGACTGATCGCGCGCGAGCTCGACGGCCGATGCCCCGTTCCGCGCGATCGTCGGGTGATGACCGAGCCGCCTCAGGATCGCCTCGCCGACCTCGCAATTGACGGGATCGTCGTCGACCAGGAGCACGCGGAGCGGCCGCGACGGCGGCGGCAGCGCGCCTTGCGCGACGCCGCTTGCGGCAAGGCCCAGCGGCACCGCGAAGGTGAACGTGCTGCCCGCGCCCGGGGTGCTCTCCACCGTCAATTCGCCGCGCATCAGGCGGCTGAGGCGCCGCGCGATCGCAAGGCCGAGGCCGGTGCCGCCGAACCGCCGCGCGATGCTGTCGTCAGCCTGCACGAAATCCTCGAAGATCCGCTCGTGCATGTCGGGCGCGATGCCGATGCCGCTGTCGCGAACGGTGATGCGCAGCAGGATGTGGTCGTCGTGCCGCTCGGCAGCCGCGTTGACCGCGATCCCGCCCGACGGCGTGAACTTGATGGCGTTGCCGATGAGGTTGAGCAGGACGCGGTTGAGCCTGACCGGATCGCCGTGCACGGTGGTGCCCACCGAGGCGTCGCAGGCGAGGTCGAAGGTCAGTCCCTTGCCGAAGGCCTGCGGACGCATCAGGTCGGCGGCCGTCTCGATCAGCTGGTCGAGCCGGAAATTGCGCGGCTCCAGCGTTTCGGCGCTGGCCTCGAGGCGTGCATATTCGAGGATGGTATCGACCAGCGCAATCAGCGTCTCGCCCGATGCGGCTGCGGTCGTGAGGTGGCGCCGCTGCGCATCACTGAGGCTGCCGTCGTCGAGCAGCTGCAGCACGCCCATGACGCCGTTCAGCGGCGTGCGCAGCTCGTGGCTGACGACGGCGAGGAAGCGCGATTTGGTTTCGTTGGCTGCCACCGCCGCGCTGCGCGCGCGCTCGGCGGCATCGTGCTCGGCAAGCGCGTGGTCGCGCGCCCTCTCCAGCTCGGAGGTGCGCTCGATGACCTTGCGCTCGAGCGTCGCGTAGGAGTTGCGCAGGTGAGCGGCCATGCGGTTGAACTGGTCGCCGAGCGCTTCCAGCTCGTCGCCGGTCCTGATCGCGAGCCGCAGGCCGAGATCGCCGCTGCCGATCCGCCGCGCGCCCTGGGTCAGGAGCTGGATCGGCCCCGTCATGCGCCGGCTGAGAAAGAGCGAGACCAGCACCGCGCCGATCAGCAGGACGACGAGCAGGAAGGTCGAGCGGCCGATCGAGGCATAGATCGGCGCATAGGCCTCTGTGAGCGGCAGCTCCACGAACACCAGCCAGCCGAGCGAGGGCACCGTCGCGTAGGTCGAGAGCACGCGTTGACCGGTCAGATCCTCTTTGACCAATCCTCCCGAGGGCGGCCCCACGCCATCGAGCGCGGAGCGGACGTCCGGATGGCTGGACAGATCGCTGCGCTGCAGGGCGCGCCACAAATCGGGATGTGCGATCAAGACTCCCATGCGATCGACGACGTAGGCCTTGCCGGTGTTGCCGACCCGGATGCCGGCGACGAGGTCCCAGATGAAACGCAGATTGACCTCGGCGACGATCACGTTCGGATTGCGACCGACGCCGCGCGTGGCGAGCGTCATGAACGGCTCGGTGTCGGCGAAGAAGTACACCGGTCCGTAAAATGCGCGGCTGTCATTGGCGCCGCGAAAGGCGGGTGAAGCGGAAAGGTCGGTCTTGCTGCCGACCTTGTCCGCAACACGACGGGACACGCGCAGCTGTTCCAGTCCTCGCGAGTCCAGCTCGGCGATTTCCGCGATCGCTGGCGAAAGGCGCAACAGTCGGATGGCGTTCAGGCGCTCGTCTTCGTTGGTCGACAGCTCCGGCGGCAGGCGGGCGAGCCATCTGATCTGGTTCTCGATCTGGCCGACGAACTGGCCGATCTGAATCGCGGCGGACGCTGCCTGCTCGCGTTGGGTTGCCGCCAGGAGCTGCTTCTGCTCGCGATAGGAGAACCAGACGTCGAAGCCCGTGTTGATGGCGAGCGCCGCAAAGACGAGGGCGACGATCGAGTAGAGATATTTGCGGAACAGCCGGCCGGGAGGCGTGCGCAGAGGTCCCTGGTCGGCCGTCTCGTTCACTCGCGGATCTCGTCGGCGCGCGCGAGCAGGGTGAAGGGAATCGTCAATCCCAGCGTACGGGCGACCGTGCGGTTGATCAGCAGCTCGTATTTCCGCGGCGACTGCACCGGAAGATCTCCGGCCTTGGTGCCACGCAGGATGAGGTCCACGTAATCGGCCGAGCGCACTTCCAGCGTCGGCCCGTAGCTCATCAATCCGCCGGCATCCATGAAATAATGGAACGGATAGATCGTGGGCACGCGATACTTGTCTACCGCCGCGACGACCACCTGCCGGTTGACAACGAGGAAGCTGTCGACGAGCGCGATCATCGCCGCCTTGGGCGATTCGGAGAAGCGCCTGACGGCGTCGTCGATCTCCGCCGGCGCGTTGACCGGGGCGGGGACTACGGACACTCCGGACTCCATCGCCTCCTGCTCGATCGAGTCGAGGAAGAAGCGCCCGCCGCGAGGGGTGGTCGCGGGGTTGAAGAGGATGCCGACGCGGGCGATGTCAGGCACGGCTTCACGGATCAGCTGCAGCCATTTGCCGCCCATCTCAGCCGTGCTGCTGGTGAAGCCGGTGACGTTGCCGCCGGGATGCGCAAGGCTTTCGACGAAGCCGTTGCCCACGGGATCGTTGGCGGTCGCGAACACGATGGGAATGGTCTTCGTTGCGGCAAGGACAGCTGCGGTCTCAATCGTCGATCCCGTCAGGATCACATCCGGCTTGAGCGCCAGCAGTTCCTGAATGGCTGCCTTCAGCCTGTCCGGCGCGCCGAAGCTCGAACGGAGCTCGAGGCGGAAGTTGACGCCCTCGACCCAGCCGCGCTGCCTCAAGCCGGCGATGAGGCCGCCGAGGCGCGAGGTCGGACTGTCGATCATGCTGCGCCGGGTCAGCTCGTCGTCGAGCGGCAATGCGGTCAACGATGCCACGATCCGCACGCGATCCGACGTTGCGCCGAGCGCGATCCATCCTGCGGCGGTTGCGCCCGCAAGGCGAATGAAGCCGCGGCGATCGACCGCGAAAGCGGAACGCCGTTCGGTCATGGAATTCTTTGCATATGGCTTGCCCCGGTTTGTTGCTTAGCGCGAACGGCCAGTGTCCACAATTGATCAAAAAATGCGCTTGTGAATGTTCATTCGCAGCGTTTGGCAGCCCGATACCGTATTCCTACGCTGCCAAAGAGTCGCTGTTTCGAACCTTGTCTCCTCGGTGGCGCGTTGCAACGCCTTGCGGCGTTGCAGCATTTTCCGTCTCGGTTGCGGTGACGGTTCGGGGGAGCCGATTTCGCAGCTGCCGATTTTTGAAGCGTTGTTTCAAGTTGTTTCGAAGGTTTTCGATGCGCAAGATCTATCTCATTCCGGCCGTCGTCGGCCTGCTCACCTCCGTTGCTGCCGGGCCGCTTGCGGCGCAGGGCGCCGTGCCGAAGCAGAAGGCCGCGCCGGCCCCCAGGGCCGCTGCGGCCGGTGCTCCCGCTGCAGCCGGCACACCTGTCGCCGCCGGGGCACCGTCGGCCGAGGCGCCGGGCGCGGAGGACAAGAGCAAGGCGATCGATGGCTTCCGCTCCGCCAAGTTCGGCATGAACGAGGCCGATGTGCGCGCGGCGATGGCGAAGGATTTCAACGTCAAGCCCGACGCCATCAGGGCGCAGGACAATGCCGCCGAGCTGACCCACAGCATCCTGCTGTCCGTTCCGGACCTGCTGCCGAACGGCGGCACCGCCGAGCTCTCCTACGTGTTCGGCTACAAGTCCAAGTCGCTGATCCAGGTCGGCGCGGTCTGGTCGAAGGGGACCGACGCGGCGATCACACCGGAGAAGCTGTTCTCCAACGCCAACATCCTGCGCGCCCATTTCATGGGCGAGGGCTTCAAGCCCGATTCCATCGCGGTCAACATGCCCGTCGCCGGCGGCATCGTGATGTTCCGCGGCAGCGACGCCAAGGATCGCTCGGTGATCCTGCTGCTGCAGGGCACGTTCGAAAACAAGGAGAACAATCAGCGTGTGCTGACCCCGACCAGCCTGCTGCTGTTCTACGTGGCCGACGCCAAGAGCCCCGACATCTTCAAGCTGCCGCCCGGCCAGTTCTGATGCCCGGATCGCACGACATTCTCCCACCCGGTTGTGGATCGGTGCCAATGCCGATGAAGAGGATCTGACATGCGCGGACCATCTGCGGCGCGAGACGATGACGAGCTGACGACGTTGCGGAAGCTTTCGCGCTTCCGTTCGATGTCGCTGCTCTGCGCGATGCAGATGGTCTTCCTGCCGGTGTACAGCGTCCGCGTCCGGGCGCAGACGGCGAACGTCATCCTCCCGGACGGACGCACCGGAACGTCCCTGCAGACCTCCGGCAGCGTCACCAATGTCACGACGTCGACGGTGTCGGGCAACAACGCCTTCAACTCGTTCTCGCAGTTCAGCGTCGGGCAGGGCAATACCGTCAATCTGCAGCTGCCGACGGGCACGCAAAACCTCGTCAACATCGTCCGCGACGCGCCGGTTTACGTCAACGGCACGCTGAACTCCTACATGAACGGCGCGATCGGCGGTAACGTCTACTTCGCCGATCCCAAGGGCTTCGTGGTCGGCCGCAGCGGCGTGGTCAATGTCGGCAGCCTCAACGTCTCGACGCCGACGCGCGAATTCACCGACAGCCTGATCGGTGCGGGCGGACAGATCAACCAGTCGGCCGTCGGCAATCTCATGGCGGGCTCGTTCCCGGTCTCGCCCGACGGCAACATCCGCATCTACGGCCGGGTCAACGCGCAGGACGGCGTCCGCCTGACCGGGCAGAACGTCTTCGTCGGCGGCGCCAGCCAGCGCGACATCGCCAATCTCGATCATGCCGCCAAGTTCGCGGCCTCCGTCAATTCCAAGGGCCTGCGCAGCGCCAGCTCGATCACCGTCAGCAACGGCTCGATCCATATCGGCGCCGTCAACAACGCCCGCGTCAACGGGCGCCTGACCGCGAAGAGCCAGACCGCGACGCCGAGCAACATCACGGTGCAGGCCGGCAACAACATCGAGATCGGCAAGAACGCCCGGCTGAACATTGCCAGCAAGACCGGCGATGCCGGCGAGATCCGGCTGAAGGCGGCGCAGAACCTGACGGTGTCAGGCGGGGCCAAATTCAACGCCAGCGCGAAGACCGGTAATGCGGGCCTGGTCGATTTCAGCGCGAACGGGGTGATCGACATCGGCCAAGGCATCAAGGTCAAACTCAGCGCGGACAACGGCAAGGCCGGCACGCTGCTGATCGACCCGACCGACCTGGTCATCGGCGATACCGCCCAGGGCGACGCCGGCGTGACGCTGTCGAACGGCTCGGTCGCGGCTGCGATCAACGGGCTCAGCGCCGGTGCCACCTACCTCATCCAGGCAGACAACTCGGTCACGCTGGCGGCCCACGCGGTGGTCGATACCCGTCGTCTCGATGCCAATGGATATTCGACGGGCAATGCCAACGACATCCGGATAGAGGCGCGGATAATCGATATCCAGAACGGCGCGCAAATTCTCGCGCAGACCGTCAACGCCGCCAGCACGCATTACACCAGCGGCAATGTGACGCTCGCGGCGACGGCGAGCGACAGCAAGCTGTCGGGCCAAGCCACTGCGACGTCGGGAATTACGGTCGACGGCCGGATCACCGGCGGTGACATCACGATCGCATCGGTCTCGACGGCGTCGTCCAGCTTTACGAGCTCGGTCCCTGGCCTCTTTACGCTGGTGGGCACCACGCTCGCGGCCTCGATGCTCGGCATCAACGGCGGCTACGTGGCCGCGAGCGCCACCGCGACGGTCAATATCAACGGCAACGCCAACATCAACGGCACCGGCAACGTCTCCATCGCCTCGCATGGTTCGGAGACGGCGCAGGATCCGGCGATTGCGAGCACCTTGATCGGCGGCTCGCCGATCGGCGCCGCCGCTGTCGTCGGCAAGATCGACGGCAATGTCAGCACCAATGTTGCCTCCGGCGCCACGATCAGCGCAGGCGGCAGCCTCGGCATCCACGCCATCAACGATGCAACGTTGGCCGTTACCGCGGTCGCCGCGACCTCCAGCGCGCAATTCGTCGAGACGGTGGCCTATTCCACCGGCTCGGTCTCGACCACGGCCAATGTCGGGACCGGCGCGAACCTTTCCGTCGGCACCGTGAATGCATCCGGCAACTCGCTGACAGTGCGGGCGATCAACAACAACTCGTTCTCGACCGGCGCCACGTCGGTTGCGCTGAGCACGCCGACCGCCAGCGGTGGTGTTGGCGGGGCGCTCGCGATCAGCGACGTCACCACATCCGCAAACGCGAAGCTCGGCTCGTCGCTGGGCACCAGCGCGTCGTCGCGGATGAACGGCTCCGTTCTGGTCGAGGCGACCTCGAATACGACGAGCAACTCGACCATGGCGTCGACCATTGTCGGTACGCCGGCCCTGGTCGGCGCGATCCAGGAGTTCTTGGTCTCCAGCCCCAGCCTGACGGGGATGATGGCTCAGCAGATGGTCTCGCTGATGCCGGTGAACTTCAATTTCAAGGCCGCCGGTGCGCTGTCGCTGGCCAACAGCACTGAAAACGCGACGGCATCGATCGGCCAGAATCCGAGCGGCGGCGCGCCGAGCCTTTATGTCAGCGGCAACGTCGCGGTCGTCAGCACTCTCATCGATCGGGGCGTGCGCAGCAATGCGACGGCTTCCGCGATCACCAAGGACGTTACCAGCGGCGAGGGCGTCGCGATCAGCGCGGCGCTCGCCTGGGGCAATTTCAACCACAATTCCAACGCCTATATCGGCAGCGGCACCACCGTCAACGCGGCCAACATCGCCGTTGACGCCACCACCTCGATGCCGATCACCAATACCTGGCTGAAGTGGGACGGACTGACCGAGGTCCTCGGCCATCTCAACGGCAATCTCGGCGTTGGCGGCAATATCCTGACGAGCTATGCCAACGCTACGGCCGACGCCGGCGACACGATCGGCCTCGCCGGCTCGCTGAACCATTTCGTCGTGAACAACAACACGACGGCGTGGGTAGCCGGCAGCGCCAGTCTGACCGCGACTTGCACCACCGCGGCTTGCGGCAGCAGCTGGTCCGCGACGGTCAACAACGGTGACGTCCACACCTACGACACCAGCATCCAGATCGCGGCGACCACGACCACGGCCTCGATCGACGCGGCCGGCAATGTCGGTACGCTCGGCTTCCTGCCCGGCAACACGTCGGGCGGCTCCTCGGTCGGCGGCGCGCTCAATCTCGTTCAGTTCAACACCAGGACCATCGCCGGCATTTCGGACGGCGCGACGGTGCGAGCGGCGGGCGATATCGCCGTCAACGCCATCACCTCCGATCAGTTCATTGCGGTTGCTCCGACGTCCGGCAAGGCTGCGGGCGCACTGGCGCTCAACGGCATCACCTCGCTCGGCTTCCTCAACAACACGACTCATGCGTCGATATCGAGCCAGGCAACCGTCTACGCTCCGACGGTCGGAATCCTGGCGCAGCAGGACCTGTCGGTCATCACGCTGGCGGGGGCAATGAGCCGGAACACCAGCGGCGGTTCGGCCGTCGGATTGGCGGTCGCCTATCTCGGTGCAAACACCGACACGTCGGCCTATATCGGCGACAATCATTCCGATATCAGGCCCGGTCCCTTCAGCGCCGACGATCCGTTCGCCGGCAATGGCGGCGGCAGCGGGGCCGTCAACGTCGACAATCTCACGATCAGTGCGACCACGTCCGGACGCATCACGACCGCAGCGGTCGCGGCTTCGATCTCCGAGCCGCAAGCCTCCAGCTTCTCGGACAAGGCGGGAGCCGCCGGTGCAGGTGCGACCGGCGGGGCCGCCGGCGTGGCGACGGCCGCGAGCAAGATCGGCTCGAGCTCGGGCTCGAGCACCGACGGTTTCAGTATCGATCTCGCCGGCAGTTCGTCGATCGGGGACGTCGCGCTCGGCACCAGCGCCTATATCAGGAACACGACGGTCAACAAGTACACGACGGCTGGCACCGTCACGACCAGCACGATCGTTCAGGCCCTGAACGACACGATGCTCAACAGTGGCTCCGGTTCGGCGGCACTCAATCTGGCCGGGGCATCCGCCCAGGGAGCTGCGATCGGCGGTGCCATTGCCGCGGCGATGTCGAACAACGCGACGCTCGCCTATATCTACGGCGCCACGATGAACAACCAGAGTTCGGTGACCGTGCAGGCGCTCAATGGCGGCTCGGAAACGGTCGTCGCCATCGGCGTGGCGGGATCGAAATCCAATTCGGCGTCGCTGTCCGCTTCGGTCGGCATCATCACCGACAGCGCCAACGCCTATATCGAGAGCTCGACGATCACGGGGCAGGCGAGCGGCGTCAACCGGGCGCTCGAGGTCGACGCCTACCAGACCACGAACATCGCGATCGGCGGCGGCTCGCTCTACATCTCGGGCGGCCAGGCCGGCGTCGGCATCGGGCTGACCTATGCCTCGATCGGCGATCCCACCGGCGGCAACGCGACCGACGCGCATATCCGCAGCACCGCGATCTCGAACTACGACACCCTCTTGGTGATGGCCGACAGCGCCAGCGTGATTGCGGCTGGTGCGGCCTCGGGCGGGGGAGGGGCCAGCGCCAACAGCCTTGCCGGCGCGGTCGTCGTCAGCGAGATCACGCCGACCACCACGGCCTACATCAACAGCGGCTCGACGGTGAGCATCAATGTCGGCGGCGTGACGGTGCTGGCGGACAGCGGGGCCGTTGCGGACCTGGATACGGCGCTCGGCAACCTCGTCAAGAAGAGCAACAACAACCATCTCGCCACCGACACCTGCACGGCCGCCGGCGGCATGGGGACGCAGAACTGCATCGACTTTAGCGCAGCCGCTCTCAACGACGGCACGGGTAACGGTCCTGGCGCCAGCATCGTCTCCGTTGCGGGCCTGATCCAGGCCGGCAAGAACAATGTCGGCGCCTCGATCGTCTACAACACCGTTGCGACGACGCATTCGGCCTACATCGCCAATGTGCTGATGTCGGCCCCGGGCAATGTCCGCGTCAGTGCGGTCGATTCCTCCAAGATCCAGGCGGTCACGATCGGCTTTGGCCTTGCGACCGGGCAGTTCGCCGGCGTCGGCGGCACGACGATCAGTTCGATCGCCAATACCGTTTCGGCCGCCATCGGCAACAATTTGTCGAGCGCGTCGCAATCGTCCGTCACGAGCCGCAACATCTCCGTCAACGCGACCGACAATTCCAGCATCACCGGAACCGCCGCGATCGCGGGCGCCTCGACGCAAGGCAGCGCCGCGGGCCTCGCGCTCGTCTACAGCAGCATCGCCAACAATGTCAGTGCCGGCGTCACCGGCTCCAAGCTGACCGCATCCGGCAGCGTCGCCGTCGGTGCGAATTCGAATGCCGCCATCTCGACCGTCGCCGTCGGCGTTGCGATGTCCTCGCAGGTTGGGCTCGCCGGTTCGGTCGCCACCAATCTGATGGGGACCAACGTCACCGCCAACATCACTGCCGCCGGCACCAACGGCATCAACGGGGCCGATGTCACGGCCACCAACAATGTCGGCGTGGTCGCGGGCAACAACGACAAGGCGGCCGTGTTCGCCGGCGCCCTGTCGATCAGCAAGGGCGCGGCCGGCGGCGCGGGTTCGCTGGTGACCAACCAGATCACCGGAACCACCGCCGCCTACATCTCGGGAGTGAACACCAAGGTCGACGCGATCGGGACCAGCACCACCGATACGCTGTCGGTCAACAACGGCACGCTCGTTCATGCCTTTGATCTCGGCACGGCCCACGCGCCGACCGACACTACGCCCGACCTCACCGAGAACCAGGACGTCCTGCGCGGCCTCGCCGTGGTCGCGAGCTCGCACCAGGCTGTCGTGACCAACGTCGCGTCGGTCGCCGCGAGCGGCGGCATCTCGATCATGATCAACCCGATCACCAACGTGATGAGCGGGGCGACACGAGCCTATATCGACAGCGCGTCCATCGACACGCGCCTGACCTCGTCGACGCTCAAGCCGCAGGTCGAGGTGGCGGCGTCGAGCTTCTCCTATTCCGGCGCGTTCGGCGCAGGCATCGCCTACGGCAGCAGCGGCGGCGGTGGCGCGACGATCGTCTCGACGACGATGTCGCGCGAAACCTTCGCCTATATCACCAATGCCACAGTCGGCGGCGTCCAGTCGTCGAGCGCGACGGTGGGCGCCGTGACCGTGAAGGCCAATGCGGAGCAGGATGCGTCCTCGATCGCGATCGGCTTC
This sequence comes from Bradyrhizobium sp. Y36, assembly GCF_002531575.1. Lineage (GTDB taxonomy): Bacteria > Pseudomonadota > Alphaproteobacteria > Rhizobiales > Xanthobacteraceae > Bradyrhizobium. Next base: position 354,164 of record NZ_NWTI01000003.1, on the reverse strand, counting down.
AACACCGGCTCGGTCGGCCTGAACGTCTTCCAGGCGACCACGGAAGCCTATGTCGACGGCGGCGCGCTGACCGCTTCGTCGCTGACGGTGAACGCCAACAACAACACCGGCATCTTCTCCGCGAACGGCTCGGGCGCCTATGGCAGCCAGGCCGCGATCGGCGCGGCGTTCCTGGTCCAGGTCTCCTCGAACCGGACGCTGGCCTATGTCGGCGATGAGTTTCGCTATCAGGGCAATGGCGCCGCGCACACCACCGCGCTCAATTTGAGCGGCGCGCTCGACGTCGAGGCCAAGACCAAGAACCGCTTCGAAGCCTACGCCATCGGTGGCGCGCTCTCGACGGGCACCGCCGCGATCGCCGGCATGGCGAACATCGAGGTCGCCAACAACACCACCATCGCCGGCGTCTACGACACCACGCTGCAGGGTGTGACGGGCGGTGCGGCCGGCGCGGTCACGGTCAACGCCAACGAGGACGTCGCGATCAAGGAGATCGCGGGCGCGCTCGCGGTCGGCGCCAGCGGAGGAGGGGTCGGCGTCGGCGCTGCGGCCAACGTCATCGTGTTCAAGAGCCGGACCGTCGCCGAGAGCTGGAACAGCAATCTCAATTCGTCCGGCGCGATCAACGTCAACGCGCTCAGCACCAAGGAGGTGCTGTCCTATGCGGTCACCGCCGGCATCGGCGGCAGCGTCGGCATCGGCGCGACCGTCGGCGTCATCATCATCGGCACCAACACCGCGGACGCCGACACCCAGGGCCAGCAGACCGGCCAGCTCAATCAGGGTGGCAACGGCACCATCGCGTCCGTGAACAGCCGCACCAGCAACAGCCAGGGCAGCGGCGCCGTCGCGAGCGGCACGGCCGGCAATCCGAACAGCGCCAATGTCAGCTCGACCTACGACGTCAGCAATGTCCTGAGCGGCGGCAATGACGCGGTCATCGCCCAGATCGCGGGCGGCAACGTCACGGGTACGCAGGTTAATGTCGCCGCGACCAGCGCCAATGCGGCCAAGATGTATCTCCTCGGCGCCGGCTTTGCGAAGAATCTCGGCATCGGGGCCGGCATCGGCTACACCAGCGTCAACAGCACCGTGTTCGCCAATCTGAGTGATTACGGACGCAATGGCGCCGGCAATCTGGTGGCTGCGGATACGCCCCTGGTCGCGTCGGCGCCGGCCGTCAACGTCACGGCGATCGTCAAGGACGCCACCGACGGACCTTACGCCGGCAAGACCATCGACACCGAGGCGATCGCCGGCGGCGCGGGGCTCTACTTCGGCGCCCAGGCCGCCGTGGCCGTCGGCAATGTCAGCAACACCGTGGTGGCCACGCTCGGTGGCCAGATCACGGGGACGGGCGGCACCGGCGTCGGTGTCCTGGCGCAGGATTCAACGAGCCAGGTCGTCTTCACGGGAGGCGCCAGCGCCGGCGCCGTGGCCGTCGGCGCATCGGTCGCAACGGCGAGCCGCAACAGCTCTGTGACAGCGCGGGTCCTGGACGGCGCGACCATCAATACGTCGACACTGGGCGTCGGGGCCTCGGGCGCCGGCACGATGAGCACGACTGCAACGGCGCTCTCGGGCGGCATCGTTGCCGGCGCCGGCGCGGATGCAGAGGCTCACGAAGATTCGGGCGTGCTTGCCGAGATCGGGGCCGGCGCGGCGATCACCACGTCTACGGCCGGAGACGGCACACTGGTGGGAGCTGCGATCACGCCCAATCTATCGAGCGAGGCGATCGGCGTTTCGGTCGGTGGCGGCGCGGTCGGCGTTGCCATCGCCCAGTCGACGGTCGGCGCGACGGTCACCGCGGATGTCGGTGACAACACCAGCTTCTCGGGCGGCAAGCTCGCCGTGACCGCGATGGCGCTGGTGCCCATCATCGGAACGCAGACAAGTGGCGGCGTCACGACGCTGATCTATGGCACGACGACCTGGGCCAAGGCACTCGCCGGTGGCGGCGGCTCGCTGATCGGCGCGCAGGGCAGCTACGCGAAGGCCTCCGAAAATGCCACGGTCAAGGCCTATGGCGGGGCGGGAATCCGGCTCCCCAACGCCGACGTCTCCATCAAGGCCGAGAACGACAGTTCGCAATATGCCGAAGGGACCGGGCTCTCGAGTGGCTTCCTGGCCCTCGGCGCCACCGTCGCCCAGACGTCCTCAAACGCGCAGACCTACGCCTATCTGGGCGCACCTGCCGACATGGATGCCCTGAACCGGGCCGCCTACACCGGCAAGCTCACGATCCGGGCGGACGGCACGGACACCAATGTCTCCAACGCGCTTGTCGGCGCGGGCGGAACCTATGCCGGTGCGGCAGCGGTCGCCACCACCAATTCGACCGCCGTGACCAATGCGCGGTTCGACGGCGGCTCGACGGACGACACGCTCTATCTCGGCGGCCTCACGATCAAGGCGACGCACACCACGAATTACGCCGCGAGCGGCGACGCCTATCAGGCGTCCACGGCGGGCGTGTCCGCCGGCAAGACCAGGAACGACGTCGACTCCACCACGACGGCCGAGATCGGGACGCATCTGATCATCAACTCGGCGGCCGGCGACATGGTCGTCATCGCCAACGACGTCGTCAACCAGGCCGGCGGCGGCGCGCGATCGGGCTCGGGCGGATCGTTCTCGGGAGCGGCGGCGCTGAGCGAGTCCTTCGTGACCCAGCGCGTCAATACCAATATCGGCGTCGGCACGGTGCTGAGCCTCAACGACGATCCCAGGACCTCGACCGCGGTGATCAACATCGAGGCCTACAACACGCTGAACACCAACGATACCGCGAGCCTCGCCACCGCCAGCTTCTTCGCCGGCGGCGGCGCCGAATCCAACATGACGGCGAATGCCACGCTCGCGGTCAACATCAACGCCCGAGAGCTGTTCAGTGCCGGCAAGATCTATGTCGGCACGGCCGCGAAGATGGCGGCGGCGAACAACGCCAATGCCAGCCTCTACGGCGCGATCGCGGGCGTCGGCGCCAGCACCAACAGCTGGGTCCATGCCACCCAGTCCGTCAATGTCGGCGACAACGCGAAGATCGTGGCCTGGCGTGACATCACCATGTATGCCGGCCTGTCCGGCGACGGCACCGTCTTCAGCAGCATCCAGGCGACGGCAACCACGGTCGTCTACAACAACACCGCCATTCCGATCTCGGCGCTCTATCGCGGCACGGCCAATGCCGACGACACCACGAGCCTGACGCTGGCCCCGACCTCGAGCATTCTCGGCGCGCGCGACATCTATCTCGGCGCCACGCAGGGGCAGGTCACGGCCACCGGCAACGGCAGCAATTACAACCCGTATCTCGACATCTTCAGCGCCAAGAACAGCGACAACCACAGCCACACCAGCGGAACCGGCGATGTCGCGCTCAACGGCCGGGTGGTTGCCGGCGTCAACAACGATTTGACGATCACGATCAATCTGGGCGCATCGACGCCGACATTGAGCACGACCAGTCCTGACTCGACGCTGACCAACGGCTCCTCGTCGGTCCTCGAGTCCGTCTCCGACGTCAACCACTTCAGTTCGGTGATGAGCTGGAACCACCAGACGGTCCAGTACACCATCGTCGGCAACTTCAATCCGTACGATCTGGTCGTCAGCCAGCTGGCGACGCTGACCGGCCTGACCGCGACGCAGATCCGCGCCCAACTCGCGGCGGCGACACCGACGTCGCCCGCCAGCATGTCGCCGTCCGGCACCGATCCGACCGGCGACATCCAGCGGCAGATCGATACGCTGATCAAGCAGGCGCCGTTCACCTCCGACGCGCCCGGCAACGCCTTTGCGTTCGGCGACATCCTGGTGTCCGCCGGCAACGTCTCGATCCTGGCGCAGAAGCTCACCGGAAACAGCGGCACGAATCCTGCCGCGCCCGCGGTCATCGCGCGCAGCTCGCCTTTGATCAAGATCGAGAACAAGGGCCTCGACTTCATGAGCCTGGGCAACCTCACGGTCACCGATGTGACCGGAGGTAACATCACCTATCGCCAGATCGACCATGTTGACCCGGATTCGCACTCCAATGTGACCTTCACCGCGATGCCGAGCGCGACGCCGGTCATCGACGTCTCCGCCACCTACAACCGCCTGGATCCTGACTCAGGTCAAGGCATCGACCAGAACGGCAACGTGCTGACCCGCACGCCCGACATCTATTTCAATGGCGCCGTCAACAACGCCAACGGCCTGCTCAAGATCATCAACAATCTCGGCAGCGTCGTCGCATCGCAGTCGCTCAGTGCCGCGACCGTCCAGATCGTAGTGCCCAAAGGCACCTTCACCTTCCTCGGCGGTATCGGGAGCTTCTACGACAGCGGCAGCGCGGTCACCTCGCAATGGGCCACCACTGAAGACAGGCCCGAAGACGCGCTGACGGCAGTGATGACGGCGGCCACCTATCTCGGTGCCTACGGCGACTACTACACCGCTCCCCATATCGGCTCGGGAGGGGATCACCCATATTTCTATTACTGCTGCGCCAGCGGCAGTAGCGGCATCTATGCACCGGTAGGCAACGCCGACGCCAGCACGATCTTCACCGCGCGCATGCTGATGACGTTCTACGACGGCACCTCGCTCTATTCGTCGATCTTCCTGCCGATGGGCCAGGGCGCGCCCGGCAACGGCAATCCCAACGCCGGCAGCGTACCGAGCGTCAGCACGCTCCAGCAGATCGAGGGGCCGACCAGTCAGGTCATCTCGACTGCGCCGTGGGAGAAGACGACCTATGACGGGCGGAACGTCTACGCGGATAGCGGTCCGTACAAGACGCCGTTCAACTGCGCGGGCTGCTCGGCCTTCTTCCAGGTCATCAACATCCAGCCGGATGCGATCACGGCGAAGACCGCGGATACGCCGGCCACCGCGACGTCCACTCGGACGATCACCGGACAGGCGGTGATCATCTCGGCGTCGGTGATCAACATCAACGGCACCATCCAGGCCGGCTCCAGCAGCAATTACTCGGTCAACATCGGCGCCGCGGCGTACGATGCCATCTATGGCAGCAACGGCCTCAAGAACCGCAACGGCGGCGCGGACTTTGCCGCGGCCCAGGCCAATGCGCGCAACGGCGTCTATTACGACGTCTCGGGCTCCGTGACGGCGTCGGCCAGCGGCGACGCCAAGATCGGGGTCAGGTACAACGCTCTGACCGACCAGCTCATCCTGAACGGTGTTGCGCAGGGTGCCGGCGGCTACGTCTATCTGAACGGCAAGATCATCTCGACCTCGACCGACAACACCCAGACGCAAGGAAACATCGAGATCAAGGGTGGCGCCGGCACGGTCACGGTCAACAACACCAGCGGGCTTGCGCTCGTCACCAACGCCATCAATACCAGCGCCACCGCCCAGAGCGTGGTCGAGATCGTCGACCAGCTCCAGGGCAAGACGACGTGGTATGTCTACGATCCCAAGGCGGCGAGCAACCAGCAGGTGACGAAATACCAGACCAACAGCGTCACTGCGGCCGCGATCGACCCGTCGATGCTGACAGCCCGGACTGGCACGGCCGGTATCCAGTACGCGACGCAGGCGAACATGCTCTACCAGTGGGTCGACACCGCCACGGTGGATCGACCCACGAACAGCACGCAGTTCGACTACGGCTGGCACTTCACGCCCAATCAGACCACCGGGGAGAACTGGACCCGCTCGATCAGCCTGGTTTCGGGTACGCAGGCCAGCAACTACCAGAAGGTCACCACCGCCACCGGCAGCTATCACTGGGCCGACGGCGTAGACTCGCACGGCAACATCAATCCGCTCAACACCCACCCCGAAAAGTGTTGCGGCGCGGACGCCCAGTACAACTGGTACCAGGCGATCTATGATCACCTGACGCTCACCCTGACCAACACCGTCAAGGCGTCGAACCCGATCAACATCAAGTTCACCGGCGGCGGTAGCAGCGACGTCGTGGTCAATTCGACCTCGGGCATCGTCATCAACGGGTCGATCAACAACCAGCAGGGCGCGACGACGCTTGCCGCCACCGGCGCCAACTCGACGATCACGGTCGGCGCCAATGCCAACAACCCGGTGATCTCGGGGACGAGCGTGACGCTTCGGGGTGACGGCGGCATCGGCACGCTCGGCACCACCAAGGCGCCTGTCCAGGTGCAGCTCTATGGCGGCAGCCTGACTGCCAGCTCGATCGACCGCGACATCGCGATCTCGGCCATCGGCGCGCTCTCGATCAACCAGGTGAAGGTGAATTCGGCAGGCGCCACGCCGCAGGGCAACGTGTTCCTGTCGGCGACCGGCGACATCAACTCGGCCTCTGCCTACAACGTCGCCAACCCGGTCGTGATCGGCAAGAATATCGAGATCAACTCCACCTCCGGTGCGATCGGCGCCACGAGCGCCGTCGTCAACGGCGCCTCGACCCTGACCAACATCAATCCGCTGGTGATCCAGGCGACGGGCACGACGCAGGCGAGCGGGGCCGTCGATGGCGGCGTGCTCGACAGCGCCTCGGCCACCGGCACCTACGTCATCCAGTCCAAGGGCGACCTGCGCCTCGGCACGATCCAGTCGATCGGCGGCCCGGTGTTCCTGGAGGCTGCCGGCTCCGACGGCAACCAGGCCAGCATCCTGAACGGCCGGGCGGCGGTCGGCCTCACGCAGGCGCAGAGCCAGCATCTGCAGGACGTCTGGACCAGCCTCGACCTGCTCAGCGGCAACGCCGCCACCAACGCCGTCAACAGCTACCAGGCGATGGTGACGTCGGCCTACAACGACTACTTCCAGCTCAGGAACATCGCCTTCCCGAACGGCAGCACCTACAACCCGACCTCGGTGGGGCAGACGGTGCTGCGGGCGCAGGTGGCGGCCAAGCTCGGCATCGACCCTGCCGACGTCACCGCGACGCAGATGAAGACCGAGGCCACGACGCGGTTCCTGCGGGATCAGTTCCTGCTCGGCAAGATCACCACCGACGAGCTCAAGACCTCGCTGACCAGCCTGCTCGGCAGCGCGCCTTCGGATCCGCTGGGAACCTTGTTCGGCAGCTCGCTGTCGTCGACGCTGTTCACCAAGCTGTTCGACGGTGTCTCGACGGCCAACCAGCGCATGCCGAGCAATACGGCACTGCAGACCGCGCTGAACGCCTATAGCGCGACCTACAGCTACACGCTGGCCTCGACCGAGCGGGTCTACGGCATCATCACGGCGGGTTCGCAGTGGACGCAGAGCCAGCTCGCCTACACCGTGTCGTCCTCGGCCGTCGGCGCGGCCCCGCCGCCGATCGACGACAACGTCGTGGCCAACGTCAGCGCCAACCAGATCATGCTCTACGCGCCGCGCGGCTCGGTCGGCAATTCGGCAGCGCCCCAGACCTTCACCTTCACCAGCGTCGATGCCTCCTCGCTGACGCCGGAGCAGAGGGGATTGCTGGCCACCGCCGGTCCCGGCCAGCTCACCGTCGGTGCGGTCATCGATCCGACCACGCATGTCACGACCTATACGGTCAGCCTGTCGCAGCAGAACCTCGTGGTCGTCGACAATCCGATTGCGATCTCGGCCAAGGCGCTGACCAACATCTATCTCGGCAGCAAGAACAGCCTCTCGCTCGGTGGCGTCACCGCGAACTACGGCCCGATCACGGCCGCGCAGGCCAACGGCATCCAGGTGACCGGCCGCGGCGACGTCAAGCTCGACGCCGTCAGCGGTATCTCCGCCAATGCGGGTGGGGCCGTGATCTCGGGCGACATCGCCAACCTGACCCTGATCGCCGAGCGCGGCAATGTCGGCGCTCCCTCGGGAACCACAGGGGGTAATCCCGCGACCAATGCGAACGCGATCCAGATCGCCTTCGCCGATCCCGCCAACGACCAGCTCGACCACGTGTCGTCGGCGCAAGGCATCTACGTGAAGCAGACCACCGGCGATCTGATCCTCGGCAACATCTCCGCCGGCAATGCGATCCAGCTCACGGCGACCGGCAGCATCTATGCCGAAGCCGACTTCACGGACCGCAGTGCGATCCACATCCTGGGCACCGATCTCGACCTGCGCGCCGGCGGCAGCATCGGCTTCAACGGCGGGGCCTTCCAGCCGCTGCAGGTGAACATCTCGGGCGCCGTGACCGGCTCGGCGGTCGGCGACCTCAGCATCCTCGCTGTGACCGGCGATCTCGCGGTCGGCACCAGCGGTCCCTATGGATCGCTGACGGCCGGCGGCGCCCTGACGCTGAACGTGGCGCGCGGTGCGCTCACGCTCAACACTGGCATCACCAGCGGCGGCCTGATGCAGCTGCTCGCCAACCGCGGCATGACCTTCGCAGGCAGCACCAGCGCGGCGCCGGTGGTTGCGACCAGCAGCACGAGCGGCGTGACGCTCGTCGCCGCGACGCTGTCGATGGGCGCCTATTCCGCCATCAACGCGCCCGGCTCGATCTCGGTGACGACGACCGGCGATGCGACGATCGGCCAGCTGAATTCGTCCCTGTCCTATGCGGCTGCTTCGAACGCGCCGTCGATCATCGTCACCGCCGGCGGCGTCGCCTCGCTCGGCGCGATCATCGACAACGGCGACGGCCAGACCAAGTTCGTCGCCTCCGGCGCGGGTGCCGGAGTGTCGCTGAGCGGATCGAACGGCATCGGCAGTGCGACGAGCCGGCTCGCCCTCAGCGCCGTGCGGCTGTCGGCGAGCGCGAGCGCGGGCGACATCTACGTCAAGGCGCTTACCGACACCGAGGCGGACCTGTTGTCGGCCGTGAAGGGCAGCGTGGACATCGTCGGCACCGGCAGCCTGACGCTCGACCAGGTGGTTGCGGGCACGGCGACCGGTGCGAGCGGCTCCTTCCGTGCCGTCGCCAACAACGGCAGCATCGTCGTCGGCACGGCCGATAGCAGCGGTTCGCAGACGGTCCATGCCACCCAGAACCTGACGTTCAAGTCGCTCGCGACCAGCGGGAACAGCGGCGATGCCGGCAACATCAACGTCACCGCGGACACCGGCTTCATCCTGGCGCAGACAGTGACTTCGGGCGGCGTGACCACGCTGGGCTCGGTGTCGGCCCATGGTTCGGCGAGCCTGCTTGCCGCCACGACCATCACGGGCAACATTTTCGCCGCCACGACCGGCTTCGGATTGCTGACGGCCAACGGTGGCCCGATCAACTGGAACGTCCTCAGTGCCGGGACGACGCTGGGCGCGGCCGCGGGGCAGGGCAGCATCACGGTCCAGACCGCGCAGAGCGGCGGCACGCAGACCATCCACGCCCGCGACAACGTCACCTTCAACGGGCTGACCACGACGGGCATCAATGGCGACGCCGGCAGCATCAACGTCACCGCGGACACCGGCTTCATCCTGGCGCAGACGGTGACTTCGGGCGGCGTGACGACGCTGGGCTCGGTGTCAGCCCATGGTTCGGCGAGCCTGCTTGCCGCCACGACCATCACGGGCAACATGTTCGCCGCCACGACCGGCTCCGGATTGCTGACGGCCAACGGTGGCCCGATCAACTGGAACGTCCTCAATGCCGGGACGACGCTGGGCGCAGCCGCGGCGCAGGGCGGCATCACGTTCCAGACCGCGCAGAGCGGCGGCACGCAGACCATCCACGCCCGCGACAACGTCACCTTCAACGCGCTGACCACCACGGGCATCAATGGCGACGCCGGCAGCATCAACGTCACCGCGGACACTGGCTTCATCCTGGCGCAGACGGTGACTTCGGGCGGCGTGACCACGCTGGGCTCGGTCTCGGCTCATGGCTCGGCGAGGCTGATCGCGGCGGGCACCAACACCGGTCACAACCTCACGGCCTCGACCGGCAATGCGGTCCTCAGCGGCACGGTCGTTCATTGGGATAATCTCAACGCCGGTGGCACGCTCGACGTCACCGCGACGACAGGAGGCATCACCGTCGGCACCGCCATCAGCGGCGGCACGCAGACCCTGCACGCCGTGAATGACATCGTCTTCAACCAGCTCACCACGACGGGCATCCCGGGCGATGCCGGCGACCTCAGCGCCACGTCCGACACCGGCTCGCTTCGCGGCGGCTCGATCTCCGCCAACGGCGATACCCATTTCGAAGTGGCCGGATCGGTCTCGTTCGACCGCGTCAGCGGCAACGTCGTCAAGATGCGCTCGTCCGGAGATCTGACGATCAACTGGGTCAGCGTCGTGAGCGAGCTCGATCTTGCGGCCGATACGATCAACGTCAGGGGCGAGCAGATCCGGTCGAACCCGGCGATCCCGCTGATCATGAACATCACGGGCTATAACGGCGGCGTCGCCAAGTACGCCAACGTGTCGATCGACCCCGACAGCATCATCGTCAATCAGTTCAGGGCGATGGATGCGAACTTCTGGACCGACGCACACACCGTCTCGATCCTCAATGGCTACGTGCCGGGCCAGCTGATGCTCACCACGGCGACCCAGCAGGTGCTGCTCAACAACCGCACGCCGGCGCCGTCCAACTGGGCGACGCTCCAGCTCTACCAGCCGGGCGGCGTGTTCACGATGAGCCAGGCCGGCAACGCGAACGTCAGCAACGCCTATGTGGTGTTCTATACCGGCGGCGTTTCCGCGACCGTCACCAATTACGGGCCGAGCCACACCTGCTGCAACGACTTCACCGGTGCCAGCATGATGCGCAACGTTGCGGTCGACGGCGAGGGCAAGGAGAGCATCGAGAGCTGGCTCGCGAAGAAGGACGGGGGGACGTTCTACCTGCTCGGCCTCTCCGGCCAGGCGCGGCTCGACGCGCTGCTGATGCCGCGGCCGGTCGAGGCCGTCGGCTCCGGTCCCGCCGTCAACATCGAGGGACTGAGCGACATGCGCAAGCTGCGCCAGAAGGGGCAGCGTGCGGGACGCGCGGGCTGGAAGGACGCGGCGATCGAGACGGCGAAGCCGGCGATTGGCCGTCTTGCCGAGGCATGGTAATTGGATTCGGGATGCGGATTCTGGGGGCAGCATTGGCGGTCGGGCTTGCAGCGTCCTGCATCGCATCCGCGCGCGCCCAGTCGATCAATCCCGGCGTGATCCAGAACGACGTCGACCGGCAGCGCCGCCAGCTCGAACAGCAGAGCGCGCCGCCCAAGATAACGGGGCCTGCGGTGATCGGCGGGGAGCGGGAAAAGTCCCAGCTGCTGAAGCCGGGCGGGCCGAAATTTCGCTTGCGCAAGGTCACGTTCGACGAGTCCAAGTTCATCACGCCGGCGGAGCTGGACGAGATCGCGAAGAAGTATGTCGGCAAGGACGTCGACATCGCAGCGCTGCTGCAGCTCGTCGCCGACATCAACGCCGTCTATGCCGCGCGCGGCATCGTCACGGGCATCGCGACGCTGCCCGAGCAGGACGCCAAGGGCGGCATCGTTCGCGTCAAGCTCACCGAGGGCCGGCTCCAGAAGACGACCGTCGAGGGCAACAAGCAGACCCGCACCGATTACATCCTCGATCGCGTGAAGGAGCCCGAAGGCGAGGTCCTCGACGTTCCCAAGCTCAACCGCGACGTGATCTGGTTCAACCGGACCAACGACGTGCAGATCAAGGCGCTGCTGCAGCCCGGCACGAGCTTCGGCCTCACCGATCTCCAGTTCGCCGTGATCGAGCCGCCGGTCGACACCTTGCAGCTCTTCACCGACAATCAGGGCGCGGAGAACACCGGGCGCTGGGAAGGCGGGGCCTTCTACAAGCGCCACGGCCTGTTCGGCGTCGACGACCGCCTGACCTTCTACGGCGTTCGTTCCGACGGCAATCTCAACGGCAATGTCGCCTACAACATCCCGGTCAATCCCTGGGGCGGCCGCGCCGGCGTCAGCTATACCGAAGGCAAGATCAAGATCGTCCAGGGCCCGTTCGTCGCGCTCGACGTCACCGGCCGATCGAGCCAGGCCGCGGTCAATTTCAGCCAGCCGGTCTGGGTGACGCAGGACTGGCTGGTGCTGCTCAACGCCGCCCTGACCGAGGGCAAGACGGTCAGCCGTTTTGCCACCGTCGCCGTCACCGACGATCACTACGACAAATCCACGGCGGGCGTCTCGGTGACCAAGTCCGGCAACACCTATTCGATCACGGTCTCGCCGGCAGTGAACTACGTTGCGTGGCACGATCACGTCCTCGGTGGCAACCGCGCGTTCACCACCTATACCGGCTCCATGCTTGCGACCAGCGCCGCGGGGCCCGCGAATTTCAGCGCCAACGTGCTGGCGAGCTGGCAGTACACGCAGGAGAAGCTGCTGCCGGGCGACCAGATCTTCTCGATCGGCGGCCCCACCACCGTGCGCGGTTATCCGTCCAACGCGGCCTCCGGCGACAGCGGCTATTATTTCAACGCCGAGCTGCACTACAACTGGTCGCAATGGCTGAGGGGCTTCGACACCTACATCTTCACCGATTGGGGTGCGGTCTATTCGACCTTCCCCGGCGTCACCGAAATGGCCTCCGTCGGCGTCGGCTTCTCCTGGACCTATGCGCAGTTCATGACCTTCGAGGCGAACTATGCGACGCCGGTGAAGATGGCGGTGTCCACCCAGAACCACTACGAGGCCTACGGCCGCGTCATCTTCCGGCCGCTCCTGATGTTCCAGAAGCAGGAAAGCGCCGCGCCGGCTGCGGGCAGGAGCAAGTCGTAGCGGAAGGTCGCGCTTTTCTCTCCGCCGTCATTGCGAGGAGCTCTTGCGACGAAGCAATCCAGACTATTTCCGCGGAGACAGTCTGGATTGCTTCGCTTCGCTCGCAATGACGGAGGATGGATTGGTGACGGCGTCCGAGTGACGAGCTTGAGGCAGCCGATCAACGCAGCAGCGTGAACTCGTCCGCGCCGCGACGGTGCTCCCATTTCGCCTGCTCCAGCTCCGGCTGGTCGCACGCGGCTTCCGGATAGCCGATGCAGAGATAGGCGATGAGCTTCCAGCTCTCGGGCACGTCGAGAATGGCGTGGATGCGATCCGGGGTCAGGATCGACACCCAGCCGAGGCCGATGCCTTCGGCGCGCGCGGCAAGCCACATTGCGGTGATGGCGGCGACCACGGAATATTCCGTGGTCTCCGGCATCGTGGCGCGGCCGAGGCCGTGGCCGATGTCGCTAGCCTTGTCGGCGAACACGGCGAGGTGGCCCGGCGCCTGTTCGAGGCCCGACAGCTTCAGCGTGGCGTAGCGCGCGGCGCGCTCGCCGGAATAGCAGCTCAAGGCGTCGGCATTGCACGCCCTGAAATCGTCGATCACCGCGCGGCGGCGCGCAGCATCGTCGACAATGACGAAGCGCCAGGGCTGGCTCAAACCGACCGAGGGCGAGAGGCAGGCGGTCTCGATCAATCGCGCGATGGCGCCTTCCGGCAGCGGATCGCTGCGGAAGCGGCGCACGTCGCGGCGCCACACGAACAGCTCGCGCAATTGCCGGCGGAAATCGTCGTCGAACTCAACCATGACCTAACCTCCCATCTGGAAGGCGGCCGCGACGAGCAGGATGAGAATTTCGCCCAGCTGCTCGAACGCGCCGAGGATGTCGCCGGTCTGTCCGCCGATCTGGCGGATGGCGAGCCGCGCCAGCATCAGGCCTGCGAGCGACAGCAGGATCAGGCCGACCAGCGCCTTGCCCGGCCCCAACGCCAGGACGAGCACGAGCGTTCCTAGCGCGAACGCAATGGCGATGCTGCGGCCCGGTGGTGCTCCGGCGCTCGCCGAAAGCCCGTCCGGCCGTGCTGGCGGGACCAGGGCCATGAAGGCCGGCACGCCGGCGCGGGCAGCGGCGTGCGCGGCGCATAGTGCGAGCGCGACGGCGACGGGATGAGCGATGGTCGCAAGGGCGCTCCAACGCAGGCCGAACGACAGGATCAGCGCGCAGGCCCCGTATGTCCCGACCCGGCTATCGCGCATGATCTCGAGCTTGCGCTCGCGCGTGCGGCCGCCGCCGAGCCCATCGGCGGTATCGGCGAGACCGTCTTCATGCAGCGCGCCGGTGATGAGTGCGGTCGTGGCCAAGGCGAGCAGGGCGGCAAGGTTCGGCGACAGGCCGACGCGGATGGCGACCTTGTAGACGAACGCGCCGGCAAGGCCGACCAGCAATCCTGCAACGGGAAGCGCCCAGGTCGCGCGCGCAACGGCGCCATCGGCTGCAGGCTGCGACGATGCCACCGGGAGGATCGTGACGAACGATGCCGCCATCCTGAGATCGGCAACGATGTCCTTGAGAAGCTCGGCGCGCGACATCATTTCAATTTCATGGGAAGGCCGGCGACCACGAACTCGACCTCGTCGGCGGCGGCCGCGATCATCTGGTTCATGAGTCCGGCTGCGTCGCGATAGAGCCGCGCCAGCGCGTTGTCGGGGACGATGCCGAGGCCGACCTCGTTGGTGACGAGGACGACGGGGCTCTTCAAGCGGGGCAGGGCCCTGGCGAGTTCGGTCACCTCACGCTCCCAATTGCGCTCGGCGTGCATCAAATTGGAGAGCCACAACGTCAGGCAATCCACCAGCCGTGCGCCGCCGCCATCTGTCGCGACCAGTGCGGGCACGAGATCGAGCGGCACCTCGCGTTCGAGCCAGTCGGTTCCGCGGCGTGCGCGATGCTTGGCGATACGGGCCTCCATCTCGGCATCGAGCGCCTCGGCCGTCGCGACATAGATGGGCTGCCCGGGAAAGGCGCGCGTGCGCGTCTCCGCACGCTTGCTCTTGCCCGATCGCGCTCCGCCCGTGATCAAGATGACGGCCATCAAAGTCTCCTTGGGGCTGACTAATCACCAATCACGCCGAAAGACAAAGCCGAAATCAGCGGGCCGGGGCTTGCGCTCGGCCCTCGCTTTGCGCAACAGGGGCGGGACAGGAGGCAGCTTTGCAGGTAGGCTTGGGCTTTGCGGGCGCGATGGTGGTGGCGATGGCGGTGGATGCCCTGCTGGGCTGGCCGTCGTGGCTGTTCGCGCGGATCGGCCATCCCGTGACCTGGCTGGGCCGGCTGATCGGCGCCATTGATGCCGGCTGGAATCGCGATTCCGATCCATCGGGATTGCGCCGCGCTGCCGGCATCGCCGGAGCGCTTCTGGTGATCGCCCTCTGCGTTGCGATCGGCTGGGCGGTTCAGTCCCTGCTTCCCTCGGGCTGGATTCAGTTCGTGCTGATCGGCGTCATGGCCTGGCCGCTGGTCGCGCTGCGCTCGCTGCACGATCATGTCGCAGCCGTCGCGGCTCCCTTGCTGGCCGGCGATATCGCCGCTTCACGCGAGGCCGTCTCGCGCATCGTCGGCCGTGATCCCGCGGCGCTGGATGACGCCGGCATCGCCCGTGCGGCGATCGAGAGTCTTGCCGAGAATGCCTCGGACGGGATCGTAGCGCCGGTGTTCTGGGGCGCGCTGTTCGGTCTGCCGGGCATCCTCGGCTACAAGGCGATCAACACCCTGGACTCCATGATCGGCCACCGCAACGAACGGCACGAGGCCTTCGGCTGGGCCGCCGCGCGCATCGACGATGTCGCCAATTTCATTCCGGCGCGGCTGACCGGCTTTCTGTTCGTGCTGCTGGCGCCGAGGCGATCCGAGGCGCTGTCGTGCATGACGCGCGATGCGCGTCGTCACCGTTCGCCCAATGCCGGATGGCCGGAAGCGGCAATGGCGGGGGCGCTCGGCGTGCGGCTCAGCGGCCCCCGGATCTATCACGGAAGCATCACGAACGAGCCCTGGCTGAACGAGGGCGCCCGCGATCCGCGCGCGGCCGACATTGGCGAGGGGCTGACGGTCTATCGCCGCGCCATGCTGCTGCTTGCCGTCATGCTTGCGATCCTCGCCTTCGCGTGAAACAACGGGGCATGCGCGAGCACGGTGGAAATCTCGATCTGGCCCAGCAGGGTTTTGGTGGGCGCGCGGAGGACTGGATCGATCTGTCGACCGGGATCAACCGGCTGCCTTATCCCGCGGGCGAGGTGAGTGCGCGCGCGTGGAGCGCGCTGCCGTCACGTGCGGAAATCGACGCGCTGCATCAGGCCGCACGGCACGCCTATCGCACCAGCGCGCCGATTGTCGCGCTCGGCGGCGCGCAGGCGGCGATCCAGTTGCTGCCGCAATTGGCGCCGCGCGGTTGCGCGCGCATTCTCGCGCCGACCTATAATGAATATGCAGGCGTGCTGTCGGCCGCGGGCTGGGATGTGCTTGAGGCCAGCGAGCCCGGCGCGCTGGCAGGTGCGGACCTCGCCGTCGTTGTGAATCCCAATAATCCCGACGGCCGGCATCATTCGCCGAAGGATTTGCTGACATTGTTGCCGCGCGTCGGTCGTCTCGTGATCGACGAGAGCTTTGTCGATGCCGTTCCGCAATTGTCGCTCGCGCCCGAGGCGGACCGGCCGGGATTGTTGATCTTACGTTCCTTCGGGAAGTTCTATGGGCTGGCCGGCCTGCGGCTGGGCTTTGCGATCGGCAATGCCGCCGATATCGACCGGCTCGCGGCGATGTCGGGCCCGTGGCCGGTCTCGGGCGCAGCGATTGCGATCGGTTGCCGCGCCTTGCGCGACGATGCCTGGACCGAGGCCACGTCCACGCGCCTTGCGAAGGATTGTGCTCGCCTCGACGAGACGGCGCGCGCACAGGGCTGGCGGCTTGTCGGCGGCACGTCGCTGTTTCGTCTCTACGAGACGCCGGACGCATCGGCTGCGCAGGAGAAGCTCGCGCGTGGCCACATCTGGTCGCGTGTTTTCGCGAAAGAGCCGACATGGCTTCGGCTCGGGCTTCCCGGCAGCGAGGCCGAATGGACGCGCCTTGCCGAGGTGCTAGCGCGCTAGCGCAAGCAGACCTTCGACGTCGAGATGCTTCTCGATGTGATCGGCCAGCGCCTCGAGCGCGCCCTCGACCCTGGCGTGATAGGGCTCGTCGCCTGCGGGAATGTCCAGCTTCGCCAGATACGCCTTGCGGAAAGCGTCCGACGTGAACAGGCCGTGCAGATAGCTGCCCTGCACACGTCCGTCGCGCGAGATTGCGCCCTCCGGCTCGCCGTTCAGCTTTGCGAACGGACGGGCGCGATCGGGCCCGTCGGTGCGGCCGATATGAATTTCGTAAGCTTCGATCGGCTGCTCCGTGGCGGCATGCACCGCCGCGACGCGGGTCAGCGTCTTCTGCGGGCTCATGACCGTGTCCACATCGAGAAGTCCGAGGCCCGGCGTGTCACCTGCGGGGCCTTCAATGCCATCGGGGTCCGCGACGCTGCGACCGAGCATCTGATAGCCGCCGCAGAGGCCAAGCACATGGCCGCCCCTGCGGTAATGCGCGAGCAGGTCGATGTCCCAGCCCTGCGCGCGCAGGAAGGCGAGGTCGCCGCGGGTGGATTTTGAGCCGGGGATGATGACGAGGCGCACGTCGCCTGGAATGGCTTCGCCCGGGCGCACCATGACCAGATCGACGCTCGCTTCGAGCTTGAGCGGATCGAGATCGTCGAAGTTCGCGATGCGCGACAGCGCGAGGCAGGCGATCTTGCATTGGCCGGGCTTGCGTGCGTCGGTCAGGCCCAGCGCGTCTTCGGCCGGCAGTTCACCGGCGCGCGCAAACCAGGGCAGCACGCCGAATCCGCGCCACGATGTCCTTTGCTCGATCAGCCTGTAGCCATCGTCGAACAGCGTGGGATCGCCGCGGAACTTGTTGATGACAAAGCCCTGGATCATCGCGGCATCGTCGGGGGCGATCACCGTCTTGATGCCGACGAGCTGGGCGATGACGCCGCCGCGGTCGATGTCGCCGACCAGCACGACGGGTACGTCGGCCTTGCGCGCAAAGCCCATATTGGCGATGTCGGACTTGCGCAGGTTCACCTCGGCCGGACTGCCGGCCCCTTCGACCAGAACCAGGTCGGCGCGCGCCTTCAGCCGCTCAAAGCTCTCCAGCACCGCGCCCATCAGCGAAGGCTTCATCGCCGCATAGTCGCGGGCGCGCGCGGTCGCGATGCGCTTGCCATGCACGATCACCTGCGCGCCGACATCGGTCTCGGGCTTCAGCAGCACCGGATTCATGTCGGTGTGCGGCTCGACGCCGGCGGCGAGCGCCTGCAGCGCCTGGGCGCGGCCGATCTCGCCGCCATCGATGGTGACGGCCGCGTTGTTCGACATGTTCTGTGGCTTGAACGGGAGCACGCGCAAGGCCCGCCGCGTGAAGGCGCGCGCGAGGCCGGCGACGATGAGCGACTTGCCCACGTCCGAGCCGGCTCCCTGGATCATCAGCGCGCGTGCCATCGACGTCAGAACTCGACGCCGGCCTGCGCCTTGATGCCGGAGCGGAAGGGGTGCTTGACCAGCGTCATCTCGGTGACGAGATCGGCGATCTCGATCAGCTCGTCCTTGGCGTTGCGCCCGGTGAGCACGACATGGGTCATCTCGGGCTTCTGCGTCGTCAGGAATTCGACGACCTCGGCGATGTCGAGATAGTCGTAGCGCAGCGCGATGTTGATCTCGTCGAGCACGACCATGCGCAGGTTCTCGTCGAGGATCAGCTCCTTGGCCTTCTCCCAACCGGCGCGGGCGGCGGCGATGTCGCGGGCGCGGTCCTGCGTCTCCCAGGTGAAGCCTTCGCCCATCGCGTGGAACTGGCAGAGCTCGCCGAAATGGCCGGTGAGCAGGCGCCGCTCGCCGGTGTCCCAGGCGCCCTTGATGAACTGCACGACGGCGCAGGGAAAGCCATGCGCGACGCAGCGGACGATCATGCCGAAGGCGGACGAGGACTTGCCCTTGCCGGCGCCGGTGTGGACGATGATGAGGCCCTTCTCGCCGCTCTTGGTCGCCATGATCTTGTCGCGGGCGGCCTTCTTCTTCGCCATTTTTGCGGCGTGCCGGGCGTCTGTTTCCTCGGCTGTTTGGGTATCCGGTTCAGGCGTCATCGGTCCCGGTCCTTCGGCTTGACAAGAGGCGGCCACCGGCAAATGGTGGCCCGGCGTTGGTTCCTGTCCTATGACAGGCGAAGAGGGAATGCGATAGGGTCCGAATCGGCAAGATTTGGGTCCAAAATGCAGCCGCCCCCGCGACCGTGACCGGAGAGATGCCCGAAGCCACTGATTCCCTCTGGGAATCGGGAAGGCGGGGATCGAAGGGCCAAAACCCTGCTCCGCAAGCCGGGAGACCTGCCAGCGCGGACGAGTTTTGGACCGGCGGACGGGGTGTTCCGCGACGGGGAAACGGGCCTTCCGACGAATGGTCCGTGTGCCTCATCGCCTCCCGCTGATATCTGGAAGAGGCGATGACCGTCACACTTCATGTCTGCATCACCTGCCGTGCCGGCCAGACGCTCGGCGAGGGCGAGACCACGCCCGGCAAGCGCCTGCACGGCGCGATCCTCAAGGCCGGCGTGCCCGAGGGTGTCAATGTGGTTCCCGTGGAATGCCTCTCGGCCTGCAGCCAGGGCTGCTCGGTCGCGCTCAGTGCACCCGGCCGCTGGTCCTATGTCTATGGCCGGCTGTCGGATGCGCACGCGCAGGACGTGGTCGCGGGCGCCGCCGCCTATGCGGCCGCACCTGACGGACTCGTGCCCTGGCGCAGCCGCCCTGAAATCTTCCGCAAGCAATCGCTTGCGCGCATTCCCCCCATTGCCGTGTTGCCGGAGGCTGCCGAATGAACTCGCTCGCAAAAGTTCCGGTCACGGTGGTGACTGGCTTCCTCGGCTCCGGCAAGACGACGCTGATCCAGCATCTGCTCGCCAATCCCAACGGCAAGAAACTCGCCGTGCTCGTCAACGAGTTTGGCAGCGAGGGCGTCGACGGCCAGATCCTGAAATCCTGCGCCGATGCCAATTGCCCGGAAGAGAACATCGTCGAGCTCGCCAATGGCTGCATCTGCTGCACCGTCGCCGACGATTTCATTCCGACCATGGAGAAATTGCTGGCGCGCCCCGTGCGGCCCGATCACATCCTGATCGAGACCTCCGGGCTGGCGCTGCCAAAACCGCTGCTGAAGGCGTTCGACTGGCCGGAGATCCGCTCGCGCATCACGGTCGACGGCGTGATCGCGCTGGCGGATGCCGAGGCGGTCGCCGCCGGCCGCTTCGCGCCGGATCCGGACGCGGTCGAAGCGCAGCGCGCGGCGGACGAGAATCTCGATCACGAGACGCCGCTGTCGGAGGTGTTCGAAGACCAGATCGCCTGCGCCGACATCGTGCTGCTGACCAAGGCCGATCTTGCCGGTGCCGCGGGCATCGAAGCCGCCAGGGCCGCGATCACCGCCGAGATGCCGCGCCGCGTGCCGATGCTGTCCGTCACCGACGGCGCGATCGATGCGCGCGTCATCCTCGGCCTCGGCGCTGCCGCCGAGAACGATCTCGCCGCGCGTCCCTCGCATCATGACGGTGAGGAGGAGCACGAGCATGATGATTTCAATTCTGTCGTGATCGATCTTCCTGAGGTGACCGACGTCGATGCGCTAGTCGCATCGGTCCAGAAGCTCGCGCGCGAGCAGAACGTGCTGCGCGTCAAGGGCTACATCGCGGTGGCGGGCAAGCCGATGCGCCTCCTGCTGCAGGCGGTTGGCGAGCGCGTGCGCCACCAGTTCGACAAGCCCTGGGGCGCCGGCAACCGACAATCAAAGCTCGTCGTGATCGGCGAGCACGCCGATATCGACGAGGCTGCGATCAAGGCGGGATTGGGAGTCTGATGCACGTCGTCTTCCGCGAGAGCCGCGGTCTCGAGGAGACCGCGACGCCAAGGGACATCGGCCAGGATCCGGCCGATCTCGTGGTGCTCTCGTACTCGGATTCCGACTTGGCGGCGTTTGCGGCGGGCTGGCGGCGGGGGCGCGCGAGCTTGCCGTCGCTGCGGCTCGCCAATCTCGCCGAGCTGCGTCATCCGCTGTCGGTCGACACGTATGTCGAGCGCACGCTGTCGCAGGCGCGCGGCATTCTGGTGCGCCTGATCGGCGGTGAGTCCTATTGGCCCTACGGCCTCGCGGCCTTGCAGCAGCTCGCGAAGGACCGCGGCATCGTCCTCGCCGTGCTGCCGGCCGATGGCCGCGACGACATCAGGCTCGATGCGTATTCGACCTTGCCGGTCTCGACGCTGCGGAGGCTCAAGGTGCTCTGCGACACCGGCGGCCCGGTCGCGGCGCAAGCGGCGATCGCGCAGCTCGCGCTGGCCTCGGGTCTCTATGCCGGGCCTGTCATCGGCGAGATGACCGTGCCCGAGATGGGATTTTACGATCCCGCGCGCGGCGTCATTGCCGCGCCGGCAGCCGGCGAGGGGAAGCCGCGCGCGCTGGTGACGTTCTATCGCTCCTATCTCACCGCCGCGGACACGGGCCCGGTCGATGCGCTGATCGTAGCGCTGCGCGAGAAGGGTTTTGACGCCTGTGGCGCCTTCGTCACCTCGCTGAAGGCGCCAGGCGTCGCCGGTTGGCTGGGCGCGCATCTTGCGCAAAATCCGACGGCCGCGATCGTCAACGCGACGGCGTTTTCCGCCCTGGGCGACGAGGGCACCACGCCGTTCGATGTCGCCTCGTGCCCGGTGTTCCAGGTTGCGCTC
This sequence comes from Bradyrhizobium sp. Y36, assembly GCF_002531575.1. Lineage (GTDB taxonomy): Bacteria > Pseudomonadota > Alphaproteobacteria > Rhizobiales > Xanthobacteraceae > Bradyrhizobium. The sequence continues at coordinate 332,718 of NZ_NWTI01000003.1, read as the reverse complement.
TCCACAGCGCGGCGCGAGGACTGGGCGGACTCCCTGCGCGGCCTGTCGCCCGGCGACCTCGCCATGCATGTGGTGCTGCCCGAGGTCGATGGCCGCGTCTTCACCGGCGTGGTGAGCTTCAAGTCGGCTGCGATGCGCGACCGCGATCTGCAGTTCTCGCATCTGGCGCACCGGCCGGATGAGGAGCGTGTGAAAGCCGTCGCCGCGCGTGTCGCGGCCTGGCGGCGCCTTGCGGAGACGCCCGTTGCCGAGAAGCGGCTGGCGATCGTGCTCTCGAACTATCCGGGGCGCCCACACCAGATCGCGCATGCGGTCGGTCTCGATGCGCTGGCGTCGGTCGAGGCGCTGGTGTCCGATCTCGGGCAGGCCGGCTTCGAAATTGCGCCTGTCCATGCGCTCGGCGAGACGCTGCTGAAGCAGAGCTTGACCTGGAGCGTTGCCGAATATCGCGCCGCGCTCGCACGCCTGCCGCGATCTCTGCAGGATGATCTCGCGCAAGCCTGGGGCGCGCCGGAGACCGATCCGGGCTGCCGCGACGGTGCATTTCATTTTGCGGCCATCACGTGCGGTCGGTCGATCATCGCGGTCCAGCCGGAGCGCGGCGATGCGGCCACGCGCGATGGCGACTATCACGATCTCGCTCGCACGCCGCGCCACGCCTATGTCGCGTTCCATCTCTGGCTCCGCGAGCAGGGGATCGATGCCGTCGTGCACATGGGCGCGCATGGCACGCTGGAATGGCTGCCCGGCAAATCCGTCGCGCTGTCGTCTGCGTGCTGGCCGGAAGCGCTGATCGGCGATCTCCCCGTCATCTATCCCTTCATCGTCAACGATCCCGGCGAGGCCGCGCAGGCCAAGCGCCGCATCGGTGCCGTCACAATCGGCCATCTGCCGCCGCCGCTGGAGACATCCGCGGTGCCGGAAGGCCTGCGCCGGCTCGAACGCCTGCTCGACGAATATTCGACCGCCGACGGTCTCGATCCCGCGCGCCGCCAGCGGCTGATCGCGGCGATCCGCGACGAGGCGCGCGCGGCGGGCCTTGAGGACGATCTCGGCCTCGACGCCGCGGCCGCGCCCGCCGAAGCCATCCCGCGGATCGATCGCTTCGTCTGCGATCTCAAGGAAAGCCAGTTCGGCGACGGCCTGCACGTGTTCGGCCGCGGCGCCTGCGGCGACGCCGAGCGCGATGCGCTGCGTGCCGCGCTTGCCGGCCGGCGCGTTGCGCCGGGCCCATCCGGCTCGCCCTATCGCGGCCGTCAGGACGTGCTGCCGACGGGGCGCAATCTCTTTGCCGTCGATCCGCGCGCGGTGCCGACGCCGTCGGCGCATGCGCAAGGGATCAAACTCGCCGAAGAGCTGCTGCGCCGCCACCTGCAGGATCACGGTGACTGGCCGAAAGGCCTCGTGGTCGACCTCTGGGGCTCGGCGACGATGCGCACCGCCGGTGAAGAGTTCGCCATGGCGCTGCATCTGGCCGGCCTCGCGCCGCGCTGGGATCACGCCTCCGGCCGCGTCACCGGCTACGACATCGTCGCGCCGGCCGAGCTCGGTCGCCCCCGCATCGACGTCACGCTGCGGGTGTCGGGCCTGTTCCGCGACGTCTTCTCCGGCCTTGCGCAATTGTTCGAGGCAGCGTCCGAGGCGCTCGCGTCGCGCGACGACGAGGGCGAGGAGAATCCCTATCGTCATCGCACCTCGCGCGTGTTCGCGCCGCGTCCCGGACAATATGGTGTCGGCCTCTCGGCGATTCCCGATGCTTTCACGCCGGAAACGCGCGATGCCGCGGGCGAAGCCTGGCTGTCCGCGTCGTCCTGGGCGTTCGCGGCCGATGGCGAGATCAGGCCCGATCGCGCCGGCATCGAGCAGCGCCTCGCGGCCGCCGACGGCTTTGTCCACGTCCAGGACCTGCCGGAAACCGACCTGCTGCTCGCTGCCGATTATGCCGCGCATGAAGCCGGCGTTGCGGCGGCTGCAGCGCATCTCGGCGCCGCGGCGCCTGCGCTCTATCACTTCGATACGACGCGCCCGGAGCAGCCGAACGCACGCACGCTGACCGAAGAGATTTCTCGTGTCGTCCGCGCACGCGCGACCAACCCGGCCTGGATCGCCGGCATGATGCGGCACGGTTTTCGCGGCGCCGCCGAGATCACCGCGACGCTGGAGCACATGGCGGCCTTCGCGCATCTTGCCGGCGCCGTGCCGCCGCATCTGTTCGATCTCTATTACGACGCGACGCTCGGCAATGACGATGTCCGCGCCTTCATGGCGCGTGAAAATCCGTCGGCGCTCGCCGCGATGGAAACCTGTTTTGCGCGCCTGCATGATGCGGCACTGTGGCAGACGCGCCGCAATTCGATCGCCGCGGCGTTGCGGGAGGCCTCATGAGTGCGGCTTCGGTCAAGGGCTGGTGTCCCGGCGCGCTGCGCCCGATGCAGTCGGGCGACGGTCTGGTGGTGCGCGTGCGCCCGTTCGGTGGACGGCTCGAAGCCTCCCAAATCACCGGGCTTGCCGAGCTCGCCGGGCAACACGGCAATGGCCTGATCGACGTGACGAGCCGCGCCAATCTCCAGATCCGCGGCGTCCGCGAGCAAAGCCATCGGCCGCTGCTCGACGGGCTTGCACGGCTCCAACTGCTCGACCCCGACGCCGACGTCGAGGCCAGGCGCAACATTCTGGTGATGCCGTTCTGGAGCGGCGGCGACGAAACGCAGTCGCTCGCCGCCGGGCTGGAGGAGGCGCTCGCCGAGTGCGGCCTCGCGCTTCCCACAAAGTTCGGCTTCGCCATCGATGACGGACGTTCGCGGGTGCTTGCCGGAAACTCCGCCGACATCCGCATCGAGCGCGATCGCTCCGGCCGTCTCCTGGTGCGCGCCGACGGCGCGACGCTCGGCCGCTCCGTCGCGCGCGGCGAGGCCGTGAGCACGGCGCTGGCGCTCGCAAGCTGGTTCCTGGTTTCCGGCGGCGCGAGGGGCGGGCGAGGGCGCATGGCCGCCCACATGGCGTCCGGCGCGGCGTTGCCTGCATCGCTGCGGGGCGAGACCGAGCCTGCGCCCGTGATGGCCGCCTCGCGGCCCGGGCAGTATCCGCAAGGCGCGATGGTCGGCGTGGCGTTCGGGCAGATGCTGCACACGACGCTGCATCAATTCGCGGCCTGCGGGCATGCGCTGCGCATGACGCCGTGGCGGATGGTGCTGAGCGAGGGCAAGCGCGAGATGCCGAGCGGGGCGGGCCTCATCACCGAGCCCTTCGATCCGGCGCTGCGCGTCATCGCCTGCAGCGGCGCGCCGCGCTGCCGCGAAGCCCATGCCGATACGCGCGCGCTGGCCGCGGCACTCGCGCCGCGCATCGCCGCGGATGCACGCCTACACGTCTCCGGCTGCGGCAAGGGCTGCGCCCATTCCGGCACGGCCGCAGTCACGCTGGTTGCGACGCGCGCCGGCTTCGATCTCGTCCGCGACGGCTCGACGCGCGACGAGCCGTCCCTGCGCGGCCTGAACGGTGCCGACATCGTCAGCGATCCCTCCATCCTCGTGGGAGGGAACTGATGCCGCACACCTACGAGACCGATGGCGCGGCGATCTACCGGCAATCCTTCGCCACCATCCGGGCCGAAGCCGATCTCGCCCGCTTCACGCCTGACGAGGAGCAGGTGGTGGTGCGGATGATCCATGCCGCCGGCATGGTCGGCCTGGAGGCGCATATCCGATTCACGTCCGGCATGGCGACGGCCGCGCGCGCCGCTCTGCAACGAGGCGCGCCGATCCTGTGCGACGCGCGCATGGTCTCGGAAGGGATTACGCGCCCAAGGCTTCCCGCGGCCAATGCCGTCATCTGCACGCTCGGCGACGAGAGTGTGCCCGCGCTCGCGCAGTCCATGCGCAACACCCGCTCGGCCGCGGCGCTCGAACTGTGGCGGCCACATCTTGGCGGTGCGATCGTTGCGATCGGCAATGCGCCGACGGCGCTGTTCCATCTGCTCAATATGCTGGAGGACCCAGGCTGTCCGCGGCCGGCGGCGATCATCGGCTGCCCGGTCGGCTTCGTCGGTGCGGCTGAATCCAAGGCGGCGCTGATGGCTGATCCTCCCGTGCCGGCACTGACCGTGGAAGGCCGCCTCGGCGGCTCCGCGATCACGGTTGCCGCCGTGAACGCGCTGGCGAGCCGGAGCGAATAGCGATGGGACGCATCATCTGCTGCGGTCTCGGCCCCGGCGATCCTGACCTGATGAGCGTGCGCTCCGACCGCACGGTGCGGGCTGCGAAGCACGTTGCCTACTTCCGCAAGAAAGGCAGGCCGGGCCAGGCGCGGCGCATCGTCGAGGGCATGTTGGCCGCTGACGTCACCGAATATCCCATGGAATATCCGGTTACGACGGAGATCGCCTTCGACAGCGACGAATATGTGCAACTGCTTGCCGGCTTCTATGACGAATGGGCCGAGCGCCTGGCGCGGTTGTCGCGCGCGGTCGACGTCGTCGTGCTCTGCGAGGGCGATCCATACTTCTACGGTTCCTTCATGCATCTGCACACGCGCCTGCAAGGCCGTGTCGAGATCGAGGTGATCGCCGGCATTCCCGGCATGGTCGGCTGCTGGAACGGCGTCGGACAGCCGATTGCGCTTGGCGATGACGTGACGACCGTGCTGATGGGCACGCTGGCCGAGGACGAGCTGGAGCGGCACATGCGCGATTCCGATGCGCTCGTCGTCATGAAGACCGGTCGCAATCTCGCAAAGGTGCGCCGCGCGCTTCGCTCCGCCGGGCGGTTGGACGATGCCTGGCTGGTCGAGCGCGGCACCATGCCCGGCGAGCGCGTGGTGCGGCTGGCGGAGGTCGATGCCGCCGACTGTCCCTACTTTGCGATCGTGCTGGTGCACGGCAAAGGCCGGCATCTGGACGCCGCCGAATGACGGGCACGCTGACCATCGCGGGCCTCGGGCCGGGCAGCGATGCTCTGGTGACGCCCGAGGTCACAGCCGCGCTCGCTTCTGCGACAGACGTTCTGGGCTACGCGCCTTACGTCGCGCGCGTGCCGCCGCGATCGGGGCTCAACCTGCACCCGTCGGATAACCGCGAGGAGTTGCAGCGCGCGAGCGAAGCCCTGCGGCTTGCGGCCGAGGGCGGCCAGGTCGTCATCGTGTCCTCCGGCGATCCCGGCGTGTTCGCGATGGCCTCCGCCGTGTTCGAGGCGCTGGAGCAGGCGCCGCAATATCAGGCGTTGCCGATCCGTGTGCTGCCCGGCATCACTGCGATGCTGGCGGCCGCCGCGCGCACCGGCGCGCCGCTGGGCCATGATTTTTGCGCGATCAACCTCTCCGACAATCTCAAGCCGTGGACGGTGATCGAGAAGCGCCTGCGCCTTGCCGCGGACGCCGACTTCTCGATTGCGATGTACAATCCGCGCTCTGCAAGCCGGCCGGAGGGGTTTGGCCGCGCGCTTGCGGTGCTGAAGGACGCAGGCTGCGGCGAGCGTCTCGTGATCTTCGCGCGCGCGATCAGCGCTGCCGACGAGAGAATTGAGGTCGTTGCGCTGAACGATGCGACGCCCGAGATGGCTGATATGCGCACGCTTGTCATCGTCGGCAATTCGCAGACGCGCCGCGTCGGCCGCTGGGTCTATGCACCGAGGCGGGTCGAATGACCGATCCACTGCATCACCTCAGAGACGCTCTCGACCCGCTGGCGTTCGGGCAGCGCCGGTCGCGAGATCATGATCACGGGCAGGTCGAGCTTGCGGGCGGCGTCGATCTTGGCGCGCGCGCCGTCGCCGCCGGAATTGCGGGCGACGATCCACGCGATGCCGCGGCTGCGCAGCATTTCCAGCTCGCCGTCAAGCGTGAACGGTCCGCGCGACACGATGACATCAGCAGCGAAGGGCAGCGGCGCCTCGGGCGGATCGACGAAGCGCAGCGTGTAGGCGTGCTGCGGCTTCGCCGCGAAGGGCGCGATGTGCTGGCGGCCGATGGCGAGGAATATCTTTGCCGGGGCCTCGGGCAGGGCTGCGACCGCGGCGGTGACGTCGGGAATTTCGGTCCAGCGATCGCCGGGCGCGTTCGTCCAGGGCGCGCGTTCCAACGCAATCAGCGGCGTATCGGTTTGCGCGCACGCCTCGACCGCATTGCGGCTCATCTCGGCGGCGAACGGATGCGTCGCGTCGATCACGTGGGTGATGCTTTCGCTACGGATATAGTCGGCCAGCCCGCTCACGCCGCCGAAGCCGCCGATGCGGGTCGGCAGCGGTTGGTCGGCCGGCGCGCGCGTGCGGCCGCCATAGGAGTAGACGGCGTCGATGCGCGCGCGCGCGATGGCCGCAGCAAGCTCGCTCGCGTCGGCGGTTCCGCCCAGAATGAGGGCGCGTATGGTTGATCCCTGGCTGACCATCATCGGTATCGGCGAAGATGGCCTTGCCGGGCTGTCCGAGGCAAGCCGAAAGGCGCTCAATGATGCCGAAACCGTGTTCGGCGGCGAACGCCATCTCGCGCTTGCCGGCGTGACCGGGCGCGGCCGCGTCTGGCCGGTGCCGTTCGACGCGAACGTCGTGCTGAGCTGCCGTAACCGGCCGACAGTGGTGCTCGCTTCCGGCGACCCGTTTTGGCACGGCGCGGGAGCAAGCCTTGCCGAGAAGCTCGGTGGTGACGAATGGATCACCTATCCGGGCCCCTCGACGTTCTCGCTCGCTGCCGGGCGGCTCGGCTGGCGTCTGGAATCGGTCGCGTGCCTCGGGCTCCACGCCGCGCCGTTCGAGCGTCTGGTGCCGCACCTGGCGAACGATGCGCGCATCATCTGTCTGATGCGCGATTCAAGGGCGGTGGGCGATCTTGCGAGATGGCTAACGGCGCGCGGATGGGGCGCTTCGCTGCTGTGGACTCTCGCTGCCCTCGGCGGTCCGCGTGAAGTTGTCGAGCAGCATCGCGCCGATCTCTTTGCAGATGATCTCGATGAGAAGCTGATCGCGGTGGCGTTGCTGGCGAGAGGCGGGCAGGGCCTTCCCCGCAGTTCCGGACTGCCGGATGATCTGTTCGTTCATGACGGCCAGATCACCAAGCGGCCGGTGCGCGCGCTGGCGCTGTCGGCGCTGGCGCCGCGGCCGGGCGAACGGCTGTGGGACATCGGTGCCGGATCGGGTTCGATCTCGATCGAGTGGGCGCTGTGCGGAGGACTGGCGAACGCAGTCGAAGCGCGCGAGGATCGCACCGCGAATATCCGCAAGAATGCCGCGGCGTTCGGGCTGGCACACCGCGTCACCGTCATCACGGGGACAGCGCCCGAGGCGCTCGCTGCGCTGGATGCGCCCGACGCTGTTTTCATCGGCGGCGGCCTCGATGGCGCGCTGTTCGATGCCGTCTGGTCGCGGCTCACACCCGGGACGCGGCTCGTCGCGCATTCGGTGACGCTGGAAACGGAAGCGCTGCTCGGCGAGCTGCAGCAGCGCCACGGCGGCGAGCTGATGCGGGTTGAGATCGCACACGCCGCTCCGCTCGGCCGATACCGCTCCTGGGAGGCGGCGCGGCCGGTGGTGCAGTGGAGCGTGGTGCGATGAAGGTCGCCGGGCTCGGATTCAGAAGGGATGTTACGCTGGCTTCGCTGCGTGAGGCGCTGGTGGCGGCAGGCGGTTCCGATGGGCTCGCCGCGATGGCGACCGCCAGCGACAAGGCCGATTCCGAACCGCTGAAGCAGCTCGCGCGAGAGTGCGGACTGCCGATCAGGGCGATTCCAGCCGCGACATTGGCCGGCATCGACACGCCCACGCGATCGGAGCGCATCGCGGAAAAGTTCGGCACGGGATCTGTTGCCGAAGCCGCGGCGCTTGCTGCGGCCGGCCCTCGGGCCAAGCTGATTGCGACGCGCGTGGTCTCGCAGGATCGCACGGCGACGGCCGCGATCGCGGAAGGAGACGGCGCATGACGGTGCATTTCATCGGCGCAGGGCCGGGCGCACCCGATTTGCTGACGCTGCGCGGCCGCGACCTGATCGCGGCGTGTCCGGTCTGTCTCTATGCGGGTTCGCTCGTGCCCGAGGGCGTGCTGGCGCATTGCCCGCCGGATGCGCGGGTCGTCAACACCGCACCGTTGTCGCTCGACGAGATCATCGCGGAGATCGCCGCGGCGCATGCCGACGGCAAGGACGTCGCACGGCTGCATTCCGGCGATCTCTCGATCTGGTCGGCGATGGGCGAGCAGCTTCGTCGCCTGCGCGCGCTCGGCATTCCCTACACGGTCACACCTGGCGTGCCGTCCTTCTCTGCCGCCGCAGCTGCGCTGGAGGCCGAGTTGACGCTGCCGGGGCTTGCGCAAACGGTAGTGCTGACGCGCACACCCGGCCGTGCCAGTGCAATGCCCGAGGGGGAGAGGCTCGCCGCCTTCGCCGCGACCGGCGCGGTGCTTGCGATCCACCTCTCGATCCATCTGCTCGACCAGGTCGTCGCCGAGCTCATGCCGCATTATGGCGCAGATTGCCCGGTCGCGATCGTCTGGCGCGCGAGCTGGCCGGACCAGCGCATCGTGCGCGCGACGCTGGCAACGCTCGATGCGGCCGTGGGCGCCGAGATGGAACGCACCGCGCTGATCCTGGTCGGCAGGACGCTTGGCGCTGCGGATTTCGACGAGAGCCGCCTCTATGCGGTCGACTACGACCGTCGCTATCGGCCGGTCGGCGCCGCGCCGCGCTTTCCGGAGGCGTCGTGATGGCGGCAGGCCTCGTCATCTCCGCACCGGCCTCCGGCGTCGGCAAGACCACGCTGACGCTGGCGCTCGCGCGTGCCTGGCGCCATCGCGGCCTGCACGTGCAGTGCTTCAAGAGCGGACCAGATTATATCGATCCCGCCTTCCACGCCGCCGCCACGGGCCGCGCCTCCGTCAACGTCGATAGTTGGGCGATGGATCGCGCCACGATCGAAAACCTCGTCAGCCGCGGTGCGGATGCCGATCTCGTGCTCGCCGAGGGATCGATGGGCCTGTTCGACGGCGTCGCCGCGCGCGGCGTCTGCGGCACCGGTGCCACCGCCGATATCGCGGAGATGCTGGGCTGGCCGGTGGTGCTGGTGATCGATCCTTCCGGGCAGGCGCAGACTGCAGCCGCAATCGCCGCAGGCCTGCGCGATTATCGCGCCGGTGTGCGCCTTGCGGGCGTCGTGCTCAATCGCGTCGCTAGCCCGCGCCATGAGGACCTGGTGCGGCGCGCGCTTGTCGACGCCGGCATTGCCGTGTTCGGCGCGCTGCCGCGCCATGCCGAGATCAGCCTGCCGAAGCGGCACCTCGGCCTCGTCCAGGCCGAGGAGCAGGCGGAGATCGGACAGCTGATCGACGAAGCCGCGCGGTTCGTCGCCGAGCATGTCGATCTCGAAGCGGTGCTGCGATCCGCGGCCAGCTGGTCGCCGCAGCCGGCGGCGAGCGGACCGAAATTGGTGCCGCCGGGCCAGCGCATTGCGCTTGCGCGCGATGCCGCATTCTCCTTCGTTTATCCGCACATGCTGGAGGCCTGGCGCGCGGCAGGCGCGGAGATCTTGCCGTTCTCGCCGCTGGCCGACGAAGCGCCGGATGCGAGCGCCGATGTGTGCTGGCTGCCCGGCGGCTATCCCGAGCTTCATGCCGGCAGGATCGCGTCCAATGCCCGGTTTCGCAGCTCCTTGCGCGCCTTCGCCGACACGCGGCCCGTGCACGGCGAATGTGGGGGCTATATGGTGCTGGGAACCGCGTTGACCGACGCGGACGGTATCCGCCACGAGATGACGGGCCTGCTTGGCCTGGAGACCAGCTTTGCCAAACGCCGCATGCATCTGGGTTATCGCCTCGCAACGCTCGCCGCGCCCATGCCGGGCCATCGCCCCGGCGCGCGGCTGCGCGGCCACGAGTTTCACTATTCGACCATTCTTGCCCAGCCTGACACGCCGCTGGCCGTCGTGCATGATGCAACGGGCGCCGTCATCGCCGAGACCGGCTCAAGGCGCGGCCACGTCAGCGGCACGTTCTTTCACCTGATCGCGGAGGACCGGTGAGCGGATTCGTTTCCTTCATCTCCGCCGGGCCCGGCGACCCCGAGCTGCTCACGCTCAAGGGCGCCGCGCGGCTGCGCGAGGCCGACGTCGTGCTCTATGACGATCTGGCCTCGGGTGCGATCCTCGATCTGGCCCGGCCCGATGCCAATCTCGTCGCCGTGGGGAAGCGCGCAGGGCGCCCCTCGACCAAGCAGCATCACGTCAACCGCCTGCTGGTCGACTACGCCGCAACGGGGGTGCGCGTGGTGCGGCTCAAGTCCGGCGATGCCGGTATCTTCGGCCGGCTCGAGGAGGAGATCGAGACGCTGCGCGAGGCCGGCATCGGCTATGAGATCGTTCCCGGCGTCACCTCCGCTTGCGCCGCAGCGGCCCAGGCGGGCATTCCCCTGACCCGGCGTCACACTTCGCGCCGGGTGCAGTTCATCACCGGGGCCGATGTCACCGGCGAGCTGCCGCCGAACCTGAACTGGGCGGCGCTGGCCGATCCTGAAGCGACGACCGTGGTCTATATGGGCCGGCGCACCTTTCCCGCCCTTGCCGCAAAATTGATCACGCATGGACTCGCCGCAGATACCCCGGCGCTGGTCGCCGAATCCCTCGGCCGTTCCGACGAGCGGCTGGTTCGCACCACCATCGCCGAGCTTGCCGAGCAGCTTGCCCGCGGCGGCGCTCCCTCGACCGCGGCCGTGATCCTGTTCGGCGCGCTGGCAGGGGATTATCGGTCATGACCGCCTCCGCCGCGCCTCGGCCCTTGACGCCGGCTCAGCGAAAGGGGCACACAGGAGAGGCATGGTGCTCACCACGGCGCAAAGCGCCGGAGCATAATCGGGAATGGGGGTGGGCGGACCCAGTTGCGGCGCCCAAAACCCCAGCCGCCCCCGCGACTGTAAGCGGTGAGGGACTTCGATCAGCCACTGGGCCGCAAGGCTCGGGAAGGCCGAAAGTCCCAGTGAACCGCGAGCCAGGAGACCGGCCCTGCACGTTTTGAGGCCAAGGCCGTCGGGTGTGACGGCAGGAAGGATCTGAGCCATGCATATCGAACCCGGCATCGTGACGGGCGCCAAGCTCGTGTTGAGTTACGCAACCGGCATCGCCGCAGGCGGCGTTGCCTTGAAGCTCGCAGCCGAGACGGTGCGCGAGCAGGGCGTCGTGTCGTTCGCGGCGCGGACGCTCGCCACCACCGTCCTCGTCTTCACCTTCTTCGAGATCCTGCCGCACTTCCCGGTCGGCGTCTCCGAGGTGCACTTCATCCTCGGCTCGACCTTGTTCCTGCTGTTCGGGGCTGCCCCCGCCGCCTTCGGCCTCGCGCTCGGCCTCTTCTTCCAGGGCGTGTTCTTCGAGCCGGCCGACATCCCGCAATACGGCATGAACGTCACGACGCTGCTGGTGCCGCTGTTCGCGATCCAGGCGATCGCCTCGCGGATCATCTCGCGCAACACGGCTTATGTCGATCTGAAGTATCGCCAGGCGCTGGCGCTTTCGACGACCTATCAGGCCGGCGTGATTGCCTGGGTGGCATTCTGGGCGCTCTATGGTTCCGGCTTCGCCATGACGAACCTCGCGAACATCGCGACCTTCGCGGCGTCCTACGCGCTGGTCATCGTGATCGAGCCGCTGGCTGATCTCGCGGTACTGGCGCTGGCGAAGTCGCTGCGCGGCGTCACCGCGCCCGGCTTCGTCACGCCGCGCCTGCATAACGCGGCCTGAAGAGACAAGGGGCGGCCGTCATGGCCGCCCCCACGCCCGCGATGCTCACGCTTTCCCTGATCGGCATCGGTTGCGGCGATCCCGGCCAGCTCACGCGCGCCGCCGTTGAGGCCATCAACGCCGCCGATCTCATCCTGATCCCGCGCAAGGGAACGGCGAAGTCCGATCTCGCCGATCTCAGGCGCACGATCTGCGCGGATGCGCTGACCCGCGACAAGACAGCCGTCGCCGAGTTCGATCTTCCGGTGCGTGACGCAGGCGAAGCCGACTACCGTAAGGGCGTGGACGACTGGCACGACGCGGTCGCCGCAACCTGGTCGAAAGCGATCGCGGATCATCGCGGCGGCGACGGCAAGGTCGCGCTGCTGATCTGGGGCGATCCCTCGCTTTACGATTCCTCGCTGCGCATCGCGCGGCGCCTCGATCCCTTACCGAAGATTGATGTCGTGCCGGGCATCACCTCGATCCAGGCGCTGTGCGCGGCGCATGCACTGCCGCTCAACGACATCGGCGAGCCCTTTCTGGTCACGACGGGGCGCCGCTTGCGCGAGGGCGGTTGGCCGCAAGGCGTCGATACGATTGTCGTGATGCTCGACGGCGGCACGGCGTTCGAGTCGCTCGATCCGGCCGGGCTCCACATCTATTGGGGCGCCTATCTCGGCATGGAAGACCAGATCATCCTGTCCGGCGCGCTCGCCGAGATCGGTCCGCACATCGTCGCGGCGCGGCAACAGGCGCGCGCGCGGCACGGCTGGATCATGGACAGCTACATTCTCAAGCGCAGGCGTTAAGCGAGGCAGCATGCTCCCCGAATGGGTCACCCGGAAATGCCCCGAGATCTCCGCTGCCCATCGCGACGCGGCAATCTCGCGTCAGGCGCAGCTGACGAAGCCGACCGGCGCGCTCGGCCGGCTCGAGCAGCTCGCGATCGAGCTCGCCGGCCTGCAGGCGACCGGGCAGCCGCGCGCGGCGCGCGTGCCGATCATCGTTTTCGCTGGCGATCACGGCATCGTCGCGCAGGGTGTGTCGGCCTATCCGCAAGCCGTGACCATCGCGATGATGGCGAATTTCGCCGCGGGCGGGGCCGCGATCTCGGTGCTGGCGCGCGAGCTCGGCTCCAGCCTTGATGTCGTCGACGCCGGCACGCTGGCAAATGAGGCGATGGCTGGCGTCATCACCGACAAGCCGCGCCATGGCACGCGCGATTTCAGCGTGGAGGCCGCGCTCACTCCCGCGGAGCTGGCCTTCGCCTTCGAGGCCGGCCAGCGCGCGGTCGTTCGCGCAGAGGCGGGCAAGCCGGATCTCTTGATCTTCGGCGAGATGGGGATCGGCAACACCACGACGTCGGCGGCGATCGCGGCGAGCCTGCTCGGCATCAGCGCCGAGGAGATCGCCGGCAGCGGCACCGGCGTCGATGCGGCCGGCCGCGCGCACAAGGCCCGCGTGATCGATGCCGCGATTGCGCGGCATGGCGTCGGTGGCGCGTCGCCGGACAAAATCCTGTGCGCCGTCGGCGGCCTCGAGATCGCGGCGATTTGCGGCGCAATCATTGCGGCTGCGCAGCGCCGCATCCCCGTGCTGATCGACGGCTTCATCGTGTCGGTCGCCGCGCTTGCGGCGGTGCGGCTGAACCCGTCGTGCCAGCCCTTCCTGCTGCCTTCGCACCAGTCGGCGGAGCAGGGACATCGGCTCGTCCTGCGCGCGTTGAACGTGCAGCCGCTGATCAGCCTCGATCTCAGGCTCGGCGAGGGATCGGGGGCCGCCATCGCGCTGCCGCTGGTGCGGTTGGCCTGCGCGCTTCACAACGGCATGGCGACCTTCGCGCAGGCCAATGTGCCGGATCGGCCTAGCTGATCCGCTGGTTGACGGAAACGACGCGCCAGCCGCTCGCAAGCCGGTCGACCCGCGTCAGCGACAGCGGATCGATCACGAAGCGCAAGGCGGCCTGCGGCGTGAGGTCCAGCGCGATGCAGAGGATTGCGCGGATGGTGCCGGAATGCACGACCGGCGTGGCCGATCCGGCTTCGATCCGCGACAGACCGACCCGGACGCGCACGACCTGGTCCGCAAAGCTTTCGCCGCCCGGCGGCCGTCCGCCGGCCGGATCGTTCCAGAACTGCGCATAGGCCTCGCCGCCGGTTGCGGCGAGCGCGTCGTGCCGATGGCCGGTCCAGTCGCCGAAATCCTGCTCGCGGAATTCGCCGACCAGCTCCGGGTCGAGGCCGAGCGCGCACGCCGTCTCGACCGTGCGCCGCGACGGGCTGGCATAGCTGGCGGCATTCCGGGGCAGGCGCCGCCGCAACGCATCCAGCTGCGCGTGATCGCTGAGATCGGCCGGTGCGTCGGAGGCGTGGATGGTGCCTGCGACGCCCGCGACTGGCGCGTGCCGGATCAACCAGAGGAAGGTCTCGCCTTCCATGCTCATCTCTCCATAGGAAGTTGGCCGCTGTGGCAATAACGCCGCATGGGATACATTGACTCTGTCGTGATGGTAATCCTAGATGCTCGCGACGGTTTCCCCGAGAGGGGATGAAAAGGGAATGCGGTGCGGGGACGTTGTCCCCAATGCCGTGGCTGCCCCCGCAACTGTGAGCGGATAATCCTTCGTCAGAAGCCACTGGGCGCTCGGTCCCGGGAAGGCGACGAAGCGGTGATGACCCGCGAGCCAGGAGACCTGCCGTCAGCCGTGGTCACACGCGAAGATGTCGGTCGGGGAGTACAGACATTCGGCTTCATCGGAGGGCTGACAAGCCCGTGGTGAGACCTCGTTCGCTGTGACGTGCCACTGACGTCATACCGAGGTCCAGAATCGTGTCTTCCATTCAGATCGTACGACCGCGCGGCTTCCTGCTCGCCTCCGCTGCCCTTACGCTGGCTGCGGCTGATATGCCGGCCGCGCTGGCGCAGCAATCGCGCGAGCCGCTGCCGCCGATCGAGGTGTCGCCCGCCCAGTCCCGCAAGCAGGCGAAGCCTGCCGGGCGGGACGGGCAGAGCACACGTCGCGCGTCGTCGCGCAGATCCGCAACTGCCGCGGCCGCGCCGAGACCTGCCGTGCCGGGCACATCGTCGCAAGTGCAAGCGGCGACGCCGCTCAACTCCAATGCGGTCGCCGAAAGCGCCTCGCGCCTTGGCCTCACGGTGCGCGAGACGCCGGCGACCGTCGAGGTGATCTCGGCCGAGACCATGCGCGAGCAGGGCTATCGCACCGTGTCCGAGGTGGCGCAGGGCGCGGTCGGCGTCACCTCCGGCGACGCGCCAGGAGAGCCGGCGGGCTTCTCGATGCGCGGCTTCACCAACAGCCAGATCAACACGCTCTACAACGGCATCAAGATCGGCCCGCAGAACATGACGTCGCGGATCATGGACACGGCCAATCTGGAGGCCGTGGAATTCCTGAAAGGTCCGGCCTCGCTGATCTCGGGCGAGGGCGCGGCCGGCGGCGCGATCAACTTCGTCACGAAGCAGCCGCACACGGGGCCGATCCGCAACGAGGCGGACTTCTCGTACGACTCCCTGAACTCGTTCCGTGCCCATTACGGCTCGGGCGGCAGCACCAACGTCCAAGGTCTCGACTACCGCTTCGACGTCAGCCGCTCCTCGCTCAACGGCTTCGTCGACGACACCAACACCAGGACGCTCGACGTCTCCGGCCAGCTCAACTACCGCATCTCCGACAGCCTCAAGGTCTGGGGCGCGATCGAGTATCGCGAGGATCGCGGCAAGGCCTATTGGGGCGCGCCGCTGGTGCCGGTCGCCTTCAGCGGCTCGCACGCGACGAGCGGCATCGTCTCGGGCAATTACGTCTCGAACTACAACAAGACCAATCTCGGCGCGGTTACGATCGACGACCGCACCTTCAACACCAATTACAACGTCCTCGACAACCGCAACGTGGCGCAGGAAGTCTGGCTGCGCGGCGGTTTCGAGCTGAAGCTCGCGCCCGACCTGACCTTGAAGAGCCAGGCCTATGGTTATGGCGCCGAGCGCAGCTGGTTCAACAACGAGATCGAGGCGTTCAACTCCGGCACGAATCTGGTCGATCGCGAGCGCTTCTACGTCGCGCACAGCCAGCGCCTCGTCGGCAACATCACCGACCTGATCTGGGATGCGAACATTGCAGGGTTCGACAACCGTATGGTCACGACGCTGTCGTCGAGCTATCTCGATTTCGTCCGGCCGGGTGCGGCGAACTTCCCCGGGGATTCGGTTTCTCTTGTCGATCCCAACCGCGGATTCTACGGCCTGCTCACGACCAAGCAGCAGACCGCGCGCATCGACAACGAGGCACTCTCGTTCGAGGACCGGCTGAAGCTGACGCGGACCTTTGCGCTGATCGGCGGCCTGCGTGTCGAGCATATCGGGCTCGATCGCAATTCGACGGACGCTGCGGGGCTCGCGAACGCGGGCTTCCCGTACTCCAAGGACTGGGCACCGGTGACGGGACGCATCGGCTACACCTGGGAGGCCGTGCCCGGCCTGACCTTCTTCAGCCAGTACGCGACCGGCGCCGACGTGTCCGCCAACAACATCTTCCTGTTGCTGCCGACCCAGCCGCTGGACCTCACGACGTCGCGCACCTACGAGACCGGCGTCAAGCACCTGTTCTGGGACAACCGGGCGGAATGGTCGTTCTCGGCCTATGATATCCAGCGCAAGAACGTCTATGCCGCCGCCGGCGGGCAGGCGCTCAATATTGCCGGACGGCAGGAATCAAAGGGTGTCGAGCTTGCCGCCTCGGTGCGGCCGATCGAGCCGCTGCGGCTGTGGGGCAACATCGCCTATGTCGATGCGCGCTATGCCGACTACAATTTCGTCGGCGGCTCGTTCTCCGGCAACGCGCCGCCGAACGTGCCGCGCATCGTTGCCAATGCCGGTGCGTCGTATCGGTTCTTCACGCCATGGCCGGTCGAACTCGGCATCACCGGCCGCCATGTCGGCGATCGCTACAACACCGACGCCAACACGGTGACGATGAAGGCCTACACCGTCGCCGACGTCTATGCCTTCGTCGACATCCCCAAGACGGTGTTTGGCGCGGTCGACCAGGCCCGCCTGACCTTCCGCGTCCGCAACATCACCGACAAGCGCTACGCGATCTGGGGCGATCCGTTCTATCCCGATCAGATCCTCTTGGGCGCGCCGCGCACCTACGAGATCTCGGCGGCGTTCAAATGGTAGGACGCTGACCGCATGATGGGCGCGATCGTCCTGCTGCACCGCTGGCTCGGGGTCGCGTTCTGCCTGCTGTTCGCGATGTGGTTCGCGACCGGCATCGTCATGCACTTCGTTCCGTTTCCGTCGCTGACGGAAGCGGAGCGGGTTGCCGGGCTTGCGCCGGTGAATCCGGGCGAGCTGCGCGTCGCTATTGCCGATGCCGTGGCCGCGAGCGGCATCCCCGATGCCACGCGCGTGCGCTTGATCCTACGGAGCGATGGGCCGGTCTACGTCGTGTCGAGGGCCGCGCAGCTGCGCGCGGTTCGCGCGACCGACGGGCAGGATGCATCGGTGCGGTCGGCCGATCTCGCGCTCGCCATCGCGGTTGCGCATGCGCGTCAACGCGGGCTCGATGTCGCGCATGCCGCTCTCGTTGCCCATGCGGCCTACGACCAGTGGAGCGTCCCGAACGGCTTCGACCGTCACCGGCCCGTGTTTCGGGTGGCGCTCGGCGACACGGCCGGAACGGAAGTCTACGTCTCGTCGCGCACCGGCGAGGTCGTGCTGGATACGACGCGAAGCGAGCGCGGCTGGAATCTCGTCGGCAGCGTCCTGCACTGGATCTATCCAACGCTCCTGCGGAGCGATTGGGCGCTGTGGGACGGCGTGGTCTGGACGCTGTCGCTGCTGGCCCTGATCGCGGCCGTGCTGGGCGCAGTGCTCGGCCTCGTGCGGATCAGGATGCGGAGCGGCCGCCTTGCGACGCCTTATCGCGGCTGGCACGGGCTGCATCACATCCTCGGCCTTGCGGCGACGCTGTTCGTGCTCAGCTGGATCTTCAGCGGCTGGCTCTCGATGGATCACGGCCGGCTGTTCTCGCGCGGACAGCTGACGGGCCCTGAAGGCAATACCGTGAATGCCGTGCCAGTCTGGGCGGCCGCATCATCGCTTGACCGCAAACCGTTGCCGTCCTCGGCCCGGGAGGCCGAATGGTTCGCCTTCGCCGGCAAAGCCTACCGCCGCGATCGGCTCGCGCTGGATGCGCAGGCGCTGGTGAGGACAGAAGATGCGTCCGGTGCGGGACAAGCCGGATTTTTGAGCGCGCAAGAGGTTGGCGGCTTGACGACCCGCCTTGCTGCAAATTGCGGCATTCCCAGCGTTCTCGCGGGCAATGACGACTATCCCGCGCGGTCTACCGTCCCGGGCGCGCCGGTCTACCGGTCGCATTGCGGCGAGGTCTGGTTCGATATCGATGGCGCCGACGGCACTGTGCTGCAGAGGCTTGATGCTTCGCGTCGCGCCTATCGCTGGGCGTATGGCGCGCTGCACACGTTGGATTTTCCGACCCTGCTCGCGCATCCTCTCTTGCGCGAGATATTGATCGTCGCACTTTGCGGGTTCGGTCTTGTGTTCTCCGTCACGGGAATTGTCATCGGCTGGCGGCGCCTGCTTCTGTCGCGTTGAGTCAGCCCGCCACCGGAATGGCCCGCAAGACCTCCTTGAAAACGCCGGACTGCAGCTGAAACGCGCGCGGGCTGTAGTCCTGATAATAGCCCGCGGTCACGGCCACCACGAGGTCGAGCTCCGGAACGATGCGGATGGACTGCCCGCCGCGACCGAGCGCGGCGTCCCAATGGATTTCGCGTCCGCCGTGGAGGGATCGGCCGAGCCACCACAGATAGCCGTAGAAATAGGGACCCGTGGCTTCCAGCCGCGGTCGTGTCGAAGCGTCGATCCATGCCTTCGACACGATTTGACGATCGTTCCAGCGGCCGCCCGCGAGCACGAGCTGACCGATTTTGACCATGTCGCGCGGGCGCAGGCGCAATCCTCCTCCGGCATTGGTATCGCCCTTCACGCGCGTCCACTCGAAGCGGGTGATGCCGAGCGGCTCGAACAGCACCTCGCGCGCGAATTCGTCGAGCGGCTTTCCGACGGCCTTTCGGATGATGGCCGAGACCAGCGTGAGTGCGCCGGTGTTGTAAAAGAAATCTTGTCCGGCCGGCGTCACCGCGGGAAGACCGAGCACATAGCGACAGGGGTCGGCGGCCATGTGCATGCGCGCCTCGTCATTATTGTCGTTGCCCGTGCTCGGCGTAGCCTCCACCCATTTCAGGCCCAGCGACATGGTGAGCGCGTGCGACAGCCGGATGCGGTCCTTCTCGGGCGAACGCAGGTCGGACAATTCAGGAAAGAAGCTGAAGATCGGTTCGTCGACGCTCGCGATCAGCCCGCGATCGATCGCGATCCCGAGCGCGAGGCACGCCACGCTCTTGGACACCGATTTCATGTCGTGCAGCGTATCGGCATCGAAGGTGGCGTTTGCGATGGGACGGTCTTTGATCTCGTCGGAGCCCGTCAGATAGCGCTCGAACACCAGCTTGCCGCCGCGCGCGACCAACACGGCGTGCACATTGGCGGACGCCGCGAGCCGGTCGGTCATCCTGCACAGCGCCGCTGTATCGACGAGGCCGTCCTCAGTGCCGGACGCGGTTGGCCAACCATCGGCTTGCGGGGCAGGGATGCCGCAACTGGCGGGCTCCGCGGCTACGGGCATTCCGGCCAGCGGTGACAACGCCACCCCACCGACGAGCGACATGAATTGGCGTCGTTTCATTCGATTGTGCCGCCCGCGTCCACGACAACCTGATTAATGCATCGCACAATGCTGCCATCAGGAATTGTCGAGAGCAATAGCCGTTTCGCCAGCCGACGCTGTCGCCGGCTCTCGAAGTCAAGCTCACGAAAATGACAGTGAGATCGCGCTGGTGAAGGCGCGTTTAGTGGCATACCATTTGCAAGCCAATGAGCTCTGGTTTCACTGCTCTTGGCCAACGATGGCCGGCATCACGGCAATAACGGGAGGACTTCATGGATCGCAGGACCGTATTGAAGGGACTGGCCGGCGCGGGCGGTCTGGCATTGACCGGCCTCTCGGCACCGGCCATCGCGCAGGGCGCATCCGCACGTACCCTGCGCTTCGTGCCGCAGGCCAACCTTGCCAATTTCGATCCGATCTGGGGCACGCAATATGTGGTGCGCAATGCGGCCGCGCTGGTCTGGGATACGCTTTACGGCATCGATGCGCAGCTTCAGCCGCAGCGCCAGATGGTGGAGTCCGAGGATACCACCGACGACGGCAAGACCTGGACGTTCAAGCTGCGTTCCGGTCTCAAGTTCCATGACGGCGAGCCGGTGCTGGCCAAGGACGTCGTCGCGAGCCTGTCGCGCTGGGCTGCGCGCGATCCGATGGGCCTGATGATCATCGCGATCCAGCAGGAACTGACCGCCGTCGACGACCGCACCTTCAAATGGGTCCTGAAGCAGCCCTTCCCGAAAATGCTCTACGCGCTGGCCAAGAACAACGCGCCGTGCTCGTTCATCATGCCCGAGCGCATCGCCAAGACCGACCCCTTCAAGCAGATCACCGAATATGTCGGCTCGGGCCCGATGAAGTTCGCCAAGGGCGAATGGGTCCCCGGCGCCAAGGCCGTGTTCGAGAAATTCGCCGATTACGTCCCGCGGCAGGAGAAGGCATCGTGGCTGGCCGGCGGCAAGCAGATCATGGTCGATCGCGTGGAATGGATCGTGATGCCTGATCCGGCGACCGCGGCCGCCGCCCTGCAGAACGGTGAGGTCGATTGGTGGGAGAACCCGATCGCCGACCTCGTGCCGGTGCTGAAGAAGAACAAGAACATCAGCGTCGACATCGGTGATCCCCTCGGCAATATCGGCTCGTTCCGCATGAACCATCTGTTCGCGCCGTTCAACGACGTGCGGGCGCGGCGCGCGGTGCTGATGGCACTGAGCCAGGAAGACTATATGCGCGCGATCGTCGGCGACGACACCGCGCTGTGGAAGCCGCTGCCCGGCTTCTTCACGCCTGATACGCCTGTCTACAACGAGCTGGGCGGCGATATCCTCAAGGGCAAGCGCGACTTCGACGCGGCCAAGAAGCTGCTCGCCGAGAGCGGCTATTCCGGCCAGCCGGTGACCTGCCTCGTCGCGCAGGATCAGCCGATCACGAAGGCGCAGGGCGACGTCACCGCGGATCTCCTGAAACGGCTCGGCATGAATGTCGACTTCGTCGCCACCGATTGGGGCACGGTCGGCTCTCGCCGCGCGCAGAAGACGCCGCCCGGGCAGGGCGGCTGGAACATGTTCCACAGCTGGCATGCCGGCGCCGATTGCATCACGCCCGCCGCCTACACCGCCATCCGCGCCAACGGCGACAAGGCGTGGTTCGGCTGGCCCAACAGCCCGAATACCGAGAAGGAGATCACGGGTTGGTTCGACGCCAAGAGCATCGACGAGGAGAAGGCCGCGATCGGGCGGGTCAACAAGGCCGCGATCGAGGACGTCGTCTACGCGCCGACCGGGTTCTTCCTGACCTACACGGCATGGCGCAAGAACGTCTCCGGCATCGCCAAGGGGCCGCTGCCGTTCTTCTGGGGCGTGTCGAAGTCCGCTTGATCGTGCGCTGAAGCCAGATGCTCTCCTACATTCTCCGTCGCATCGTCGCGACCTTGCCGGTCATGGCAATCGTCGCGCTGTTCGTGTTCAGCCTGCTCTACATCGCGCCGGGTGATCCCGCCGTGGTGATCGCGGGCGATCAGGCGAGCCCGGAGGATGTGGAGCGCATTCGCCAGAGTCTCGGTCTCGACCGCCCGTTCCTGATCCAGTTCGGAAGCTGGGTCTGGCGCATCCTGCACGGCGATCTCGGCACCTCGATCTTCACCAACCTGCCGGTCTCCACGATGATCGGACAGCGTCTCGGGCCGACACTGTCGCTGATGATGGTCACGCTGCTGCTCACCATCGTGGTCGCGGTGCCGCTCGGCGTCGTTGCGGCATGGAAGGCGGGGAGCCTGATCGACCGCGTCATCATGGGCTTTGCGGTGTTCGGCTTCTCGCTGCCCGTCTTCGTGGTCGGCTACATGCTCGCCTACGTTTTCGCTCTCGAATTGGAATGGCTGCCGGTGCAGGGCTATACGCCGCTCGCGCAAGGCTTCCTGCCGTGGCTGGAGAATTTGATCCTGCCCGCGATCGCGCTCGGCTGCATCTACATCGCGCTGGTCGCGCGCATCACCCGCGCTGCCATGCTCGAGGTGTTGCAGCAGGACTATATCCGCACCGCCAAGGCGAAGGGCCTGGGGCAGGGTGGCATCCTGTTCATTCACGCGCTGAAGAACGCGGCGGTGCCGATCGTCACCGTGATCGGGATCGGCATTGCGCTCTTGATCGGCGGCGCCGTCGTCACCGAGAGCGTGTTCGCCATTCCCGGCCTCGGCCGGCTCACGATCGACGCGATCCTGCGCCGCGACTATCCGGTCATCCAGGGCATCGTGCTGCTGTTCAGCTTCGTCTACGTCCTCGTCAACCTGATGATCGACGTCATTTACACGCTCGTTGACCCGAGGATCCGCTATTGACCGACACCACCGTCAACCCGCAATCGCTTCCCGCAGGCCTCGTGCTTGCGCCGGAGCTGCCGGAGATCCTCCGGCCGGTCAGGATCCGGCGCGGCTTCGTCGGCCTGATGCGCGGCCACCCCACCGTCGCGATCGGCGGCGCGCTGTTGCTGGCGTTGGTCCTGATCGCGATCTTTGCGCCTTATCTCGGAACGGTCGATCCGACCGCGCTGGCACCTGCCAAGCGCACGCGGGCGCCGTCGGCGGATTTCTGGTTCGGCACCGACGTGCTCGGCCGCGACATCTATTCGCGCGTGCTCTATGGCGCGCGGGTCTCGCTTACGGTGGGCCTGTCGGTCGCGATCTTCGCATCCGCGGCAGGCCTTGCCATCGGCATGGTCTCCGGCTTCATCCGCTGGGCCGACGGCATCCTGATGCGCTTCATGGACGGGTTGATGTCGATCCCGCCGATCCTGCTGGCGATCGCGCTGATGGCCTTGACGCGCGGCAGCGTCGGCAACGTCATCCTCGCCATCACCGTCGCGGAGATCCCGCGCGTCTCGCGCCTCGTGCGCAGCGTCGTGCTGTCGCTGCGCGAGCAGCCCTATGTGGATGCCGCCGTGGCCTGCGGCACCCGCACGCCGATGATCATCCTGCGCCACATCCTGCCCAACACGGTCGCGCCGATGCTGGTGCAGGCGACCTATATCTGCGCCAGCGCCATGATCACGGAGGCGATCCTGTCCTTCATCGGAGCCGGCACGCCGCCGACCATTCCGTCCTGGGGCAACATCATGGCCGAGGGCCGCGCGCTGTGGCAGGTCAAACCCTACATTGTGTTCTTCCCGGCGGCGTTCCTGTCCGTCACCGTGCTCGCCGTGAATCTCCTCGGCGACGGCCTTCGCGATGCGCTCGACCCGCGCATGGCCAAGAGTCTCTGACGGATCGGGGCTGATCGCGATGGCATTGCTAGAGGTCGAAAATCTCCAGACCCATTTCCGGACCCCCAGCGGCGTCAACCGCGCGGTGGACGGGGTGTCCTTCCATGTCAACGAAGGCGAGACGCTCGCCATCGTCGGCGAATCCGGCTGCGGTAAATCGGTGACCTCGATGTCCTTGATGCGGCTGATCCCGGAGCCGCCGGGCAGGATCGCGGGCAGCATTCGTTTCGCGGGCAGGGATCTGCTGAAGCTGTCGGACCGCGAGATGCGCGCGATCCGCGGCAACGACATCTCGATGATCTTCCAGGAGCCGATGACGAGCCTGAACCCGGTCCTCACCGTCGGTCGCCAGATCCGCGAGACCCTGATGATCCATCAGGGGTTGGACAAGGCAGCCGCCGAGGCTCATGCGGTCGAGATGCTGACGCTGGTCGGCATTCCCGAGCCGAAGCGCCGGGTACGCGAATATCCGCATCAGCTCTCCGGCGGCATGCGCCAGCGCGTGATGATCGCCATCGCGCTCGCCTGCAATCCGAAACTTCTCATTGCGGACGAGCCGACCACCGCGCTCGACGTGACGATCCAGGCGCAGATCCTCAAGCTGATGCTCGACCTCAAGCGTCGGGTCGGTGCCGCCATCATCCTGATCACCCACGATCTCGGCGTCGTCGCCGAGATCGCCGAACGCGTCATGGTGATGTATGCGGGACGCAAGGTCGAGGAGGCGCCGGTGGCCGAGCTGTTCCGCTCGCCTCGCCATCCCTACACGCAGGGCCTGCTGGGTGCGGTGCCGCGGCTCGGCTCCTCGCTCGCGGGGACCGCGACGCGGCTCGCGGAGATCCCGGGGCAAGTGCCTGACCTCAGGAAGCCCATCGTCGGCTGCGTCTTCGCCGGCCGCTGCGCGCTCGCGACCGATCTCTGCCGGCAATATGCGCCCGGGCTGGAGGAGAAGGGCCCGCGCCACGTCGCCGCCTGTCACTACGCCACCAAGGGAGCGGTCGCGGCATGAGTCCTCCGCTGCTCCAGGTCAACGACCTCAAGAAGCACTTTCCGGTCAAGAAGGGCCTTTTCCAGCGCAAGTCCGAATGGGTCTACGCGGTCGACGGCGTCTCCTTCGAGATCGCACGCGGCGAGACGTTGTCGCTGGTCGGCGAGTCCGGCTGTGGCAAGTCGACGGTCGGCCGCGCCATATTGCGGCTGTTCGACATCACGTCGGGGCAGGTGATCCTCGATGGCCAACGCATCGACGACGCTCATCCGAGCACGATGCGCCAGATGCGGCGCCGTGTGCAGGTCGTGTTCCAGGATCCGTTCTCCAGCCTCAATCCGCGCATGCGCGTGCGCGATATCCTGGCCGAGCCGATCCGCAATTTCGGTCTCGCCAAGTCCGCCGAGGATCTCGAGGTCCGCGTCACCGCGCTGATGGACACCGTGCGGCTGCCGCGCGAGGCACTGAACAGGCGGCCGCACGAATTCTCCGGCGGCCAGCGCCAGCGCATCGGCATTGCGCGCGCGCTCGCGGCCGAGCCCGAGCTGATCGTCTGCGACGAGGCCGTTTCCGCGCTCGACGTCTCGGTCAAGGCGCAGATCGTCAACCTCCTGCAGGATCTCCAGCGCGAGTTCGGCCTCGCGCTGCTGTTCATCAGCCATGACCTCGCCATCGTCGAGCACATGACCCACCGCGTCGCCGTGATGTATCTCGGCAAGATGGTGGAGGTGGCGCCGCGCCGCGAGATCTTTGCGGCACCCCGGCATCCCTACACCAGGGCGCTGCTCTCCGCAGTGCCACTGCCCGAACCCGGCGCCCATCGCAATCCCATCATCCTCAAGGGCGATGTGCCGAGCCCGATCAATCCGCCGAAGGGATGCCGCTTCCATACCCGCTGCCCGCTGGTCTTCGACCGCTGCCGGACGGAAGAGCCGACGCTACGTGCGGTGGGAGGCGAGCAGTGGGTGGCTTGTCATCTCGAAGATGGCGCTGCGGTGGCGAACGGATAGTCTAATCGATGAGGCGTGCGGTGGGTTAGGCCATCAATGAAGGGATAGGAATTGAGGAACTGACGCCGTTCGAATCCGGCGCACTCTGTCGGCTCACGTGTCATTCGAACACAGGCGGAACAGGCAGCTTGTCGGAAGTGTAAAGCGGGCTCGTTCCGTCGTGGGCCTTCAGCCATCGTTCATAGCTGGCGATTTCAGGCTCCCCCAGATTGATGGCGAATTCCTCTCCAAAGATGCACACGACCGCGTAGAGGTCGAGGTGGCCGGGCTCAGACAACTGCTCGCACAGGATCGTGAATTCATGGAGAACCTGGTAACCGTCGCCGTCCCCGTGCACATCCCCCTCGCCATAAATCCGGCGACGCGAGAACGGCCATTTCTCCGGGCGGTCGCCGATCCGAGCGAAATGCCGAATCGGATCGAGAGCCTCCTTGTCCACGATTTCTTCATTCCAGCCTTCGACGCGGATAATGCGCTCGACAAGAACCTCAAGAGCGACCTTCGCTAAGAAGCGGGACATCAGGCGCTGGTCGATTGCCTCGATGATCGGGATGTAAACGGACCGCGCGCGGCCGGTTTGGATGGCCTCCGCGAGAGCGAGATGCTCCCTTTCGTTGCGCCCTCCGAGCGTGAGGTTGTTCCCATCCATCCATACATCGGCGTTCATGCGGGCTCCCGGCACAAGGCCTCCCATGGGTGGGATCAAGCCACGCTTGTTCGGGACCCATTGCCGAGAGCGGGCGTGGCGAAACCAGGATGTCGCCAGCAGTGGCCCTTCGACCTTACGTGCAAAATAGTTGTTGCAGGTATCGCAGACGGTGCCGCGCGGAAGCACGTGATCGATATTTCCGAGAGACTCGGGGATAATATGCTCTATACTCCTACTTTTGGTTGAGTCCCGTTTGCAGAAGATACAGCGCATAAAGTGTGCCTATGTTTGCCGCCCGGATAATTGCCTATGAGTGATAAGGGTATATCGCAGAAGCCGGCGAGCCGCTTCATTTATCGCACCGAGACTGATCCCGCCGTCGTGTTGCAGCATTTCGCAGCCATCCGCGCACTGGCCGATAGCGAGAAGGAAGCGCTCGGCTTCTTGCCGGAGGCGGCTTATCGCGACGCCGTTATAGAGAAGCGGCTAAGGGTGATGCTGGCCCGCGAGAACGGCATGTCGCAGCTTGCCGGGTTTATTTTGTTCAGCGGCGTGTTTCCCAATGCCCGCGTACAGGCTGTCGCGGTCAGGGCGGAGCATCGCCGCAGCGGCGTTGCGTCGGCGCTGGTCAGCGGGCTTGTGTCGCACCTTGAAAGCCGCGGGTACATTGCGATAACGGCGGCGGTCGCCTCCGATCTTGCAACCGCGCAAGCCTTTTACGAAAGCCGTGGCTTCGTCGCCCGGCATGTTCGTGACGGCGGCCAGGCGCGGCAACGCCGTATCGTGCTGCGCTCACGGGAGCTGGATACGGCGAACTTCTTCACGTTGATGGCGCCTCCCACCGTCTCCGGGCAGGGTGTTGTAAACCTCGGCCTCCGCCCGCGCAGCGCCTTCGAGGCGCCCTTATACCTCATCGATCTCAATGTTTTGTTCGACCTGATTAAGGAACGCGCGCGGTCTGCGACCGCCAACCGCCTTTTCGGAGCGGCGCTCGCACATTTGGTTCGCTTGGCGGTTGCGCCCGAATTCATTATCGAGCTCGAACGCACCTCGAAGGACCCTGCCAATGACACGCCCTTGAAGCTTGCGCGCCAACTGCCCAAGCTACCCGCCTTCCCGAAAGAAGATGTGGAGCCGTTGGCGGCTGCTATCCACAAAACCGTGTTCGTTGATACCAATCACGCGCAGGCGGGGACGCGCCAAGCGCTTAGTGACGCGCGACACCTCGCCGAAGCGGCTCTGATCCGCGCGTCCGGCTATATCACCAGCGACAATGCCCTGCTCAATGCCCGTGACGACCTGCTAAGGCTCATCGGCGTTGATATTGCGAGCCTCGACGAGTTCGTCGAACTGCTACCTGCGGAGGAGCCGAGCCGGGAACGCGGCCAGCTCAAGGGAACGAAATGCGAAACCAAGACGGCCACGGCCGCCGAGGCAAAAGCTTATCTGGCCTCCCAGAATGTGGGTGACGCGCTGGTTACCGATTATCTTCCATCGGCGGCGGCATTCCAGCGGGCGAGCACGCACGGAATCTTTGAGGATGGGGATCTCGTGGCGGTCGGGATGTACAGGGCGCCGGCGAGTGTTGATGCGCCCGCGCTTATGCTGGTGCACGTCAGGCCCGATCACGTCTCCTGCGAGACCTTCGCCGAGCATCTCCTTGACGAAGCCATCCGGGAGTCCTGTCATTCGGGCCCCGTCACTATTGAGCTACGGGCCATACCGGGGCAGTCGACCGTCAACCGCGCCGCCAAGCTCCGCGGCTTTTTACCCGCAGCCAATTCTGACATCCTGATCAAGGTAGCCTTGGGACGCCCCCTCACGCCATCGACCTGGACCGCGATTGCACGTCAGACGCGCCGCCGGACCGGCCTCGCCTTGCCCGAAGCCGTACCGGCCGCCAGCGCGATTCAAACCGGCCTTTCGGTCCGTGGTGCAGACGGAAGCGACATCACGGTCCAACTTGCCGCCCTGGAAGCCGCGCTCGCGCCAACCTTGATCGCCTGGCCGGGTCGGGATGGCGTCATTGTTCCAATTGCAAAATCATTCGCCGACGATCTGCTGGGGACTGCCGACCAACTTTATATGTTTGGTCGCCCGAACGCGGCCTTCGTGAGCCTGCGGACGTATTTCAACAGTCCGCGCACCGCCCCCCTGATGCGGTCCGGCGTTCCAATCCTTTTCTACGAGTCCAAGCGCTCCGGCGGCCGCGCTGCCATCGTGGCGGCTGGCCGGATCGTGGACGCCACTATCGTCTCTAAGGAGCGCGTATCGGATGAACTCCTCCAGCGCGCGGTTGTCGAGGATCTCGACCCCTTGACAACGTCATCGGATGTTCTGGCGACATCGTTCGATAGCCTAATTCGGTTCCCGAATCCCGTCACACTCGATACACTTCGGCAACTCGGCGCCGAAGGATCGTCGAATCTTCAAACAACAACTCCGCTACCCAACGCCCAGTTGGCTGCAATTCTCGATCGTGGATGGTCAAGTGCCTGAGGCAAGCGACGCAATCATTTCGATCCATCCCGGATATGCGAATGCGATCCTGGACGGAACGAAGACGATAGAATTGCGACGCCGGATTCCCGAACTCGCCAATGGCACGCGGCTCTGGATTTACGCGACTCGTCCGACGGCCGCGGTTGTTGGGGTCGCGACTATCAGCGATGTCAACCGTGCCCATCCGCGCACGATCTGGCAGAAGCATCGTGATGGCGCTGGCGTCGACCATGCCTCCTTCATGGAGTATTTTCACGGTGCGCCGCAGGCGGTCGCGATCCTGCTCGCGGCGGTCAAGCGGGTCGGTCCAATCACGATAGAAGAGTTGCGCGAAATCCGGGATCGCTTCCATCCGCCACAAGTCTTGCTGCGGCTAACGAATGCGGAAGCCAAGGCCCTGCAACGGCTCGCCAAGAAATGACGTCCGTCGCCTCACGAGGCGCACGCTCAGCTCGCGCAAAGCACCACTAACATCGGGCTACGATTGCATTATGCCCCTGTTTTGCCCGACGAGTCAAAATTCACCGCCGATGGGTCGGCATTGGCCTCTGATGCGAGGTCGCGCGATGTATCGGAAATTCGCCAGCAGAATCAAACCCCATTCTACTGTGCATGGGGTTGTTTTCGCACTTTTGACCAGGCCGGCCTCAGCCTTGCCGGCGCAGGAAGCCTGTGATCGTCACCTTTTCCCAGATGCCCGCCGCGGCAAAGGGATCGGCGCGGTTGAAGGCCTCGACTTCAGAGCGGCC
The DNA here is from genome assembly GCF_002531575.1 of Bradyrhizobium sp. Y36. Taxonomy (GTDB): domain Bacteria; phylum Pseudomonadota; class Alphaproteobacteria; order Rhizobiales; family Xanthobacteraceae; genus Bradyrhizobium. The sequence continues at coordinate 303,615 of NZ_NWTI01000003.1, read as the reverse complement.
CGGCGCCTCGATCAGGAACAGGCTGCCGATCATGGTCTGGCCATCGTCGGAGACCAGCGGTCCCGACATCACGATCTTGACGCCGAAGCGGGAGGTGTCGCTCAGGAACGCCTTGTGGGCATCGTAATTGGCGAGCCGCGTCGGCAGCGCACCGCTGCGGTCGATGGCGTGAATGGCGAACAACATGGCAGTCTCCGTTTCTTAGGCGTGGGTTCTTGGGACGGCCGCCGCGGCGGCCGTCCGGGCGCGATGGGCGGGCTTACTTGGCGCCGAGCTTGCTGGCGTCCTCGAAGGTCGGGCAGGTCCGCTGCTCCAGCGGGACGTCGAACGGCTGGTAATTGTCCTTGGTGATGACGGTGGGCTTCAGCACGATCTCGGCGATGACGGGCTGGTTGCGAAGGCTACGGATCGCCATCATGGTGCCGAGGCATCCTTGCGCAAATCCGTTGTAGTCGCCGCTGGCGAGCAGCTTGCCGGACTTGATCGCGTCGATCGCCTCCTTGGTGCCGTTGATGCCGATCACCTGGGCCTTGCGGTTGGCGCCGTCCAGCGCCTCGATCGCGCCGACCGCCATGGCGTCGTTGGCGGCGAGCACGCCGTCGATCTGCGAATTCGACTGCATCAGGTTTTCCATCACCTGGAGCGCTTGCAGCCGCTGGTAGTTGCCGGGCTGCGAAGCCAGGAGCTTGGCGCCCGCGTTCTCCTTCAGCGCATCGTTGAAGCCGCGGACGCGGTCGACATTGGTCAGCGAGCCCTTGACGCCCTCGATGATGACGATGTTGCCCTTGCCGCCCAGCGTCTTCAGCAGGAAGCGCGCGGTCTCGAGCCCGAGGCTGTAATCGTCGGCGCCGACGAAGGAGAGAAACTTGCCGCCGGCGGAGCGATCGGTGATGTTGACGACGGGGATCTTGGCTTCGTTGATCTTCTCGACACCAGGCACCATTGCCTTGTAGTCCACCGGCGTGAAGACGATGGCGCTCGGCTTCTTCACCACGACGTCCTCGATCTGGCTGAGCTGCTCGGGGATCGAGTCCGGCTTGGTCGGGATGTATTGCAGCGTCTTCGCGTTCAGCGTCTTCGCCATGTTGTCGGCGCCGACCCGTACCGTCTGGAAGAACGGGTTGGTCTGGTTCTTGGTGAAGACGGCGATGGTCTCGCCGTCGGCACGCGCGCCGGTGGTGAACGCGGCCGCCATCAGCAGCGGCAGTGCCATATAGCCCAGTTTCAGTTTCATGTTGCCTCCATCCCTCGTTTTGCTTGTTGGAACTCTAAGAACTCATTGCGTGCGGCGGCGCGTCTTCATGTCGAGCCAGACCGCGAGAATGACGATGATGCCGGTGACGAGCGGCTGCCAGTTGGCGCTGACCGACAGCAGGTTCATGCCGTTCAGCACCAGCGTCAGGATCAGCGCGCCGATGAAGGTGCCGAAGACGGTGCCGACGCCGCCGAACAGCGAGGTGCCGCCGATCAGCACGGCCGCGATCGCCGGCAGCGTCAGGCTCTCGCCGATGTCGGCCTCGGCCGAATTGAGCCGCGACAGGAAGATGATCGAGGCGAGACCCGCCATGGTTCCTGAGACCGCATAGACCAGGAGCAGGCGCCGCGCGACCGGAATGCCGGAGAGCCGGGCCGCAACCGGATTGGCGCCGATCGCATAGATCTCCTGGCCCCAGATCGTCCGCTGCGCGAAGAACGTCCCGATCCCGAGAAACACCAGCAGCAGGTAGACGGGGATCGGCAGGCCGAGCAGATAGCCGCTGCCGATCTGGCGGAAACCGGCGGGGAAGCCGTGCAGCGTCTCGCCTGCCATGTACCAGTAGGTGAGGCCGTTCAGCACCCAGAGCATGCCGTAGGTGGCGATGAAGGAGGGAATGCGCAGCGCCGTGACCATCACGCCGTTGAGCAGGCCGACGAGGCCGCCGCAGGCGAGGCCCGTGAGGATGCCGAGCGCCGGAGAGCCGGTCTTATGGATCACGGTGCCGGCGATGCAGGCTGACAGCGCGACATTGGCGCCGACGGAAAGGTCGAGGCCGGCGGTCAGCACCACCAGCGTCAGGCCGGAGGCGATGAAGAAGGTCAGGCTCGCCTGCCTGAGCACGTTGAGGATGTTGCCGAGGCTCAGGAAGGAATCGCTGAGCACGGCCAGCACCGCGCAGATCAGGAGCGCCGCGAGCAGGCGATAGAACACCTGGATGGCGTCCTGCGACAGGAAGGAGCGGGGCGGCATCAGCGCCTCTTTGGTGATGTCGGTCATGCGCGGCTCCGGAGGCCGTCGAGGAACAGGGCAACGATGACGAGGACGCCGACGCTGGCGACCTGCACCGAGGACGGCAGCGAGATCAGGTTCAGCCCGTTGCGCAGCACGCCGACGGAAAGCACCCCGAGCAGCGTGCCGAGCAGCCAGCCGTTGCCGCGTTCGAACGAGGTGCCGCCGACGGCAACGGCTGCGATGGCGTCGAATTCGAGTCCGAGGCCGGCGGTGGGATGACCCGAATTCATCCGCGCCGTCATCAGCAGGCCCGCGATGCCGGCCATGGCGCCCCCGATCGCGTAGACCGCGATCAGCAGCTTGTTGGGCGAGAGGCCGGCATAACGCAGCGCTTCGCGGTTGCCGCCGAGCGCGAAGATGTAGGTGCCGAAGCGGGTGTGATAGAGCAGCGCGTGGAAGGCCGCGTAGGTGACGAGCGCCATCACGATCGGCACGGGAATGCCCAGCAGCGTCGCCGAATAGATATCGCGCACGCTGTGGGGGATGCCGACCACGCTCTGGCCGTCGCTGACGATCAGCGACAGGCCCTGCGCCATGCCGAGCGTGCCGAGCGTCGCGACGAAGGGCGGGATGCCGAGGATGGCGACCAGCCAGCCGTTGGCGACGCCGAAGGCCGTGCCCACGAGCAGGCCGGCGCCGAGGCCCAGCAGCATCGATTTGGTCGCGAGCGAGACGATGGCGACGCAGAGCGAGGTCAGCGTCAGCACCGCGCCCATCGACAGGTCCAGCCCCTCGGTCATGATGATCAAGGTCATCGGCAGCGCGAGCATGGTCAGGATGGTCGACTGCACCAGCACGTTGGAGAGGTTGGCGATCGAGAGGAAGCCGGGCGCGATCGCGCTGAACAGCGCGATCAGCAGCACCAGCACGATGGCGACACCGGGAATCCGTTGCAGCGGATTGGGCTCCGAGACGACCGCGGCCTCACGCATGATGCATCCCCAATCGCACGATGTTTTCCTCGGTCAGTTCGTTGCGGGTCAGATGCCCGGCGATGCGCCCCTCGCGCATCACATAGGCGCGGTCGCAGACATGGCAGATCTCGATCTGCTCGGACGAGATCATCAGTGCTGCCGCGCCCTCGGCGACGAGCCGGTCGATCAGCGCAAAGATCTCGGACTTGGCGCCGATATCGATGCCGCGCGTCGGCTCGTCGAAGATGAATAGCTTTGAGCCCGCCGCCAGCCATTTGCCGATCACGACCTTCTGCTGGTTGCCGCCGGAGAGCAGGCCGACCGTCTGCCGCGCGCTTGGCGTGGCGATACGCAGTTGCCGGATCAGGCCGTCGGCGGTGCGCTGGGCGCTGCGCTGGTCGAACAGGCCGCTCGGAAACAGCTTCTTCAGCGCGGAGACCACGAGATTGTCGCTCACCGAGCGTAGCAGCGCGAGCCCTTCGCTCTTCCGGCTCTCCGGGATCAGCGCGATGCCGCGGCGGGCGGCGAGGTCAGGCTCGCCGGAGATGGTCTTGCCGTCGAAGACGATCTCGCCCGACGTCACGGGATCGGCGCCGAAGATGGCGCGGGCGACCTCGCTGCGGCCCGAGCCGACCAGGCCGCACAGGCCGACGATCTCGCCCCGGCGCACCTCGATGTTGATGTCGGAGATGCCGGTCGAAGCGGAGAGGCCCTTGACCTCGAGCAGGAGCTCTCCCGGTTTGTCGGCAAAGTTGCGCGGATAGGTCATGTCCACGTTGCGGCCGACCATCATGCGGACGAGCTGGTCCGGCGAGACATCGGCCGGCTTGACGCCGTCGATGCGGCGGCCGTCGCGCAAGACCGTGATGCGGTCGCCGAGCGCGAACACCTCGGCCATGCGGTGCGAGATATAGACGATCGAGACGCCGTCGGCCTTCAGCCGCGCGATCAGCGCGAACAGCAGCTCGGTCTCGCGGTCGGACAGCGCCGCGGTCGGCTCGTCCATGACGAGAATGCGGGCGTTCTGGCTGATCGCTTTCGCGATCTCGACCATCTGCTGCTGGGCGACGCCGAGCTTGTCGACGGTGGTGGAGGGATCGATGTCGAAGCCGATCGTATCGAGCACGCGCCTGGCGTCGGCCAAGATCCTGCGGCGGTCGATGGTGCCGGGAATGCGGCCCTTCGGCTCACGTCCGAGGAAGATGTTCTGGGCGATATCGAGATAGGGAACCAGCGAGAATTCCTGGAAGATCACCGCGATGCCGAGCTTCTGCGCATCCGCCGTGGACGAGATCGCGACCTTCTCGCCGTTGTAATAGAACTCGCCGGCATCGGCGCGGTAGGCGCCGCACAGCACCTTCATCAGGCTCGACTTGCCGGCGCCGTTCTCCCCGAGCAGCATGTGGACTTCGCCGGGGTAGACGGCAAAGGACACGTCGTCCAGCGCCTTGACGCCGGGGAACTCCTTGCTGATGCCGCGCAGCTCCAAGAGCGGCGTGGGCGAGGTGACCTCGATCGGGAGCGCGTCGCTCATGGTTTGTCTCCGCTCGCAAAGATCTTGCCGGGGTTCATCAGCCCGTCCGGATCAAGCGCGGTCTTGATGGATCGCATCACGTCAACGGCCTCGCCGAGCTCGTCGGCGAGATAGTCGATCTTGCCGAGCCCGATGCCGTGTTCGCCGGTGCAGGTGCCGTCCATGGCGATGGCGCGGGCGACCATGCGGGCCTGGAGCGCCTTGGCGGCTTCAGCCTCCTCGGGCTTGGCCGGATCGATCAGGATCAGCATGTGGAAATTGCCGTCGCCGACATGGCCGACGATCGGCGCGGTGAAGCCATGCTCGTCAGCATCGCGCCGCGTCTCGGTGAGGCATTCGGCGAGACGCGAGATCGGCACGCAGACGTCGGTGATCACGGCGCGCGCGCCGGGCCGCAGGCCGAGGCCGGCATAGAGCGTGTTGTCGCGGGCGTGCCAGAGCCGGCTGCGGTCTTCCTGTGCCTTCGCCCAGGCGAAGCCATGACCGCCGTGGTCAGCCGCGATTGTCTGCGCCGCTTCGGCCTGTTCGGCGACGGAAGCTTCGGAACCGTGGAATTCGAAGAACAGCGTCGGCGTCTCGCGATAGCCGAGCTTGGCGTAGGCGTTGATGCCGCGCATCATGACGTCGTCGAGCAGCTCGATGCGCGCGACGGGGATCGCGGACTGGATCACGGAGATCGCGGTGTCGACGGCATCGCGCAAGCTGTCGAAGCTGCAGACCGCGGCCGAGATCGCTTGCGGCACGGGATGCACTTTCAGCGTGATCTCGGTGATGACACCAAGCGTGCCTTCCGCGCCCACGAACATGCGCGTCAGATCATAGCCGGCGGCGGATTTACGGGCGCGCCTGGCGGTGCGGATGATGCGGCCGTCGGCCAGCACCACCTCGAGCGCCATGACGTTGTCCTTCATGGTGCCGTAGCGCACCGCCATGGTGCCGGAGGCGCGAGTGGACGTCATGCCACCGATCGAGGCGTCGGCGCCGGGATCGATCGGGAAGAACAGGCCGGTGTTGCGCAGCTCCGCATTGAGCTGCTTGCGGGTGATGCCGGGCTGCACCACGACATCCATGTCGCTGTCGTGCACGCTCAGCACCTTGTTCATGCGCGCGAAGTCGAAGCAGACACCACCCGCGACTGCGGCCGCATTGCCTTCGAGCGACGTCCCGGCGCCGTACGGCACGATCGGCATGCGCGCGCTCGCACACAGCTTGACGATCTCGGCGACCTCCTGCGTGGTTTCAGGGAAGACGACGATATCCGGCGGCAAATTGCGATAATGCGACTCGCTCTGCCCATGCTGATCGAGCACGCCGCGCGCAACGCTCGCGCGCGGGCCGATCATGCCCGAGAGGCGATCGGCCAATGCCGTCGTGCTGACCCGCGGTCCCATCCTTCTCCCCGTCTGCTCCCTGTCGGACTCTTGCCGGCCCGTCGCCGCCCCGAGCTTAGGCGGCTCTTGCGTTGCTTGCGACCTGCTTCAGGCCGAAATCGTAATTGAGGTGAAAATACTCGCCGTCCACCATGCGACCATCCGGCGCACGGCCGGCGGGCTGCCTGGTGAATTCGCGGATCAAGCTGTCCTTGACGCCGAACACCACGTCGCTGTCGAGATATTTGTCACCGGCCACGAACACGTGCGTCACGAGCGGCTCGAAGCCCGGTGCCGAGATCATGAAATGGACATGCGCGGGACGCCAGGGATGGCGGCCCTGGGCCTCCAGCATGTCTCCGACCGGGCCGTCATGCGGGACGGGGTAGGCGGCGGGCTTGATCGACCAGAAATGGAAGTGGCCGTTGGCGTCGGTGTGAAAGCGGGCGCGCATCGCCAGATCGCCGATCTGGTCGAGCTGTTGCACGTCGTAATAGCCGTCGTCATCGGAATGCCAGACGTCCACGACGGCGCCTGCGAGCGGCTTGCCGTCGACGGTTGAGACCGAGCCGGTGACCAGCATCGGATCGCCTTGCATCGGGCCGGAGATGTCGGCGCCGCTGTCCTTTTCCGGCGCGGCCTGAACGAAGAACGGGCCGAGCACGGTGGTCTCGGTCGCGCCTTCCGGCACGGGGTGGTTGATCGCATCGACCAGCATGGAGACGCCTAGCGTATCCGACAGCAGGATGAATTCCTGACGCTTGTCGTCGCACATATGCCCGGTGCGGGTCAGGAACTCGATGCCGAACTCCCATTCCTTCTGGGTCGGCCGCACCTCGCGGACAAAGGCGTGCAGGTGCCGCACCAGTGCCTCACTGACCTCCTTGATGCGCGGATCGGACGCGCCCGCGATCCGCTCCAGCACCGCGTCGGTGATCGTGTTCTCGTTGAAGTTACGCATGGAGGCTCCGTGGATCAGAGTTTGGGCTCGCCGAGACCGGACAGCCGTTCGAGATGCTTGACGGTCGCGATGAAATCGGTGTCGCCGTCGCCCTGCGCGACCAGCGAGCCGTAGGTCTCGCGCACCTGGGCGGCGAGCTGTAACGGCACGCCGACGGCATGGCCGGCGCCGAGGATCAAGTCGAGGTCCTTGGCCATCTGCTTGCAGGAGAAGGTCGACTCGAAATCGCGCGTGCGCAGCGGTGCGGTCTTGTATTTCACCATGGGGGATGCGACCGCACTGTCGTCGAGCACTTTCAGGATGTCCTGCCATGCGATGCCGCCCTTGCGCGCCAGCGCCAGGCTTTCCGCCATCATCGCCGCCGACACTGCGATCATCAGATTGACCGAGAGCTTTGCGTAGCGCGCTTCCTCGGCAGGCCCGAGATAGGTCTGGGCGCGGGTGAACGCGGCGAACAACGGCTTTGCGTTCTCGAAGGCGTCCTTCGGACCCGAGACGAAGCAGGAGAGGGCGCCGGTATGAACGATGCTGGCATTACCGGAGACCGGTGAGCGGAGATAGGCAATGCCGCGCGCCTGCGCCGCGGCCGCAACCTCTGTGGAGGCCTCGACGCTCACGGTGCTGGTCTCGATCAAGGCGGCTCCGGGGGCCATCGCTGCGATGAGGCCGGCGGGGCCGAGCAGCGCGCTGCGCAAAGCAGCGTCGTCGGGGAGGGATGTGATGACGGCGGCCTTGCCGCTCACCGCCTCGGCCGGTGAAGCTGCAATCGAAAGGCCTTGTGCACGCGCCTCATCGGCCCGCGCCGCGCTCCGGTCGAACGCGGTGACGGCGTATCCGGCCTTGGCGATCAGCACCGACATCGGCAAGCCCATCTTGCCGATCCCGATGAAAGCGACGTTTTTCGAAGCATCTATCATTGTTGTTGTCCCTGGGACGCTCAGGCGGCGCGCCCCTGTCGTTCGATGTCCTGCACCAGCCGCCGCCCCGATTGCGCCAGCCGTTCCTTCTTCGCTTCAAGTCCATCGACCAGCAGCCGGCCATTTCGCTTCTTCCAGGCGCCGCCGATCATGACCGCCTCGATATTGGCAAGGCTCGTCTGCATCACGACGGTCGCGACGGGATCGTGCACCGGGACGAGATTGAGCTCGCTGGCGTTGATGATGACGAGATCGGCAAGCTTGCCCGGCGTCAGCGATCCGATCTGATGCCCGCGGCCAAGCATCCGGGCACCCTCCGTCGTGATCCAGCGCAGCGCCTCGCGCACGGGGATCGTGGTCGTCGCCGGAATGGTGCCATTCGTTTTCCGCGCCTCTGCATTGTCGAGCGCCCGCTGCATCGAGAGCGCGACACGGGCGACGGAGAGGAGATCGCCGGCCAGAACGGATTCGAGATCGATGCCGATCGTCGGCCGCACGCCGCGCTCGAGCAGCCGTCCGGTGATCGGAAAGCCGTGGCCCTGGATCATCTCGTTCTCTGGCGTCACGGAGAAGGACACGCCGAGATCGACCATGCGGTCGAGCAGATCGTCTGGCAGGTCATTGCCGTGGACGATGTTGATGCCGGCGCCGACGAGGCCGGCCTCGATCAGCTTCTCCCAGCCGCCGGGCGTTTTCGCCGGACCGCCGCCCTGATGCATCGAGGCGATCAGGTTCAGCTCGCGCGCCAGGCGAAAATCCTGCATGGCGACGTCGAGCGTCGAATAATGCGGGCCCAGAATGGCGAGCCCGAGCGTAACAAGGCCGTCGCGATCGGCGAGCGGACCGGCCAGCAGCCGCTCGACTTCGCGGCGCGGATGCGGCACTTCCGAGAAATGCGGCTCACCCGGCTTCGGCTCCGGCTTGGGCGAGCCGTGGAAGAACGCTGCGCGGATGCCGCTCTCGATCAGGCCGCGCACGGCAGCGTCGGTGTGATCGGGCGTCGGGTTGTTGTGGCACCAGTCGACCAGCGTGGTGACGCCGTGGTTGATCTGGTTCAGCGCACCAACGAGGGTTGCGATGTGGATGTCGTCGGGCCGGAATACGGTCGCGAGTCCGGCATGCATGCGGCGGAAATATTCCAGCAGCGTCCAGTTCGCCGCGAAGCCGCGCAAGCCCGTCTGCCATGTGTGCATGTGCGCGTTGATCAGGCCGGGAATGACGATGCGGCCTTTGCCGTCGACGATCTCGGTGTCGGCCGCGACGTCGATCGACGGGCGCACATCGGCGATACGGTCGGCCTCGACCAGCACGTCGCAGGTCGCGAGATCGCCGATCGTGTCATCCATACTGATGACGGTCGCGGATCTGATCAGCGTGCGCCGCATCGCCTCACGCCGCTGCTTTGATGGTGCCCGGCGGCTGGCCGGCCCAGGCGCGCGCAATCAGGTCGCGGATGGCGCTGCGGTCGAGCGGCCGCGGATTCCAATAGAAATTGGTCACCGCGAGATCGGCCGCCCTGTCGATCCCGCTCTCGGGCATGCCGATGTCGCGGAGCGCCATCTTTGCACCGAGCTGTCTTGCGAGATCGTAGAGTCCCCGCGCTGCATCGGCTGCGCCGATGGCACGCGAAATGCGCGTCACCGCATCGGGCACATCAGGCGCGTTGTAGGCGAGCGCATGCGGCAGCACGATGGTGTGGGTTTCGGCGTGGGGCAGATCAAAGGTGCCGCCGAGTGTGTGACAAAGCTTGTGATGCAGCGCCATGCCGACGGTGCCGAGGCAGACGCCGCACAGCCAGGCGCCATAGAGCGCTTCGGTGCGGGCCTCGCGGTCGTCGCTTTTTGCGGCAATCGCGGGCAGGGCGCGGGCCAGCGCGCGAATGCCTTCTTCAGCCATCAGGGATGTGACGGGATTGGTGTCGCGCGCATAGAGCGCCTCGACCGCATGCGCGATCGCATTGATGCCGGAGGTCGCGGCCATGCGCGCCGGCAGTGTCAGCGTGAGATCGACATCGTAGATCACGGTCTCCGGCAGGATCGCCGCGTCGCGCACCGTGGTCTTCAGGCCGTTCTCGGTCTGGCCGACGATCGGCGTCATCTCCGAGCCGGCGTAGGTGGTGGGAATGCAGAGCTGGTTGACGCCGGTGCGCAAGGCCAGCGCCTTGCCGAGGCCGGTGGTCGAGCCGCCGCCGAGCGCCACGACGCAGTCGGCCTCGCATGCCTTCATCGCGGCGAGCGCGCGCTCGGTGACCTCGACCGGCGTGTGCATGGTGGCACCGGGAAAGATGCCGGCATAGAGCGTGCCGAGCGCGGTTCCGAGACTCTTGCCTTGCGCTTCCTGCTGCGGCGTCGTCAGCACCAGCGCGCGCGTGCCGCCGAGCCGCTCGACCTCGGCCTTCGCCGCAGCCAAGGTTCCGCTGCCGAACACGACGCGGCAGGGCAGGTTTTCAAAGGTGAACGAACCGATCATGCGCCGGTCTCTTTGATGGGATAATCGACCTGGAAGCGTCCGATCCGCAAGTCGCCAAGCGCCTCACGGACGCGCAGATGTTCCGGATGGTTGGCATAGGCGCTGAGCGCGGCCTGGTCGGTGAATTCGGAGAACAGGACCACGTCGCAGGCATAGTCGACGGCACTGACGTCCATGCCGACCTCGATATGGGTGAGGCCGTCGATCCGTCCCTTGAGGCCCTCGAACAGGGTCTTGACCTTGACCCGGGCGGCCGAGCGCTCCTCGGGGGTCTCCCCGCGCAGCCGCCACATCACGATGTGCCTGATCGGGCCCGACATTTCCTGATTTCCTCGCCTGCGATAGTGCTTTGTTGGGGGTATTTTGACTTGCAGAAATCGGAAATAAAGGTCAAAATTTGTAAGTCTCTTTTCCTTATTCCGCAAAAATGGACCGGCTGCTCCAACTCGAGGTCTTTGCCAAAACCGCCGAACTCGGCAGTCTTTCCAAAGCTGCCGAAATCCTGCGGATGTCGAACGCCGCCGCTAGTCGTCATCTCAGCGCGCTGGAGGAGCGGCTTGCAGTCCGGCTGATCGAGCGCAACACGCGCCGGCAATGGCTGACTGAAGCCGGGCAGGAACTGCTGCAGCGCTGCAGCACGCTGTTGAACGAGCTCGCCGAGGCCGAGGACGCCGTCTCGGACCGCGCGCTGTCGCCGAAGGGCATGCTGCGTGTGACGAGCTCGCTGTCCTTCGCGATGATCTATCTGGCGCCGATGCTGCCCGCCTTCCGCGCGCTCTATCCTGATCTCAGCGTGCAGATCATCAGCGCAAACCGCTATCTGGACTTCATCGAGGCCGGCATTGACGTCGCGATCCGCACACGCGAGCACGAGCCGGATTCCAACATCATCGTCCGTCGCATCGGCCAGATGCACCGCGTGCTCGCGGCAGCTCCGTCCTACCTGGAGAAGCACGGCCGGCCGGAGCACCCCGCCGATCTCGCCCGCCACGACATGCTGATCTACAACCTCGCCAACGATCCCTATTCGCTGCGGCTGAGCCAGGGCAGCACGACGCAGACGGTCCGGATCGCGCCGACGCTCGACAGCAATGACGGCCAGATCATCTGTGGTGCAGCGCGCGCAGGGCTCGGCATCCTGATCCAGCCGCTCTACATCGTGCAGGGCGATATCGCGGCCGGCCGGCTGGTGCCCGTCCTGACGGGCTGGGAGCTGCCGCTGCTCACCATGAACATCGCCTATCAAAACCGCGTCAGGCTGCCCGCCAAGATCAGGGTCTTCTCCGATTTCCTGGTCAGCTATATTCGCGAGCGTTCGGAGCCGGGGATCTGGATCGATACGGCGAAATGAGCGGGAAGCATCCATGTATCTCGGCATCGATCTCGGCACCTCCGCAGTCAAGACCGTTCTCGTCGACGATGCCCAGCGCGTGATTGCAGGCGAGAGCCGGCCGCTCGCGACCGCCTCGCCGCAACCGGGCTATTCCGAGCAGGACCCCGCCCAGTGGATCGATGCGACCTTCGCCACGCTCGATGCCTTGAAGGCGTCGCATGGAAAAGAGCTGGCGGCCGTCGAAGGCGTCGGATTGTCGGGCCAGATGCACGGCGCCACCCTGCTCGATGCGAGCTCGAGACCCTTGCGGCCCTGCATCCTCTGGAACGACGGACGCTCCGCCGCCGAGTGTCGCGTCCTGGAGCAACGCTGGCCCGCCTTGCGCGCGACAACAGGTAACAAGGCGATGCCGGGATTCACCGCGCCAAAATTACTTTGGATCGCAACGCACGAGCCTGACGTCTTTGCGGCGACGAAGCTCGTCCTGCTGCCAAAGGCCTATCTGCGCCTGGTGCTGTCTGGTGAGGCCATCGAGGACGTCTCGGACGCGTCGGGATCCCTGTGGCTCGACGCCGCGCGTCGGGACTGGTCGGACGCGGCGCTGGCGGCGACCGGCCTGTCGCGCGATCAGATGCCGCGTCTGGTCGAGGGATGCGCGCCAGCAACGACCCTGCGAGGTGAGCTGGCGAGGCGCTGGGGTATGACCAGGCCGCCGATCATTGCGGGCGGTGCCGGCGACAATCCGGCCGGCGCCGTCGGCATCGGCGCGATCCGGCCGGGAACCGCCTTCGTCTCATTGGGAACCTCAGGTGCCTTGCTGGCACCGACCAGCACGATCGCCGCCAACGCAGACCGTGCGGTGCATACGTTCTGCCACGCCGTTCCCGGCATGTGGATTCAGGCCGGCGCGATCCTCTCGGCCGCCTCCTGCCTCGCCTGGGCCGCGCGCCTGTTCGGCGTCACCGAGGCTGAATTGCTGGCGCCGCTTGGATCGCGCCCGCAGGCGCCGTCGCCGGTGAGCTTCCTGCCTTATCTTGCAGGTGAGCGGACGCCGCATGACGACCCCATCGTGCGCGGCATGCTCGACGGTCTGAGCCACGGCACGGATCGCGGGACGATCGTGCAGGCGGTGCTGGAAGGCGTTGCCTTCGCACTTGCCGATTGCCGCGATGCGCTCGTCGATGCCGGCATCGAGATTGCGGAGGCCGACGTCATCGGCGGGGGTTCACGGTCGGCGTTCTGGCTCTCGGTGCTGGCGAACGTGCTGAACGTACCGATCCATCGTTTGGCCGGAGGCGAGACCGGCGCGGCATTCGGTGCGGCGAGATTGGGGCGACTTGCTGTCACCGGTGAGGCAATCGACACGATATGCACGCGGCCGCAGCGCATCGAGGCGTTCGAACCTGACGCCGGGCTGACGGATGCGTATGCCGAGCGGCTTCCCGCGTGGCGCGAACTGTATCGGCCGCGCCACTAGCGACGGTTCGGTGTTGTATTCCTCCGTGTTCAGTATTGCCCTGCGCCGCGGCCTTTTGTTTAATGCGTGAGCCGCGCTGACAGAAGATCGAGACGCGGGTGGGAAACGCATTGCGCCGGGAGGCACGATGAACGATCCGATCCTCGAGATGCGTGGGGTCTCAAAATCCTTCTTTGGCATCAAGGCGCTGCGAGCTGTCGATCTCACCGTCTATGCCGGCGAAGTCCATGCCTTGATGGGGGAGAACGGCGCCGGCAAGTCGACGCTGATGAAGATCCTGTCCGGCGCCTACAGGCCTGATCCCGGCGGCGAGATTCGTATCGAAGGACACCCGGTACGGATCGAGGGTCCGCTCGGCGGCCGCAACGCGGGCATCGCCATCATCTATCAGGAATTGTCGCTCGCTCCCAACCTCACTGTGGCGGAGAACATCTATCTCGGCCGCGAGATCTCGCGTTCAGGAATGTTGGCGCGCGGCGAGATGCGCGATGGCGTCGGCTCCATCCTGAAACGGCTGGGCGCGGACTTCGTGCCATCGACGCTGGTGGCGCATCTCTCCATGGGGCAGCGGCAACTTGTCGAGATCGCGCGTGCGCTGCACGCGAGATCAAAGATTCTGATCATGGACGAGCCGACCACCGCGTTGTCGGCCGGCGAGAGCGCGCGGCTGTTTGCGCTGATCCGCCAGCTTCGCGCCGAGGGCCTCGCCATCATCTACATCTCGCATCGCATGGACGAGGTCTACGCGCTCGGCGACCGCGTCACCGTGTTGCGCGACGGCCGGCTGGTCGGCTCGCTCGACAAGGGCGAGATCCGTGCAGACACCATCGTGCGGATGATGGTGGGACGCGACGTCTCCTCGTTCTACAAGAAGGACCACGACCCGGAGGCGGGGCGGGGACATCCCGTGCTGGCAGCGATCGACATGGCTGACGGCCAGCGCGTCAAGGGCTGCTCGCTCACGGTGCATGCGGGTGAGGTGGTCGGGCTCGCCGGTCTCGTCGGTGCCGGCCGCACCGAGCTTGCGCATCTCATCATCGGCGCCTCGCCGCGAACGTCGGGGCGTCTCGAGCTTGAAGGCCGCCCGATCGAGATCCGCACGCCGGGTGAGGCGCTCGAGGCCGGCATCGCCTACCTGACCGAGGACAGGAAGGCGCTCGGGCTGTTCCTCGACATGTCGTGCCTGGACAATATCAATCTCGCGGTGCTTGGCCGTGATGCCAAGCTCGGCTGGTGGCTCGATCGCGACAAGGCGCGCGAGCGCGCCGACCGGGCCTTCGCAGGTCTCAGCATCCGCGCCGCCAATGTCGGCGTCCCCGCTGGCGGCCTGTCCGGCGGCAATCAGCAGAAGCTGCTGCTGTCGCGGCTTCTGGCCATCGCGCCAAAGGTGTTGATCCTCGACGAGCCGACGCGCGGCGTCGATGTCGGCGCCAAGTCGGAAATCTACTCGATCATCGACAATCTGGCCAAGGCTGGCACCGCGATCCTGGTCATCTCGTCCGATCTCCCCGAGATCATCGGCATCTGCGACCGCGTCGTCGTGATGCGCGCCGGGCACATCGGCGGCGAGGTCGCGCGCGGCTCCAATTCGCCGCTGACACAGGAAGACATCATGGCGTTTGCCACGGGGATGGAGCATCTCGATGCCTGACAATGGTGCTGCGGAGGTTAAGTCCGCCCCGACGACGACCAACGGTGCCGCCGCAGAGACGAGGCGCCAGCGGATGAGAGTGCTGATCAGCGCGCTGGGCATGTTGCCGGTGCTGCTGATCCTCTGCATCGGCTTCCATTTCCTGTCCGAGGGACGATTCTTCACCGGCCAGAATCTCGGCATCGTGTTGCAGCAGGCCGCCGTGAACACCGTGCTCGCCGCAGGCATGACCTTCGTCATCCTCACCGGCGGTATCGACCTCTCGGTCGGCTCGATCCTGGCGGCCTCCGCGATGGCCGGGTTGACGCTCTCCAAGCTGCCCGAGCTTGGGATGCTGTGGCTGCCGGCGTCGGTGCTTACCGGCCTTGGTTTTGGAATCGTCAACGGCGCGTTGATCGCGCTGCTCCGCCTGCCGCCCTTCATCGTCACGCTCGGCTCTCTCACCGCCGTGCGAGGCCTTGCGCGGCTGCTCGGAGCAGATACCACCGTGTTCAATCCGTCCATTCCCTATGCCTTCATCGGCAACGGCTCGCTGACCCTCGTTCCCGGCGTCGCATCGATCCCGTGGCTCTCGGTGATCGCCTTGCTCGTCATCGTCATTTCGTGGCTGGTGCTGCGCCGGACCGTGCTCGGCGTGCACATCTATGCGGTGGGCGGCAATGAAAGCGCGGCGCGGCTTGCAGGCATCAAGGTCTGGGCGGTGCTGATCTTCGTCTACGGGATCTCCGGACTTTTCGCCGGGCTCGGCGGCGCCATGCAGGCGGCGCGGCTCTATGCCGCCAACGGCCTGCAACTCGGGCAATCCTATGAGCTCGACGCCATCACCGCCGTGATCCTCGGCGGCACCTCGTTCGTCGGCGGCATCGGCTCGATCTGGGGTACGCTGGTCGGCGCGCTGATCATCGCCGTCCTCTCGAACGGCCTCATTCTCGTCGGCGTCTCCGACATCTGGCAATATGTCATCAAGGGCCTGGTGATCATCGGTGCCGTGGCACTCGATCGCTATCGGCTGCAAGGCTCCGCCAGAACTTGAGGGCTCCGCCAGAACCTGAAAAGCGAAGTTCCGTTGCGGCAACTGGTCTGCCGTGCCGGGGACGAAGACAGACCAGGGAGGAAGCCAATGTTGAAGAAGACCACGCTCGCCGGCGCCGCGATGGCGCTCGTCCTGACGACCGCACCATCCTTCGCCAAGGAGCTCAAGTCGATCGGCGTCTCGCTGGGCTCGATGGGCAACCCGTTCTTCGTCGCGCTGTCGAAGGGCGCCGAGTTCGAGGCGAAGAAGACCAACCCCAACGTGAAGATCACCGCCGTCGGCTTCGAATACGATCTCGGCAAGCAGGTCACCCAGATCGACAACTTCATCGCTGCCGGCGTCGACCTGATCCTGCTCAACCCCGGCGATCCCAAGGCGATCGGGCCGGCGATCAAGAAGGCGCAGGCCGCCGGCATCGTCGTCGTCGCGGTCGATACCGCGGCCGAAGGCGCCGATGCCACCGTGACCACCAACAACGTGCAGGCCGGCGAGATCTCCTGCCAGTACATCGTCGACAAGTTAGGGGGCAAGGGCGACGTCATCATCCAGAACGGCCCGCAGGTCTCCGCCGTGATCGACCGCGTCGTCGGTTGCAAGAACGTCTTCTCGAAGAACCCCGGCATCAAGGTATTGTCCAGCGACCAGGACGGCAAAGGCTCGCGCGAAGGCGGGCTCACCGTTGCGCAGGGTTATCTGACCCGCTTCCCCAAGATCGACGCCATCTTCGCCATCAACGATCCGCAGGCGATCGGCACCGACCTTGCGGCGCGCCAGCAAAACCGCAGCGGCATCGTCATCACCGCGGTCGACGGCGCGCCCGATATCGAGGCCGCCCTGAAAGATCCGCAGTCGCCGCAGATCCAGGCCTCGGCCTCGCAAGACCCGTTCTTCATGGCGCGGCGGGCCGTGCAGGTCGGCGTTGGCATTCTCAACGGCCAGAAGCCGGCCTCGACCGTCGAGCTGCTGCCGTCCAAGCTCGTGACCAGGGACAACGTCGCCGAGTACAAGGGCTGGACCTCGGATCGCTCTCAATAGGCGCTGTCGCCCCCGAGGGCGCTCGAAGCACCACATGACGGACGGCGTCTCGACTCACGCCGTCCGTTCTGGCGAGCCGCTGCCAAGCCGCGCCGATCACCTGTCCGAGCGCGTGACGTCGCCTCTTGTGCTAGCTTCGCGCAACCTCGATCGATCGAATCGGAAGCAGATCTCGTGAAGGCCAAAACACCCGGCACCGTATCCGGCACCGCGTGGCGGCATGCCAATATCGGTCGCCTGCTCAACAATGCCGTGCGGCGCTTCGAAGGCCGCGTGCTCGAATTGATGAGCGAGAAGGGCCACGACGAGACACGCATCGCCCATGTCAGCCTGACCCGCAATCTCGATGTGGAGGGGACGCGGCTCACCGAGCTTGCCCGCCGCGCCTCCATGAGCAAGCAGGCGATGGGCGAGCTGGTCGATCAATGCGCCGAGCTCGGTCTCGTCGATCGCATCGCCGATCCGACCGACCGGCGCGCGCGCATCGTGCTGTTCACGCCGGCCGGGCGCAAATGGCTCGATGCGTTCCGCGATGCGGTCGACATCGCCGAGCAGGAGATGCGCGCCGAGCTCGGCAAGGCCACCATGGACGCGATCCTGAAGGGACTGTCGGTCTATGGCGAGCGGTTCGACACGCTCGATGACGTGATTTAGTCAGGTTACTTGACGATATCGTCAGGCTTCCTTACCATGCAGGATAATGCTGGTAGGGAGAAGCGTCTTGGAAACACGTCTGACGGCCGCGGTGCTCATCGTAGGCGGGGGGCCCTGCGGGCTGATGCTGGCCAACGAGCTCGGCCGGCGTGGCGTGTCCGCGATCCTGGTCGACGAGAAGCCGGGTACCGCGTTCAATCCGCAAGCCAACGCGACGCAGGCGCGCTCGATGGAGCACTATCGGCGGCTGGGATTTGCCGACAAAATCAGGCGCGAGGGCCTGCCCGCCGATTACCCGACCGACGTTGCGTATTTCACGCGCTATACTGCTTACGAGCTGGCGCGCTTCGCCTTGCCGTCATCGTCACGCGCGGGCGAGCTCATCAAGGGCATGTCGGGCTCCTGGAGCGCGGCGGAGCTGCCGCATCGGGTCTCGCAAAAATATGTCGAAGCGGTGCTGCGCCGTCATGCCGAACGGCTCTCCGGTATCAAGCTGAACTATGGCCACCGGCTGGTCGGCTACGTCGAAAGCGATAAGGGCATCGTCGGCGAGGTCGAATCTCTCGATGACGGCAGTCGCTTTCAGGTCCATGTCGACTTCCTCGTCGGAGCGGACGGGCCACGCTCGCACGTCCGCCAGTCGCTCGGCATCGTCTTTGGCGGCGAGACGGGGACGCAGCGCGATTTCATGGGCGGCCGGATGCTGGCCGTGTATCTCCGCTCGCCGGAGTTCTATGCGAGCATCCCGCATGCCAAGGCGTGGATGTACAATTGCTTCAACGGCGACCGCCGCGCCTTCATGGCGTCGGTGAACGGCCGCGACGAATTCGCGTTTCACACGCAGTTGCGACCGGGTGAAGACGAGAATGCGATCACGGTCAACGAGGCCAAGGCTGCGTTTCAGCGCGCCTGCGGTGCGCCGATCGCGTGCGAGGTGCTGTCGTTCCTGACCTGGACCGCCGGTCACGCGCTGGTCGCGAACGGCATGCAGCGGGGCAGGGTGTTCCTCGGCGGCGATGCGGCACACCTGTTCACGCCGACCGGCGGGCTCGGCTACAACACCGCGATCGAGGATGCGGTCAATCTCGGCTGGAAGCTCGCAAGCGTCGTCAAGGGCGCAAGCCCGGTTTCGCTGCTGGACAGCTACGAGTTCGAGCGCCGCCCGGTGGCGCTCCGCAACACCGACTATGCGCGGCGCTTTGCCGACTCCCTTGGTCTGTTCGCACCGGCGCCTGAGATCGAGGACGCCACGGATGAGGGCAATGCCGCGCGGCGGACGGCTGGCGCCTATCTCGAGCAACACGCCCGTGCCGAGTTCAACATCCCCGGCGTCACCTTCGGCGGGCGCTACGACGGCTCTCCGATCATCGTCTCCGATGGCACCCAGCCGCCGCCGGATGCCGCGAACGTCTATATTCCGAGCGCCTGTCCCGGCGGCCGGGCGCCGCATGCGTGGCTGGATGACGGCGCGTCCTTGTACGACATGTTCGGATTCGAATGGACACTGCTGCAGTTTGGCGAGATCGCTTCTGCTGTCGTCGCTGACGCCGTCCGTGCTCTCGGGGTCGAGGTAAGGCTCGTCACGCTGCCGGCATCCCTGCGCGACCTCTACGAGGCGGACCTTGCCTTGATACGTCCCGACCAGATCGTGGCGTGGCGCGGCAGCGCCTCACAGGTGGGTGCGATCGGACGCGTGCTTGCCCGCGCACTCGGACATGGCGCGACGGCGCGCGGTTGACGGAGAGTTTGAGCGAGCCGCGCTAGCGAACGGTACTCGGGCTGGTTCGTGGCGGCGCGACGGCCGACGGAAATCTGCGCGTGAGTGTGCGGGTCTTGGGTTGCACATGCGATCCGTCGATCACCTCGAGCCGGCCGCAGCGGTTCAGGGTGTGGAGCTTCCTGCCGGGCCATGCCGGTCCGGGCTTCAGCGAATGGCGAACGATCTGCCTGAATGTCGTCGGCGACAGTTCGACCACTTCCGCCAGTGCGAGCGCCGCGCCGTATCCATCGGCGCAGTTCTGAACCGGGCGCCACAGCTTGTCGTTGATCGTGACGAAATTCCCCGCCGGCCGCGTGCTCGCACGGTCGATCAGGACCGGATTGCTGGCGTGCGGCAACCAGGGGCCCAGGAGGTGATCGGCGTAATAGATCGCTAGCGAATCCGAGTAGCCGCCGGTTCCGTCGCGCCAGGCTCCGAACAGATAGTGCAGGCCGTTGTGCCGCGTGATCGTGACGTCGGCCAGCTCGAGGCCTGCAAGCAGCGTCGTGTGCCGCTCCCATTTGTCCGGGAATCGGATGCATTTGTAGAGCGCGACGTCCCCGTGGATCGAACTCTCCGGGATCATCCACAGCTCGCCGCCGTCCTCGATCAGAAAGGGATAAGAGAGGTGCCAGGGCTCCTCCAGCACGGGCAAGACCTCGCCGACCGGCCCACTGTCGGCGAACTCGACCGCGGAAATAATGCCTTTTCCGACGCGGTGGTCGAGATCCTCGAAGAAGACGAATGTTCGTCCCTGCCAGGTGATGGGAAAGGGATCGGCGTAGAAGTGGTTTCCTGGATCTCCCAGAACGTTCCAGCCTGGACCTGATAGATCTCCGGTCTGCCAGACGCCTGCGCCATCATTGAACCGCCATCCGACGTGCCAATGCGGAGCATAACAGCAGAGGCGATAGATCTCCTTGGCAACCGACACGGCAAGGCCGCGTGCGACATAGCCAACGGGGCCACGGCGCGGGCCATGTCCGACGGGGGGCGCCAGCTGCGGAACAATTCGCGGCCTTCCCGACAGAACTGCAGCGACCATGGTCAGGGTTCGCGCCATGACGGTTTCGAGCGCGCCGCTGAGGCCTGCGGCAATTTCTCCAGAGGGATGACCGCGATCGAGGACGGAGCCGTCAACCTCGTTGACGATGTCGATGACCGGCAGGTCGCCGGCCAGGATGGCGGCGAGCGCGGCGTTTTCGCCTGCAACGCCATTGAACCGCGGACGCAGATACAGCCGGCCGGAGTTGTTCGGATCGCGCGCGCCGCCGGTGAAGTCGACGATCACGTCGGCTGTCTCGGTGCGCGCCCGCGTCGGTTCCGAATTGGCGATCAGCCTGTTGGCGCCGCTGTGCCGGCCTTTGTGCAGCACCAAACGCTCGAGCTCGAACAGGGCGTCGAGACCTGCGGGCCGCGGCTCGGCCGTTGCCGCCCACGCGATTTGAACCGGAATATCCCGGCCGTCGATCGATAGCGTCTCGCGGCTCATCCAGCGCCGCGCGTATTCACGTTCACAGCGAAACTCGATGATCATGTCGAGCCCATCTATTCCAATCGTCCGGTCAGAGGACCTGGCCGAGAATTCGAACGTATTCCTCCACCATGGCATCTACCGAATAGCGCAACCGCAGGCCTTTGGCGTTTTGTCGCAGCTCGTCGCTCAAATGCCGGTCCGTCAGCAGCCTGGAGACGGCCGCCGACAGCTTCGCATGATCGGAGGCGTCGACGAAGAGGGCCGTCGGCTTGCCTTCGTAAGACAACACTTCGCGCAGGACGGGAAGATCGGTGACGACCGAGGGGACACCGGCGTTCGCGGCTTCGACCGCAGCCAGACCGAAAGTCTCAGCCTGGGTCGGGAACACGAACACGTCCAGGCAGGCGAGAAAGTCCGCCATCCGGCTCGGGGGGATTTCCCCGAGCAGATGCAGCCTGTCCGACACCTTCAACTCGTTCGCCAGCCGCCTCAGCCGGGCTTCGTCGGCGCCCTGGCCGGCGAGCGCGAGATGCCAGGACGGCTCGTCCGGCAGCAGACGAATGGCCGCATCGAGTCGCTTGTGCGGATGCAGCCTTGCCGCGCAGCCAAGCAGGACGCGGTCCGGCGGCAAGTCGAATCGTTGCCGTGCGGCCTCTTTCGACAGGGTGAGGGCCTTGTCGTCGAAGCCGTGCGGCACATGCACCATGCGCGACCGGTAGGCAGCGGGATAGCCCGAATATTCGCGCTCCATGTCCTTCGAATTGAGCGTGATGCAGTCGAAGAAGCCGACGCTGCCCATCACGATGTCGGCGGTACGAACCGGCCAGCTCATCGACAGCGCGGATGAAACCTGATTGGCGATGACAGGTGCGCGGCTGACGAGGCGCGTCACGCCGGCGCCGATGACGTTGCCGAAATGCTGGAATGTCAGAACGGCGTCGGGCCTGATCGTCCTGACATGACGCCCGAGCATCCACAGCATCCGCAGCAGCGCCAGCGGATTTCCCGGCCGGCTCGGCGCGCAGTAGAGCGTATCGGGCGGCTCGTCGAAGGAGTCCGACTTGCGGAAGAAGAACAGATTGGTGACGCGGTAGCCGCGCGCGGTCAGCCCGGCGCCGAGCAGCCTCGAGATCTCCTGCGCGCCGGCGTTCTCGGCCTGGGTCTGCGCGAGAAGCACGTGCAGCTTCGGCCCACGGCCATTCGGCCCCGCGGGTGATGTCGCGGTCGTCTCGCCCAATTCCTTGTTCGGCTGATAGTGGAGCACGGATCCCGACCCGCTAGAGAAACGAAATCTTCACCTTCTTAGCACCGTACCTATCATGCAGGCATCGTGCGAACACCGGCTAGAAACAAACGGAGTTAATGCACGGCTCGGCTGTCGAGATCGTTCGCGCAGCCATTCGACCGCTTCCCGCACGCTGCGCGGGAAGCGCGTTAACCAATCGGACTTGCGCGGCGCAGACGTACGGCCAAGGGCTGCAGAGCGACGCCGCGATTGCGGACTATTCACCGGAGTCGGCGCCGCGGACGGCATATTTGCCGCGCTTCAAGGCGCCGAAGCGCAAAAGCACGAGGATTGAAGGATCCACGCCCGTCCGCCGGCGGCAGAGGACGTTCAGCGCAATGGTGGCGAGCGCCAGCGACGCCGTGGCGGAAATCGCCGCGCCGAGCACGCCGAGCCAGGGAATGAGGACGAGAAATCCAGCGAGCCGCAGCGCGACGTTGGCGGCGACGACGGGAACATAGATCCGTTCGTGGCCGGTCAGCTGCAGGATCGCAGCGGACGGGCCGCCAGCGGCCTGGATGGCGGTTCCGATTGCGAGCACGATCAGGACCGAATGCTGCTCGGTGAAATGAGGTCCGAACAGGTTGAGGAGATAGGGGCCGCCGACCCAGACGGTGGCGAGCCCGGCGGCCACGCAAAGCGCGGTCACTTCCGCCATCAACCGCAGCGTTCGTTCGAACTCCAGATGGTTCTTGCTGAAATACAGCGAGGGAAGCCGGCGCGCGCCGAACGTGTACAATGCCGCCGACACCATGGCGAAGATGTTGGCGAGGCGCGAGGCGGCAAAATAGATTCCCGCCGTCGTTGGGTCGAGCATCCAGTAAACCAGGATGACGTCGAAATACTGGTTGGCGACCTCGAGGATGGATGCGAGCCAGAAGTGAAGGGCGCTCGAGTTCCAGCGGGATGTTTCGGAACGCGCAGCCGTGCCGCGCAGATCAGGCAGCACGCGCGCGATCGAGATGATCTGCGCCGCGAGGCTGACGGACATGGCAATGGTCATCACCGCGAACAACTCGGCGGGATCAAGCTTCCGGTGCGCGAGCAGCATGACGAGCAGGAAGAGGACGACGATGACCCGCCAGAAGAACTCGCGATTTCCCTCGCCCATGAGGATGCTGACCAACGAGCGTGCGACCTGGCTGCCGAGCATCACGCCGGCGTTCACCGCCGTGTAGGCCGACACTGCGAGGATCAGCACCCACCAGTCGCCTCTCATGTTCGCCGCGACGGCGATGCCGACAATGACGATCAGCATGGCGACCGAGGTGATCTTGAAGCTCGACAGCAGGACGCCTTTGGTGAGGTCCGGCCGCTCGCCGACCTGGTATTCGTTCAGGAAGCGCACCAGCAATGATTCCTGCCCGACCAGTCCGATGACGGCGGCGATCTGCGCAACCGAAAGCCAGGTCGCAAAGATACCGAAGCCGTCGGGCGACATCGTTCGTGCCGCCAGCGAGAACAGCGCAAACGCGAGCGCGCCGCTACCGACCTTGAGAAGGATGGTACCGACAACACCGCGCGTGACGTCACGCCGCAATAGCTGGAGGATGGATTCGATCATGGAAATCTAAGGAGCTGCTCTCTCCCGGCGAGACATGTTCCGGTACGGACGACAACCTAGCATGCCGAAAAACCCCGAGTGTTAATGGGCGTCGTCCAGGATCCCGCCGGCGATGACGATACCGCGGTGAAACCGGTTGCCTCACTGTGGAACATCGTCGTCCCCATTGTCCCAATTAGAGCAAGGCGCGGTTCGGATCGACCGGTCGCGCAGCGTGGCGACGACGGCCGGGAAGGAGAGATCTGCGGTTTGCCTGCGGAACGGCTCGCCGGAATCGGCCGCCACGCTGTCAAAAGCCGCCATTGACGGAGATTCCCCAGCAAGAGACGTGCCGGCCGTCGCTGGAAGGACCGGCCCTCCCGCTCGTTAACCTCGATATCGAGAAATCATCGCATTTGGCCCTGCGATGCGAGATCAGGCGGGAGAATTGCACGTGCGACTTTAGTTGACCGTGGGAGCCCAGATCATGACGGCGGATAGAACCGTGACCGAGCCGAATGCCGCAGCTGAACCTGCGCGTACCGTTGCGGACATCGCGATCGTCGGCGGCGGCCTTGCAGGATCGCTTGCGGCTGCGGTGCTGGCGCGGGCAGGGCATCGCGTCGCCCTGATCGAGAAGCGCGCGGTTCAACCGGACGAATTCCGGGTCGAGAAGATCGGTGGCCATCAACTGGAGTTGTTGCGCAAGCTGGGTTTCTTCAACGCGCTCGAGACCATCGCTTGCCGATACGATCAGGTGCTCAACATCCGGGAAGGCAAGGTGGTCGATGTCAGCGTCGGCCAGGCTTATGGGTTTCCCTATGCAGATCTCGTCGCGATGGCGCGCAGCCAGATACCTGACCCGTCGCGCCTGATCGTCGACGAGGTCACCGCGATCAGCAGCAGCGACGACGTCCAGCATCTCGAGCTGGCCTCGGGACGGCGCGTGACCGCGCGTCTCGTCGTGCTCGCGACCGGCATGGCGACGGCTCTCGGATACAAGCTCGGTATCAAGCGACGGATTCTGGCCGAACGCCACTCGGTGTCGTTTGGTTTCACGATTGCCAGCCAAGACGGCCGCCCGTTCGATTTCGAGGCGTTGACCTGCTATGGCGAGCGCACGGCGGACGGCATCGACTATCTCAGCCTGTTCCCCGTTCGCGCCGGCATGCGCGCCAATCTCTTCATGTTCCGCGACCCGACCGATCCGATCATGCGCGAGCTGCGTCGCGAGCCGGAAGCGACGGTCTTGCGTCTGCTGCCGGGACTGCGGACCTATCTCGGCGACTTCCGCGTCATCGACAAGGTCCAGAACTGGGTAATGGACCTGACCGTCGTCGAGGGACATCTTCAGCCCGGAATCGCCCTGATCGGCGACGCCTCCCAGACCAATTGTCCCGCGGCCGGCACAGGCGTCGCACGCCTGCTGGTGGACGTCGATCGCCTGTGCACCGAATATGCGCCGAAATGGCTCGCGACTCCCGGCATGGGCCTGGACAAGATCTCGCAGTTCTATTCCGACCGCGACAAGGTCGCGGCGGATCAGCAGTCGCTGAAGATGGCGCGCTTCCGCCAGGCCCTGACGTCGCGCGATGATATCGGCTGGGATGTCCGGCGCCGGCTGCACTTCCTGCGGCGCAGCCTGGCGCACCGTGTCGATCAGATGCATCCGGGCTGGCTTGGGCGCGTCCGCGGCGCGCTGCGCGCCTGAGATGTGCGCGTCTTCGTCCGCCGCCGGATCAGCGCGTAGGTGTCGGGGTGCGGGCGGGCAGCAGCCGCAAATCCGATAGCCGCTTGGCCGCCAGCTTCAGCCAGGGCGCCTGCTTCAGCGCAAACAGCGCGATCGACCCTGCGGTGCTGCCGACCTGCGTGACCGCCCACATCGGCGAAGGCTGCCCGCCGAACAGCTTCTTGTAGGGCTCGTCGCCGATGGTGAAGTCGAGCATCTGGTCTCCGCGCTCGATGCAATCGCGCGCCACCTGCTCGAACATCAGTGCGCCCAGGGACTGGCTCTTGTAGCCGGCAATGTCGAAGGCGCTCATGATGATGAGGAAGCTGCCCCGATGGCACAGTCCGAGCACGGCGGCGATCACCTCGCCGTCCATCTTCATGGCATAGAGGCGCACAAAGCTGCCGAGGCCACGGAGCGCGACGTCGGAATAGAAGCCGAAATACTCCGGACGCTGAAGCAGGTCTCCGTCGCCCTGCGCCTGAAAGCGCGGACCGCGAAACTTCTTCATCACTTCCAGCGCTTCGAGCAAGGTGGCGCTGTCGTTGCAGCATGAGAAGCTCAGCTCGCCCTTCTTCTGGAGCTGGCGATATTTCTTCGCGAGCTCCTTCTGATAGGAACGATCGATCGCGCTGGCCCGCCATTGCTCGTACGGTGCGACGAGAACCGTCGCATAGGCATTGGTGTCCATCGAGACGCGGCGGGATGCCGCCAGGAGGTTTTCGATCGGAAGCCGCGCGTCGGGCAGCTTGGTCATGCGCAGCAGGTCAAAGGGGCGAACGAGGCGCCGGATCTCCGCGCACGCTGCCGCATCGTCGAGCAGTTGCGAAAACACCTCTAGGCTGCAGACCGGTGCCAGATAGTCCGAGACGCGCAGGTCGGCGAACTCGACGGTCCGGATCGGACCACGCCGGATCCGGAGCAGGGGCAGCACCATCGCGAGGGCCCCCGTTGTGCGGTGGCGGACGACTACGACCAGAGGTGTTGCACCGGCATTCGAGGCAAGCCGGGCATAGAGGCTGTGCAGCCAGATCGGATGCTGAAACGCGGTGGCCGCCGAGCGATCGAACAGCTCGGCATATTCCGGAGACAGAAAATCGAACGATGGCTCGATGCCGACGTCGAACGTGTTGCTGGGCTTGTTCATGCGCAATCAAGGAAACCGGACAATTCGCGAAGATCGATCGAGCCGTAGCTGCGCTTTATAGCAGGGTCGTTTCGGGCTAGACACCGGCGGCGTGCGATTTGCATTAATGTGCGCAATCGCGTTGGTATCGTTACCAAATCCTTAAGTCCCGGAGCCGCCCGGCCTCCACAATCGTGTCGCACGCTCACCACGGTCCCGAATTCGCAGCCAATGACGCTCCTCTCGCGACGAGAACTGCTTGATAAGGCGGCCCGGATGGCGGCGCTGGCCGCCTGGCCCGGTGGCGCAGCCGCTGACGATTACCCCGTCCGGCCCATCCGGCTGGTCATTCCTTATACGGCCGGCGCCGCAGGCGATCAGATTGGCCGTCCCTGGGCCGACAGGGTCGCCCCGCTGCTAGGGCCGATCTATGTCGAGAACATCGGCGGCGCGGGCGGCGCGATCGGCTCCGCCGCGGTGGCGCAGAGCGCGCCCGACGGCTATTCGCTTCTGCTCGGGAATGGCAGCACGCAGGTGATGATTCCGTTGTCCTCGGCGCAGCCGGCCTACGACGGGGTTCGCGACTTCCGCGCCATCTACCGGCTGATCACCAGCACGCTCGCATTCGCGGTCCATCCTTCCTTGCCGGTCAACGACCTGAGGCAACTGATAGCTTTTGCCAGGGCCAATCCGGGCAAGCTTTCCTACGGCACTCCGGGCGTCGGCACCGGCAATCATCTCATCGGAGAGATGTTCAGGCAGCAATCCGGCCTTGCGGCGGATTTCGTCCACGTTCCCTATCGGGGCATGGGGCCCGCGACCAACGACCTGGTGAGTGGACAGATTTCTTCGGTGATCGCCGTGGTGTCGAGCCAGATCCTGCAACTGCACTCTGCGGGCAAGCTGCGGCTGATCGCGGTGACGAGCGATCATCGGTTGAGCGGCGCGCCGGAGATTCCGACGGTGATCGAGGAAGGCATGCCGGGCCTCGGATATGCCGGCTGGTTTGGCTTGTTCGCTCCGAGAGCGACCCCGGATGCGATCGTGGAGCGGATCGCCGCGGCGACACGCACGGCGATGAACGATCCTCATTTGCAGGAGGGCTATCGTTCCCAGGGTCTGGAGCCGGACCTCGATTCGGGCCCCGACAAATTTCAGCGCCTGGTCGAGGACGAGCTGGCTCGCCTTACTCCCATCGTCAGGTCGATCGGGCTCAAGCGCGGCTGAGATCGCGCCGGGCGCGTGCGAGCTACCACCGGCTCCGTGGCGAGACATCGCGTTCGTTGAAGCTCCATTGACCTGGATCAACCGTTGCAATGGTCGATTGGCGCCGAGTGTGGCGTGCGGATCAAGGCAGCCGGGGGCAATATGACGTCTGGGTTATTACCATGATGCTGCAGTTTCTCGTCGGCACGCTAGTGAGCGTGATCAATATCGGGATTCACGCGCTCGTGACGGTGGTTGCCGTCGGGATCGCGCGCAGCGCGGGTCTGCGTCATACCAGGCGACCGAGATTGCACTTGATGGGCGTCATGATCGCAACCGCCGTGGTGCTGATGCTTGCGCACATGTCGGAAGTCCTGACCTGGGCCGCGATCTACGAGATCGTCCGGGCTGCCGCTGCAGGCAGTGACTTGCTCTACTTCGCTTTCGTCAACTACACCACGCTCGGCTACGGCGACATCACGCCGGTCAGCGAATGGCGGCTGATCGGCCCATTGACCGCCATGAATGGCGTCCTGCTGTTCGGCTGGTCCGCCGCCATTCTTTTCGAGGTGCTGCGCAAGACGCTCGAGCATCTCGGACTGACCGAAGCGCCCGGCCCAGGTTCACGCCAGATCTGACGAGGCCGCAGAGCTCCCGATCGGTGGTCGACCGCGATCGGCGTTCCGTTCAAGATTGAAGATCGAGGCCGGCGAGCTGGGTCCGGTCGAGCAACACGATCTGACGCTGGGTGTTGCCGATGAAGCCGAGGACGCCGAGCTCGTGCAGGCGCGACAGGGCGCGCGAGACCGTCTCCAGCGTCAGGCCGAGATAGTCCGCGATATCGCGCCGCGACATCGGGAGCGCCATGACGCCCGCCGCCGTCAGCCGCTTGTCCATTTCGAGCAGGAACGCCGCGACCCGCTCCAACGAGGTCTTGCGGCCAAGCAGCAGCATGTGGTCTTCAGCATGCTGGAGATTGGTCGTGGTCATGCTGAGCAGGTTCTTGGCCACCATTGCATCGCTCTCGGCCACCGTTTCGAGACTCTGCCGCTTGATCAGGCGCACCGTGGTGTCGACGACCGCTTCCGTCGTGAACCGGTGCTCGGCGCCGTTCTCGAGGCCGAAAATATCGCCGCTGAGGTGGAATGCTCCGATCTGCCTGCGGCCGTCCGACAGCAGCTTGTAGCTTCGGACGGCGCCAGCCTTGACCTGATAGACGTATTCGGCGGGCTCCTTCTCACCGTAAATCTCTGTTCCCTTTCTGTAAGAAAATTCGCTCAAATTGACGAGCGCCCTTGAATCGCTGGTCATTCCGAGGTCGCGGAGGGAATTGGGGCGCAGTGCGGAATCGGTGGTGATGCGAACAAACATGGCAAAACCCTCAACTCATCGCCGAATTGATCCGTCGGACGATATATTTCCAAGCCGGGAATACGCCGCGCTGTCCCGCTCCCGCCGAGGTTGATTTTCGACCAAGGCGGTATTCCAATCCATTGTCCCTAGGTTCATTGTACCAAGGGGCAGCCCCGGAGCTTGGTGCGTGGAATGAGAAGTCGCTGCTGCCCCCGGAGATTTGGCTCATTGCGTGCCGAAATTCCGATTCGCAGACTGTCGGAGATGGACTTTGCAGAGCGGGGCCGTCGATGAGCTTCGCTGGAACTGGTCGAGAGGTTGAAGGTGCCGGGTCTGGTTCACGTAGTTGACGACGATGAGTCGTTTCGGACGGCAATCGGGCGGCGCCTGAAACTCGCGGGCTACGAGGTCGTGACCTATGCGTCGGCGCTGGAGTTGCTGGACTCCTCGCTCGACGACGCGCAGGCGGGATGCATTTTGCTGGACGTGCGTATCCCCGGATTGAGCGGTCCCGATTTGCAGGCGCGGCTGGTCGCATCCGGCTCGACGCTGCCGATCATCTTCCTGACCGGGCACGCCGATACTCCGACCACCGTGCGGGCGATCAAGGCGGGGGCGGAAGACTTCCTGACCAAGCCGATATCATCGGAGCAATTGATTGATGCCATCGAGCGGGCTCTGGCGGGACAGCGGGCCGCGCGCGCCCAGCGCACCAAGCTCGACACGTTTCGAACTCATCTGGCCACGCTGACGCAACGCGAGCGGCAGGTGTTCGACCTCATCGTGCGCGGCCGGATCAACAAGCAGATTGCGCATGAGCTCGGAACCACCGAACGCACCGTGAAAGCGCATCGCCATCAGGTGATGGAAAAGATGCAGGTCCAATCGCTTGCAGCGCTGGTTTCGATCGCGGAGCGGCTCGGAATGCTGGGTGCCAACGAGCATTAGCTACCCGCACATCGGGATTCGGTTCCGACCCTGTGACTGCCCCAAAGGACAGTATCGAAGCGTGTTGACACGGCATGACGAGCCGTGCGCAATGACGGACAGGCGCCGGGCCGGCAACGCGGAGCAAGCGCATCCGGTATCCAATTGCCATCACGGCGTTTGCCGCGCGATCATCTTTCGAAGAGGCGCATCGCCTTGCCGCTACGCAGGTCCGTCTTTGTCGTCGATGACGATCCGTCCATGCGAACCAGCATGAACAGATTGCTGCGCGGATACGGCTTCAACGCCACGCTGTTCGACTCCGCGGGGGCCTTGCTCCAGCACGGCAAGTTCGACACCGCGATCTGCATCGTTCTCGATATCGATCTCGGGGGACAATCCGGTATCGACGTGCGGCGAAGCCTGGCCGAGCAGGGCGTCACGGCGCCGGTGATCTACATTACCGGCAATGACAGTCCTGCGAACCGTGCCGCGGCGCTCGGGTCCGGCTGCATCGCCTACCTGACCAAGCCATTTGCGGCGAAGTCACTGATCGAATCCGTCGCGCGCGCCGGGATCTCCTGACATCGACGCCGGCGATCATTCGTCGATATCCTGCTCCAATGTCCTGGCTGGCGCTCCCTTATGCACGGAGGCGAATTGCGACAGGGGGATCGACGTCGTCATGGCGAGGAGGTTCGAGTCGATCAGCTCGAGCGTCAGGATCTTGCCGGACTCCATGTCCTTGACGATCTTCGGCGATGCGACATCCGCGGCGATGCAGAGATTGGTCAGACACCAGGTATAGGGCACGCGGAACGGAGTGCCCTGGTCGACGCTCAACCTCGGTGGCTGTTGCAGGTACATGCCGACGGGAACGAACAGTTGCAGCCGGGCCGCGGCAGAGTCTTCGCGCTCGATCAGATCGACCCGGATTGCCGTCTGTCCGGTCGCGAACTGGCCCGTGATCGAGGTCCGGCAAAGCGTGGGCGCGCCACCGGCCTTGTAGCAGAGCTTCTGCCAATTTCCGTAGCTGATGTCCTTTGCTTCACGCTGGCCGCGCGGCACGATCTCGGCCGGCCTCTCGGCCCGGGTGCCCTTCGGTGCGGCACGGCCAGGCAACGTCGTGGTGCCGGCGAGGGTGATGACCAGAAGACCGGCAAGGCAGTCACGAACATTGGGCATGTTTGGCCTCACGGTCGGGCTCTCATTTCTGCGTGTCGAGGAATTTCGTGACCAGCGGCGACCAGAGCGGGATCGCATCTTTCGACCCGATGAAGAAATGCCCCTCATCGCCGAACGGCGGCATCAGATGATATTCGGCGCGGCCGCCGGCGGTTGTGAAAGCCGCGTGCATGCGCTTCGACAGGGCGGGGCCGAAGAACGTGTCGTTCTCGATGTAGATCCACAGCATCGGCACACGCGACGTGCGGCCGAAATCCGCGGTCGCTTCCACCAGTCTGTCGGGCGCGCAGTTGTTGTTCGGCCGGCCGCCGACGCGGCCACCACGGCCTGCTGCGAAGGTGATGATGGCTTTGACCTGCGGCGGGTTCAGGCTCGACAAGGCGATCGAGGCCCAGCCGCCGGCGGACTGCCCGACCACGATCACGTCCCTGGGGATGATGCGCTTCTCGGCGGCGAGATAGTCGATGATCGCGAGGTCGGTCTTGGCAACCGCAAGGCCGGCGTCGCGGAAGTTGGGGTTGCCGCACCTGCCGATCTTGGAGAAGAACGGCCCGTACACCGCGCGCTCCGGAATGTCGATGGCAGCTGCGCCATAGCCGGTGCCGACCGGCGCCACCACGAGGTAGCCGCGCCTCGCGAACCATTGGGCGGCGTCGCGGAATTCGACCAGCGGAAAGAAGCTGCGGTCGATCGGGTTGAGCGAAACGCCGTGATTCATGATCACGAGCGGGAAGGGGCCGTCGCCGATCGGACGTGCCAGATAGGCGAACATCGGGAGCGGGAGCGGCAGCGCCCAGATTTCCTCCTGGATGCGGACGTCGTCCGCGGCGCGCGCGCTCGCGGCGAAAGCGACCCACGCGAGCAACAGGGCTGCGAAGCATCCCAGCGTCGATCTGGCCAGCTGCCTCATCACCGGGCTCCATCATCCGCTGTAGGTTGCAGCCACGATGATCGGTCCGAGGACGGTGAGCACCACGTTTCCGACCGCGTAGGGGACGGCGACGCCGAGGACCGGCGTCTGGCTCTCTGCCACCTCGCAGGCGCCGGTCACCGCGGCATCGACCGTCATGGCACCGGCCAATGCGCCGCAGGTGATGACCGGATTCATGCGCAGCACGTGATAGGCAAACAGCGTGGCGACGACCAGCGGCACGACGGTGATGACGAGTCCCATGCCGACCAGGAGCAGCCCGTGCGCCTGGATCGCGGTCCAGGCGGCAGCGCCGTTGCCGAGGCCGATCGCCGCGATGAAACCGCCGAGCCCGAGGTCACTCAGGGTCTGTTGCGCGGCCGGAGGCATCGCACCCAGGGTCGGCTTGCGCGACCTCAGCCAGCCGCAGACGAGGCCCGCGATCAGGGCCCCGCCGCCACCGCCGAGCGTCAGGGCAACGCCGCCGATCCTGAAGCTGACGAGCCCCGCGAGCAGACCGGCTGCGATGCCGGCGGCCAGAAACGCAATGTCGGTGCGATCGCCCGAGCGCAGGATCTGACCGATCGACTTTGCCGCGCGCTCGATATGGCGCGTGCTGCCGACCAGCGTCATGACATCCCCGACATAGACCCGCGTATCCGCGCTCAGGGGCACCTCGCGGCTCATGCGGGTGAGGCCGCGGAGGAAGACGCCGCGGGCGTCGGCGCCGACGCGTGCTGCGATGTCCTGGATCGAAAGGCCGTGGAGATGGCGATTGTCCACGAGCACCTCGATCACGTTGCCCGGGACGGCCTTCAGGATCTCGTCGGCGTCGATCTCGGTGCCGATGATCGGCCTGGCGGCGACAATCACGGCTGTGCGGCCGGCGATGACGATGTCGTCGCCGGCTTCGAGCACGGTCTCCAGATGCGGCTCGACGTCCGCGCCTCGACGGACGATGCGTTCGACGACGGTGCGGCTTCCGATTTCCTCCTCGATCGACTTGACGGTGCGGCCGGCGCCTGCCGTCACCCGATAGGCGCGGGCCTGGAACTTGCGGTAGGAGAGGTTCTCGGTCTTGGGCGGATCACCGCCGGCAAGCTCGGCCTCCAGCTTCTTGGCCTCGGCCTTCAGGTCGATCCGCATCAATTTCGGTGCGACGAAGGGGACGAACAGCAGCGTCAGGATGTAGCCGAGCACGTAAGTCACCGCGTATCCCGCCGCGATGTTCGCCTCCTGTTGGCTCAGCAGATCCTTGGAGAGGCCGAGCTGGGCCAATGCGCCCGAGGCCGTTCCGATCACCGAGGATTGCGTCAGCGCTCCGGCCGCAATTCCGGACGCAGTGCCGGGATCGAGGCTGAAGGCGCGGGCGAACAGCAGGACGATGACGAGGCCCGTGCCGCCCAGCACCAGCGCCACGGCGACTTGAGCCAGCGTGCGGACGCTCAAGGAGGCGAAGAATTCGGGGCCCGATCGATAGCCGATCGTGAACACGAACAGGCTGAACAGAGTCACGCGCAGCAGAGCGGGAAACGCAAAATGGCCGAGTTGTCCGAGCAGCACGGACACGATCAGGATGCAGGCGGTGGTCCCGACGGCAAAACCGCGGATCCGGACCCGGCCAAGGATGGTGCCGATGGCAACGGCCAGCAGCAGGAAGATTTCCGGGGCGGTGGTGATGATCCACCTGACGGTATCCATGTCGCATCTCCCCTGACGCGTCGTCACGATCTCGTTCGCGAAATCGCGGGATAGCTTGATCCAGATCAAGACTTGCGAGCGACAAGGCACGGCCAATCGGATGATGCACCGTTCGCGTCAATCGGCGTCGTCGACATGAGCCTACTTGATCTCGCAGCCGGCGCGACCCGTCGCGACGAGACGGTCGAGATCGTTCTGTTGCTCGCCTTCGCGGGCGGCTACATCGACGCCTATACCTGGATCATCCACGGCGTGATGGCGAATGCCCAGACCGCCAATCTGATCTTCCTCTGGGTCCATGCGACGGCCGGCGACTGGACCAGGGCCCTTCACTTCGTGCCACCGCTTCTTGCCTTTGCAGCTGGGATCGTGACCGCCGCGTGGCTGCGCCGTGCCGCGGGCGAGCGGGCCAGCGCAATCAGCACCTTGCTCGAGATATTGCTGCTGATCGCGATCAGCATCCTCCACAACAGGGTGCCGGATCTGGCTGGCACGCTCGGCATCTCGTTCGTTGCCGCAATGCAGACCGCGATCTTCACCAAGGTCGAAGGCGTTCTTTGCAGCACGGTGATGGTCACGGGCAATCTGCGGCAGGCGATCGAGACGGTTTTCGTCGCCGTCGCCGGCGGCACGCCGCCCGGCACGCTGCGCCGTTCGGGCATCTTCTTCGCGCTCTGCGCCGTGTTCGGCTTCGGCGCTGCGGCCGGCGCGTTCGCCACGCAGGCCATTCCGAACCTCGCGCTCGGCATTCCCGTGGTCGCGCTGCTCGCCGTGTTGCTGCGCTGCGAAGCCTCGGATCAAAGGGCGGCCCGATGAATGCGCCGTCGGAGCGCGGGTGGATACGCTTCTTTCCGCCGACCGGCTGGCTTGCCGCCTATCGGCGAGATTGGCTGTTCTCCGACGCGGTCGCCGGCGTCACGCTCGCGGCTTACGCTATTCCGGTCTCGCTCGCCTATGCCGCGATGGCCGGGCTGCCGCCTCAGGTTGGCGTTTACGGTTATCTGCTCGGCGGCCTCGGCTACGCGTTGCTGGGAGCCTCGCGGCAACTCGCGATCGGGCCGACCTCGGCGATCTCCCTGATGATTGCGAGCACCGTCGGTGCGCTGGCGGGAGGCGATGCCGTTCGCTATGCGCAGATCGCGAGCCTTGCGGCCTTTGCGGTGGCGGTGCTGTGTCTCATCGCCTGGCTGTTCAAGCTGAGCGTGCTGGTCCGCCTCGTCAGCGACAGCATCCTGGTTGGTTTTAAGGCCGGGGCCGGGCTCACGATCATCATGAGCCAGTTGCCGAGCCTGCTCGGTGTCGCCGGCGGCGGCCACAATTTCTTCGACCGGGCGATCAAGCTGTCCGGACAGATCGGCGCGACAAACCCGCTCGTGCTCGCCATCGGCGCCGTCGCGCTGTCACTGCTTCTGTCTGGCGAGCGGCTCCTGCCGGGCAGGCCGGTCGGAATCGCGATCGTCGCCCTGGCGATCGCGACAGCGACGCTGCTCGGCCTTCCTGCTCTCGGCGTGCCCGTCACCGGCACGATACCGCAGGGCCTGCCGGCGTTGTCGCTGCCGACCTTCGGCCTGCTGGAGTTCGACGATCTCTTCCCGCTCGCGGCCGGCTGTGTGCTGCTGGCCTATATCGAGGGCATCTCGGCCGCGCGCAGCTTCGCCGCCAAGCACGGCTACTCCCTCGATGTCCGGCAGGAATTCCTGGGATTGGGAGCCGCGAACCTCGCGGCGGCGCTCGGGCACGGCTATCCCGTCGCCGGGGGCCTGTCGCAATCAGCGGTCAACGACAGCGCCGGCGCGCGGACCCCGCTGGCACTGGTGATCTGCTCGGCGGCGCTCGGGCTGTGTCTTCTGTACTTCACGGGACTGCTCACCAATCTGCCCAAGGCGGTGCTTGCGGCAATCGTCTTTGCCGCGGTCTACAGACTGGTCGATATCCGTGCGCTTCTGCGGATGTGGCGGGTCAGCCGGATCGATTTCTATGCCGCGGGAATTGCCTTGATTGCCGTGCTGCTGCTCGGAATCCTCCAAGGCGTCCTGCTCGCCTCGATCGCGTCGATCCTGTTGCTGCTGGCGCGGGCTTCGCAACCGCATGTCGCCTTCATCGGTCGTTTGCCCGGCAGCGGCCGTTATTCGGACAGCGCGCGGCACGAGGGGGTCGAGCCCCTGACCGGACTCATCGCCTTCCGGCCCGAAGCCTCGCTGCTCTATATCAACGCCGAGACCGTCCTCGACCGGGTTCTGGACGCGCTCGCGGCCTCGTCCGAGCTTCGGCTGGTGATCTGCGACCTCTCGGCATCGCCCTATATCGACCTCGCGGGGGCGCACATGCTGCACGACCTTCATGACGAGCTCGCCTCGCGCAAGGTTGCGCTCTGCATCGTCGGAGCGCACGCGCAGCTCCGCGATCTCCTGCATGCCGAAGGGCTCGCGGAGAAGACCGATAGCGTCCAATGGCTGCGCACGCTCGACAGCGTGCTCGGTGACGCGCAGGCCGTCACCGCGCACCGGACAGCCTGACGGCTGCGTGTTGCAATGCGATCTGTCGTGTCGGGCGATGCTCTCCCGAGAATGAGTCCGACCGTTGACTTGGATCAATGGAGTCGCCGGCCCCGAACTCACGATGACGCATCATTCTTGTCCCAGAGACCATCAAGAGATCAGCAGGGACTGTCGAGGTACGGAGAGACACATGGCCAAGGACACGAAGCCGGCGCAAAAGCGCATCGACCAGTTCTTTTCCGGTCCGGGCGCCCGGGCGGACGACTGGCGAGACCTGGTCGAAGCAGCCAAGACCTGGGCGCGGGACGGCAATCGCGCGGCCTACGATGCGGTGCTGGCTGATCTTTCGATCACAGAAGAATTTCACGGCTATCCCGGGATGCATCTGATGGCGGCGGTGCGGGAAGCCGCGGCCGCCGGCGACGGCGCGACCTCCTTCGCTCTTGCGACGAGGATTGCCCAGGCGCTGGCCACCCGGTCCTTCCGCCAGCATGCCGGCGACTGGAACGTCAAGGATGACGGCAATGGCGATGCGCCCGAGCTGGTGCCGCCGAGCTTCGGCGCGCCTACCGCGCGCAGGCCGTATTTCGAGACCCTGGTCGTCACCGGCGTGTCGCCCGGCCAATGGCCCGCCCTTGCGGCCGAGTGGCGCAAGCTACGGCGTCCGGTCGATGCCTTCATTTATGAACCGGTCATCGTCGGCAGCCTGGAGGATGCTTTCTGCGCGACGATGCTCAATTCAAACATCGGCGCCGTCATCATCAACGAGGGCTTTGGCCTGCGTTCGCGGCACAATGCGCCTGTGCTGCGCTCGATCATGGCTACCGCCGGTCTCAACGACGAAACCGACGCGTCGGCGCTGCGGCTCGCGCAGATCATCAAGCGCATCAGGCCCGAGCTCGATCTCTACATGATCTCGAACCGTGACGTGGAGGAATTGGCCGGCAATCCCGAGGCGGCGGTGGTTCGCCGCATCTTCTATTCCGTTGAAGAGCTTCTGGAGCTGCATCTGTCGATCCTCGAAGGCATCCAGGATCGCTATGACACGCCGTTCTTCGACAATCTGAAGAAGTACGCGCAGCGTCCGATCGGGACTTTCCACGCGCTGCCGATCGCGCGCGGCAAGTCGATCTTCAAGTCCGACTGGATCCGCGACATGGGCGAGTTCTACGGGCCGAACCTGTTCCTGGCCGAGAGCAGCGCCACCACCGGTGGCCTCGACAGCATGCTCGAGCCGACCGGAAACATCAAGAAGGCGCAGGAGAAGGCGGCGAGGGCACTCGGCGCCGACCGCGTCTTCTTCGTCACCAACGGTACCTCGACCTCGAACAAGATGGCGGTGCAGGCGCTGCTCGCGCCCGGCGACATCGCGATCGTCGACCGGAACTGCCACAAGTCGCATCACTACGGAATGGTGCTGGCCGGAGCGCAGCCGCTCTATGTCGAGGCGTTCCCGATGACGGAATATTCGATGTACGGCGCGGTGCCGCTGAAGACGATCAAGCAGGCGCTGCTGAACGCCAAGGCGGACGGCCGGCTCGACCGCGTCAAGATGGTCGATCTCACCAATTGCACCTTCGACGGCCACATCTACAACACCCGCCGGGTGATGGAGGAATGTCTCGCCATCAAGCCCGACCTGATCTTCCTGTGGGACGAGGCCTGGTTCGGCTTCGCGCGCTTCTCGCCGTTCCTGCGCCGTCGCACTGGACTTGGCGCCGCCAACGAGATCGAGGCGTGGATGCGCGATCCGAAGTCGGTTGCGGCCTATGAGAAGCAGCAGACCGAGCTCGGCAAGAGCCCGTCCGAGGAGGTGCTGCTCAAGACCCGGCTGATCCCGGATCCGCGCCTGATCCGGCTGCGTGTCTACCAGACCAACTCGACCCACAAGTCGATGTCGGCGATCCGTCAGGGCTCGATGCTCTCGGTCAAGGACGTCGAGTTCCACACGGTCGAGCAGCAGTTCAAGGAGGCGGTGTTCACCCACGCCTCGACCAGTCCGAACCAGCAATTGATCGCCAGCCTCGACATCTCGCGGCGGCAGATGGAGCTGGAGGGCTATGGTCTCGTCGCCAATGCGATCGAGATCGCATTCGCGATCCGCCAGGCGGTCAACAACAATCCGCTGATCTCGAAATACTTCCGCATCCTCGGTGCCGACGCCATGGTGCCCGCGCAATACCGCCAGAGCGGCTTCACGGATTTTCTCGCTCCCGGCGTCAACTGGGCGAATACGCTCAAGAGCCTGGATGAGGACGAGTTCTGCCTCGACCCGACCCGCATGACGCTGGTGTGCGGCATGGCCGGGTATGACGGCACGCAGTTCAAGGGCATTCTCGCCAACGAATACAATATTCAGGTCAACAAGACCTCGCGTAACTCGGTCCTGGTCCAGTCCAACATCAACAACACCCGCAGCGACGTCGCGCATCTCGTCCGCGTGCTCGCCGAAATCGCGGGCGAGATCGACCGCGGCCTTGCCCACGGCGGCGCCAATGCCCGCAAGACGTTCGAGGCCCGGGTGACGAGCCTCATGAAAGACGTGCCCGACCTGCCGAACTTCTCGCATTTCCACCCGAGCTTCCGCGGCGACGCCGGCACCAAGACCAACGAAGGCGATATCCGCACCGGCTTCTACACTGCCTATGACGTCGCCGGCTGCGAGCACATCCGCCTCAACGATCCCGAGATCGACCGGCGGCTGAAGGCCGGACCGGAGCTCGTCTCGGCCAACTTCGTGATCCCGTATCCGCCCGGCTTCCCGATCATGGTGCCCGGGCAGGTGATCACGCAGGAGACCATCGACTTCATGCGCAAGCTCGATGTGAAGGAGATCCACGGCTACGACGCCAAGGAAGGCTTGAAGCTCGTGCGCACGGAAGCCTTGGCGAAACTCGGACGGCCGAAGCCGGGCGCGCAGCCGAAGCTCAAGGCCGCGTCATAGGTTTGGAGGGGACGAACATGCAGGCGTTCTTCACGTTCCTGCAGCAGAACCCGTATCTGCTGCTGTTCTTCGTCGTCGGTCTCGCCGTCTATATCGGCCGGGCCAGCATCAAGGGCTATGGCCTCGGCATGGTTGCCGGCGCCATCGTGGTCGGGGCGGGCGTTTCCGTTTGGGCTTCCAGCTACGGAGTGAAGCTGGAGCTGAACAATTTCGCGAAGAGCCTGTTCTACTACCTCTTCATGTACGGCGTCGGCCTGCGTGTCGGCCCGTCCTTCCTCAACAGCCTCAGGGGCGACGGGCTGAAGTTCTGCATCCTGGCGGTGGTGTCGAGCGTGATCGGCCTGGCGCTGGTCGTCATCGGCGCCAAGATGTTCTCGCTACCGCCCGGTGCGGCCGGCGGCATGCTGGCGGGATCCCAGACCATGTCGGCGGCGATCGGTTCGGCCGAGCAGGCCGTCACTTCGGGCGTCGTCAAGCTGCCCGAGGGCATGAAGGCCGAGGATGCCTCCGGCATGATCGCGCTGTCCTACGGCATCACCTATATCTGGGGCACCGTCGGCATCATCCTGATCTGCAAATATCTGCCGCGCTGGTGGGGCGTCGACGCGAAGGCGGCGGCCCGGCAGTACGAGCAGGAATTCGGCGTCAAAGATCTCGAGGGTGGCGGTCTCACCGGTTTCCGCCAGTTCGGCCTGCGCGCCTATCGACTGGAGAACGCCGCAACGGCCGGCATGAGTATCGCCAAGTTCCGGGCGGTCAATCCGGAATACCGCATCGTCAACGTCTCACGCGGTGGCGAGGCGCAAGGCGCCGATCCGGAGCTCGTGCTGCAGAGGGGCGATATCGTCGCACTCGGCGGCTCGACCGAACATCTCACCGACAAGATGGGCCTGATCGGGCCAGAGGTCGCCGATGCCAAGACTCTCGGCATCCCGATGGACCAGGCCGAGATCCTCGTCACCAACAAGGAGATGGTGGGACGTACGTTCGAGTCCTTCCGCGACAACGCGCTCGCCGGCCAGTTGCAGGTCACCAAGGTCGAGCGGGGCGGCGTGCAGATCCCGGCCGGTCTCAAGACCAAGCTGGAGCGGATGGACATCGTCTCCGTGGTCGGCCTGAAGTCCGCCGTGAACGAGCTCGGCGAGATGTGGGGCCGGATTGCCCGGTCCAACACCTCGACCGATCTGCTGACGCTGGCCGTCGGCATGATCATCGGCTTCCTGATCGGCAAGATCGAATTCCCGGCGTTCGGCGCCAAGATCGGTCTCGGCAACGCCGGCGGCCTGCTGTTGTCGGGTGTGATCGTGTCCTCGATCGTGTCGCGCCTGCGCTTCTTCGGCAACACGCCGAATGCCGCGCGCAACGTGCTGGAGGATCTTGGCCTCGTCGTCTTCGTGGCCATCGTCGGCGTCAATGCCGGCGCAGGGCTGCTGGCCCAGCTCACCGGCGCGGTGGCACTGAAGATCTTCATCGTCGGCTTCATCGCCTGCACGATCCCGCCGTTCATCGTCTGGGCGATCGGCTTCCACGTCTTCAAGATCAATCCAGCGGTGCTGATGGGCGGCGTTGCGGGCGCGCGGTCGCATTCCGGTCCGTGCCGCGAAGCCGCAGTCGAGATCCAGAGCTCCGTGCCCTGGATCGGATTCCCGGTCGGCTACGCCGTGTCGGGCATCCTTCTCACCGTGTTCGGCTATTTCGCGATGATCCTCGCGCAATGATCAAAAGGGGAATGAAAGTCATGAAGAAACTTACCAAGAGCATTGCACTGGTTGCCTCGATTGCAGTCCTGACCGGTGTCAGCACGCCGTCGCGCGCTGACACCGGCCAGGTCGCCGTCGTCTTCACCAAGGGCGGCTTCATTGTCGGCGTCGGCGGTGGAGAGGGCGTTCTGCTCTATCGGGGCAAGAAATATCCGTTCACGGTCTCCGGCATGAGCGTGGGACTCACGGTGGGCGCCTCGACAACGAAGTTCGTCGGCCGGGCGCTCAATCTGAAGGGGCCTGGATCGATCGAGGGTTCCTATGCCGTGGGCGGAGCCGGTGGGGCGATCGCCGCGGGGGCCGGTGCCGTTCAATTGCAGAACGGCAACGGCGTGATCCTCCAGCTCAGCGGTCCGAAGGTCGGCGCGGAAGTGTCGGCGGCGGTGGGCGGCGTCACGATCCGCCTGAAGTGACCTGAGGCGGCAACGGGCTGCGGCAGCGCAGCCCGATCGCGTCTCAATATCGCTCGGCGACGAAGTTCATCCCCTTCAGGCTGGCCTGATCGTTGTAGCGTCCCTTGTCGGAGCGCTTCGGCAGCTTGATCTTGTCCTTCCTGATGCGCTTGTAGGGGATGGCGCCAAGGAGATGAGCGATGCAGTTCAACCGAGCCTTCCGCTTGTCGTCGGAGCGGATGATGTACCAGGGCGCATCCCTGGTGCTCGTTTTCTTGAGCATGAGATCGCGCGCCCGCGAATAGTCGTACCACCGTCGAAAGGACTCCAGGTCCATCGGACTGAGCTTCCATTGCCGGACGGGGTCGTCGATGCGAGCCTTGAAGCGGCGCTCCTGCTCGTCCATCCCGACCTCGAGCCAGATCTTGATCAGGATGATGCCGCCCTCGATGACGTATTTCTCCATCTGCGGACAGAGGTTGAGGAAGCGCTCGTGCTCGGCGGGCGTGCAGAAGCCCATGACATATTCGACGCCGGCGCGGTTGTACCAGCTGCGGTCGAAGATCACGATCTCGCCGCCGGCCGGAAACTTCTCCATGTAGCGCTGGAAGAACAGCTGGGTCTTCTCGCGGTCCGACGGGGCGGGGAGGGCGACAACGCGAAACACGCGCGGGCTGACCTTCTCGGTGATGGCCTTGATCGTCCCGCCCTTGCCGGCGGCATCGCGGCCCTCGAACAGCACGATGACGCGGAGCTTGTTCTGCCGCACGTAGTCCTGGAGATGGCAGAGCTCGACCTGAAGCTTTTCCAGCTGCTTCTCGTAGTCCTTCCGCTTCATGCGTTCCGCGGGCGCATCCTTGGCCATGCCGGTTCTCTCTTTGGCGACATCGTCAATCGCGAGGTAATCAATCGTCCCAGGAAATGGTCACGCCGATATCGCCGGGCACGCCGCCCGGGAAATCGATGATCTGGTAGGCGATGCGATAGCCGCGCGGCTTCAGATAGTCGGTCCAGAGCTGGAAGATCTCCTTGGGGATTCCGGTCAGCGTGGTCTCCCAGCCCTTTTCCATCTGGTTGATGGCGCGCCCCTTGTCGGTGCAGAGCGAGTTGGGGAAACGATAGACCAGCACCTCCGTCAGACCGTTTCGCACCGCACGCTGGATGATGGTCGAGGCGAGCTTGATCTTCTCTTCCTCGCTCTTGCCGGAGGGCTTGCCGAGTCGCTCGATCAGTGCGCGCTTCTCGGCATCGGCCGCCGCGGCGAGGCGGACGTACTCTTCGGCCTTCTCGGCCTCCTTGAGGGCGGCTTCCTTCCGAATCTGGGCGGCGTTGGGGATGAGATCGTCGAGGCCGGACATGGTTGCGGCTCCTCATGGTTATCCAATCAGCATCGGCCAAACGCTAGGTCCGGCCGAGTACATTCCCTTGATTCAAGTCAAGCAATCGGGGAAGCTGCCTGAACACAATGACGCAAGTCGACCATCGCTTGCCGGGAGAGACGCTTGAGCGACCAGCTGCATCCGATGGCACCGCACCATCTGCCGTTCTATCTGGCACCAGGGAGCGGAACCGATACGCTGATGGTGGTGATGGGCCTGTTCCTGATCGGCACCGTGCTATGGGTCGGCACGCTCTATTGGAAACTGCACAGCCTGCCCGAGCGGATGGCGCACAAGTCGCAAAAGCTGCAATTCGAATTCGTCGCGGTGCTCGGCCTGATCTCGCTGTTCACGCACATGCATATCTTCTGGATTGCAGGCCTGCTGCTCGCGATGATCGACCTTCCCGACTTTGGCACACCGCTGCGCAGCATTGCCGGCTCCGTGGAGAAGATTGCCGATGCGACGCCAGCCGCCGATGGCGTGAGTGTCCCGCCCGAGCCCGCGGCGCCCGCGGCAGGCAAGCCGGCGCCGGCAAGGGAGCACAGCGATGTTTGAGCTGATGTTCTGCTCACTGCTGACGATCCTGCCCGACTATCTCTACCGCCGTTACGGCCAGGGCAAGCGCTTCGGCAAGGAGATCACGTTCTTTTCGATCTGGTACGAGCTGCGCTGGGGCATCACGGGCTGCCTGATGCTGACGGTGTCGCTGATCACCATGATCTTCTATTTCCATCCGGCGACATCGTCGGCGACGCTCTATTTTCGTACCGTGCCGATCCTGCCGGAAGGCTCGGGCCGCGTCGCCGACGTCAAGATCGGCTTCAGCGCTCCGGTGAAGAAGGGCGATGTCCTGTTCACGCTCGACGCTTCCAAGCAGCAGGCCGCGCTCGAGACCGCCAAGCGGAAGGTCGCGGAAGTCGATGCGGCCATACAGACGACACAAGCTGACGTGGTCAAGGCAGAGGCGCAGATCGGCGAGGCGAAGGCCAATTACCAGCAGGCCAAGGACGAGCTCGAGGTCAAGACCGAGCTGCAGCGGCGCAATCCCGGCATCGTTCCACAGCGCGATATCGACAAGCTCCAAGTCCTGGTCGAGCAACGTCAGTCGGGGGTCGACGCGGCGAGTGCCGCCAAGCAATCCGTGTCGATGCAGGTCTCCGTCCTGCTGCCGGCGCAGAAGGCGAGCGCCGAGGCCGCGCTCGACCAGGCGCAGGTGGATCTCGACAAGACCGTCGTCCGTGCCGGCATCGATGGGCGTGTCGAGCAATTCCTGGTGCGCCCGGGTGACGTCGTCAATCAACTGATGCGGCCCGCCGGCGTGCTCATTCCGGAGGGAGCCGGCCGCAAGGTGCTCCAGGCCGGGTTCGGCCAGATCGAGGCGCAGGTGATGAAAGAGGGCATGGTCGCGGAAGCGACCTGCATCTCCAAGCCATGGGTGATCATCCCGATGGTGATCACGACCGTGCAGGATTACATCGCGGCCGGACAGTTCCGGTCCGGAGAGGTGCTGGTCGATCCACAGAACGCGGTTCGTCCCGGCACCATCCTGGTGTTTATGGAGCCGCTTTACAAAGGGGGGCT
This sequence comes from Bradyrhizobium sp. Y36, assembly GCF_002531575.1. GTDB lineage: Bacteria > Pseudomonadota > Alphaproteobacteria > Rhizobiales > Xanthobacteraceae > Bradyrhizobium. The sequence continues at coordinate 259,240 of NZ_NWTI01000003.1, read as the reverse complement.
GGATGGCGTGACCCCCGGCAGCAGCTGCGTCGTCAACGCCTATACGAGCAATCATGAGGAGATCTCGGCCAAGGATACGCCGACCATCCGGAAGATCGCGCTGCACGTCGTCGACGGTGTCGGCCTCGTCCACGCGCTGCTGCTGCGCATTCAGGCGTTGCTGCTGCCGATCCAGACCCTGGTGCTGAGCGGACATTGAGCGGGATTTGATCGCGTCGCCGGCACTGTCCCGGCAGCGCCATTCCCGCTAGATTTGTTCGGAACGCAGCCGTCGGAAGCTGCGGGAGTGGAGCAGAGCGGACCATGTGCGGTGTTTCGGTCAGGCCCAGGTCAGCTGCGGCCGCGCTGGTGTGCCTCTGCCTGGTCCTCGCCGCGTGCCTTGCGCCCAGGCGCGCGGAGGCCGTCGGACGCAACCTCCGCGGCGAGCTCAAGCGCGTGCTGGTGTTGCATTCCTTCGGCCGCGAGTTTCGACCCTGGAGCGAGTATGCGCGCGACATCAAGGCCGAGCTCGAGCGGCAATCGCCCTGGCCGCTGGATATCCAGGAGCATGCGCTGCTCACGGCCCGTTTCAACAATCCCGGTCCCGAGGCGCCGTTCGTCGAATATCTGCAGTCGCTCTACCAGGGAGCGACGCCCGATATCGTGCTGAGCATCGGCGCGCCCGCCGCCCGGTTTGCGCAGAGATACCGTGCAACACTGTTCCCCGATACGCCGCTCATTCTGAGCGCGGTGGAGCGCCGGCTGATTGATCGCGCCGATCTCGGCGAGAACGACGTCGTCGTGGCGATCCACAACGATTTCGTCGCCGCATTCGAGAATGTTCTGCAGGTTCTTCCCGACACCAGGTCGGTTGCGATCATCATCGGTGCCTCGCCGCTCGAGAAATTCTGGGTCGAGGAGGTGAAGCGGGAGCTCAAGCCTTTCGCCGGGCGTCTGGAGTTCGTCTGGTATTCGGATTTGTCGTTCGATGACATCCTCAAGCGCGCATCGACGCTCCCGCTACACACCGCGCTGTTCTGGGGCCTGATGTCGGTTGACGCGGCTGGCGTCGTGCATGAGAGCGACCTCGCGCTGCGCAGCCTGCATGCCGTCGCGAATGCTCCGATCTTCTCCTACCAGGAGCCGTTCTTCGGGGACGGCACGGTCGGTGGACCGATGCAGTTGATCAAGGACACGAGTTCGCGGACGGTCAGTGCCGCGGTCGGCATTCTCGGCGGTGCGAAACCGGGAAGCATCAATTTTGAAACGATCGGCTTCGCGGCGCCGCGATATGATTGGCGGGAATTGCAGCGTTGGGGCATCAGCGAAAGCCGGCTGCCTCCCGGCAGTGAGATCCTGTTTCGCGAACCCAACATCTGGGAACGCTACCGCTGGCAGATATTGATGATTGCGGCGGTGTTCCTGGTGCAGGCCGGCCTTATCAGCGGGCTGTTGCACGAGCGCAGGCGCCGCCGCTTCGCCGAGATCGAGTCGCGCCAGCGCATAGCCGAGCTCGCACACGCCAATCGCTATTCGGCCGTCGGCGAGCTGACCACGTCCATCGCCCATGAACTGAACCAGCCGCTCGGCTCGATCCTGACCAACGCCGAAACCGCCGAGCTCCTGCTGAGAGCAGCTTCACCCGATATCAAGGAGGTCCAGCAGATCCTCGCGGACATCAGGCGCGACGATCAGCGGGCGAGCGAGGTCATCCGCCGGCTGCGCAGCGTTCTGAAAAAGACGCCGTTCGAGGTCAAGGACATCGAGCTCAATGATACGGTGCGCGAGGCGATCGGCCTCGTGCAGGCAGTCGCCGATGGACGCCGGATCACGTTGATCTACATGGCCGCCGCGACCGCCCTGCCGGTCAGAGGCGATCCGATCCAGCTTCAGCAGGTCGTTCTCAACCTGATCATCAACGCGATGGATGCGATTTTCGACGCGGACAGCGGCAAGCGCGAGGTGAGTGTCTCGACCTTGCGCGCCGGCAAGGATGCCGAAATCAGGGTCGTCGACACCGGCCCCGGGATGGACGTCTCCGATCTCGCCAACGTCTTCAATCCGTTCTTCACGACCAAGCCGCAAGGCATGGGCATGGGGCTCGCGATCGTCAAGACCATCATCGAGGCCCATCACGGTTCGATCTCGGCCGCGAACCAACTCGCGGGCGGCGCGCTGTTCACGATCCGGCTTCCCATCGCCCGCTGACGACGGATGTCTTGATCCTGATCAAGCCTCTGGGGCGACGAGGTCGTTTTCCTCTCCCCGCTGCAGGACGATGCGACGGGTGTGGGAACCATGAGACGCCGTGAATTCATGTCGCTTGCCGGTGCGGCGGCGGTGTTTCCGGTCCTGGCGAAGGCCCAGGACAGGATGCCGTCGGTCGGGGTGCTCACTGGCAATGTTGGGGGAGATCCCGGCGCGCAGATGCGTGTCGATGCCTTTCAGCAGGGCCTTGCCGATCGTGGCTGGATCGCCAACCAGAACTATCGCCTTGAGGTGCGCTGGCCGGGGCCCAATCCGGCCCGGCAGCAGGCGGAGGCGCGCGAGCTCGTTGCCACCGAGCCGGACGTGCTGTTCTCCACCAGCACTGGAACGACCCGGGCGCTGCGCGATGCAACGCAGAAGATCCCGATCGTTTTCGTCGGGTTGTCCGATCCCGTCGGGACAGGCCTCGTCGCCAATCTGGCGCGGCCGACCGGAAATCTGACTGGCTTTTCGCTTTATGAGCATTCCATGAGCGGAAAGTGGCTCGGTCTCTTGAAGGACATGGTGCCCGGCCTCAGCCATGCGGCGCTGCTGTTCAATCCGGAATCCTCCCCCTATGCGCAGCACTATCTCCAGGCCGCTCATCGGATGGAGGGCCGTCTCGGGCTCAAGGTCACCGGGGCCAGCGTTTACAGCGGCGCCGAGATCGCGGCGGTGATCGAGACGGCCGCACGCGTCGGCGGCGGCCTCGTCGTCTTGCCGGACGGCGGCTTCGTCGGGCCGCAGAGCGCGATGGTGATCGCGCTGCTCGCGCAGCGTCGGGTGCCGGCGATCTTCGCCGTCCGCTTCTACGCAGTGAACGGCGGGCTGATGTCCTACGGCGCGGATCTCACCGAACAGTTCCGTGACGGCGCGGGCTATGTCGACCGGGTCCTGCGCGGTGCTGATATCCGAAGCCTGCCGGTGCAGTTCGCCACCAGGTTTGAGCTCGTCATCAACATGAAGACCGCCAATGCCCTCGGATTGAGTGTGCCCGGCCGGCTCCTGATGGACGCCGAGCTGATCGAATGAATGTTTGCTTCCGCGCTGCAACAGCCATGTCGACCTCGTTTCGTTGATCTCGATCAACAAACCTCGGTGTTGCGGTCCGATCGTGCCAACTGGAAGTCCGAGGGAGGATGCGATGTTCCGCTGCTGCAAGACCCTGATGGCACTCGCGCTCTTGATGACGACGTCGGTCGCCGCGACGGCGCAGACCACGACGGCGCCTCCAACTCCGCAGGCGCAGCCCGCAAGCCCGCCCGCTCCGACCGCCGAGGTCCTGAAGCCGGAGCAGCTCGAGGCCCTGGTCGCGCCGATCGCGCTCTATCCCGACGAGCTCCTCGCCAACGTGCTCGCCGCCTCGACCTATCCGCTGGAGGTGGTGCAGGCCGACCGCTGGCTGAAGGAGCGCAAGTCTCTCAAGGGTGATGCGCTGAAGACGGAGGTCGACAAGCAGGCCTGGGACGACAGCGTCAAGGCCCTGGCCAGCACCGCCGACGTGTTGACCATGATGAGCGACCAGCTCGAATGGACCAAGAAGCTCGGCGATGCCTTCCTCGCCCAGCAGCCCGACGTGATGGACGCGATCCAGCGCCTGCGCACCAAGGCGTATGACAACAAGAAGCTGGTCACGACCAAGCAGCAGAAGGTCAGTGTCCAGGCGCAGCAAGGCAAGCAGGTCGTCGTGATCCAGCAGGCCAATCCTGCCGAGATGTACGTCCCGTATTACGATCCGGCGACGGTCTATGGCAGTTGGCCTTATGCGGAGTATCCGCCGTATTATTGGGGCTACCCGTCCTATATCGGGGCAGGCGTGGTTGCAGCGGGACTGGCCTTCGGCACCGCCTGGGCGATCGGGCGCTGGGGCAATTACTGGGGTGGCGGCTGCAACTGGGGCAACCGCAACGTCTACGTCAACCATCGCACCACCAACATCGGCAATGGCTGGCAGCACAATCCGGCGCATCGCCAAGGCGTGCGCTACAACAACAGCAATGTTCAACAGCGCTTCGGCAACAACAACCTGAAGGCCGGCGTGTCGGACCGGATGGATTTCCGCGGCCGTGACGGCAACCAGGTGCTGCGGCCCAATCAGGGTGCGGGAGATCGGGCAGGCGATCGCGCGGGAGACCGTGCTGGTGATCGCGGTGGTCCCGGTGACCGCGCCGGCAATCGCGGCGATCGTCCGGGTGCGGGAGATCGTCCAAGCGCAGGGACGCGGGATCGGCCGGGCGGCGGCGACCGCGCCGGTGCCGGGGATCGCGCCAAGGGCGCAGGTGATCGCGCAAAGGGCGGAGGTGACCGGGCCAAGGGCGGCGGCGATCGCGCCAAGGCGGCGAACCGCGCGGGCGGAGGTGCTGCAGCCAACCGCGGCGGCGGCGGCAATCGCGGCGGCGCGATGAACGTCTCCGCGGGCCGGTCGGCGGCCGCAGCATCTGCACGCGGACGATCCAGCATGGCGAGCATGCCGCGCGGCGGTGGCGGCGGACCGAGCATGGCCGGTCGTGGCGGCGGTGGCGGGATGGCGACGCGTGGTGGCGGCGGCGGCTTCGGGGGAGGCGGCCGTGGCGGTGGCGGCGGTGGCCGACGTTCCGATATCGCGCTGAAGCATGACGTCGTCTTGCTCGGCCATCTCGCCAATGGCCTCGGCTATTACCGCTTCAGCTATATCGGCAGCGACAAGGCCTATGTCGGCGTCATGGCGCAGGAAGTCGAGCAGGTGATGCCCGGTGCCGTGACGCGCGGTAGCGATGGCTATCTGCGCGTTTACTACGAGAAGCTCGGGCTGACATTCCGCACCTACCGCGAGTGGCTCGCCCGCGGCGCGAAGATCCCAGCAGAGGTGACGCCATGACCGGTCTGACATTGATCCGCCGCGCAATGTTGCCGGCTCTCATGGCGCTGGCGATGCTGGGATCTGCAGCGCAGGCACAGCAATCCTTCAAGACGCCTGAGGACGCGGCCGCGGCGCTCGCGGCCGCGGTGAAGAGTGGACCTCGCGATATCCTCAAAGTGCTCGGCAACGCTGCCGACGACATCGTCTCCTCCGGCGACGAGATCGCGGACAACGATATCCGCCAGCGCTTCACGTCGATGTATGACGCCAAGCACGGCATCAAGACGGAAGGCAACAAGAGCGCGACCCTGATGCTCGGGCCTGACGATTTCCCGTTCCCGATCCCGCTGCTCAACACCAAGACCGGCTGGGAGTTCGACACCGACGAGGGACGGATCGAGGTGCTGCGCCGTCGCATCGGCCGCAACGAGCTCGACGCGATCCAGACCGCGCTCGCCTATGTCGATGCGCAGAACGAATATGCCGACAAGGATCGCGGCGAGGGCGCCGGCGTCTACGCCCAGCGCATCGTCTCGACGCCCGGCAAGAAAGATGGTCTGTTCTGGCGCGACGACAGCGATCCGAGCCCGCTCGGCGCACTGGCGGCCGAGGCTTCGAAGGAGGGTTACCGCGCAGGCGATGTCGGACCTTCGCCCTATCACGGCTACTATTTCCACATCCTCAGAGGGCAGGGCCCCGATGCGCCCGGCGGCGCGCTCAACTATGTCGTCAAGGGCAAGATGATCGGCGGCTTCGCGCTGATCGCCTGGCCTGCGGAGTACGGCAATTCCGGGGTGATGACGTTCCTCGTCAATCATGCCGGCACCGTCTATCAGAAGGATCTCGGCAAGCGCACGACCTTCATCGCCGAGCGCACCACGCTGTTCGATCCGGACCAGACCTGGAAGAAGGTCGATGCCGCAAAGCCGTGATCGACGCATGCTGGGCTTTCGCCTGATCGCAATGTTGCTGCTGGCGCTTGGACTGGCTACGCCGGCGACACCGTCGTTCGCGCAGGCGGCGGGTCACGTCCGCGCCAAGATCCTCAAGGGCGGCCTTCTGATCGGCGGCGGCGCCGGCAGCGGCGTGCTGACCTATCGCGGTCGGGCCTATCCCTTCAAGATCACGGGCATGAGCTTCGGCATCACGGCCGGTGCGACGGTCGGCCGGCTTGACGGTTGGGCTTCTGGGATTCGCGAGATCAACGACTTTGCCGGCACCTACAGCTCGGTCGGCGGCGGCTTTGCGTTGGTCGGCGGCGTCAACGGCGTCCACCTTCGCAATGAAAAGGGAGTGACGATCGTGATGCAGGGGCCGAAAGCGGGACTGGAGCTTGCGGCCAATGTCAGCCAGATCACGATCTCGCTGAGGTAGCGCGTCAGCAGCAGTTGTCGCCGGAATATCGGCGACATCAATGAGATGCAGCGCGGAGCATTCCTGACCCGCGCATTCTTCCGGATATTCCCGCGACATTTTGACCGCACCGATTTGGAATCATCCAGGGCGCATTTGAATCGTTCCAGACATTCGCCTGTCGATCGCTAACGATCGAGGCATTCTAAGTCGTAGCGGACGCAATTGCGTTGCCGTCGCGACGGCCTCTTCCTAAAGAGGCCATGCAGGTCGCTCGCATTCGCATGTCGCCGCCCAGACGATGGCAGCGAACGGGCGTGCGCGTCTGCAGAGCAATTGATTGACGGGGCATGTGTGCCGGCCGGACTTGGATCCGAAGAGCTGCTCTTCGGTCGATGATTGTTGCTGGCCAAGTGTGGAGCCGCCTCACGGCGGTTGCGCACCATTGATGAAGGACTTGCGGGGAATGCGACGTGCGGGTGGGGTTGGGACGGTGGCGCGCGTAGCCGTGGCGCTGCTGGGCGGAGTGGCGTTTCTCACGTGGTTCGAATTGCCTGCGCGATCCCAGACATCGCAAGGCGGAAGCTCTCTTCCACCAGTGACCGTCGAAGCGCCGGCGAAACAGTCGGCTCGCCGTGCGCCTGTCAGGCGAAACGATGCCCGCATCCGATCGACCGCGCGGCGCGCACCGCAGGCGCCAGCGGTCGCGGTGCAATCGCAGGCCGCTGTCGCCCCGCCATTCGCCGGCGGCCAGGTCGCCCAGGGCGCGCGGCTCGGGCTGCTCGGCAACACCAGCACGATGAAGTCGCCGTTCAGCGCGACCAGCTACACCGACAAGTTCGTTCGGGATCAGCAGGCGGCAACGGGCGCCGATGCCTTGATCCTCGATCCGTCGGTGCGGAGCTCCCACCCGACGGGCGGCGTGGTGGACTCCTTCAACATTCGCGGATTTCCGATCAACGAAGGCAACAATGGTGAGTTCGCTTTCGAGGGGCTTTACGGAATCGCGCCGACCTATCGCATCTTCACGGATTACGTCGAGCGCATCGAAGTGCTCAAGGGTCCCTCGGCCGCGCTGTCGGGCATGGCGCCCAATGGCGGCGTCGGCGGCGTGATCAACGTCGTGCCAAAGCGGGCGGACGAGGATCTGACCCGTCTGACCGCAAGCTACGGCTCGACGGCGCGCTTCGGCGGTCACTGGGACGTTGCGCGGCGTTACGGCGACGGCAAGGAATGGGGCGTACGCGCCAGCGGTAGCGTTCGCGGCGGTAACACGCCCATCGATCGCCAATCCGAAACGACAGGTGTCGGATCGCTAGCTCTCGATTATCGGGGCGAGCGCTTCAGGTCGTGGCTCTATCTCATCGCGCAGACCGATCGGTTCGACGCGCCGTCACGGCCCTTTTTGATGGCCTCCGGCCTGCAGGTGCCGAAGGCGCCGGACGGCAAGCTGAACGTGACCCAGCCCTGGGAATGGTCGCGCATCACCGACCAATCCGCCTTGCTGCGGACCGAATACGATGTCAGCGACCAGGTCACGCTGTTTGCGGATGTCGGCGGCTCCAAGACCAATGTCGAGCGGTTCTTCGGTCTTTCGACGATCGTCAACGGGAGCGGTGACACGACCTCCACGCCCCAGTTCTTCGGCCTCAGCATCGATCGAACCACCTATGATGGCGGTGTCCGCGCCCGCTTCGACACCGGCTTCGTGCATCATGCGCTCGCCGTCCAGGCCTCGGTCTATCATGACGCCCTGTACCGGCGGCTGACCAACGGCACGCTTGTCACATCGAACATCTACAATCCCACTGTTGCGCCAACTCAATTCGCCAACGAGAGCAGCGGCCGTCCGCGGCTCTCGGACAGTGAACTTACGGGGCTTTCGATTGCCGACACCTTGTCCGTGCTCGACGAGCGCGTCCTGCTGACTCTCGGTGTCCGGCGCCAGGGCATCGAGGCCAACAACTATCTCTCCAACGTCGGGACGCTGACGTCGTCCTACGACAAGAGCGCGGTGACCCCCGTTGTCGGGCTCGTGGTCCGGCCCGTGGAGAACGTCTCTCTGTACGCGAACTATGTCGAAGGTCTCGCCCGGGGCGACGTCGCTCCGCAGACCGCGTCCAATTTCGGCGAAGTGCTGCAGCCTTACGTCGCCAAGCAGTATGAGGCCGGTATCAAGGTGGATTTCGGCCGGATCGCAACCACCTTCAGCGCCTTCGAGATTTCGAAGGCGAGCGGCGAGCTCTCCGCCGGGCGCTTCGCGGCGACGGCCGAACAACGAGTCCGGGGGCTGGAGTTCAACGTCTACGGCGAGCTCATGCCGGATGTTCGAATCCTCGGAGGCGTTTCGCTGCTGGACGGCACGCTGACGAAGACCGCCGTCGCGGCGAATGTCGGCAACACGCCGATCGGCGTGCCGAACGTGCAGGCCAATCTTGGTGCGGAGTGGGACCTTCCGTGGATGAGGGATCTCACGTTGAACGGAGCCGTCATCTACACGGGCAGGCAGTTCATCGATTCCGCGAACAAGCAGTCGATTCCGGAGTGGACGCGACTCGACGTCGGGGCTCGCTACACCACGGCGATCAACGGCAAGAAGACGGTTTTCCGCGCAAACATTCAGAATGTGACCGGTGAGAGTTACTGGTCCAGCGTGGCTTCGTTCGGAACGTTCTTCCTGGGAGCACCACGCACATATCTCCTGTCGATGACCGTGGACATGTGAAACGCCTCCGGGCGGTCGTGAAGGCACGGTCGGGCGAGAGCCGTCGGCGGCAGCACGTCCGCCAGCGGCGATCCATGTCGAACGTCCGCAGACGATCTTTTGCAAATATCCCCTCAGGGGGCGTGTGCGGACCGGTCAACCTGGTCGGCAAAGTGGATAGTTGCTTGCCAACAAAGGCGCAGCATCCCGATTTGGCGTTGCGCCGGGCTGAGCCAAAAATCTTCCATGGAATCAATGAGGTGTGACCGTCTCCAGGAGTCTGCCGGCCGCAGGGTCGAAAGTGGCGCGGCTCTTGCTCTTGTCAGTATGAGGGTTCTTGATAAACGTCATACTGCGGGGCGGGAGCGATGGAGCAGGCGGTGAGGCTGACTTTTCGGACGATCGAATCCGGAACGCTGGTGCTGTTCGGAGGGCTGATCGCCGCCAACATTGCCGCTTGGGCCTGGGCTTTCGCGCTGTTCGGCGACCGGCCGACGGTGCTGGCGACAGCGCTGCTGGCCTGGGTGTTCGGCTTGCGCCACGCCGTCGATGCCGATCACATCGCCGCCATCGACAACGTCGTGCGCAAGTTGATGCAGACGGATGGCGCGCCGCACAGCGTCGGCCTTTATTTCGCGCTCGGCCATTCCACCGTCGTCGTGGTCGCGACGCTGTTGCTTGCGCTCGGTGTGGTCGGCCTTGGCGGCGACAGCCTGCTCAAGGAAATCGGCGGTCTCATCGGCACCTCGGTGTCGGCGCTTTTTCTGCTCGCGATCGCAGCCATCAATCTCGTCATCTTCGCCGGGCTGTGGCGGACATTTCGCGCGGCGCGGGAGCAGGGCGTTCACGATGCCGAAGGGCTCGAGAGGCTGCTTGCCAATCGTGGGTTCCTGGCCCGACTGCTTGGCCCGCTATTCCGCCTGGTCACGAAACCCTGGCACATGTATCCGCTCGGCTTCCTGTTCGGGCTCGGCTTCGACACCGCGACCGAGATCGGACTGCTCAGCATTTCCGCCACCGAAGCTGCGCGCGGTGCGTCCGTTGCCGATATCCTGGTTTTCCCCGCGCTGTTCGCCGCCGGCATGGCGCTGGTCGACACTGCCGATTCAGCGCTGATGGTGAGCGCCTATCGATGGGCCTTCGTCGATCCCTTGCGCAAGCTCTGGTACAATCTCACGATCACCGGCGCCTCCGTGGCGGTCGCGCTCTTCATCGGCGGTATCGAGGCGCTTGGGCTCGCGGCCGACCGGCTCGGCCTGTCCGGCGGCGTGTGGGCGCTGGTCGACGGCCTCAACGAGTCGCTCGCCAATGTCGGCTTTGCCGTGATCGCGCTGTTTGCGATCGCCTGGCTCGTCTCGGTCGTGCTCTATCGTCGCATCTTCGAGGGCAGCCGGCACCGCGCCGCAACGAAAGCTCTGGAATGCGCCGATGCGACCGAAGCGGCGTGAGCCCCGTCGTGGCGGCGGCGCGCTGACGGTACTCTCGGCCGCGGTGCTGCTTGCGGATGACGGCCGCGCTTTCGCGCAAGGCAGCCAGACCTCGCGCGAGCTGCCGCCGATCGAGATTGGTGGCGGCGAAACGTCGGCGCGCAGGAAGCCGATCGCATCGCGCCACACCGGCAAGCCGTCTCCGGCCGGCCACCGCATTTTCGTGTCTCCGGCGACGGCGCAAGGAGAGGATGTACGCAGCGCCGGATCGGGCGCGAAGAGCCAGCCCAGCATGGCGAGCGAGATCACCATCACGGGCGAACAGCTCAACGCGCGCCCGTTCACGCGGCCGGGCGAAGCGCTCGAAGCCGTGCCGGGTCTGATCGTGACGCAGCATTCCGGCGAGGGCAAAGCCAACCAGTATTTTCTGCGCGGCTATAATCTCGATCACGGGACCGACCTTGCGATCACCGTCGACGGCGTTCCCGTCAACATGCGCACGCACGCGCACGGCCAGGGCTATGCCGATCTCAACTGGCTGATCCCGGAAACCGTCGCCGCGATGGATGTGCGCAAGGGTCCGTACTTTGCCGACGAAGGCGATTTCGCCTCGGCCGGGAGCGTCCATATCGGTTTGATCGATCGCACCAGGGGGCTGGCGCAGGTGAGCGTCGGCAGCTTCGGCTACCGCCGCCTGCTCGGCATGGATTCGGCGAAGGTCGGCGACGGTTCGCTGCTGGTGGCCGGCGAGATGGGCACCTACAACGGCCCGTGGGACAGTCCGGACAATGTGCGGAAGCTCAATGGCCTTCTGCGCTACAGCCAGGGCACCGCGACCGATGGCGTGTCCATCACCGGCATGGCCTATGCCAATTCATGGAATTCGACCGACCAGGTGCCGCAGCGCGCGATCGCATCCGGCTTTCTCAGCCGCTTCGGCTCGGAAGATCCAAGCGATGGCGGCAACACCAACCGCTTTGCGCTCTCGGGCCGCGTCGCGCAAAGCGACGATCTCGGCTCCTGGAAAGCCAACGCCTATGTCGTGAAGAGCCAGCTCGACCTCTTCAACAATTTTACCTACTACCTCAGCGATCCCGTGCTCGGCGACCAGTTCCACCAGCACGACGATCGCCTGATGGCGGGCGCCAACATCTCGCGCACGCTGAACGGTTCGTTCGCGGGATTGCCGATGCAGACGACCTTCGGCCTGCAGTCGCGCTATGATGCGATCGACCTCGCGCTCACCAACACGTTCCGTCGCGGCTTTCTCTCCAACATCCGCAGCGACAAGGTCGGCGAGGGCAGCGTCGGCCTCTACGCCGAGAACACCGTGCGCTGGACCGATTGGCTCAGGACGACGGTAGGGTGGCGTGGCGACTATTATGCCGCCGACGTCACGTCTCAGTTCAACGCCAACAACTCCGGCCGCGCGGACGCCGCGCTCGGCAGCCCGAAATTCAGGATGGTGCTCGGCCCCTTCCATCAGACCGAGTTCTTCTTCGGTGCTGGCTACGGCATGCACTCGAACGATGCCCGCGGCGCGACCACGACGGAAGACCCCGGTGATCCCGCAACGCGGCTGACGCCGTCGCCGCTGCTGGTTCGGACGAAGGGGGCAGAGGTTGGCGTGCGCAGCAGGATCGTCCCCGGCCTTGACAGCTCGCTCAGCTTCTTCATCCTCGACCAGGATTCCGAGATCCTGTTCTCCGGCGATGCCGGCGATACCTCGGCGACCCGCGCCAGCCGCCGCTACGGCTTCGAATGGACCAACCACTACCGGCCGAGGTCATGGATCGACGTCGACGCTGATCTCGCCATGACCCATGCGCGATTCCGCGGGTATGACAGTGAGCAGGCGCGAGTCTATGCCTCGCTCGCCGGCTATCCCGAGGCGCAGATCGGCAACGCGCCCGGCAATTTCATTCCGAATGCGCCGGCGATGGTGGCATCGGTCGGCGTCACGCTGGGCGAGAAGACCGGCTGGTTCGGAGGCTTGCGCTGGCGCTATCTTGGATCGAGCCCGCTGACCGAGGACAACGCGTTCCGTTCCGCCCCGACCAGCATCGTCAACGGCCGCCTCGGCTATCGCATCGACAATGGCTGGCGCGTCCAGCTCGACGTGCTGAACCTCCTCAACACCAAGGCCAGCCAGATCACCTATGCCTACGGCTCGATGCTCAAGACCGATACGCTCTACAACCTCTGCACGGCAGGCACTGCGCCGGCCGCAGTCTGCCAGAATGGCGTGATGGACTACGTGCTGCATCCCGTGGAGCCGTTGACGTTCCGGCTCACCATCGCCGGGGCGTTCTAGGGTTGTCCGAGGTCGCTGGTTGAGTGAGTGCGTTTGGCCGTCTCCGTCATCCGGGATTGCAAGACCATGGGTGTGTTGTGGTAGTGAACGACAGGGTTGGCGGCAGATCGCGGCCTGACAGCGCAGCAGGGAACCGTCGATGAACCTTGACCTCGATCTCGCCGGCTTTGAATTGCATCCGCAGCGTGGTGCAGTGCTGGCCGAGGTGCATGCGCGCCCGTTCACGCGGTTGACGGCGCCGGTCACGGTGCTCCGCTTTGCCTTTCTCGGCCAGGGCGAGGTTGCTGCAGCGGACCGGCAGACCTTCGTCGCCTTCTGCTTGTCGCACGGACGGGTGCCGCCGGATGCCGGAACCAAGCATCACCAGGTGACGATCGGTGAGACCCAGCTCCGCTGGGAGCAGCACTCGGAGTTCAGCACCTTCACCTGGATCCTGGCCGATTCCGAGACGTCCGGGCGCGGCTTCGGCGAGATCGGCGCTGACGCCGCCGCGCTGATCCGGTCGCTGCGCCAGTCCGGTCAATTGCTGGTCGCGGTCAAGCTCGAGGTCGAGCAGACCTCGGCGGCGCTGGAGCGGGCGCAGCAGCTGTTCGAACGTGGCAGCCTCGCCGTCGCCGCGGTGCGCAGCGGACCCGCCGTCGTTGCATCCGACTTTCGCACCGACGATCAGGGCTTCGTTCGCATTCTCGTTTGCAACGACGGTCTTTCGCCGGGCCGGCTCGGTGCCCTCGTGCAGCGCGTGCTGGAGATCGAGACCTATCGCACGCTGGCGCTGCTCGGTCTGCCCGCTGCGCTTGAGCTTGCGCCTTCCGTCGATCATATCGGCCGCCGTCTCGTCGAGGTGCTCGAGGAGATGCAGCGCGCGGAAGACCTCAAGCTCAACAATCATCTCCTGACGGAGCTGACCGCATTGGCGGCCTCGCTCGAAAGAGGCGCGGCCGGCAGCCTGTTCCGGTTCGGCGCCAGCCGGGCCTATAACGACATCGTGCAGGCGCGCCTCGCCGTGATCGAGGGCGGCGAGATCGCGGGCTATCCGACCTGGTCGTCCTTCCTCGCTCGTCGCATGGCACCCGCAATGCGCACCTGTGCGACGATGGAGGACCGGCAGGCCGATCTGTCGATTAAGCTGGCGCGCGCGGCCGATCTGTTGCGCACGCGCGTCGACGTCGAGCTCGAGGAGCAGAACCGCGACCTGCTGCGCTCGATGGACGAGCGCACCAAATTGCAGTTGCGGCTTCAGAGCACGGTCGAAGGCCTCTCGGTGGCGGCCATCGGCTACTACGTCGTCAGCCTGTTCGGCTACCTCGCCAAGGGCGCCCATGACGGCGGTCTGCATGTCGAGCCGTCGCTGGCAACCGCGATCTTCGTCCCGGTCGCCGTGGCCCTGGTCTGGATCGTCACCCGCAACATCCGCAGGCGGCATTTGAAGCACGACGAAATGTCGGGCGACCATGGCTGAAGGGATCAACGAGCCTCTTGCACTTCGCCCGTGAGCGGTCGAAGCTGGGCGACCGGGAGAGACGAGATGAGCCGATCCGATGCAATGACCAACGTGCTCTGGCTGCAAGGCGCCAGTTGCGGTGGCTGCACCATGTCGATCCTCGAAAGCGGCGGCTCGGGCTGGTTCGACGAGCTGCGCCAGTTCGGCGTCAATTTGCTGTGGCATCCGTCCGTCAGCGAGGAGACGGGTGAGGAGGCGGTCGAGATCCTGCAGTCCGTGCTCGACGGCAAGGTGCGGCTCGACCTGCTCCTGCTGGAAGGTTCCGTCGCCCGCGGGCCGAACGATACCGGCCGCTTCAACATGCTCGCGGGCACCAACCGTTCCGTCTATCGCTGGATGCTCGATCTCGCGCCGCATGCCGGCTACGTGATCGCGGTCGGAAGCTGCGCGGCCTATGGCGGCGTGCCGGCCGCCGGATCGAATCCGACCGATGCCGTCGGCCTGCAGTTCGAGGGCGCCGACAGTGGCGGCGCGCTGGGGGCGGCGTTCCGCTCGCGGCTCGGTCTTCCCGTCATCAACGTTGCCGGCTGTGCGCCGCATCCCGGCTGGATGATGGAAACCATCTTGGCACTGACCACCAAGGATATCGCCGCGAACGATCTCGACGGGTACGGGCGGCCGAAATTCGTCGCCAATCATCTCGCCCATCATGGCTGCTCCCGCAACGAGTTCTACGAATTCAAGGCCAGTGCCGAGACCATGTCGGAGCGCGGCTGCCTGATGGAGCATCTCGGCTGCAAGGCGACGCAGGCGGTGGGCGACTGCAACCAGCGCTCCTGGAACGGCGGCGGATCCTGCACCAAGGGCGGCTATGCCTGCATCGCCTGCACCTCGCCGGGGTTCGAGGGTGCGCAGAATTTCCTGGAGACCGCCAAGCTTGCCGGCATTCCGGTCGGCTTGCCGACCGACATGCCCAAGGCCTGGTTCGTCGCGCTCGCCGCATTGTCGAAGTCGGCGACGCCGCGACGCGTGCGGCTGAACGCGACCGCCGATCATGTCGTCGTGCCGCCGGGCCGGACGACGACCAAGTCCAAGCCATGACCCGGATCACGATCGGCCCGTTCAACCGCGTCGAGGGCGATCTCGAAGTCCGTCTCGACGTCGAGAGCGGACGCGTCATGCGTGCCGAGGTGACTGCGCCGCTGTACCGCGGGTTCGAGCAGATTCTGGAAGGACGCCCGCCGCTCGACGCGCTGGCGCTGGCGCCGCGGATCTGCGGCATCTGCTCGGTCTCGCAATCGGTGGCCGCAGCCGCGGCCTTGCGTGCCGCCATGGCGATCGAGGCTGCGCCCAACGGGTTGCTTGCCACCAACATCGCGCACGCCGCGGAGAACGCCGCCGATCATCTCACCCATTTCTACATCTTCTTCATGCCAGACTTCGCCCGCGAGGCCTATGCCGCGCATGACTGGCACGCCGCGGCGCGCGAGCGCTTTGCCGCGACCCGCGGCAGCGCGGCACGCGACGCCTTGCCGGCGCGTGCACGGCTGCTCGAAACCATGGGCATCATCGCCGGGAAATGGCCCCACAGCCTGGCGTTCCAGCCCGGTGGCACCACAAGGGCGATCGATCTCGGTGAGCGCGTCCGGCTGCTGTCGATCACGACCGCGTTCCGAAGCTTCCTCGAGCGTGTCGTGTTCGCGGATTCGCTGGAGAACGTGCTGGCGATTGCCAGCGCTGACGAACTCGATCGCTGGCGTGACGGCCGCGGCGGCGACTTCGCGCACTTCCTGCGGCTTGCGGACAGTCTCGCGCTGAGCGGCCTCGGCAAGGGCACGGGCCTGATGATGAGCTACGGCGCCTATCACGGCACCGAGGGCGAGCTGTTTCCGCGCGGCCTGTTCGGTCCGCGCGCCGCCATCGAGCCGCTGCCGTTGACGCAAATAACGGAGGACGTCTCGCATGCCTGGATGCGGGATTCCTCTGTCGATCCGGCCCACAGCAGCACGATCCCGGATCCGGACAAGCCGGCCGCCTATAGCTGGTGCAAGGCGCCGCGGCTCTCCGGCCAGCCGATCGAGGTCGGCGCCATCGCGCGCCAGACGGTGGCGGGGCAGGCGGTGATTGCGGATCTGGTGTCGGCCAGCGGGACCAATGTCCGCAACCGCGTGATCGCGCGGCTGATCGAGACCGCGCGCATTGCGCTCGCCATGGAGCAGTGGACGCGCGCGCTCCGCCTGTCGGAGCCGTTCTGCCACAATTCGCGCGAGATGCCCGACGGGAGCTATGTCGGACTGGTCGAGGCCGCGCGCGGCAGTCTCGGGCACTGGATGGCGGTTCGCGACGGCAAGATCGCGCGCTACCAGATCATCGCGCCGACCACCTGGAATTTCTCGCCGCGCGATACCTTCGACGTCGGAGGACCGCTGGAGCAGGCGCTGGTCGGCACCGAGGTCGGCGACGCCGGCGCGCGCGCGGTTGCGATTCAGCACATCGTGCGTTCGTTCGATCCCTGCATGGTGTGCACCGCGCACTGACCGGAAACTTCGTTGCCGGCTGCAAATCGACTTGTTTCCGCTTCTCCTCTTTTTGCCGTCTGCGCCCACCATGCTGAGTGCAGTTCAAATGCGTAACGTTCTGGAATCTCTCTACATTTGAATCGCTCCAAGCTGTTGGCCTGCTTCTTGCTGTCTTTGGCGTCATCGAAAAGTCAAAGCCGAAGACGGGAGGATTCATGGGCACGGCGACGGAAACGTTTTACAGCGTGATCAGGCGGCAAGGCATCACGCGTCGAAGCTTTCACAAATTCTGCAGCCTGACCGCGACGAGCCTCGGGCTCGGGCCGCTGGCGGCAAGCCGCATCGCGAACGCGCTGGAGACCAAGCCGCGCGTGCCCGTCATCTGGATGCACGGGCTCGAATGCACCTGCTGCTCGGAGAGCTTCATCCGGTCGGCGCATCCGCTGGTCAAGGATGCCGTGCTCTCGATGATCTCGCTCGACTATGACGACACCATCATGGCGGCGGCGGGCCATCAGGCGGAAGCGATTCTCGAGGAGACCCGCGCCAAGCACAAAGGTCAGTACATCCTCGCCGTGGAAGGCAATCCGCCGCTGAACGAGGGCGGCATGTTCTGCATCGACGGCGGCAAGCCCTTCGTCGAGAAGCTGAAGATGATGGCCGAGGACGCGATGGCGATCATCGCCTGGGGCGCCTGCGCGTCCTGGGGCTGCGTGCAGGCGGCCAAGCCCAATCCGACGCAGGCAACCCCGATCGACAAGGTGATCACCAACAAGCCCATCATCAAGGTGCCGGGATGCCCCCCGATCGCCGAGGTGATGACCGGCGTCGTCACCTTCATCACCACCTTCGGCAAGCTGCCCGAGCTCGACCGCCAGGGCCGGCCAAAGATGTTCTACTCGCAGCGCATTCACGACAAATGCTACCGGCGGCCGCATTTCGACGCCGGCCAGTTCGTCGAGGAATGGGACGACGAAGCCGCGCGCAAGGGCTATTGCCTCTACAAGATGGGCTGCAAGGGCCCGACCACCTACAACGCCTGCTCGACCGTGCGCTGGAACGGCGGCGTCTCGTTCCCGATCCAGTCCGGTCATGGCTGCATCGGCTGCTCGGAGGACGGCTTCTGGGACAAGGGCTCGTTCTACGACCGTCTCACCACCATCAAGCAGTTCGGCATCGAGAAGAACGCCGATCAGATCGGCATGGCGGCAGCCGGCGCGGTCGGCGCCGCGGTGGCCGCACATGCGGCCGTGACGGCGGTGAAGCGGCTCGCGTCGAAGCGCGAAGACGTCGATCACAACAGCTGAACAAAGCGACAGACTAGGGTAGGGCAACCATGGGCATCCAGACTCCCAACGGCTTCAATCTCGACAATTCCGGCAAGCGCATCGTCGTCGATCCCGTGACCCGCATCGAGGGTCACATGCGGGTCGAGGTCAATGTCGACGCCGACAACGTCATCCGCAACGCGGTCTCGACCGGCACGATGTGGCGCGGCATCGAGGTCATCCTGAAGAACCGCGATCCGCGCGACGCCTGGGCGTTCACCGAGCGGATCTGCGGCGTCTGCACCGGCACGCACGCGCTGACGTCGGTGCGCGCGGTGGAGAACGCGCTCGGAATCACCATTCCCGAGAACGCCAATTCGATCCGCAATCTGATGCAGCTTGCCTTGCAGGTGCATGACCACGTCGTGCATTTCTACCATCTGCATGCGCTGGACTGGGTGGACGTGGTCTCGGCGCTCTCGGCCGATCCGCGTGCGACCTCGACGCTGGCGCAGTCGATCTCGAGCTGGCCGCTGTCGTCACCGGGCTATTTCAAGGATCTGCAGACCCGGCTGAAGAAATTCGTCGAGTCCGGGCAGCTCGGACCGTTCAAGAATGGCTATTGGGGCAGCAAGGCCTACAGGCTGCCGCCCGAGGCCAACCTGATGGCGGTGGCGCACTATCTCGAAGCGCTCGATTTCCAGAAGGAGATCGTCAAGATCCACACCATCTTCGGCGGCAAGAATCCGCATCCGAACTGGCTGGTCGGCGGCGTGCCCTGTCCGATCAATGTCGACGGCACCGGGGCCGTCGGCGCCATCAACATCGAGCGGTTGAACCTGATCTCCTCGATCATCGACCGGCTGATCGAGTTCAACGAGATGGTCTATCTGCCCGACGTCGCGGCGATCGGCTCGTTCTACAAGGACTGGCTCTATGGCGGCGGCCTGTCGAGCACGAGCGTGCTTGCCTATGGCGACGTGCCCGAGCATGCCAACGACTATTCCGCGAAGAGCCTGAAGCTGCCGCAAGGGGCGATCATCAACGGCAATCTGTCCGAGGTGTTTCCAGTCGATCACACCAACCCGGACGAGATCCAGGAGTTCGTGGTCCACTCCTGGTACAAATATCCTGACGAGACCAAGGGCCTGCACCCCTGGGACGGCATCACCGAGCCGAATTACGTGCTGGGCGCCAATGCCAAGGGCACCAAGACCGCGATCGAGCAGCTCGACGAAGCCGGCAAATATTCCTGGATCAAGGCGCCGCGCTGGAGAGGGCACGCCATGGAGGTCGGTCCGCTGGCGCGCTGGATCGTCGGCTACGCCCAGAACAAGGCGGAGTTCAAGGACCCCGTCGACAAGTTCCTGAAGGATCTGAACCTGCCGACCTCGGCGCTGTTCTCGACGCTCGGCCGCACCGCGGCGCGCGCACTCGAGTCGGTCTGGGCCGGACGCCAGATGCGCTACTTCCAGGACAAGCTCGTCGCCAACATCAAGGCCGGCGACTCCTCGACCGCCAATGTCGACAAGTGGAAGCCGGAGAGCTGGCCCAAGGAAGCCAAGGGCGTCGGCTTCACCGAGGCGCCGCGCGGCGCGCTCGCGCACTGGATCAAGATCAAGGACACCAAGATCGACAATTACCAGTGCGTGGTGCCGACCACCTGGAACGGCTCGCCCAGGGATCCCAAGGGCAACATCGGTGCCTTCGAGGCGTCGTTGATGAACACGCCGATGGTCAATCCCGAGCAGCCGCTGGAGATCCTGCGCACGATCCATTCCTTCGATCCGTGCCTGGCCTGTTCGACTCACGTCATGAGTCCGGACGGTCAGGAGCTCGCCAAGGTCAAGGTCAGGTAGGAGGCCACCATGATGGATGCCATTGCTCCCGGCTCGGACGGCAGGCCGGATCTTGCGGTGATCGCAGCGGATGCGTCCGGAGAACGCGCGGTGGGTCGGCCCACCGTCTATGTCTACGAAGCGCCGGTGCGGATCTGCCACTGGGTGAATGCGTTCGCGATTCTCGTGCTGATGGTGACCGGCTATCTGATCGGAGCGCCGCTGCCGACGGTCGCGGGCGAGGCGTCCGACAACTTCGTGATGGGCTACATCCGCTTCGCCCATTTCGCCGCCGGACAGGTGCTCGCGGTGTTCTTCCTCACGCGCATCCTGTGGGCCTTCGTCGGCAACCACCACTCCCGGCAGATCTTCTACATCCCGGTTCACCGCAAGCGGTTCTGGAAGGAAGTGCTGCACGAGATCCGCTGGTACGCGTTCCTGGAGCGCGAGCCGAAGATGTATGTCGGCCACAACCCGTTGGCGCAGACGGCGATGTTCACGGGCTTCACCCTGTTCGTGGCCTTCATGATCGTCACCGGCTTCGCGCTCTATTCGGAAGGCCAGGGGATCGACAGCTGGCAGCACAAGCTGTTCGGCTGGGTGTTCGCGATCTGGCCGAACAGCCAGGACGTTCACACCTGGCATCATCTCGGCATGTGGGCGCTGGTGGCGTTCGTGATGGTGCACATCTACGCGGCGATCCGCGAAGACATCATGTCACGCCAGAGCATCATCTCCTCGATGATCTCCGGCGAGCGGCAATTCCGCGATTGAAAACGGGAACGTGACCGATGCCGACATCTTCGCAAGACGACCGCATCCTGGTGCTCGGCATCGGCAACATCCTGTGGGCCGACGAGGGCTTCGGCGTGCGCGTGGTGGAAGAGTTCCACCGCCGCTACGCCGTGCCCGACAACGTCACCATCCTCGACGGCGGCACGCAGGGACTCTACCTCGTGAACTATCTGGAAGAGGCCGACCGCCTGATCGTGTTCGACGCCATTGATTATGGCCTCGCGCCCGGAGAGTTGAAGCTGGTGCGCGACGACGAGGTGCCGCGCTTCACCGGCGCCAAGAAGATGAGCCTGCACCAGACCGGTTTCCAGGAAGTGATCAGCGCAGCCGATCTGCTCGGCCGATGTCCGAAGCATCTCGCGCTGATTGGTTGCCAGCCGCTCGATCTCGAAGACTGGGGCGGGCCGCTGACGTCGCCGGTGCGCGACCAGATCGCGCCCGCGATCGATCTTGCCTGCCGGGTTTTGGCCGAGTGGGGCGTGACGGTGAGCCGCCGCAGCGCGCCGTTGGCGGACACCGATCGGTTGCTCGCCAATGACATCGACCACGCCAATTACGAGATGCGGCCGGCCTGACCGGCCGGCCCATTGGAGAAAGCACGATGTGCCTCGGCTTGCCGATGACGATCGTCGAGACTGACGGAATGTCCGCGCTGTGCGAATTTCGCGGCGAGCAGCGCCGCGTCTCCATGCTGCTGCTCTCCAACCCGCCGGTCGGCGCCCACGTGCTCGTCTATATCGATACCGCGATCCGGCTCCTGGACGAGGACGAGGCGCGGTTGATTGGTGCTGCGATCGACGGGCTTGGCGCTGCGCTCGATGGCGAGGATTGCGACCGCTTCTTCGCCGATCTGATCGACCGCGAGCCGCAACTCCCTGCACACCTTCGGTCCGAATAGACGAAGCTCCCGCAGCCTCGATCGCCGCGCCCGCCGCCTGATCGGCCTCGGGGGCTGTCGGCTGGCCTGGAAGTCATCTTTCTATCTGCAAAGATAACTTCCACATCGATTGGAAAGTGTCTTATCATTGATGGATGCAGCGCTCCCGGAGGCTGAAAAATCACTGATTTAAATCAATTAGATAGCCGGTGAATATTGCTGGAATATCCTGGCATGTGCCTTGCTAATCCTATGCCGAGCAAAATCATAAGCTTGTCAGGGGAGGTCTGATGGAATTCCAGGTGGGGAAGCAGGATCTGACGCGGTATGGCCTGCCCGAGGTCGATGCCGCCACGGTCGATCATTTTCTCGCTGCGGCCGACGAGGCCGGCGCAATCGCGGTGCTGCTGTCGGCAGGCGATCCCAACCGTTTCCCGGAGGCGATCGACGTCGCCGTGGTGCTGCCGGAATTGGTCACCGCGTTCAATGGCCGGCTGCGCGGCGCGATCATCGCCCGCGGCGACGAGAGCGCGCTCGGCCAGCGCTTCGGCGTGCGGGTGCAGCCGACGCTGATCCTCGTGGCCAAGGGCGAGACCCTCGGCCTGATCGCCAAGATCCAGGACTGGTCGGTCTATATCGACCGCATCACGAAGCTGATCGACCGGCCGCGCGGGCAGACCGCCGCGGTCGCCGTCACCATCGTTCCGCAGCATCGCGCGCAAGGGGCCGAGCTATGAAGGTCGGATTCTGGGATGCGCCCGAAGGCGCCGAACAACCGGTCAGCGTGTTTCCGATCGGCGAGGAGAGTCTCAATGCGTCGAAAGGCAGCCTGACGGCGGCCGGCGCACTGGCAAAGCTTGCAACGCTCGACAGCGCCGAGCTTGCCAAGAGCTGCCCGAACGCCGTGGCGCTGCTCTCGCAGATCGCCGAGGCCATCGCGGGCCAGAAGGCGGATGCGCCGACACAGCTGCTCCGGCTTGCCAATCTCAACGAGCTCGAAAGCAAGCTCATCGCCGACGTGCTCGGCGAAGGCGAAGTCGGCGGCGTCGTCGCGTTGCCCGACGGGTCGCTGGCCCAGATCCAGGAATCGGTGCTGGCCGGGATCTGGCGCGTGCGGCTCGAAACCGATGCCACGTCCGAATATCTCGAGATCGGCGCCGTCCCGGAGATCGTCAAGCGGGCGGCCGCCGATCTGACGTCTGCCGATTTCGAGATTGGCGAGGTGCCGGAGGGCGCCATGAACGTGCTGCCGGTGCTCGCCGAAATCCGCGAGCGCGCGCTGGTTTGGCGGCCGGGTATCCGCTCGCAGATCATCAATTTCACGCTGCTGCCGATGAGCCCTGTCGACATGAGCTTCCTGCAGGACACGATCCGCAACGGACCGATCCAGCTGGTGTCGCGCGGCTACGGCACCTGCCGGGTGCTGTCCACGGGCATCCGCAATGTCTGGTCGGTGCAGTTCTTCAATGCCATGGACACCATCATCCTCGATACGCTCGAGGTCGGCGGCGTGCCGACCGTTGCGCTCGCTGCGGATGAGGATTTCGAGGATTCCGCCGAGCGGCTGCAGGAGATCATCGAGGCCTATTTCAGATGAGCGCCTTCGAGAATTTTGGCGTGCGTCAGGACGTCACCGAGGCCACGCGGCTGGAATGCGGCATCTGCTGGACGGTCTACGATCCCGCCGACGGCGACGAGGTCGCGCAGATCGCGCCCGGCACGCCGTTCGCGGCGTTGCCTGAGGAGTGGCACTGCCCGAACTGCGATGCGCCAAAATCAAAATTCATGGCGATCGAAGCATGACGGGGAGCGCGCCCAATCCAGAAGCCGACGCCGTGGCGTGGGGCGAGCTGCTGGCCGAAAGCTACCGAAGCATCGGCGACCGCGCGATGCGCGATCTGCCGATCTACAACGATGCGCTCGGCGTCGAGGCAGTCGGCTTCCGCTGGTTCAATGGCACGATCGTCGGCATCATGGTGACGCCATGGTTCATGAATGTGGTGATGCCGGCGAGCGCGGCGCGGGAGACATCCGGCGCGAGCCTGCGAATCCGTTTTCCCGCGGGCGACATCGAGTTCAGCCAGAGCGAGATCGGCCAGATGGGCAGGATCGCAAGCTGCTCGCTGTTCTCGCCGATGTTCGAGTTCGCCGACATGGCGGGGGCGCGGGCAACGGCCGAAGCCGCGCTTGCCGAGCTGATGTTGCCGGCCGAGAGCGAAGAGGCGGTTCGCCGCCGCGAGCCCGCGACAACCCCGATCGATCGGCGTAGCTTCCTGCGCGGCACCCTGACGGAGCGGCGCGAATGAGCCTGGCCTTCCGCAATGAGATCGACATTACGGTGTGGCTTGACGGCGGCGTGATCGCCGATGTCGCGATCCAGCCGCGCAGCCGGCCGCCGCTGACGCGGCTGTTCACCGGGAAGCCGGCCGCGTCGCTGCTTCCGGTGCTGCCGCGGCTGTTCTCGCTCTGCTCGGTGGCGCATCAGGTGGCGTTCCTGTCGGCGATCGAGGCCGCGCACGGCCAGCAGGCGGCACCCGCGATGGCGCGCTGTCGCCTCACGGCGGTCGTTGCGGAGCGGCTGACGGAACTGCTGCGCAGCCTGTTCGTAGGCCGGCTCGCGCTCGACGGTGCGAGCGCTGCGGCCGTCCGCGCCATGATGCAGGCGACCACCGTTCTCGGCGGCGCCAGCGAAGGCGTGTCGGAGACCTTGCGGCGCGAGGCCGTGGCACAGATCAAGGCCGCGCTCGCAGCGCTCGGGATTGCCGGCGAAGGCCAGGCTCTCGCGCCGGGCAGCGTGCTCGCGGCCCATGTCGAAAGCTGCGAGGGGGAGGGCTTGTCGCCACCGTCGGTCGAGCAATCCTTCCTGACGGTGGCTGACGATCTCGACGTCATCACGCGTCTGCTTGCGGGCGGGGCTGCCTATTCCGACGCGCCGGAACTTCGCGGTGAGGTTCCGGAGACCGGTGTCTGGGCGCGGTGGGCGCGGCGCGGTCCGGCCTTGCCGGCCGCGGATCCGGCCGCGCGCCTCGCGGCGCGCATCGCCGAGATCGCGCGGCTCTGCGCCTGGCTCGATCGCGGTGACGATGTTCTCGACGACAACGTCGTCGCGACCTATCGGCTCGGCGCGGGCAAGGGAGCCGCCGCCGTCGAATGTGCACGGGGCCGACTGTACCATGCCATCGTGCTTGACGAGGAAAATCGCATCGTCAATTTTGAGTTCCTGGCGCCGACCGAATGGAATTTCCATGCCCGCGGTCCGCTGGTCAGGAGCCTCAAGGGCGCGATGCTGGCGGCTGGTCGGCGCGGCCGGGACGCGGTTCGCGCACTGGTCGGCGCGTTCGATCCTTGCGTCGGGTTCAAGCTCGATTTTCGCGAGGTGGGCCATGCATGAGATGGCGCTCTGCGAAGGCATTATCGGCATCGTCGAGGAGGAGGCGCGCAAGCGTTCCTTTTCCAAGGTGAACGTCGTCTGCCTCGAAATCGGTGCGCTCAGTCATGTCGCGCCGGAGGCGATGAAATTCTGCTTCGAGGCCGTCGCAGCGCGGACCATCGCAAAAGGCGCCAGGCTCGAGATCGTCGAGACGCCGGGAACCGCGTGGTGCATGGCCTGCTCAGAGAGTGTCGAGATCAAGCAGCGTTACGAGCCGTGCCCCACCTGCGGTGGCTATCAATTGCAGGTGACGGGCGGCGAAGAAATGCGCGTGAGGGAATTGGAGGTCGACTGATGTGTACGGTTTGCGGCTGCAGCGACGGCAAGACGTCCATCGAACACGCGCATGATCATCATCACCACGATCATGGTCACGGTCACGGCGGGCACCACCATCATGATCGTGGTCATGGGCATAGCCATGACCACGACCATGTTCACCATCACCACCATGACCACGCCCAAGACGAGGCGGGCTTGCTCGATTGCAGCGCCAATCCCGCGGGGCAGGCGATCGCCGGCATGAGCAGCGAGCGCATCATCCAGGTCGAGCGCGATATTCTCGGCAAGAACGACCGGCTCGCCGCCGACAATCGCGCGCGCTTCCAGGCCGACGCGGTGCTTGCCTTCAACCTGGTGTCGAGCCCGGGCGCCGGAAAGACCTCGCTGCTGGTTCGCGCCGTCTCTGAATTGAAGGACAGCTTCCCGATCGGCGTGATCGAGGGCGACCAGCAGACCTCCAACGATGCCGAACGTATCCGCGCCACCGGCGTCGCGGCGATCCAGGTCAACACCGGAAAGGGCTGTCACCTCGATGCCGCCATGGTCGGCCAGGCCTATGACAGGCTGCCCTGGCTGAACGGCGGCATTCTTTTCATCGAGAATGTCGGCAACCTCGTGTGTCCGGCGGCGTTCGATCTCGGCGAAGCCTGCAAGATCGTGGTGTTCTCGACCACCGAGGGCGAGGACAAGCCGCTCAAATACCCTGATATGTTCGCGGCGGCATCCTTGATGCTGATCAACAAGATCGATCTTGCGCCGGTGCTTGATTTCGACTTGGCCAAGACCGTCGAATATGCGCGGCGGGTCAATCCCGGCATCGAGGTGATGACGGTGTCGGCGCGCACCGGCGAGGGATTTTCGGCCTTCTACGCCTGGATTCGCAGGCGCTGGGCGAAGCTGAAGCAAGCCGAGATGGCGGCGCAGGGATGACGATGAACGGCGGGACCAGCGCAGCCGAGGTGACGAGACTGCGCCTGCACGTGCGCGGCGCGGTGCAGGGCGTCGGGTTTCGCCCCTATGTCTACGGTCTCGCCACGCGCTATCGTCTCGGCGGTTTTGTTGCCAACGATCCCGACGGGGTCGTCATCGAGGTCGAGGGGGAGCGCGCCGCCGATTTCATCACGGCGCTGCCGCTGGAGAAACCGCCGCTTGCCCGCATCGACGACATCTCGGTGCATCCGGTCAGGTCGGTGGCGGGCGAGGGATTCTGCATCCGCGCCAGCGAACAGGGCAGGGTGTCCACGCGCATCGTCGCCGACGCCGCGACCTGCAAGGAATGCCTGCGCGAACTGTTCGATCCGAGCAGCCGCTTCTATCGCTATGCCTTCGTCAACTGCACCCATTGCGGCCCGCGCTATACCATTGCCGAGCGGCTGCCCTATGACCGTCCGGTCACGGCCATGAAGCATTTCGCGATGTGCGCGGCGTGTGCGGACGATTATACCGATCCCGGCAGCCGCCGTTTCCATGCCGAGGCGATTGCCTGCCCGGCCTGCGGCCCAAGGCTCAGCCATGGGATCCCTGACATTGCCGCGGCGATTGCCGGCGGCAAGATCGTCGCGATCAAAGGGCTCGGCGGCTATCAACTGCTGTGCGACGCGCGCGACGACGCCGCCGTGCGGCGGCTGCGCCAGCGCAAGCCGCGCGACCAGAAGCCCTTTGCGGTCATGGTCGGATCGGTGGACGTGGTGGCGGAGATCGCTGATGCCGATCGAGACGAGCTTGCGTTGCTGGAAAGCTCGCCGCGGCCCATCGTGCTGATGAGATCACGCGGTCGGCTCGCGCCGGCGATTGCACCCGGATTGTGTCGTCTCGGCGTCATGCTGCCGGTCGCGCCGCTCCATCACCTGATCCTCGATGAGCTGCATGCGGTCCGCCAACCGGCCGGCGAAAGCTGGGCGATCGTCGCCACCAGCGCCAACCCCGGCGGCGAGCCGCTCCTGATCGACAATGGGGAAGCCGAGCAACGCCTTGCCGCTATTGCCGACCTCGTCGTCACGCATGATCGCGACATCGTCACGCGTGCCGACGATTCCGTGGCGGCAGTGGTTTCGGGCCGGACGCAATTCATCCGTCGCGCCCGCGGCTACGTGCCGGAGCCGGTTCGCCTCGCGCGGTCGGTACCGCCGATCCTGGCCGTCGGCGGCACGCTGAAATCGACCGTGACGGTGACGCGCGGCAATGAGGCGTTCGTCTCCCAGCACATCGGGGACCTCGACACCGCGGAAGGCGTCCGCTTCTTCGAGGAGACGGTGGCGCATCTGCTGTCGACGCTCGACGTCGAGCCCGTCGTCATTGCGCACGATCTGCATCCCAACATGGCCTCGACCCGCTTCGCCGAGGCGAGCGGCAAGCGGCTGATCGCGGTTCAGCATCATCACGCCCATGCCGCCTCCGTGATGGCCGAGCATGGCACTACGGGCCCTGCGCTGGCGCTGGTGCTCGACGGTTTCGGTCACGGCCGCGACGGCGGCAATTGGGGCGGCGAGCTGCTCGCCTGCGAGGGCGCCGGCTTCCGGCGGCTCGGACATCTCGCGCCGATGAAGATGCCGGGCGGTGATCGCGCCGCGCGCGAACCGTGGCGGATGGGCGCCAGCGTGCTGCATGGCCTCGGGCAGCGCGACGAGATCGCGACCCGGTTCGATGCTCAGCCGCAGGCCCTGCGCCTCGGTGCTCTCCTCGATCAGCCGGGTGTGCCGACGACGACCAGCGCCGGCCGGCTGTTCGATGCGGCGGCGGGGTTGTTGGGTCTCTGTCCGGTGCAGAGCTACGAGGGCGAAGCTGCGATGAAGCTGGAAGCGCTGGTGCGGAAACCCCGCATCGCGCAAGACGGCTGGGTCATCGAGCGCGGCGTGCTGTCCCTGGCGCCGCTGTTCGAGCGCCTGACGGCCGGAAAGGTCGATCCGGTCGAAGGCGCCGAGCTGTTTCACGGCACGCTTGCCGCGGCCTGTCTCGACTGGATCGGCCGGGCGGCGCGTGCGACCGGAATCACCAGCATTGTCCTTGGTGGCGGCTGCTTCCTCAACGCGACCCTGTCGGACGAGATCGCGCGCGGCTGCATCGCCGCCGGTCTCACGCCGCTGCTGCCGCGCCAGCTGCCGCCCAATGACGGTGGCCTCAGCCTGGGGCAGGCCTGGATCGCCGCGTTGACACTTCACGAACAACAAGATCTGGAAGGAAACGCCTGATGTGTCTCGCGATACCGGCCGAGGTCACGAAACTACTGCCCGACGAGATGGCCATCGTCTCGATCGACGGCGTCAGCAAGGAGATCTCGGTCGCCCTGATCGAGAATCTCGTGGTGGGCGACTACGTGATCATTCATGTCGGGTATGCCCTGACCAAGATCGATCCCGAGGAGGCGCGGCGCACGCTCGAATTGCTGCGCGAGCTGAGCGTCGAGGGACAGGGAGTGGCGCCATGAAATATGCCGACGAGTTTCGCGACAAGGAGATCGCCCTGGGCCTCGCCAGGACCATTCGCGCCGAGACCGATCCGGCGCGGCCGTATCGCTTCATGGAGTTCTGCGGCGGCCACACCCATGCGATCTCGCGCTACGGCCTGGAGGACATGCTGCCGAAGAACGTGCGGATGATCCACGGCCCAGGCTGCCCGGTCTGCGTGTTGCCGGCCGGACGCATCGACATGGCGATCCGGCTTGCGGAGCGGGCTGAGATCATCCTGTGCGTCTATGGCGACCTGATGCGCGTGCCCGGCTCGCAGGGCGCTTCGCTGCTGAAGGCGAAGGCGCGGGGGGCGGATGTCCGCATGGTCTATTCCACCATCGACGCGATCAGGATCGCGGAGGAGAATCCCGAGCGCGAGATCGTGTTCTTCGCCATCGGCTTCGAGACCACGACGCCGCCGACCGCGGTGATGATCCGGCTGGCCGAGAAGAAGCAGCTTTCGAATTTCAGCGTGTTCTGCAATCACGTGCTGACGCCGCCGGCGATGCAGAACATCCTGGAGAGCCCCGACATCCGCAACATCGGCCGTGTCGAGATCGACGGATTTGTCGGGCCGGCGCATGTCTCGACCATCATCGGCACGGCGCCTTACGAGTTCTTCGCCGAAGAGTTCGGCAAGCCGGTGGTGATCTCCGGCTTCGAGCCGCTCGACATGATGCAGGCGATCCTGATGCTGGTGCGCCAGGTCAACGAGGGCAGGCACGAGGTCGAGAACCAGTATAGCCGCGCGGTGACGCGCGACGGCAACCTGCGCGCCAAGGAGGAAGTGTCCGACATCTTCGAGCTCCGCGACCAGTTCGAATGGCGCGGGCTCGGGCAGGTTCCCTATAGCGGGCTGAAGCTGAAGCGCACTTACGCGACATACGACGCCGAGGTCCGCTTCGGCATGAACGAGCTTCGTGTCGACGACAATCCGGCGTGCGAATGCGGCGCCATCCTGCGCGGAGTGAAGAAGCCGGTTGACTGCAAGCTGTTCGGCACCGTCTGTACCCCCGAGACGCCGATGGGATCCTGCATGGTCTCCTCGGAAGGCGCCTGCGCCGCGCACTGGACCTACGGCCGGTTCCGCGACCATCAGCAGAGGCGGGCGTCATGAAGGCCTACCAGCGCAAGCTCGACATCAAGAACGGCTGTGTCGACCTGTCCCACGGCTCGGGCGGCCGGGCCATGGCGCAGCTGATTTCCGGGCTGTTCCACGAAGCCTTCGGCAATGAATGGCTGGCGCGCGGCAACGACCAATCGGCCTTCGACGTCGGCGCCGGGCGCATGGTGATGACGACCGACGGCTACGTGGTCTCGCCCCTGTTCTTTCCCGGCGGCAATATCGGCTCGCTCGCGGTCCACGGCACGGTCAACGACATCGCCATGGCCGGCGCGAGGCCGCTTTATCTGTCGGCGAGCTTCATCATCGAGGAAGGCTTTCGCTTCGCCGACCTCAAGACCATCGCGGAATCGATGGGCGAGGCGGCGCGCGCGGCCGGCGTCCACATCATCACCGGCGATACCAAGGTGGTCGAGCGCGGCAAGGCGGACGGGCTGTTCATCTCGACAGCGGCCGTCGGGGTCGTCCCCGACGGGCTCGATCTGTCGGCCGAGAACGCGCGCGTCGGCGACCGTGTCCTGATCTCGGGCACGCTCGGCGATCACGGCGTGGCCATCATGTCGAAGCGGCAGAATCTCGCTTTCGAGACCGAAATCGTGTCGGATTCGGCGGCGCTGAACGGTCTCGTCGCCGGGATGGTCGAGGCCGGCGGCGCCGGCATCCGCCTGATGCGCGATCCCACCCGCGGCGGGCTCGCTGCCACGCTGAACGAGATTGCCCAGCAGTCCAGCCTCGGCTTTCACCTCCAGGAGGAGGAGATCCCGGTCAAGCCGGGCGTGGCGGCTGCTTGCGAACTGCTCGGGCTCGATCCGCTCCATGTCGCCAATGAAGGCAAGCTGGTTGCGATCGTTGCGCCCGAGGTTGCCGGCGCCGTGCTCGCCGCCATGCGCGCACATCCGCTCGGCCGGGATGCCGCCGACATTGGCGAGGCCGTCGCCGACGACCATCATTTCGTGCAGATGGCAACGAGCTTTGGCGGCGGCCGGATCGTCGACTGGTTGTCGGGCGAGCAATTGCCGCGGATTTGCTGAGGGATCATGATGCGCATCCTGCTGCTATCGCATTCCTTCAACAGCCTGACGCAGCGGCTTCATGTCGAGCTGCGCGAGCGCGGCCACGAGGTCTCGGTCGAGCTCGACATCCACCCCGACGTCACGCGCGAAAGCGTGGCGCTCCATCAGCCGGACCTCGTGATCGCGCCGTTCCTCAAGCGGGCGATTCCGGAAGATGTCTGGCGGAGCGTGCGCTGCCTGGTGGTGCATCCCGGGCCGCCCGGCGATCGCGGTCCGGCTGCGCTCGACTGGGCCATTCTCGAGGGCGCGGCCGAATGGGGTGTCACGGTGCTGCAGGCGGACGGCGAGTTCGACGCCGGTCCGGTCTGGGCGTTCCGCACGTTCCCGATGCGGCGCGCCGCAAAATCCAGCATTTACCGCAACGAGGTCACCTCATGCGCGGTCGAGGCTGTGCTGGAGGCCATCGAGGCGATCGCGGCGGGACGGCCGACACCGCAGCCGATGCGCGAGGGCGATGCGCGCATTCGCGTGCGCGGGCCCTGCCGGCAGTCGGACCGGGCGATCGACTGGCAGCACGACACGACTGAGACCGTGCTGCGCAAGATCAACAGCGCCGACGGCATGCCGGGGCTCCTCGACAGCCTGTTCTTCCAGGACGTACGGCTGTTCGATGCCCACGAGGCCAGGGATATCTGCGGCGTTCCCGGCACGGTCGTCGCACGATGCGAGGGCGCCCTGGCCCGCGCGACGGTCGATGGCGCGGTCTGGATCGGCCACGTCCGCCAGCTCGAAGCGAAAAGCTTGAAGCGATCGGCGACAAGGGTTTTTGCCGAGCAAGCCGCGAACCTGCCGCAGCGGCCGGATTGCGGTTATGCTCCGATTCGGTATCGCGAGCATGGCGAGGTCGGTGAGTTGCAGTTCTCCTTCTACAACGGCGCCATGACGACGTCCGACTGCGAAGCGCTGCTGGAAGCCTACCGGGCCGCGCTGGCGCGCCCGACAAAGCTACTGCTTCTGACCGGCGGTTTCGACTATTGGTCGAACGGCATTCATCTCGCCGAGATCGAGGCCGCCGACAGCGCTGCCGACGAGTCCTGGCGCAACATCAATGCCATCGACGATCTGGCGCGGGCGATCATCGAGACCACGGACCGGTTGGTGATATCGGTCATTCGCGGCAATGCGGGGGCGGGCGGCGTGTTCCTGAGCCTGGCGGCCGACGAGGTCTGGGCCAGCGATCAGGTCGTGCTCAATCCGCATTACAAGGACATGGGCAATCTGTTCGGCTCCGAATACTGGACCTATCTGCTGCCGCGCCGCGCGGGCGCCGAGAACGCGACACGGATCACGCAGTGCCGGCTGCCGATGGGCGTCGCCGAAGCGGAGCGCCTCGGGATCGTCGATCGCGTCCTGGCAGGCGACGAGCTGAGGCGCGAAAGCCTCGTGAAGCGCGCCGCCGCTGCAACTGCCGATCAAGGCTTCGCGGCGCGGCTCACCGACAAGCAGAGACGCCGCGCGGCGGACGAGGCCGAAAAGCCGCTGCAAGCCTATCGCGACGAGGAACTGCGGCGGATGAGGCTCAATTTCTACGGCTTCGATCCGAGCTACCACGTCGCCCGCTATAACTTCATCCACAAGGTGCCGAAGTCGCGCACGCCGCTGACCATCGCCAATCATCGGTCGCGGCGGACGACCGGGCGGCAGAGAGCCATGGTGGTGCCCTCATGAGCGTTTTGGGAACCATTCTCGTCGTCGACGACGAAGTCCGCTCGCAGGAGGCGCTGCGGCGCGTGCTCCGGGAGGATTTCGAGGTGCTCTGCGCCGGCAATGCGGCGGACGCGGAAAAGCTGCTGGAAGGCGAAATCGTCCACGCCATCCTGTGCGACCAGCGCATGCCCCATGAATCCGGCGTCAGCTTCCTGAAACGCGTGCGGGAGCTGTGGCCCGATCCGGTGCGGATGATCATCTCGGGCTACTCCGACTCCGAGGACATCATCGCGGGCCTCAACGAGGCCGGCATCTATCAATACATCACAAAGCCCTGGCAGCCGGAGCGGCTGGTCGACATCGTCAAGGAGGCGGTGCAGCTCTATCGTCTGCAGAAGGAGACGGAAACCGCCGGCGTCGACGTCAAGGCGACGCCGGGGCACATCAAGAAGGTCGTCTCGGTCAAGCGCGGGGTTGCCAAGCAGCTCTACGACTTCGATCGCATCGTGCATTCCGCCGAGAGCCCGATGCACAAGGTGATCGAGCTCGGCAGGCGCGCCGCGGACTACGACATCTCCGTGCTGATCACGGGCGAGTCCGGGACCGGAAAGGAGCTGCTGGCCCGCGCCATTCACTATGGCTCGGCGCGCGCCAGCAAGGCCTTCGTGGTCGAGAACTGCGGCGCATTGCCGGACGAGCTGCTCGAAAGCGAGCTGTTCGGCTGCAAGAAGGGCGCCTTCACCGGCGCCTATCAGGACCGGATCGGCCTGTTCGAGGTCGCCGACGGCGGCACCATCTTCCTCGACGAGATCGGCGAGACCTCGCCGGCATTCCAGGTCAAGCTGTTGCGCGTGCTGCAGGAGAGCGAGATCCGCCCCCTCGGCGCGCAGCGCGTGCGCAAGGTCGATGTCCGCGTGGTGGCGGCGACCAACCGCGATCTCGAGGCGGAGGTCGAGGCGGGCCGCTTCCGGCGCGATCTCTATTATCGGCTGGCGGCGTTCCCCGTCCACATGCCGGCCCTGCGTGAGCGGCCGATGGACGTCTCGCTGATCGCCGAAGGCGTGCTGTCCTCGGTGAAGACCTCCTTCAACCGGCAAGGCCTGCGCTTTGCGCCTTCCGCGCTCGAGGCCTTCGCCAGGTACCATTGGCCCGGCAATGTCCGCGAGCTGCAGAACGAGATCCAGCGCATGGTGGTGCTGGCGGACGCCGATGAATTGCAGCCCCCGCCGCTGCTCGGCCGGCGCAACGGCAAGCCGCCGGCGCCTGCGGTCCGGGGCAAGCTGAACGGCGCGGCAACCCTCAAGGACAAGGTGGAGGATCTGGAGAAGGCGGTTATCATCAGCACTCTGGAGCGCTACGAAGGCAATATCAGCCGGGTGGCCAATGAGCTCGGGCTGTCGCGCGTGGGGCTCAGGAACAAGCTGTCCAGGTATGATTTGAGGAAGAATGCCTGAGGTAACGCACCCTCCCGAGACCAGCGAGCCCGAAACGCTGCTCAAGATGATCAGCAAGCGCGGCACGATGGAGCTCGACCAGGAGCGCGAAGGCGCCTGGATCGAAGTCATCCGCAAGATGGACGAGGTCTATTCCGACCTCCTGCGCTACGAGGTCGACCTCGAGCACAAGAACGCGGAGCTGGAAGAGGCGCAGGCCTTCGTCACCAACGTCATCGAATCCGTCTCCGACATCCTCATCGTCTGCGACGCCAAGGGGCTGGTGCAGCAGGTCAATTCAGCGTTCCAGCACACGCTCGGCAGCAGCGTCACCGACATCGTCGGCACGAACATCGCCGATGTCATCGATGCCAAGGACACGGCCAAGCTGGTGCCGCTGCTGAAGCCGCGCAGCGCCTCGGATGTCGTCGATGGCGAGTTGCGGTTTTCGCGCGAGGGCGGCAGCTCGGACCTGTTCGCGATCAACGCATCCCCGCGCCATGATCATCGCGGCCGCTTCATCGGCGTGGTGCTGACGGGACGTCCGATCGGAGAGCTTCGCCGCGCCTATGAGGAGCTGCACAAGGCGCATCACGAATTGCAGCGCGCCCAGCGGCAGCTGGTCGAGCAGGAGAAGATGGCAAGCCTCGGCCGTCTCGTCGCGGGCGTGGCGCACGAGCTGAACAATCCCATCAGCTTCGTCTACGGCAACGTCCACACCCTGATGCGCTATCGCACCGCGATCGTCGCCTATCTCGACGCGGTTCACGGCGAGAAGGACAGTGACCTCACGGCCGAGCGGCGCAGCCTGCGCATCGACGAGATCCTGGAGGATTTCGGGCCGCTGATCGAAGGCACCCTGGAAGGCGCGGTCCGCATCAGCGAGATCGTGAAGAATCTCCGCCGGCTGTCCTTCAGCAAGCTCGGCGAGGTCGAGCGCGTCGACATCGAGCGGCTCATCAACACCGCGGTGCTGTGGGCCGTGCGGACCAAGCAGGTGCGTCTCGACCTGCAGCTGGAGATCGAGCCGGACCTCTGGATCTCCGGCAACGAGGGCCAACTGCACCAGGTGATCGTCAATCTCGTCGAGAATGCGATCGACGCGATGCGCGGCACCGAAGCTCCGCGGCTGGTCGTCTCGGCGGCGCGCAAGGGCAACGACATCCTGTTCCGGATATCGGACAACGGCCCGGGTATCGACAAGGATCACATCAGCCACATTTTCGAGCCGTTCTTCACGACCAAGCGGGTCGGGGAGGGAACGGGGCTCGGCCTCTGGATCAGCTACGGCATCGTGCGCGAACACGGAGGCGAGCTGGTCGCGGGATATGGACCCGAGGGCGGCGCGACGTTCTCGTTCGCGTTGCCGGCCGCATAAGCGGCTCCTGCCGGCTTAACGGATCCGGCTCCCTGTGGATCGCGAGAGACGTCTCCTAGGTTTGCAGGAGGCGAATGTTTCGCGCGACTGCTACCTCAACGATCGCTGATTCGCAGGTCACGTCGGCGCCCTTGGCGCAACGGCGGCGCGCGCCGGTGCGCAGCACGCCGTGAAGAGGTCCTTGAGAAATCGATCCAGCAGGAGACAGGCATGCAGAACGTCGTCCAGTTGTTGTCGCTGATCCTCGCCGTCATCACGTTCGGCACGGGGGCTACGAAGTCGGTGGTGCCGAAGGAAATCTCCGCCGATGGGACGGTGGTCGCGAGCCTGCTGGCCGAGGGAGCGCAAACCTATGAATGCAAGGCCGGCAGCGACGGCAAGCTGGTCTGGACATTCCGCGAGCCGATTGCGACGCTGATTTCGGACGGCACGACCGTCGGCCGCCATTACGCGGGTCCGGTCTGGGAGAGCGTGGACGGCAGCGCGATCACGGGGAAGGTCGTGGCGAGCGCTCCAGGCGCGACGCCGGACGACATTGCCTGGCTCAAGCTCAGCGTCGTCAGCGCGCGCGGGGATGGCGTGTTTTCGAAGGTGACGACCGTGCAGCGGATCGAAACGCATGGCGGTGCCGTGCAAGGTTCCTGCGAGAGGACCGGCACCGCGCTCGTCGCCCCATATTCCGCCACTTACGTCTTCGTCCGTGAGGGGAACTGAGGCGGCCGCGCGCCGGCCTGAACTACCATTTTGGCGCACGATGACGAAAGCGCTGAACCATCCGCCAAGCGGATGACCGACCACCTTGTCATCATGGACGCTCCAAATCGTTCCGTCACGGACGACCTACGGGGCAAAAGTCGTCCTCCGAACGGAGGATGACGGAATTGTCTCGTCCGAGCAGTGTGACCGATCGGTACGATCTGAGAGGAGCGGACGATGACAGGGTTGAAGAGCTCCCGAACGTGCGGTGGCTGTCTCCGTAGGCCCGGTTTCGGTGCTCCATGAATCCCGTGCCAAGCCTGTGATCGGTCCAGACATTGTCCGTGCCAGTCAATTCCGGTGATCCGCGAGAGCTCAGCGATCTGATCGGCATCGTCTACGACGCCGCGATCGACCCGTCTCGGTGGGAGGATGCCATCGCAAGAGCTGCCCGGTTCGTCGGCGGCACCGGCGGCGGGCTGTTCTGCAAGGATGTCGGTGTCCAGCACGCCGCAATTCCTCATGGCGTCGGATTTCAAAGGCCGCTGCCGGTGGAGTTGTTCCGCGAAATCTATCCGGCTGCAGCGGCGCATTTTCAGGGAGACATCGAAGAGCCGATTGCGACCGCAGATCTGATACCGCTCGACGAGCTCACCAAGACGAACTTCTATCGTCAGTGGGCCGAACCTCAAGGGCTGATCGACTTTCTGAGCGCGGTCGTCGATAGGACGACGATCAGCGCGGCGATATTCGGCATCTTTCGTCATCGGGAGAGCGGCATTGCCGACGAGCAGGCGCGGCGGCACATGAAGCTGATCGCCCCGCATATCCGGCGCGCGGTCTTGATCGGTGGGATGTTCGAGTTCAAGGCGGCAGAGGTCGCAACGTTCGCCGATGCGCTCGACGGGCTCGATGCGGGCATGTTCCTCGTCGATATGGGCGGCCGTCTCATTCACGCAAATGCCGCCGGCAACGCGCTGCTCGGCACATGCGCGGTCTTGACGTCCGTCGGCGGGCGGCTGGCCGCGCGTGACATGCAGGTCGACCGGGCCTTGCGGGAGGTCTTTGCGAGTGCGGGGCAGGGCGACGCTGCGCTTGGCACCAGGGGGATCGCCATGCCGCTGACCGGCAGCGACGGCGAACGCTACGTTGCCCATGCGCTCCCATTGACGTCGGGTGCCCGGCGCCGAGCCGGCATCGTCCATACCGCCGTCGCCGCCTTGTTCGTCCGAAAGGCGTTGCTTGCGATGCCCTTCGCAGAGCAGACGATCGGCAACGCGTTCAAGCTGACGCCGACCGAGCTTCGCGTCTTGCTCGCCATCGTCGAGGTCGGCGGGGTTCCGGAGATTGCCAGCGCCTTCGGCGTTGCCAGCACGACGATCAGGACGCATGTCAGCAGCCTGTTCGAAAAGACCGGCGCGGCGCGACAGGCCGATCTCGTCAGGCTGGTCGCGGAGTATGCGACGCCGCTGGCGGGTTGAACGCGCGCGGGACGGAACCGCCAGGTGCGCGCTCCGCTTCGGCCAAAATCTCCTCCATTCCTAGGGCGACATCCGAACGGCGCCTGCTCACAATTGCCCGTGTCCGATCGGCGCTGCCGACGATCAGGCCGTCGGCCATCCTGCAGGTCACCAAACCGCGAAAGCACCGGCAATGAGCAGTGACGTCGCCCTGGGTAAGGCTGTTGCCGGCAGGTCCGGTCGGCGAACGGGGATCGCCGGGAGAGGTGTGATCTGTGCCTTCGCGGCGATGGGACTTCTGTCGACCAACATCTTTCTTCCCTCCTTGCCGGCGATTGCGACCGATCTTGGCGTGTCCAGCGCGGCCGTGACGTCGAGCATAACCGTGTTCCTGGTGGTCTTCGCCGCGGGGCAGCTCGTCGTCGGTCCGTTGTCGGACAGGTTCGGGCGAAAGGTTCCGATCGTGACCGGGCTCTGCATCTTCGTGCTCGGCACCGCATGGTGCGCGCTCGCGGCAGATTTCCTGAACCTGTTGGTTGGTCGATCGGTGCAGGCAGCCGGTGTCTGCGCCGTTGCAGTCTTGTCGCGTGCGATCGCCCGGGACCTGTTCGACGGCCAGGAGCTGACCAGGGCGATGGCGTCGATCACGATCGCCACTGCGGCCGCTCCGGGCTTTTCGCCTCTCCTCGGCGGCGCGATCGATCTTCTCCTCGGCTGGCGTTTCGAGTTCGTCTTCGTCGCGGCCGTCGCTGCCGGTGCGGGGGCGATATACGTGATCTCAGTTGGCGAAACTCTGAAGACGGTCGGCGGTCCCCGTCCCCTGCGCGAGGTGATCCGTTGCTATCTCGGCTTGATTCGAGACGCGCGCTTTGGCGCGCCCGCAAGGACCGCCGGCCTGCTCATGGCTGGCTTGTACGCAGTGCTGTCAAGCGCGCCGCGGGTGCTTCTCGAGGGATTTGGTTTGTCGCCCATTGCCCTCGGCTGGTTGTTTGCGGGCGTCGTCTTCATCGTGTTTGGCGCCGGCGTGCTGGCGCCAAGGCTGGCGGCGCGGTTTGGCCGCCAAGGCGCGACGTTGGCCGGCCTTACTCTGGCCGCCACCGCAGCGATCGCGCTGCTTGGAATGACGCTGATTGGGGAGATCGCGCTGGGGGCATTCCTCATGATCACGCCGGTTTTCCTGTTCGGGGTCGGGATCGCGAGCCCGCTTTCGAGCGCGGCGGCGCTGTCGCCATTCGGCGACAGGGCGGGCCAGGCGGCGGCGTTGTTCGGCTGCGCGCAAATGGCGGGCGCGGCCTGTGGTGCCTCGCTCGCGGCGATCCTCTCCAGCGAGCCGGTCCGCGGACTTACGCTCGTTCTCGCCGCGACGTCTTTTGTCGCCATGATGTTGCAGGCCTTTTCGAGCACGTCGCGACGGTGATCGGCGATCATGCGTCGAGTGCCGAACGTCGTTTCTATCGCGTAAAGGATCTCGGCATCCTGACGCTGTGTGGATCGTGTCGGACCTGGTTCACCGGTCGCCTGCATGCTCCCTGCATCATGACGATTGAACGTCACAGCGCATTGCACGGTGCGAATCCGACCAGCGGCGGCGCGGCAAAAAGGCGTGCGCAGGTGGCAATAGGTCGCGAACGCGCTGGAGTTTGCGCTCCCACAAAGAGGGCTGGATGGAAATAGGTCGATTGTCGCATGGCGGCTTTCCGACGCGGCGATCGAGTCCTGTTGATGGCTCCTCGTGCGAGCCGGCCCCTCGGTGGAATTGATCCAGCTCAAATTGTGATGCGATGGATGATCAATAGTCAGGCACCAGGATCAAACATCAGGGATGAGACGACGATGACGGCGCCCACTCCGGTTGATCTTGAGATCACCGCGGAAATACCGGTGTTCAGCGGACTAGAGCCGCAAGCCCTCGCGGTCCTGCTGGGGCCAGCCAGCATCCTCAATCTCCGGCCGGGTCATACGCTGTTTCGTCAGGGCGAGCCGGCTCAGGCTTTTTTTGTCGTCCTGGATGGCTGGGTCAAGCTTTACCGGGTCACCCCCGCCGGGGACGAGGCCGTGCTCAACGTGCTCACGAGAGGTGAGAGCTTGGCCGAAGCTGTTACATTCACGTCCGGACGCTACCCTGCTACCGCGAGTGCCGTAACGTCGGCCCGCGTGATGGTCGTTCCGGCCGACCACGTCATCGCCTGCATTCGCCAGATGCCCGACGTCGCGATCGCGATGATCGCATCGACCTCGCAGCATCTGCACCGCATGGTTCAGCAGATCGAGCAATTGATGGCGCAGAGCGCCACGCAGCGCGTGGCCGAGTTTCTCGCCTCGCTCGCACCGCGAACCAAGGGGCCATGCACGATCGCACTGCCTTACGACAAATCGCTGATCGCCGGCAGGCTGGGCCTGAAGCCGGAGTCGCTCTCGCGCGTGTTCGCCAAGTTGCGCATGGTGGGTGTCGACGTGCGCGCCTCGAACGTGGTGGTGCGCGACATGGCGCAGCTCTGCAAGCTCGTGGCCTGCGATCGCATCAGTGCACGTTGCCCCGTCAAGCCCAGGATGATGTGCGCCCAGCCGCCAGCGCCGCGCGCGATGCGGCCCGAGGTCAAATCCGTGCCGGCGTGATCCCGATGCTGCAGAACCCGGCAAACGCCGGGCCTTCATTTTTTCACCCTCCGCGCCGGCGTATCCGCGGCGTAGCCCGACCAGTTTCACTCAAACAGGAGACGATGACATGAAGCGTGTTTTGATCGCAATCGCAGTCGCTGCGGTGTCGAGCAGCGCTGCTTACGCGCAGGACGTGACGGCGGGCGCCACCGCCTTCAAGAAATGCGCCAGCTGCCACGACGTTGGCGCGACCGCCAAGAACAAGGTTGGCCCGGTGCTCAACGGTCTCGACGGCCGCAAATCGGGATCGATTGCCGGCTACAATTATTCGGACGCGAACAAGAATTCCGGCATCACCTGGGATGAAGCGAGCTTCCTCGATTACATCAAGGACCCCAAGGCCAAGGTGCCCAACACCAAGATGGCATTCGCCGGCATCAAGAACGAAGCCGAGGCCAAGAGTCTCTGGGCCTATCTCAAGCAATACGACGGCGACGGCAAGACCAAGTAAGCTGTACTCGTCCAAACGGAGCGCGCGCCTCGTCCTTCGAGACGGCGCTCACGCGCCGCCTCAGGATGAGGCTGAGCGGCATCGGTGCTCGTTGAAACTGGCGCGGCACACGTGATCCTCATCCTGAGGGCCCGCCAACGGCGGGCGTCTCGAAGGATGGCCACAAGCGAATCGCTGCCATCTGCGATGGCTCAGCGTGCATCGTCGCTCAGCCGACGACGCCGTCGTGCGGGCCGGCGGTCCAGGTTGAACGATGCCCCGCCGGGTCGGTAGCCCAGATCGCCGTGCCGCTCAGCCGGGGCAGCAACGCTTGAATCTCACCCGCAGATGCGATGGAGAGCGCCGTCGACAAGGCGTCGGCCATTGCGGCCGAGCGATGGTGCACGATGACGGTGCGCCAATGAGCCGCACTGCGGCCGCTGCGCGGATCGAACAGATGGTGCGCCGAACCGTCGGCACCGAGCACGCAGCCCGAGCCCTCCGACGTCGCAAGAGCACCTTCCGCCAGCTGCAGCGGGGCGGCGCCGTTGCGCGCGATCAGCCATGGCGATCCGTCGTGGCGCGGCGCAATCGCCCGCATCTCTCCGAGATCGACCAGGATGTTGGTGAAGCCCTTCGCCGCCAGCATGTCCGCCACGCGGTCGGTGACGTAACCCTGGCCAAGGCCATTGAGCGTCAGACGTTGGTTGTCGCCGAGACGAATCGAATCCGGCTCGATCCTGACAGTCCGCCAGTCCACGGCCTGCCGCGCGCAGGCGATGACGGCTTGCGGCGGCAAGCCAGTGTGGCTCTTGTCCGCGAACCAATCGACATGGGCTTCCCACAGTGCCTGCACGGTCGGGTCGAACAGGCCGTTCGTGACGGCTGCGATCTCGAGCGCCAGCGCCAATGCGCGGCGCAGATCGCCGCCCGGCGCGGTGAGCGCGCCGTCGCGATTGAGCCTGCACAGCTCCGATCCCGATCGAAACAGGCTCAGTTCGTTTTCCAGGCGGTCGATCTCCGCCTCGACCAGCGAGGCAATTCCCTTTGCTTCTGCCGGCTCGATGTCGTTGAACAGGATGCGCGCATCCGCGCCCATCGCCGTGCCGCGCCACTCGAAATCGGCCCGGGCCGGACTGGCGGGACCCGCGATCGCGACCGCAGCGGCCGATGCGAAGATCGTGATGGCGCGACGGCGTGTCGGACGGTCAGGAAGCATCGTGTGTCCTCACGACGGCTGGGAAGGGGCTTGCGGCAGCGGCTGGCGCCGTTGTGCGCGCTTCTTCAGGTGGAGGCAGACGTCCTGGTCGAAATAATTGGCCTGGCACTTCAGGCAATAGATGCATTCGTTGGGATTGATCTGGCCGAGCGGATGAATCGCCTGCACCGTGCAGCGCCGTGCGCAGACGTGGCATTCCGCGCCGCATTCGCGGTAGCGCTTGAGCCATTCGAACATCCGCATCCGGGCGGGAATCGCGAGTGCCGCGCCGAGCGGGCAAAGATAGCGGCAGTAGAAGCGCTCGACGAACAGGCCGGCGAGCAGCAGCAATCCGGCGTAGACGCCGAACGGCCATTCCCGCAGGAACTTCATGGTGATCGCGGTCTTGAACGGCTCGACCTCCGCGAGCTGGAACGCGGTCAGGATCGAGCGCAGCGAGATCGCCAGGATGGCGACGAAGAGGACATATTTGATCATCCACAGCCGCTCGTGCAGCCCGAACGGAATCTCGATCTGCTTGATGCCGAGCCTGCGCGCGAGCTGATTGGTCAGCTCCTGCAACGTGCCGAACGGGCAGAGCCAGCCGCAGAACACGCCGCGGCCCCAGAACAGCATGCTGAAGGCGACGAAGCTCCAGAGCAGGAACACCAGAGGATCGAGCAGGAAGAGCTCCCAGCGGAAGCCGGAGAGCAGGGCGTGTATGAAGGTCAGGACGTTGACGACCGAGAGCTGCGCGTTGGCGATGAAGCCGAGGAACACCAGCGTCAGGAGCAGATAGCCTGTGCGGAGCCGATAGTAGAACACGCCGTGGGCCGTCACGGTGTCCTGGAAGATCAGGATCGCCGCCAGCACCGTCAGCATCGCGCCGAGCACGCCGATCTCATAGCGCCGCGCCCACCAGATCTCCTGCCACACCGTCTGCACCGGAGCGGGGGCGGCCGTGGTCGACGCCGCGGGCGGCTCGGCGGGCGCGGCGATCAGGTAACGCTCGGGAATGCGATAGTCGAGCGAGATCACGGCAGGAGCGCTCGGCGCGGCGCCGGCGCCGAGATCGACGTCGAGCCGGAATGGTTTGGTGGAATCAAAGCCGCTCGCCTGCGGGATACGGAACACGGCGACCTCGCGCAGCTCCGGCGCGCCGGCCGCGTGCAGCGACTCGACCGCGGTATGATCGGCGGGCTTGAGACGCAGCGTGCGCGAGCCCTGGACGATCTCGATGCGGGTGAAGGTCCCGGCCTGGCGCCATTCGGTGCCCTTGAACGAATAGAGTCCGGACGCGCCGATCAGAAGCAGATCGTCCTCGGGACCGATCTTGGCCGTCTCGCTCTCGTAAATGCGCTGGCCGAGCAGGCTCTCGCCGATCGGCGGCGGCGTGGCGAGTGCCATCCAGAGATCGATGAAGGCCTTGTCGGGTTCGTTGTCCCGCGTCCCGAGCAGCCTTGCCGCTTCGCCGCGGCTCACCAGCCGCCTCTGCACCGCGCCC
Source organism: Bradyrhizobium sp. Y36 (assembly GCF_002531575.1). GTDB lineage: Bacteria > Pseudomonadota > Alphaproteobacteria > Rhizobiales > Xanthobacteraceae > Bradyrhizobium. The sequence continues at coordinate 215,881 of NZ_NWTI01000003.1, read as the reverse complement.
TCGGCGAGCAGCGAGGCCCAGGACGACCGGCGCAGGGTTTCACGGTCGAGCCGCGCGGCCCGCTCGGGCGCACTGGTCCGGCTGCGCAGCACGGCGCGCGCCGAGCGTACGATCGCATCGCGAATCACCGTGCTCGTGATGGTCGCGCCGGCGACGGCGTGCGGGCCACGCGCGGACTCGCCAGCGGATGTGAACGTGGTGCTGCCGCGCACGTCGAAGCCGCGGAAATTGGCGACATAGGCGGCCAGCGCGTCGCGGGGAATTCCGATCACGAGGATCGGCTCTTCATGCGCGACGATCTCGGCGCCGGCGACAATGCCGCCGGGCGTCACCGCCGCGACGATATCGAGCGGCCGGCCGGCATAGCCGACGGAGCCGGAGACATCGAGACTTGAAAAGGCGTAGCCGAGCAGGCGTCCGTCCGCAGCCCGCACCAGAGCCGCCGGAGGCTTGCCATCGGCACGCTCGATCACGACGGGCTCGGCGAAGAACTTGGCGGCGATGCCGAGGTCGGCTGCGTGTGCGCTGCCGAACATCACGGAGAGCGCCGCCAGTGCGGACAGGGCCTGCCGTGCAGCGGCGGAGATGATTCCAGACGATCGCATGCGACGGATGAGGCAGCGTTGCGGGGCGAGCGCATTGAGGTGGATCAATGTTTCGATTGACCGCGGTCAAGGAGAATTCGTCGAAATCCCTGCATAAGGCCTCCATCGGATTCTCATGCTGGAGGAATGTAATGCGAGGCCGAGCTTCTCTATTTCCAAGACTTGCGGGCGGCATTGCCGCAGCGAGTCTCTTGCTTCTGGGTGCGACGACGGCCGGCTACGCGCAGCAGCAGGCGCCGAAACCTGCCGATGTCGAGCAGCACAAGACCACGCCGGGCGGCCAGTACCAGCCGAGCCTGGACGTTCTCGGCAAGGGCGCGACCGAGCAGCCCGGCACCAAGCCGGGCGATCCCAACCTCACCAAGGCCGAGTTCGACAAGGCCAACCAGATCTATTTCGAACGTTGCGCCGGCTGCCACGGCGTGCTCCGCAAGGGCGCGACCGGCAAGCCGCTGACGCCCGATCTCACCAAGAAGCTCGGCTTCGACTATCTGCGTGACTTCATCACCTATGGTTCGCCCGGCGGCATGCCGAACTGGGGCACCTCTGGCCAGCTCGAGACGGCCGACATCGACCTGATGGCCCGCTACCTCCTGAACACCCCGGCACAGCCGCCGGAGTTCGGGATGAAGGAAATCAAGGACAGCTGGAAGGTCCTGGTTCCGGTCGCGCAGCGGCCGACCAAGAAGATGAACAAGCTCGACATCGACAATCTGTTCTCGGTGACGCTGCGTGACGCCGGCGAAATCGCGTTGATCGACGGCAACACCAAGAAGATCGAGCACATCCTGAAGTCCGGCTATGCCGTGCACATCTCGCGCATGTCGGCATCGGGGCGCTACCTCTACATCATCGGGCGCGACTCCAAGCTCAACCTGATCGATCTCTGGATGGACCCGCCGCAGACGGTTGCCGAGCTGAAGATCGGCACCGAGGCGCGTTCGGTCGAAACCTCGAAGTTCAAGGGCTACGAGGACAAGTTTGCGATCGCCGGAGCCTACTGGCCGCCGCAATACGTGCTGATGGACGGTGCCACGCTCGAGCCGATCAAGGTGGTCTCGACCCGCGGCATGACCGAGGATACGCAGGAGTATCACCCCGAGCCGCGCGTTGCCTCCATCGTGGCCTCGCACTTCAAGCCGGAGTTCGTGGTCAACGTGAAGGAGACCGGTCAGGTCCTGCTCGTCAACTATCAGGATCTCAAGAACCTGAAGGTGACGTCGATCGAGGCCGAGCGCTTCCTGCATGACGGCGGCTTCGACAAGACCGGGCGCTACTTCCTGGTCGCGGCGAACGCCCGCCACAAGGTCGCGATCGTCGACACCAAGGAGGACAAGCTGGTCGGCGTCGTCGAAACCGGCGGCCAGACCCCGCATCCCGGACGCGGTGCCAATCTCGAGCATCCGAAGTTCGGGCCGGTGTGGGCGACGAGCCATCTCGGCAACGAGACGATCTCCTTCATCGGCACCGATCCCGAGAAGCACAAGCAGTTCGCCTGGAAGGTTGTGCAGACGGTCGACGGGCAGGGCGGCGGATCGCTCTTCATCAAGACGCATCCGAAGTCGGAGAACCTCTACGTCGACACGCCCTTGAACACGGACGCCGAGATCTCCTCGTCGGTCGCGGTGTTCAAGATCAAGGACCTCGCCAAGGAGAAGCCGACCTACAAGGTGCTGCCGATCGGTCAGTGGTCCGGCATCTCGGAAGGCGCCCGCCGCGTGGTGCAGGGCGAGTACAACAAGGACGGCACGGAGATCTGGTTCTCCGTCTGGAACAACAAGGCGCAGGACTCGGCGATCGTGGTCGTCGACGACAAGACCTTGACCTTGAAGACGGTCATTCGTGACCGGCGTCTGGTCACCCCGACCGGCAAGTTCAACGTCTTCAACACGCGTAACGACGTCTACTGACAAGCATGGGCTGGTGCGGCGAGCGATCGCCGCACCAGCCAGCCTTTTCGCGATGGTTTTCGGCGGAGCGCATCATGGCTGTTGGAAAGGTCTATCTCGTCGGCGCCGGTCCCGGTGATCCCGAGCTGCTCACGCTGAAGGCGGTCCGCGCCATCGGCGAGGCCGACGTCGTCGTCTATGACCGCCTGGTGCCGCCGAGCATTCTGGCGACGATTGCGGACGGGGTGCTCCAGATCAATGTCGGCAAGCAGGCGGCCCACCACCCGGTGCCGCAGGAAGAAATCAACGAGATGCTGGTCCGCCTGGCGCGCGCCGGCCGCACGGTGGTCCGGCTCAAGGGCGGCGACCCCTTCATTTTCGGGCGCGGCTCGGAGGAAGCAGCCGAGCTCGATCTCGCAGGCGTTCCCTATGAGGTGGTGCCGGGAATCACCGCGGCGCAGGGCTGCGCCGCCGCTGCCCGGATGCCGCTGACGCATCGCGGCCTCGCTTCCGGCGTGCGCTATGTGGCCGGCCATCGCAAGGCCAACGAACCGCTCGATCTCGACTGGAAGAGCCTCGCCGATCCCGACACCACGCTCGTCGTCTATATGGGCCTTGCCAATATCGACGAGATCGTCGGCAATTTGATCGCGCAGGGCCTGCCGGGAACCACGCCGGTCCTTGCGGTGTGTCAAGGTACGACGGCGCAAGAGAGCCGAGTATGTGCGCCTCTGGAGGCGCTTCCGGTCGCTCTGAAAGACGCCTCCTTCAGCGGTCCCGTCCTTTTCGTCATCGGAAAGGTCGCGGCGATCGCGCAGGAACGGAGCGCGCGGAGCGATGCGGCAATTTGCGAGGCGATTTCAGTTGTGGCCTAGCGTCGCCCTGGCATCGGCCGTTGCGATCGGGCCGGCCGCCGCGGGCGACGCAGATATCGACTCCACAAGGCTTGCCAATCTGGTGCGGCAGGACTGCGGCTCCTGCCACGGGCTGACGCTGAAGGGCGGTCTCGGCAAGCCGCTGACGCCGGATCATTTGAGCGCCTGGAGCCGCGAGCAGCTCGTCAGCATCGTGCTCGACGGCGTGCCGGGCACGCCGATGCCGCCCTGGCGTCCATTATTGAGCGAAGCCGACGTGCGCTGGATCGTGGAGCATCTGCAGCAGGGAGATCTGCCATGAGGTTCGTGGTGCGGTGGTGTCTGGCCCTGCTGCTGCTGATGCCGGTGCTCTCGCGCGCGGATCAGCTGCGCGGCACCGGCAATCTCGGTCTCGTGGTCGAGCGCGCGACGGGCTCGGTGCTGATCGTCGATGCGACCGAACGCAAGTCGATCGGCCGCGTCGAGGGGCTCGGCGATCTCTCGCATGCCTCCGCGGTGTTCTCGCCGGACCAGCGCTACGCCTATGTCTTCGGACGCGACGGCGGCCTCACCAAGGTGGACATGCTCACGAGCACGATCGCCAGGCGCGTCGTGCAGGCCGGCAATTCGATCGGCGGCGCCATCTCGGACGACGGCGCGCTGATCGCGGTTTCGAATTACGAACCGGGCGGCGTGAAGTTCTTCGACGCCAGGACGCTCGATCCCGTCGCCAACATTCCGGCGATCGGTGCGGGCGGCAAGGCCTCGAAGACGGTCGGGCTGGTCGACCTGCCCGGACGGCGTTTTGCCTGGGCGCTGTACGACGCCGGCGAGATCTGGATCGCCGATCTCACAAACGTCGAGACTCCCGCCATCACCCGGCTGACCGATGTCGGCAAGCTGCCCTATGACGGCAACGTCACGCCCGACGGCCGCCATTATCTTGCCGGCCTGTTCGGCGAGGACGGCGTCGTGCATGTCGACACCTGGCGTGCGCCGTTGAAGGCCGAGCGCATCCTCAACGGCTATGGTCGCGGCCAGGAGGCGCTGCCGGTCTACAAGATGCCGCATCTGGAAGGGTGGGGCGCGACGGGCGACAAGCTGCTGCTTCCCGCCGTCGGCCATCACGAATTGATCGCGGTCGATCTGCGCAGCTTCGCCGAGGTCGGACGCACCGCCACCCACGGCCAGCCGGTGTTCGCCGTGGCGCGGCCCGACGGGCGCCACGTCTGGGTGAACTTCGCGCACCCCTTCAACGACACGGTCGAGATCGTCGACACCGAGACGCTGAAGGTCGTTCACCGCCTGACGCCCGGCCCGGCGGTGCTGCACATGGAGTTCACCCCGCGCGGCAACGAGGTCTGGGTCTCGGTGCGCGATGCCGACCGCATCGACGTCTACGACGCCGCCTCCTTTGCGAAGAAGACGGAAATCCCGGCGCAGAAGCCGTCCGGAATCTTCTTCACCGCGCGCGCGACAAGGATCGGACAATGACGCCAAGCTCCGTCGAACTCGCTCTCATCGATCGCTGGCAGCACGATTTTCCGCTCGTCGCGAAGCCGTTCGAGATCGTCGGCCGCTCCGCCGCGCTCGACGAGCAGGCGACGATCGGCGTCTTTCGCCGCATGCGGGAGTGCGATCTGATCTCGCGGGTCGGCGCCGTGGTGCGCCCCAACACCGTGGGCGCCAGCACGCTCGCCGCGCTCCAGGTTCCGCCCGATCAGCTCGAGCGCGTCGCCGGCATCGTCAGCCGCGAGCCGCTGGTCACGCATAATTACGAACGCGAGCACGATTTGAATCTGTGGTTCGTCATCGCCGGCGGAGACGCCCAGGCGATCAGCGACACCATCGACAGGATCGAGGCCGAGACGGCGCTGCCCGTCATGGACCTGCCGATGGTGCAGGCCTATCATCTCGGCCTCGGCTTTTCGCTGCGCGAGCCACGCGCGCAGAAGCGCCGCGCGCCGGCCGCCGGGGATTATCGTCCCGATCCGCGCGACCAGCGCATTCTCGCGGCGATCGAGAACGGGCTGCCGCTGGTCGAGCATCCCTATCTTGCGGTCGCCGATCAGCTCGCGCTCGGCCAGGACGAGGTCATCGCGCGGCTGGAGCACCTGGTCGCAGCCGGCGTGGTGACGCGTTTCGGCTGCGTGGTGCGTCACGACAAGCTCGGTTTCCGGTCGAACGCGATGGCGGTCTGGAACATCCCGGACGGGATGATCGACGATGTCGCCGCGATCTTCGCCCGTCATCCCGGCGTGACGCTGTGCTACCAGCGTCCGCCCCGGCCGCCGGTGTGGCCCTACAACCTGTTCTGCATGGTGCATGCGCGCGCGCGCGAGGAGGCCCATGCCGCGATCGACGAGCTGAACCTGCTCGCCGAGACCGGCCTGATGCCGCAGGCCGTGCTGTTCTCGAAACGCTGCTTCAAGCAGCGCGGTGCCGTGTTCTCGCGGCGTAAGGAGGCGAATTGATGCGATCGCTCGACCCGACCGAAAAGGCGATCATCAACGGCCTGCAGGGCGGCTTTCCCCTGACGCAGCGGCCTTACCGCGATGCCGGCGCGAAGCTCGGCCTCAGCGAGGGCGAAATGATCGAGGAGATCGGCAATCTGGTCGCAGGCGGTCAGCTCAGCCGGTTCGGCCCGCTCTGGAATGCGGAAGCCCTGGGCGGGGCCGTCTGTCTCGCCGCGATCGCCGTGCCGCGCGAGCGGTTCGACGAGGTCGCCGAGCGCGTCAACGCCCATCCCGAGATCGCGCACAACTATGAGCGCGATCACGAGCTCAACATGTGGTTCGTCGTGTCGACCGATGCCCCCGAGCGCGTCGACCAGGTGATTGCGCAGATCGAGCACGAGACCGGCCTTCGCGTGCGCGCCATGCCCAAGACGCGCGAATTCTTCGTCGGTTTCCGCGTGGAGGTCTAGACATGCTCGATGCCATCGATCGCAAGCTGATCGCCGCCACGCAAGGCGGGCTTCCGCTGGTCGCCGAGCCCTATCGCGCGCTCGCCGACGAGCTCGGCCTCGACGAGGCCGAAATCGTCCGTCGCCTCGCGCGGCTGCTCGAGGACGGTGCGATCCGCCGCATCGGCGCGATCCCCAACCATTACGCGCTCGGCTACACCGCCAACGGCATGTCGGTGTGGGACATCGCGGACGAGGCCGTCGCCGATATCGGCGCCAGGGTCGGCGCGCTCGATTTCGTCACGCATTGCTACGAGCGGCCGCGTCATCCGCCGCTCTGGCCCTACAATCTCTTTGCCATGGTCCATGGCCGGACGCGCGACGAGGTGCGGGCGAAGGTTGCCGAGATTGCCGTGCTGGTCGGTCCCGCCGCGCGGGCCCATGAGGTTCTGTTCTCGACCCGGATCTTGAAGAAGACCGGCCTTCGCATTGCCGCCTGACGGGAGCCGGTCATGTTTCGCCTGAGCCAATACTTACGCGAGCTGGACGAGCCGGCCGCGACCGGGCCCGTTCGGCAGCCGCCGGGACCGGTGGTGATCTGGAACCTGATCCGCCGCTGCAACCTCACCTGCAAGCACTGCTACTCGATCTCCGGCGACGTCGACTTTCCCGGCGAGCTCTCGACCGCGCAGGTCTTCGGCGTGATGGACGACCTCAAGGCGTTCCGCGTGCCGGTGCTGATCCTCTCGGGCGGCGAGCCCTTGATGCGGCGTGACATCTTCGAGATCTCGTCGCGCGCCAAGGCGATGCGGTTCTATGTCGGCCTGTCGTCCAACGGCACCCTGGTCGACGCCGCGATGGCCGACCGCATCCGTGACATCGGCTACGACTATGTCGGCATCTCGCTCGACGGCATCGGCGAGACCCATGACCGCTTCCGCCGCAAGCAGGGCGCCTATGAGGAGGCGCTGAACGGGCTGCGGCTGCTGCGCGACCGCGGCATCAAGGTCGGGGTGCGCTTCACCATGACGGAGGACAATGCGGCGGAGCTGCCGCGCCTGCTCGATCTGGTCGAGCGGGAGAGCTTTCCGAAATTCTACCTCTCGCACCTCGTCTATGCCGGCCGCGGCAACAAGAACCGCGGTGACGATGCCATGTGGCAGACCACGCGCGACCGCATGGACATGGTGATCGCGCGGGCCTGGCGCTGGGCGCAGTCGGCCAGCGAGATGGAGATCGTGACCGGCAACAACGACGCTGATGCGGTTTATCTGCTGCACTGGGCCGAACGGACCGTGCCGGATCGCGCCAGCGATCTGCGCGCGAAGCTGGTGCGCTGGGGCGGCAATTCCTCCGGCGTCAACGTCGCCAACATCGACAATCTCGGCAACGTGCACCCGGATACGATGTGGTGGCATCACACGCTCGGCAATGTGAAGACGCGGCCCTTCTCCGAGATCTGGCCCGACACCTCCGATCCGATCATGGCGGGCCTGAAGCAGAAGCCGCGCCATGTCTCCGGGCGTTGCGGCGGCTGCGCCCATTTCGACATCTGCAACGGCAACACCCGCGTGCGTGCGCAACGGATCACCGGCGATCCCTGGGCCGAAGATCCCGGCTGCTATCTCAGCGATGCCGAGATCGGCCTTGCGGCACCGGGCGAACGGGTCAAGACCAGCATCTATCGCGGAACACGTCATGAAGCGCCGTTCTCTGTTTGACCGCATTCTCGTGGCACTGGCGCTGCTCGCGCTCGCAAGTCCGGCGCGTGCCGAGCCGGATGCGCCGAAGCTGTTCGCGGACAATTGCGCCGAATGCCACGGCGCGGACCGGCTCGGCCGTCTCGGCCCCGCGCTGCTGCCGGAAAATCTCGGCCGCATGATGGGTGCGCGCGCCGCCGCGGTCATCTCGGACGGACGGACTGCGACCCAGATGCCGGGTTTTTCCAGCAAGCTCAGCAAGGACGAGATCGCCGCGCTCGCGGCCTATGTCTCATCGCCGCTGCCGGCGGTGCCTTCCTGGGGCGCGGCCGAGATCGACGCCAGCCGCGTCGTGCACGCCACGGCGCCGCCGCTGGAGCGCCCGCGTTTCGAGGCCGACCCGATGAACCTGTTCGTCGTGGTCGAAGCAGGCGATCATCACGCGACGATCCTGGACGGCGACCGCATCGAGCCATTGGCGCGCTTCCAGACGCGTTTCGCGCTGCATGGCGGCCCGAAATTCACGCCCGACGGCCGCTACGTCTTCTTCATGTCGCGCGACGGTTGGGTCAGCAAATACGACCTCTGGACGCTGACCATGCTGACGGAGGTGCGCGCCGGGATCAATGCGCGCAACATCGCGATCTCGCGCGACGGCAAGCATATCGCGGTCGCCAATTATCTGCCGCACACGCTGGTGATGCTCTCGGCGGAGGATCTGTCGGTCGAGAAGATCTTCGACGTGAAGGACCGCCTGGGGACGTCCTCGCGAGTCTCGGCGGTGTACCAAGCGCCGACGCGCAACAGCTTCATCGCGGCGCTGAAGGACGTGCCGGAGATCTGGGAGATCGCGACCGATCCGAACGCGGGCCCGGTCTATGCCGGCTTCGTGCACAGCCACGAGAAGGGCATGATCGAGGCACTGCCGTCCTCGCAAGGGCTCTTTGCGCTGCGCCGGATCGAGACCCCGGAGCCGCTCGACGACTTCTTCTTCGATCCACCCTATCGCAACCTGATCGGCTCGGCGCGCGAGGGCAGGGCCATCGTGGTCAATCTCACGGTCGGGCGCGATATCAAGCAGCTCGATCTGCCGGGGCTGCCTCATCTCGGCTCGGGCATCTCCTGGAACTGGAACGGCCGGCTGGTGATGGCGACGCCGCTTCTGAAGGCGGGCAAGATCAGCGTGCTGGACATGCAGGACTGGTCGCAGATCAAGGTGATCGAGACGCCAGGACCCGGCTTCTTCATGCGCAGCCATGAGAACACGCCCTATGCCTGGACCGACAGCATGATGGGCGCGGGCAAGGACACGCTTTCGATCATCGACAAGCGCACGCTGGAGGTGGTCCGTCGCGTCACGCCGGAACCGGGCAAGACGGCGGCGCATGTCGAATTCGACAGATATGGGCGCTATGCCCTGGTGTCGATCTGGGAAGACCAGGGCGCGCTGGTGGTCTATGATGCGGCAACTTTTGCCGAAGTGAAGCGTCTTCCGATGTCGCGCCCTTCGGGCAAATACAACGTCTGGAACAAGATCACCTTTTCCGATGGTACCAGTCATTGAGAAGCCGGGCACGGCCCCGTCGATCGCGCTGCTGCTGGCGGCCCATGGCGAGCGGCGGCCTGATGCCGGCAACAACGGCGCGTTCCAGCTTGCGCGCGCCCTGGCGTCTCGCAGTCTGGTGGCCGAGGTCGCCATCGGCTTCATCTCGGGCACACCAGGCATCCGCGAAGCCCTGGAGACGCTGACCGCCAGCCGGATCCTGGTCTACCCGCTGTTTGCGTCCAGCGGCTATTTCACCAGGGATCGTCTGGTTCAGCTTCTCGACGAAGCCAGGGGCGACGGCCGCAGCATCGACATGCTGCCGCCGCTCGGGCTCGATCCGGGCCTGCCTGATCTCCTCTGCGATCAGGCCGTGGCCTGCGCGCGCGACCACGGTTTTGCGCCGGAGGAGTGCACATTCGTCTTGCTGGCGCACGGCTCGAAGCGCAATCCGGCCTCGCGCCAGGCCACCGAGCAGGTCGCGCGCGCGATCGAGACGCGCGCGGCCTGTCGAAAGGTCGTGGTCGCTTTCCTGGAGGAGCGGCCGTCGCTTGAAGAGGCCGCGGTATCCATCAGCGGGCCCGCGATTGTCCTCGGCCTGTTCTCCGGTGAAGGCCTGCACGGCGCCAAGGATGCGCCGAAGCTGGTGGCACGGCTCGGCCGCCGCGACGTGGTGTTCGCAGGGATCATGGGCAGCGGCCCCGGCATCGAGGACCTTGTCGCGCGGGCGGTGGTCGCTGCCCTGCAGGATGCGGGAGCGGTGCAGGCCGCGGAGCCGTCGACGCTCGCGCCGGCGCCGGCCGGCTGGGCCGTTTCAGTCGATTGATGGCACGGCGTTGAAGCAGAGGGACAAGAGATGACCGACTACCTCGATGTCGATGTCCGTCCGATCCTGCGCGCTGGCGGCGAACCCTTTTCGACCATCATGGCCGCCGTGGACAGCGTCCAGCCGGGCCAGGGCATCCGGCTGTACGCGCCGTTCAAGCCGGTGCCCTTGTTCGACGTGATGGCCGGCAAAGGCTTTGCCCATTCAGCGACGGAGATCGGCGGTGGCGACTGGCAGGTGCTGTTCACGCCGTCCGGCGTACCTGCCGAGGTCCTGGCAACGAGGGCGCAGCCCAGTGCCAAATGGCCGGACTCGAAGCTGCGGCTCGATACCAGGGAGCTCGACCCGCCCGAGCCGATGACCAGGATTCTCGCCGCGGCCGAGACCTTGGGGCCCGGTGAAACACTGACGGCGTTTCTCAGCCGCGAGCCGATGTTCCTTTTCCCGCAGCTGGAGAAGAGGGGCTACAACTGGCTCGGCGGCTTTCTGCCCGATGGCGTCACCTACGAGCTGACGGTGCGGCGACCGTCGTAAGGCGTTCGGGGGCGTGTCGCGTAACTCGCAGACGCCTGCCGAGCTCTCGTAGGGTCGGCAAAGGCGCAAAGCGCCGTGTCCACGTTCTGGCTGTGTGAACCGGGAGAGCTCGTGGGCACGTCGCGCAAGAGCGCGCCTTTGCCCATCCTGCGGCACCGCCCCTGTGGTCGCGCTCTGTCAACCCGCCAGCCAAAAAATATTCCACTTTACCGAAATTCGGTTTCGGCGTATGTGTCGCCCATCCCGGCTCACTCAAGAGGGGCGATCGCGCGTCGTCACGGTTGCGAGCCGGGTTTGCGGTGGACGCGGCAGCGTCGGCACGAGATGGGACGGGCAGGGCGGGTAGTCCCTGTGAGCTCGAAACCGCGTGCGGACGAACGGCGTTGCTAGGCTTCGTCTCGTCTGTAGTTTCCGGCTCCGTCGACAGGGCCGGGAAAACTGCGGCGATAGGGCGGGCCGTGCGTACGGCAAAACCGTGTGGTCCTGGCCGTCGTTGCCACGGTCAAGCCTTTTGCGAAGATGTGCGCGAGCCCAACCGGGCAGACGGCATCATTTCAATTCGCGAGGCGAGGGAGGCCAGAAGGAAAGTTCGGCTCCCGGGAGATCACGGCATAAGCCGTCCGACCACCGCGCAGGGAAGGCCGCGTGATCGGCACCACCTGTATGCTGCTGTGCGGTTCTTCCTGCGTGTGCATTTCGCGCAGCGGACCGCGGGTGCGAGCCGGCACCCGGCCTTCCCTGCGCCCTCTTGGCTCAAGAGGGCAGCGAGACCAAACAAAGCTCGGGCGATGAGCCGCGAGAATGCGAAGCCATGTCTGCAAGCCGAGCTGCGTGCCACAAGCTCGATGTCGTAGGGTGGGCAAAGCGCAAGCGTGCCCACGTTCTGCGTGTGATTGGCGAGAATTCGTGGGCACGTCGCGCAAGAGCGCGCCTTTGCCCATCCTACGGCACCGCCGCTCCGGTCCGCAGCATCTCGCCGCCGCCTCATCCTCCGTCGTTGCGAGGAGCCTTGCGACGATGCAATCCAGAATCTGTCCGTGGAGCACCGATCGCCTTGGTGAAACCGGCGCTATGCGCCTTTGCTTGCTCGACGACACGGCAATCTGTTGGAGAACCGCCCGTTCTGCCCGAGCTGCGGGCCCATCATGCGGAGCGCGTTCTCGGCGCACAGCACATGATGATGCAGATTGGCGATCCATTGCCGGCCCGATTCCGTCAGGTTCAGATATGTCATGCCGTCGCGGATATGCGCAGAGACGGTGTTCCAGAAGAACTCCGGATATTTGTCGACGAGGTCGGCGGGGGAGGCATAGCCGAGGTGGCGGTTGCGGCCGTTCTCCTCGAATTCGTAGAACAGTGCATTCACCTTGCGCGCATACATGGGATCGCCGAGCTGGCCGATGAAGTCCGCGGCCTGAACCAGCCGAGGCAGGAAATCGGTCGTCGCGGACCTGCCGGCTGGCGCAGGTGGAAACCGGGTGAACTCGATCGCGTCGGCAATGCGGCCGGCATCGATGCCGGGAGTGTCGGCCAGCCGTTCGCGGACGAACATCTTCGAGCGGTTGACGTGACAGGCCGTCAGCGCCGCGTCGGAGGCGCCGCGGGCGAGCCTGATCCTCCGGCCATCCTCCTGTGCGACGAACTCTTCGGCGGTATCGCCGGCGAGGATGCCGCGGACATAGCCGATATCGTGGAACAGACACGCCAGGATCAGGTGCACATAGTCGGAAGGCTCGATCCGCCGCGACATCATCAGGCCGTGCAGGATGTCGCGGCCGACCATCGTCACCAGCCAGGTGTGCTCGTAATTGTGATAGAGCGCGTCGCTCCTGGCGATGCATTCGATCGCCATGCGTGCGAACGATCCGAGCTGGTCCGCCAGCGCGCCGCCGGCCGTACCGAAGGTCGCGCGAAAGTCCTTGGCGAGAAACGTTCCGAGGTTACTCGCCGCGTCGGACGGGATGGTTCTCATACGTACTCTCCGCGCAATGATTCGTTCGGCAATTCGTTCGTGCCCGGCAGATGCGGGCGGCGCTTCCGCCGCGAGGCGTCAAGGCCGGAAGATCAGAATGGTATCGTCATGGCCTTGGCTCGCCAGAGGCGCCGCCGAACGCGTCGCCTTGGGATGTCCGAGCTCGGCGGCATAGTCGACCGCCATATGCGCGACGTCGCCGATGATCTCGACCAGTCGGGTCATGGCGTCCGGCCGGCAAGGCGAGATCGCCTCGATCCTGACAGCCGGCGGCGAGGATCGGTTGTCGATGCGACAACACGCGCGCCGGTAGGGCAAAAATCGCAGGTTGGATTTAAGCAGGCGGGCGATCTCCTCGTCCATCGCGAGTGGATCGTCCGAGAGCGCGCCGACGGGACCCGAGATCACGACGTGGCGTTCGTCATGGCTCAGTGCCAGCGTAATGGAGATGCCGTCGACGCTGAGCGAGGCCTCGTCGCCGGATCGCAAACGGGGCGGCGACAGGCCGAGCGCATGCCAGAGCGTCTCGATCAGGCGACGAAATTCGTCGTTCATCGCGGGCTGTCTCTACGGCCGTCCCGCAGCAGCGCCGTGGCGGTGCGGGACGGTGGTGCGATCGTGAAGGATGTCGCCATCTTGCCTCGCGGCGTCATGCCGGTCCGGTGCCGCCGGATCAAACCAGCGCGCGAAGCTGATTGGCCTTCTCGGCCCGCATCTCCGACATGGCCTGGAACAGCTGCTGGAACTGCTGGCGCAGCCGTTCCGTCAGATCGTTGGCGTCCGCCTTGTGGGTGTTGGCCAGCTCGGCGTCGGCCGCGGCGATCTGGCCTTCCGCTTCGCGATACTTGGTATCGGCCTGGGTCTCGGATCCGATTTTGGCTGAACCGGCTGCAAGTGCGTCCGATAGGCCTTTGCCAAATGTTCGGTGGCCGCTTTCCGAGCTCCAATAGGCGCTTCCCATGGTGGCGGCGCTGCCAGCTAGCGACGTCACGAGTTGCCACGTCGAATTGCTCTCGATCTCTTTGGCCGCCGTCTTGTTGGTGGCTGCTTGGGCCAGCTGCTGCGAGCGTGCAGCCTCCATGGCCTCCTTGCGCTTCTGGAGGGCGTCGTCCTGCTGGTGATCGTTCGATTGCAGGACGGCCTTGAACAGCGCGCGTGCGGCATCCAGCGGCGACAGCGCCAATCCGGCGTCGCCGTCCGGGACGACCGCCGGGTTCAGCGCACTCGCTGCGGCGGAGAAGCGGCTCGCGGCGGCGTCGACTGCGCCGTCATACTCGGCTGCCGGGACCGCCGAGGTCGGCGCGAATGTCGACGCCACATTTCGAGGGACGGAGGCTGTGGAAGGCGGAACGGTGCTTTGCAGGTTGGAGATTCCCGACGCGGTGGCCTTGCCGCCCTTCGCGACGGGCTGGGCACCGTCCTGCAGCGGCTGGTCGAGCTGGGCGCCCGAATTTCGAATGCTCTCGATCATGGTGTGGTGTCTCCTTGCATGAATGGGGCGTCAAGCGAAGCGGACGCGCGAGGTTGCGCTTGCCTTGTTGCGCAGGGTGTCGGCGGTCTCCTCGAGGACGCGGCTCCAGCTCTCGCTCGTCGTCGTCAGGCGCTTGATGGTCTGCTGCACGTATTCGTCGATCTGCTCGAGCGTGGCCTGGGCAATCTGCTGATCGGCATGTGCCCGCTTGCTTGCCGCCTGGTGGCCGGCGTTCTGGTAATCGACGTAGGCGGCCGTCGCCTCGGCCGCCGATGCTGTGAGCTGGGCGGACAGCCGGAGGATGCCAGCTTGAAGCTCGGACGGGTTACCGCAGACGATGGTCGCCACGCCGAGCGCAATCTGCGCCGCGGCGAGCGCGATGCCAAATATCGTGTCGGCGTCGTTGGCGCCATCCTTGTCGCCGGGGCGGAACGCGAGATAGAGGTTGCCGGCCAGTCCGTGCCCTGTGGTCATGTTCAGCGTGCTGTCGGTCGCAGATATGAGACCACAGACGCCCGCAGCGATCAGCAAGGCGCCGAGCGGGCCACCGACGCCACTCGCGCTCGCGGCCACGCCGACAACGATGCTCACGACGGAAACGATCACTTCGCAGACAGTCTTGACGATATCCAGAAATCCACCGTCCGACTGCTTGGCGAGCTCGTCGATCGCCTTTTGCGCGGCCTCCAGTCGCCGCGCAACCACCTCCTGGCGGCGCTGGTCGTCGACCTTGATCTGGTCGCGGTTGGACTTGCCCAGGATATCCGCGATCTTGGCGGCCGCGACGGCACAGGTCAGCTCCGGGCTCTCCTGGTTCGGCATGAAGCCGACGAGGCTTGCGAAGGCCGCACCGAGGTCGTCGGCAACGCCGCCCGGCGGGGGCAGGTTGCCGCTGCCGACCGCGGCCGCACCGGCGACCCCGGCGCCGACCTTCGGTTCGACAGGGACGATCTGCGGCGCGACCTGTCCGGTCGAGATCGGCGAAACTGGCTTGGTGACGGCGTCCATGGCGAGCTGCTCTTGCTGATGATGGTTGATCGCTATCGCGCGGCCTGGCGGAGGCGCTGATGCGCGGAGCGCCGCTCGAGGGCATGCGCATGCATCCGCACGGCGTGCGCCGCGGCGGCGGCATTGGTGCCGCGGCTCAGCCGTTCGCCGACCGCGAAATGCGCAATCGCGCCGTCATATTCGCGGGCGGACAGCAGGCATTCGCCGAGCCGCAGATGCCCTTCCGGATTGGCGGCGTCGAGCGCGATGAAATGCACATAGAGCTTGGCGGCCAGCGCGATGTTGCCCTCGCCCTGATAGGTGAGGGCGATCGCGTAGATCACGCGTGCGTCGAGCGGCTCGAGCTGGTGCAGCATCAACATCCAGTCGCGTCCCTTCGTGACGTCGCCGGCCTGGATCATCCGGCAGCCGCGGATGAACATGGCGTCGCGCTCCTCCTGCGTGAGACCGCAGATGTCGGCCAGCGCCATGCCTTCCGACATCAGCTTGAGGATGCTCTGGGCCTTCGGCGAAAGCTCGAGCTCATCGATCAGCCGCTGCGCGATCGGAGCGGCCGCGTCCATCAGACGGCGCCATTCGGCTTCGCTCTTCGGCAGTCCATCGAGTATCGACATCGCGGTGAGGTCCTCGAACCCAGTGTCGGCATCATAAGCGAGGGGGTGCAGCGGCCGTGTCGCAGGGATTACAGCGGCGTCCTGTTTGGCGGCGTGCGCCGTTCGGATGGGCCTGTGGCGGGACACACGATCGGCGCGAGCACGAGCATTTGCCGCTTTCGACTAATCCAGTGGAAGCGGCGGCGGTTTGACGCCCAGATGATGATAGACTCTCAGTTGAAGTTGATGGGCCTGACTGGCATGACGTTGCGCCTCGTCATAGGCGTCGCTTGTCTGCTGTCGTCGCGTCCCTGTCCTGACCCGCTCGTCATAGGTCGAGCGGATATAGGCATCCGCTCGCGGCGTTCCCATGGTGACGGTGTGCCTGGCGCGCATGGCCGTCTCGAGCGCGCGCTTCGAGGCTTCAGCGGCCTCGTGCTTGGCGTCCCATGCCTTGCGCAGGTGCCGTTGCTGCCATTCGACATTCGCATCGGCCAGGTTGCGCGCTTCGGAGGCGTGACACTCGAGCGCGGGTCGGAGCAGCGCCAGCTTTTCCCGCTTGGCATCCGGCGCCAGCTTGGATTGCTCGATGGAACGCGTCGTTGCGATGTCGGTCTCGTAGACCGCAAGCGCCTCGGCCGTCGATCTGTTGAGGGCTTCGGCGACCTCGCGATCGATGTCGAAGGGCTTTGGCGCGGCAGGGGGAGGCGGCGTCGTTTGCGCCGCAATTCCGCCGGAGACCGGCTTGCCCGGCGAGGGCGCTTCCGCAACGCGGACCTGTGTTGGTACATGCACCGGCTGATTTTGTGGACGATCCACTCCGTCGCTCATCAGGTCGGCTCCGCGCGGTCGCTACCAATATTTGTCGTTGCTCAGCTTAACCGCCTCGTCCTGACGCAGTCGCGCGTCTGTATAGGTCGCGAAGGCATTCGCCGCTTTGTGTGCTGCCTCGCTGATCGCTCCTTGATCATTTCCCTTTTTCGCCTGTTCCAGCTCCCCCTTCGCCTTCTGCCACACGTCCCAGGTCCGTCGAAGGACCAGATCCTGCAGCTCCAAATTCGATCGGGTGAGCCTGGATGCCTCGGTCCAGTGATGCTCGAGATTGGGTCTGAGGCGTTCCAGTTTCTCCTGCTTCGCCGCCGGCCGCAGGTTGGAATGCTCGATCGTCTCCCATTCTTTCTTGTCCTGCTTGTAGCGCGCGACCGCATCCCTGGCCGCTCTGGCGCTGTGCTCCGCCGTTATCTCCATCTCGGTGCGGGGCTCAGGTGGAGGCGGGGGAGGCGCGCTCTTCTGCGTGGCGACCCCGCCGGAGACCGGCTTGCCGGCCGCAGGCGCTTCTGCCACCTCGATCGGCGACCGCAGGTGCACTGGTTGTTGGGATGCAGGGCTGCTGACTTCACCGCTCATTCTGTCTTCTCCCCCCGTTGCGTCGGTTGGCTTCGCTTGGCGCGAGTGCCTCCACGCATTGCTGACACGGTTGCGTCGTTGGCGTTGTGCCGGGGATGACAGAGGCCGGACCTTTCGACCTCGCAGCCGGCGATCGCGGCTAGCGGAAGGGATGAAGCTCCTTCGCCGGCGGGTGATGAATTTGCTCGCGATCGAGCCCGAGGTCGAAGGCCCAGAAAAGGTGTTCGTGATCCGGTCCGTGACTCACGCCGTGCGAGAGAGCGTCACCGCTCCATTGCGGCCTGATCTTGTCGGACTTGTCGGTGCCGTCTTCGCCCTGCTTCAGCTCGGACAGCAGCAGTTCTGAAAGCGTCCGGAGCTGCTTGTCGCTGAGGCCATTGATCCAGGCCGAAAGCTGTTCGGGCGTCATTTGCCGGTAGGCAGCATACTGCGCCAGGAACGTGATTTGAGAGCCTCCGGGGAGCGCCGTGAGATAGCCGCTCCGTTTGCTCAATTCGCTCGACGCCAGCGGACTGAACCCCGCCGCGCGCAGCATGATCCGCGTGGGCTCTTCGTATTGATGGGCGGCTTTATGCCCGTCGTACACTGCCTTGCCGACCACCGATACTGCCGCGACGGCAATTCCCGCCGGCCCGGTCCAGGATGCCGCGCCGAACGCGGGAGCCACCGCGAGCCCGAATCCGACGGCGGAGCCGGCGGAAGCCAGCGCTGCTGCGGTGTCCTGGGGAACGCCGAGGCCGAAACCCGAGCGCACGCTGTTCACGGCTTCGAGCACCGCGTACGCGGCAATCAGGACTTCGCCCGCGGCAACTTTGCCCACCTTCGCGCCGGCCAGCCGTCCGAACCCCTTGGTGGCATCGGCCTGACCGATACTGACCAGAAATTCGCTGAGCCTTTGCGTCCCGAGGGCACTCAGCGTCCCGACCTTGAGCGCGCCGGGCAGGTCGGGCTTCGCGGCGAATGCGCGTATGCTGAGGCCGAGATTGAGGCCGACCACCGCGACCGCAAGGCCGCGTATCACCTGGCCGGCAGGGGTCTCCCGCGCGAACGCGCCGGCGGTGCGCCCGGCCGCCTTCAGCTCCGCCTCGAAGCCGACAAGCGCCGCGGCGTCATCGGTCGCCACCTGCGAAACCTTCGTCACGGCGGTGATCGCCTTGTCGAGCTCTGGCTTCGAAATTCCCAGCAGCCTAGCAAGCCGCGTGTCCCCCAGCCCCTTGATCGCCTCGATCGCCTTCTCGATCCGTTTCGGATCGGTCACGTCGAGGCCGGCGAGCTTGCCGGATACCATGCGTCGCACGAGGGCGGTGGCCGCTACGTTGGTGAGCCGCAAGCCGAGAAAGGCGAGCTTGCCCTTGGTTGCCAGCGAGAAGGCAGAGCCGTCGTGGCCCTTGAGAGACGAGAGCATGCCGACGATGTCGTTCAGCGCCTCGTCCTTTTGCAGACTCGGGTCGGCCTGAATCGCCATCTCCATCGCAAGGCGTGCTGCGTCGTCGTTTGCAATGGCCATCCACTGGCCCAGCAATTCGGGACCGGCGTCGAGTTTGCCGGTCAGCTTTCCCAGCGCGATCATGTGCCGGACCAGTCTGCTGCCGTCGTCGACGATGGTCTGCTTCAAGCGGTCGTGTTCCGCGCGCCATTCCGGGCCCTTATGCGCGAGATAGGCGTCCATCGCCGCTTGCGATCGATCCGCGGAAAGGGCCGGCCCCAGGGTGGTGGACAGCCACGCCAGTTCACCGTCATGCTTGGCGAGCGCCTCGACATCGGCCTTCGTCTTGTGCTGGATATCGGCCTGCGACCCAGGCGTCGCGGCGGCAAGCGTCTGGAACACTTCGGATGCGTCGCCGCCTTGCGCCCGCGCCTGACGCGCGTGGGCGACCGCGTAGGCCATGCCGCCTCCGTGCTGCATGGCGCCGAGCACCGGCGTCGCGTCCCAGGCGGTGAGGGACGCGAAGTCGGTCACTACGCGGTCACCTCTCTCCGTTCCAGAGATCTGATCGCTGAGCGTAACGACGTCGGCAAGGCCGTCCGGACCGAGCGCCGCGAGTGGCGGAAAGGTCTGCTGGTCCCCGACGGGGCGGTGATAGTCCACCGCGGCCCATTCGGCGAGCATCGCGGCGAACTCGCGATCGACGGAGGCGGCAGCCGTCGCGAGATTGTGGACTGCCCGGTCCGCGCGCTGCTGCGGCAAAAGCGCGGTGTCGGAGAGCGGTGCGTCGATCTGCTTGATGGCTTCGTTGACGAGGTAGGACGTCATGGGATCCTGCAGAACCAGTCCCCGCACGTCGTCGGGCTGCTGCCGACAGCTGATGCTGAGATGTTGGAGCGTCTTCAGGGCATCGCCGTGCGCGCCCTTGAGCGCGTCTCCAACGATATCCGACGCGGCTTGAATGGCCTGCGGACTGACCACCGAGGCGGCCGTGGTTTGGGCTTCCGGGAGCAGGGTCAGGGGTGCCGCAGGCGCCTGCGACGGCAACCCGAGAAGGCCCGCTGTAGGACGGGATTGCTGTGTCTTGGTTTCGGGCCGGTCGTCGCTGGCAGGAATGGTCGGCGGAAGCGTCGGCCGGGGAGCCGCTTCGGTGCGTGGGGACATCCGATTTCTCCTTTTCGCGTTGCACGGTTTTTGGCATGGGCGGCGACGGTCCGTTGTCTCAGACGTGACACGTGGGCTCGCTCATCCCTCGCCGAGCTTCGCGAGGAAGCGGCCTCGCCGCTAACCCGCCCGGTCCGCGGTTGCGGTGCCGTGGCGCAGATAGCTCTCCACCACGTCGCGCGCGCGGGGCAGGTCGTCGAGCTCAAAGAAGCACCGTGCCTTGAGATAGCGCCGCAGCCGCTGCGCGTCGGTCATCGTATAGGTACCGAAGCGTTCGATCGGCTCGATGCGGTCGAGCTCGTCGAGGCAGGCGAGCGCCGCGCCCCACTCCTGCGCGAAGAAGCCGAGCACGGCGCGCGCCAACGTGACCTCGGCCGAATTGTCACCCAGCACGTGCAGCGCCTGCGCGAGAATGGTGGCGCGGTCGGTGAAGCCGTTTTGCGCTAGGACGTAGATGTTCAGGAGCAGGAAGTCGCGCTGCTTGGCGGACAGCGGCCCCGTGGCGCGCGGCGGTTGGCCGCTGGCCAGCCGCGTCGTACGCGAGACGTCCTTGACGCTCGGAAGATTGGTCGGGCTCATGGCTAGCCGCGCAGCAGGGCGGCGAGCGAGCGGCGCACTTCGTCGTCGAGACTGTTTTCGTCCGCGAGGCAGGTGGCTGCCCGCTCGAGCAGCTCCTTGCGTGCGCCGGTCTCCCGCTTCGCGCTGGCCGCGATCAACTCCTGCGCCTGGAGGCGGATATCGGCCAGCATCGCCGGTTCAAGCAGGTCGGGATCGAGGAACTCGGGCTGGAGCAGAGCCGGCAGGCGTTCATCGAGCGATGGCCGCTTCAGGACGTCGTCGAGCGGCTGACTGACCGGCAGAAAGACTGGACGCAGGCCCTTGTCCTGGGGGAGGTGGACGTCGTCTCCCACCTGATAGCGGGAGATGGTCTCAAGGCCGACTTCGAGACTCCTGATCCGCATGGGCGGCTCCGTATGGCTGCAGCATGGAGGAGGGGGCGCTGACGGAAGGGCGTGCGCCTCGCGCTCCCCTGCAATCCGCTAGCTGATGTTCCTGCCGATGCTCGCGATGATGTCACCCGCTTTCGACAAGGCGTTCGTGGCCGCCTGGAAATGCGTGGTGCGCTCCTTTTCCAGCGTGTTGATGTCGTTGAACTTGAGCTGGTTCTCCTGGCTGATCTGCTGCACCGTGTTGCTCAGCGTCGCCGACCATTGGTCCCAGGTCGACTTCTGGAAATAGTTCAGCGTCGTTCCTTTGTTGTCGTAGAAATCGAAGCTGGGCCGCTTGACGCCGAGCAAATCCTCGATCGGGCTGGCGATGCCGTTGAGCTCTTTTTCGAACATGCTGATGGCCTTGAGCTGCGCGTCACTCAGGGCCGGCGGCGTGAACTTGTTCTTTTCGTCGGCGTCGACCACGACTGGATTCTTCAGCGTGTCGATCCCGGTATGCGCAATGATCTCGTGACCCTGGTCGTCCGCATCGCCCGGTACTCTCCCAGAATTATTGCCGATGTCGCCGCTTGCGTCGTAGCCGAGCAGCCCGCGTTTCTCGTCGTTCTTCGATGCATCGAATGTCGCGATGGTCTGGTTGATGAGCTCCTGGATGACGTTGTAGGTCTTCAGGAGCAGGTTGATCTGGTTGATCTCCTCGGTGTCGGCGGCGTTGATGGCCTGGTCCTTGAGATTGGCGCTGAGCTGAAACGCAGCGAGCAGGCTCGGCGCATCGAGATGTTTCGTGAGCCCGGCCAGCGTGCCGGTATTGGCGATCTGCATCGCCGCATTGTCGGCCGCCAGGATCTGCTTTTCCGCGTTCATGAAGGCTTTGAGGCCGTTCACGATATCGACGTTGTTGCCGTTATCGTCGAGATTGAGGCCTGTGACATCCCTGAATTGATTGGGATCATTGGGGTCGGGCTTGAGCGGGCCGGCGGCTTTGGCCTTTGCGAATACGGCAACGCGATGGAAGCGAGCCGAGATGGCACTGATCTCGCTGTTGATGTCGGTAACGGAATAGACCTTGGTCCCGCCGACGCGGTTCTGAACGTTGGTGATCTCGTCCCTGAACACCTGCTTGTCCGAGTCGGGCACCGACGGATCGTTGTTGATCGTGTCGAGCAATTTGTTGATCGCGTCGGTCGCCTGACCAACGTCCTCCGTCATCCCGAGCCGCGCCAGCGTCTTGGCGGCGGCGCCGGTCTTGGCCAGATCGGCGTTCGCGACCGTTGCGATGATCGTCTGGTCGGCGATGGCCATGGTGGCGAAATCAGCCTTTTGCAGGGATTCCAGAATGTACACCTTGGTCTGGTCGCCCGAGAGCATGACGTGGATCGCATCGTTTCCCGACCCGATGGTCAGGATGCCGTTCGTAGCCTCGCTCTTGTGGCGGTTGATGTATTCCGCCTGATACGCGGTATGCCAGCTCGCGAAGATGTTCGCGGTGAGCGCGGAGGGCGGATCGTCGAAATGAGCGGGCTTGCCGGCCTTCGCGATCAGGCTGTCCGGCGAGTCCGGATCGGCGCTGAGAATCGGAAACACCGCTTGGGCACCGGCATCGTTGATCGAAGAATCGAGCCCGGGAGTGTCTCCGAGCAGATTGTTATAGGGCGTGTTTTGCGGCGGCGGCAGTTGGCTGCCGCGTGTGGGTTGGATCACCGGCGCATTGCCGAACGCGCCGCTCCAGAAATCACTCATGCCAGTATCCTCGAGATCAAAGGTTGAAGCGGGTGCGGGGGACGGCGCCCGCGGCGTCCTGCGCGCCGATGCCGTGCTGCTGGCTGTTCCTGCGCAGGGCCGCGCGACCGTGCTCGCGCGACTTGCGGACGAGGCGGGTGAGTTGTGACGGGTCGCCCGTCGCCGACAGCAATTCGCCGACCCTGATCAGAAGCCGGTCCATCAAGGCGTCGACCTCGGTCATGTCGGCGCAAAGGGGCATGGCCAGGATGATGCGCCTGGCCTCGCCGTCGGATGCGATCAGCGGTGCGGTGCAGATCTGGTCGAGCAGCGCGCGAAGCTCTCCGAGCACGCGAGTCCATTCCCGCGTCTCGCGGGAGGACGGCTGGCCATTCACGAACCCTTCAATATCCAAAGCAGCATCCGTCGATTTGCGCGCGCCGCCTGCAGCGCCTGCGTCCCCCTGACGCGAGGTCGCGTGGTGGGTGACGCTCAAGCGTCGTGAGCCCGGAGTTAACGGGTACCACGCCGCTCTGCGCTGGAGTGTCATATAGGTGACAACCCGGATTGAATGATCCGGTAATCCCCACGGGGCGACTGCCGCTTCTCGCCGAAGCGGTATGGATGGGAAGCACCGCAGGAACTGCCTTTCGTGTCGACCGGCCTCGTTGATTCAGGGCGCGCCGGATGGTCGTGGAGCTGTCGTTGGAAAACCGGGATATCGACATCGTGCTGGATCTTCTCGCGCCGCGCGCAGCCGTTGCAGGCCTTGCGACGCCCGCGGTTACCGGAACGATCGACCTGACACGGCCGGATATCGTCCTGCGCGGGGCGCGCGGCGCGTTCGAGGCCCGCCGTTGGAGCGGTGATCCGGTTGCTGCGGCGGTGCTGGCCCTGGTTCGCGATGAGTGGACCGACGATGCCGTCGAAGCCTTGCACCACATGATCGTCGCGCGTCGGGAGGACAGGGGATGCGGCGAGCCATCGTTGCTGCTGCGCGCTTGCGCGGCCGAGGCGTTTGCGGCGGACCAGATCGGCCGTGCCGCGGTCCTGCTCGCGACGCTTCACCATCTCCAGGCCGACGACGCTGAGGCCTTTTCGGCGCTGGCCTTGTGTGCCGCTCGCCTCGGTCAGTTCGACGAAGCGCTGCTGCTTGCCAATGAGTGCCTGAAGCTGCCGCAGAAGCACCCGCGCGCCTATTGCATCGCTGGCTTCTGCGAGCTCGAGCGCGGCAACCGCAAGGCCGCGCAGTCGCTGTTGGCCGTCGGCGCCCGGATCGCGCGCGGCCGTCCGGACTTTGCCGAGATGCTACGCGCCGCCCAGCGCGTGCTGCTCATTCTGCACTTCGCCTGAGGCCACGCCCCTCGACCGCGCTTATTTGACGATCAACGGGCCGGGGCGAGGTTCCGCCAGAGTGCGCGGCCCCGTTGGGCGGACCCGGAAATCGTTATAGGTCACCGGCTCGAACGGCAACGGGCATCCGAGCTGCCGCATCTGGTCGATGATGCGCAGCCGGATGCCGTCGGCGCCGCCGAGATGGGAGCGCGGGCCGCCCTCGTAGAAGTGCGCGACCTGATGCGCGCGGCGGTCAAAATTCGCGAGATCGTTGTGCAGCGAATAGCAAATCAGGACGAGCTGCGCCTTGGCCGGCGTCGCCGCGAGGACAAATCCGGCGGCGAGAAGGGGCGCTGCGAAGAGACGTTGCGAGAACATAATCGATCCCTGTCGCGAAGGGGCGCGATCCGGAAACGGCGTTGCGAGTGCATTCCGCCAGCAACGAATGCACTCGCTCCAACGTCCGGATCGGCGCCTCCGCCGATTACTCGATGTTGCGGGCGCAGGTCTTCAGCACGTCGGACACCGCCTTGAGCGTATTGGTGCGCAAATTCGCGATGGTCGACCACGTGTTCATGGCCATCTGCATCGAGAACAACCTCTCGGAGTCGGAGAGGTTGGCGTTCTGCTGGATGTTGCGGATGTCGTCCTCGATCTTGCTCATCTGCGTCTGCAGATGCTGCTGGTTCCAGACCAGATCGAAACCGTCGCGATTGAGGTAGCTATACTTGAACCCGCCCTGGGTGATGGTCCCGTTGTGATCCGAGCCTGGATCGAGCGTCGGCGCAAAGTCCGACGATCCAGCATTGGTTGAGCCGGCCATAGTCAGTTCTCCTGTGTTGCTCGCCGGGGCGCTCCCGGCGAGATTGCCTGTAACATTGCTCGCGAGCGAGGGCTCATCGAGCGGGGTGGGCTCCCGTGATCACCTCGCGCGCCGCGGCAACGGCATTGCCGATCGTCGTTGCGCGCGTGTAATCGACGGGAGAAGGGCCTGAATGCTGAAAGGCCGCGATCCGGGCGGCGATATGGTCGAGCCGCGCCAGCGTCGCCGTGATGACGGCGAGGCGGTCGTTGCCGTACAGCCGCTCCTCGAGTTCGGTCATCGCCAGACCGGAGATATCGTGGGGGTCGATCTCAGCCATCGCAGTCCTGCTCCATGGCGACGGTCTCGAGCGCTCTGCGATCGACGATCAAAATCGCGCGATCTCTGGAGACGACCCATCCCGCACGTTCCCAGGCCTTCAAGGTCCGGTTGACGCTTCCGCGCGCGCCGCGCGCCATCAGTCCGATGTCGGCTTGGGTGACCATCGGTCCGATGCGCGGCACCGCGTGCCCGTCGTAATCCTCCTTGGAGCCGAGGCCGTCGGCCAGCCGGAGCAACGCCTGGGCCACGCGCCCGTGCAGCGTCTTCAGGCTCATGAGCCGGGTGAGATCGACATAGGACCGATAGCGGCGCGCGATCAGATGCGCGATGCAGTCCTGCAGTTGGGGAAAGCGCCCGCAAAGCTCGTTGAACTTCGCGGCGGAGAGGCTGCCCACGATGGTCGCACCGATTCCGGTCGCCATGTCGCAATGCACACCGCCGTCGAACACGCCCAGCTCGCCGAAACTCGCGCCGACCGGCAGGATCGCATACAGAATCGCGGAGCCGTCATCGAGCACGTAGGAGAGGCGAACGTGCCCGGACATCACGAAATGAAGGTGTTGGGCGGGCTCTTCCTGAAGATAGATGACCTCGTTGTTGCCGTAGAGGCGGCGCGTCGAAGCCGAGATCAGCGCGTCCCAGGCATCATTGCCGACGGTCGCGAAATCGGAGGTGGACTTGAGCGCGCGAAACCCCACGGCGCCTGTCGCGACGGTCGGACGCGTCAGCGCGGCGGCATCGGCATCGAATGTCGAGACCGCGCCGTGCGCGGCCGTCGATTCCGAATTCAAGACGGCTCGATCATGTAAGGACACGCCAGTTCCCTGCGCCATGGATATTCGAAATCGTTTCGATGCTGAAAGACCGGATGTCCTGCAGCATCGCAATCATGTGATCGGTCGAACCGTTGCACGAACGCGATCCGTCGTCGGTGAACGGTGTCACGTAGCGAAGCGATCGATGGTCAAATCCGACTTGCAGCAGAGGCCGGCCTCACGAAGTTGATGGCGAGTGCGCTCCTGTCGAAGTGGCGGTCGCAATTGTCCAAGCAAACATGGAGCGCGTTTCATACTAAGAGAAATATCGGCAAACGCGCGCCGATCAATCCTTCAATCGGAGGATATCGCGGGATCGTCGTAGCAGAACGGACGATCCTCTCGTGGCGGCTTACAAGCGGATTGCTGACGATGGATGAATCGAAACTGTTCGACCGTGTCATCCTGAAGATCCTCAACGGGGTCCAGGTCGGCGCCGAGGTGTCGCTCGTTCCGGGGGAATACTCGATCGGCTCCGGAAACGAGGATGACATCCAGCTGATCGATGTCAGCCTGCAGAGCGGTCAGGCGAAGTTACGCATCACGCCAGGCAAGATCGAGATCGCTGGCGGCTCGGGCGCGGTGACGGTCGGCGGAACAATCGATATCGCCGCGGGCTCGGAGTGGCACGATGTCGAACCGCTGGACATCATCACCGTCGGCATGATGCGCCTCGTTCTGGCGCCGCCAAATGCCAATTGGACCACGCTGATCGAGCAGAACGAGCCGAGAAGCGAGGTCCGGAAGGGGAGGCTGCCCGCGTTTGCGATGGCCCTTCCATCTGCGTTGAAGCTGAACGGCCGAACCCTGCGATTGGCGGTGCCGGTCGCGGCCCTGCTGGGAATCATCGGCATCGGTGCCACCTATTTCGTCGCCGGTGGCAGGGAGCACCCGACGCCCCGGGTCGAACAAGGTGATACCGAACGGGTGGCGCGCGCCGCGCTGGATCAATTCCCGTTCGGCAGAGCGGTGTCATTGAAGCGAGAGGTCGACGGCACGGTGTACGCGACCGGCTTCGTCAAGGACGGCTTCGAGCGGCGCGCCCTGGTGTCCGCGGTGGAGAAGACCGGCGCGCAGGTCTATTTCCGCCTCGGCGTGCTGGAAGCGCTGAGAGGCGAGATCGAGGGGCTGATCAAGTCCGAGAAGATGCAGGTGAGCTACACCCTGTCCCCAAACGGCGAGCTCACGCTGGACGGCGTGGTCCTCAACGAGGAGACCGCGCGGCAGTTCGTGGAGAAGTTGAGGGCATCGATCGCGGGCTTGAGCGCCGTCGAATCCAGGATCCGGACCGGCCGGACGCTGCTCGACGACGTTCAGAAGATAGCGCGTACCGCGCAGATCGATCAGTTCGTCTTGGTCCGGCTCGATGGCGAGATCATCGAGGCGAGTGGCATCCTCCCGATCGAGAAAATCGATTCCTGGGTCGGGTTCCTGACGTCCTATTCGCGCCGGTTGAGCAAGGACATTGCGCTGCGGTCCTTCGTCCAGCTGCAGAAGCCGGACGGGACATTGGTGGGAGCGGCGACGCTGCCGGTCACGCTCGGAGCACAGGCCGGTGGCGATCGCGCGCTCGATCGCGACAAGCTGCTGCAGGGGCAATACCGGATCGACGATCTGTTCGCCGGCTCTTCGCCGCAGCTGGCTGCGGCGGATGCCAAGCCGACGGGATCGGTCAAGGCGGCGGCGAGCGGTATCATGGCCGCGCGCGCCAGCGCCGATCCATTGCGCCTCGCCGAGCGTGCCAACCAGTTGCTGGCGGGATGGCGGAAAGGAGCTGACGATGCTCTGGCGAAGGACTTCGAATTCCTGCTGCAGCAGAGGCTCGCGATCGCGCGGCGCGGCAACGGCGACGAGCAGACCGACCGCGACAAGGCCGTGGAGAAATACATGCCGTTGCTCGTGACGGCCAATCTGCAGGGAATCGCCAACGCCTGCCGCGTCGGCTCGCGGCTCACGACCGAGAACCTGCCGACCGCCATCTTCTGGCTCGATCTGCTCAGCATCTCGAACGCCTACTCGCTGACGGAGTTTGCGCAGGAGGACCAGGCGTTCATCCTGGAGGCCGCACTGGACCCGCGGCTGGCGACCGAGTGTCTCGCGCGCGTGGGCGACGCTGCGCCAATCTCGCTCTATTTGAGCGAAGCGCCGCGCAACCCGGACTTCATCCGCTTCTTGCTGCGGGATTATCGACCCTATGCGCTGGACGTCTCCGGCGCCAGCGTCGCCGGGAGCCGTTACGTACAGACCCGTAGCGGCGAGCGGATGCGTGAGGGCGGAGCGCCCGACGGCGCCAGCCGTCTTGCGCTGGTGGGCGAGCTCGGTTCCGTGATTCAGCAGAAGAACGGTTATGCGACCGTCATCTATGCCCGGCAGCTGAACTGGTTGAACCAGAAATAGGCCTGCGGCGCTGGCATGGACCGCACTGGCGGGGCGTGGCGGATCGAGGGGGGGCGGGAGCCGGTACCTGACGTGTCATCTGCCGCACTCCACGCGGCGCCGCGATGCGTTAGCCAGGTTTCACTGGAGGCGCCGCCATGGCGACCTCGCTCGCGGCGCCCGCATGGTTGCGGCGAAAACCTGGAGACCGTCTCATGACCGTGCCGGCAAGCGCAGGCCAGTCCATCGCGCCCATTCCACAATCGCCGGCAGAGATCTGCCGCGCGGATGACACCGTCCGCAAGGAGAGCGTCGCGCCTGGAAATCTGAGCCAGGATGTAACGCACGGCGTCCTTCTGGACCAGCACGGGACCTATGCCGCGCCCGTGCAGGATGGCGCGCCGGCTCATCCGGGCGCGACCATTCCGGCCTGGCGTCTCGGAGAAGGCGACACGCCGGCAACGATCCATGATCCTCCGCCGGGCGCGGCGGAGATTCCCGCAGCCTGGACGGCGCGCGTGCCTCACGCGGATCAGCGGGCCGGTCACGTGACCATGGAGGAGTTGCCGCTTCTGGGAAAAACCGGTGTGATCGAAGCGCACGACGCGCCTGAGTTCGTCCGTGAGCAGATATTGGGCTATGGCGGGATCCAGATTGCCGACAGACTTGCGGACCGGCGGCTGGACTATGAGTGGGTCGACGACATGTTTCACGGCATGACGAAGCTGGTACCTGTCCTGGTCAAGGCAGAGGTGAAGGTGCTGTGGACCGATTCTCTGTCGTCGGACCAGCCGCTGTTGACCCGGATCGTGGCACGGGAAGGCGGCGCCAGCGAACAAGACTTGAATATGCTGCTGAAGAAGGTCGCGAACGACTACAAGAACGTCCCAGACTTGCGGAATAGGCTGAAATCCGAAGTCGAATTCCTGCGGGCCGCTCACGAACAAGGCATCGAGATCCGCGTCCTGAAGAAGGGCGAGCAACCGGTCCGCGCGCCCGGGGACGAAGGGACGTTCGTGGTTCTCGGTGGCAGCAGGAATCGCGACAGGCCTTATCTCGACGTCGGTGTCGTCGGCACGCATTTGGCACCGGGACAGATCAGGGCATCCGACGACAAGACGAGCGTCATCAACGTCGGGCCACCTCGGCCGCGTCATGCACCCGCGCCGCGGACGTCCCCCGCACCCGTTGCAGGGAAGCCCTGGGATGACATCTGACGCAAGCCTGCGCAGACGAAGTTCGGCCGATGAGCCACGACGTCCGCTGTGACTCTCGGCACAGGACTTGGCGGCTGGACGCGCTATCGGTCGTGACGCTGCGCGGGCCCGGCGTTGCGATGCCGGTCCCTCGAGGACGCTGCGCTTCGCCAAAGCGCCTGACGGGAATGGAGCAACTTCAATGGTCGAGATCACCCAACCTTCGCATGTCGATGCCGGCAACTCGGTAGGCGGCCTTCCGGATCGTGTCGCGCCAGCCGCGCCACAAGGCCGTATCTCGTCGGGCATCTCGGCACATCAGCCTGCGGTTCCAGCGACTGTCGTCGCGGACCTGCACGTCGGTGCGAAGGGGGCGCCTGCCGCTCACGCGAACGGACCGCTGGTGCCTGCCTCGGCCTTCGTCGGTCCGGAGGGGGCCGCCAGCGGAGCAGGGGCGCCGGCTACGAGCCGGCCGTCCACGCTGCTGGACGCGCTCAAGGACTTCGATGATTCGTTCAAAGCGCCTGCGACTGCGCAGGACCGCGCCGCGAAGCTCACCAGCCTGCTCTATTTCGTCGACCATCGAAAGACCGAGACCGACAAGGTCGCGACCCGTCAGATCATCGCCAGGGAGATGTTGAGCATCGACGGGCGCAACAAGACTGGCTATCTGCTCGAAGCAATCGAAGCGCTCAGCCCCGAGCAGGCCAAAACGGCGGCCTTGCCGCTGGTGCAGGTGATCGGCACGATGAGCGACGGAGCCGAGAGAAAGACGTATGCGGGAGGACTGGTCATAACGCTCAATCGGCTGCTTGCCGACCCGAGCAGCGATCAGGCGATCCTCGGAAAAGCCGTTTCGACTGCCGCGCCTTATGCAGGTCTGGAAAAGCAGGTGAAAGAAGAGATCGCAAACCTGACCAGTGCGAACCTCAACGCCAATCAAAACCTCAAGGCCGGTAAGACCCCCAAGGACATGAGAGACCTCGAGGCCGGTCAACGCGCGTCGATGCTCAAATTCATCGTGCGCGGGGGAACGCCGCGCGACATGCAATCGGCCGTGAACCAGCTGCAGCGTCATCTGGACCTCGTTCCGGGAATCATCGCGCACCTGGACCCCAAAGAAGCCCTGATCGTCCTCCGGCGTGTCGCCTCCGCGATCGATCAAAATCAAGGCTCCCATCGCGCCGAGCTCGCGAGGGCGGTTCGCGTGGGCTGCGTCAAATATGCCGCCACGCTGGACCCCAGCCTGCAGGCTCCATTCAAGGCGCTCGGCGAAAGACTGGAGCGCGATTCCAAGTGACGCTCGGCGCTCCACGATCGCCCGCTGCGCCGATCGGCTAAATTCTTGGCCTATGTCTTGGTGCGGTGATCGCCGGCGTCCATGTCGATGACGCCGCGATCGAGCGGGCCGTTGTAGAGCAGATGCCGGTTCGCCTGGACCCAGACCAGCACCTCGGCGACGGCATCGAACAGCTCGTCCGGCACGATATCCTCCAGCTCGGTCCTGGCGTACAGCGAGCGGGCCAGCGTGACGTTGCGGAAGACCGGCACGCCTGCGGATTCCGCCTCGGTACGGATGACGTGAGCCTGGCTGCCGAGTCCTTTTGCCGTCACGACCGGTAATTTCAGTTTGTCGCCGTCGTATTGCAGGGCGATCGCCACGTGCGTGGGATTGACGACGATTGCGGTGGCGCGTCGGGCCTTCTGGCCGGCGTCGCCCATCACCAGCTCCTGCGCCAGCCTGCGACGGTGGCTCTTGATGTGAGGGTCGCCCTCGCTTTCCTTGTATTCCCGCTTGCGCTCCTCCTTCGACATCATGAGGCCCTTGGTGTAGCTGTATCTTTGGTACATGAAGTCGAAGCCGGCCACGACGACGAACGCTAGGGCGGAGTACAGCAAGAGGTCGCGCAGCATCGCGACCGTGATCGAGGTCTGGCAGCTCAACCCGCAGGACAGCGAGGCGATGTAGGGTCCGATCGCGCCTTTGATGACGAAGTAGAGCAGCGTGGAGAGAAAGCTGATCTTCACCAGCGACTTCAGCACCTCGACCAGCTGCTTCATCGAGAAGATGCGCTTCAGGCCCGAGGCCGGACTGACCTTCTCCAGCTTCGGAATCAGGCTTTCGAGCGCGAAGATCGAGCCGATCTGCAGATAATTGGCGAAGATGCCGGCAATCAGTGCGGCGCCGAGAATCGGCAGCAGGATCACCACCGTCGTGTGCGAGGCGATCGCGATGGCGGCGGCCGCGGTGTCGCTGAAGCGTCCGGCCTGCAGGTAGGCGATCTGGTCGAGCAGGCCGACGATTCGCGCCATCATGTTCGGCCAGTTGAACCAGATCGTGGCGACCACGGCGGCGAGCGAGGCGGTGGTCACGACCTCCTGGCTCTTGGCCACCTGGCCCTTGGCGCGCGCATCGCGAATCTTTT
Source organism: Bradyrhizobium sp. Y36 (assembly GCF_002531575.1). GTDB lineage: Bacteria > Pseudomonadota > Alphaproteobacteria > Rhizobiales > Xanthobacteraceae > Bradyrhizobium. The sequence goes on along the minus strand of NZ_NWTI01000003.1, from coordinate 184,023 downwards.
TCGGGGAAGGCGGCTCGGTCTTTTCACCAGATGACTGGCTCATTTCCGACCTCCCGGGGCTGGCTCGGCTGCGCGTCGGCCGGTCTGGTCGCCGAGCCTCAGCAGTTCGTACATCTGCCCCACGTTGCGGTCGAAGGAGGCGAACTGGCGCTCGACGAAGGGCATCAGGATCGGCGCGTAGAAGACGAGCACCAGGATCGCGAGCACGCTCTTGATCGGCATTGCCAGCACGAAGACCTGCACCTGAGGCGAGAAGCGGCTGACGATGGCAAGGGCGAATTCGGCGAGGAACATCACGGCGAGCACGGGCGCGGCGGTCACGAAGGCCATCCGCATGGCGGTGTCGGCAAGGCCGAGCGCCATTCCCGGAAACAGCTCCGATGCGATCGGGATGGCCTTGGCCGCGGGCCATATCGCGTAGGATTTGTAGACGACGCCAAGCACCAGCAGGAACGCGCCGGTCGACAGAACGTAGGTCAGGAAGGCCTGAGACAGCAGCGTTCCCAGCAGCGAGGTTTCCTCGCCCTGCAGCGGGTCGATTGCGGACGCCACGGCGGCTCCGCGCTGGCTGTCGATCAGTCCGCCGGCAGCCTGGATGGCCCAGAACATCCATCCGACGACATAGCCGGCCAGGAAACCGACCGCATATTCCTTGGCAAAGAACAGCGCGAGCGCTGCGGCGGAGCGGTCGAAGCTCACGGCGTAGTCGAGATTGATGGGAACAGCGATCAGGGCCAGCGACAGGATCGTGGCGGTGCGGGGCATCATGGGAACGGCAGCCGAGTTCAACAGCTGCGAGGCGCTGAGAAACGCATAGAGCCGCGGCAGGGACAGCAGCAAGGCCAGGAAATAGTCGCTGTAGACCCGAAGGAATTCGACCACGGCCTGCATCGGACGCCTCAGGTCATCGCCGGGAAGTTGTTGAACAGGTTCATGGTGTAGGTGAAGATCTCGCTGCCGAGAAAGCCGGCCATGGCGGCGATGGTGACGGCGACCGCAATCAGCTTGACGGCGAACGAGATCGTCTGTTCCTGCACCTGGGTCAGCGCCTGCAGCAGGCCGACGAGGATGCCGACGGCGGAGGCGACGAGGATCGGCGGCAATGACAGCATCAGGACCAGCACCATCGCCTCGTTGAGCTGGTGCACGGCTTCATTGGGGGACATGGCGATCCTTCCTGGGAACGGGCAGCATTGCGCGGGAGCGCGGCAAGACGATCAGTGGGCGTAGGTCTTGACCAATCCGAGGATCAGGCGGGACCATCCGTCCACCGTGATGAACAGGAACAGCTTGAACGGCAGCGAGATCGTCAGCGGGCTGACCATCATCATGCCGAGTGCGAGCAGGATGTTGGTGACGATCAGGTCGATGGCGAGGAACGGAAGGTAGAGCAGGAAGCCGACCTCGAAGGCTTCGCGGAGCTGGCTCACGGTGAAGGCCGGCAGGACGATCACGATGTTGTCCGCCGTCAATCCGTCCGAGATGTTCTTGGGCCAGAGCTCCCGCGCCGATTCCAGGAAGAAGGCCTTCTCGCGGCTGGAAGCGTGCTTGCCGAGGAAGCGCTCCAGAGGGCCGCGTCCGGCTTCGAAGGCGGTCTTCAGGCCGTCGGCGGTGCCGTAATTCGGCTTTGCCGCGCTGACGAGGTCGTACGTCTCCATGACGACGGGCGCCATGATGTAGGCCGACAGGATCATCGCGAGCGCGTTGAGCGCGATGTTCGGCGGCACCTGCTGGACGCCGAGCGCGTTGCGGACCAACGACAGCACCACCGAAAGCTTGATGAAGCTCGTGGTCACGACGGCGATGAACGGCAGGAGCGCCGCGATCCCGAGGATCAGGATGAGATTGAAAGGATCGGTCATGGTCGCGTGATGCCGCCGGTGCTTCAGGCCGAAGACGACATGACGCGGGTGATGCGCACGCCGATGCGTTCGTCGATGCGGATCAGATCGCCGGTGCCGATCAGCTGGCCGTTCGCGCGGATTGCGACCTCGACACCGTTCTCCAGCGCGGGACGATCGAGCGAGACGATGGCGCCGGGCTGCCAGGCCTGGACCTGGGCGAGCGGGATGCTCATGCGGCCGACGTCGAAATCGACGATGACGCCGAGTTCGGCCATCGTCGCGACGGGCGCGTCGGCTGCCGCGACATCCGGTTGCGGATCTGCGCCGGTCCGGGGCAGAGGATCGTGGTCTTCGGACATGCTGTTCACTCTCTCGAGCAGGGATCGCCGGTAGCGCTCGGTGACTTCATGGCCGAGGCAAACCCAGTTTTCGTCGGTGAGGCGGAAGGCATGCGCGCGGCCTTGCGCGCGCAGCACGATGAGGTCCGGCGGCAGTTGCGGGAGCGCAACCACATCGCCCGGCCGGAGCGCCGCGAGATCGCGGTACGACAATCGAAGGCTTCCGAGGGTGTGGCAGGCCTCTGTCGCAAGGCTGTCCGCCAATCCCCTGTTGACGGCCGCCGGCGCAAACGCGCCTGACGCGACCACTGACGCGAACGAGGACATCGTCGCGCCGATGGACAGCCTGACCGGTTCGGTCGCGATGCGATCGATGCTCAGGGACAACCAATGCAGCGCTCCGCCGATGCGGGGGGCTACGTCCACCAATGCGCCGCGCGCGACGATCCTCGGACGGCCCATGTGGTTGTCGGGAATCGCATCCCAGATGGTGCCGACCATGCCTTCCTCGATGCAGCTGCGCAGCGCAGGCGGCAGGTCATGAACATCGGGCATCTCGAGATCGGCGCCGAACAACGCTCCGAACGGGAAAGTGTCGATGATCGCTGCGAAGAGCGGGCCGCCGTCCGGTTGCACCAGGAGCGCCGGCATCGCCGGATCGGGTGGATCGATCGCCGAAAACCGGAACGCCGCGGAGGACGCACCCTGTGACAGCGGCACCTCGCGATATGACAGGATCGCGTTCCACAGCTCGTGGTGCGCGAGCGCGGCCGTGAACGCGGGCGGTTGCCAGTGAACGATGGTCATGGGCGCAAGTCGGCGATCATTGCGATGGGGTACAATCAGAGAAACAGGCTGAGCGGCGGCGGCGGAGCTTCGGGCTCCCGATTGGCCGCGTCAGGGCGCTTCTCGATATCGAGGATGCGGACGGTCTTCTTGGACTGGCGCGTCAACAGCCGTGCCGCGAGGGCTTCGGCGGCACGGACGAGTGCTTCCGGGAGTTCCGGGCCGGTGCGCTCGAAGATGACGTCCAGCGTGGTGGGGGTGAGCGTGATGTACAGTCCGGTCAGGCCGAGGCCTTCCTGCGGAAAGGTAAGGGCTAGCCGCAGCGGAGCGCCATCGCGGGGCGCCATATCGGCGCGGATCGAGCGGTCGATCGCGTCCGTCACGGCGTTCACGATCTCGTCGGTCGACGATGCGGCGGCGGGGGCGGGAGCCGCATCAGCCGGCGTCGGCAATCCGGTCCAGCGTGGCTGCTCGGCCGTCGCCAGCACGCGCGGCTCCGGCGTCTGCTGCTCCTGGCCGTTCTCGCCCTCTGAATCGCGCTTCGACTCGCGGACGGCGGCACGGAAGCTGCGGAGGAAGCCGGCCTCGCGATCCGTCATCGCGTAGGACGATCCCGTGGTGTCCTCGTCGAAGTCGAGGGATCCGCCATCGGTCAAATCGGCCTGAGGGCCAGTGCCGAGGCGCGGGTCGACGCCGACATCACGCGGGGTCATGAGTCCGTTCCCGGGCAACGCGCCGCTGCCGGATCTGCCGACATTGATCATCATGTCCTCCTGCTTCTCGAGCTGAACACGTCTTCGATCTCGATCTCTTCCCGGTATGTCGCCTCGCCGCGGAGCTCGTCGCCGATGGTGCCCGTGAGGATCGAATATTTGTCGCGCTCCTTCATCGACTGACGATGGACGATGACGGCGTCCTTCAATTGCCGTTCGAGGCGGGCATGGACGTGAGCGGCGCGATCGGAGGCATCCACGAGCCTCGCGTGCTGGTTCTCCAGCTGCCACAGCCGGCCCTTGGTCTCTTCGATCTCGTCGTGGTCGATGATGCGGCCGATGATCGGCTCGTAAATGGCGTCCTCGCGCTCCGGCAACGTCCTCTTGCTCTCGCTGACGTGGCCTTTCGCGCGATCGAGCTCGGCGAGCGCGGAAGACACCTCGATGCGCTTGGTGTTGACGGCGCGCAAGGCGCGGTCCTCTTTCAGCTCCTTGAGCCGCAGCAATAGTTTCAGCTGCTCGATCATGACGTCAGCTCCGCGAGCTTGGCGAGCGTCGCTTCCATGCCGTCGAATTCGTCAGTCGCCTGCTGCAGGTACCGGTTGATCGGCTCGTGCTTGTCGATCGCGAGGTCCGACTGCGGGTCCGCGCCCTTCTTGTATTCGCCGACCTTCACCAAGAGCTCGATGTCTGCATAGGCCGCGAGCCAGGCATTGACCTTGCGCGCCATGACCATCTGCCGCTTCGGGACGATCGCATCCATGACGCGGCTCTTGGAGTTGAGGATGTCGATGGCCGGATAGTGGCTTGCCGCTGCCAGCTTGCGCGACAGGATGATATGGCCGTCGAGGATCGACCTCGTCTCGTCGGCGACGGGCTCGTTCATGTCGTCGCCCTCGACGAGCACGGTGTAGAGCGCCGTGATCGAGCCGGTGTCGTTCATGCCGACGCGCTCCATCAGCTTCGGCAGCGTGGCGAAGACCGAGGGCGGGAAACCGCGCCGGGTCGGGGGCTCGCCGGCGGCAAGGCCGATCTCGCGCTGGGCACGCGCAAAGCGGGTCACGGAATCCATCAGGAACAGCACCCGCTGGCCCTGGTCGCGGAAATATTCGGCGATGGCGGTGGCGACATAGGCGGCCTTGGCGCGCTCCATCGGGCTCTTGTCGGAGGTCGCGACCACCAGCACCGCCTTGGCCATGCCCGCGGGGCCGAGGTCATGCTCGATGAATTCGCGAACCTCGCGTCCGCGCTCGCCGATCAGCGCCAGCACCGTGACGTCGACATGCGCGCCCTTGACCATCATCGACAGCAGGGTGGATTTGCCGCCGCCGGCCGCCGCGAAGATCCCCATCCGCTGGCCTTCGCCGAGTGTGAGCAGGGCGTCGATGGCGCGCAGGCCCGTGGTGAGCGGCCGGTCGATCACCCGCCGCTTCATCGGGTCGGGCGAGCCCTTGTGGACGGGATACCAGGCCTCGGGCTCGAAACGCTCGGGTCGGCCGTCGATGAAGTTTCCGAGCCCGTCGAGCACGCGGCCCTTCAACCCCGGGCCGACCGCGACCGACTGCACGCGGCCGGTGCGGCGCACCTCGGTCCGCGGCGAGACACCGTGGGTCTCGCCGATCGGCGACAGCAGCGCTTCCTCCTGCAGGAAGCCGACGCATTCGGCGAGCAGGCTGCTGCCGGTCGATCGCGTGTAGAGCTCGACGATCTCCCCGACCTGAACGTCCGGAACCGCGGCGTGGATGATGGTGCCGACGACCTTGCGCACGCGACCCGTGAGATGGAACGCCTCGAAGGTGGCGACCCGCGATCGCAGGTCCGTGACGAAGCCGCCCAGCCGGGAGGTGATCCGCGCCGACCGGGCGGCGCGGATCGAGGCGACGTCGAAGGCGGCGGTGTCGTTCGAGCCTGCGTATTTGTTCACGGCTGGATCTCGTTCGAAGCGTCGCTGTGGTTGCTGAGGGCGTCGAGCACGTCGGCGGCGGCCTTCGCGTGTGCGCTGCGGATGACCGCTTCGAGGTCGGCGAACCGTTCCGCGATGTTGCCGTCGACACGCCCGACGCCGGTTTCGAGGATGATGCGCGATCCCTGCAGCGTCGGATCCTCGACGAGGTCGACGAGCTGAACTTCCGGGAATTCGAGCAGGATGGCAGCGATACGTTCGCGAAAATGCGCGTGCAGGCCGGGCGAGACCCGCAGCTCGGCGCTCTTCTCGCGCCGCATCTGCCGCAAGCTGGCCTTCACCAGCGCCTCGGCCCGCGCGAAATCGTCGAACCCGTCGACGAGCTTGCGAACGCACTCGACGACAAGGCGGGAGAGGTCGCGCTCGATCGCCACCAGCCCCATGTCGAGCGTGCGGCTCTCCTCCATGAGCTGGCCGACCGATCGAATGCGCGCCTCGACCAGACCGTCCTCGTAGCCACGGCGTGTCTCGCTCTGATACGACAATTCGGCGCGATGGCGCAGGTCCGCAGCCGTGGCTTCCGCGCCCGCGATCAGCCGGTTGGCCTCTTCGATGGCTGCAAATTCGGATCGCGGCAGAATATGTGCGCCGGCTGCCAGCGCGTAGTCGAATTCCTTCAACCGATAATAGCCGACCACGATTGTTGTCTCCGGCGCACGATCTTCATGAGTTGATCACAATGGATAGTCTCGAAACGTCCAACCGCACTGGCGCGCGCGGCATCATGGGTCGCGGGCGGCAGGCGAAGCGCAAAGGGGCCGGCGAGCGAGGGTTCGGCGATGTCGAGAAACCTGCCGATCGCGGCTAATCCGAGCTGTTCGATCTGCCCGGCGATGCCGTGCTCTCCGATCGGCTGCAGCGGCTCCTGGCGCGGCGTCAGGTCGAGTTCGCAGAGAGCGGGATAGAGCACCGGCACTTCCTGGATGGCGAACTCGAGGACGCCGTCGCCGAGTGCGTCGCGGATCTGCTCGCGATCGGCCTTCATGACCGTGCCGCGGATCCGCCGCGACAGGATCGCGGCCGCCAGCAGCTTCGCCATCCCCGCCACCTCGTCCATCGGCGCCGTCAGGATCGCGACCGCAAGGCGGGAGGAGGGGGCGCGGCGCAAGCGGCCAAGCATCAGATCGTCGATCGGAACGGCATCGAAGCCGATCCGGCGGGCGACGGCGCGGTTGATCGGTGCGCGAAACGCCGGATGATCGGACATGGCGCCGATCACGTGGGGCTCGAGAGAATCCAGCTCGCGCTGGAGCGGGTCGATGTAGTCGATCGGGCGCCTCAGCAGCGATGCCAGACGCACGGCCAATTCCAGCGCTCTGGCCTCCCCGCGCGGATCGGGCGTCGCCGGGATATCGGGGAGCGGAGGCCGCGCCGGGGCGGGGAGCTCCTCGGCTCGCGCTGCCAGGTCAGCTGCCAGGGCTGCCGTCACGACGGCTCCACCATGGCCATTGCCGTCGCGGGAGAGCGAGCGCCGCGTTCCTGTCGGCGGCTGCGCCACCACGACAGCAGTGAGATCAAGCTATGGGCGAGCAGGACGACGAGCACTGCACCGGTTCCCGCGGCAATCTGCCAGAAGCGGGTCTGGCTGCCTTCGACGACGCTGAGACCGGGAAGCAGCTCGATGGTCCTCGGCCGGTCGGCCGGTGCCACCGTGCTCAGCTTGGTGGGGGCAGCGTCCATCAGCACGACCGTCACGGCCGAGTAATCCAGCCCTTCCACCGCACTCGAAACCAGGCGGCGGATCTGGGGCTGGAAGAAATCGAGATCGACGCCGGGCTGGTGCTTGATGAAGACCGCGGCGGAGGACGGCTTGACCGGCTGGCCGAGGGTTGGAGAATCCGGCAGCACGATATGAACCCGTGCCGAGACGACGCCGTCGATCTGGCTCAATGTCTGCGACACCTCGGCGCCGAGCGCATTGATGTAGCGGACCCGTTCCTCGAACGGCGTCGACATGATGCCGGTCTTTTCGAACGCCTTGGCGAGCGACACATAGGTGCTCTTGGGATAGCCGGTGTCCTTGAGCAGCGCGATCGCGCGCAACATGTCGCGCTGGTCGACCGAGATGGCGAATCCGTCCTTGGCTCCCTTGGAGGCCTTGTCGACCGCGATGCCGTTGGCCGTGAGGACGGCGAGCATCTGGTTGGCATCGGCCTCGGACAGATTGGAGTAGACCTCCTGCTGGCACCCCGCGAGCACGAGCGTAGCGAGAACGATCAAAGCCCTGATACGCAGGCCCATGCGGGCAGCTCCGCTTGCTGTGAGTCCTGAAAGCGACGATGGTTGGCGGTCACTGCCCCTTGAGCAGCGACTCGAGCGCCTGTGTCGACTTTCCGGTCAGCTTGGAGGTGACGTCGACGAGCACGGAGAACTTCGCGACCTCCATCTGCATGGCCAGCAGCGTGTTGGTGTCGGCCGCGCGCGCCGAAGCGAGATTGCCGATGCGTGCTTCCTGCTTGTCGAACACGCCGCGCAGATTCTGCAATCCGTGCAGGATCGTGTCGCCGTGAGGCGCAGGCGCCGTCTTCGGCGGATTGAGGTCCAATGCCTGGCGTGCGCGATCCTGCGCGTCGGCGGCGGTGCCGCCATTCGCGGCGATCGTGGTTTCGGGACGCGTCGCGCTGGCAACCTCGGGAGGAGGCGAGGCGGCGGATCGGTTCGTCGCGGTCCTCTCCATTGCGGCTGAAAAGCGCTGACCCGCCGCTTCGCTTGGCTCAAGCCATCCAACCTTTGGGGTGCCCGCAGTTTGCGAAAAATCCGTCAAGCCTATGCTAGCCACCGGCGTTCTCCCGAAACAAAAAATCAAAAGTATGGGCGATCCAGATGAATGCCCCTGCTGCGAGCGGATCTATCACCAAACCAAATGCCCAACATCCCTCGATCGAACGAGGCTCGATCGAAACGTCGATCAGCTTTTCGCGATGTCGAGGTGTATCGCGACGGTTCCTTCGGCGGCGGGGCGCGCGGCCTGTAATCTGCGGCACACGCCGCTCGCGCTTGGCTTGATATCCTGGGAAGGAAACGGTTCGCCGAAGGAGAGCGTGGTGGCAGTATCGGTCGAGACGGTCCGGCAGTCGGTCGCCGCCGAGAACGCCAGCTCGCCGGTCGGAACCGGGCTGGTGGCGGAGCGGCAGGGCAGCTATCGCAGTGAGGCCGTACGACCGACGCTCGACAATGCGGTGATCACCAAAGCGGCGGCGCAAGGTGCCGGCGTGGTGACGGCGGTGCGGACCAACGTTCAGGACCTCGCGCGCCGCGTCCAGCAGGACCCGGCGGTGACGACGACGTCCCTCTATGAAACGTTGGCCGAGCTGCCCGAGATCGACAAGACGGCTTTGCCGCGCATGTTCGAATTCATCGACGGCCTCGCCGAACTCGCCGGCGGCGATGCGGCGCATGAGCATCGGGCCGAGGACGCCGAGCCGGTTGAGGGCGCCGATGCCCTTGCAGAGCAGGAGGCGGGGCAACTCGACAACGAGCGCATCCGCACCATTGGCGATCGCGAAGGCGGAAGCGGTGGCGACGAAGGGCAGGCGCAGGACGAGGAGGATCTGGAGAGCAAGCTGATGCAAGCGCTCGGCAAGTTCGGCAGTATCACCGACAAGGCGACGGCGGTGGCGTTGGCGCGCGGCTATTTTGAATCCAGGGGCGCCAACCCGCTTTTCCTCAACATGCTGAGCCTGCTGTCCGCCAAGCTGGACGGAATCGTGCCGCAGGCCACGCTGGCGCAGGTGATCGCGGCACAGGAGGCCTTGCTTGCGGCGGAATCGCTCGAAACCAGCCCCGCCGCCGTGCGCAGGCGCTATCGCAAGAGGCTTCGCGAGCTGAAGAATCTCGGCGAGCTGTTCGATGAGCTCGTCGCGATCGGACTGGAGAGCAGCCTGCCGGCATTGCTCGCCGAGATCGGCAGTGATCTTGCCGGCGTGACCCGGCAGAGCGATCGAGGGTTTCTGCGCTCGTTGACCTCCGAGCTGAAGAAGCTCTGGCAATTGAGGAGCGCGTATGACGACACGCGCGAACTGCTGCGTCTGACGGAGCCGCATCTGCCGCGCTTCGAATGGCGGCCCGAACCGGTCAAGATGACGTCGGTGCTACTGCTGTTCTGTGCCAAGCCCGTGGTTGGTCCTTCCGATACGCGCGTCCTGCTTGGTCCGGTTGCAAGTGCCGTGCTCGCGAGCCAGGTGGTGTTCGCCAACGGCCTGATGGATCTGCACAGCAGATTGCCGGACGGAATCTGGTCCAATGCCAAGGAGCGGATGCTTCAGCATCTGGCACTCGGCGCATTGTGCCAACGGCTCACCGATGAAGAGGAACGTTTCTATGAAGAGAGCAGTGGCACGTCGGCGGCATAGGGCGAGATGGCGCAGCTCTCCGTGATGGCGCTGCGGGTCATCGAGGCCTTTGCCGGAAACGCCGGAATTGTCGCACAGCCGGCTCCGGACTTCAGTTACGGATTCGAATTCGCCGAGCGCGGAACGTTGTCGATCATGGCGGCGGAAGACGGCCAGCGGATCATCGTCTGCCTGTCGCGCAGGCCACGTCGATCGGGGATAGCGGTTCTGAAGGACCTGCTGGACATCGCCGGTTACGACCCTTTCAGCGGATCCATGGTCCACGCCGGACTGGCGATCGATGGGGCACTCGCGCTTGCGATCGACATGGACGAGCCGCGATTTGATCTGCAATCGCTCGACGAGGCGCTGTCGCGGCTCGACGAACTGCATCGCTCGCTCCAGTGATCGGACAGCTCGACTCCATGACGCGCGACGATGGCTTTCCTGCAACAGCGCGCGAGAATCTCGCTTGCCGCCGCCGCAGATCATCACTGAATCGTCACGGCCGGATTGAAGCGATTGCACTTTTTGCACCGGCCGATCGGGGAGTGCCGGAGAAAACGCATTGCATCGTTCGAACGTAGGACGCCGGGATTCCGTTGCTCTGGCAAGGAAGCGTCCGGGGGACACCATTCGTGTTTGCGCCGGCGGCGATATTGAGCCGTGGGACCTGGAGATTTCAGCTTGAAGTGTGTTTCTCGCGAGAATCATTCGCCGCTGTCAGGGGGCCGCCGAATCGTCGCAACCGGCAAGAGGGACCTGCGCCGGGCCACCTTCGTCCGCGGCCGGCACGATCGCGCGATGCGTCGCTGCGCGCCGCTGCCCGGGCCGGGCGAAAGAAGGACCTCGGTCTGATGGGACGTGCAGGGCGCTCTGCCGTTGCGACAGTCGCGGCGCTGATTGCGGTTGCGCTTCTGACGTCCGGCTGCGCATTCCTCAACGCCGATAGCTGTGCGGATCGCGCCAACCTTCCGCCCGACCAGCTCCAATTCAGGGGCTGCAATGGCGGGGTGCTGTCCGCCGAGACGACGCGCGAGACCGTGTATCGCGGCGACGACAGTTCCCGACTCTGGACGGGAGCCGAGGTGCGCCGCGGCGCCAATGTCGATCCGAGCAGGGTCAATCAGCCGCCGGCAGCGCGCTCGCCGATCTCGGCCTGGTCCGGCTCGCTGAAGGTCGAGGTTCCCTCGGACGATGAGGTGAGCAGCAAGGATGCTGCGGAGATCCGGTCGGCCGGTGCCAACAAGTTCGATCCCGAGGAAAAGGTCACGGTGAAGTTCGAGAAGGCATCGCTCGACTTCTTCCTGAAGCAAATGCTCGGCGGTGCCCTCGGCGTCAACTATGTCGCGCCGGACGACATGGCGGGATCGGTGACGTTCCGCACCGAGCAGCCGATCTCCAAGAACCAGGTGCTGCAGGTCGTGCGCGACGTGCTCGGCCGCAACGGGCTGGAGATGCGGTACATGAACGGCGTGTACCAGATCGCGACCTCCGAAGCGATGGCCGGGCTGCAGCAGACCGTGGCGCCCGGGCGCGCCACCGACCAGGTGACTCGTGTGCTCCGGCTGCGCAAGGGCAGCGCCAACGAGGTCATCGCCTTCGTACGGCAGCTGGTGCCGGAGGACATCACGATGGTCGCGGCCAGCGGCGGCAGCTCGATCGTGGTCAAGGCGCCTGCGACCGAGCTCGACAAGATCGCCGAGCTCGTGAGCATCTCCGACAACAGCCTGGGCGACGATCGCGTCGCCATCGTCCCGTTGAGCCAGAGCTCGCCGGAGAAGATGGCTCAGCAGCTCGCCGAATTCTACCGCGGGCAGGCCCAGGCCGCGACCATCGTCCCGCTCGATAACCAGCAGGCGCTGTTGATCGGCGCCAAGGACCGCCGGGCGCTGCAGGGCCTGAAGGAGCTGATCCGGCGTCTCGACCGCGACACCGGTGGTGACATGGCGATGCGCATCATCCCGCTGATTCATCTCGGTGCCGACGAGGTCGTGCCGCAATTGACGGCGATCTACGCCGCGAGCGGCAATGTCTCGGCGGCCGCTGCCGCACCTGCGGCGGCGCCCGTGGCTGCGAGCGCGCAGCCCGGCCAGGCCGCGGCGTCCGCTCCGTCGGCGGTCCCGGTGCCTCCGATCCAGGTCCCCCGCGGCGTCGCGTCGGAAGACGGCGGCTTCAGCACCCCCGGTTTTGCGCTGGGCGGCGGTGCGTCGCCGCCGGCCGGCGGTGTGGCGCCTCCCGGCAATGGCAGCACCGCGGCCGCCATCGCGTCCAGCCTCGCTGGCCAGACGCCGGTCGCTGTGGCGGTGGCGGGGGCGCCGCCGGTGAAGTTCGTCGCCGACACGCGCAGCAACGCCGTGATGGTGTACTCGTCCTACTCGCTCTTCAAGCTGATCAGGGATCGGTTGAAGGTGCTCGACGTGCCGCAGGCGCAGGTGGTGATCGAGGCGACGGTCGCGGAAGTGACGTTGAACGATACGCTGGATCGCGGCGTCGAGGCGTTTCTCACTTCGAAGGGATTGGAGATAGGTTCGACGCCCCACGGTGCGCTCAGCCCCAATCTGGGCGGGGGGTTCGTCCATGCCAAGTTCGGCGTACAGGGTGCGACGGTCGACGTGATCCTGCGGGCCTTGCAGGCGGTGACCAATGTGAAGGTCATCTCCACGCCGTACTTGACCGTGATCGATGGCAAGACGGCGCGCCTCGTCATCGGCGACCAGATTCCGTTCTCGTCGTCGACGGCCACCGCGCAGCTCAACACCGGAACGACGGTGACTCAGCAGATCACCGTCAAGGACACCGGTATCATCCTCGAGGTCACGCCGAGGATCCGGGCCGACAATTCGGCGCTGTTGACGATCGATCAGTCGGTCAGCGATGCGATATCGAACGACACGACGAGCGGATTGACGCCGACGATCAAGACCCGGCAGGTGAAGTCGGATATCCTGACGCAATCGGGGGCGACGGTCATGCTGGCCGGCCTGATGCAGGAAGGCGTCGATCGAACCGAGAATGGCATTCCGGTGGTTCGCAACGTTCCGGTGCTCGGCGAGCTATTCAAGCAGACGAGTGACCACGTGTCCCGCCGCGAATTGATCATCCTGATCACGCCAAGGGTGATCCGGGCCTCGAACCAGATCGAGAACATCACGCGTCAGTTGCGCGGCGCGATGCGCATCCGTGAGTGATCTTGCGGGTGCGGACCGCCGCGTACGATCACGTGTCAGATCTGGATGGAATAGATGCTCTCCTCGCGCAAATGCGCAAGCGTGCTGAACAGCAGGGCGCGTTCCTCGATCCGCGTCTCGTGCGATCGCCTCGCATGCGCGTCGAGATAGCTCTCGAATTTGTGCGCGGCCTCGACCTGCTTCTTCGCCTCCAGCGGCGAGCCGAGCGGCAGCGGATCCCGGCCGCCGGCCTCGGTCTGGAAGCGCGGCAGGGGGCCGGCGGTGCGCTGGATCGGGTCGCTGTCGAAAGGCATGGCTCTCTCCGTGTCTTGCTACGCCGTATCGGCCGACAACGCCCGGCGCCGGCGGAATTCGACCCAGATGATGAAGATCAGCCCGAAGAGGACGACGACGGCGTTGAGCGCCGTCCGAGACCAGTGTGCGGCCCGTTCGCCGATGCTGTTCGACTGCGCTTGTCCGCCTGAAGCTCTGAACGCGCGGGCCGCCGCCTCGTCGCGGCCCGATTGGAGCAGCCGGGCAAGCCCTTGGCGAAACTGCGCGCGATCCGAGGAGGTCGAGATCAATCCGATGAAGTCGTCAGACCAGCCCTGGTCGCTCGCCGTCAGACCGCTCTTGAGCGCCTGCGGCACCGAGATTTCGCGCCAGGTCGCGCCCGATGCCGCCAGGGTCGCGACCACGGCGCGGTAAAAGCGCGGGCTGAACACGTAGAGCCCGATCGGGGTCTTGCGGGCGGCGATCAGCCGAGCGAGGTGCGGCCCTGCGCTGTCGGCGACGCCGAAGCGCTCGGTCTTGCCCTGCGATGTAACCACGAGTCCCTGACTGAGCAGATCGATGCGGATCGAGCCGGAATCCTGGCGGCGCTCGAACAGAAGGTCGAAGAGCTCCTCGCTGCCGAGCGGCGCGCGGGCAACGCTGACGAGGTCGCTCTCCACGTCGATCGTTGCAGGTGCCTGCGCAGAGGAGCTGGGTGATCCGGACCGGGCGCCGAGCAGCAGGATGAGAACGAGCAGCATCAAGGCGAACAGGTTCGCGGCGATGTCGGTCAGGGCGGAGATGCCGGCCGGTGCGGATCTCATCGGATTTGCTCACCCGAACGAGGCTGCCGCATGCAGTGCGCGACGATGGCTCGTTCGCAACCGGGCTCCAGGCGCACCTGGTGGATTTGCCGAATGCCATGCCGGCTCGCGATCGCCTCGAACTGGAACGCCGCTTCGTTGCCATCGGGCGCGATGAACAGCACCAGCGGCCCGTCGCTGCGCTGCATCACCTGCAATGCCGCAGCGAGGGACTGGTCGGAAAACATGCGGTCGAGCGGGACCGGATCGGTGCGGGAGCCGTCGATCGCAAGTCCGGCTCCGGTCGCCAGCCAGGGCGTGACGCGGCGCCCGTCCAGTTGAAAGCCGGCCTCCGCCTCGGTCGCCGCGGCGTCTCGTTGCGGCAGGCTGGGCAGGATGGCGAGGACCGCCAGCACGATGACGGCCGCAACGCTGAGCAGCAGGTCTGCCAGCGGATCGCTCGCCAGCACCGGATCGAATTCGTCGGCAGCCGGCGTGACGGTGTCGAGGATGCTGGGCGGGGCGATCATCGGGCCTCCCGCGCATCGTCTGCGATCAGCAGGCACATCGCGGCGAGCTCGGTCTCGCGCTTCTCGAGCAGGCCGAGGGCGAGCGAGCAGATGATGCTCGCGATCAGGCCGAGCAACGTGGTCTCGAACTTGACGGCGAGCCCGGCGAGGCTTGCGGAGATGTCGACGTTGTGCCCCGACGACGCGTTCAGATCGTGAGGAAGGTCCGAGATCGCGCTCGCAAGGCCGATCACCGTGCCGAGGAAGCCGAGCAACGGCAACAGCGGCAGCAGCGACCGCACGAATTGGCGCGATGCCGACTGGAAGCGATCGAACGACAGCGCCGCGAGACGCAACGGAGTGGCAGCATCCGGATCGGCGCCGTCGATCGCGGCGCTCAGCAGCCGGACCGCGCGGGTGTGAGCGGCCGGTGCGAATTGCCGCGTCAGGATGGCAGACAGATCGGGGCGGCGGCCATCGTCGCGCTCGGCTGCGATCATGCGGCCGAAGCCGGCGATGACCATTCGATCCGCGACATGCAGCAGCGCGGCGTCGAAGATCGAGGCCATCACGACGAAGAACAGGAAGATGATGGCGCTGTGCACCACGGTCCGTCCGAGCACCGCCGAGACGACGATGGACTGCACCGGTCCGGAGCCGGGAACCATGAGGTGTGGTGTCACCAGATAGAACAAGAGAACGAGGAAGCAGGCGAGCGCGGCCGGCGCTGCGGCGGACTGCATCTGGACCGGCCCGCTGCAGTCGAGCGGTCTCAGCCAGAAACGGGCGAAGGCGAGGTGGCTTTCGCTCGCCAGGGCGCGGCTTGCGATCAGCGTCACGAGAAGCTGGGGCCAGACCGGAAAGCGGGCGACGAGGGCGACGATCGGCTCGCCAGACGACAGGGCCTGCACGATGAAGGGAAACAGCAGCGCGTGGATCGTCCCGGCGATGATGCCGCCGCGCAACCATCCGTGGTGGAGTCTCCAGGCGCCGAAGCACGTCACGAGGAGCACTGTGGCGGCGAGCACCGGCCAGTGTTCGAAGCCGCCGGCACCGAGATAAAGCAGGTAGGAAATGATGAAGCCGATGCTGTAAATGCGCACCCGCCAATAGTCGATGCGAAGCCGCGAATCGGCCTGATCGGGAGATTCCCGGTGCTCTGCGGTCGCGGCGATCAAGGTCACGCGGCGGAGAGCTGGTTGACGAGCTTGATCCTCTCCAGCGGCTGCACGTTCGAGCTCGGCTCGAGCTCCTGATAGGACAGCACGGCGAGATCGGGGAAGTCGCGTTCGATGACCTTGCGCATGAAACGCCTGATGTCCATCGGCGCCAGCAGCACGGGCGACAGGCTGTGCTGGCCGGTGCTGCGGATCACGTTCTTCATCGAGGCGATGAGCTGGCGGTGGATGTCGGGTGCGAGCGCCAGATAGGAGGCGCCGCTGGTCTGCCGGACGGCGCCGCGCACCGCGTCCTCGATCTCCTTGGAGAGCAAATAGGCGGGGATGATGTTCTGGCCGCCCGAGAACTTGTGGGTGATGTAGCGGGACATGGCGCCGCGCATGTGCTCGACGAGGATGATGGGGTCCTTTTCCCGCTGCCCCCATTCGACCAGCCCTTCGAGGATGGTGCGCATGTCGCGGATCGAGATCTGCTCCATGACCAGCCGCTGCAACACGTCGGTGATGGTGATGACCGGAAGCACGCGCGTGGCCTCGCGCACCAGCTCGGCGAAATTGTCCTCCATCTGGTTCATCAGGTACATGGTCTCCTGGATGCCGATGAATTCGGACGCGTGGCTCTTCAGCACGTGCGCGAGATGATAGGTCAGCATGCTGGACGGCGTCATGATCTGCATGCCGGCGCGCTCGACCAGCGGCAGATGCTTCATCTGGACCCAGTAGCTCGGCGTGTTCGGCAGAAAGTCCTCACCGCGCTCGAACGGAATGTCGAACATGTTGAGGTTCTCTTCCGTCTCGCGAACGATGAACCAGTTCGGCTGCAGCATTCCCGCGGCGACCGGAATCTCGTTCACCAGGATGCGGTACTGGCCTTCGCGCAGATTGTCGTTGAGGCGCAGATGGACGCCGGGGAACGGCACGCCGAGATCGAAATAGAGAGCCCGCCGCACCCGCGCCACCTCGCGGTCGAGCTTGTTCGGACGGATCGAGTTGCGGACGGCGGAGGAGAGGTCGACGATCAGGGGAACGACGAGGGTGAACTTGACGTTCTCGATCGGCTCATTGTCCTCGGGGTCGTCCTTCGGAAACGAGGGGACGTCGCCGCCGGACAAGGCGCCGGCGAGCGCCGGCATCTCCTGCGTGCGCTGGTCGGACAGATTGCGCTTGCGGGCGCGTGCGGTCAGAATGCCGGCGCCGGCGCAGGCCATCGACAGGGCGATGAAGACGATCGGCGGGAAGCCGGGAACGATGGCGAAGATGCCGAGGATGCCGGCCGTGATCATCAGCGCCTTGGGCTCGTTCATGAGCTGGGAGGCGATGTCGGTGCCGAGGTCCTTGTTCTCCTCGGAGGAGACGCGGGTGACGATGAAGCCGGCGGTGATCGAGATGAACAGCGCGGGAATCTGCGACACCAGGCCGTCGCCGATGGTGAGCAGCGAATAGCGCTCCAGCGCCTCGGCGGCCGTCATGCCGTGTTGCAGCGTCCCGATGGCGATGCCGCCGATCAGGTTGATGGCGATGATGATGAGGCCCGCAATGGCATCGCCCTTGACGAACTTCATGGCGCCGTCCATGGCGCCATAGAGCTGGCTTTCCTTTTCGAGCTTGTTGCGGCGGCGCTTGGCCTCGCCGAGCTCGATCTGGCCGCCGCGCATGTCGGAGTCGATCGACATCTGCTTGCCGGGCATCGAATCCAGCGAGAATCGCGCGGACACTTCCGCGACGCGTTCGGAGCCCTTGGTGATGACCATGAAATTGACGATGGTCAGGATCAGGAACACGACGAGGCCGACGACGAGATTGCCGGCGACCACGAACTGGCCGAACGTTTCGACGATATGACCGGCGTCCGCCTGGATCAGGATGAGACGGGTCGTCGAGATCGCGAGCGCCAACCGAAACAGCGTGGTGAGCAGCAGGATCGAGGGAAACGAGGACAGCTCGACCACGTTCTGGAGATAGACCGACGCCATCAGCAGGATCGCCGCCAGCGTCAGGTTGATGCCGATCAGAAGGTCGATCACCTGTGTCGGCAGCGGCAGGATCATCATGAAGACGATGCAGACCAGCATGAACGCCAGCATCAGGTCGTTTCGCTTGGAGATCGTTCGTAGGAAACCGGTCAGCATGTTGAAATCCTGTTGTCGTCTTGCGGCGAGCCCCGCGTCTCGGCTTGCCCGAACGGAGCTAGATTGGGATCCGCAGCCGTCCCGAGCCGTCCTGCAGGCTGGCGGAGGTGAGACCAAGTCCTGACGGGTCGGGGGAGGCCGCTGGCGGATTGAGGAGATGGTTCAACGTCGCCACGAGCCGGTCGGCGCGGCTGACCAGTTGATCGATCGCGTCTGGACCGATCGCATCGTGCCGCTGAGTTCGGCCGGCGATCTCGCGGGCGTCCGCGGCCTGCTCGGCGAGCGCGGCGGCATTTGAATTCGCGCCGAGCTGCTGGCGCAGGACCGCGGCCTTGGCATCGTCACGCAGGTCATCCGCGGGGGCAAAGCTTCGCGATCGGTCCGCACCACCTGCGATCCCGCGGTCAGCTCGACGGTCGGCCCGCACGAGATCGTCTTCGGGCGCATCTGCAATGCCGGCGGTTACCGGGCGCGCGGCCAGCGCGGCGGCGATAGGCTCCGCTTCAGTCCGCCCGGCTTCGCCGGACCGCGCCGACGGCTCGTTGGAGGGCCCGGCCAGCCCATTCGCGCGCGCCGGATCGGGGCGGGCGGTTTCCTGCGATGGCCGATCGGCTTGCGCGATGGCGTCTTCCTTCCTGTCTTGAGCCGTCGCCTCCCGCGCCTCAACCTGACTGTTGTCAGCGATCTCGGCCGCGCCTTGCAGCGCTGCCGCCGTCCCGACGTTTTGCTGCGTCGAGATCTCGATCTGCTGCGTCGTGATCTCCTTCTCATCGGCCGCCCGGCCCTGCAGCTGCCGCTGCTCCTTGACGGCTTGAGCCTCGTTCAGGAACTGCTGCACGTCGGCATAGATGCTCTCGATCAGGCTGATCGAGCTGTCATTGCCCGCGTCAATGCTGCGCTGCTGGCTGGCGAGGTTGCGGCTGATTGCGGCTGCGATCGAGACGAAGCCGCCGAGGAAGCCCGATTGCAGGCCGGCGATGCGGGCGGCGTTTGCATCCGATTGGGTCTGGAGGTTGCTGATCGATTGCGTCAACGCGGCGATCGAGGCCTGGAGGGCCGCGATCGCATCCATGTCGGCCTTGACGAGATCCGGATCGGGTGGGTCGAGCTTCTGGTCGTGCTGCAGCTTGTCCTGCGCGGCGGCGAGATCGGACGTGGCACTGTCCTTCTGCTGCTGCAGCTTGGCGATCTCGACTGCGTTGGCGGCGTTCTGCTCGACCAGCCGTTGTCGCTGGACGGCATTGGCGCCGATCGCGCCGATCACGCCGGCAAAGCCGCTCAGGAGGGAGCGAATCCGGTTCGCCGCGGCCTTGTTGCCGTCGCTCTGCAGGATCGAGGCCAGGAGTTGCAGGCTGGCGTCGTCGCTCGAGGGCCCGATGGGCGGCAGGCCGGTGGCAAAGGCTCCCGATGTTCCGTCCGGCCGCGGGCCGCCGGTCGGCTCGGCCGGCAAGTCGAGCCAGAGGGAGGACGCATAGGGCGAGATGCCTGAGACGGAGGACATCGTATCTTCCTTTGCTTGATGGACGGCACGAGCCTAGACGGGGCGCACGGCCATCGTTGTGCAGAAAATCACTCGATGTAGAGCCGGTGCCGCGCCCCGGTCCGCCCATGAGCATTCGCAGCCGCCCGATCTTGCGCGAGCGCCGTCTCGTCCCCGGCCAGCAAGGCGAGCTCGCTGGCGATCGCGTCGACGACGGTCTCGATCGCGGTCAGCATGGCCGCAAGGCACATCAGCAGCCGCTTGCCGGCGGGCGGCCGCGACTTCCGCAGCTTCTCCACCAATTGGCCCTGCGCGCCCATATTGGCGAGATAAGCGAGAAGCTCTTCGTCGCTGATCTTCGGGGCGCCGGCCGCGAACGGCGTCTGGTAGGGCCATCCCGGAATCATCGCGGCGTTCAATGCGAACGAAGCGATGATGCCTCGCATCTCGCCGAGGGGCGAGCTGGCCGCCGTCTGGATGCCGGCATTGTGCGCCTTGTCCGCCGCGCGCGGTTGCTGTTCGGAGGATGTCGCGGCGTCCGCACTGGCCCGATCGGCTGCCGGCTGCGTACCGGAATCGATCACTGCGCCGCGCTGCGGCTGCGCGTTCGATCCGGACGTCGAGCCTTCCCATAGATCAGTGCGGGAACCGCTCGCGACGACCTGCTGATGCAGGGGCATCGCGAGGCGAGGGGCCGAAGACGGCCTGGCGAGTAGTTGAGCTGCGTCTTCCCAGGCGAAGCCCTGCTGCTCCGCGGCGCTGCCGGGCTGCGCGGAAAGGGCCTGCCGGATTGCGGCCGATAGTGCAGTGGACGGCGCCTCCTGCGCACCGGGGCTGGCGCTTCCGATGAGACTCATCAAGAGCGTGCGGACGATCTCGGTCTCGAGCCGGTCGGAAAAAGCCATGGGCAACCGCAGGCCGGCAAAGCCAGGCGTGCCCGTCGGCACCGACGTTGCGCCCGTGCCGTAGCTGCCCGCCGCGGGAATCTCACGCGATGTCTCATCATCGGATCCCGGGGCGAGCGCTTTCGCAATCTCGGCCGTCAGGCTGGTGCGCAGCAGATCATCGAGCGTGTGAAGGAGACCGTCGATCGGCGTCATGGCCCTGGTTCCTCTGCGCGGTCCGCGCCTGCCTGTCCGGACAGGCGCAGTTCGATGGCGACGCGGTAACGGCCGGCCTCCGCGATCAGGGCGGCTGGTGTCTGGGCTGTCGTCTTCTGTTCGAAGGCGGCAAGCTCTGCTGCTGCCCTGGTCCAGTCGCGATGGCGGGCGCACAGTTCCAGCAGGTGCAAATGCGGGACGTCCCAGTCTGGCCGCAGCGCGGTCGCGCGCTCGAAGGCGGCCACCGCGTCAGGCCAGAGTGAACGCGCCCTCAGGCAGATCCCGAGGCCGACCCAATGATCGGCGCAGCCGGTGTCGATGACGCAGAGCGCGGCGAACAGCCGCTCGGCTCGCGCGTGCTCGCCGATCGTTCCCCAGCGATGGGCCCGGGCATAGAGAAGCTCGATCGCCTCGCGCTTGATTCCGAGCGCCTGGCCGAGCAGGCCGCCATCTTTCAGCCGTGCGACAATCTTGCGGCCCGGCAGGCCCCTTGCGGTCGCGGCGGCGACGAAGAGCTCTTCCAGCAGGAGGAATTCGCTCGCGCCCGGATCGGCGTCAGCACCGGTGGTCAGAACGTCTCCATGAACTGCGGGCTCGGCCGACATCGCGGTTATTTCTTGAGCAGGGCAATCCGGTCCAGCAGCTTCCTGGATTCGTCGAGAATGGCAGCGGCATCGCCCTGCGGTCCTCTGGCCAGCCGCATCGCTTCCGTCAGATCCTCGTTCGCCTCGGTGAGCTGGCCCATGGCGAGGCAGGCACGTCCGGAAAGGAAATATCCGCGAGGATCCGACGGCGCGAGCGCGACGATCGCGGATGCCGCGTGCAGAGCGAGACTGTTCTCGCCGAGCAGCAGGGCGCAATTGGCAAGTCCGGCCTGGAGCTCGGGATCGCTGGGATCGCACACGACGAGCGCGGCATAGGTCTGGAAGGCCTCGATCGGCGCGCCCTTCTGCAGCTGGTTGCGGGCAATGTCGAGGCCGAGGCGAAGGTCGACCGGCTCCAGCCCGAGCGCCTTGCGAACGGCCCCCTGGGCGATGAGACGCTGCGCTTCGCCGAGCTCGGTGACGCGTTCGCCCGTATCGGGCTTGAGAGGCCTTCGTGGAATCGCAACGGACATCTTGACGCTCGCGTTGTTTCAAGGCGTGGGTGCCGCAGGGCGGCTCCGATTATAGCGGGGCACGATGGGGCAATAGTCCCCCGATCGTCGGAGGCGCGGCGCCGGCGGTTTGGTCAATGACGACAAGGCATGTGCTGTAAACGAACTGCTCCTGTCATTCCTCGGGTGCGGAAGCGATGCGACGCTCGTGATAGATCATGAAGGAAGCGAGCGCCGTGTGCCGCATGTGACAAGCATAGTGCAGTTGTTCCCTCGCGGTGGGAGTTGGCATCGCGAAGATCGACGCGCTATATCCATCGCGATTGATGCCTCGTAGAGCACCGCTTCTGGATTGGACCGCATGATCGAGCTCACGGCCGACGACGTCCGTACACTCGCCGAGTTGGGCTTCATGGCGCTGTCGCGCGGACAGGGCGACAAGGCTGCCGCGATCTTCGCCGGCGTCCGGGCCGCGCGACCGGCGGGAGAGGCGGGCTTCATCGGCGCTGCCCTGGTCGAGATGGCTGCCGGCAACTACGCCGGTGCAGTCAAGACGATGCGCGCATTGCCGCCGACCGATACGCAGCAGGCGTTCCTCGCCTTGGCGCTCTATCGCAGTGGCGATCGCACCGCCGCGCGCGAGATTTTGCGTGAGGTCATGCAGACCGCAGGCGAGCGGCCGGATGCCGCGTTGGCGCGCGAGTTGCTCGTCGAGCTGGATGGTGCAACCGAGCCGATGCTCAGATGAGCGACCGCTAGATCTTCCTGGCCCCGACCCATCCTGCGTTCGCATGACGCGACGCCGGGCGTGATGTGCATGATGGTCACCTCGCTCGCTGGGAGCGGATATCCCCGTCATGGAGAACAGGATAAATGAGTGGCGCGACGATAGATCCGGCAACGGCACGCACGGTCCATCAGCCATCCGCGCAGCAGCGGACTGCGCAAGCCGAAGCCGCCCCCGCAAAGAAGAGCGCAGGCATCTCCGGCCTGCAATCGCCTCCACCGGCGGTGAAGCCAGAGCCTGTCTCGACATCGGCAGAAGCCTCCGAGGTGGAGACGGCGGTCACGTCGTTTCTCGATCATCACTATGGTCTCGCCAAGGAACTCGCCGACGTCGACAAACACAACGCGACAAAGCAGGGCAAGAGCGACCGATCCGCACCGCTCAAGGAGAAGGCGCTGGCAACGGACGCCGTGCTCAAGGCCAAGGCCCTCGAGTTGGCAAGAGGTCAAGTCGCGCTCGAAAAGGAGGAATACCAAAGGCTCTACAATGATCCCGGCGCCACCGATGCGCAGCGGACCAATGCGCTTCATCGCGTCATGCGGGCAGAAGAACTCGCCAACAAGCTGACCCCGGCGGGCATCGCGGCGGATGCGGATCTGCGGCTGACCGCGGCGATCAAGGCGGCCTCGAGAGCCGAGCAAAACCTTATCGACTGGCTGAAGTCTGACCACGATCCGAAGACCCCGAACACGAACAGGACAACCGAACTTAGACGTCGGCTGGCCATCGAAGCCGCCGAAGCGGAAAGGCAATACGCGACGAACTACCGAGACCGGGAACGGGCAGCCGCTGCCGCCGCCAAGGCCGCCGGCGCCACCAAGCCTTGAGCTGCGGGTGAAGACTTGACGAGCCACAGCGGGCGGCGCGGTCTGGTCGAAAACCGGCGACGGCAGTCATATCAGGTACAAGTCATCGCGCACTTGCGTGTTAGCTCGATCGCCACGCGGCTCGTGCCGAAACGACGGCGCGTCAACAGTGAAGGATTGAAATGGGAATCGTTGCGGATATCGCCAACAGGCTGAACAGCCAGATCGTGTCGGCGCAGGACCAGAGCCAGGACGCCAAGCCGAAAGCGAACAAGCCTCCGACGTCGTCCGGAGTTCTGGCGGACGGATTTGGCGTGGTGGCAAAGGGAAGCGAGAAGGCGGCGGTCAGTGCCGTCGAGAATTTCGTATCCTACGATCGCATCACCGACAGGGATTGGGAAATCAATTCCCAATACCAGCAACACGCCGTCGATGTCGCCAAGGCGAACTACGAGACGCAGTTGTTTGCAAAGAAGGTCGGCGAAGCCCTTGGCGACCCTGACGACCAGACGATTCATGTCGACTACGCCAAATATTTGCTCGATCAGGCGAAAGACCCCAAGGCGCGGTTGGCAGGCTCGGCCGAGCGACAGGCCGAAGCGACCCATGCGACCGAACAGAAGTTCGACGATGCCTATGCGCGCAACGAGAAGGTGAAGAGGGACTTCGAGAACAGTCAGGCAGGTCTGCTCGGCCGGAAGGTCACCCGGGCGGATCTGGGCGAGGCCGGCAAGGCGCTGCTGGCGGCGAAGAACGAGTTCAACTTGCGTGCGGAACAGGAGAAGGAGTCGTGGGCACATGCGTTGGAGCTTGCCAAGCTCGACTCGCGGCTCCGCCCGAACGATGGCGACGTGATTCAGGATCTCGCGGCATGTCAGCAGGGCCTCAAGAAAGCTTCGCAGCAGGTCGAGAAGGTCATCGAGGTGACCTCGAACCTGACCTGGTATGCCGACGGCAACCCATCGCGGCCATGAGCGCCGATCCCGGCGGCTGCGCGTTCGTCAGGTCGAGGCTCCGAACAGTCTGCGCACGGCCGGCAGCCACTCGCCGGTCATCGTGAACTCGAGCCCGAGGCGCGCGCCGCAGGCGATGGCCACCATCGTGACGGGTGCCGAAACCGCGAGCGTCGAAAATGCGCTCAGGCCCTGGCCGATGGTGCAGCCCATCGACATGATGCCGCCGATGCCCATCAGCAACGCGCCGGTCATGTGACGCTTCAATTCGCGCGCGTCGTCGCAGGCCTCCCAGCGGAAGCCGCGCGCGAGTATCGCGGCGGCAAACGAGCCTGCGACGACGCCGGCAACCGAGCCGATGCCGAAATTGAGCCGCGCGCCGGAGAAGGTGGCGATGTAGAGAATGGCGTCGCCAAGCGGCGCCACGAAGCTGAGCGAGGAGACCCGCACGGGATCGAACTCGTCGTCGGTGAGCCATCCGGTTGCAAACCAGCCGAACGCGATTGCGCCGCCGACGGCAAGGCCGGAGGCCAGCAGCCGCGGCGACCGGATCAGCCGGCCGTCGGCAAGGGCCCAAAAAGCGAGCGCGGCGGAAATCATAACCACGATGATCGCGCGCGTCGCGTCGCCTGCGCCGAGCAGCGATGTCAGGGTCTGGGTGCTTCCCTCGGGCAGCCGCACCGAAAGCGGCTCGATCAGCATCAGCCGCAGCATGCCGGTGATGCCGCGCATGGTGGCGAGTGCCGACAGGCCGAGCACGAGAAAGACAACGATGGCACGCAGATCGCCGCCGCCGACGCGCACCAGCGTGCCGAAGCCGCAGGTGCCGACCAGCGCCATGCCGACGCCGAACATCAGCCCACCGAGGATCGCGCCGCCAAGGCCGATCGACGCGGTGAGGTAGATCGAGCGCGACAGATCGACGATGCCGAACGCGGCGAGCGCCTGGGTCGCGAGCAGGGCGACCGCAGCGGCCAGCGCAAAGGATTTCAGCCGGCGATAATCCGATCCGAAGAATGCGTCCTCGAGCATCGCCAGCGTGCAGAAACGTCCCGCGCGGCCGGCAACGCCGAGCACGGCGCCGGCGGCAAGCCCGCATGCGAAGGCTATGATCGAAGGGCTCAGCATTCCTCCCGCTTCTTTTCTTGGTTAGCCCGCGGGTAGTCTGCGCCGGTGGCGCGCGAAAAGCCAGCGCGCAAGCAACTACCGCCGGCGCCGGCGCACCGGCTCGCAGAACACGTCGTAAACGGCGGTGAGAATCTTGCGGACGTCTTCGCTCGCGAGACTGTAGTAGATCGTCTTGCCGTCGCGGCGGGTCGTCACCAGCCGGTCGAGCCTCAGCCGCGCCAGCTGCTGCGAGACGGTCGATTGCCGCTCGCCCAGGAACTGCTCGAGCTCGGTCACGGACTTTTCGCCCTCGGCGAGGATGCAGAGCAGCAGCAATCGGGACTCGTGGGACAGCGCCTTGAGCATGTCGCTGGCCTCGCGCGCCTTCTCGATCATCTGCTCGAGTTCGGCGGAGCCTTCGATCTCCTTCAGCTTCGGCAACGGCATCGCGTCAAGTTCCTCTCAGCACATCGGCAACAACGGTCACGACTTCTCGGGTTCCGATCCCGCCTTTGACAGGATTCGGTCCAAGAGGCCGAAGAAGAAGGCATCCCCCGGATAGCCGCGAATGCGCCCGATCTCACGGCCCTGTTGTAGCACGACGAAGGTCGGCGTGAAGGGACCCGGGTCTATTCCGGCGAGATCGGCGGGCAGGGGTCCGTTCAGGTCGACCCGGCGCAGCGGCGCGGTCCGGCTCTCCTCGGTCCTGCCGTAGATCGGCGCGATCTCGGCGTTGAAGCGCGCGCACCAGGCGCAGCCGGGCCGCTCGAACATGACGAGCTCGGCGGCGCGCGATACGGTCGCGGGCAGCGCGAGCCCGACGGCGAGGGCAAGCAAACCGACGATTCTGTTCATGCTGCGTGACCGGGCCTTTTCGGACTTGCCTGGCGGACTTGCTTTCCAGACGTTCTCGGCGCTTTATATCATTAAATTCGTATATGTGCTAGGGATGGGGCGGAAATGACCTTGGACGTCACGCTGGGCGCGGCCTTTGTCGCAGGCCTGTTGTCGTTTCTGTCGCCCTGCATCCTGCCATTGGTCCCGCCTTTCCTGTGCTACATGGCCGGCGTTTCGGTCACGGATCTGTCGGGCGACAGGCCGGATTTGCGGCCGCGAGTCCTGCTCTCGGCGCTCTCCTTCGTGGCGGGCTTTTCGCTGGTCTTCATCGCGCTCGGCTCGACCGCCTCGATCGCGGGACGCTTCGTCTCTGCGCATCTGTCGACGCTCGGCATCGTCGCGGGCGGGCTGATCATCGTCATGGGCCTGCATTTCCTGGGGCTGCTCAGGATCCCGCTGCTCTATCGCAGTGCGACCGTGCAGCTCGACAACCGCCCGGCCGGCATGGCGGGGGCCTTCGTCATGGGCCTCGCCTTTGCGTTCGGCTGGACGCCCTGCGCGGGCCCGATCCTCGCCGCCGTGCTGCTGATGGCCGGCTCGGAGGACACCACCGGGCGAGGGGCGCTGCTGCTGCTCGCCTATTCGGTCGGGACCGGCATTCCCTTCCTGATCGCGGCGGCCTTCACCGGCCGCTTCATCGCCGCGCTTGGCCGCCTGCGCCGGCATCTCGGCCTGATCGAGAAGGCGATGGGCGTCTTCCTGGTCGCAACGGGCCTCATGTTCCTGACCGGATTGATGCCCGCGGTCTCGGAATGGCTGCTCGAGTATTTTCCTGCGCTGACCAGCATCGGCTGAGGCTAGCCGTAGCGGAAGTCGAGCAACTGGGCGAACGACTGCAGCTCGATGAGGTAGCGATGCACGAGGGGGCCGTCGCCCGCCATCGCGGCATGCGCGATCTCGCCGCTGCTGGCGATGGCGCCATCGATCAGGCGGCGGAACTCGCCTTGAGCGGCGATCTCGCCATTGGCCCATTCGTTACAGCGTTGCAGCCGATCGCGGAATGCGCTTGCGGCGGCGATGGTCTCTTCGGCATTCGCCGATGCCGGCCGGTCGCCGTATCGGATCGCGGCAAGTCGCAAGGTTTCCATCGCGGGCGCGATCTCGAAGATGCAATCGCCGAGATCGTAGAGGCCCGCCTGACGCCTGAGCGCGTGAAACGCCTGCCGGATCGCAAGCAGCTCGCGGCCGGCGGCGGCATTGTCGCCGCGGTCCAGCGCGCCCGTGATCGCCGTGAGTCGGTCGCGCCCCCGGTCGAGAAATCCCGACAGATCTGCCGGCGCGAGAGCGGGCAGGGGATTCGTGCTTGAGGCGAGCTGCTTCCACCGGGCGACGGCCTCGTCGGTCTCGATCTGCGCCAATGCGACGTTTCCGGTGCGCGCATAGCTCGCGGCCGTGCGCAGATTGGCCATGATCGGCGGCATCGCCGTCATGAAATCCGCCGGTTTGTCGGCGTCCGCGCCGAACGCGAGTGCGTTCGAGGCGAGCCATGCCAGCAGCACGATGGTGCAGCGCAAGATCGGAACTCCTTGTCACATTCGTGTATTCGAATATCATAATGAAAATGAGCAACGCGCAAGATCTTCCGACGTACGATTTCCCGATGTCGCTGCGCACGCCGACGCGACGCAAACTGCTGCTATCCGCTGCGGCCGCGGCCTTGGCCGGCCGCGGCGCGGCGGCGGCCGAGCCCGCGGTGAGCGAAGACGGGCTCTATCACGAGCCCTGGTTCCTGCAGAGCTTCCTCGATCTGCGCGAGGACCTGGAGAGCGCTGCGGCCGGCGGCAAGCGCCTCGCCATCATGTGGGAGCTGCGCGGCTGTCCCTATTGCCGCGAGACGCATCTGGTGAATTTCGCCGATGCCGGTATTGCCAGCTATATCCGCGACAATTTCGAGGTGCTGCAGCTCAACCTCGTCGGCTCGCGCAAGGTGACCGACTTCGACCGCGAGGAATTGAGCGAGAAGGACCTCGCCCGGAAATACGGCATCCGCTTCACCCCGACCTTTCAGTTCTTTCCGCCATCCGCCGACGGCCTCGACGCGAAGGAGGCGATGGCGCGCGAGGTGGCGCGGGCCCCCGGTTATCTCAAGCCGCCGCACTTCCTGGCGATGTTCCGCTTCGTGCGGGAGCGCGCCTATGAGCGCGGCTCGTTCCGGGATTTCCTGGCCGCGAACGGCTGACGGAACGCATTCAGCGAATTCCGCTTGACGGCGCCAAACATATGAACATATCATAATAACTGAATTTGATGGACCGTGAGTCCGTCGCTGTCGAAAGCGGGCGTCACCCCGCGATAAGGGTAGGAAACATGCGGCGCTCGCTTGCGGCTGCGGTTGCACTTTGTCTGTCGGCCAGTGCCGGCCTCGCGCAAGAGGCCGTCAAGGAGCCGATCAAGCTCGACATCGTCGACGACTCCCTGCCGAAATCCCTGACCGGCGCGCCCGGCGATGCCGCCGCCGGCAAGAAGGTGTTCCTGACGCGCACGCTCGGCAACTGCCTGGCCTGCCACCAGGTCACCAGCCTGAAGTCCGAGGAATTCCACGGCGAGTTCGGTCCGTCGCTCGACGGCGTCGCCGGCCGCTACAGCGAGGCGCAATTGCGCCTCATCGTCGCCGATCCCAAGCGCATCTTCACCAACACGGTCATGCCGGCGTTCTTCAGGAACGACGGCCTCAGCCGGGTGCGGCCGGAGTTCGTCGGCAAGTCCATTCTGACGGCCGCGCAGGTCGAGGACGTCATCGCTTTTCTCAAGACGCTGAACTGACGGCGAGGAGGATCAGGAATGAAAGCCATCAATCGACGGCAGGCATTTGCGCTCGGAGGCGGCTTCGTCATGCTGACGCTGATGCCCATGGCGGCGGATGCCGAAGTGACGGGCGACGCGGCGAAGTGGATCGAGAAGTTCACCGGCGGCAAGCAGCCGGTCAAGGGCAAGATTTCGCTCGACCTGCCGGAGATCGCGGAGAACGGCAACACCGTTCCGCTGTCGATCAACGTCGAGAGCCCGATGACCGCGGACTCCTACGTCAAGGACGTCATGATCATCGCCGACGGCAACCCGAACGCGGGTGTGGCGACGCTGTCGTTCACGCCGCTGTCGGGCAAGGCGGAAGCTGCGATCCGGATCCGGCTCGCGACCACGCAGAACGTGATTGCGGTCGCGAAGATGAGCGACGGGTCGCTGTTCACGGAGCAGAAGACCGTCAAGGTCACCATCGGCGGCTGCGGCGGCTAAGGGCGTCAGGAGAACAGCAATGGCAGACAAACCGCGCATCAAGCTCCCCAAGGAAGCGGCCAAGGGCGAGGTGATCCAGATCAAGACCCTGGTCTCGCATGTCATGGAATCCGGCCAGCGCAAGGACGCGCAGGGCAAGACCATTCCGCGCAAGATCATCAACAAGTTCGCCTGCGAGTTCAACGGCAAGCCGGTGTTCTCCTGCGCGCTGGAGCCGGCGATCTCCGCCAATCCCTACATCCAGTTCGACGCCCGGATCGACGAGGCCGGAACCTTCAAGTTCGCCTGGACCGACGATGACGGCTCGGTGATCACGGCCGAAGAGAAGATTGCGCTCAAGGCATGATGCGCACCGCGCATTGAAGGAGGCACGGATGGCGCGACGATATCCTGGGTTGGCGGCTCTGGTCGTGGCTGCCGCGTCGGTTGCGACCCTCGCGGTCGCAGACGACGCCGAGCGCAAGGGCATCGCGGCGCCGCCCGGCCACGTCTTCAAGACCATCATCTCCGGCTACGAATTTCGCAGCAAGGAGACCCGCGCGTTGCAGGACGACGATCTCGAAAACCCGGGTTTCCTCGCGGTGGAGCGCGCCGCGGACGTCTGGAAGAAAGCCGAGGGCAGCGAGGGCAAGTCCTGCATGAGCTGCCACGGCGAAGCCGAGACCAGCATGAAGGGCGTCGGCGCCGCCATGCCGAAATGGGACGACAAGCTGAAGAAGCCGGTCAATCTCGAGCAGCGCATCAACATCTGCCGCAAAGAGCACATGAAGGCCGAGCCCTGGAAGTTCAAGTCGAGCGAGCTCACCGACATGACCACCTTCGTGCGCTACCAGTCGCACGGCATGAAGGTTTCGGTGAAGACCGACGGGCCGATGTCGCCCTGGTTCGAGCGCGGCAAGCAGATCTACTACACCCGCTACGGCCAGCTCGATCTCGCCTGCGAATCCTGCCACGAGCGCAACAACGGCAAGTTCATGCGCGCCGATTTCCTCAGCCAGGGCCAGACCAACGGCTTTCCGACCTACCGGCTGCGCGACCAGCGCCTGGTGCCGCTGCATGAGCGCTTCGAAGGCTGCATGTTCGACGTGCGCGCCGAGCCGTTCAAGCCGCTCTCGGACGAATTCCTCGCGCTCGAGCTCTATGTCGCCTGGCGCGGCATCGGCCTGCCGGTCGAGACGCCGTCGGTGCGTAACTGAAACGATGAGCTTGCAGGAGCATTGCGCATGATCTCTCGCCGCGAGTTCATTCAGGTTGCCGCGGCCACGGCGGCGCTCTCGACCGGTGTCGGCACGGGCCTGACCCAGGCGGTCGCGCAGCAGCGCCTGACCGAAAAGGAGCTGCTGGCCTTCGAGCCGCTCGGCAACGTCACGCTGGTGCACGTGACCGACATCCACGGCCAGCTGATGCCGCTCTATTTCCGCGAGCCCTCGACCAATCTGGGGGTGGGCGAGGCCAAGGGCCAGCCTCCGCACGTCACTGGCCAGGAATTTCTCGCCCGCTTCGGCATCGCGCCGGGCTCGTCGGCGGCCTATGCGCTGACCTCGGAGGATTTCGAGGCGCTCGCCAAGAGCTACGGCCGGATCGGCGGCCTCGATCGCGCCGCGACCGTGATCAAGGCGATCCGCGCCGAGCGCGGCGACAAGGTCGCGCTGCTCGACGGCGGCGACACCTGGCAGGGCTCGTGGTCGTCGCTGAAGACGCGCGGCCAGGACATGATCGACTGCATGGCGCTGCTCAAGCCCGACGCCATGACCGGACATTGGGAGTTCACTTACGGCTCCGAGCGGGTGAAGCAGGCCATCGACGGCCTCGGCTTCCCGTTCCTCGGCCTCAACATCCGCGACACCGAATGGAACGAGGCGGCGTTCGAGGCCTCGACCCTGATCGAGCGCGGCGGCGTCAAGATCGCGGTGCTCGGCCAGGCCTTCCCCTATACGCCGGTCGCCAATCCGCGCTGGATGATTCCGAACTGGTCGTTCGGCGTGCGCGAGGAGGACGTCCAGGCCCAGGTCGACAAGGCCCGCAAGGGCGGCGCGCAGCTCGTTGTGCTGCTCTCGCACAACGGCTTCGACGTCGACCGCAAGCTCGCGAGCCGCGTCAAGGGCCTCGACGTCATCCTGACCGGGCATACCCATGACGCGCTGCCGGAGGCGGTGAAAGTCGGCAAGACCCTGCTGATCGCATCGGGCTCGTCCGGCAAGTTCGTTTCGCGGCTCGATCTCGACGTCCGTGACGGCGAGGTCAAGGCCTACAGGTACAAGCTCATCCCGCTGTTCTCCGACGTGATCCGCGCGGACGCCGAGATGGCCGCCAAGATCGCCGAGGTCCGCAAGCCCTTCGCGCCCGATCTCGCCAAAGTGCTCGGCAAGACCGACTCGCTGCTTTACCGGCGCGGCAATTTCAACGGCACGTTCGACGATCTGATCTGCCAGGCGCTGCTGCAGGAGCGCGACGCCGAGATCGCGCTGTCGCCCGGCTTCCGCTGGGGCACCAGCGTGCTGCCGGGGCAAGATATCACCTTCGAGGACGTCACCAACGCCACCGCGATCACCTATCCCGCGGTCTACCGCATGGGTATGACCGGTGCGCGGCTGAAGGAGATCATCGAGGACGTCGCCGACAATCTCTTCAACGTCGATCCCTATTACCAGCAGGGCGGCGACATGGTGCGGATCGGCGGACTGTCCTACGCGATCGACGTCGCCAAGCCGCAAGGCCAGCGCATCTCGGACATGCAGATGGTCAAGACCGGCGCGCCGATCGATCCCGCGAGGGAATACCAGGTCGCGGGCTGGGCCAGCGTCAACGAAGGCACCGAGGGGCCGCCGATCTGGGATGTCGTCGCGAACTACCTGGCGCGGCAGAAGACCGTTCGGCTCGAGCCCAACCGGGCCGTCAAAGTCACCGGAGCGTAACAAGCGATGTCGAAGACAGACAGCCAATCCCGTCGCAGCTTCCTGGCCGCCGGCGCCGGCGTGGCGGCCTCGATGCTGGCAAGGCCGGCCGCCGCCGGCGGCAATCCCGCCAACCAGCCGCCCAACGTGCCGGAATGGACCAGGTCGCTCGGCGAGGGCGTTGCCGTGCGTCCCTACGGCAAGCCGTCGAAGTTCGAGAAGGACGTGGTCCGGCGCGACGTCGAGTGGCTGACCGCCTCGCGCGAATCCTCGGTGAGCTTCACGCCGCTGCACGAGCTCGAAGGCATCATCACCCCGAACGGGCTCTGTTTCGAACGCCATCACGGCGGCATCGCCGAGGTCGATCCGGCCGACCATCGCCTGATGATCCATGGCCTGGTCGAGCGTCCGCTCATTCTCACGCTGGAGGAGCTGAAGCGTTATCCGCGCGTCAACCGCATCCACTTCATGGAATGCGCGGCGAATTCGGGCATGGAATGGCGCGGCGCCCAGCTCAATGGCTGCCAGTTCACCCACGGCATGATTCACTGCGTGCAGTACACCGGCGTGTCGCTACGCACGCTGCTGGAAGAAGCCGGCGTCAAGACCAATGGCAAGTGGCTGCTGGTCGAGGGCGCCGATGCGGCCGCGATGGACCGCAGCCTGCCGATCGAGAAGGCGCTCGACGACTGCATCATCGCCTACAAGATGAACGGCGAGGCGCTCTATCCCGAGCAGGGCTATCCGATGCGGCTCGTGGTGCCGGGCTGGCAGGGCAATCTCTGGGTCAAGTGGCTGCGCCGCATCAAGGTCGGCGACCAGCCCTGGCACACCCGCGAGGAGACATCGAAGTACACGGACCTCATGCCGAACGGCAAGGCGCGCCGCTTCACCTGGTCGATGGACGCCAAGTCCGTAATCACGAGCCCGAGCCCGCAGGCGCCGATCAGGCATGGCAAAGGCTTCACCATCGTCTCGGGTCTGGCCTGGAGCGGCAACGGCAAGGTCAAGCGCGTCGACGTGTCGCTCGACGGCGGCCGCAACTGGTGGCCGGCGCGGCTCGACGGGCCCGTGCTCGACAAGGCGCTGACGCGCTTCTACTACGAGTTCGACTGGAACGGCGAACCGCTGCTGCTGCAATCGCGCGTGCAGGACGAGACCGGCTACGTGCAGCCGAGCAAGGCCGAGCTGCGCAAGATCCGCGGCGTCAATTCCATCTATCACAACAATGGCATCCAGACCTGGCATGTGCAGGCCAATGGTGAGGTCGAGAATGTCGAAGTCGCTTAAGCTCACTGCAGCCGCGCTGCTCGCTTTCGCGTTCAGCGCACCGGCGCTCGCGCCGCAGAAGGCGGACGCCAAGGGCGGTCCGCGCTATCACATCGGCCGCGCGCCGACCGCGGACGAGATCCGCGGCTGGGACATCGACGTGCGGCCCGATGGCCAGGGCCTGCCGGAAGGCAAGGGCACCGTCGCGCAGGGCGAAAAACTGTTCATGGACAATTGCGCGACCTGCCACGGCGAGTTCGGCGAAGGCAACGGCCGCTGGCCGGTGCTGGCCGGCGGCAAGGGCTCGCTGACATCGGACAATCCGGTCAAGACGGTGGGCTCCTACTGGCCCTACGCGTCGACCGTGTTCGACTATGTCCGTCACGCCATGCCTTACGGCAATACGGGCTCGTTGTCGGTCGACGAATATTATGCGCTGGTCGCCTACGTCCTTTACCTGAACGACGTCGTCACCGATCAGAACTTCGAGCTGAGCAGGAAGACCCTCGCCGCGATCAAGATGCCGAACGAGCAGGGTTTCGTGATGGACGATCGCGCCACCAGCGAGAAGTCGTTCTGGCAGAAGGACCCCTGCATGAAGGATTGCATCGCCCCGGTGAAGATCACCGGGCGCGCGGCCGCCATCGACGTCACGCCCGAGGACGGCAAGGAGAAGAAGTCGCGGGGCGTGGAGTGAGATCCGGCCGGGCGAGCCGCCGCACGCTGCTGCATGCGGCTGTCGCGGCCGGCCTGCTCGCCACGATCCATCCGGCCGTGACCCGGGCGGCCGAGCCTCACCGGCTCGCGCTGCAGATCAGCGACGACGACCCGGTCAAGATGCGGGCCGTGCTCGATGTCGCCGCCAACGTCTCGCGGCATTATTCCGGGCAGGGCGAGGATGTCGAGATCGTGATCGTCGCCTTCAACGGCGGCCTCGACATGCTGCTCGCGGATCGCTCGCCGGTGAAGGAGCGGCTGGTCAACTTCCTGAAATCGATGCCCAATGTCAGCTTCGTCGCCTGCGGCAACACGCTGGAGACGCTGGCGGCGAAGGAAGACCGGCGGCCGCAGCTGATCGAAGGCGTCAGCGTCACCCAGGTCGGGGTTGCCGCGCTGATGGATTTGGCGGAGAAGAACTGGACGATTGTCCGGCCGTAGGGGAGATAGCCGACGATGCGATGGTTGCTGGGACTGACTGTCGTGCTCGCGTTCGCAGGGTCCGCAGATGCGGCCGAGCAGGAGCTCGAACTGTCGGTCGCTGGCCGCACGACGCTTGCGACGCTGCGCACACCCGCCGCGATGACACCGGACACGCCGCTGGTCGTGATGACCCACGGCACGCTCGCGCACAAGGACATGGAGGTCATTCAGGGCATCGCCAAGGCGCTGGAGCAGCGCGGCATCGCCTCGCTTGCGCACACGCTGTCGCTCGGGCTCGATCGCCGCAAGGGCATGTATGACTGCGCCGTGCGGCACGACTATGCCGCCGAGGATGCGGTGACCGAGATCGGCGCCTGGGTCGGCCGGGCGAAGGACGCGTCCCGGCTCGTCTTCGCGTTCGGCCATTCGCGCGGCGGCAACCAGGTCGCGCGCTATCTCGCAGCCGGCCGCACCCCGCAGGTCGCGGGGGCCGTGTTGCTGGCGCCGGTGACCGCAAAGGCCGAGGCCGATCTGCGCGCCGCCTACGCCAAGACCTATGGCAAGCCGCTCGAACCGTTCCTGGAACTGGCCACGAAGGCGGTTGCGGACGGCCGCGACGGGGAGTGGATGGACGTCCCGGGCTTCGTCTATTGCCGCAACGCCGTGGTGACCGCGCGAGCCTTTGCCTCGTTCTATGCGGTCGATGCCAGCCAGGACACCGCCGCTCTCGTGGCACGCGTGAAGCTGCCGGTGCTGGTGCTCGCCGCGACCAAGGATACCGTCGTGCCGGATGTGGCCGCGGCCTTCGCGCCGCTGGCCGCTTCGAGCGGGGGCCGGGTGCAGCTCGACAAGATCGAGGATGCCGATCATTTCTTCCGCGACCTGTTCGCGGAAGACGTTGCCGACCGCATCGCCGAGTTCATCAAGCAGACACGATAGGAGGGGGACCATGCAGCGTCGATCCATGCTTCGCGCGAGCCTTGCGGGACTATTTGGCGCCTTCACGGTGGGCCAGGCGTCCGCGGCGACGGAAGCGCCCGCGCGTCAGCGCGTCGTCTATCACCTCGCCGATGCCGATCGCGTCGTCTTCGTGCTGGGCAATCTGCAGAACCACGTCGACGGCGTCGGTGGACCGGGCAAGGCCGACATCAGGCTGGTCGTGCATGGGCCGGCGCTGCGGGCCTTCCACGCGCTCGCGGCCCAGGACCACACCATTGCGATGATGACGAAGCTGGTGGATGCCGGCGTCGGCTTCGACGCCTGCGCCAACACGATGAAGGCACAGGGCGTCAAGCTCGACGACCTCACGCCCGGTTTCGTGGTGGCCGAGAAGGGCGGCGTGGTGCGGCTCGCCGAGCTGCAGCAGCAGGGATTCGCCTATCTGCGCCCCTGAGGCCGCTGTGGTCCGGCATGATGCAGTGCCGGAGCTTGATCTGGCTCATGGGAGGCGACGCGGAGATCGCTAGACTCGCATGCGCACAGGAACAGCCGAGGCGGACGTGCTGACGTCGATCATCGATCTCTTGGGTGAAGACCGGCTGTCGTGGCTCGGCGGCCTCGTGGTGGGCGGCCTGTTCGGGTTCTTCGCGCAGCGCAGCCGCTTTTGCCTGCGCGCCGCAGCCGTCGAATTCTCCCGCGGCGAGGGCGGTCCGCGCCTTGCGGTCTGGCTGCTGACCTTTGCCGCGGCGCTGGTCGGCACGCAAGGTCTGGTCGCGCTCGGCTGGCTCGACGTCTCCGAGGCGCGCCAGCTCGCACAGCAGGGCAGCATTTCCGGCGCGCTGCTCGGCGGCGTGATGTTCGGTTGCGGGATGATTCTGGCGCGGGGCTGCGCCAGCCGGCTGCTGGTGCTCTCGGCGAATGGCAATCTCCGGGCCTTGCTGTCGGGCCTGGTGTTCGCGGTGACCGCGCAGGCCTCCTATCGCGGCCTGCTGTCGCCCGCGCGCGAATGGGTGACCAATCTCTGGCTGGTCGATGGCGGCCCGTCGCGCGACATCATGGCGATGTTCGGCGCCGGCACGCCGGAGAAGCTCGCGTTCGGCTGCGTATGGCTGATTGCGGGGCTGTCCTTCGCCTTTCGCAGCCGGCTGCCGCGCCGGCTGATCCTTGCCGCGCTTGCAACCGGCGTGGCCGTCGTCGCCGGCTGGCTCTTCACCTACCAGCTGTCGCAGGCCTCCTTCGCGCCGGTGACGCTGAAGAGCCTCACCTTCAGCGGGCCCTCGGCCGAGCTCTTGATGCTGGTGCTCAACAGCGCGCAACTCCGGCTCGGCTTCGATCTCGGCATTGTCCCCGGCGTGTTTCTCGGCTCGTTTCTGGCCGCCGCACGTGCGCATGAATTGAAGCTCGAGGGGTTCTCCGACGGGCTCGGCATGCGGCGCTATCTGCTCGGCGCGGTCTTGATGGGTTTCGGTGCGATGCTCGCCGGCGGTTGCGCGGTCGGCGCCGGCGTGACCGGCGCCTCCGTGTTCGCGCTCACCGCCTGGCTCGTGCTGGGCGGCATGTGGCTGGGGGCGGGGTTGACCGATCTGCTCGTCGACCGTGCCGGCATGCCAAGGCCGATGGCGCGCTCGGCCGCGACGGGCCTCTGACGCCGCGATCCCGGGCTGTCGG
This sequence comes from Bradyrhizobium sp. Y36, assembly GCF_002531575.1. GTDB lineage: Bacteria > Pseudomonadota > Alphaproteobacteria > Rhizobiales > Xanthobacteraceae > Bradyrhizobium. Next base: position 146,616 of record NZ_NWTI01000003.1, on the reverse strand, counting down.
CAGGCAAGTCAAACCGGGCTTTCAGGAAAACATCGCGGCGATCGTCTGGACGTGATCGGTCGCAGCAGTGACGAGATCGGCATAGTTGGTATGTCCCTGCGCGGCTGCCTTGAGAAGGCATTCGGCGAGAAACGCCTTCGTCGATATCGTCACCAGGTCGGAAGGCACCTTGGTCATGGCCTCCTCGAGGGCCGTCCTCATGGTGAATTCGAACTCGGGCCGGCCTGTAGCCCGGATGGAGCGAAGCGCAATCCGGGGCCGCTCGTCCGGCATCTTCGACTGTCCCGGATTACGCTTCGCTCCATCCGGGCTACGGCACCGGCCCTGTGGTCGGCCCCGTGTCAATCCATTCGCGCAAAAATATTCCACTTTACCGAAATTCGGAATTGTCGTAGATGTTGCCCATCCCGGCTCACCAAGAGGGGCGATCTCGTCGTCGTCTTGATCGCGAGCCGGGCTTGCGGTGGACGCGGCAGCGTCGGCACGAGATGGGACGGGCAGGGCGGGTAGTCCCTGTGAGCCTGGGACCTGCGTGCAGACGAGCGACGCTGAACGCGTACGGCAAAACCGTGTGGTCCTGGCCGTCGTTGCTACGGTCAAGCCTGTCGCGAAGATGTGCGCGAGCCCAACCGGGCAGACGGCATCAACTCAATTCGCGAGGCGAGGGAGGCCAGAAGGAAAGTTCGGCTCCCGGGAGAGCACGGCATAAGCCGTCCGACCACCGCGCAGGGAAGGCCGCGTGATCGGCACCACCTGTATGCTGCTGTGCGGTTCTTCCTGCGTGTGCATTTCGCGCAGCGGACCGCGGGTGCGAGCCGGCACCCGGTCTTCCCTGCGCCCTCTTGGATCAAGAGGGTTGCGACACCAAGCAAAGCTCGGGCGAAACAAGCCGCGAGAAGGCGAAGGCATGTCTACCACCACATACGCGGTGTCATCGCCCGCGAAGGCGGGCGATCCAGTATTCCAGAGGCAGTAGTGATCGAACCGAGAAGCCGCGGCGTACTGGATTCCCCGCCTTCGCGGGGAATGACAGCGTCGGTCTTAGGGTGGCAAAGCGCAGCGTGCCCACGTTCTGTTGCTCATGGGGGAAGATCGTGGGCACGGCGCTATGCGCCTTTGCCCACCCTACGGCACTGCCACCACATACGCGGTGTCATCGCCCGGCTCGACCGGGCGATCCAGTATTCCAGAGACTCTTGTGATCGAACCGAGACGCCGCGGCGTACTGGATTCCCCGCCTACGCGGGGAATGACGGCGTCGCCTAGAGAAGCAGGCTGCCCCTTCAATGACGTGGAGAGTGAGTGCACCACATGCCGCTCGCGTGCCGCAGTGCACCTCGCGCTTCCCCTAACCCACGCCCTTCCGCTGACTGAGATAGCGAACAGCCAGCTTGATGAAATTATGCACCACCATCGACGTCTCGTCCGCTCTGAAGACCAGAAACACGTCGGCCGTGGGCGGCGAGGGCCTGATGGGACGGAACACGATGTCGGCGGTGGTGAAGCGCGCAATCGACTGCGGCACGAGCGCCACGCCGAACCCGGCGGCGATCAGGCTCGGGATCGACTGGGCGTCGACGACCTGCTGCGACACTTTTGGCAGGAAGCCGGCATCGACGCAGCAGGTCTGCACGTAGCGTGCGAAATCGGAGCTTTCAGGGTCCAGCACGACGTGGTCCTCGGAGGCGAGGTCGCCGAGGGCGATGCGCTTGCGGCGTGCCAGACGATGGGTGCCGGACATTGCGAGCACGACCTCTTCCCGCCATGCGAGCTTGCTGGTCAATTCGCGCTCGGAAGGAATGCCGCGAATGAGACAGATGTTGGTGGTGCGGCTGAGCAGCGCTGCGATCTGCAGCGCCGGTGCCTGTTCGTGCACCGTCATCTTGACCCGGGGGGCGACCTGCCGGTAGGCCGCCAGCAACTCGGCGAGACGGCCGCGCAGGATGGAGCCGGTCGCTCCGACATCCAGCGTGCCGATCAGGCCGGCCCCGATCGACCGCGCCTCGTCCTCCGCGGCCTTGACCTGATGCAGGATCGCGCGCCCGCGCAGCAGCATGGCTTCGCCCGCCTGCGTCAGCTCGACCTTGCGGCTGGTCCGGTAGAGCAACTGGGTCCCGAGCTCCGCCTCGAGCGCCTGGATATGCTGGCTGAGCGGCGGTTGCGAGAGGTTCAGCCGCCGGGCGGCGAGGGTGAAGCTGCGCTCTTCGGCAACCGCGATGAAGTAACGGAGCTGTCGGAGATCCATAGCGAAAACCTATCAATCGTGTCGCTCTATATATTGGACTTGATGTCGCACCTGGTCAACGAATGACCGACGGAGCCTTCCTTGCGCCTTGCCGCGACGAACGGCTCCGTACGCGACGACCTCACGTCGAGCGCCAACGACAAGAATGGCAAGAGGCTCCGGCCGACCAAGCCAGACGGACGTCCAGCGAGCGAGGAAAGCCATGTCCAGTTTCGTCATGCCGAAAATCTTCAAGTCACTCTTCTTCCAGGTCGTCGTTGCCCTCGCCGTCGGCATCGCGTTCGGCGTCGGCTATCCCGACACCGCAGTGCAGATGAAGCCGCTCGGCGACGGCTTCATCAAGCTGATCAAGATGCTGGTGCCCGTGATCGTGTTCTGCGTCGTCGTGCAGGGCATTTCGGCGGCCGGCGACCTCTCGAAGGTTGGCAGGGTCGGCATCCGGTCGCTGCTCTATTTCGAGATCGTCACCACCATCGCTTTGGTGTTCGGCATCGCGCTTGCCTATTACTTCCAGCCCGGCGCCGGAATGAACATCGACCCGAAGACGCTGGACGCCAAGGTGCTCAGCGGCTTCAGCCAGACGGCCGCGCAAGTTGCCGGCGGCGGCGTCTCCGAATTCCTGATGAAGCTCATTCCCTCGACGCTGGTCGGCGCCTTCAGCTCCGGCGACGTCCTGCAGGTCCTGATCGTCTCGATCATGTTCGGCTGTGCCGTGTCCCTGTGCGGCGAGCGCGCCAAGCCGGTGGTCGAATTCGTCGAGCGCGTCAATGAAATCATCTTCAAGATGATGAACTTCGTGGTCCGGCTCGCGCCCATCGGCGTGTTCGGTGCGATCGCCTTCACCGTCGGGAAATACGGCATCGGCTCGCTCAAGCAGCTCGGCGGCCTCGTTGCCCTGTTCTATCTGGCGGTGGTGCTGTTCGTGGTCGTCATTCTCGGGACGATCATGCGGATCTCCGGCTTCAGCCTGTTCAAGCTGCTGGCCTATTTGCGCGAAGAGCTGATGATCGTGCTCGGAACGGCCGCGGGCGACAGCGTGCTCCCCCAGACGATGCGGAAGCTCGAGTTGCTTGGAATCAAGCGATCCACCGTTGGCCTCGTGATCCCGACCGGCTATTCCTTCAATCTGGATGCGTTCTCGATCTATCTGACCCTGGCGGCCGTCTTCATCGCGCAGGCGACCAATACGCCGCTCGCAACGGGCGATCTGCTGGCGATCCTCGGCGTCGCGCTGCTGACCTCCAAGGGGGCTCATGGCGTTCCGGGCTCGGCGATCGTCGTCCTCGCCGCGACGCTGGCCGCCATTCCGGCCATTCCGGCGATCGGCCTCGTGCTGATCCTGTCGGTGGACTGGTTCATCGGCATCGCTCGCGCGCTCGGCAATTATGTCGGAAACTGCGTCGCGGCGGTCGTCGTCGCCTCCTGGGAGGGGGACCTTGATCATGCCAAGGCACGGCGTATCCTGAACGGCGAGATCGATCCGTCGGTTGAGAATCTGCGGGCCGAGCCGGTCGAGGCGGATACGCCCGTCGCGGGTCTGCAGACGCTCTGAACGCGGCAAGCTCTTGAGGTTGGAGATGGTGACGACGCTTTCGATCGAGCCTTTGACAAAAGAGGCCTTCGCTCCGTTCGGAGACGTCGTCGAGACCGCGGGGATGACGCCCATCTCGATCAACCAGGGCTATGCCGAGCGCTTCAACGGGCTCGCCCATATCGACGTCGCCGCGGAAGGCGGAGAGGTCAATATCAGCTGGTTCTCTGCCTCCGTCCGGCCCGCGCCGATCGCGATCCGCCTGATGGAGCGTCATCCGCTCGGAAGTCAGATGTTCATGCCCTTGAACGGCGTGGACTGGCTTGTCGTCGTCTGCGCCGATCCGGCCATCGCCGCGAGCTATCGCGCCTTCGCGGCAAAGGGCCATCAGGGCGTCAACTATGCCCGCAATTGCTGGCACCATCCGCTCCTCGTTCTCGCGGAGAGGAGCCCGTTCCTCGTCGTCGACCGCAAGGGGAGCGGCGACAATCTCGAAGAATATTGGCTGAGCGAGCAGATGCAGCTAGGCTTTCCGTCAGCCGCGCGCTGATACGTTCGGTCGGTAACTTTCACGAGGCTTGATGATGACGTCGCGCACCTATCACGTACCCCAGGGCGGCCTTCCGCCGCAGACGGACCTGCTGAGCGGCCGCGCGGTCTTTACCAACGCATATGCCGTCATCCCCAGCGGCGTTCAAAGCGATATCGTCACCAGCCATCTGCCGCACTGGGATGGAACGCGCGTCTGGGTGCTGGCGCGACCGCTGTCCGGCTTCGCCGAGACTTTCTCCCACTACCTCATGGATATCGCGCCGGCCGGGGGAAGCGACAGTCCTGAGCCGGACAAGGACGCGCAGGGGGCGCTGTTCGTTGCGGGCGGCAAGCTCGTTCTCAAGCTGGCAGATGGAGAGCGTGAGCTGAGAGCCGGCAGCTTCGCCTATCTGCCGCCTGGCTGCGCCTGGAGCCTTCGCAACCGCGATTCCAGTCCGGCGCAGGTTCACTGGATCCGCAAGCTGTACCAGCGCGTGCCCGGATTGGCCGTGCCGGACGCGATCGTCATCAATGAAGACTCCCTCGCGCCCGTCGCGATGCCGGGCACCGAGGGGAGATGGGCGACGACACGCTTCATCGATCCCGCCGACATGCGTCATGACATGCACGTCAACATCGTGACGTTCGAGCCGGGCGCGACGATCCCCTTTATGGAGACGCACGTCATGGAGCACGGGCTGTACGTGCTCGAAGGCAAGGCGGTCTACCGTCTCAACCGGGACTGGGTCGAGGTCGAGGCTGGCGACTACATGTGGCTGCGCGCCTTCTGCCCGCAGGCCTGCTACGCCGGAGGCCCCGGCCGGTTTCGCTATCTTCTCTACAAGGACGTCAACCGGCACATGAACCTGCGGCAGGGTGCTCCGCTGTTCTAGCCCTGACGGCGCGTTTGCGGCCTGAGCGGGTGTCAAAAAAGTATCAGTTGCACATTGAAATCGTGGTGGCGGGCCCGGATACCGGTCGTTACGATCCCTGGAAAGAGAGGAAGCGCTGAGCAAATTCAGCCGATAAGGGAACAGGGGCGGATCATCACAAACCGCACCGGCCCGAAGGGAGCGGATATGGAACCGGACCTGGAAGTCGTCCAGATACGGCGCGGCGAATCGTTCAAGGCGTGGTCGCACGGCTACCCCTTCCACACGGTCCGTTGGCATTTCCACCCCGAATACGAGCTGCACCAGGTCGTGGCGACCAGCGGTCGCTATTTCGTCGGCGACTTCATCGGCGAGTTCGAGCCCGGCAATCTCGTGCTGACCGGTCCCAATCTGCCGCATAATTGGGTGAGCGATCTGCCGGCGGGGAGCACCGTCCCGCTGCGCGGACGGGTCCTGCAGTTCAGCGAAGAGTTCATCGGCGACCTCATGAAGGTCATGCCCGAGCTTTCGGGCCTTGCTGCACTGCTGGAATTCTCCCGGCGCGGCGCGCTGTTCACCCGCAGCACCAGCGACAAGATCGCTCCGCTCATGGAGGAGATCGCGACGGCGAACGGCGTGCGCCGGATCGAGCTGTTCCTGATGATCCTGGGAACACTCTGCCGCGCCCGAAACGCGCGTCCGCTCTCCAGCCCGAACTATCTGCCCGACCCATCCGGCTACATGTCCGCAGGCATGAACAAGGCGCTCGCCTTCATCCGCCAGAACCTGACGCAGCCGTTCGGCGAAGCCGAGCTCGCGGCGATCGCCGGCCAGTCGCAGAGCGCATTCTCGCGCTCCTTCCGCCGGCACACCGGCATGTCGCTGGTGCAATACGTCAAGCGGCTGCGCATCAATCTCGCCTGCCAGATCCTGATGAGCGACGAGCAGGCGTCCATCACCGACATCTGCTTCGAGGTCGGTTTCAACAACCTCTCCAATTTCAACCGGCAGTTCTTGGCCGAGAAAGGCATGCCGCCTTCGCGCTTCAGGCGATTGCTCGCGCAAAACAGCAATACGGCCCGCGCTGCCTAGCGGCGAATTAGCAAAGGAGGACGACCACACCGGGAAGAATGACGTGGGCATGCCGATGGCAGCCCGCGGCAGGAATCGCTTGTCCAGGAATTCGCGCGGCTTCGGAAGCTCCGGCATGCGTCACCGCCGACGACCGAAGCAGCGAAGGCTCATCTTCAGAGATCAACCACAGCACTCCAGGTCTGGAAAGGAAATCCGAATGAAAAGCTTCTCCCCGAAACATGCCGGCACGCTTGCCTTGGCCCTGTCGCTGCTCGGCACGACCGCGACGCTCTCGCTAGCCGCTGAAGTGAAGGATGCGACCGTCGCCTTCCTGATGCCGGACCAAGCCTCCACCCGATACGAACAACACGATTATCCGGGCTTTGCCGCGGAGATGAAGAAGCTCTGCGCGAGCTGCAAGGTGATCTACCAGAACGCCGGCGCAGATGCCGCGCGGCAGCAACAGCAGTTCAACGCGGCGATCTCGCAGGGCGCCAAGGTGATCGTGCTCGACCCTGTCGACTCCACCGCCGCCGCCTCGCTGGTCAAGATGGCCCAGTCGCAGGGCATCAAGGTCATCGCCTACGACCGGCCGGTCCCCGACGCCAAGGTCGACTTCTACGTGTCCTTCGACAACGAAGCCATCGGCAAGGCCATCTCCGAATCGCTCGTCAAGCATCTCAAGGCCGCCAACGTCACGGCGAAGGAGGGCGAAGGCGTGCTCGAGATCAACGGGTCGCCGACCGATGCGGCGGCGGGACTCATCAAGAAGGGCATCCACGCCGGTCTCGACAAGAGTGGCTATCCCATTCTCGCCGAATACGACACGCCGGACTGGGCGCCGCCGAAGGCGCAGCAATGGGCGAGCGGCCAGGTCACCCGCTTCGGCAAGAAGATCCTCGGCGTCGTCGCCGCCAATGACGGCACCGGCGGTGCTGCCATTGCCGCCTTCAAGGCCGCCGGCGTCGATCCGGTGCCGCCGGTGACCGGCAACGACGCGACGATCGCCGCGCTTCAGCTCGTCATCGCCGGCGATCAGTACAACACGATCTCCAAGCCCAGCGAGATCGTCGCCGCTGCCGCTGCGCAGGTCGCGGTCAAGATCCTCTCCGGCGAGACCCCCAAGGCGGAAGCGACGCTCTTCAATGCGCCATCGAAGCTGTTCGTGCCGGCGGTCGTCACCCAGGAGAACCTGAAGGCGGAGATCATCGACAAGAAGATCCAAACGGCCGATCAACTCTGCACCGGCCGATATGCCGCCGGCTGCAAGAAGCTTGGCATCACGCAGTAGACTGCGTCTGGCCCGGCCGCCATCGGCGGCCGGGTCAGCCGGCGAGAGGATGGACTGGCACATGACCACGGTCTCGGATGTCGATCCCACCCAAGGCGGACTGCGCAAGCCGGTCTTGAGCCTTCGCGGGATCTCCAAGCATTTCGGCGCGGTGTCCGCCCTGACCAACGTCGATCTCGACGTGCATGCCGGCGAGGTCGTGGCGCTCGTGGGCGACAATGGTGCTGGAAAATCCACGCTCGTGAAGATCCTTGCCGGCGTGCATCAACCGAGCTCCGGAACGATCGCGTTCGGTGGCGAGCATGTCGTCCTGTCCGATCCGGCCACCGCGCTCGGTCTCGGCATCGCCACGGTCTTCCAGGATCTGGCGCTCTGCGAGAATCTCGATGTGGTCGCAAACATCTTCCTCGGCCGCGAGCTCGATCCGATGCGGCTCGACGAGGTCTCCATGGAGCTTCGCGCCTGGACCTTGCTCAACGAATTGTCGGCGCGGATCCCGAGCGTGCGCGAGCCCGTGGCGTCGCTGTCCGGCGGACAGCGCCAGACCGTCGCGATCGCGCGTTCACTGCTGACCGAACCGAAGCTCATCCTGCTCGACGAGCCGACCGCCGCGCTTGGTGTCGCCCAGACCGCCGAGGTGCTCGACCTCGTCGAGCGCGTTCGCGCCCGCGGCCTCGGCGTCATCATGATCAGCCACAACATGGAGGACGTGCGCGCGGTCGCCGACCGGATCGTCGTGCTGCGCCTCGGCCGCAACAACGGCGAATTCGAGCCCGACGCGTCGAACCAGGATCTCGTCACCGCGATTACCGGTGCGGATGAAAACGCGGTCTCCCGCCGCGCCAGCCGGCGCCGCGTCCAGCAGTCGCCGGAGCTTGGGCGATGACCGACGACACGCACCAGGCGTCCGCGAAACGGCTGCTCGACCGCAGTGACGAGCGGGTCAGGCACGCGGACACGCTGGGAAGCGTCGTCGGCGCCTTCGTCGACCGCGTGCGGTCGGGCGACCTCGGCTCGCTGCCGGTGGTCGTCGGGCTCGTCGTCATCTGCACCGTATTCGAGAGCCTCAATCCCGTTTTTCTCGCACCGGACAATCTGGTCAATCTGCTGTTCGATTGCTCGACGGTGGGCGTGATCGCGCTCGGCATCGTCTGCATCCTGATGGTCGGCGAGATCGACCTCTCGGTCGGGTCTGTGAGCGGGTTTTCCTCTGCACTCGTCGGCGTGCTCTGGGTCGGTCAGGATTGGCCGGTTGCCGTGGCCATCGTCACGGCGTTGCTGCTGGGCGCTGCAATCGGTGCGCTCTATGCGTTCCTGTTCAATCGCCTGGGGATGCCGAGCTTCGTCTCGACGCTGGCCGGTCTGCTGGCGTGGCTCGGCCTGCAGCTGTATCTGCTCGGCTCTTCCGGTTCGATCAATCTTCCGTACGGATCACCGCTGGTCAATTTCGGACAGATGCTCGTCATGCCGGCGATCGTGTCCTACGCGCTGGCGGCTGGGGCGAGCTTGATCGTGTTCGCAACCGACTACCGGACAGCCGCGCGCCGGCGGGCGGCGGGGCTATCGGCCAGTTCGCTGGGCCGCATGGTGCTGAAGGCGCTGCTGGTCACCGTCGTCCTCGAATTCGTTGCCTATTATCTCAATCTCGGCCGCGGCATTCCCTGGATGTTCGGTCTGTTCGTCGGTCTGTGCGTGGTCATGAACTACGCGTTGACCCGAACCAAATGGGGTCGCTCGATGTCCGCCGTCGGCGGCAACCGCGAGGCGGCCCGCCGCGCCGGCATCAACGTGCGCAGGGTCTATGCGTCGGCATTCATGCTGTGCGCCACGCTCGCAGCCGCGGGCGGCATTCTCTCCGCGGCGCGGCTGGCATCGTCCAGCCAGCAGGCCGGGACGGGGGATGTGAACCTCAACGCGATTGCGGCTGCGGTCATCGGCGGCACGAGCCTGTTCGGCGGCCGCGGCAGTGCCTATTCCGCGCTGCTCGGCGTCATCGTCATCCAGTCCATCGCGAGCGGTCTCACGCTGCTCGATCTCTCATCCTCGCTACGGTACATGATCACGGGCGCGGTCCTTGCCATCGCGGTCATCGTCGATTCGCTGGCAAGGCGCTCACGCCTCTCCCATGGCCGAGCTTGAATAGGTTTCACAGGAAGAAGGACAAGCCGTGGCCCAGGAACTTGCAGGAAAAGTCGCCGCGATCACCGGCGCCGCATCGGGCATCGGTCTCGAATGCGCCAGGACGTTGATCGGGGCGGGCGCGCAGGTGGTGCTGATCGACCGGGCCGAGGAGGCCCTGAGCCTCGCTTGCGCCGAACTGGGCGCGAAGGCGATTCCGCTGCGCATCGACCTCACCGATCCCGCGAGCGCGGCAACCATGATGCCGCAGGTGCTGGAGAAGGCGGGCCGACTGGACATCTTCCATGCCAACGCCGGCGCCTATGTCGGCGGCGAGGTGCTTGGCGGCGATCCCGACGCCTGGGATCGCATGCTCAATCTGAACGTCAATGCGGCGTTCCGGTCGATCCATGCGGTGCTGCCGCATATGGTCGAACGCAGGAGCGGCGACATCATTGTCACCAGCTCGATCGCAGGTCTCGTCCCCGTCGTCTGGGAGCCGATCTACACCGCGTCCAAGCATGCGGTGCAGGCCTTCGTGCACACTCTGCGCAGGCAGGTCGCCAAACACGGCTTGCGCGTCGGCGCCGTTGCGCCCGGTCCGGTCGTGACGGCGCTGCTCAAGGACTGGCCCAAAGCGAAGATCGAGGAAGAGATGGCGGCCGGCGGCTTGATGCAGCCGGTGGACGTCGCAGAAGCCGTGCTCTTCATGTTGACGCGCCCGAGGAACGTCACCATCCGCGACCTCGTCATTCTGCCGCAGAGCAACGACCTGTAGCAGCTTCCGATCGGCGATCCAGATGACCAAGCAATCCGATCACCGCCATTTTCTCGGCATCGACGTCGGCACCGGCAGTGCGCGGGCCGGCGTGTTCGACCGCTCCGGCAGGCTCCTGGCAAGTGACAGCGCGCCTGTTGCGCTTTGGCGCGAGGCCGGCGACGTCGTCGAGCAGTCGAGCGAGGACATCTGGCGCGCCGTGTGCCGCAGCGTGCGCGGCGCGGTGGCGCAGGCCGGCATTGCGCCGGGTAGCATCGCCGGCATCGGCTTTGACGCGACCTGCTCGCTGGTGGTGCTCGGCGAGGGCGGCGCGCCGCTGCCTGTCGGCCCATCGGGAGATCCTGCGCGCAACGTCATCGTATGGATGGATCATCGTGCTGCCGATCAGGCGCGCAGGATCAACCAGACCGGTGAGAGAGTTCTCGACTATGTCGGCGGGACGATCTCGCCCGAGATGGAGACGCCGAAGCTGTTGTGGCTGGCCGAGAACATGCCCGACACGTTTTCCCGTGCATGGCAGTTCATGGACTTGACCGACTTTCTCACCTGGCGCGCGACGGGAAGCTTGTCCAGATCGATTTGCACCGTGACTTGCAAGTGGACCTATCTGGGTCACGAAAACCGCTGGGACGATCAATTCTTCCGCAAGGTCGGTCTCGGTGTGCTCGCGGACGAGCGGTTTCGCCGGATCGGCACCGAGATCGTGCCCGGCGGAACCAGGTTGGTGTCCGGCCTGACCGCGGAGGCGGCGGCCGATCTCGGGCTCGCGACGGCGACGCCGGTTGCCGCAGGCCTCATCGATGCACATGCCGGCGGCGTCGGGACGGTGGGCGCGCGCGGCACGGCGGGCACGGTGCTGACGCGCATGGCCTATGTGTTCGGAACCTCCGCCTGCACCATGACGACCACGCCGGACCCGTCCTTCGTCCCCGGCGTGTGGGGACCCTATTACTCCGCCATGGTGCCGGGGCTTTGGCTCAATGAAGGCGGGCAGTCGGCGGCCGGCGCTGCGATCGAGCAGCTGTTGCAGATGCATCCGCATTCCGCGCATGCGATGCGGGCTGCCAGCCAGACGCAGCAGACGCTTGCCGATTGGCTGGCCGCGGAAACCGAAGCCCGTGGCGGTGCGGCCATGATTCCGCAATTGATCGGCGAGCTGCATGTCGTCCCGGAATTCCTCGGCAATCGCGCGCCATTCGCGGATCCCGACGCGCGCGCGCTGATTGCCGGGCTTGATATGCGCTCGGACCTTGAGAGTCTGCTGGCGCTTTATCTTGCCGGACTGTGCGGGCTCGGCTGCGGGGCCCGTCAGATCGTTCGCGCCCAGCGAGACAAGGGCATCGCAGTCGATACGATCGTGGTCAGCGGCGGTGCCGCAAAGAGCCGCCTGGTGCGACAGGTGCTCGCCGATATGACGGGGTTGACGGTTGCAGCGTCCGCGTCGCCGGAGGCCGTGCTGCTCGGCTCCGCCATGCTCGGATCGGTTGCCTCGGGCGACCATGCCGATCTCGGCGACGCCATGCAGGCGATGTCGGTGCTGGGAGACGTCCGTCGGCCGCAGGCCGCTCTGGCGGGTTGGGCCGATCGGCGCTTCGCAGCCTTCGAGGCCTTGCAGAAGGTCGGTCGAGCCATCAGAGGCTAGCTCTTCCTGCCCCCCTTTCATCATCTCGACACATATGTCATTATAGAAATACAAATGTATAGTCCGGGCCTCTTGCCCGGTGAGGGAGGGCTGCCCATGGGTAGGAAAGTCGCATTCATTGCGGCCTTGTTCGGCGCTTTGGCATTGGTTGGTCCGGCCCAGGCGCGGGTCGAGGTCCAATGGTGGCACGCCATGAGTGGCGTTCTCGGCGACCGGCTCAATGAACTCGTCGAGAAATTCAACGCCTCGCAGGACAAGTACACCGTCGTCGCGGTCGCCAAGGGGAATTATGATGAGGTGACCAACGGGGTGATCGCCGCCTATCGGGCCAAGCGGCCGCCGGAGATGGTGCAGATCGCCGAGCGCGGCTACATGACGATGCTGCTGTCGGGGGCCATCGTTCCCGTGCAGGACCTCGTGGAGCAGAAGGGTTACAAGATCGACTTCTCCGACTTCATCAAGCCGGTGGCGAGCTTCTGGAGTTACAAGGGACGGATGTCGGCGATGCCCTTCAACTCGTCGACGCCGATCTTCTGGTACAACAAGGACCACTTCCAGAAGGCGGGCTTCGACAAGCCGGCCGACACCTGGCAGGAGCTGGAGAAGCAGCTCTACGTCATCAAGTCCAAGGGGATCAGCGAGTGCGGCACGGTGCTGCCCGGCGATTTCTACTGGAGCCTGCTCGAGAACTACAGCGCCATCAACAACCAGCCCTATGGCACGTTGGCCAACGGATTCGACGGGCTCGGCACCGAGTTCGTCTACAACAAGACGAAGGTGGTCTCGCAGGTCGCGCGGCTCAAGAAGTGGCTCGATGACGGCGTGATGCAGATCGCAGGCCAGGGCTTCAGTCCCGAGCAGTTGTTCACCTCGGGCCGGTGCTCGACTTTCGCCAATTCGACCGCCTCGCATGGCAACATCGAGCGCAATGCGACCGTCAACTGGAGCGCCACCTTCCTGCCGCACGAGAGCGATATCAATCCGCCGCTCAACAGCACCATCGGGGGCGGCGCCATCTGGGTCATGAAGGGCCACACGCCGGAGCGATACGAGGCCGTCGCGGCCTTCCTGGACTTCGTCGCGCAGCCGGAGACCCAGGTCTGGTGGCACGGCGCAACCGGCTATGTCCCCGCCACCAACCGTGCCTATGCGCTCGCGCGCGAGCGCGGCTATTACAAGGATCATCCGACCCGGGAGATCGCGGTATTGCAGCTCTCGCGCGGCACGCCGAACGAGAGCTCGCGTGGCTTCCGCTTCGGCAATTTCGTGCAGACCATGCTGGCCCAACGGCAGGAGGTCGAGGCGGTGTTCTCCGGTCAGAAGCAGCCGCAGCAGGCGATGGATGACGCCGTCAAGCGGGGCAACGAGATCCTGCGGCAGTTCGAAAAGCTCAATGCCGGGAAGACTCCGGAAAACGAGCGTCCATGACGCTGCGCCTGTCCATCCCATGGCGTGATGCACGCGCGCCCGTGCTTCAGCGAAAGCACGGGAGTGCTGGGTCCAAGGCCGTGCCGGCGTCGGCCGCCGGCAGTGCGCGCGCATCGGGCAGGGCGGCGCGGCGCGATCAGGAGGCCGGACTGAAGCGCGCCAATTTCGGCGACGGTCCCGGCCTGCCGACGCTGCTGTTGCTGCCGCAACTGCTGATCCTGCTGTTCTTCTTCTTCATCCCGTCGCTGCGGGCGCTGACGCAATCGGTCCTGCTCAGCGATCCCTTCGGCAACAACGTCCAGTTCGTGTGGTTCGACAATTTCAAGTCGCTGCTTGCGAGCAGCGACTATCGCCAGTCGATCGCGGTGACGTTCTGGTTCACGGTGATGCAGAACGTGCTCACATTGGGAAGCGCGCTCGTGCTGGCGTTTGCGACCGACAGGATCGTACGGGGGCGTCCGGCCTATCGCACCATCATCCTGTTGCCCTATGCCATTGCCCCCGCGATTGCCGGCATCCTGTGGGCGTTCCTGTTCAATCCGGCTGTCGGCCCGCTCGCGCAGGTGCTGCACGGTTTCGGCATCGCATGGGACCCCAACCTCAACCCGACCGATGCGCTGATCCTGGTGACGCTCGCTGCTTCATGGAAGCACATCTGCTACGACTATATCTTCCTCGTCGTAGGCTTGCTCGCGGTGCCGGTGTCGCTGATGGAGGCTGCGGCCGTGGACGGGGCGGGGCCGATCCGCCGCTTCGTCTCGATCGCGCTGCCGATGCTCGGGCCCACGATCTTCTTCCTTACGGTGATGAACTTCATCTATGGCTTCTTCGAAACCTTCGCCATCATCGATGCCGTGACCAAGGGCGGGCCAGCCGGCGCGACCAACATTCTCGTCTACAAGGTCTTCGTTGACGGCTTCGTCAACCTCGATCTCGGCTCGTCCGCCGCCCAATCGGTCCTGCTGATGAGCTTCGCGCTGATCTGCACGCTGCTGCAATTCCGCTACTTCGACCGCAAGGTCAATTACGGGGTCTAGCCAGATGGTGGAACGCTCCCCGATCCTGAACATGGTCTGTCATGCGATCCTGATCGCGGGAGCGCTGACGGTCTGCGTGCCGCTGTATTTCGCTTTCGTGGCGGGGTCGCTGACGGTGGCCGAGGTTCAGAAGGTGCCGCTGCCATGGCTGCCTGGAAGCCAGTTCCTTGACAATCTGCAACTGGCCTGGGCCAAGGGCAATTTCAGCCGCACCTTCCTCAATTCGGTCGTCGTGGCGCTCGGCATCACGGCCGGGAAGATCGCGGTGTCGCTGCTTTCGGCGTTCGCGATCACCTACTTTCGGTTCCGCTATCGGATGCTCGCGTTCTGGCTCATCTTCATGTCGCTGATGCTGCCGATCGAGGTGCGGATCGTCCCGACCTTCGAAGCCGTGGCAAATGCGGCGCTGCCGCTGCAGTGGTTGTTGGAGACCCTGCATGTCGCCGATCTCTGGGCCTGGATCAGCGGACACGAGGTTGCGATCGCGCTCGAATGGAACATGGTCAACACCTATCCCGGCTTGATCCTGCCGCTGATCGCCTCGGCCACCGCCACGTTCCTGTTTCGCCAGTTCTTCTTGACGATCCCGGATGAGCTCTGCGAGGCAGCGCGGCTGGATGGCGCTTCACCGCTGCATTTCTTCTGGAGCATCCTGCTGCCGCTGTCGGTGCCGAACATGGTGGCGCTCGCCATCATCCTGTTCCTGTTCGGCTGGAATCAGTATCTTTGGCCGTTGCTGTTCACGACCGACAAGGACATGGCGACGGCGGTCATCGCGCTGAAGGGCCTCATTCCCCGCTCCGACAGCGAGCCGGCCTGGAATATCGCCATGAGCGGAGCGCTCCTCACCATGCTGCCGCCGGTGCTGGTCGTCCTGCTGTTGCAGCGCTGGTTCATCAAGGGTCTCGTCGACAGCAGCAAATAGGAATCGATCATGGTTTTCATCGCCGGGCATCGCGGCGGACGCAATCTTTGGCCGGAGAACAGCCTGACGGGCTTCCGCAATTTGTGCAGGGAGGACGTCGATGCGGTCGAGTTCGACGTCCATCAGAGCACGGATGGCGGTCTCGTCGTGATTCATGATCCGCTGCTCGACCGTACCACTTTCGAGACCGGGCCGGTCGGCGAGCGCAGCCTGCGGCAATTGACGGCGACGCGTCTTCGCGATGCCGGCGACGACTGCATTCCGACCTTGGGCGAGGTGCTGGATGTGTTCAGCGACACCACGCACGAGCTGCATATCGAGATCAAGACGGACGCGCTCGGCCATGCCTATCCCGGACTGGAGGGGCGGCTGATCGACGATGTCAGGCGCCGGGGCCTTGAGCGGCGCGCCGTGATCACCTGCTTCGTGCCGGGGGTGATTGAGACCGTGCGGAGATTGTTGCCGGAGGCGCGCGTGCTGATCTCGCTCGACCGTCGCTCGGCGGAGATGATGGGCGGAATTGAGCGCGCGCTGACGCAACTGGCCGCCATTCCCGGCTGCATCGTCGCAGTGGAGAAATCGCTGCTGGGGTTCGCATTGCCGCTCGCGCTCAAAATGCTGGGATCCGATCGTCTCGGCGTGTGGGTGACCAATGAGCCGGAGGACATCGCCTTTTGGCTCGCCCAGCCGGTGCGGCAGATCACGACCGATCGGCCGGATCTTGCTGCGAGCATCCGCCGCAGGCTGAAAACGGCGTCGGCCCGTCCGTGATTCCCCGCCGCCGCTTTCTCGTGGGAACGCTCGCGAGCGCCGCCTTCGCTGCGCCCGCCGGCTTCGTGCGGGGAGCGCCGGTCTCATTCAGCGCAGATCCCTTCACGCTCGGTGTCGCCTCCGGGTGCCCGCGGCAGGATCGCGTCATCCTGTGGACGCGCCTGGCGCCGCAACCGCTCGAAGGCGGGGGCGTTCAGGCGGCCTCGGTGGAGGTGGAATGGCAGGTGGCCGAGGACGAGGCCTTTGCACGCGTCGTCTCCCGCGGCGTCGTGCGGACGACGGCAGAGCTTGCGCATTCGGTGCATGCCGAGGCGACGGGGCTGCTGCCGGATCGCGTCTATTGGTATCGCTTCCGCGCCGGTCCGGCGCTCAGCCCGGTCGGCCGCACGCGAACCGCCCCGGCGGGCTCCGGGCGGACGTTCCGCTTTGCGTTCGCATCCTGCCAGCAATACGAGCAGGGCTATTTCAGCGCCTATCGCGACATGGCGGCGCGCGATCTCGACCTCGTCGTGCATCTCGGCGACTACATCTACGAGAAGTCCTGGGGATCGCACCACGTCCGCCAGCACGGCGTCGGAATTCCGACGACGCTCGAGGAATTCCGCAACCGCTACGCGCTCTACAAGGGAGATTCCGACCTGCAAGCGGCCCACGCGGCCTCTCCCTGGCTCTCGGTCTGGGACGACCACGAGGTGATGGACGATTATGCCAATGATCGTTCCTACACCGTGCGGGACGCCGCTCAGTTCCTGAAGATCCGTGCGGCCGCGTATCAGGCCTATTACGAGCACATGCCGCTGCCGCCTTCGGCGCGCCCGCGCGGGGCCGACGCCACGATATATGAGCACTATCGCTTCGGCGAGACGCTCGACGTGCTGTTGCTCGACGACCGGCAATATCGCTCGGCATCGGCCTGCGTCGGAAGCGGGCGGCCGACCTGGGTGAAGGACTGCGCGGACCGGACGGACGAAACGCGGACGATGTTGGGCCGCGCGCAGGAACAATGGCTCGATGCGCGCCTGCGCGACTGTCGCGGCCGCTGGACGATCGTCGCCCAGCAGACCTTGATGGCGCAGGACAAGCGGGAAGGGGACGACGGCGCGCGCTTCTGGATGGACGGCTGGGACGGCTATCCCAATGCCCGCCGCCGGCTGCTTGATTCGCTCGTGGCGCAACGGCGGCGCAATCCGATCGTGATCGGCGGCGACCGCCACGCCTTCTTCACCGCCGATCTGAAGGAAGATTTCGCCCGCCCGGATGGACCGACCATTGCGACCGAATTCGTCGGCACATCGATCACCTCCGACGGGCCGAGCGAAGCCAGCGTGCGCAAGGCGCTGGCGGAGAATCCGCACCTGGTCTATGCGCGTGGCGACAGGCGCGGCTATGTGACCATGGAGCTCGACGCGCGGCACTGCCGTGTGGGATTCGAGGTGCTCGACGACGTCAAGGACGTCCGAAGCGCCGTGCGCCGGCTGACGAGCTTTGTGGTCGAGGATGGCGTGCCGGGCGCGAAGTCCGCATGACGAGCTCGGCATGGCACCGATTTGACGACCGGGGAAAGATTGCCTCAAATGCTCCGACGTCTGGCCGTATTTCGAGGCCGCTGCTGGGGGCTGCGCCGTGACTGATCAAACCATCCTGCGGGTCGCCTGGCTCTATTACATGGAGAATCTGACGCAGGCCGAGATCGGTGAGCGGCTGGGGCTGACCCGCGCTCGCGTCAATCGCATGCTGTCGGATGCCCGGCAGACCGGGATCGTCAATATTCGGCTCAACTCCGCCTTTGCGAGCTGCACCGAGCTGGAGCACCGCCTGCGCCGGGAATGCGGCCTCGAGGACGCCGTCGTGATTCCGAGCCCGGAAAATCCCGAGCAAACCGGCAGCTTGATCGGGATGGCGGCGGGAGCCTATTTGTCGAAGTTCCTCGAGCAGAAGCGCCCGCGCATCATCGGGATCGGCTGGGGCGCGACCTTGCGCGAGACGATTCGTTACGTCACGCCCGCCGACTATCCCGATCTGTCCATCGTCTCGATGATGGGCGGCCTGTCGCGCGGGCTCGAGCTCAACACGTTCGAGATCGCGGGCGAGCTCGCGCACCGGCTGCACGCCCAATGCAGCTATCTGGCGGCGCCGATTTTCGTCAGCAGCCGGCGCTCGCGCGACACCTTCCTGGCGCAGGAGGTCTATCAGGAGGTGCTGAACAGCGTCGACAAGATCGATCTGGCGCTTCTGAGCATGGGAGACCTGACGCCGCGCTCGCTGTTGATGCGGCATGGGCTGCCGCCGGACGTGCGCGCGGAGCATCTGCGGGCAGCGGGCGCCGTCGGCGACGTTCTGGCGCAATTTCTCGACAAGTCCGGCCGGCCCATCGATCACAACATCAACAGCCGCGCCATTGCGATGCCGCTGGAAAAGCTGGCGCGCGTGCCGACGTCGATGCTGATCGCCGGGGGGCTCAACAAGGCGCCGATCATCGCAGCCGTGCTGCGCGGCCGGATCGGCAAGGTGCTGGTGACGGACGAGAGCACCGCCGTCGCCGCGCTGAAACTGCTCGACAAGCAGAAATAGCCGCATTCTCGCAAGCGACAGGGGAGCCGCGCCTCGGGCATCGAAGGCGCGACGGCCCGCGCACGCGCGCCAAGAGGCGCGCGAAATCATTTGTCACACGCGTATTACATATGTAATGTGAGGGCACAATTGCTCGGAAGGATGGCGACAACATGCGCGCTGCGGTGCTCCAGGACATTCGTGATATCCGCGTCCTCGATATTCCCGAGCCGAGGCCGCTCGCGGAGGACGAGCTCATCATCCGCGTCAAGGCCGTCGGTGTCTGCGGCAGCGACCTGCACTCCTATCTCGAGGGCGGAACGACGGGCCCGACGCAAGTGAGGCCGTTCGTCCTGGGGCACGAATTCTCGGGTGTCCTCACGCCGGACTCCGCGCGCAAGGCGGGGCTCTCGGCCGATGCGCTGGTGGCGGTCGATCCGTCCATTCCCTGCGGCCATTGCGAGTGGTGTCATCGCGGGCACACCAACCTCTGCCCGAACGTGAAGTTTCTCGGTTACGCTCCCCACAACGGCGCCATGGCCGAATTCGTCTGCGTGCCGAAGTCCGCCGTGCATCTGGTGCCCGACAGCATCGACCCCGCCGGCGCGGCGATCCTGGAGACGCTCGGTGTCGCGATCCATGCCATGGACCTGGCGCGTCCGCGGCTTCAGGAGACCGTGGCGGTGCTTGGCTGCGGCCCCGTGGGACTGCTGCTCGTGCAACTGGCGCGGCTCGCAGGCAGCGGAAAGATCATCGCGATCGACCCGGTCGAGCAGCGCACGGCGTTGGCGTGCGACCTCGGTGCGGATGTGGCGTGCCGCAGCTATGCCGAGGTCGCCGACGCCACCGAAGGCCGCGGCGTCGATCTGGTGATCGAGGCGACCGACTCCTCGCACGGTTTCGAGCACGCCGCGCGCTGTGCCCGCATCGGCGGCCGGGTCGTTCTCGTCGGCATTCCCGAGAACAACCAGTACATCCTCAGCGGCGCGGAGTCGCGCCGGAAGGGGCTGTCGATCAAGTTCTCACGCCGCATGCCGGAGGTTTATCCGCGCGCCATCGCGCTTGCGCAAGACGGGCAGGTCAAGCTGGCGCCGCTGGCTACCCACAGCTTCTCGCTCGACCAGACGCCTGCGGCGTTCGAGCAGCAGGTCGCGCGGCGCGACGGCATCATCAAGGCGATCATCTGCCCCTAAAGCGCGATGAGGATTAGATGAATTGTCATCGCGCTTTAGGTTATTGTTTGCGCATGATCTTGCCGGAAAACCGCTTCGCACTTTTCCGGATCATGCGTTAGGCCATGGCGAAATCGTCGAAGCTGGTCGTCGCGAGAAGAGGGCGCGTCCTGATGGTGAGGCGCCGGCGCGACGGGCTCTGGATGTTTCCAGGAGCACATAAGCGGGCAGGCGCGGCGGGCCGCTCGTAGACGTCGGGACGTGTCACCGAAGGCCTTCTGGATGCCGCGCGACGTGAGGCCGGCCGTCGCAGGTCAAGCGCTGGCTTCGCGCGACGGGTAGACTTGGTGCACGACCTCTTTGACGCCCTGCCGAGTCACGTTCGATCCGCAGCGGGTCCCGGAGGGCACCGATCCATTAGGATCGCCCGGCATTCCGATGCGCTCATCGGCAATAAAGTGCGCGAGTCGGAATCCGAATGCCGACGGGTCCGGTACCGCCACCCGAAACGACGGGACATTTGTGTCTCGACAAAGAACACGATCCGAAAATGAAGTCCGAAGTTGCTCGCGCCGAAAGCTATGCGCTCGAGCGAGGAGCCGTGCATCGGCCGCATGATTGAACGGCTCTCTTTGGGAGCAATTCATCAGCGGCGCGCAAGCGTCGATGATGTTGCGAGCAAGTCGCTGATGTTCGTCGTTAGAGGTCCGCGTGGGATGGAGAGACGATCGTCAATTGACCGTGGTCAAGTCGTGTTTTGCGCCCGATCAATGCGACTGAGAGCTGCGATTCATTATCTATCCGGCCAGCGGTGAGTGGTGCTCTCACCACTGAGATTGGCAGATTGGCACCGAGAGGCCGAATTGGCGGCGATGCCGTCGCGCTACGTCTTTGGGGTATGCGAGCGCAAGCGGTGGACGCTACAGGAGCACGAAATGAAGGCATTATTTAAGGTATCTGTGGCCGCGGGGGCCTTGCTCTGCTTCGCCGGAGCTAACGTGTTTGCGGCTGAAAGCCTCGAAGACGTGATGAAGCGTCGCAATCTCAGTCAGAAGGACGTGTTGGCTGCAGCAAAGACTTACGTACCGACGGGCGGACGCGACGAGTTTCTCGTCTTCTCGTCCGGTGGCCAGTCTGGACAGGTCATCGTCTACAGCGTGCCTTCGATGCGTCTTCTCAAATACATCGCCGTGTTCACGCCGGAGCCGTGGCAAGGCTATGGCTACGATGACGAATCGAAGAAGATTCTGGCGCAAGGCCAGATTGATGGTCGCAATCCCAATTGGGGCGACACCCATCATCCCGGACTGTCCGAGACCGGCGGCAAGCCCGATGGCGAGTTCCTCTTCATCAACGACAAGGCGAATCCGCGCATCGCGGTCATCTCGCTCAAGGACTTCGAGACCCGGCAGATCGTGACCAATCCGATCATGCAGTCGGAGCACGGTGGCACCTTTGTGACGCCGAATTCCGAATACGTCATCGAAGCGGCGCAATATCCGGGCGTTCTCGGCCGCGGCTACGCGCCGCTCTCCGAGTTCAACGAGAAATTCCGCGGCGCGATCACCTATTGGAAGTTCGATCGCGAGAAGGGGCAGATCGACACCGGCAAGTCGTTCTCGATCGAACTGCCGCCCTACACGCAGGATCTGTCGGATGCGGGCAAGGGTCCGTCGGACGGCTGGTCTTTCACCAATTCGTTCTGCGCCGAGCGCTACGTCGGCGGTATCGAACAGGGCAAGCCGCCCTTCGAGGCCGGCTGCTCGGCCAACGACGCCGATTTCCTGCACGTGATCAACTGGAAGAAGGCAGCGGAAGTCGCCGCCGCCGGCAAGACGACGAAGATCAACGGGCACGACGTCATCTCGATGCAGACCGCCATCGCGGAAGGGCTGGTCTATCTGATCGCGGAGCCGAAATCGCCGCATGGCGCCGACGTCACGCCTGACGGCAAGTACATCATCGTCGGCGGCAAGCTCGACACCAATGTGTCGGTCTATTCGTGGGAGAAGATCAAGGCGGCCGTCGACGCGAAGCAGTTCGCTTCCAAGGACGCCTACGGGATTCCGATCCTCGACATGAAGCAGGTGCTGCACAAGCAGGTTCAGCTCGGCCTCGGACCGCTGCACACGCAGTTCGATTCCAAGCCGTGCATCGCCTATACCTCGCTGTACGTGGATAGCCAGGTCGCGAAATACGACTATTGCGAGGGCAAGGTACTCGACAAGCTGTCGGTCCACTACAACATCGGGCATCTCACGGCGATGGAAGGCGAGAGCGCCGCGCCGGCCGGAAAGTACCTGATCGCCCTCAACAAGCTCGCGATCGACCGCTTCAACCCGGTCGGTCCCCTGCATCCGCAGAACCACCAGCTGATCGACATCTCCGGCGACAAGATGGAGCTGCTGTACGATATGCCGCTGCCGCTCGGCGAGCCGCACTACGCGGCTGCCATCGCCGCGGACAAGCTGAAGCCGCTCGTGCGCTACAAGTATGGCACGGATAGCCGCACGGAGAAGGACAGTGCCTTTGCGGTGCGGCCGGGATCCGAGAAGATCGTGCGCGAGCCCGGCAAGGTCACCGTGTTCGGCACCGTCATCCGCTCGCACTTCACGCCGGAGATCGTCGACGTCAACGAAGGCGACGAGGTCACGTTCCACTGGACCAACGCCGAGCGCGCCGAGGACGAGACGCATGGTTTCGCCGTGTCGACCTATATCGGCAATCTCAGCCTCGAGCCCGGCAAGACGGCATCCGTGACGTTCAAGGCCGAGCGACCCGGTGCCTTCTCGTACTACTGCACCGAATTCTGTTCGGCGCTGCATCTCGAGATGGAAGGCTACCTGATGGTCAAGCCGAAAGGACTTGTCGAGCAGGTTGCTGCGAAGGCTACGGCAGGCGCGGTCTACGCCAAGGCCGACTACGACAAGCAGTACAAGACCAACGTCGAGACGCAGGGCGTCATCGACAGCGTCGTCAAGTACATCCTCTCCACGAACTACAAGGACTTCCCGACCGTCGTCGCGCTCGTCGACGACGCGACGGACCAGCTCAACTTCCTGAAGGATGCGAAGGCGAAGGCCGAAGACGCCGCCAAGAAGGAAGACTGGCAGCAGGCGACCCTCTGGGCGAACCAGTGGTGGCAGTACCAGGTCAAGGCCGCCGACATCGGTCTGCGCGTCAAGACCTACCTGGAGGAGCACGGCGCCAAGACCGTCACGAAGTGAGCTGGCGGATCGAGGAGCAGTCCTGCCGCCGCCGGTCTCCGGCGACGGCAAGAGCTCTCCGGATCGTCCGCTCAATGCCGAAGCCAGGCGC
The DNA here is from genome assembly GCF_002531575.1 of Bradyrhizobium sp. Y36. Classification (GTDB taxonomy): domain Bacteria; phylum Pseudomonadota; class Alphaproteobacteria; order Rhizobiales; family Xanthobacteraceae; genus Bradyrhizobium. The sequence goes on along the minus strand of NZ_NWTI01000003.1, from coordinate 123,333 downwards.
AAATTGCGCCTGGCCGGCTCCAAGTCCGAGCCCAACTCGATCCCAAGTTCGAGGTCGAAGACAAATGAAGACAATCGGTATTCTGGCCACGCTAGCGTTCCTGGTCACCGCGCCCGCAGCGCTTGCGCAGACCTCCGCCGCCCCGAGCGAAGGGCAGGCGGCGACGGCATCGCCGGGCTCGCTCGACGGCAAGTCGCTGTTTCGTGCCAAGACCTGCGTGGCCTGCCATGGCCGCGATGGTGCGAAAGCCATTCAAAACTATCCTGATCTCGCCGGCCAGGACGCGAAATACATGCTGGCGCAGATGGCGGGGATCGCGGACGGCAGCCGCGTATCGGGCCCCGATGCGCGAGGCTATCCGCGCACGCAGGGCATGAAGGACGTCATGCACCTGACGAGCACCGAGGAGCGGGCCGCGATCGCGGAATTCCTGGCCAGCCAGCCGGCTGCGAAGCCGCGGCCCCTCGATCCGGCTCCGGACAGCGCGCGGCTCGCGGCTGGAAAGGACGCCTATCTGAAGAGCGGATGCGGGACATGCCACGGTCCCGACGGATCGAAGCCGCTCGCGAGCTATCCGCAGATAGCCGGCCAGAAACGCGACTATGTCGCGCTGCAGATGACGGAGATCCGCGACGGAGTCCGCAAGGGAGGCAAGGTCGCGACGATGTTGCCGTTCGCCAAGAAGCTTGACGACGCGAAGATCGCGCTGATTGCCGACTACCTGTCGCAGGTTGAGCGTGGCCCGAAATAGGCGATGAGCCGAAGCAAGATTGGAGACATGCGATGAAAAGAGCACTTTCGGCGGCCATGCTGGCCGCGGCCCTGGTCGGAACGAGCCTGGTCTACGCCGCCGGGCCTGCCGTCGATCAGCAGAAGTTCGAAGAGAACAAGCAGAAGAAGGAATGGATGAGCCAGGGGGGTGAGCGCGATGAGGCGCTGAACCTCAAGCCGAACAAGGACAATGGCCGCGACGTCTACGAGGTCTGCTCGGCCTGCCACCAGCCGGAAGGCTGGGGCCTGGTCGACGGAACGTTCCCGCAGCTCGCGGGTCAGCATCGCTCGGTCATCATCAAGCAACTCGCCGACATTCGTGACGGTCACCGCGACAATCCGACGATGTATCCGTTCGCGCTGCCGTCGGAGATCGGCGGCACCCAGGCAATCGCCGATGTGTCGGAATACATCGCCATCCTGCGGATGAACCCGGAGAACGGCGTGGGCAAGGGCGATGATCTTGTGCTGGGCGCGAAGCTCTATGCCGACAATTGCGTGCGCTGCCACGGCCCGGACGGCGCCGGCAATGCCGAAAAATTCTATCCGCGGATTCAGGGCCAGCATTACGAATATCTCGTGCGGCAATATCGCTGGATCAAGGAAGGCAAGCGCCGCAACTCGAACCCCGAGATGGTCGAGCAGATCAAGAACTTCTCGGACAAGGACACGCTGGCCGTGCTCGATTACGTCTCGCGCCTGAAGCCGCCGGCCGATCTGGTGGCGCCGAAGGGATGGAAGAACCCGGACTTCAAGTAAGTCCTGCGGTTTTGCGGAGAATTGCGGCCCACCGCCTCGGCTTCACGGCCGAGGGCCGAGGTGGCCGCAATGCAGGAGATCGACACATGAACAAGATCGCGAGCGTCACGGCGGGGAGGCCCACGAGCAGCCCGGCGGGGTCGGCTTTGCGCCGGACCTGGGCGATGCCGCTGATGCGCGTGGCGTCGCTGGTCGCGCTGGTGGCTCTCGCGGCGTCGTTCTTCCTGCCCGTATGGTGGGTCTCGCTCACCGCGCCGAACTATCCGCCGCAGACCTTCCCGCAGGGCGTTCGCATCAACTTCCACGTCAATCGCATCTCGAACGGCTGCGTGATGCGGGAGTCGAAGGAGGTGCTCGAGAAGGAGGCGCTCGATTGCGTCCACGAGATGGACACGATCAACCACTTCGTCGGCATGTATCCGATCGCATCCGGCGGCCCGGTCGAAAAGCTGCTGTCGCCGTTCCTGTTCTCCTTTCTCGGTGTCCTGATCGTCGGTTTCGCGGTGCCGGGCGTGGGGGTGCGGACCGCCGTCATGGCGCTCGGCTTCGCCGGGATTGCCGTCTGGATGTCGCTGGCCCTGTTCGCGCCGAACGGCATTCGCTATCTCGACCGCGGTTGGGTGGTCGGCCTCATCGACAGTCTCGGGCGGGCGGAGGACGAGGCGAGCAGCGATACGCTGCACCCGGTCGTGCGGCAGCTCAAGGAATCCCTGGCCAAGAGCCATATCGGGGAGACGGCAGCGCCGAAGGTGGAGCGCAACGCCGACAAGGATCAGCTCATTCGGGTCCTGAAGAGCGTCTATGAGCAAAAGGCGCCGGTCAGCCTGACCGATCCGACGCCGCCATGGACCGGCCGCGGGATCGACGTGATGGCGTGGCACTATGACGAAAGCCTCGGACGCTGGTTCAACGAGCCGACCAAGAATGCGCGTCTCGTGGCCATCATGACGACGTCGCTCTACGTCGTTTATGGTGCCGTGCTGGCCGCGATGCTGGCTTTCCTGTGGGTCGCCCGCAAGCCGCGCTCGGTACTGTTCTATGCGCTCGGCGTCGCTCCCATGATCCTGCCCGTGGCGTTCATCATGGAGTACGCGGCGTGGCTGTGGTGGTACGGTCACAGCCTCAATGCCATGGGTGCATTCACGCTGAAGCCGTTCATGCCGACGGTGTTCGGTGACGGCAAGGTCGCGCAATTCTCCACGCACTCCTATCCTTACACCGGCTTCGCCCTGATGTCCGTCGTCGGAGCGGCGATGGCGGTCGCCGTGCTGCTGCGTCGTGCCGCGCCGAAGGCGGCAAAGGACTGAACGATGTCGGCGCGGCTACGACTGCAGGGCTGGCTGCGGGGCGGGGCGCTCGCGCTCTCCGGGCTCGCGGTCCTGGTGCTCGTGGCTTTCGCCTTCGGCAGGATCGCCACGACGTTCGGGGTCTATGACCTCACGCGCGACGCAGGCTTTGCCGACCATCACCCTCCGCCGCCGGATCCGCGCTCCGAGGAGGAGCTGGAGAGCCTGCGTCGATTCCCGCGCGACGCGGCGGCGCTTCAACCGCTGATCGACGCGACGCCGACGGGCAGCGTGCTGCACCTTGCGCGCGGCATCTACGCTGCGCCGGGTGTGGTGAACCGCCCGATGCGGATCGAGGGCGAGCCGGGAACGGTGATCGACGGTGGCGGCGTCGGCTCGATCATGACGGTGACAGCCGACGACGTGCAGGTCATCGGCCTCACGTTTCGCAATTCCGGCGAAAGGCACGAATCGACCGATTCCGCCGTCCGGCTACGGGGCAAGCACGGCGTCTTCCGCGACAACGTGATCGAGGATTGCCTGTTCGGATTCGAGCTCAAGCAGTCCGACATGAACATCATCCGGCGCAATCGCATTTCCTCGAAGGACCTGCCCGAGGCGCTCCGTGGCGATGCGATTCGCGTCTGGTACTCCAACGGCAACCGGATCGAGGACAACGAGATATTTCGCACGCGCGATACGGTCGTCTGGTATTCGAAGGAGAACATCCTCGACGGCAATCGGATTCGGGACAGCCGGTACGGCGTGCATCTGATGTATGCGCATCAGAACAGCATGCGGCACAACGTCCTCGTCGCAAACACGGTGGGCGTATTCCTGATGTACGCCAACGACAACGTCCTCGCCGACAACGTGATCCAGTACAGTCAGGGGCCGTCGGGCATCGGTATCGGCTTCAAGGAATCCTCGGGAGCGCGCATCGAGCACAATGACGTGTTCGCCAATGCGCGTGGACTGTTCATGGATGCATCGCCCTACGATCCTGAGTCACACAACGCCTTCAGGGGCAATCGCTTCGCCTACAACGGCGTCGCTGTCGCCTTCCACTCCGGCTGGGAAGGAAATGCGTTCGAGGACAACTCCTTTTTCGGCAATCATGCCCAGGCCATGGTCGCCGGTGGCGGGTCTGCCCAGCGCAATATCTGGTCGGGGAATTTCTGGGATTCTTACGACGGGTTTGACCGAAATCATGATGGCGCGGGCGATACGCCGTATCGTGTCTGGACGTGGGCCGACCGGCTGTGGATGGACGTGCCCGACGCGCAGTTCTTCCGGGGCGCCCCCTCGCTCGAGATGATCGATCTCGTCGAACGGCTGGGTTCGCTCACGGAGCCGCGCCTGGTGCTGGCTGATCCGGCTCCGCGTATCGATGCAATCGCAGATGCGGGAGCGCGCCGCGCAGGGGTGAAGGAGGTGCTGCGGTGAAGGACGAAGAAGCTGCCGCTCCCGTTGCGCCGGCGAGGTCTTCATCTCGCGTCGACGAGGCGCGCCGGCGTCTGCTGCGGTCGGCGGCGTTGGGCGGCGTGGTGCTCTGCGCGTCACTCCTGACCTTGCTCGATCATCGCGCGGTAGAGGCTGCGCCTCGGCTGCGTCCACCCGGAGCGCTCGACGAGGAGGATTTCCTCGCCGCCTGCATCAAGTGCGGACAATGCGTCCAGGTCTGTCCGGTGGATGCGATCAGGCTCAGCGACCTCGACCAGGGAATCGGCAATGGTGTGCCGTACATCGCGGCCCGCGCGCAGGCGTGTGACTTCTCCTGCGATGCCACGCAGTGCGTGCTGGCTTGCCCGACGGGCGCGCTCAGCCATTTGATCGACGCCAAGGAGCAGTCGCGCATGGGCGTGGCGCGCCTGGCCGCACCGGATGCCTGCCTGGCGCGCAAGGGAGAGGGCTTCAAGGGTCTGGCGCGCGGCGGCGCGTTCAAGGGGCATCTGCGCTATTCCGACATCGATCGATGGAAGCCGCAGCCGGTTGCCTCTCACCCCTACGATCTCGCAACTTGCGATCTCTGCGTGCGGCATTGTCCGATCAAGGATGCGATCGAGCTGGTGCCGGTGTCGAGCGATCCGCAGGATCGGCGACGCACGCCGGTGGTGAAGGATGCCTGCGTCGGCTGCGGCGTCTGCGAGATGATGTGCCCCGCCGAGCCCGCCGCGATCCGCGTCGACGTGCGCGTCAAGGGGCGCGATCCCGGAGGGCCCAAGGCATGAGCAGCCGGTTGATCACGCGTAAGCTGCGGGATCTGGCGCTGATGTTCGGCGTTGCGCCGCAGAAGCCCACGCCCGCGGACATGACCGAGGAAGCGCGCGAGCTGCTCGCTTTCAAGAAGAGCCCGGACGAGCGCAAGCGTCGAAAGGCTGCGATCGAGAGCGAGCGGGCCGAGGCCGTTCAGTCGCACAAATGGCGGATGATCCGCTGGGCGTCGATCTTTGCGGTCAACGGATTGTTCGTGGCTTCGTACTGGATCGACCTGCAGCTCGTTGAAGGGGCACTGACCGCCTCGCGCGTCCTGGGATTCCATTTTGCGGACGTGAACTCCTCGTTGCAGCTCATGCTCGCGCACAAGCACGTGGTCATCAACCTCGTGATCGGGGTGACGACCGTCGTGCTGATCTACGCGGTGATCGGGGGGCGAACGTTCTGCTCCTGGGTCTGCCCGTACCATTTCCTGTCCGAGCTGGCGGAAATGGTGCACCTGAAGCTGGTGGGCAAGAAGCTCGTTCGGGATCATGAGCTCGACCGGCGCCTTCGCATCGTCATGTTCTTCGTTTTCGCGGTGCTTGCCTTCGTCTCCGGATATCCGCTGTTCGAAGCCATCTCGCCGGTCGGCATTCTGTCGCGGGCGCTCACCTATGGCACCATCATCGGCCTCATCTGGGTCGGCTTGCTGCTGCTGGCCGAGATCGTCTGGTCACGCCGGCTGTGGTGTCGCTATGTCTGCCCGGTCGGCCTCGGCTACGGCCTTGCCGGCATCGTGGCTCCGGTGCGGATCAAGTACGACGCCACGAAGTGCCTGCACGAAGGCAAGTGTCGGCAGGTCTGCCTGGTTCCCCATGTGCTCGACATCACCAAGCTCGGCTTCGCCCGTGACGTCGAAACTCCGATCGGGGTCGATTGCACGCGCTGCGCCATGTGCATCGACGCCTGTCCGACCGGTGCTCTTACGTTCGACATCGTCGGTCTTGCCCGCTCGGGCGCTGATGAAAAGCTCGAAGAGGAGGGCACATGATCCTCATCAAGCAGCTGAGCAAGCAGTTCGGCGCGACGCGTGTGCTCGATAACCTGTCGCTTGAAGCGCCTTCGGGACAGCGGATCGCGCTGGTCGGCTCCAACGGCGCCGGCAAGACCAGCCTGTTTCGCAGCCTGCTCGGGGAATACAGCTATCATGGATCGATCTCCGTCGACGGGCTCGATCCGCGTCGCGATCGGGCGCAGCTGCTGCGCATGATCGGCTTTGTGCCTCAGATTGCGCCGCGGCTCGAGACGCCGATCGGCGCCTTCATCCGCTATGTGGCCGAGGTGTCCGGCGCGTCGGTCGAGGAGATCGAGGGCGTTGCCATGGGCCTCGGCCTCGACATCGCTGCGGTCCGCAATCGCGCTTTCGTGCGTCTTTCGGGCGGCATGAAGCAGAAGCTGTTGATCGCGCTGGCCCTCGGCAGGCCGACGCGCCTGCTCATCCTCGACGAGCCGACCGCGAATCTCGATCCGGCCGCCCGCGCCGGCTTTTACGATCTCCTCGCGGCACGCGGCCGGCACACGGCCATGATCATTTCGAGCCACCGTATCGACGAAATCGCGCCGCTCGTGGACCGGGTGGTGGAACTCGATCGCGGGCGCATCGTGCTGGACGATACGGTGACCGACGCCGGCGCGCTCGGATCCACCTTCCTCGTCGAGGTCGAGACCAGCCGCGTGGAGGCAAGCTTCGCTCGTGCGGCGGTTGAGTGGGGATTGACGCAATTCGAAGGACGGCGCTGGCGCGGCGCGATTGCCGGTCCGGACCGACTCCGGTTTCTCGGTTTCGTCGCGCGCCACGCCGGTCTCCTGTCCGGGGTGGAGCTGCGCGAGGCCGATCGGGAGAGCGTGGATGCTGATGCGTTGTCCGCCTGAAGCCGGCGTCGTCGCGACGCGACGTCGATTTGTCTGCATGGCGCTGGGCCTCGCCGCGGCCGGCGGCCTGACGGGGTGCTCGGAGGAGGCCGGCCCCGCGCCACGGGCCATCAAGCTGAAGCGCGAGAGCTGCGATTATTGCGGCATGCCGATCGGGGACCTGCGATACGCGGCCGAGATCTGGAATGCGGACATCGGGCGGGTACGCGTCTACGACGATTTCGGCTGCGCGGTGATCGCTGCGTCCCAGCGCAAGGAGCTCGATCGGACCGAAGTCGGCTTCTGGGTCGCCGACGAAGGCGACCCGGCGAGATGGCTGCCTGCGCGTTCGGCGCGATATCGCGAAGGCGCGGCGACACCGATGGGACACGGCTACGCGGCGGGGACGGAGGCGCGCCACCCGGCGGACTTCGCGACGGCGTCCGCGGCAATTTGCGAGAAGGCGCTCTGCGCCCATCCGACGTGAGGACGACATGCTGTTTGCTCCGCCCGACCTCGCATCCGTTCCGTCCGAGCCTAGCCCCGCGTCCGGGCTCGCCGCCACGTTCCGGCTCGAGATCGCCCAGGCGCTGCGCGCCAGATGGTTTTGGGCCTACGCCGCCGTGTTCTTCGCCCTGGTGGGGCTGCTGCTGGTCTTTGGCCTGACCGAGAGTCGCGTGCTCGGCTTCACCGGTCTGTCGCGCACGCTCGTTGCCTATATTCAGCTCGCGATGGCGATCCTGCCGATCTTCGTCCTGGTCACCACGGTGCGCTCGCTGGCGGGTGACCGCGAAGCCGGCGTGTACGAATACGTGCTCGGGCTCCCGGTCGGACTGGGCGCCTGGTACGCCGGCCGCTTCTTCGCCCGATACATCCTCGCGGCCGCGCCGGTGGTCGGCGCGCTCGCCTTGGCGGTCGCCTATGGCGCGGTGCGCGCCGTCGCGATTCCCTGGGTGGAGCTGGGTTTCGACATCGGCATTCTGCTCGCGATGATCCTGGCTTTCGTCGGGCTCGGCTTCTTCATCGCTTCGGTGGCGAGATCGGTCGATCTGGCTCAGACCGTGGCGTTTCTGTTGTGGCTCGTGCTTATCCTCGGCCTCGATCTCATCCTGCTCGGCGTGCTGATCCGCGATCGCATGCCGGTCGAAGGGGTGGTCGCGATCGCGCTGCTCAATCCGCTGCAGGTGTTCCGGATCGGATCGATGATCCTGTTCGATCCGCAGCTCGTGCTCCTGGGTTCGACGGCATATGCCGTTTTCGACGTCTTCGGCCGCGCGGGCTTCCTGATCTGGTCGGTGGCTTACCCGTTGGCACTCGGAGCCGGGTCGGCCTATGCTGGCTTCCGGTCGTTTCGGCGCGGAGATCTGTTGTGACGACACTGGCATCAACAGGACCAATCGGATCCTGGATTCTGGGCGCGCGGCCGAGGACATTGGCGCTCTCCGTGACGCCGATCGCCGTCGCACTGGTCTATGCGGCGGTCACCTATGGCAGGCTTGCCGCCGTTCCGGTGATTGCCGCCCTTGCATCGGCGCTGTTCATCCAGATCACGACCAATCTGGCCAACGATTCCGCCGACGGTGGCCGTGGCGCGGACACAGCGGAGCGGTTGGGGCCGGTGCGGCTCGTCGGGGCGGGCATCATGTCCGCGGCGCAGGTTCGGCGCGGCGCCATCGTGACCAGTCTCATCGCGGCGGTGTTCGGCATCGTCGCCGTCGTCTATGGCGGCGCGCCGATCCTGGCGATCGGCACGGCCTCGTTGCTGGCGGCCTGGGGATATTCCTACGGACCCTGGCCGATCTCGGCGAGCCGGTTCGGCGAGGTCTTCGTGATTATGTTCTTCGGCGTGGTCGCGACGACCGGGATCGTCTGGCTCGGCGCGCATCGGTTCGACACGACGTCGGCGCTGCTCGGGCTCGCGATCGGCCTGCCGGCCGCGGCGGTCCTGACCGTCAACAACCACCGCGATCGTGCCGAGGACGCCAAGTCGGGGCGGCAAACGCTCGCAATGGCTCTTGGTCCGGCGGGCACGGCATATCTCTACGTTCTCGAGCTGGGCGGCGCCGCCATCGTGGCCGGCATTGCACTCTGGCCGATCAATCGGGCCGCGATCGTCCTTGCGGCGGCGGCGTTGGGGGCTGCGTTCTATCTCGGTCATCGGCTCGCCCGAACGCCGGTTTCGCGTGCACTGAATACGATGCTGGCCGCGACCGTGCACTTCCAGATCGGGCTCGCCGCGGGAATCGTCGCCGTCCTGCTCATGAGCGTGCGATGATCCGCCTCGTTCTGATCCTCTGCGCTTTGGCGACATGGACGCCGGTCCGCGCGGCTGATTTCGTGCCGTCGGCGCCGAAAGAGATCGACTACGTCGTGCGCGACCGAAATGGCGATGGACATGCGGCTGCGGAGTTCGCCGCGCGCCTGACCGTTCTGCATTTCTGGGCGAGCTGGTGCGTTCCATGCCGGGTCGAGCTGCCGGCGCTCTCGGCGCTGCAATCCGATCTCGGCCGGGAAGGCGTGCGTGTCGTCGCGGTGTCGATCGACCGGCTCGGCTGGGATGCGATCGACCGCACCACCTCCAAATTGGGCGTGCGTGATCTCGAACTCTATCACGACCGCGACCGCGAGGCGGCGGTCGCCCTCGACGTCGCCGCGCTGCCGACGACGATCCTCGTCGATGCGCAGGGACGCGAGGTTGCCCGCATGCGAGGGCAGGGCGAGTGGACAGATCCCGGGCTTCGCCGCGAATTGCTCAGCTTCGTGTCGCGCTGAAGGTCATTGGGCAGGCTTGCGCGCGGAGTGAACCGCGGCGATGCCGAACGAGAAGTCGCGCCATCGCACGTCGACCAGGCCGCTGGATGCGATCATCGATGCGAACTCCGCCTGATCGGGGAATCTCCTGATGGATTCGACGAGATAACGATAGGCGTCGCGCCGTCCGGAGACGGCGGCGCCGAGCAGGGGGATCGTGGTGCGGGACCACAGGCCGTAAAGCGGTCTCAGCCATGCGCGCGGAGTCGAGAACTCCAGGCAGAAGAAGCGTCCGCCCGGTCGCAGGACTCGGGCAATCTCGCGCAGTGAATCCCGGACGCTGGTCGCATTGCGGATGCCAAAAGAGATCGTGAGCAGGTCGATCGACGCGTCGGGGAAGGGCAAATGCTCCGCTTCGGCCGCGATCCATTCGATCCGCTCCGCGCTGGCACGCATGCGCCCGACCCGCATCATCGACGCGGAGGGGTCGACCACCAGTACGCGGGCGCCGGCGGCCGCAAGCGCGAGGCCGATGTCGCCCGTGCCGCCCGCGAGGTCGAGAGCGATCTCGCCCGGCCGCGGCGCCGCAAGCGCAACGAAGTCCGATTTCCAGAGCCGGTGAATGCCCATGCTCATGAGGTCGTTCATCAGGTCATAGCGCGGCGCGACCTGTTCGAACGTTCGCCGGATCAGTTCTCGCCGCTTGTCGATGGAGACCTCGGTGGCGCCAAAACTGCGCGCGAGCTTCTCACCGGCGCTCATGTCATCTGGCCAGCATGGAGGCGCGGATGCGGTCGGCAAGTCCGCCTCCGTCGAGGTCGTGCGGGTAGCGGCCGATGACCGTACCGGCGGGGTCGGCAAGGAAGATCGCGGCGGTGTGATCGACCGCATAGGAATTACCGTTCTTGAGCTCGACGCGGGCGTATTTGACGCGCCAAGCCTTGGCCAGGGCCGGGAGCTGCTCGGGATGAGGCGTCAGGCCGATCATGCGCGGGTGGAAGCTGGACACATATTCGGCGAGGACGTCGGGCGTATCCCGCTCCGGATCGACGGTCACGAAAATCGGATTGATACGCTCTCCGATCGGCCCGAGCGCATCGAGAGCCTGGGCCATGCTCTGCAGCGAGATCGGACAGATATCCGGGCAATGGGTGTAGCCAAAATAGACAAGTCTCCAGCCGGGAATGTCGGCAGAGGCGATGTCCCGCCCGTCCTGGCGCGTGCCGACGAGGTCGACTGCACCTGCCAATGAGGGGACGGCCGCGCAAAGCAGCGCGAGCAGAACGACGACGAGCCGGGGAGATGCGATGCCATGCCGGAAGATGCTCATGGCAAACCACAAGCCCCATCCCGGGCTTCACCGCCTTGATGCGAGTCAATTGCGGGCCGCTGCTGGCGGCCGGAGTTTCCGGCGCGTCGGCGGTTCGGAGAAGAGGCTTTACGCCGGTCTTTCGATATGAGCGCGAATGGCGTTTTTGTCGGCGTCGATCCAGCCGTGTTCACGGGCCTTGGCCAGCATGTCATCATAGCCCAGATGCCAGCTGGCATGGTCAGGTCGGCCCTCGAGTGTGGGAACCAGATCGATCGCGACGAGCGCATCGTCATCGCCGAGCAGCGTGATCCCCTTCCACGCGTGGGGATCCAGCGATGCCTTTGCATGCATCACCAGCTTGAACCTGCGAAAGTCGGACGGTTCGGAAAGCCGGACAACACCTCCGTCGAAGCATTCGATGATCATGGTGCCGCTCCCGTTGCGATCCTCGCCGATAAGGACGGTATTGCCGGATCTCGCCCGGCAAATCCAGCTAGCCGCGCGGCAGCGCGTGCAGAGCACCCTGGAAATTGACCAGCGGATCGCCGTGACCGCCCCGCGTCGCCACGATCCTGCCGATGAAGAGACCATGCGTGCCGACCACCTGGTGATGATGCAGCACGCATTCCACGGCGCCGATCGCCGGCTCCAGGAGCGGAACGTCGAGCGTGCCTTGCTCCCATTGCGCCGTTGCGAAGCGCTCGACGCCCTTGACGCTGCCGGCAAAGCGCAGTGCCAGATCCTCCTGCCCAGCACCGAGGAGGCTGACGCCGAAGCGGCCGTTGGCGAGGATGGCGCCATGGGTTTCGGAGCTCGAATTGACACCGACGAGCAGGCTCGGTGGATCCAGGCACAGCGAGGTGACGGAGCTGACCGTCAGCCCGCGCCGTGTTGCGTCCGTTCCCGTCGCCACGATGGCGACGCCGCTCGCGAGATTGCGCATCGCCAACCGAAACTCGGCGGCTTCGACCGAGCGGACATCGGGCATTTGAGGCATCTGACATCCCATCACGGACCTCCGAAGCGCGCGTCTTGCCGCCTACGCCGAAACCGCCTCGCCCGCGACCTTGCGGCCCGACTTCAGTTCCTTCCGGATCGCGGGAATGATCCTGCTGCCCCACAGCTCGATCTGGCGCAGCATCGTGCGCTGATCGAAATCGCCGAGCTGGGTCTGCAGCGCGATGTGGGTCGGCTTGAGGATGCTGATCTCCTCCAGCATGCGGTCGATCACCTGGTTGACACTGCCGACGGGCAAATTGCTCCGCATCGTCTCGAGGCTCATGTCGTTCGGTCCGGCTTCCTCCTTGATCAGGTAGCCGTCGTCGCTCTGGGCGCGGCGAAACTTGAGGCTTTCGGACAGCCGGCGCTGGAAACGCGCATTGTCCAGATAGGACTGGATCTCGCTGTCATTGTCGCTGGCATAGGCGCAGCGCAGGAAGCCGAACCGGGTGTCGTCGATGGAGCGGCCTTCCTTGGCCGCGATCCCTTCGAGACGCTCGCGCAACGCCTTGATGGCATCGAGGCCGTTGAGCAGCGCGGTGACGAACAGATTGTGATTGTCGCGAATGGCGCGGCCGAGCGTCTCGCCGTGGCCGGAGGTGACCCAGATCGGTGGCATCGGCGTCTGCACGGTGCGGACCGCGATCGCGGTCGGCGGCATCTTCAGGTGCTCGCCGGAATAGGAGAAGATGCGCTCCTTCATGCCGGCGTGGAGCACGTCGTAGAATTCGGCGAACAGCGCATGCGAATGGTCGAGGTCGACCCCGAAGCGGTCGAACTCGAACTTCTGATAGCCCGAGCCGATGCCGAGATCGAGACGCCCGTTCGAGACGGTGTCGGCAAAGCCGATTTCGCCCAGCAGGCGGGCCGGATGATACAGCGGCAGCACGCAGACCGCGGTGCCGAGGCGGATGCGCTTGGTGAGGCCGGCGCAATGGGCGACCATCATCAGCGGCGAGGGGCAGAGGCTGTAATTGTTGAAATGATGCTCGGCGTACCAGGCCGTGTCGAAGCCCGCGTGTTCGGCGGCAACCGTCTGCTCGACGGCGTTGTGGATCACCTGCTGCGAGCTCTGATGATAGCCGCGCTGCTGCGCCAGAATGAATACGCCGAATTCCATCGGTTGCGTCCTCCCACGATCGGTCGCTCTTGCGACGCGTTCTCATGACGATAGGGGCTTGAGCATTTTCGAACAATTGGCGTAATCTGAGCATGTCTTTTGCAAAATTTGAAAAGATCGATGAATCGCCTCCAGGCCATGGAATTGTTCGTCAGCGCCGTCCGCGAGGGCAGCTTTTCGGCGGCCGGGCGCCGCGTCGGGCTCTCGCCGGCCTCGGTGTCGCGCTATGTCGGCGAGCTCGAGGCGCAGCTCGGCGTCCAATTGCTGAACCGCAGCACGCGCCACCTCGGCCTGACCGATGCCGGCAAGATCTTCTTCCAGCGCACCGAGCAGGTGCTGCACGGCATCGAGGATGCCGAAGCCGCCGCGCTCGCGCTGCAGACCGCGCCGCGCGGAACGCTGCGGGTGCATTCGCGAACGCTGTTCGGCATCAAGGTGCTTACGCCGCTGATTCCTGGCTTCCAGAAGCTCTATCCGGAGCTGAAGGTGGAGCTGCGCCTGTCGGAGCGACGGCCTCAGCTTCGCGAAGACGAATTCGACATCGACTTTCAGATCCAGGCGCCGACGGATCCCGGTCTGATGCAGCGCCGGCTGCTGCGAAGTGAGCGGATTCTGGTGGCGTCACCGGATTACGTCAGCCGGATGCCGAAGTTGCGCGAGGTGGAGGACATCACGCGCCACAACTGCCTGACCTACTGGATGGGCCCGGAGGACGTGGTCTGGAAGTTCATGCGCCGGAACCGGCTGCGCGAGATCGTGGTGCCGTCGTCTTTCGCCAGCAACAACGGCGTGGTGCTGTGCGATCTCGCCATCGCCGGGCACGGCATCGCTCTGCTCGACGACTACACCGTGGCAGAGGAGTTGAAGAGCAAGCGCCTCGTCCGCCTGCTGCCGGGCTTCCGGGTGACGAATTCGACCTTCGACGAGGGGATCTACGCGGCGTTTCTCCAGAGCAGCTATCTTCCGGAGAAGATCAGGGTCTTCGTGGACTATATGGCGGAACACGTGCCGAAGCAGGTCAAGAGATCCGCGTAGTCGCTGCAAGTCAGTCCGGCGCGTACCGCAATGCCGGCCGCCCGCAAACGCCGAGGCCTTCGACGGCGAACAAGCCGCCGGCATCGGGATGATCGTCGCCGAGCGCGTGGCTGCGCGAGATCGAGGTCACGTAGAGAACGTCGAGATCGGGGCCGCCGAAGCTCACGCTGGTGGGGTGACGGACCGGCATGTCGATGGTCCGCACCAGCGTCCCGTCAGGCGAAAATCGCGCGATCTTGCCGATGCGCACGAGCACCGACCAGAGATGGCCGTCCGCATCGACCGTTGCGCCATCGCAGCCGGAACCAAGCGCCTCCGTGTCGATGAACACGCGCTTGTTCGCGAGGGGCCCATCCGCGCTGTAATCATAGGCCCAGATGATCCGTCTTGCACTGTCAGCGAGGTAGAACGTCCGTCCGTCCGGGCTGAAGCACGGTCCGTTGCTCACGGCGAGGTCGGTCTCCAGCAGCTCCACGGAGCCAGATGCGCCCAGCCGGTAGAGGCCGCCCAGCGGTGTCTCGTCCGGAGCGCGATCGCCGTGCATCGTGCCTGCGAGAAAACGGCCGTGAGGATCGGCCTTGCCGTCGTTCAGCCGCACATTGGGATGGTCGAGCCCGATCGACGGGCCCTCCGTGAGGCGGCGCGCCTCGAAATCGTAATGCCCAAACCCGTTGCGCAGCGCCAGGATGGCGCCGCCGTCGCTCCGCAGGGCCAGGGAGCCGATCGGGGCGGGGACGCTGAATTGCTCGACGACGCCGGTGAAGGGATCGAGCCTGTGGATCGTTCCGGCGAGCGCGTCGATCCAGATAAGGCGCCGCCGCCGCTCGTCCCACACCGGGCTCTCGCCGAGCCGGTCCTTGGTCGCGCCGATACGCCTGATTCGCAGTACGCTCATGAATCCTCGCGGGGCAATCGCCGGGCTTGACCGATCGGTCGGTGAAAACCTAGTTTCATTCCAAAGGCCTCCGGGCCGGCCAACGGATTGCGGAGTTCATGACTGAACTGTCAACGATGAAGGATGGCGTTGCGAACCAGGCCGAGGCCTCGGACCGCGTGCTGCAGATCCTGGCCGAGGCCGGGCGGCTGTTCGCCAGCAAGGGTTTCGAGGGCACCTCGATGCGCGACATCGCGCTCGCCTGCGGCATCTCCAAATCGCTGCTCTATCATCACTTCTCCAACAAGGACGAGATCTACGCGCGCGTCGCGGTCGGCTCCACGCTCGAGCTTTATCTGTTCGTGCGTGACCGCATTCCCGACGGGCCACCTTCGCAGAAGATTCGCGCCTTCATGGTCGCTACGGCGGAGTATTTCCGCCGCTATCGCTGGGCCTGGATCGCGTCCACCACCGCGTTCTGGAACGATCCCGACCGAAGCAGGCACAAGGAGCGGCTGACGCGCCGCGACCGCTTCGAGAATTTTCTGCGGGGCCTGATCCAGGAGGCGATCGACGCCGGCGAGATCCGAAAGGTCGATGTTCCCATGACCGGGCGGCTGATCCTGTCTTCGCTCAACTGGATGCATCGCTGGTACAATCCCAACAAATCCGCGACCCCCGAACAGATCGCGGAGGTCTTCTTCGACATGATCTTCAACGGCCTGCGAAGCGGCGAGCTCGTCGCGCTTCCGTCGCCGGAGCCGCCCAAGAGCGGCCGGCGCAAGTCGCGCTGACCGGCGGACGGCGGCCGCATCTCATTCCAGAACGATGTTCTGCGCCTTGATCACCGGCCCCCACAGCGCCGCATCGCTGGTCAACTGGGCATCGAGCCGTTCCGGCGCGCCGGTATCGACCATCAGGCCGTCGGTCTCGAGCTGCTTGGCGATCTCCGGCTTCTGCATCGCGGCGTTCGCGGCCGCGTTCAGCCGCGCGATAACATCGCGCGGCGTGCCCGCGGGCGCGTGAAGCGCGGTCCAGAACGAGGCCGTGAGGTTGGGATAGCCGGATTCGGCCAAGGTCGGGATGTCCGGGAAGCTTGCCATGCGTTTTTCCGCGGAGAGCGCGAGGATGCGAAGCTGACCGCTGCGCGCATGCTCGATCACGGCGGCAGGCGTTGCGAAGTTGAGATCGCATTCGCCCGACAGCGTCTCCATGATGGAGGCGGGATTGTTGCGATAGGCGACCTCGGTGACGGCGAACCCCATCGACTTGCCCATCATGATCCCGAACAGATGGGTGACGCTGCCCGGACCGAGCGTGGCGTAGAACAGCGGCTTGTCGCGACCCTTGGCGTAGGTGACGAAGCTCTTGACGTCGGTCGCGGGCGTGCGCGCGTTCACGGTCAGCGACAGCGGCCCGTTGCAGAGCATGGCGACGGAGGCGAAGTCCTCCAGCTTGTAGGGCAGGCTCTTGCGCAGCAGCACGTTCAGCGAGATCGGGCCGGTGCCGCCGGCGAGCAGGACCGATCCGTCCTTCGGCGCGCGCGCCACATATTGCGATCCGACGATGCCATTGGCCCCGGGCTTGTTGTCGACCAGCACCGGCTGATCCAGGGTTTCCGCCATGGCCTTCGCGATCGATCGCATCAGGCTGTCGATCGAGCCGCCGGGCGCATAGGGCACGATGATGAAGATCTGCGATCCGCGGGCCCTCACGATGGCGGGCGCACTGAGCGGAGCGGCGAGGGCACCGGCGATCAGAGCTGTCGCCTGGCGTCGGCTGATCCTGGGCATGAGAGTCCTCCTCAAGGTCGTTTTTGCTTGTCTCGAAATTAGTGACTGACCGATCGGTCGGTCAAGAGGGGTACGGTAGGATATTGCAAGGCGCGGGAGTTGGTGCTATCAGCGCAAAAAGCTGACCGATCGGTCAGGCGCAACGATGCGCTCTCAAGCGAGCCAAGCACAAGCCAGGAGGAAACCCCCATGTCAGCAGATATCGTCACCCTCGAAGTGTCCGACAACATCGCGCTGGTGACGCTGAACCGGCCTCCGGTGAACGCGCTCGACCGCGCCATGCGCGACCGCATCGTCGCCGTGTTCGACGAGATCTCCGAACGCACCGACGTCAGGGTTGCGATCCTGACCGGCGCGGGAAAGGTGTTTTGCAGCGGCGCGGATCTGAAGGACCGGCCGGACCCGACCAAGATCGGCGCGTTTCATAGCCACAACCGCATCACGCGTGAGACCGGCAATTGCATTCGCGAATGTTCGAAGCCTGTCATCGCGGCGATCAACGGCGTCGCGCTCGGTGCCGGCGTCGGCCTGATGGCGTCCTGCGACATCTTCTACGCCTGCGAGGAAGCCGTGTTCGGCATGCCCGAGATCAATGTCGGCCTCGCCGGCGGTGCGGCCATGCTGAACACGCTGTTCGGCCGCTCGCTGATGCGCCGCATGTTCTTCACCGGCTACCGCGTGCCTGCCGCCGAGCTCTACCGCCTCGGCATCATCGAGGCTTGTACCACCAAGGAGAACCTCATTCCCGAAGCGATGAAGCTCGCGCGCGAGATCGCCTCGAAGAGCCCGATCGCGATGGAATACGCCAAGAACGCGGCGAACATGGTCGAGCTGATGCCCCCGCGCGATGCGTACCGATTCGAGCAGAACATCACCATGGCGCTGTCCAAGACGGAGGACGCCAAGGAAGCGCGGATGGCGTTCCTGGAGAAGCGCGCACCGGTGTTCAAGGGGCGCTGAGATGCGGCCGGGAGAAGGTCTCGACGCGCTGATGTCGCCGCGCTCGATCGCGATCATCGGCGCCTCGCAGGAGGCGACCAAGATCGGCGGCCGGCCGGTCGACCTATTGCGCCGTCACGGCTATGCGGGCCGGATCTACCCGGTCAATCCCAAGGCCGCGATGGTGCAGGGGCTGCAGGCCTATGCTTCCATCGCCGAGGTGCCGGAGGCGCCGGACCTTGCCATCATCGCGGTCGACGCGGAGCGTGCGGGCGAGGCGGTGGAGCAATGCGCCGCTCGCGGCGTCCGCAGCGTCGTCGTGTTCTCCTCGGGCTTTGCCGAGCTCGGCGAGCAGGGGCGCGCCATGCAGGAGCGGCTGCGCGTTGCCGCACGCAATAGCGGTATGCGCCTGCTCGGGCCGAACTGCCTCGGCGCGGTCAGCGTTGCCGAGAAGAGCATCGCGACGTTCTCGATCGTGCTCGAGCACGGCATGCCGGCCGCCGGCTCGCTCGGCATCGTCTCGCAGAGCGGCAATCTCGGCAGCTACACGATGCGCCTTGCCAGTGAGCGCGGCGTCGGCGTCAGCCGTTTCATCACCACGGGCAACGAGTGCGACATCGACATCGCCGACGGCATCGCCTGGATGGCGCGTGATCCCGCCACCAAGGTGATCCTGTGCTGTCTCGAAGCCTGCCGCGATGCCGGCCGCCTGATCGCCGCGCTGGACCAGGCGCGCGAGGCCGGCAAGCCCGTCATCGCGATGAAGATCGGGACGTCCGCCGCCGGGCAGGCGGCCGCGGCCTCGCACACCGGCGCCATGGCCGGATCGGACGCCGTGTTCGACGCGCTGTTTGACCGCTGCGGCGCCGTGCGCGTGCGCAGCATCGACGAGCTGATCGATCTCGGCCATGCGGCCTCGATCCTGCTGCCGGACCGGCTGCCGAGGGGGCCGGGCATCGCCATCCTCACGGCGTCGGGCGGCTTCGGCGTGCTGCTCGCGGATGCCGCGCAGTCGGTCGGGCTGACGCTGCCTGAGCTCGGCGAGGAGACGCAGCGGAAAATCCTGGAGCTGGTGCCCTTTGCCTCGGCCCGCAATCCCGTCGATGCCACTGCGCAGATGTCGAGCCGCCCGGACCTGCTGGAGAAGATCATGACCGCCGTCGTGGCGGACGCGCGAGCCGACACGGTGATCCTGCCGCTGCCGTTCTCGCTGCATTTGCCGCGCCTGCGCTCGATCTACATGGACACGCTGCGCAACATGCGCGCGCAGTTTCCCGCGCGTCCCATCGTCCTGTGCGTGGACGGGCCGGATGACGCGCTGACCGAGCTGCACGCGCTGGGCTTTCCGACGATCGCTAGTTTCGACGGTTGTTGCGCGACCGTCGCCGCGCTGGTGCGGTTGCAGGCCGCGGCGGAGCGTCCGCAGGACAAGCCCGAGGCTGTTGCGAAAGCAGGGCCGCTCGCGGCCGACGCGTTCCGTCATGAGCTCGGCGCCAAGCGCGCGCTTGCGGAAGCCGGAGTTCCAGTTCTCGCCGAACGTCTCGTCCAGGACGCGGATGCGGCGGCTCGCGCGGCCGGCGAGATCGGCTATCCCGTGGTGCTGAAGATCGCCTCGCCCGATCTGCCGCACAAGACGGAGGTCGGCGGCGTTGTCGTGGGCGTCGGCTCGGAAGCCGATGTCCGGCGCGCCTATGCAAAGATGCGTGATCGCGTCGCCACCAGGGCGCCCAACGCGGCGATCGACGGCGTGATCGTGGCGCCGATGGCCAAGGGCGTCGCCGAGCTGATCCTCGGCAGCCGCATCGATCCGGTGTTCGGACCGGTGGTGATGGTCGGCCTCGGCGGCATCTTTGCGGAGATCCTCCAGGACTCCGCCGTGCAAATGGCGCCCGTCAGCGAGACGCAGGCGATGGCGATGCTGAGATCGCTGAAGGCCTTCGCGGTGCTCGACGGCGCACGGGGGCGGCCACGCGCCGACCTCGAAGCCGGCGCGCGTGCTGTCGCCGCGTTGTCGCGCTTTGCTGCGGCGCATGCCGACACGATCGCGGAGATCGACGTCAACCCGCTGTTGCTCCGCGCGAGCGGCGAGGGCGCCGTGGCGCTCGACGCGCTGCTGATCCCGCACGGTGAGCGGGCGATTCCCAGCCACTGAACCAAACGACAAGAGGCCGCAGAAGCGAGCCCAGAGGAAACGCTGAGAACGGGAGGATGACATGAGAAGACTGACGATCGCGGCGCTCGGCATCATGGCCTTGCTGCTGACGAATGCACCGCTGTCGGCGCAGGGCATCTCCGGCGACGTGATCAAGATCGGGATCATGAACGACCAGAACGGTCCCTATGCCGACAATTGCGGCCTCGGCTCCGTCGCGGCCGCCAAGCTTGCGGTCGCCGATTTCGGCGGCGCGGTTGGCGGCAAGAAGGTCGAACTCGTGATCGCCGACGACCAGAACAAGCCCGATGTCGGCGTCGCCATCGCGATGCGCTGGGTCGACAATGAAGGCGTCGATGCCATCGTCGGCTGCTCGGCCTCGTCGATCGCGCTAGCCGTGCAGGACATCATGAAGAACCGCAAGAAGCCGTACATGCTGGCCGGCACGGCAGGTTCGTTCTTCACCAATGACAAATGCTCGCCGATGACCACGCAATGGGTGGTCGACACCTATGCACAGCCGAAGGCCACGGTGAAGGCGTTGCTCGCGCAGGGCGTCGACAGCTGGTTCTTCCTGACGGTCGATTATGCCTTCGGCAAGGCCTGGCAGGCGGATGCGACGAAGTTCATCGAGGCCGGCGGCGGCAAGGTGGTGGGCTCGGTGCTGCATCCGCTGAATGCGTCGGATCTCTCGTCGTTCCTGCTGACGGCGCAGGCCAGCGGCGCCAAGGCGATTGCGCTGGCCAATTCGGGCGCGGACTTCGCCAATGCGATCAAGCAGGCGCAGGAGTTCGGCCTGACCAAGTCGCAACTGCTCGTCCCGCTCGGTCTCATGATCAGCCAGACCCACGGGATCGGCCTCAAGGATCTGCAGAACGTGCGTCTGACGACGCCGTTCTACTGGGACATGACCCCGGAGAGCAGGGCTTTCGCCAAACGCTATGCCGAGGCGACCAATGGTCAGCTACTCAACGAGGGCAAGTCGGCCACCTATAGCGCCATCACGCATTACCTGAAGGCGGTGGCCGCGGCCGGTTCCGACGATGGCGATGCGGTGATGCGGCAGATGAAGAACACGCCGGTCAATGATTTCGAGATGAAGAATGTCGCGATCCGGGCCGACGGCCAGGTGATGCGCCCGCTCTATGTCGCGCGGATCAAGACGCCCGCGGAATCCAGATACACCTACGACTATTACGAGATCACCGGCACGATCGCGCCCGAGGATGCGTGGCGGCCCGCCTCGGAGAGTGCCTGCGATCTGCTCAAGTCGCAGTGAAGACGGCGGATGTGGCGAGAACGGGAAGCACAATGAGTGTAGTTGAAGCAGTATCGGCGCAATCCACCGCAAGCGAGAACCTGACCGACGAGGCCTATCGCGATGCGATGCATCGCTGGCTTCACGCCAATCTGCCTGCCGGCTTCCGCAGCGACAGCGCCGCCTTCGCGGCGCCCACGCTGCAGCAGTCCGTTGCCTGGGAGGCGGCGATGTACCGCGCCGGCCTCACCGGCATCACCTGGCCGCAGGCCTATGGCGGTCACGGCCGCTCCTTGCGCGAACATCTCATCGCCAATCAGGAGATCGGCCGGCTTGCGATGCCGGAGAGCGTCAACTCGATCGGCAAGGAGCTCGCCGGTCCGATCATCCTGGCGGTCGGCACGGAGGAGCAGAAGCGGCGCTTCCTGCCGGCGATCCTCGAGATGCGCAACATCTGGTGCCAGGGCTTTTCCGAGCCTGAAGCCGGCTCCGATCTTGCAGGGCTGCGGACGCGCGCGACGCGGGACGGTGACGGTTGGCGGATCAACGGCCAGAAGATCTGGACCAGCGGCGCCTACCGGTCGCAGCGCTGTCTCGTGCTCGCCCGCACCGGCGCGCTGGAGGATCGCCATCGCGGCCTCGCGATGTTCGCAGTGCCGCTCGACGCCAAGGGCGTGCGTGTGCGCACCATCAAATCGATCGACGGCCGCGAGAGCTTTTGCGAGGTGTTCTTCGACGAGGTCGAAATTGCCCAGCAGGATGCGATCGGCGCGCCCGACGAGGGCTGGGCCGCGGCCATCCGCGTGCTGGAGATCGAGCGGGCGACCAACCGCATGTATCGCGCCTGGCGGTTCGAGAACGAGCTGCGTCATCTGATCTCGGCCTGCAAGGCGGATCCGGCGCTGTCGGCCATGGTCGCGAACCGACACTACGCGGTCAGGCTCGGCGAGGTCGCGGTCGAGATCGAGGTGCTGAAGGCGCATGTCGAGACTGCCGTGGAGGCGCTGGTCAGAGGTGACAAGATCGGCGCGCGCGGCAGCCTGGCAAAACTCTATTGGAGCGAGTCGCATCAGCGTTTTGCAGCGCTCGCCCTCGAGCTGCTCTCGCAGGCTTCGCTGCCGCAGAAGGCGGCGATCGCGGTGGCGCGACGACGGTTCGAGGCCATCTATCTCCAGGCGCGCGCCGAGACGATCTATGCCGGCACGACCGAGATTCAGCTCGGCATCATCGCCGACCGTATTCTCCAGCTGTCGCGAGGCAAGTGATGGTGTCCGAGGGCCGGAGCCCTCCAGCGGGGCTGCTCAGCAATCGCCTCGTGGTCGTGACGGGCGCGGGACAGGGCATCGGCCGCGCCATCGCCCTGGGCGTTGCCGCTGCCGGGGCCAGGGTCGTCGTGACCGATCAGCGGCAGGACAAGGCAGAGTCGGCCGCGCAAGCGATCAGGGACGCAGGCAAGGAGGCGCTGGCCTATTCGCTCGACGTCACCGATGCTGCCGCGTGCAGTGAGCTGGCGAAGCGTGTGGACGATGAGATCGGCCCGGCGGACGTCCTGGTCAACAATGCCGGCATCATCATTCGCGAGCCGATCGACAGTCCGCGCGCCCATGAGAACTGGCGGCAGGTATTCGACGTCAACGTCAACGGAACCTTCAACGTGATCCATGCCTTCATCCCCGCGCTGCGCCGTACGCGCGGAACCATCATCAACGTCGCTTCCGTTGCGGCCTTTGGCGGCATGAACGGTGCGCTCGGCTATTCGCCCTCCAAGGGCGCGGTGAGGCTGTTCACGCAGGCGCTCGCCCGCGACCTCGCGCCCGACGGCATCCGGGTCAACGCCGTCGCACCGGGCATCATCGCGACCGAGATGAGCGAGACCACCCGCGACAATCCCGCGAGGCTGTCCGGCCTGATGGCGCGCACGCCGATGAAGCGGGTGGGACAGCCGGACGAAATCGCGGGGCCTGTGGTCTTTCTGGCGTCTGCGATGGCGTCCTATGTCAACGGCGTCATCTTGCCGGTGGACGGCGGATATCTCGCCTAGTGAACGATTGAAGGGTTTCGAAGAGGACGATGATGAGCATGGCCGAAGGACTTCAGCCCGACGAGTTCGCGGCAACCGCGGCTCGCGCGGTCACCGCATGTGCGGGCCTGGACGTGCGCGAGCAGGCGCACAATCTCGCAGGCGACGGGCTGCTCGGCGTCGTCGCGGATGAGCAGGTGGGGGGACTGGCCCTGCCGCTCGGCTTCGCGGTGCCGGTGATCGCGGCTGCCCATTCCGGATTGCTCACCTTTCCGCTTCTGGAAACCATCCTCGTCGCCCGGTCACTCCAGTCGTCGCTGACGCGACTTGCCGCCGCGATCGTGTCCGGCAAGACATTGGCGACGATCGCCTGGCAAGGCGAGGCCGGCGCCGCGCGCGACGGCGGGCTGCTGGTGCTGAGCGGCATGGTGGCACGCGCGCCCGGCGCAGCGTGCGCCGATTACATCCTGGTGCGAATGAGCGGCGGCGCCGCGGCGCTGATCCCGACCGATGCCGACGGTGTCGTGGTGGAGGAGGCCGCCGGCCTCGATCTGACGGTGCCGGAGCATACGGTGCGGCTTGAAAAGGTCGAGGTTTCCATCGGCTCGATCCTGCCCGCGGGCACGTGGGATCTGCTCAATTCGGACGCCAACGTGCTGCGCGCCGCGGCGATCCTGGGATCGGCCGAAGCGTGTCTGACGCTCGCGCAGGAACACGCATCGACGCGCCGCCAGTTCGGCCATGCGCTGTCCTACAACCAGGCGATCCGCCATGCGCTGGCGCGCCAGAAGCTGGCATTGGAGAGCATCCGCCATGCGATCACGCGCAGCCTCTCCGGTGAGGGCGGTCCGGTGCAGCGCGATGCCGCGTTCCTGGCAGCGGTGACCTATGGCAGCTCGATCAGCGAGGGCGCGCTGCAGATCCACGGCGGCATGGGCTTTACGTGGGACGTGCCGGTGCATCGCCATCTGCGCCGCATCCGCAGCCTGCAGGCACAGGGTGATGCCAGCGGCCTGATCAGCACGTTCGGCCGCCGTTACGTATCGGAAGTTGCTCCGTTCGCCGAGGCAGGAGCTTGAAGGACAAGAGCTTGAAGGAGATTGCCATGACCGAAACCAGGGATCAGACGCTCACGGGCCGCGTCGCACTCGTCACCGGCGCCGGAAACGGCATCGGCCGCGCGACCGCGCTCAGGCTCGCCGCGCGCGGCGCGATCGTTGGTGTCAACGATCTGAAGCCCGAATTCGTGGAAGGCACGGTGGGCGCCATCAAGGCCGCAGGCGGCAATGCGGTCGCGGTCACGCAGGACGTCTCCAGCCGCGACGGCATGCGGCAGGCGGTGCTCGGATTGGCGCAGCAGCAGGGGCGTCTTGATATCCTCGTCAACAACGCGGCCTGGGTCCGCTATCAATCCGTCCCGGACATCGCGCCGGAAACCGTCGATCGCATGCTCAACATCGGCTTCAAGGCGATCATCTGGGGAATCCAGGCCGCCGCGGAGGTCATGGATGCGGAGCGCGGGGGTGCCATCGTCAACGTTGCGTCTGTCGCGGGTCTGATTTCGGCCAAGAACAGCATCGTCTACAGCGGCATCAAGGCCGGCGTCATGGGCGTGACCCGCGCAGCCGCAGCCGAGCTCGGCGAGCGCAACATCCGCGTCAATGCGGTGGCGCCCTCGGCGATCCCGACCGAGGGAACGATGCGCAACCGCAATGCCGAGCTCGACGCGCGCCGTGTGGCGCGAACGCCGCTCGGGCGGCTCGGGACGGTCGACGACATCGCCAAGGCGATCTGCTTCCTCGCCGGCGACGAGAGCGGCTTTATCACGGCGCAGGTGCTCGCCGTGGATGGCGGCATCGTCGTGACCAACATTGCCTGATGGGATCATCGCGATGTCCGATCTGACGCCGGAACAGCAGGCTCTGAAAGAGGCCTATGTCAGGGCGCGCGGCTATTGGCGGCCTTGGACGGAAGGCCTGTTGCGGTTTGATCCCGAGTTTCTTCAGGCCTACGGCAAGTACGGCGGCTATGCCGCAGAGACCGGACCGCTGTCTCGCAAGATGTGCGAGCTGGTCTACGTCGCGCTCGACGGCTCGTCGACGCATCTGTTCCGCTCCGGCCTCGCGCTGCACCTTCGGCTCGCGCTGCAGGAAGGCGCCACGGCGCGGGAGATCATTGACGTCTTTCGCCTCGCGACGATTCAAGGGCTGGACGGTTGCAACGTCGGCATTGGCATCCTCACTGAGGAGCTGGCGAGCGCCGGAATTCAGGCCGATCGCGTCGAACTTACGAAAGAGCAGCAGGCGTTGCGCGATGTCTACGTCGCGCAATTCGGGGACTGGCCGGAGTTCTGCGAGCAATGGCTGCGCTCCGATCCCGGCTATTTCGCCGTCCTGCTCGATCTCTTGGCGGACCGGCGCGCAGGCGACGGTCTCGACCGGCGCTCGCAGTGCCTGATCTCGCTGGCCTTGAATGCCTGCTTCACCGCGCTCAATCCGCAAGGGCTGCGTGTGCAGATCAAGAGAGCGCTGCGGCTCGGGATCGACCAGCGGGAGATCCGCCAGGTTCTCCAGATGACGGCGCATCTCGGCGTGCACGCCTGCGCGATCGGCGTGCCGGTTCTGATGGAAGCGCTCGAAGAGCGGTCCGCGAAGGTCGGCTCGGACGAGAACGGAGGGCCGGAATGAAGGGATTGGCAATCCGCAATCACAGGGCCTTTGCGTCCGGCGCCCTGTTCGTTGTCTTTGCGGTCTTCTTCTTCGCAACCGCGCTGCAATATCCCGCAGGCTCGGCGGCGAAGATGGGGCCGGGTTATTTCCCGCGCCTGCTCGCGATCGTGCTCGCCGCCATCGGACTTGTCGTGATGTTCGGCGCGATGAAGCCGGCCGCGGACCGGCAGACGCTGCGCAAATGGGACCTCAAGGGGCTCGCCTGGATCACCGGTTCGGTGATCCTGTTCGGCGCCCTCTTGTTTCCGCTCGGTCTGGTCGGCGCGCTGTTCGTGCTGATCGTGGTGTCGAGCAGGGCGAGTGCGGAATTCACCTGGATCGGAGCACTGACCAACGCCGCGGTGCTGATCGTGTTGTGCCTTGCCGTCTTCGTCTACGGTCTCGGGCTGCCATTGCCCGTCTGGCCGTCCCTTCTCAACTGAACGAGCTGGCCGATGGATCTCTTTCATAATCTGGCGATCGGCTTTGCCACGGCGGCCCAGCCCGCCAATCTGCTCTACGCCTTCTTCGGCTGCTTGCTTGGTACCCTGATTGGCGTGCTTCCGGGCCTCGGTCCGCTCGCGACCATCGCGATGCTGCTGCCGATCACCTATGCGCTGCAGCCGGACGCCGCGCTGATCATGCTGGCCGGCATCTATTACGGCGCGCAATATGGCGGTTCGACCACGGCCATCGTGGTCAATCTGCCCGGTGAGTCCTCGTCCGTCGTGACCACGATCGACGGCTACCAGATGGCGAAGCAGGGCCGCGCCGGGGTGGCGCTCGCGACCGCCGCCATCGGCTCCTTCTTCGCCGGATGCGTCGCTACGCTGGCCTTGGCGGCGCTCGCGGGCCCGCTGACCGCAACCGCGCTGCTGTTCGGCCCCAAGGAATTCTTCGCGCTGATGATCCTCGGCCTGATCCTGGCCTCGGTGCTGTCGAGCGGCCCGTTCATCGAGGGCATCGGCATGGTCGTGCTCGGCATGCTCCTGAGCCTCGTCGGCACCGATTTGAACAGCGGCAGCCAGCGCTTTGCCTTCGGCATTCCCCAACTGTTCGACGGGCTCGATTTCGTGCCGCTGGCGATGGGCATCTTCGGCTTTGCCGAGATCGTCAAGAATCTCGAGCAGGACGACAAGCTGTCGCTGGTCACCCAGAAGATCACCAATCTGTTTCCGACCCGCGAGGATTTTCGGCGCATGGTGCCGGCGATGCTGCGCGGCACGGCGCTCGGCACCTTGCTGGGCGTGCTGCCCGGCGGCGGCGCGGTGCTGTCGTCCTTTGCGTCCTATACCCTGGAAAAGAAGCTGTCGCGGCATCCCGAGCAGTTCGGCAAGGGCGCCATCGAGGGCGTCGCCGGCCCGGAGTCCGCGAACAATGCCGGTGCGCAGACCTCGTTCATCCCGCTGCTGACTCTCGGCGTTCCCTCGAACGTCGTGATGGCCCTGATGGTCGGGGCCATGAACATCCACAACATCCATCCCGGCCCGGAGGTGATGACGAAGAACCCGACCCTGTTCTGGGGCCTGATCGCCTCGATGTGGGTCGGCAATCTCATGCTGCTGATCCTCAACCTTCCGCTGGTCGGCCTCTGGGTCAAGCTGCTCACCATTCCCTATCGCTATCTGTTCCCGGCGATCATGGTGTTCTGCTCGATCGGCGTCTATTCCATCAACAGCGGAACGTTCGAGGTCTATGAGGCGGCTGTGTTCTGCGTGTTCGGCTACGCCCTGATCAAGCTGCAGCTGCCGGCGGCACCGCTGCTGCTGGGCCTGGTTCTCGGCCCGGCGATCGAGGAGAATTTCCGCCGCGCCATGGTGCTGTCGCGGGGCGACGCCACCGCGCTGCTGACGTCGCCGATCTCGGCCGGCCTCCTGGCCGCCGCCGCCATCGCGATCCTCCTGATCACGCTGCCCACGATCCGCGCGCGGCGCGAGGAGGCGCTCCAGGAATGACACGGCAGCGTAGCCAGGCCGACGTTCAATTCCACTGGCATGGCGGTCGGAACCGCGCCGACTTGGATCCCTAAATCGATTCCAGCTTCAGAAGGTCGCGGCTAATGCAGCGAGGCGATGATGGGCCCTCTCACGCGCAGCCTCGATCGGCTGTTGCGGCCCGGTGGTCGGGCCGACGGGCACGAAGCTGACATTGCTGATGCCGACAAAGCGCAGGATTTCGCGCAAGTAGGGCGTCGCCATGTCGATGCGTCCGCGATTCATGCCGGTGGAAAAATCGCTGCCGCTGGCGAGAATGACGAGCGTCGGCCGATCCTTCAGCAGCGGGAGATAGCCCAGCGAAGGATCGAATCGAAAGGTCAGCCCGGGCTGGACGATGATGTCGAACCACTGCTTCAGCTTGTAGGGAATGCCAAAATTCCACATCGGCGTGGAGATCAACACCCGATCGGCCAACGAAAAACGCACTGCCATTCGCTCGGCTTCCGCAAAGCTGTCACGTTGCGCCTCGTTGAAGGCCTGAGCGTTCATGCGCGCATATTTGGCCTCAATGATGGGGCCGGTGAATTCCGGCATGCGCTCGCGCCAGATGTCGACGATATCGACGTCCCAATCCGGCCGGGCCTTGCGGAAGCCGTCTAGAAACACGCGTGCGCCGGCGTTCGACTCGGACTCGGCGCGGGGCGAGCAGGACAGATGCAGGAGCTTCGCCACGGCTCATCCCAATGCTCTAATCACGGCATCGGCCCTGGTCACCACCGCAACATTCTGCATGGCGAAATTGATCGAGGCGTTGTGCCAGTCGGCATTCATGGTCGAGCAGCAATCCTCGGGCACGATCATGAAATAGCCCTTGTCGGCGCCTGTCCGCGCTGTGTGCTCGACCGACATGTTGGTCCAGGCGCCGGTGTTGATGATCATGTCGCGGCCGGTCGCCTTGAGGATCGTCTCCAGCCGGGTGCCTTCCCAGGCGCTCATGCGCATCTTCTCGACGACGAAGTCGCCGGGCCGAGGCTCCAGGCCGGAGACCGGCGCGGCACCCCAGCTGCCGCGCACCATCGCCTTGCTGTCGACGAGGCCCTCGAACAGCGGTGCGTTCAGCGTCACGCCGGGCGCGCCGGGCTCCACGACGAACCAGACATGGATGATGACGACGCCGCGAGCCCGCGCGGTCTCTGCCAGGCGCCGGACATTCTCGACGACATGCTGCTGCTGCGCATGTCCGGGCGCGCCGGACTCGGCGAAGGCGCCGCCGTCCATGATGACGTCGTTCTGCAGGTCCTGGATGATCATGGCGCAGCGCTGCGGATCAAGCCGCATGTCGCCGTCAGCGAGGTTGGGCGCCGCCGGCGCGGCGCTGGCCGTCTGGCCACCTCCGCTTCGCCGGCCACTCATATAAGGCTCATGCCGCGGGCCGACCTTGGTCGGGATCGCATAGACCGAATGGGTCGCGGTCAAATACAGCGTGCGGAAATCCGGCCCGCCCCAGGCGAGGTTGGCGACCATCTCGGGCACCCGGACCTTGCCGAGCACTTCGCCGCGCCGCGAATAGACCCAGACCCCGCCGGGCGCGGTGACCCAGACATTGCCATGCTGATCGCATTTCATGCCGTCGGGCAGGCCGGCCTCCAGCTCGGAGCGGATGCCGCTTGCGAAAACCCGCGCATTCGAGAGCGAGCCGTCGGCATTGACGTCGAAGACGCGGATCAGCGCCTGCACGGTGTCGTTGACATAGAGCAGCGTCTCGTCCGGCGAGAAGCAAAGCCCGTTCGGCTGGTCGAACAAATTGCGCTCGACCACGAGCTTCGGCTCGCCCCCGGGCACGACGCGATAGACGCCCTGGAAGCCGAGCTGGCGCGGCCGCTCGACGCCATAGACCGGCATGCGGCCGTACCAGGGGTCCGAGAAATAGATCGCGCCGGAGGAGTGCACGCAGACGTCGTTCGGGCTGTTCAGCTCTTGGCCCTGGAAATGCGAGGCCAGCACCTCGCGCCGCCCGTCCGGCCGCTCGCGGATCAGCGACGAAGTCGCGTGCTCGCAGACGATCAAATTGAGCTCGGCGTCATAGGTCATGCCGTTGCACTTGTTGGAGGGACGCTTGACCTCCACGACTCCGCGCCGCGCATCCCAGCGCCGGCGCACGTCGCCCGGCATGTCCGAGAACAGCAGATAGCGATCGACCGGATGCCAGATCGGCCCCTCCGTGAAGTCGAAGCCGGTGCCGACCTGCGCGACCGGCGCGTAGGGGTCGATCAGGGTTTCGAATTCGCTTCGCAAGGTGACGTGCGTCATCGGTCGATCCCTCAGATCATCTCAGGCCGGGAACCAGTTGCGCGCGGGCAGCGATTGCACGATCGGTCCGGGGACCTGATCGTGCAGGCGCCCGACGACGTTGCCGCCTTCGATCTTGGCGGGGCGGTCGTGCACCGGCAGCAGATAGCGCGAATTGCTCAGCAGCTTCTTGATCGAGGCCTTCTCGGCGCGCTTGCTGGTGCCGTGGTTGCCCGTCGTGCGCGGCTCCCAATCATTGATCTCGTTGAACGGCGTCACGATCTGGTCGTTGAAATCGTAGATCACGTCGCCGCAGATGGTCGCAATTCCATCGGCCGTCTCGACGATGACGTTCATCGAGCCCTCGGTGTGCGCGTTGGCGGCGTCGCAATAGACGCCGGGCATCAGCTCGATCGGGCCGGTGATCTCGAGGTCGAGGAAGCGCAGCGCGCTCTTGGTGTGCAGGCGGTCGATCAGGTGCTTGATGTCGGGTGCGGGATACTGCGGATGCATCAGGCCGGAGACGGAATATTCGAGCTCCTTGCGGTTGAGCACGACGGTCGTGTTCATCGGGAACAGATCGTCCTTGCCGGCATGGTCGATGTGCAGATGGGTGTGGCAGACGAAGCGGACGTCGCCCATGCGCACGCCGTGGCGCGCGAGCTGGTTCTCGATCATGTTCTCGTGATACTGCAAGCCCCGCATGCCCAGCGTTTCCATGATCTGGTTGGAGCGGTAGCCGGTGTCGACCACGACCGGATATTTCCCCCCGAGGATCAAAAAGCCGAGGGTGAGGACGCGGCGGGTGCGGCCGCAATCGCGGCCGAGCACCAGAAAGCTCGATTCCAATTCGATATCACCATAGTCCAGGATCTTGATCTCCAGCGCCATTCGTTTCCCTCCCTCATCCGTTTTCTTGTCTGTCAAAGCCGATAAACACGCGTCGCCGTCGTCCTGAAGATGGCGTCCTGCTGTTCCGCACTGAAGCGCGCGGCGGCGCTGCGAAAGGCCTCCACGAGCTCGCGATAGCTGGTCCACAATTTCTCGATCGGGAAGTTGGAGCCGAACAGGCAGCGCTCGGCGCCGAAGATTGCGACGGTATCGGTGAGCACGGCGGCGATGTGCGCGGGATCGTTGCGATGGATGAAGGTGCCGAGCCCGGATAGCTTTGAGACCACGTTCGGGCAGGCTGCGAGCCGGGCCATCCCACCGCGCCAGGCGGCGCGGCCGGCAGGCGAGAGATCCTCCAGCATGCCGGCATGCTGGAGGATGAAGGTCACGTCGGGGCAGGCTTCGGCCAGCGCTGCGGCGTCTGACATCTGCGGGGTGAACACCTGCAGGTCGAAGCTCCAGCCATAGCCGGCGAGACGCGCGACGTTGCGGCGGATCATCGGGTCGGTGCAGAGGTCCGGGCGGGCGGCGAAGCGATACAGCGGGTTCTCGTGCCAGTGCAGCTGCATGCGCACGCCGCGCACCAGGGAATAGCGCCGCAGGCGATCGAGCTGCGGGCGTACGTCGTCGACGGCAAAATCGGCATAGGCGACGATCGCGTGCGGCCAGCCGTGCTCGTCCGCTGTCTGTTGCACCCAGGCCGCCTCGTCCTCGAAGCGGTCGTTGGCCCAGTTGGTCTGCACATAGACCGAGCGGGTGACGCCGGTGCCCTTGAGGTCGTCGAGATATTCTTGAATCGGATAGTCGCGCCGGATCGGCTCATACGGGCCGAAGATGCGGGGCTGCATGGGGCCGGTCAGCCAGGGCAGGTCGGCCTGCCGCCAGATGTGATGATGGCCGTCGACAATGTCGCTCACGCCGCTCTCCTTCGTCCCAACGCCAGAATATGTGCGACGATCGATGCGCTCGAACCGCCATCCACGAGGTCATCGACGAAGCGCTCGATGGCGACGAGCGCCTCGGTCTGCGGGCGGAATCCGGGGCTTGTCGCCAGCGGCGTCAGCCAGCTCAGGCGCCAGGCCCGGCGCGACAATTTCGCGACGGCGTCGCGAAGTGCGTCCGTCTCGCCGCGCTCCAGTCCGTCCGAGACGACCACTACGGCGGCGCCGCGGGCATAGCCGCCGAAGCGGGGCACGGCGAGGAATGCTTGCAGCGCATCTCCGATGCGGGTGCCGCCGTCCCAGTCGCTGACCAGATGCGCGGCGGCGTTCATGGCCTGCTCGCGGCGCTTCAGCCGCAACGGGCGGGTGATGCGGGTCAGCCGCGTGCCGAAGGTGAACACCTCGACATTGGGCGCAGCCTGCACCAGCGCATGCGCGAGCTTCATGTTCTCCTCGGTGCGGCTCTTCATCGAGCCGGAGACGTCGATCAGCAGCAGCATCTTGCGCGGGCGTTGGCGCCGCTTCATGTGACCCAGCCGCAGGATCTCGCCGTCGCTGCGGACAGAGTCGCGTAGCGTGCGGCGCAGATCGGCAAACGGCCCGCGGCGGGCGCGCATGCGGCGGTGGCCGCGCCGTCGTGGCAGGCGCCGCGAGGCCTCGCGCGTCAGGCGCCGCAGCGCATCGGTCGTGGAAATCTGCGCGAAGCGGCGCTCGACCAGGGCCTCGGTGCGCGTCGCGGT
Source organism: Bradyrhizobium sp. Y36 (assembly GCF_002531575.1). Taxonomy (GTDB): domain Bacteria; phylum Pseudomonadota; class Alphaproteobacteria; order Rhizobiales; family Xanthobacteraceae; genus Bradyrhizobium. The sequence goes on along the minus strand of NZ_NWTI01000003.1, from coordinate 90,648 downwards.
CAGGCCGGACTCGTTGGCGTCGTCGGAGAGCAGGGGCTCCTCGTCGCCGCGGCCTTCCTCCTGCAGGCGGACCGTCTCGTCGTCCTCTCCATCTTCGGCATGCTCGATCGCCTCGCTGCCGCGAAAATGAAGGTCGAACAGCCGGTCGAAGGTGGCGCGGCGCTCGGGCGGCGGAGCCAGCGTCGCCAGGGCAGCCTGCCTGATATGCTCGATGCTGCGCGGGCCGAGCAGCTCGATCGCTGCCAGGAACGTCGTGGTCTGCTCAGGTGCCACCGCAAAGCCGTTCGCGCGCAACAAGGGCACGAAGGCAACGAAGATGCGGGCGGCGCGCGGGAGTTGCGGCTCGGTGGTCATGCGGTCGCCTCCGCGAGCATGGCATCGAGCCGCGGCGAGATGAAGTGCAGATCCTCTTCGTCCTTCAGCGCCACGCCGATCGAGCGCTTGAATGCATCCGGCCAGCGCGCGCCGCCCTTGTGCAGCAGTGTCGCGGCCTCGGCCCAGTCGACGGCCTCGGCAATCCCGGGCGCCTTGCTGAGGGGCTCGCGCCGCAACTTCTCCACGGCTGCGACGACGGCGCGGGCGGTGGCCTCGGCGACGCTGGAAGCGCGCATCATGATGATCCGCGCCTCACGCTCGGCGGTGGGATAGTCGATCCAGTGATAGACGCAGCGGCGGCGCAGGGCTTCGTGCAGATCGCGCGTCCGGTTCGAGGTCAGCACCACGACGGGACGTTCGGCGGCGCGAACCGTGCCGCGCTCGGGAATCGAGATCTGGAAGTCGGAGAGGAATTCGAGCAGGAACGCCTCGAACTCCTGGTCGGCGCGGTCGATCTCGTCGATCAGGAGCACGGTGGAATCGGGCGCGCGGAGCACGGCCAGCATCGGCCGCTCGATCAGGAAAGTCTCGCCATAGATGTCGATGCTCTCGTCGCCGGCCTGGCGGATCGCCAACATCTGGCGCGGGTAGTTCCACTCGTAGAGTGCGGCGGAGGCGTCGATGCCCTCGTAGCATTGCAGGCGGATCAGGCGGCGGCCGAGCACGGCGGCAATGGCTTTGGCCGCTTCCGTCTTGCCCACGCCGGGCGCGCCCTCCAGCAGCAAGGGCTTGCCGAGCGCGAGGCCGAGATAGGCTGCGGTCGCAAGGCCCTCGTCGGCGAGGTAGTAAGCCGCGCGCAGCGCCTTCTCCAGCGCCTCCGGGCTGTCAATGCCGACGATGTTGCTGCGAACCGCCACGGAAAATCCTCTAGCGCCGTGCCTGCGGCCGCGCGCCGCCCTGGGCCTTGATCGCACGCAACACCTTCTCGGGCGTGATCGGCAGATCGTCGATGCGGACGCCGACGGCGTTGAAGATCGCATTCGCAACGGCCGGCAGAACAGGGTTGGCGCACATCTCGCCGGGGCCCTTGGCCCCGAACGGCCCGTCAGGGGCAGGGCGTTCCAGCACCGCGATATCGTGCGGGCAGATGTCGCCGGGGCCGGGCATCAGATATTCGACGAAGTCGCGCGGTCCGTGCACGGGATCGGGATAATACGGCTCTGGTGTCTCGTAGAGCGCGTGGCTGACGCCCATCCAGGCGCCGCCGACCAGCTGCTGCTCGACCAGCCGCGGGTTGAGGGCACGGCCGAGCTCATAGGCAGAGTCCATGCGGACCATCGCGACCTCGCCGGTCTCGTCGTCGACCTCGACCTCGGCGACGAGACAGGCATGGGCGTAACAGGTTGCCGGCGACATCTCGCCGGTCTCCGGATCGACGTTGGAGAGGGGAACGAGAAAGATGCCGCGGCCCGAGATGGTTTTGCCCTGCTTGAACTGCGCGGCAATCGCGACATCCTTGGTCGAGATCGAACGGTGTGGCGCGCCCCTGACGTGGATATTGCCGCGGCCGTCGGTTTCGAGATCGGCGGCGTTGACCTCGAGCTCCTCGGCCGCCGCTTCCATCATCACGCCGCGCGCTTCGCGGGCAGCGGCCATCACGGCGTTGCCGACGCGGTGGGTGCCGCGCGAGGCAAACGAGCCCATGCAGTGCGGACCGGTGTCGGAGTCCGCCGTGTCGACATAGACGTCCTCGACCGGGACGCCCAGCGTCTCCGCGCAGATCTGCCGCGTCACCGATTTCATACCCTGGCCAAGGTCGATCGACGACAGCGCAACCGTGAATTTGCCGCTCGGGTTGGAATGCACCAGCGCCTGGCTGGGATCGCCGCCGAGATTCATGCCGATGGGATAGTTGATCGACGCCATGCCGCGTCCGCGGTGCCTGGTCATCTCAGCGCCTCCTGGTCCCGAACACGGAGGAGAACCGCGTCGCGCCGTGGGACGGCCCGGCCGGGCGCGGCGGAGCAGGCGGCGGCGCGGGTGGGGGCGGATCGCGCGGCGGTTCACGGGTGACGGTGGGCGGAAGACGGTCATAACTCGTGCGCTGCTGGGCCGGCGCGGCTGCCCTCGTGCGCGAGGAGTCTGTCGGCGTCGGCGGGATGGCCGCTCGGCTGCCGCCGCCGTCCTTGCGCGAGGAGGCCCGCTTGAACTCTTCGCGGATCGGCCATTTGGCCTTTTCGGCCGCAACCTGGACGCATTCGATCAGCGCGGTGTTCTTGGCCTCGCGCCGGTGTGCCTTCATGTCGCCATCGCGATAGGCGTTGAGGATGCGAAACTCCATCGGGTCCATGCCGACGAGATTGGCCAGCTTGTCCATCTGGCACTCGATCGCAAAATCCATCGCCGTGACGCCGAAACCACGCATGGCGGTCGCAGGCGTGCGATTGGTGAAGACGCAATAGACGTCGCCATAGACGTTCGGGATGGTGTAGGGACCCGGCAGATGTGCGGCGCACTTCACCGCGGCATAGCTCGACAGCCGCGTATAGGCGCCGCTGTCGAAATAGGCGTGGATCTTGCGGGCGACGATGCGGCCATCGCGCATCACGCCGTCCTTGATGTAGATGCGTTCGGCGCCGCGCGGCGGCCCATACTGCATCTCCTCCTCGCGCCCGAACACGTAGCGCACGGGGCGTCCCGTCAGCATCGCGCCGAGGATGGCGAGCGGCTCGGTCAGCGTATCCACCTTGCCGCCGAAACCGCCGCCGACGGTGCCGCCGATGAAGTGGAACGTGTTGGAGGGCACGTCCAAAATCTTGGCGCAGGTGTCGACCGAAAAGAACAGCGCCTGAGTCGAGGTGTAGACGACGTAGCGGCCGTTGGTGTCGGGCGCTGCAATGGCCCCGTTGGTCTCGGTCGGCGCATGCTCGATCGGCGACATCTGGTAGCGTTGTTCCAGGACGTGATCGGCGCTCGCGAGCGCGGCATCGGCGTCGCCGAAGCGCAGGCGCTGGTGATCGTAGACGTCGTGATAGACGAAGGCGTTCTTCGGATAGGTCTCGTTGACCACGGGCGCGCCGGGCTTCAGCGCGTCTTCGACGTCGAATACGGCCGGGAGCGGCTCGTAGTCGACCTTGACCTTCGCGATGGCCTCGAACGCTTCGCGCTCACTGTCGGCGACGATGGCGAGGATCGGCTCGCCCTTGTAGCGGACCTTGTCGACCGCCAGCGACGGCTCGTCGTCCTTGCCGAAATTGATCAGGCTGAGCAGCGTGTTGAGATTGACCGGCACGTCGGTGCCGCGGATGATCCGGCGCACGCCGGCCGAACGCTCTGCGTCCGTGGTATCGATGCGGCGGATCCTTGCATGCGCCTGTGTCGAGCGCACGACCTTCAGATGCAGCATGCCTTGCAGCTTGTGGTCGTTGAAGTAGCTCGAGGTACCCGTGACATGGCCGAGCATGTCCTGGCGCTGGGTGCCCTTGCCAATTTCCTTTAAGTTGTCGTCGCGCTCGTCGGCGAAGATGTCCTTGCGCAGTTCCAGCATGGTTGACCTCAGGCGCTGACCCGGCCGCTCGCTGCGGCCAGGATGGCATTGATGATCGGCTCGTAGCCGGTGCAGCGGCAGATGTTGCCGGAGATCGCCTCAATGACCTCGTCGCGGGTCGGAGCAGGGTTGCGGTCGAGCAGCGCCTTGGCGGCCATCAGCATGCCCGGCGTGCAATAGCCGCACTGGGCCGCAAAATTGTCGGCGAAGGCCCGCTGCAGCGGGTGCAGGTTCGGGCCTTGCTTCATGCCGTCGAGCGTCTCGATGGACCGGCCGGCGACAGTCTCCGCCAATGTCAGGCAGGAGAGGTGGAGTTCGCCGTCAACAAGCACACTGCAGGCGCCGCAGCCGCCCTGGCCGCAGCCGAATTTCGGTGTCATGTCGCCGATCAGTTCGCGCAGCGCGACCAGCAGATTGGTGCCGCCGTCGACGAAGATCGCGACGTCGCGGCCATTGTGTCGAAACTGCAGGGGTGTCGTCGGCATGGGCTCTATTCCTGTCCCGACAGCAGGCGCCGCAGATGGACGCCGACGATCTCGCGACGATACCAGGCGCTGCCGAGCGCGTTGTCGGATGGCGATGTTCCCTCGGTCACCGCGGATGCGGCGGCCGTAATGGTCGCGGCGTCCAGCGAGCGGCCCTCCAGCGTGCGCTCGGCGGCGCGAGCGCGGATCTGTGTCGGCGCCATCGATCCCAGCGCGATCCGGGCGCCGGCAATCCGTCCGCCGCTGATCGGTAGATGCGCGGCAAGGGTGATCACAGAACCGCCCTTCGGCTTGATCCGCGCGATCTTGCGATAGCGGAACGCCTCGCTGTTTGCCGGCCGGGTGCAGGATACCGACAGCACCAATGTTCCGGCCTGACGCTCGCGCGCCTGCAAGAACTCCTCAATCGGGATGTCGCGTGAACCAAAGCCGCCGGCGACGGCGACGGTGGCGTCGAGCGCCAACAGCGCCACGGTGAAATCGCCATAGGGACTGGGCGCGAAGAGGTTGCCGCCGACCGTGCCCATGTTGCGGACAGCGGGACCGCCGATCGAACGGGCCGGGGCATGCAGGAAGCCGAGGTCCCGTTCGGCGAGGACGCGTGCGAAGGTCACGCCGGCGCCGAGCGTGATGCGAGGCCCCGATGCATCGATCCGGGTCAGCGCCTGGTCGCTCGCACGAACGACCGTCGAGATCGCGACATCACCCTCGTTCAGCGCCCGCATCACCAGCGTGCCGCCGCCGAGATAGCGCGCGCTGCGGTCCGAGGACAGCGCCCCGGCCGCCTCGCTGGCGCTTGCAAATGTCTTGACTGTTACGGCCATGATTATGCGGCCTCCTTCAGATGTCGACGGATCGCCTCGAACCCGGCCTGGTAAATGTCTTCGGCGACCATATGCGTGATGCGGTCGCGATCTTCCGGCTTGGTGGTGAAGCGGGATTCCCAGTGCCAGAAGGTGCGGTCGCCGTCGGTGACCGGCAGCAGCCGGACATGGGCGACATAGTTGAACATCGGAACCGGCGTATCGAGCAGGCAATAGCTGAACGACTGTTCCAGGTCGGACAGCGCCAGCAGTTGCTCGCGCAGCTCCGCACCGTCCTTCAGTCTGAACCGCCTGACACAGCCGATCTTGTCGGAAGATTGCGCACGCTCGATCGAGGAGGTCGCAACAGCCGGATGCCAGCGATCGTGCCCGTTGAAGTCGCGCAGCACGGTCCACACCGCGTCGGTCGGTGCGTCCAGGATCGTGCTCTTGACGATATGCGGCACCGCTAGCCTCCAAACACACGCTTCAGGGCGTCGAAACCACCCTGGAACACGCCGCCGCCGATATTGTTCACGAGCTCGGTCTCCCGCTCCGGCGCGCAGTCGAATTCGGCGGTCCACTCCACAAATGTCTGGTCGCCGTCGGTGACGGGGGTCAGCCGCAGGGTTGCGACGTAGTTCTCGACACCCATCGGGGATTCCAGGATCGAGTAGGTGCAGAACATGTCGTAGTCGGAGAGGCCCAAAAGCTTCTCGCGGATGCGGTCGCCGTTGCGCAGGCGGAAATCCCTAACGCAGCCGATCTTGTCCGAGGGCTCGCCGCCCTCGATGCGGCTTTCGGCGATCGCCGGATGCCAGTTCGGCAAGCCGTTGAAATCGCGCACCCGCGCCCAGACGCGGTCGTTGCGGGCATTGACGACGGTTGAGACATAGACGCGGGCCATGGCGCGACCTCAGCTCTTCTTTCTCGGTCCGCGTTCGGTCGGAGGTTCGCCACCCTCGGCCGCAGGCGGAGAGGCCGCCGGCTTGTCGCCGCCACCTCCGCCTCCGCCACCCTTGCGGGCGGACTCCTTGATTCCCTGCATGTCGCGCGCTTCGCGGATCAGGCCCGGCATCTTGGCGAGGCTGCCGCCTTCGACGCCGATATCGGCCAGGATCGAGTCGATCAGCGGCGCCTGGACGCGATAGCGCAGGGCGGAGTCGATGACCTCGTCGGTGGCGCTGCGGCCGCCATTGCCGCCATGGCCGTTGCCGTTGAGGCCGTCGACCTGGAGGATGCGGATGCCCTCGATCTTCTCCATCGGCTTGACGCTCTCGCGCACGATGCCCTCGATGCGGTCGAGCAGTTTTCGGCGGAACAGCGAGTAGCGGGCCTGGTCGGTCAGCACGTTCTCGGCCTCGTTCAGCATTCTCTGCGCCTCGGCCTCGACGGCGGCGCGCACGCGCTCGGCCTCGGCAGCGATGCGGGTCTCCTCGGCCTGTTTCTCGGCGATCAGGATTTCCACCGTCTTGCGCCGCTTGGCGATCTCGCTCTCGCGCGCGGTGATGACGCGCTCGGTCGCTTCGGTGGCGCGCATCCGCGCTTCCTCGGCCGACGCCTTGGCGGCGGACTCTTCCAGGGATTTCGTGTGGATCGCGATGGCCTTTTCCATCAGGACGGTCTCGACCTCCTTCTCGCGGTTGACTTCGAGCTTGCGCAGCTCGCGCTCGCGGCCGATGCGGGCCTCATCCAGGCCGCGGTCGGAGGCGATGCGGGCGCGCTCGACCTCCTCGCGAGAGGCGATCTCGGCCTCCTGCAGCGATTGGACGCGGGCGACCTCGAGCTGCTCGATGGCACGCCGCCGCTCGATGCGGGCGGCTTCCAGCGCCTGCTCGCGCGAGACGTCGGTGGTCTCGACCTCCTTGCGGGCAACGATCTCGGCCTGCCGGACCTGGCGGTCGGCATCGATCCGTTCGGACTTCTTGGTGGACAGCGCGATGACGCGGTCCTCGTCGGCGATCTCGATCGCCTTCTTCTGCTCGATGTTGAGCACCTCGCGCTTCTTGGAGGAGTTGATCCGCTCGGCCTCCAGCGCCAGATCGACCGTGATGCGCTGGCGCTCGATGGCGTCGCGCCGCTTCAGCTCGGCCGCCTCCAGCACGCCGGTGCGCTCGATTTCGAGCGAGCGGGTGTCGCGCTCGGCCTGGATACGCTCGGCCGCGACCGCCTTCTCCTGGGCGATGCGGGCCGCTTCGATCGCCTCGCGGGAGGCGATGTCGGCTTCCTCGACGGCACGGTTGCGGGCGATCTCCAGCGAGCGCACGCGCTCCTCCTGGGCGATCCGGCTGGCCTCCGTGGTCTCGCGCGCGACGATGCCGGCGACGTCGAGCGCCTGGTTGCGCTCGATCTCCAGCTGCCGGGTGTTCTGCTCGGCGGCGATACGCTCGGCGGCGAGCGTTCGCTCGCGGGCGATGCGGGCGGCCTCGACCGCGCGCTGGGCCTCGATCTCGGCCTCCTGGATGGTACGGACCTGCTGGATCTCCAGCGCGCGGGTGCGCTCGTCGGAGGAGATGCGCTCGACATTGACGATCAGCGTCTGGGCGATACGGGCCTTCTCGGTCGCCTCGCGGGCGGCGATCTCGGCCTCGTCCACGGCGCGGGTGCGCTCGATCTCGCGGCGCCTGGTTTCCTCCTCGTTGGCGATGCGGGCGTCGGTGACGACGCGGTCCTGCTGGATCCTCGCTTTCTCGATCGCTTCGCGTGCGGCGATCTCGGCTTCCTCGACGGTGCGCATCCGCTCGATCTCGCGCTGGCGCACCTCGCGCTCGGAGGCGATGCGGGTCGTGTCGATCGAGCGCTGGTTGGCGATCCTCGTCTTCTCGATCTCCTCGCGCGCCAGCAGCTCCTTTTCCTCGATGGTGCGGGTCCGCTCGATCTCCTTCTGGCGGGTCTCGCGCTCGGAGGCGATGCGGGCCTCGGCGATGGCCTGGTCATTAGCGATACGGGCGCGCTCGATGGTCTCGCGTGCGGAAATCTGTGCCTGTTCGGCCTCGGTTTCGCGCAGCGCCCGTTCGCGGGCGACTTCCGTACGCTGGAGCGCGCGGCGCATCTCGATGTCGCGCTCCTGCTCCAGGCGCGCGGTCTCGCTCTCGCGCTCGATCTCCAGCGCCTGGCGCTCGGCCTCCAGATTGCGGGTGCGGATCTTGATCATCGAGTCCTGCTCGATGTCGTTGCGCAGCTTCCGCTTGGCCTCGATATCCTGCATCAGCTGGGTCAGGCCTTCGGCGTCGAACCGGTTCGAGGGGTTGAAGAATTCGAGGTCGGTCTGGTCGAGATCGGTAATCGCGACCGATTCCAGTTCGAGACCGTTCTGGGCGAGGGCCTCAGTCGCATTGGCCTTGAGGCGGGCGACATACTCGCCGCGCTGCTCGTGCATCTGCTCCAGCGTCATCTCGGAAGCAACCGAGCGGATCGCCGAGATGAACTTGCCGGCCAGGAGAGCGTGGAGCTGCTCGGGCTCCATGGTACGGCGGCCGAGGGTGGCGGCTGCAATCGACACGGCCTCGCGGGTCGCCTGCACGCGGACATAGAAGTCGGCCTCGATGTCGACGCGCATGCGGTCGCGGGTGATCACGGCATCCTGCTTGGAACGCACGATGCCCATCGGCAGCACGTTCATGTTGACCGGCGTGTAATCGTGGATGAACGGCATCACGAAGGCGCCGCCATTGATCACCACGCGTTCGCCGAGAAAACCGGTGCGGACGAACGAGGTCTCCTTGGAAGAGCGGTGATAGAGCCAGTTCACGATGTAGACGCCGACGACGATCACGACGATCGCGACGATCAGCCAGAGGATCAATTCACCGACCAGCATCCCTGACATCTTTCCCTCCTTCGAACCCTCACGGCGTTATCGCGCGCCGATCGCCTTGAATTGACGTACCTGTTCCGTCAGCGCCCGCTCCACGGGAAGGCGTTCCATCGAGGACGCTCCGTAGAAGCCGTGGCAATGGCGGGTGTTCTTCATGATGAAATCGGCGTCGGCGGGATCCGCGATCGGGCCGCCATGCGCCAGCACCAGAATGTCAGGATTGACGCTGAGCGCAGCCGACGCCCAGGTGTCGATCCGCGCCGGACAGTCCTTCAGCTTCGGTGCCGTCTGCGCGCCGATCGAGCCGCCGGTCGTCAGCCCCATGTGGCAGACGACGATGTCGGCGCCGGCGATCGCCATCGCAGCGGCCTCCTTCTCGCTGAACACATAGGGCGTCGTCAGCATGTCCTTGTCGTGCGCCTTGGCGATCATGTCGATCTCGAGCGCATAGGACATGCCGGTCTCTTCGAGATTGGCGCGGAAGGTGCCGTCGATCAGGCCGACGGTCGGAAAGTTCTGGACGCCGGCGAAACCGAGCGCCTTCAGCTGGTCGAGGAAGACGTCCATGTCGCGGAACGGATCGGTGCCGTTGACGCCCGCGAGCACCGGCGTCCTCGTGACCACGGGGAGCACTTCGCCGGCCATTTCCAGCACGATGGCATTGGCATCGCCGTACGCCATGAGACCTGCGAGCGAGCCGCGGCCGGCCATGCGATAGCGGCCGGAATTGTAGATCACGATGAGATCGACGCCGCCGGCCTCCTCGCATTTGGCCGATAGCCCGGTGCCGGCGCCGCCGCCGACGATCGGCTCGCCGCGCTTCGCCATCTCGCGGAATTTCTTCAGCAGTGCTGCGCGTTCAAACCTGGCCATCGGTCACCTCGCTAGTCTCCGCCGCGCGCCGGGTCGCCCGAACAGGGTTCGGAACGCACCGACGATGGCGGCGGCGAAGTCGGGATCGTTGATGTTCTTCGGCGTGCGAATGAGCTGGCGATGACCGGTCTGCCGCACGGTCCGCTCCAGCGCGCGGAACAGCGCGGCGTCCGCATCGGGATCCCAGAACGGCTGGCCGCGGGCATCGAGCGCGGAGACGCCGCCCTCGGGCAGGAAGAAGCGCACGGGTCCGTCCATCTGGTTGAGCCGTTCGCCGATCCAGCGGCCGATGCGCTCGTTCTCCTCCACGGTCGTCCGCATCAACGTCACCTGCGGATTGTGGACGTGGAATTTGCGGCCGCGGTAGCGCTCGGGAATGGTGTCGGGCGCGCCGAAATTGACCATGTCGAGTGCGCCCACCGAGCCGATATAGGGGACGCGCGTGCGGATGATCGCGCCGAGGCGGTCATCGGTTGCGGGAAAAACGCCGCCCATCAGGAGATCGCAGACCTCCGTCGTGGTGAGGTCGATGACGCCTGCGAGCTGGCCGGACTCGACGAGTTTCTCCATGGAGCGGCCGCCGACGCCGGTGGCATGGAAGACCAGGCATTCGAAATCCTCGCGCAAATCGGTGGCGATCTTCTGCACTGCCGGCGTCGTCACGCCGAACATGGTGATGCCGACTGAAGGCAGGGCGGCAGCTGGGCGGGCCGCGCGCTGATCGAGCCTGGCCTTGACCATGCCGGCCAGCGCATTGGCGCCGTTGGCCAGCACCGCGCGCGAGATCGAGTTAAGCCCCTGCACGTCGGTGACGGAGTACATCATGGTGATGTCGGCGGGACCGACATAGGGCCCGACGTCGCCGGACGCGACGGAGGAGACGATCAGCTTGGGCACGCCGATGGGAAGCGTGCGCATGCCGGGGGCAACCAGCGAGGCCGCGCCCGAGCCGCCCGCCGAGATCACGCCGGCGACATTGCCCTGGCGCCGCAGCCAGCTGGCAAACGCATCGGCCATCGCCGTCACGGCCGCGCCGCGGTCGGGGCCGAATACGGCGGAGCCGCCGCGGCCGTGGTTCAGCGCGATCTCCTGCGCCGAGACATCGCAGCTGGAATGCCTGCCGCTGGTGGAGACGTCGACCAGCCGCGTGTGCAGGCCGGCTTCGGCGATGATGTCGCGGATGAAGCGCAGCTCCAGACCTTTGGTGTCGAGCGTGCCGACCACCAGCACGACGGGCGGACCGGCGGTCTGCGCCGCCACCGGTTCACGCTTGCGCCGGGCGGCGTCGTCGAGTCGCGCGACTTGCGTCGAGAGCGTGCGCGCTGCCGCCTCGATGCGGGCGATCGGCACCGGTTGCGACCACCGCGTCGGGAGTACCGGATTGGAGATGTAGATTCTGACGGGTCCGTCGCGGCGCGGCGCCGGGGCCGGCTTCGATTCGGCCGCGGGCGCGGATATATCGATATCGTCTTCGAGTTCGGCGTGAAGCCCGACCCCGAGCAGGCGCTGCTGCAAGTTGCGGTCGGCGGCGAGCCGTGCGGAGTCGATGATGCGGTTGATGCGGCCGTTGACCATGATCGCGACGTTGCGCGAGACCGCGGTGGCGACGCCGATATTCTGCTCGATCACGAGCACGGACATGTCGCCGTCCTCCCCGAGCCGCAGCAGCATCTCCTCGACCTGCGCCACGATGACTGGAGCGAGGCCTTCGGTCGGCTCATCCATGATGAGCAGTTGGGGATTGGTGAGAAGCGCCCGCGCGATCGCCAGCATCTGCTGCTCGCCGCCGGAGAGCTGGCCGCCGCCGTGGTCCTTGCGCTCGGCAAGGCGCGGGAAGGTGTCGTAAATGCGCTCGACGGTCCAGGCGCCGGACCGCAGCCCGCCGGCCAGCCGCAGATGCTCATCGACGCTGAGCGAGCGCCACAGGCGGCGTCCCTGTGGGACATAGCCGACGCCAAGCCGGGCGATCTGGGCGGAAGGCCGCCGCGTGACGTTCTCGCCGCGGACACGGATCGAGCCGCCGCTCACGGCGACCAGCCCCATGATCGCCTTGCACAGCGTGGTCTTGCCCATGCCGTTGCGGCCGACGACGGAGAACACGCCGCTCTCGAGCGTGAGGTCGACGCCTTGCAGCGCGTGGGAGTGACCGTAATAGACGTCGAGCCCGCGGACCTCGAGCGCGGCGGCGGAGCGGCGGGCCTCATTCATGGCCGCCTCCGAGATAAAGCTCCTGCACTTCCGGATCCGACTGGATCTCCTGCGGCACGCCTTCCTTGAAGACACGGCCGTTGTGCATCATCGTGACGCTCTCGACGACGCGCAGCGCCACGTCCATGTCGTGCTCGATGATGATGTAGCCGATATGCGCCGGCAGGGAGGTCAGGATCTCGATCAGCTCGGCGCGCTCCGTCGGCGACAGGCCCGCGGCCGGCTCGTCGAACAGGACGAAGCGCGGCGCGCCGGCGAGCGCCAGCGCGATCTCGAGCTGGCGCTGCTGGCCGTGCGCGAGTTCGGCCACGCGCTGGTCCTTCACGGCGGACAGATGCACGGCCTGGACGAGGTTGTCGGCCGCATGCATCAGGGCATCGTTTTGCCCCGGGCGGAGGAACGAGAAGCGCCCGCGCGAGACGCCGCGGCAGGCAAGATAGACATTGTCCTGCACTGTGAGGCCGGGGAACAGCGCCGAGATCTGGTAGGTCCGGCGCAGCCCGCGGCGGATGCGCTCATAGGGCGGGAAATGCGTGACGTCTTCGCCGAAGAAGCGGATGGTGCCGGAGGAGGGCGCGAAATCTCCGGTGATGCAGTTGAACAGCGTGGTCTTGCCGGCGCCGTTGGAGCCGAGCACGGCGCGGCGCTCGCCGGGGCGCACGGTGATGGTGACGTCGGTCAGCGCCGCGAGGGCGCCGAACAGCCTCGTCACGCCGCGCAGTTCCAGCGCGGCGCCGGCGCCGACGGCCGAGAGGCGTTGCGCGACGCTATCCATGGCCGCGTCCTTCGCCTTGGCGACCGTCTCGGGAACGCTGTCCCTGGCGCCAGCGCTGCCAAAGGCCGATGACGCCGTCCGAGGACCAGAACACGATGGCGAGGAAGCCGAGCCCGATCAGCAGGCGGAAACGGTTGCCGTCGAGGCCGAGCCGGACCAGGAAGTCGAGCGCAAAAGTGCGCAGCAGCACGAAGATCAGCGCACCGATGAAGGGGCCGATCGGGCGCGTGATGCCGCCGACGACGGCGATGATCAGCACGTCGATGCAGGCCCCGACGCTGACCGAACCCGGCGAGATCTGGCGATAGTTCCAGACCTGGAGCACGCCGGCGAGCGCAGCGATGAAGGAGGCGAAAGCATAGGCGGCGACGCGGTGTGCATTGACGTTGAAGCCCAGCGCGGCCATGCGGCGGGGATTGTCGCGCACGCCTTGAAGAGCGAGGCCGAAAGGGGCCCGCGACAGATATTCGACGGCGAAGTAGCAGAGCGCGGCAACCGCGAGCACGACGTAATAGAAAGGAATGTCGGCGCGCCAGTTCACGCCCCAGAAGTGCGGCGTAGCCACGGTGTTGATGCCGGTATGGCCGTTGAAGATCGCCCAGTTCTGATTGGTGAAATAGTAGAAGGCAGCTCCAATCGCGAGCGTGATCATGATGGTGTAGATGCCCTCGGTGCGTACCGCGAGCGCGCCGCCGAGCGTGCCGAAGGCGGTCGCCAGCGCCAGCGCCATGGGGACCGCGAGCCACCATGGCCAGCCCAGGCTGATATTGGCGTTGCCGCTGACGCCGAACACGGCGACCATGTAGGCCGAGAAGCCGGCGATGGTGAGCTGCATCAGGCTGACCATGCCGCCATAGCCGGCGAGGAACATCAGGCTGAGTGCCATGATGCCGAGGATCAGCGTGGTCGCGAAGATCTCGATCAGGAAGAAACCGTTGGCGACCAGCGGCATCACCACGAGGATGGCCGCGACGATCCAGGCGGCGGGGTTGTTGATCTCCGGCCATGTCCGCACGGGGCGCTGCGCGACAGCGGCGGGACGAACGGCAAGGCGGGCATCGTGCGTGAGCGACATGTCAGCGCCTCGCCAGCAGGCCTTGCGGCCGGATCGCCAGCACCAGCACCATGATCAGGAAGGTCACGACGATGGCATAGGTCGGGATGTAGACCGAGCCGAGCTGCTCGGCGAGGCCGATGATCAGCGCGCCGAGCGCGGCGCCGGGGATCGAGCCCATCCCGCCCACGATCACGACGACGAGGGAGGCGAGCAGGAAGCGGATGTCCTCGCCGGGCGACAGCGACTGGAAGGTGCCGCCGACGACGCCGGCGATGCCCGCAAGTCCAGCGCCGAATGCGAACACGCCGACGAAGACGAGCTGGATCCGCACGCCGGTCGCGGCGAGGATATCGCGGTCGTCGACGCCGGCGCGGATGATCATGCCGATGCGGGTGCGGTTGAGCGCGAGCCACATCGCCACGCCGATGACCACGGAGGCCGCGAAGATCACCAGCCGTACCATGGGATATCTGAGATAGACCGGCTCGCCCGAGGATTTCACCGCCGTGATCAGCGGCAGCTCCACGGGGCCGATCAGCCAGTTCGGGGTCTGGACCTGGTAGAAATCGCCGCCGCAGGCCCACAGCATGAGGTCGGCGAACACGATCGAGAGCCCGATCGTCACCATGGTCTGCCTGAGGTCCTGTCCCTCCATCCGGCGGAACACGATCAGCTGGAGCAGGACGCCCACCAGCGCGGTCAGGACGAAGGCGACGATGAAGCTGAGGAGCCAGGAGCCGGTCGCTGTGCTGATGGCATAGCCGACATAGCCGCCGAACAGATAGAGCGAGCCGTGCGCGAGATTGACGTTGCGCATCAAGCCGAAGATCAGCGTGAAGCCGCTGGCGACGAGGAAATAGAGTCCCCCCAGCGTGATGCCGTTGAAGACGGCGTTGAGGAAGACGCGCTTGCGGCCGATGGCTTCTTCGAGGCCCGGCGGCCAGACCGCGAAGATCAGCCAGAGCGCGACGGCAATGGCAATGATGGCGATCAGCGCCCAGGCCGGATGGCGTTCGACAAAGCGGCTCATATGCGTAGCCTGCTCTTCACCTCTGCCCGCAAGCGGGAGGAGGTGGCAGGCCGACCGTCACCGGCTGCTAGCCTCACCATGAACGCACGCTCCCGTCGACTGCGACCCTCTATCGGGATCGCTTTGCCCGCATCCTAGCCCGGCTGCGAGGGTGACGTTTGATCGTGAGTATCTTTTCGTGGCCGGTGCTCAGGCGCGCAAAATCTTGGCCGCGCGACGATAATCGGTCGGGGCCATCCCCACATTCGCGGCGAAGAAGCGGGTGAAACCGCTCTGCGAGGAGAAGCCGAGATCGAAGCCGATATCGGCGATCGGGGTCTCGCTTGCCACCAGCGCTTCGAGCGCCTGTTCCATGATCAGCGTGTTGAGATAGAGATTCGGCGTCACGCCGGTCTGGACGCGGAACAGCCGGTAGAAGTGCGGGCGCGACAGGCCGGATTCCCGTGCGATGGTGTCGAGCTCGATCTCGGCGCCGGGACTTTCCGACATCATCTTGATGCATTTGCGCACGCGAAAATCGGTGACGGAGCCGTTTGCGCGTGGATCGCGCGCGATCTCGGCCTGCTGCCAGCTTTCGTCGTAACAGATATCGATCAGTCTCCGCAGCTCGGAATCGAGGCTGGAGAGCGAGGGGGCGCCGCACACGAGCGCGGCGGTCCGCCTGATGTGCTTGTCGAGTGCCGGCGTGCGCTTGAACTGGGTGCGGCCGAACCGCAGCCGGTGGGTGCCCGATGCATCGGGCGCAAACCATTCGGCATTGACGTAGAGCACGAAGAAGATCGCGCCGCCGTCCAGATCGGCAGGCAGAAAATTGTGCGGCTCCCAGGGATTGACCGCGACGACGGACGTCTCGGTGAGATCGTAGTGCCCCTCGGAGACGTCGATGCATGCGGGCATGCCGCCGACATGGAAGATCAGATGACCTTCACGATGGGCGTGGATATTGAAAGGGCGGTTCAACTGATAAACCGTCGCCCGACCGAACCGGCCGTGGAAGACGGCGAGCGCACGGCTCATGCCTTCCCCTCCCGAATGTTCTTGTCTTTTCGCTCAGCGTTCAACAATGCCGACGAGATTGCAAGAGCGGAGAGCGACCGCGTCAGCAAGTCGCTCCCCGGTTGCGTGTTTGCTGCCGCGATGCGTCAGTACTTCTTACATTCCGGTACGGTGCGGCTCGGCAGCCCGATCTTCGAGAACACCGCGGGATCGTATCCGAGGGTCTGGTTCACGTTCGGGATCACCTTCACGACCTTGCTGAACAGCGCGCCCTTGCCGTCGTCGACGACCTCGGTGACGAAGTTGGTTCCGATCGCCTGGCGGTTGGAGTCGAGCTTGATCTTGCCGTTCGGCGCATCGAGCTCGGTCTTCGCCAGCGCTTCCCTGAATTTCCCCTGGTTGTTGGAGAGGTCGCCGTTGACCTGGCGCAGGGCGAGGATCAGCGCCATGGTTGAATCATAGTAGTTGGTGGCGAGCAGCGACGGGCTCGGGAAGCGCTTGTTGGGTGGGAAGGCGTCCTGATAGGCCTTCACGAATTTCTGCCAGCCCGGATCCTCCCAGGTGTCAGCCTGGCCGCTCGCTGCGATGGTGCCGACCAGGGCGTTCTTGGCGTTGCCCTTGGACGACAGGATGGTCTGGTCGATCATGATGGAACCGCCCATCAGATGCGCCTTGCCGCCCGCCTGCTGATACTGGTTGAGGAAGTTGACGGCGTCGGCGCCGCCGAGGCCGAGATAGATCGCATCAACGTCGTCGGGCAGCGCGGCGATCACCGAGGCGAAATCCTTGGTGCCGAGCGGCACCCATTGCCGGTTGGTGACCTGTCCGCCGGCGCCGCAGAATTCGAGCACGAGGCCGAACACCTGGGTGTAGATGAACGAATAGTCCTCGCCGACGGTTGCGATCTTGCGATACTTCTTCTCCTCATAGGCGTATTTGCCGAGGCCGACCTGCCACTGCGCGCCGTCCATGTTGTAGCGGAAGAAGTTCGGGGCAGGATCGACATAGGTGGTTTCCTGCGCGCCCGAGGCTGCATTGATGAAGGTCAGCTCCGGATGGGTTTTTGCGAAGTTCTTCACCGCAATGCCCTCGTCGCCGGAGAGCGGCGAGAGCAGGATCTGCACCTTGTCCTGCTCGATCAGCTTGCGCACCGCGCGCACTGCCGAATCCGGCGTCGCGTCGGTCGAGGCGACGATGAATTCGAGCTCCTTGTCGCCGATCTTCTTGCCGAGCACGTTGAGCGCCGTCTGGTGGCCGCGCATGCCGTCCTCGCCGAGAACGGTGTAGGTGCCTTCGAGCGTCGCGGTCACGCCCACCTTGATCTTTTCCTGGGCGATCGCGGCGCTTGAAAGAAACAGGCTGCTCAGCGCGAGCAGTCCGATACTGCATTTCGACATTGTGCTCCTCCCTGTGACGTCGATTGTTGCCGCGCCAAAACTGGCGCGACGCCGCTGGCTCTCGAACGGGCCGCAGCTTTGCAGGGAAGCTAGCCGAAGTCGGATGCGGTGCACGCGTGGACGCCTCGTCCGGCTTGACGGGCAGTCTCATTTTTGAATGTTGCGGCGCAAGTGGTTTCGCGGTGCAGCAGGCGCAGGATCACATGTCACACCCAGCCGCCATCGACGATGTAATGTTGGGCCGTGCAGGCCGAGGCTTCGTCGGAGGCGAGAAAGACGGTGAACTTCGCGACCTCGTCGGGGACGAGCTTGCGCTTAAGGCATTGCCTCTGCATCAACTCGATCTCGCCCTGCGGCGTCATCCATTTCTCGAGCTGGCGCTCGGTCATGATCCAGCCCGGCGCGATTGCGTTCACGCGGATATTGTAGGGGCCGTAGTCGCGCGCCAGGGAACGCGTGAGGCCGATCACGCCCGATTTGCTGGCGGTGTAGGCGGCCATGCCGCCTTGTCCGGCGATCCATGACACGGAGCCGAAATTGACGATCGCGCCGGCATTCGCCGCCCTCATGTCGGGCAAGACGGCTTGCGCAGCGAAGAACTGGTGCTTCAGGTTCACCGCGATGCGGTCGTCCCAATATTCCGGCGTCATCTCCTCGGTCGGGTGCCGTTCGTCATGCGCGGCATTGTTGACGAGGATGTTGATCGCGCCGTGCGCCTCTCGCGCCTGTGCGATGCCGGCGCGCAGGGCCGCGATGTCGGTGAGGTCGACGCGCTGGAAATGTGCGCCGAACCCGTGATCCGACAATTCGCGTGCAAGGCGCTGGCCTTCGTCGGCCTTGATGTCGAAGAACACGACCTTGCTCTTCTGCTGCGCGAAGCGCCGCACGATCGCAGCACCAATTCCCGATGCGCCACCGGTGACGAGAACGACCTTGCCGGCGAGGTCAGAATAAAGGGCAGCCATGGACACCTCTCGACTTGCTTGCGGGCGGTGCGAAGCGCCGTCCGTTTTCGTCGCGAAGCTTAGTCATTTCCGGCGTGAGGGTCATAGATCAGAATTTCAGTTGCGTACCTCAAAAATTGAAGGCAGGATTGCAGCCAAAGAATAGAAGCCGGTTGGGAGGAATGTGATGAGGCTGCTCGGGAAGCTGGGACTCGCCGTTGCCGCATGCCTGCTCGGGGCCAATTGGGCCGCTGCCGACACCACTGTGAAATGGCTCCACATCGAGGCCAATCCGGCCCAGGTGAAGATCTGGGAGGAGGTCGCGCGCAGCTATGAGGCGTCGCATCCCGGCGTGAAGGTCGAGATGCAGTTCCTCGAGAACGAGGCCTACAAGGCCAAGTTGCCGACCATCCTGCAATCGAAAGATCGGCCGAACATCATCTACAGCTGGGCCGGCGGCGTCCTGAAGACGCAGATCGAGGCCGGCGTGCTCGACGACATCACCGATCAGGTGAAGGGCTATAGCGATAGCCTGACGCCGGCGGCACTCGCGGCCTTCACCAGCAATGGGAAGGTCTACGGCCTGCCGACAGCGCTGTCTCAGGTCGGCTTCCTCTGCAACAGGGAGCTGATGGCCAAGGCGAAGATCGATCCGGCCGCGATCAAGACCTGGGACGATCTGCTGTCCGCAGTGAAGACGCTGAAGGCGGCCGGCGTGACGCCGATCGTGGTCGGCGGTGCCGACAAATGGCCGCTGCATTTCTACTGGACGCATCTTGCAGTGCGCATCGGCGGCAAGGGGGCGTTCGACGCCGCGCTGCGCGGCGAGAACGGCGGCTTCGCCGGCGAGACCTTCCAGAAATCGGGCGAGCTGTTCAAGCAGCTCGTCGATCTCCAGCCGTTCCAGAACGGCTTCCTCGGCTTCAAGAATCCGCAGGCCGTCGGCTATTTCGGCGACGGCAAGGCGGCGATGACGCTTGCGATCAGCACGGTCTATCATCTGCAGCGCGCGCTCGCCGCCGACAAGGCCGGTCTCTCCGAGGACAAGATCTGCTGGTTCGACTTCCCGGTCGTGCCGGGCGGCAAGGGCGCGCCGACGGATACGCTCGGCGGCATCACCGGCTGGCTGATCACCAAGGGCTCGCCGAAGGAGGCTGTCGATTTCCTGAAATACTTCGTCTCCAAGGATGTGCAGACGCGCCTTGCCGCCGGCAATTTCATCATCCCGGTGGTGCAGGGGGCGGATGCCGGCTTCAACAATTCCTTCATGAAGCTGATCGCGGCCAATCTGGCGAAGTCGAACTATCACCAGAACTTCTATGACCAGAGCCTTGGGCCCTCGGTCGGCCGCGTCGTCAACGACGTCACCGCCGAGATCGCCGGCGGCAGCATGAACCCGCAGGATGCGGCGAAAGCGATTGAAGCGGCCTGGAAGCAGGGCAATTGACGGTGGCCCGGCGGATCGCGAGCTCGCCGGCGATCGATGTCGCGGAGACATCGTTCGCGCCGATCGCGGTCCGGGGCCCGCGGTGGGACGGGCGCTTCACGGTGCTGATCCTGTTCCTCCCGCCGGCACTGTTGTTGTTCACGCTGTTCGTGGTGGTGCCGATCGGCGAAGCCGCCTGGTACTCGGCCTTCAACTGGAACGGATTCGGCAAGCCGACCAACTGGATCGGCCTGGACAATTACCGTTTCGTGCTGGAAACGCGCGCATTCTGGCTCGCCTTGCGCAACAACGGCCTGATCATCGCAGTTTCGCTTGCGATCCAGCTGCCGCTCGCGCTCACCCTGGCGCTGATGCTCGCGGAACGCTTTCGTGGTGCGGTGGCGCTGCGCATGCTGTTCTTCATGCCCTATATCCTGGCCGAGATCGCGACCGGGCTGATCTTCTCGTTCGTCTATGACGGCGATTATGGCCTGGTCGCTTCGGTCTGGCGCACCTTCGGCGCCGAGCCGCCGCATCTGCTGGCCTCGACCGACACCGCGATGCTGGCGGTGCTGATCGTCGTCGTCTGGAAATATTTCGGCTTCCACATGATGCTGTTCATCGCGGCCCTGCAGAGCCTCGACAAGAGCCTGGTCGAAGCCGCCCGCATCGACGGTGCGACGCGGACGCAGACCCTGCGTCACGTCGTCGTCCCCTTGCTCTACCCGACCATCCGTCTCTCGGTGTTCTTCGCCATCATCGGCTCGCTGCAGCTATTCGACCTGGTGATGCCGTTGACGCGCGGAGGACCTGCGGATTCCTCCAACACGATGGTGAGCTTCCTCTACAACAACGGCATCTCCCGGATGCGGGTCGGCTATGGCAGCGCCATCGGCGTCATTCTGTTCATGATCTGCCTAACCTTTGCCTTCACCTACAAGCGATGGTTCATGCGCGATGAGTAGCACCGGGACCTCCCGCGCTCCGTTCGATCCGGCGGCCCTGTTCAAGGCGCTGTTCCTCGCGGCCGTCGCGGTCTTCGTGCTCGTGCCGCTGCTGGCGACCGTGCTCGGCGGCTTCAAATCGCTCGGGGAGTTGCGCGTCAACCCGTTCGGCCTGCCGCAGCGCTGGGAGTGGCAGAATTACGCGGACATCCTGCTCTCCGCGCGCTACTGGCAGCTGTTGCGCAACTCGCTGGTCATCTCGACGCTGGCGGTGACGTTGACCCTGATCGTGGCCTCGATGGCGGCGTTCGCCTTCGCTCATGTCAGGTTCTACGGCAGCTCGATGCTGCTCAGCTATTTGACGCTCGGCCTGCTGTTTCCTGCCGCGACCGCGGTGCTGCCGCTCTTCATCAAGGTGCGCGATCTCGGGCTGCTCGATACCTATTTTGGCGTTGCGCTGCCGCAAGTGGCCTTCAGCCTCGCGATGAGCGTGCTGCTGCTGCGGCGCTTCTTCAAGGACATTCCCTACGAGCTGCTCGAAGCGGCGCTGGTGGATGGCTGCAGCTACATCAAGTTCTTCCGCTACGTGACGTTGCCGCTGTCGCGGCCGATCCTGGCGACCGTCGGGACCATCACCTTCGTCAACAGCTGGAACGCCTATCTGTTGCCGCTGGTGATGCTCAACACCGATGCGCTCTATCCCTGGCCGCTCGGCATCATGGTGTATCAGGGCGAGTATTCGTCCGAATGGCATCTGATCCTGGCTTTCATCACGCTGACCATCCTGCCGACGATCATTCTCTTCCTTCTGGCTCAGAAGCATATCGTCGCCGGTCTTACCGCAGGCGCGGTCAAGGGATGAGCGGACCCTTACGGAGATCACAATGAGAAAAGTGGGTGTCGGAATCATCGGCTGCGGTGTCATCAGCACGGCCTATCTGAAGGCGGCGCAACGTTTCCCGGTCATGGAGGTCAGGGCGCTCGCGGACATGCGCAGCGACGTCGCCGAACGCCAGGGGGCGGCCTTCGGACTGCCGGCGATGCGGGTGGATCAGCTGCTCAAGCGCGATGATGTGGAGATCGTCGTCAACCTCACGGTGCCGCTGGCTCACACTGATGTCAGCCTTGCGGTGCTGAACGCCGGAAAACATGTCCATTCCGAGAAACCGCTCGGCATCAATGTTGGCGAGGCGCGCAAGGTCATGGAGCTCGCCGGCCAGAAGAATTTGCGCGTCGGCTGCGCACCCGACACGTTCCTCGGCGGCGGGCATCAGACCGCGCGCAAGCTGATCGACGATGGTGCGATCGGCATGCCTGTCGCGGGCAGTGCGTTCTTCGGCTGCCCCGGCCACGAGCGCTGGCATCCGGCACCCGGTTTCTACTACCTGCGCGGTGGCGGGCCGATGCTCGACATGGGGCCGTATTACATCACCGATCTGGTGCAGCTGCTTGGACCGGTCGCCAGCGTGATGGGTTCGACCGCGCGGCCGCGATCCGAGCGCCTGGTCACCAGCCAGCCGATGAACGGCTCCCTGATCCCGGTCGAAGTCTCGACCCATGTCGCGGGCACCCTCGAATTCGAGAGCGGGGCGGTGGTCTCGATCACGATGAGCTTTGACGTGCCGAAGCACCGGCACGCGCCGATCGAGATCTATGGCGACAAGGGCAGCATGCTGGTGCCGGACCCGAACCGCTTCGGCGGCGAGGTGCAGGTCGCCAAGACCGGCGGCGAGTGGGAGACGGTGCCGCTCACGCACGGTCACGTCGAGGGCGAGTTCCGTTCCATCGGTGTTGCCGACATGGCTTCTGCGATCCTGGCGAACCGGCCGCATCGCGCCAGCGGCGCGCTGGCGTTCCATGTGTTGGAGGTGATGGAGGCGTTCCAGACCTCGGCCGACGAAGGGCGGCGCGTCAGAATCGAGAGCCGCGTCGAGCGGCCGGCAATGCTGCCGGCCGGACGCGAAACCGGACAGATCGACTGAGGACATGACCATGCGCAAGGCAATGATTGTTTGGGGCGGCTGGCCGGGTCACGATCCTGATCTCTGTGCGTCGATGATCCGCGGCTGGTTGAGGGCTGAGGGCTTCGAGGTCCGGATCGAGACCACGACGGCGGCGTTCGCCGATCCGGCGATCCACGATCTGTCGCTGATCATCCCGATCTACACCATGTCGAAGATCGAGAAGGCAGAGGCGCTCAATCTCTGTGCGGCGGTGCGCAGCGGGGTTGGGCTCGCCGGCCACCACGGCGGAATGTGCGATGCGTTCCGCGATTCGGTCGACTACCAGTTCCTGTGCGGCGGGCAGTGGGTTGCCCATCCCGGCAACATCATCGACTACAAGGTCGACTTGACGAAGCCCGATGACCCCATCATGAAGGGTCTGAAGAGTTTCGAGCATCGTTCCGAGCAATACTATATGCATGTCGACCCCGCCAACGAGGTGTTGGCGACGACGACCTTCAGCGGCGAGCACGCGTCCTGGATCGAGGGCGTGGTCATGCCCGTGGTGTGGAAGAAGCGTTACGGCGAGGGCAGGGTGTTTTATTCCTCGCTCGGCCACCGCGCCTACGAGCTCGATGTGCCCGAGATCCGGACGCTGATGACCCGCGGCATGCTGTGGGCGGCGCGCGAATGACAGTGGGCGCGGCCCAGCCGGTCGTTCGCGCCACGCTCGAGGATGTCGCGCGGGCGGCGGGCGTTTCGCTCGCGACCGTGGACCGGGTCGTCAACCGGCGCGACGGTGTGCGCGCCAAGACGGTCGCCCGTGTCGAGGCTGCGGTGGCGAAACTCGGCTATCGCGCCGATGTGGCGGCCGCGCGGCTCGCGCGGGGACAGAGTTTCCGCCTTGCTTTCGTGCTGCCGAGCGGCAGCAACAGTTTCATGACCAACTTGACCGAGCAGGTCCAGCGCACCGCGGAGTGGCTCGCCGGCCAGCGCGGCTTCATCGACATCCTTCATGTCGACGTGTTCGATCCGGACGTGCTGGCGGGAGCGCTGGAGACCCTGTCGCCGGCCTATCAGGGCGTCGCCGTCATCGCACTGGATCATCCCAGGGTGCGCGCCGCGATCGACGAGCTCGCCTCCCGCGGGGTCGCCGTGGTCACTCTCGTCTCGGACGCGCCGAGCGCGCGCCGTCTCCATTACGTCGGCATAGACAATCCGGCCGCGGGCCGGACCGCGGCGACGCTGATGGGACGTTTCCTCGGAGGTCGCGAGGGCACGGTCGCGGTGATCGCGGGGTCGCTGTCGCTGCGCGACCACACCGAGCGGCAGTACGGCTTCCATCAGATCCTCTCCAGCGAGTATCCGAAACTGCGCGCGCTCCCGGTGCTCGAGGGCCGGGACGACAGTGACCGCACGCGCGAGCTGACAGCCGCGCTGCTCGCACGCCACGCCGATCTCCGCGGCATCTATTGTTGCGGTGCCGGGAACCGCGGCATCGCCGATGCGCTCGAAGCCTCCGGCCGCGCCCGCGAGGTGGTCTGGATCACCCATGAGCTGACCCAGCATACGCGACGCTTCCTGGTCCGCGGCACGCTCGATGCGATCATCAACCAGGATGCCGGCCACGAAGCGCGTTCCGCGGCGCGTGTCCTGTTGGCGCATTGTTCGGGCGAGCCCATCAGCCCGGACCAGGAGCGCATCCGCATCGACATTTTTCTGCGCGACAATCTGCCATAGTCCATCCGCCTGATGCCAGGACGTCCGTGCGGCTTCGCTGGCGCAGCGCCGCTTGGGGGCAGCTCAGTCGAGCGTGAAGGCCGAGCGCACCGCGCCGAGCTTGTCGATGCCGAACAGGGCCTGCTCCTCCGCGCTCATCATGTGACGTCGGTCGCTCCTGACGCCGGCAACCAGGAGCATGTCCGGACTGTCGCCATCGAGCTCGAACCCGTCCGCAACGTCCCCCGCGCACCCGTCTGGACCGTAAGGCTGCGGGTCAAACGAAGCGGCTTGCGAAGGGATCATGCTCAAACAATAACCTAAAGCGCGATGACGACTTGGCCCGCTGCATGTCGGCCCCGTGACTGCCTCTGTCGCGAGCGGCGCGGTGGCGCTTTCCGGTTCGACCGGATAAGAGATGAACACCGTATTAGGCTAGAGGAGAGGGTTCGGGTCGGTAGCGGACCCACCACCCGCAACATTCATGCGTCAGCCAGCTTTTTCCCTCTTGCCAGATCTGTATCGGCTCGACAGGCGGCTGGAGCCGCTGCCTTGCCCTGTCTGCAACGCGCGCAAGCCGCTACAGGTGCTGCGCCGCGATCGATATCTCCTGCGCGTCGACCTGTCGATTTGCGAGGAGTGTGGAACGGTCTATCTGGCACGGGGGCTCGCGGGCGACACTGCAACCCATTTCTACGCCGATCTCTATCCCCGGCTTATGGGCGTGGGCGCCTATTCGGCTCCCGTGCTCGGCCAGTCGAGCCTCGCGGCGGGCTATCGCGTCAATGCCATTCGCACCGTTACGGGCGCGGTCGACGACATCGTGGATATCGGTGCCGGTCACGGCTTCTTCCTGGCAGCCTGCCGCGATGCCGGCAGCCGGAATTATTGGGGCGTCGAGCCCGGCCCGCTGCAGCGACGTTATGGCGAAGACAATCTCGGGCTCCGCGGCCACATCCTTGCAGGCGATTTCGCATCGCCGGCCGCTGCACCGTTCCAGCCGCTCATGGTCACCATGTTTCACGTCCTGGAGCACCTCGAGCAACCCGGCGCAACGCTCGATGTGATCGCCGGCTGGTTGCCGCGCGATGGCTGGCTCGTCATCGAGGTTCCCGATCTGGAAGATTGGTCGCAGATCGGACTGCAATATGTCCATGTGTCGCATCGCAGCTATTTCACCGGTGCGACATTGACTGCGCTGTTGGCGCGGCATGGCTTCCGCGTGCACACCATGCAACGGGAGCTCTACGGCATTCACCCGACCAATCTCAGAGTTTTCGCACGCGTTGGCGGCGCCGATCCCGGCATTCCCCGGCCTCCCGATGCGGTTCGGTTGCGGCAGGAGATACGCAAGCAGATGCGGCCATGGCGGCTCACCGACGGTTACCCCAAAACGGCCTGGCGGCTTGGAAAGCTGGCGATCAAGGGGAGCTGACCCCGCCGCCAATCATGTCTTGGCCCGCTCGGCGAGCACGTCGCGGTAAAGATCGATATAGGCGTCGGCCATCGCCTCCGCTCCGAACAGCGTGCGGCAACGTTCGAAAGCACGTTGGCCCATCTGGGCCGCAAGGGGCGGATCGTCGTTGAGGCGGCGCATGGCGGCGGCGAGCGCCTGCGAATCGGCAGGTGGCACGACGAGGCCGGTGATTTCGGCCAGGTTGATGTAGCTCGTGCCGGTGCCGATCGCCGTCGTTACCAAGGGCTTGGCGTGCAACCCGCCCTCAAGCAGCGCGACGCCGAACGCTTCGGCGCGCAGATGAGAGGGAAGCACAAGCGCGCCGCAGAGCGACAGGACGGCCGCCTTGTCCTCTTCGGACAGGCTCCCGAGAAAGACGATGGGAGATCCGCCTTGAGCTTGCTGCCGGAGGCGAAACTCCATCGGCCCGGATCCGACGATCACGGTTGGAAGTCCGGTCAGTTTCGCCGCCTCGATCAGGAACTCGAGGCCCTTATAGTATCGCAGAACGCCGATGAAGAGGAAGAAGCCCTCACCAAGCCGCTCCCGCCACGCTTGCACGACCTGCGGCCTGGGAGAAGGATAGGATTGCCGGTCGATTCCGATCGGGATCACGCGGACCTTGTCCGCATGCCGCTTCAGCACCGCGCTCGTCTGCAGATAATCCGGCGAGGTTGCGACGATGCGGTCGACCTGCCGGAGGAAGCGGTCGGCGAGCGGTCTATAGATCTTGAGCAGGTACTTCTGGCGAATGATGTCGGAGTGATAAGTGACGACGCTCGGCTTGCCCTGCGAAAGCAGCAGATGGATCACGTCCATGAACGGCCACGGATAATGGAAGTGCAGGATGTCGGCGTCTTGCATCAGATGCAGAAAGCGGCGCGGCGCGGCCAGCGAGAAGTCAGTGGAGGCGATCTCGAAGCTCTGGCGGACCCGGTGAATGCGGTAGCCGTTTCGATCCAGTGGCGCGAGCTCGCCGGGTTTGGTCGACAGCGCCAGCAGGTCGACGTCGACACCGCGGCGGGCGAGGCCCGTCGCGAGCTGGTCGATGCAGAGCTGGACACCACCGACCGTGTCGGGGAGGCAGGTCTTGTAGAAGTGCAGAACCTTCACGGCAGACGGCCCGCCATCATACAGCCAGTTCCCGATAGATCGCGCACGTCCCTTGCGCACACCGGTCCCAGCGGAAGCCGGCAGCACGTGTCGGGCCGCGCACTTTCGCCTGGGAACGCCAGGCTTCGTCGTCAAGCGCGCGTTCAATCGCGCGCGCAAGCGCATCGGCGTCTTGCGCGGGTGCGGTCTGTGCGACGTCGCCAACTGCTTCCTTGAGTGCTGCGGCGTCCGAGCAGACGACGGGAACGCCGGAAGCCATTGCCTCGATCGGTGGCAGGCCGAAGCCCTCATAGAGCGACGGATAGACGAACAGGCGTGCGCCGGCGATCAGCGCCGGAAGCTGCGATTCCGGGACGTAGCCGAGATAGGTCAACCATCCCTCACGCACGGCCTTTGCAATGCGCGCATGCAGTTCCGCGCTCTCCCAGCCGCGATAGCCGGCGAGGACCAGCGGACATTGCGAGCGTCGCTGTGCAGGCAGTTGCTCGAAAGCATCCAGCAGCGTCCGTAAATTCTTGCGTGGTTCGATGGTGCCGACATAGAGGCAGTACTTGTCGGGCTGCAGGGCGAACGCGGTCAGCTCCTTGGCCACCTCAGCCGGTTCACGGGGATGGAAATCCACGCCAATGCCGAGCGGGATCACCCTGATGCGATCGGCATCGACTCCCAGAACGCGCGTGATCTCGGCCTTCGAAAACTGTGAGACCGTGACGATGAGTTCGGCGCGCTGCAGGGACAGGGCGACCTCCTTGTGCATGTAGCGGACCCGGTCAGGCCGATGATATTCCGGGCTCGTGAACACGGAGACGTCGTGGATCGTCACGATGCTCCGTCCGGGAAAAGCAGGCAAATAGTAATTGGTTCCGTGCAGCAGCGCGTTGGTTTCGCCACGCAAGGTGCGGGCTCGGCGGTATCCCTGATAGCGGCGATAGATCGACGTGGGCAGGCTGAAGCCGGACAGCAGGTCTCGTACGACAGGGACGAGCGGATGGCCCGATGCCGCTGCGGGAAGCGTGTCGAGAAGGGTGTCGCCTTGCAGGAAGGTGAGCTCGAGTTCGGGAATGGCGGCGAGATGGCGGGCAAGCTCAAGTGTGTAGCGACCGACGCCGGTCAGTGGTTGCCTGATCGCATCGACAGAGAGAATGACCTTCACCTGACAGCTCGCTCGTCCTGGCGTGCGGCCGGCCGTGCGCCTCCGACCTTGAGCGCCGCAGCCTTGCGGATGGCCCAGGACACGGGGCGCAACACGGCATAGGCGAAGGCCAGGTATTTCGGCAGCCGGATCAGCTTGAGATCTTCGCCGCTCGCGAGTGCGAGGAGGGCCTGCGTCCGCCAATGGCGCCAGCCGCGGCCGAGCGCGAAATGGGACAGCCGCACGCGCGTCGTTCCCAGTGCGGTCTCTTCCAGTTCGGTGGTGCCATCTCCGGTCATGATCGTATCGAGCGCAACCTCGCCGAGATTCCGCACCGTACGGTCGCTAGCGAGCGCGTCGCGCGTGGATGCGTCGAGTGGCATGTCCAGCAACTCCGACGCCAGCCAGAGCGCCTGTCCGACCGGTCGCTGCAGACCGACCCGGTCTGCCAGGGCGAGCAGGCGCTGCGGCGCGCCCGGGTCGGCGCTCATCAGGACGTCGATGTCCGCCAGCCATTTCAGGCGGCTCCAGGCGTGGAGCCCGCCGTGCAGGCAAAGATAGGCGGCCAGCAATTCGCCGCTCAGCGTGCGAACAGTTCGTCCGCTGCCGATGTCGGCCGCGCTCCACACGAGCGCGGCGGCGAGCGGGCCGGCCAGTTCGGCATTGGGGCAAAGCCGCCAATGGAGTTCGATCAGCGTTCCGTTCTCATTGTGCCGGAAGTCCCACTGGTTGAGCCGCTGAACCCAGTCGCCGACGTCGTCCACGGCCATGCCGCCGGCCGCGTGGTAATCGAGGCGTTGCAAGACGCCGATCGCCGCGGTGAGGTCTGCGGGATCGACGAACAAATCGAGGTCTCGGCTGTGGCGTCTTCCGATGTCGCCATACAGCTGCATCGAGAGCACCGGTCCCTTGAGAAAGCCGACCTCGATGCCGGCGGTGCGGAACGCCGCGTCCAGCTTGATCGATTCATTCGCCAGCATCAGGCCGGCCCGGGCGATCGCGCTGGCCCGGCGGGCGAGAGTCTCGCGCACGGCATCGGGGATTGGTGCCGCGCTCGCAGCCAGGGCCTGGTGCGCTAGGCCGGCGATGCGGTGACGACGGATCACGCGCAGCACGTGATCCCAGTCCTCGACACGGCGCGCTGCCTGGTCGACCGCTTGCGCGGTCGTCGGGCGATTTGGCGCGCGTGCGCAAGACAGCACCAGATCGAATGCTACGCGTTGGGACGACGGGATCGTCACGAGGGCCATGCCGCGGAGGCTCGAGGAACCGGCACCGTGGCGCGAATCCGCGGCCCTCGGCCTTTGCGGCAGGATGCGTCCGCCGCGGCGGCCTTCCCGGCGACGACCGGCCTTTGCAATCTACAGGTCATCAACGCCACATCACGAGCCGCAAATCGAAAAAACCTGCCACAGAAGGTCGCAAGCAGGCACTTTCTGTGTTTCCGCGAAGCCGCATGCGGGAAAGTGCGCTTGCGCAAGGCCAGTTCATAGGGCAAGGCCGGACGCGGCACAAGCAAAGCAGACTGTCCGCGAAACCCTGTCCGCGGGCCGTGTGCATTGCTGCGACCGCCGAAGTTTTTTCTTGATGCGTCTGTTCAAAGGTTCGATGATAAAGCTGGAAAATCGATGCATGCGTCCAAGTCAGATTTCCCGGCGAGATCGCTGGCGGAACGCCCAGGTCCTGCCGGGCCGCGGCCGGCTTTCCTGCCGCAGTTGCGGGGCGCGGGCGAGTTTGCCGCTTGCGCCGCGATCTATGCGGTAGGCCAGTGCTGCAATTTATTGTTCCAACTGCTTCTGCTGCGGCATTTTGGAGCGGAGGGCTACGGCCGGATCGGGCTCTCGCATCTGGTGTTCCTGCTTGTCAGCTTCGTCGGTGATCTCGGCTACAGCACGTTGTTTCTGCGCGAGCGACCCAGCTCGGCGGGCTGGGACCGGCAATGGCGGCTCGCGCTCGGTCACAGGCTCATGGTGACGGTTGCGCTCTATGCGCTCACTCTCGCCGGCCGGAGCATGCTATATGGGTGGAGCGGCGAGGGGTTCGACTATCTCGCCGCGACCGTTCCGGCGGGCCTCATCGGCCTCGCCAGCCTCGCGTCCGCTCTGCTGGCGCAAGGGCGGCGCATTCCGTCACTGATCGTACAGCAGATGCCTTGGCCGGCCGCGCTTGTTGTCTGGTGGGTCGTCGGCGGTGCCGATGGCTCTGCGGTCCGCGCAGGCCTGATCGTCAGTGCCGGCTTTCTGGTCCAGCCCGTCGTGGCGCTGTGCCTCGGCGGGCGGGCACGGCTGCTGCTTCCCGCCTTCGGTGCCGGCAGTGCGATGTTTGCCGCCGCTCTGAGGTTGTCGGTGATGGGCGTGGCCGGCGCCCTGCATGATCGCCTGACACCCTTCCTCGTCGCGAGGCTCGCGCCGGATTTCCTCCCCGCGATGCTGCTGCTCGGCCATGCCATCAACGGCGCCTCCGGCGTCCTCATGCAGATCAACAGGCTGCTGTTGCCGCATTTGGGCACACGAGAGGGCCTCGCGTGGTCGTGTCGTCTGCTGGCGCTGATATCGATTGGCGTCGCCGTTGCGCTTCAGATGCTGTGGCTTGCCATGATGGCCCGTAGCGATGGCGGCGTCGCATTTCATCCGAACCTGCTGCTGCCCTCGCTGATGGCCGGATGCATTTCATTCATAGGCAGTGTGCTGGCGACGGAGCTGATCGGGCGGCACCTCGAGGGGCAATTGACGAGGATCATCCTCACCGGTATTGCCATCAGCACCGCGTTGCAGCTGCTGGGAGCTATTCAATCATCCGCCGATGGTGTGCTCTGGGCGCGCGTGATCGCCGCGGCCGGGATAGCCGCGGCTTGCTTGCGAAGCTGCGGGATCAAGCCGGAAGCGGCGGGTTGGGCCCTTTGCGGTTCACTGGTATCTGCCGCACTTGGTGTCATGAATCAGCTGGCATGGCTCGGCAGCGTATTGCTGCTCGTCGGTGTCGTGATTGCCATGGCCTTTGATCGACCGCTGCTTCGTCGCCAGCCGGCGATCGCCGTGGAGCCCTTGCCGTGACGCGAGACTGCGCGCGGAAGCATCCGGTCCCTGCCGTGCGGAGGAACCGATGTGCGGGTTGATCGCAGTCCGCGGCCACCATGGTGACGCGGCGATGATCGTTGCCCGGCGTGGTCTGGATGCGATCGCGCATCGCGGCCCGGATGGCGAAGGTCTGCACGCCTGTGATAGAGATGCCGTGACGGTCTTCGGACATCGCCGGCTGTCGATCCTCGACCTCAGTCCGGCGGCGGCGCAGCCCATGACCTGCTCCGAGACCGGCAACGTCGTCGTCTTCAATGGCGAGATCTACAATTTCCTCGAGCTGCGCGAGCAATTGGAGGCGAAGGGCCATTGCTTCCATGGCAACGGCGATACGGAAGTCCTTCTCGCTGGGTGGCGCGTCTGGGGCCGCGAGCTGTTCGCGCGTTGCAATGGCATGTGGGCGCTTGCGATCTGGGAGCGCGCCTCCGGCGACTTGATCGCCTGTCGAGACAGGCTTGGCGTGAAGCCGCTCTATATCCACCGGACCCGAGACGGCTTGATGCTGGCGAGCGAGATCCGGGCGATCGCAGCGATGCGACGCAGCTATCCCGAGCCGAATCCGGACGCCATCTTCGATTTCATGACGCTCGGCCAGTCGGAGCATGCGTCGCAGACGTTCTTCCGGGACATCGATGCGGTGACGCCGGGACAGGTGTGGCGCATCGCGCAGGATGGCACGACCACGACCTGGCCATATCATCGCTGGCCTGGTGCAGGCGCGGCGCAGACGCTCGAGGCTAAGGATGTGCGTGAGCTGGTTCGTGACGCGACCGCGTTGCGGCTGCGCTCCGACGTTCCGACCGTTTCGCTGCTCTCGGGCGGACTCGACAGCTCGATTCTGACGGCGACCGGGCTCGCCTGTGATGGCGGGCCACGCGTCGCATTCGCGGGCGCATTCACCTATGGCTATGCGGACGAAGAGTCCGCGCGCTTCGATGAGACGGCTTCAGCGATCGATTTGATGCGCGAGCTGGGCGCGGCAGGCCGCCATCATGTCCATAAGGCGCGGGCGCTTCCGGAGGCGGATGAGCTCGACGATCTCGTCCGGGTCCAGGAGGAGCCGTTCAATACACCATCGATCCTTGCCAGCTACCGCACATATCGCGCGGTGCGCGAAGCGGGATACAAGGTCGTGATATCAGGCGAAGGATCGGACGAGACGTTCGGTGGCTATCCATCGCGCTATCAGGCGCTAGCCATTCGCGAGGCGCTGCGGGCGGGGCGATTGCCGTCGGCGCTGCGCCTGCTGGCTCGCAGCGGCGTCGGACCCTCGCGCGTTGCCAACAGACTGGCCTGGGATCTGCCTCTGCCCGTGCTGGCGAAGCTCTTGCGCCGGCGTCGCCCGAGCGTCGGTCTGATTTCGGATGCACTATGGGCCGCGTCACGGAGACGGCTCGCCGCGCTCCAGGACGATATGCGCTCGGGCGTCCGTGAGAGGCTTCGCCGCGATGTGTTGACGACCAGTCTTCCCCATATTCTTCGCATGACCGACCGGAATTCCATGCGGTTCGGCGTGGAAGTGCGCTCGCCCTTTCTCGACTATCGCCTCGTCGAGCGCGCGCTGCTGACACCGGTTCAGCGGCTGATGGATGACACGCACGGCAAAGTCTTGTTGAGGCAGGCCTTTGCGCGCGACCTTCCCGAGCGCGTGGCGTGGCAGCCCAAGACCAGGGGCTTTGGCCATGCCGAGCAGTTCCTGGTGTCCCGCATGCCGCTACGCGAGATGCTCGATGAGGTCCCGGAGAGCATCGGTGCCTATCTCGACATCGCGCGGCTGCGGCGCGACGCCGCCTTCGGCGATCTGCATACAACGTTCTGGCTGGCCGTGTCGGTCGCCCTTTGGTATCGAAGCATCTATGCCTGAGGTCTTCCGTCGCTTGTCATCTCGCCTGGTCTCCCCCGTGCGGCTCGCGCTGGCGATGGATACCGGTCGGTGCCGGTCGTGCGGAGCGATCGACCTGCAGCGAACCGTCTGCCGCGAATCATATCTCGGCGGAGGCCAGACGCTGCGCCGTTGCGGCATCTGCGCCGCCGTCTACCTGGCACCCGATTTCACGCCCGAGAGTCTCGACCTCTTCTATCGCGAGCATTATCGAAGGCTGTTTCCGTCCGAGACGATCTGGCGCAGCGAACGACGCTTCTTCGCCTGGCGCGGTGATCGCCCGGTGGCCGAAATTCGGCTCGCGAGGATTGCGCCGCATCTGCCCGCCGGGGCTCATCTGCTGGAAGTGGGTTCGGGCTTCGGTGCCTTCCTCGGGGCCGCCGCGACGTTGCAGGGCGTCCGGCTTTCCGCGGTCGAACCCGATGTCGCCAACCGGCTGCGGCTCCTCGACAGCGCGAACGTGGAATTCGTGTCCGGCATCGAGGCCGCGTCGCCTGATAGCATCGATGTCGTCGTCGCGTTCCACGTGCTGGAGCATCTGGCCGATCCGCTTGCGTCCCTCAGGCACGTCTACGCCGCGCTGAAAGTCGGAGGACGGGCTTTCGTCGAAGTGCCCGACCTCATGCAGGGATCGCTCTCCGCGAGCTACTTCCATCCCGCCCATCTCAGCTATTTCACGGTCTCGACATTGTCACGGCTGGCCTGCGCGGCGGGCTTTCGGATCGCGCATGTCGGTCCACATCCCAATGGCGGGATCCTTGCGGAGAACATCTGGCTCGAAATTGAAAAGCCGTCGACTGCCGCCGTTGCTCCGCCGGCGCTTGCCGCGAAGCCGGAGGAGGTTGCGGCGGTCGACGCGCGGCTCGATGCGGTCGATTGGCAGGCATCGCTGGCGAGGCACGGGCGACGCGCCGCAAAGCATCTCGCACTGGCGATGTTCGGTCCGGGGGCGGTCGGAGAGCTGCAGCGCTTTCGGCAGTGGCGGGAGCTGCGTCGGGTCGGCTGGATCTGAACGATGCGCTTTGCCGATTTCGTCGCTGAGCTTCGGGATCGCTATGGTGAGGAAGCCTTGGGCGCCCGCCACGAGATCTTCTTCACGTGCGCGCGGCCGTCACCGCTCTGGCCGGCCGTGCGGGCGGCCCTGGCCGCTCTCCGCGATGCCTTCCTGTGCCTGGGTCTCGAGGCGCGGGCGTCGGTGTCCTCGCCGGTTGTCGTGATCGCCAGCCGGGGTGGGTCCAGCGGCCTCGACGCGCTGCAGCCCTTCATGGACGATCTCGACCGGCGCGGGATCGACTATCGCAAAATGGTCCATCCACGGCTTCGCGCTGCCGTGGCGGGCGCTTCCGGCCCGCTGCGCCCCGCGCCGCGCGCGTGGCTCCATGCCTGTCAGGCGTTCTGGATCTCCTTCGCCCGTCCCGACCAGCGCGCCTTCGCGGTCCGCTGCTGCCTGTTCCGGCTGCGGCTCTGGCAGGGTG
Source organism: Bradyrhizobium sp. Y36 (assembly GCF_002531575.1). Lineage (GTDB taxonomy): Bacteria > Pseudomonadota > Alphaproteobacteria > Rhizobiales > Xanthobacteraceae > Bradyrhizobium. The sequence continues at coordinate 56,234 of NZ_NWTI01000003.1, read as the reverse complement.
CCTGGTCGCGGGCCTTGTCCGGCAGATCAGGCGGCGTGCTGGTTCTGCACAACGACTTCGAGCTGTTCTGCGTTGCCGCACTGACGGCGGGGATGGGCCGGTGGCGGGGCGTCTGCATCCAGCACGGGCTGCCGACGGACGAGTTCTTTCCGACGCGTGCCCCGCGCCAGGTCGTGTGGGGCGACCGCAGCCGCGCGGCCTATGTGTCTCAGGGCACCTCGCCCGAAGCGATCAGATTTGGTCCGTTCCCGTCGCCGGCCATGCGATCGGGCGCGACGATGTCCGCCGCGGTTGCGCTGGTGTCGCAGACCCATACGCCTGTTTTCGGCCGCTCGCTGGCGCGCGATTTCCTCGAACTGGCCGAACGTCTGGCGGACCGTATGTCCGGACACGGCCATTTTGCAATTCTGCTGCATCCGGAGGAGGTCAAGCTCGGGCATCCCTTTGCGAAGACGCGGCTCGCCGGTCTGTGCCGATTGCCACCGCATCGCGAGTTCGGCGCCGACACGGGGCCGTCGTCGATTTTGGTGGGCTTCTGTTCGACCGCGCTCATCAAGGGGGCTCAGCAGGGGCATCTCGTGATCGGGATGAACTGGCCCGTCACTGCCTCACATGCATCTTTGTTGGTGGGCCGTCCCGCTGTCGTGGCCGACAATCCGGATCAACTCTGCGACCTGATCGAGCGACTGCTCGCCGATCCGGCCGAGCGCGCCTCGCTGATGAAGACCCAGCAAGCCTGGCTTGACCGCACCTTCGCTGACGGCGACGACTGGTTGCCGGAGGTCACGGCGTGAGCGTTAGACGAGCTTACCTTCTGGTTCTTGTGGTGTGGATTCATCTTGGGGATTTTGCCGCGGCGTGGGCCTATCAGGGGGGAGCGTTGCCGGAGGTGGGGTGGGCCCGCGTGGTCCGCGACATGACCGTGGTTCTCGCCGCATGCCTGTGCCTGGCGACAGTGCGGATCTCGCGCTCGCTGCTGCTGCCGTTTCTGCTCTATGGCCTGCTGATTTCCCTTTCACTGGCGACGAGCGCAAAGAGCGGAGTTCCGCTCGGTGTCCTGGTCGGATCGTTCGGCACGCTTCTGATCCCGATGCTGTTCTTTCTCGTCGGATATTACTGCGTCCGCGATGCCGCGGACATCCGGGCCCTGGTCGCTTGTCTCGTGATCATTGCCTGCCTCAGCGCCACTTTCGGCGCATGGGACATCCATCACACCGAGTTCTGGACGCGGACGATCCAGTTTCCCTCCTACATGGCCGAGGTGAAGGGGATGATCTATGGAGCCGAACCGGATACCGGCCTACCCTATAATTTCTTCATCGATCTCGATCAGACGCGCCGGGCCGCCGGGCTTCTCGCGGCGCCGCTGGCGCAAGGCATGGTATTGGCAGTTGCCGCAGTTTTGCTCGTCGCGGCGGGGCCAGCGCGGCTCACTGCGACGCATGTCGCGATCTTCCTCTTGATCCTGCTCGGACTGTGCGCCGGCGTCTGGATGTCCGGCACCCGCGGCGCGATGCTCGCCGGAACGATTGCTCTTACCGGTTATCTCATGACGAGTCGCGCCTTGAGGCGCCATCCGCTGGCGAGGTTGACCGTGGCTGCGGCCGTGGTGCTGGTCATCGGCCTTGCGACACGAGACGTCGTGGACGCAACGATCAATCAGACGGATGGATCGAGCCCGGGACACTGGGCTGCGCTCCGGCGCAATATCGACGGCCTTTTTCAGATCCCCGTGGTGGGCTACGGCATCGGCAGGCAGGGGCCGATTGCCGCACAGGCTTCAATCACCAATGTCGGAGGCGGTGAAGGCGCGGTGTTCTCGATCGCTTACCAGAGCGGAGTGTTGGCCGCGCTTGCCTTGCTGATCTTCTATGCCGTCTGTCTGAGGCGCCTCTGGTTCGCCGATCGCGAGCACCAGGCGCACTTCGCCTTGGCGATTTTCTGGCTGATGATCGGGCTCGCGACGACGCTGGTGACGTCCGATCATATGTTGTCAGTGTCCGGGTCGGCTTCGCTCTGGTTGCTGACCGGCGGCGCCATGCGCCTGCTGTCGCGCGCCCAGGAGCGCCCGGATGCAGTTGCCGAGGCCGGGGCATGAGAGGTCTCCGGCTGCTGCACGTCCATCGCGATTTCGCTCCGCATCAAGGCGGAGGCGGCGTGGCGCGGCACATTCACGGCCTGGCCACCACCGCCGCCAGGCTTGGGTTCGACGTTCGCATTGTTGCGCCGGGGGCATTCCTTGCCGAGACAGAGCCGGGCTATGAGGTGAAGGCCGATGCGTTTGGCGGCCTCTGGCATCATGTGGGCTGGGCCGACATCGTCCATGTTCACGGCTCCCGTAATCCGATCGCGGGAGTTGCGGCGGCGATGGCGCGGGTGCGCGGCAAGCGCCTCGTTTACACGCCGCATTGCTACTACGATGACGACGCTGCGCTGAAGCGGGCCGCAAAATGGTTATGGGACCGCACCGTCGAACGCCGCCTGCTTGCCGGAAGCCACGCCGTGGTTCTGCTCGCGCGGTTCTGGACCGACGAGTTACGGAGCCGTGGGCTGGCTGCAAGTTCGCCGGTTATTCTGCCGAACTGCGTGCTGGACACGGCGATCTTGTCGCGGGCGGCGCCGCCGCGGCGCCTGGAAGGCGATCCATCCCTGCTGTATGTCGGGCGGCTCGATCGGGTGAAGCGTCTCGACGATGCCATCCTGGCGCTGTCCCGGGAGGGCCTGACGCAGGCGGTGCTGCATATCGTCGGCCGGGGGCCGGATCGCGATCGCCTCCAAAAGCTGGCGGCGCATGCGGGCGTCGCGCCGCGTGTTCGGTTCCACGGCTTTGCGCCCGACGCGGAGGTCGCCGCGATGGCGGCGGGTGCGAACTGTTTCCTGCTGCCGTCCGCGGCCGAAGGCGGCCCGACGGTCCTGATCGAGATGCTGCTGATGGGCTGCAATGTCGTCGCCAGCGACATTCCGGCCAATCGGGCGATACTTGCCACCGCAGGTTGGACCGACGGACTCTATCCATTGGGCGATGTCGAAGCATTGGCCGCGACGGTGAACGACATCGCGGGGCGGCGCATGCCGCCCGACGTGACCGAGCGGACCAGGGAAGCTTTCACATGGGAGCGCCGGACGTTGCTCATTCTCGAACTATACGGAGCGCATCGCCGGCCCTGCCAGTCCGGGATCGTGCCGGCGGTCGCGGAAAGGCCGGATGCCCCGCTGAACGAGAGAGTCTGGTTTCTCGGCTGCCCGGTCGATCTGCTCGACAGCGCAGAACTGCTGCGTCGCGCCGCGGCGGCCGGACGGGGACGAGAACCGCGCATGCGGATCGAGGGTTTGAACGTCGCCAAGCTTGTGGACGCGCGCCGCGATCCGGATCTGTCTTGGGCCCTTCGGGATGCCGAGCTCGTCCACGTCGATGGCAAGGGCATCGCGCTCGGTCTTGCTGCCCTCGGCGTCAAAGGCGAGCGCTATGCCGGGATTGATCTAATGCTGGACCTCTGTGAGCAGGCGTCCAGACTTGGCCTTGCGATCTACCTCCTCGGCGCGCGGCCGGAGGTCGTCAACGCAGCGGCGGAGCGGCTGCGCCAGCGCTGGCCCTCGCTCCTGATTGCGGGTGTGCGCGGCGGCTATTTCGAGCAACACGAAGAGGCCGCCGTCGTCGACGCGATCAACGCCTCGGGCGCGGCATTCCTCTTCATCGGCATCAGCTCGCCGAAGAAGGAGATATTCCTGCGGGACAATTGGGAGCGCCTCGCCGTTCCCGTTGCGATGGGCGTCGGCGGCACGTTCGACGTCGTGTCGGGTCGACTCCCACGCGCGCCGCGCGCGGTGCAGAAGATCGGAATGGAATGGCTGTTCAGGCTGTCGCTGGAGCCGCGACGGCTGGCAATGCGCTATCTCCGCACCAATGCGATCTATGCCTCGTTGCTGGCACGCGCATGGTTCGAAAAGCGAATGGCGGCGACCAAGGCCAGGCTGCCCTGACATGGCCTTCTCGAGCATGGCGCCGGACACGAGACCCAAGGTCGCATCCGTAACGGTGCGGCAAACCGCCGCCACCATCGGTCTTGCGCTTCTGTACCTGCTGTTCTGCCTGCAGCACGTCGTGATCGGTCGCGCATTCGAGGAGGGGCAGGGGCTGTCGCTCGGCTCAACCGCGCTTCGTCTCGTCGCGTTGGGATCGACGGTCTTCTTCCTGGTCAGGGAGCGCGGCATCGCGAGCCGGCTGCGGGCTCCGTTCGTCGCGATCGTTGCTTGCCTCTGCGTCCTCGTCATCTCGACCGCGCTCTCCGATCACCGCGCGATCGCAGCGAAATTTGCCGTTCGCTATGCGACGCAGCTCTTGATGCTCTGGTGCATCCTCAATTTGCTTCTCCTCTATCCCCATCTGCGCGGAGCAGCCGGCCGCGCGCTGATCATCGCGCTCTGGATCGGGCTCGCCGTCGGGCTGGGCGATCGATACGGCATCGACTGGATCGCGCGGCTCGGCGTGCTGTTTCACGGCTCCGATGCACTCAGATACATGCCGCGCATCATCGGGCTCTACGAGCATCCCGCAACCTTCGGCGCCATCGCGGTGGTCGTCGCCGTCATCGCGACGCAGTTGCGTGCGGAAGGCGCGATCGGTACGCCGGATCTGACCGCGGCGATTGCCGGCGCGGCGGCTACATTGCTGCTGACCGAGGCGCGCAATCCGGTGGTGCCGCTTCTCATGCTGTCGGTGGTGTTCGCCATCACGAGACGGGGCCGCCAGCGCTGGCTCGCCCTTTCCGTGCTGGCGCTGCTGGCCGGGCTCGTCGCGGCGGTGATCTGGCTTCGCTATGAAGAGCTGACGAGCGCATCTCGCGAAAGTTTTGCCACCATGTTCTCGCTTGGCCGGACATATATCTGGCAGGGCGCCCTTGATGCCTGGACCGGGCGGCCCTGGTGGGGCTTGGGTCCCGGGGTGTTTCAGTTCCTGACGCCGGATTTTACCGGAGGGCGATTCCTGCGTGGTGAGCTGCATGCGCACAATCTTGTCCTCGGAATTCTCTCGGAAACCGGACTGATGGGGCTCCTCGCCATGACCGGGCTCTTGATGACGCTTGGCTTGCCCGCTCTGTCCGATACGCGCGACAACACCGGCCGCCGGTGGGCGCTGACGTGGCTCGTCGTCATACTGGGCCTTGAGCTATTTGATTTCTACCTGCCGTTCCACGGGTTCGCGCTACATATCTCGGTGGCGGCAGCCTTGGTTTTTTCTGCTCCGGCAACCGAGCCCGGTGCCGAGCGAAGCGCTGCCGAGACCACGTGGGAGGCGCAATCATGAGGGTGTGCGTGACGGGCGGTGCCGGCATGATCGGACGACGCCTCGTTTCCCGCCTGGCGGGCCAAGGCCATGTCGTCGCGGTCGTCGACGACCTAAGCAGCGGGTTGCCGATGCCGGCCGACGCCGTGATCGCGCACCGCTGCGATATCCGCGAAGAGCGCGAGATGCAGGCGTTGATTGGTGATTTTCGACCGGGTGCGATCGTGCATCTGGCGGCGCTCCATCATATTCCGACCTGCGAGATCGACCGGCGACGGTGCCTCGACGTCAATGTCCTGGGGACGGAAACGGTGCTCCTTGCTGCGTCCGAAGCCAGGGTCGCGCGCGTCGTTCTGGCGTCCAGCGGCGCGGTCTACCAATGGACGGACGGCCCGCTCCAGGAAGAGACATCACCGACGCAGGCGATGGACAATTACGCCCTGTCCAAACTCTCCAACGAAATCCAGCTGCGGCTATGGTCCGAGCGCAGCGGCGCCACCGGCCGCATCGCGCGGATATTCAACACGATCGGCCGTGACGATCCGAATGCGCATCTGCTTCCCGATATCCTTGCGCAGCTGGAGCGCCCAGACGTGGACGTCGTAAGGCTCGGCAATCTCGACTCGCGCCGCGACTACCTGCATGCCGACGAGGTGGCCGGCGGACTGCTTGCGATCCTGGCGGATGCACGGCCCCAGCCACTCGACGTCTTCAATCTGTGCTCGGGCGAGGAGCACTCGGTGGAGCGTCTCGTGAACTGTCTTGCCACTTGCCTGGGACGAACCATCCGCATCGAGATCGACGAGACGCGCCGCCGCCGCTCCGATCGTGCCAGCCAACTGGGCGACCCCAGCAAGGCCTACGCGCTGCTCGGCTGGCGCGCCCAGCTCGGGCTGCAGGGCATCTTGAACCGTTTGCTGGCGGAGAGGGTGTCTGCCTGAACGCCGGCTATCCGGCTTGGCTAGGGTGTCTTGTGTGGGTAGCGCCGCTCGTAGCGGAACAGGACGCCGCGCAGTCGCTGCGGCAGCCATGCAAAGAGTGGGTCCTTCGAGGCCAGCCAAGGCGTCGTCCGGGAGGGCCCGTCGATCTGCCTTGCGCTGCGATAGATGCTCAAGAGCAGTCCGAACAGCAACATCGCCGCAACGAACACGCCGCCCGCCACCGGCAGCGGCGACCGGGTCGCGACCGGCCGGGGGTCGACGATCGGCGCGGCGCCGTAGACGATCCGATCGCCGCGGGTGCGCGCTTCGGCGATGGCGAACGCGATCTCCTGGTCGACCTGGATCGCCGCGCCCGCCGGCGCGGAAAAGAACGCCTTGCGTTTGCCGTCGAGCCAGTCGGCGAGGCGCGAACCGGAGCGAACGTCGTCAGGCGGCGCAGCCGCATGTGCGAAGAACTGCTCGTACCACCGAAGGATATCGAGCTCGCGCTGCGCGGTCGCGATCTGCCCTCGCTGATCGATCAGCGTCGATTTGAGCGCGACGAGTTGAGCCGTCGGAGACAGATAGCGGCCGCCACCATTCTCGGGCGAGACGATGGTGTTGCCGCCGGCGTCCCTCAGATCCGGGAATGCATCGACGAGCTGGCGCATGTCCAGGATGCGCGTCTCGGTCTGCGTGAGTGCGAAGCTCAGCTTCGTCAGCATGACCTCCAGCTCGGCCTTCCGGCTGACCGTGGCGTCCCTTCGATCGCGCAGGAACGTGTCGAGCATCGACCAGGACAGGGCCTGACCGACATGACGCGCGATCGCGTTCATCAGCTCGGTCGCGATCTCGCGGCCGGGCGCCCGTAACGCGACATCGATGCCCAGGGTCGTGGACGCTTTCGGATCTGAGCCGGGCGCGTCGCGCACGTCCTCGCGCCGCAACGCGCTGCGGTACTGAAGACTTCCTTCCCAGAAGGTCCGGGACGCGAAGCGCTTGCGCACCGCCACCGCATGCGGCGTCGCTTCCGAGCCATCGCCGTTGAGCCATCCGAGTTGCCCGAACGTCCCGCTGATGAGGCGAGAGTCCGGAAGCAGTGGGCCGAGATGGCGCCATTCGTCGAGCGACAGTTTCGGTGCATCGAGCAGGCCGGTGGCCTCGTAGACCGGCTTTGTGTGGACGTAGATCGCCGCCGTCAGCGCCGCCAGCAACGCCAGCGGAACCAGCAGCGCTGCGAAGTCCAGATAGAAACGGAGCACGGATCGCCCCAGCTCCGAGAGCAGCACGTCCTCGTTAGCGTTCTTGTGCTGTCGATCATGGGTCATGGCGTCAGCCGTCCGGCGTCAGGAATCGCACGCATCGGCTCCCGAGGCGGCCGCAGTGAAGCGCCCGGATCGCTGGCCGGTCCGAAGGTCCTTGACGAGGCCCGGGCTCTCCGCCGTCCTGGAACGCGCGAACGGAACGAGGATCCCCTGCTGGTCGCGATCAGGATCGGTGCGGCCCTTCGCGTCACGAACGCCGCTGTCGTTGAGGTGATCGAGAATGAGTGTCGCGATCCGCTTGGCGCTTTGGCCGTCACCAAAAGTCTCGCGCAGCGGACCGCGACCGCCGCGCTGCCGGGACAGCAGACGTTCGATCAGCCGCGGCAACTGCGGACCTTCAACGTCGGCCGGATCGATGCAGTCGACACCCTCGACCAGCCGACCACGCTCCAACGTCCGGCGCAGGCACACGACCGGCACGCCCAACGTCACGGCTTCCTCCAGAATTCCACCGGAATCGCAGATCGCGATCTGGGACCCGGTCAGCATTTCGAGAAAATGCAGATGTTCCGTCAAGCCGATCATGGTGGCGTTGGCGCCGAAATCCGCGGCCTCGCTCGCCGCCAGCAGACCGCGCTTCAGCAGACGAAATTCAGTCTCGGGAAAGCTCGCGATGAGCCTCGCGAGCGATTTCAGGATCAGCTCGCGATGCCGGTAGTTCTCGCGCCTGTGCAATGAGACGAGAACGCCGTTCGGCCATGTCGCGGCCGAAGCCAGTTGGTCGCGGTGCTGGAAGATCGGGTCGCAGACCGTGTTGCCGACGACAAAGCTCTTCTTGTCCGCGACGCTCGCGGTCGCACAGAGGTCGTCGAGATCGGTCCGGGTTGCGCAGAACAGCAGGTCGCTCTGCGTGTCGATGAACACGCGGTTCATTTCTTCGGGAAACGGGCTCAGCGGGTCATGGCTGCGAAGTCCCGCTTCGATGTGGGCGAGCGCCGCGCCGGCCCTGACGGCGCCGTGGGCGCCGGCCAGGGCGCTGTAAGTATCGCCCTGGACTACGACGAGATCGCCGCACAGCTCGGCGATCTCGGCTGCGCAACTGGCCACCCAGTCCAGATCGTCACGACACTCGGCGCGCACCACGCTGCTCCGGATGATTCGGACATCGCGATGCCGATCGAATTCGTCCGACCTGTTCTGAAGCGTATCGTAGATCGAGACGCTGAGTCCGTTCGTCGCCAGCTCTCGCGCAACATCGATCGACTTGATGATGTCGGGCACCGTCCCGACGACGAAAGTCACAAGGGGCATCATAATGAGCGCAGCTGATTCCGAGGCAAAAGTGGTGGACGTCGTCTAGTCGTAGTGGATTTTGTCGTTGCTAGCATAGCGAGAACTGTCCGGCGACCCTCGCCGCCGGGAAATGGCCATGCAGGGCTCGTCAGCGGGACGAAGCCAGCCGATGTCCACAGGCCGGGTCCCAGGGCGCCGTCATGGGGAAGTTATCGGTTCCGAGGATCGACGGATGCCGGTGCCGATCCGCCGCCAGGATCGCATCCGGCGTCGGGCACAGACGCGACAGATGAGCGCATGACACTGGTCCATGGTCCGGCGGCAGCGACGCGACCGCCACGGAGCATCACCACCATGTCGGCGCGGTCGAGGTCGAGCAATCTGTGGCCGATGATGAAGATCGTCATCCGTCCACGAAGGGCGTCGAGAGCCGCCTGGACCTGCCTCTCGCTGTCGAAATCGAGGGCGCTGGTGGCCTCGTCGAGTATCAATACGTCCGGTCGCGTCAGAAGCGCGCGGGCAAGTGCGATCCGCTGGCGTTCGCCTCCGGACAAACGTGCTCCGGCATCGCCGATCATCGTATCGAGGCCGCGAGGAAGCTGCAGGACGAATTCGGCAGCGGCCTGTTTCAGCGCGTGCCGCAGATCGTCCTCGCTCGCGGTTGGTCGGGCCCAGAGTAGATTGGCGCGAATGGTGTCGTTGAACAGAAACAGTTCCTGCGGAACATAGCCGACGGCCCTGCGCCAGCGTGGCTGCAGGGCGGGGGTCAGTTCGACGCCGTCCACCGACACCGTGCCACGGTCCGGACCGAGAAGCCCTGCCAGGAGGTCCACCAGCGTGCTCTTGCCCGCCCCTGATGGCCCGACGATCGCCGTCGTGGTTCGGGCCGCGAACCGCAGCGAGACCTCAGTGAGCGCGGCTTCTTGGCGTCCATCATAGCACAAGGTCACGCCGTCGAGCCGGATCTCCCGCTGCGGCGGGAGCGCCGGATCGTCGCGGCCGGCCCTCGGCCGTCCGACCCGTTTGCATTCCGCGATCAATCGCTCGACCTCGGCATAGGCGGGCAGGGCGTGCAGCCATAGATGCGATTGCTGCTGAAGGTTTCCGAACATCGGGATCAGGCGCGCGAAGACGACAACCAGCGTCAGGATCTCCGCCATGGGCACCTGCCAGATGGTCAGCCCGACATAGATATAGACGGCCACGAGCGCCGCGCCTGCGGTCTGGAACAGCGCCCGCGACAGGCTCGCATCGGAGCTGAACGCCAATTGCGAGGTCCGCAGGTTCCGGCTGGTGGAAAGAATGGCCTCGGCCTGGCGGTGCTCGGCGCCAAGAATCTTGGCGAGCTTGATGCCGGAGAGACTGTTTTGAACGTCTGCGTGCAGCGCACGGCTGGCTTGTCCCAGTGTCTGGCCGAGGCGCAATGCGGCACGGCGATGACGCGCGAGCAGAAGGAAGATGCTACCGCCGCTGATGATCGCGAGCGCGCTGATCTTCCACGAGAGCAGGATCGCGGTGGAGAGATAGGCCAGCGTGATTGCGCATCCGGCCAGCAAACCCAGTCCGGCGTTGAGGCCGAGGCCGACACGGTTGATCTCCGTCAGCAGGAGGCTGGCATGATCCGCCTGCCGTTGCCCGACGATCCAGCGCCAGTCGGCATGGAGTATCGCATCGAGGCAGTCGCGGCGCAGGGCGTCGACGAACTCGAACTGGACGCTCGTCGCCAGCCGTTCGCGCGCAAACTGAATTCCGTTTCGCGCCATCACGACACCGACGAAGAGTGTCAGGACGCCGTGCAACGTCAGCGGGATTCCGGATGTCGCGAGCAGGCGGTTCAGGCCATGCGTTGCCCCGGTCTCCGGCGCCGATCCGAGCAGATCGAGCAAGGGAACGAGCAGGATCAAGCCCACGCCCTCGCTGATGCCGCCGAGAGCCATCAGGACGAGAAGCAAGATCAGGCGACCGCGCGGCGCCGTCGCCATCAGGCGCAGAAAAGTAGGCATGCCGGTCATGGGCCGCTGGACGCGTTGCCAGGCTGGTCGGTCGTGGCGACCGGGTGTCCTCGGCGGATCGCAGGGAGGGATTTGGCGAAGGTCGGGAGTTCTTCGCGGTGGATGTCTCCATCGGGAAGAAGCTCGCGCATCCGGGCGGCGTTTGGCCCTCCATTAGGTCCGGTGTTCTTCGACATTGATGCCCTCGCGCGAGCCGACTATCGGCAGATCGGGATTGATACGCAAGCGGATGTGTGGATATTGGCGACAGCACAGGCGTTCAGCCCCGGCTAAGGCGAATGACGAAAACCACGAGTGCAGGCGAGGCCGCGATGGCCGAACAGGCGATCCGGCACGACGTGCGGCAGTTCTCAACCCGCCGGGACCGTCGGCATTGATCCCGCTTCAAAAGGCACTGGAGCAACTGCCGCCCTACAGACGCGTCGAGTCGTTTCTGGGAGAGGCGTTGGTCGAACGGTTGCTGGCCTACGCGGCCCGTCGCGAAAGCGATTTCGTGTCGACGCGCGTCAACAAGGGCAGGCTGAACGAAACCATTCGGGTCTCGCGCATGCTGAGGGACTTGGGCGATCTGCGTCCCGAGCTCGAGGCGCGATTCCTCAGCGTCGTCGCGTGGGCCATTCAGGATCTCGGCCTCTCCGCCGTCAATCTTGCTCCGCTCGAACTCGAACTGGTGGCCCATGGCGACGGCGCCTTCTTTGCGGAGCACATCGATACCGCAACGGACGAGCCTCATGCCAGTTCGGCGCGGGCTTTGACCGGCGTCTATTATTTTCACCGCCAGCCCAAGGGATTTGGCGGCGGCGATCTGAGGCTGTTTGCGATGGCGCCCGCAGCGGACGGCGAACGACGCTTCGTCGATCTCCCACCCGGCCCGGACACACTGCTCCTGTTTCCGTCATGGGTCCCCCATCAGGTGCAACGGGTGTCCTGCCCGTCCGGTGCGTTTCTGGACAGCCGCTTTGCCATCAACTGCTGGTATCGCCATCGATGGGCGGAATGAGCGGCCGCGAAGATCGGTTCCGGTCCGCATGGTTCTGACTGACGGTTTCGACTGCAGATTTGTATCTGCGGCACGGAGACGCTAAAGGACCTCAGTTTTTTCGATATCGTGAAAGTCGGCGATCCCGTATGCGCAGCACGTTGAGCCTCACCGATACAGTATCCCGGGCACAGAAGCATCTTGCCACCGAGGTTGACGGCAACTTCATCCTGATGAGCATCGAGGGTGGCACGTATTGCGGGCTGGACGAGATCGCCAGCGACATCTGGCGGCGCCTGGCGCGGCCGTTGACCGTCGAAGCGCTCTGCCAGGCCATGGCGGCAAATTACCGCGGCGATCGTGAGCAGATCACGGCCGATGTTCTCGAACTGCTTGCGTCCTTGCGCGATCAGCGGCTGATCGATGTCGGGTGAATCTGGCAGAGTGACGGCCGGACCGGGCGGCGATCTGTTCTTGTGCGGCTGGCGTGTCCGCTCCGACCTCGTGCTTCCCGAACTGGCGCCTTGGAACGGAGACGAGCAGGAGCCGGATCTGACGATTCGGATCGGCGCCGTCCCGGCGAGGCTCGATGGCGCGCTTGATGTCTCGCCGCTGTTGCAGGTCACTTCGCAGCGGCAGGCCCGCCTTTCCATCGACGGCGTCGCGAGCTACTGGCTGCGCAGTTCGCACGAGATCGTCGTCGATCCGCAAATGGCCGCGGATTCCCCTGACATTCGCACGTTCCTGTTCGGCACCGTTCTGGGCCTTCTCGTGCATCGCCGCGGCCTGATGCCGCTGCATGCATCGTGCATAAGGATCGGCGGCAAGGGGGTTGCGATTTCAGGGATGTCAGGGGCCGGCAAATCGACGCTGGCAGCCGCCCTGACGCGGCGCGGCCACGCGCTGGTGTCGGACGATATCTGCGTCATCGATACCGGCGCCGTCGGCGGGCCCGTGGTATGGCCGGCATTCCCGCGCGTCAAACTGTGGCAGGATTCCCTGGAGGCCATGGGCATGGGATCCGATGGCCTGGAGGCGAACCGCTTCGGCCAGCGCAAATATTACCTGCGCTTCGCCGGCGCCGCCGACTTTCAGACCGCGCCGGTACCGCTGAAAGCAGTTCATCTGCTCCGCGCCCAGAACGTCGCTCTCAGCGGTCAAGCCGATATCCAGAAGCTGTCTCCGATGGCTGCGGTGGCAGGGCTGAACGATCAGATCTATCGGAAGCGCACCGCCGCAATCTGGGGACGGGAAGGCGAGCTCTTCAAGGCGATCGGACAGATCGTCAGCGCGGCCGATGTCTATCGCCTGACTCGCCGGAGCGATTTCTCCCAGCTCGATTCGTTGCTTCGAAGCATCGAGGACGACGCGGTGTCATGAGCGGGCTGCACCTGATCGCGTCCTATCCGAGATCGGGCAACACCTGGGTGCGGGCGTTGTTGACGGCCCTCATGCGAGGTGATGGCCCGCTCGACATCAACGCGTTGGAGGGGCCGATCGCCTCCGATCGCTCGTTTTTCGACAACGCGCTTGAAATCGAAACGTCTGATTTGCTGCCCGATGAGCAACGTCGATTGCGACCGCTTGCCCACCGGGCGGTCCCGCCGCCTGGAAAATCATTCCCGATCAAGACGCATGACGCGTGGCTGCCGGCGCCTGGAGCTGCCGAGCCACCGTTTCCACGCGAGGCGGTAGGGGCTGTGGTCCTGATCATCCGGGATCCGCGCGATGTCGCACCGTCGTTCGCGACCTATTACGGGGTCACACTCGATGAGGCGATTGCCTGGATGGCGCGACCCGAATTGTCGATCGGCAACAGCACGCAGGGTCTGCGGCCGCAATTGCCGCAGCTCGTCTCCAGCTGGAGCGCTCACACCGCAAGCTGGCTCGATTCAGGGCTCAATCTGACGCGCGTGCGTTACGAGGACTTGCTCGCCGATCCACTGCCGACCTTTGCGGCCATCGCGCGGGCTTTCGGCCAATCCGCGCCAGCGGATCTGCTGGCCTCGGCCATCGATGCCAGCCGTTTCGACAGGCTGCAGGCCGCAGAAAGCAGCGAAGGCTTTCGCGAGTCGTCGCCGGAAGCGCCGAACCGCTTTTTTGGCGCAGGAACCGCCGGCGGCTGGCGTCAGCGTCTGACGGCCGCGCAAGCCAGCCGCATTCTGCGCGATCATGGCCCCATGATGCGGGACCTCGGCTATGACGATTGAATGGTTGTTTTCCAGTCGGCTTCTTCGGGGACCGCATGACTGGAGTCGCGGATTCGCTTTTCAACTTTTGTTTTCCCGGTGATGATAATATCGTAGAGGAGACTTGGTCTTACGAGGATGAATCGATGCAGGATCATGAGAGTGCGGCAGAACGGCAACCCGCTGTGGAGACGCCGGTTTTGGAATGGCACAAGCCGGTCATGACCATCCTGCAAGCCAACAGCGCCGAAAATACTCCGGGCGCTTTTCCGGATGCGGGAGTTGACTTTTCGTGATCCGTTGCGGCCTTTGACGAGCTGGCTCGGTTCCGAATTTTTCCTTGAACTTGTTCGTCGCGAGAATCTGGTGTCCAGGCCGAAGCTGGGCGATGACAGTTGAGCGACGCTGCAGGCTCTGGGCGCGCCGCCGCGATCTCCCGCTGCTGGCCGAGGCCGTGCGCGAACTTGCGCTCGCCGCTCTCACCCTGAAGGTGCGGCCATTCGACCGGGTCGCGCGTGATCTCACCCGTCCTGCGGGTTCCGCCCTGGTCGACGATCCGGACCTGCTGTCGAGGCGCGTGCGTTGGGCTGTTCTGGCCGCGTCCAAACGCGTGCCGTGGCGCTCAGTCTGCTTCGACCAGGCTATTGCCGCGCAGCGCTTGTTGGGGCGGCGAGGCATTGCCGCCGATCTGGTCTACGGTGTCCGCAAATCGGAGCAGGGTCTGGACGCGCATGTCTGGTTGCGCCTCGCAAGCGGGTGGATCGTGGTTGGCGGTGAGCAGGCTGGGTTGTTTCGGCCCATTGCCATGTTCCGACCCGGACAGGACGATGTGACCGTCCCGCTAGACGATTGACGCCGGTACGATCGGTTGTGCCGACCGCAATGCGTGATAGAATTGTGATCGCGAATGGACTGGAAGGGACCTGTGGTGCGAGAGTCGGAAAATACTCAGAAGAGCGAAGCCGCCCAGGCTTCGAGTGCGTCCACGCCGGTCAAGGTTTGGCACAAGCCTGGGCTGACGATCGCTGACGCGAACACTGCGGAAAATGGACCCGGAGCCATTCCCGACAGTGGTGGAATCGATTTTTCCTGAGAGGCGATCACTCGTTACCGCCCTCGAAGCGGCGAAGGAAGCGGCCCGTCGCCAATCCTCGCGCCAGCGCGAGCTGGTAATCGTAGACGACCTCGGCCCGGTGCCATCCGCCGTCGGGCCAATTTTCGAGCAGACTGCGAAGGCGCGGCAGATCGAGGCTGGCCTTGGCCAGGGGGCTTCGTTCCAGTCTTTCGATCTCAGCCTCGATCTCCGGCCGGGCTGCGATCATGTGACGCGACCAATCGGCGGCTTGCATACCCTTGCGCCGTTCGAGCCTGACGATGTCGGGCAGAATTCCCTGCATTGCGCGGCGGATCAGCGAACGGTTTTCTCCGTGAAGCAGAAATTGCTCGGCTGGAATCGCAAGGCAGAATTCAATCAGGCGTCGGTCGGCGGTTGGATCACACTGTGTAAAGCCGTATCTGCGCTTGTAGGATCGCCAAACCATCGCGCCGTCAGTCCGCCCAAGCACGGCGAGTCGCACGTCCTGTCGCCCCAGGTCGGAATTGCCGACATTGCCGGCCATGGATTCTGCTTCGTCCAGGACGCCGACGCGGTCGGCGAAATCGGATCGTAACGCCGAGTACTCGCGCAGTCCTCGTTCCGGCCGGCCAAACAGCCCGCGCAGGAATCGGCGCATGTATGGCGGCAGCAAGGGTGCGATCACCCGGTTGCCGAGCGAAAGCCATGACGTCCCGGTGCGATGGAGCGTCCTCAGATGCCTGCCAAGCGTGATCCATTCGCCGTCGCGCGCCAGCCGGGTGAGGTAGCCGAAGCCGTCATAACTGATCGTCATGTTGCCTTTGCCACCGCTCAGCATGACGGTGACGCCGCGGCGCTTTGCTGCCTCGCCGAGCGCATGGCTCCAGATCTGATTCATCGTATTCACGGCGGGGATGCCGGAGGCATCGCCGATCTGATCGAGGACGTCGAACAGGGCCGGCCCCTCGTTGGGCACCAGCACGTGATCGATATTGGGATAGGCCTCCGCAACCCGCGCCGCCAGCGGGCCTTCGTCCCAGATTCGATCGCGGACAGCGCTGCCGTCGAAGCCTGACGAGGGAACGGCCGTAAAGGCCGACAGCCGCAGCCCACGCTGGTCGAGCTGACGCGCTGTGAGTGCCGCGACGCTGGAGCTGTCTAGGCCCGCGCTCAAATGGCTGCCGACGGCGACGGCGCCGGCAATCCTGCAGCGGATGGCCTGGTCCAGCAGCGCGCGGATGGCTTCGGCATAGTCCTCGTCACGCGCGAGCCGGATGGGACGCAATTCTTCCGGCCGCCAGTAGCGCAATTGTCGCGCGGTGCCGTCCTCGAACAGCGCGACATGCCCCGGGATCACCCGGTTGATCCCGCGATACAGCGTGCAGGCATCGTGCTGCGGCAGCAGCGCCAGCCAGCGCGCGATCCAGCGCTCGTCGACTTGCCGCTCGATTTGCGGATGCGTCAGGAGGCCCCGGGGCTCGGTCGCGAAGAAGACCTGGTTTCCGTCACGCCAGAAATGCAGCGGCTGGAATCCCAGTGCGTCGCGCGCCAGCAGCAGGCGTTTGGTTTGGCCGTCCCATACGGCGCAGGCGAAATCGCCGATCAGCCGCAGCGGGAAGTCCAGCCCCCAGCGTCGGTAGGCGTGAATGACGATATTCGCAGCCGACAGGCCGGCGCGCGGGACGTCCGGCTCGGTGACTTCGTCGAGGCGCCCGTGAAACAGTGCGACGATCGGTCCGGCGACAGCAAGCTCCGCGTCGTCGCAAACTCCCATCATGGTGCCGGTCTCGCGATGCCAGCTGGGCCTGGCCGGACCAAGTGCCATCGCCCGCAGCGCGCGCGGCAGATCCGGCATATCGTTCGTGAAATTGATTGCGCCCGCAATGGTCATGCCGCGCCGCCGTCAAGGCCGGAGAATGGAATGAAAACGATTTTCCACGCGGCGTGTTGCGGCGTTGCATGATTGCCGATCGGAAGGCAAGGCCGTCCGGGTTCGCTTCGACGTCCAACTCAGTCGTACGTTCAAGGCAATTCCTGTTACGTTGTCCATCATCGCCGGGATGTCCTTCCCGGCTCGATAGCCGACCCTCGGACGGATGCCAATGAGATTTCCCATGGCCTCGTAGCAACCCGCCAAGCGGCCTCCGGACGCAACGATCCTATCCATGGCAGCATAAGGCTGGCCTGCGGATGGCGATTGTCATGCCACCGGCAAATCCGCAGGAGCTCGGCGACGAATGAGGCCCGCCGGCGTGGAGCCGCCGCAGTTTGATCAAAGCAGTTGCGAGGCGCGGCTCATCAGACGTCACTATGTCAGTTGTATCTCCCTGGCATACCCGGCACTGATAATCCGAAGATGTGATTTTCACTTCCAATTTATGCATGTATGGCCCTAGAAGGGGCCGGCAGCGGAAGCCTCGTCAACTCGGATTTCTCGATCGCTCCAATTGCTTTTGGGGTCGATACGGTGCGAAATATCTCAGTAAAATGAACGGTTTAAATAGCAAATTCTCCGTCGCGCCCATGATGGACTGGACCGACCGGCATTGCCGGGTGTTCCACCGTCACCTGACGCGGCGGGCGCTGCTCTATACGGAGATGCTGACCACGGGCGCCGTCATTCATGGCGACCGGGAGCGGCTGCTTGGGTTCGATGCGGTCGAGCATCCGGTGGCGCTTCAGCTTGGCGGCTCGGATCCGCGCGAGCTCGCGCAGGCCGCGCGGATCGGCGAGGGGTTCGGCTACGACGAGATCAACCTCAATGTCGGTTGCCCGTCCGACCGCGTCAAGGACGGCCGCTTTGGCGCCTGCCTCATGGCGGAGCCGGAACTCGTGGCGCGCTGCGTCGAGGCCATGAAGCGCGCGGTCGTCGTTCCCGTCACGGTGAAGTGCCGTATCGGCATTGACGATCAGGATCCCGAAGTCGCGCTTGATGCGCTTGCGCGCGCGGTGGTCGCCTCCGGTTGCGACGCGCTGATCGTGCATGCCCGCAAGGCCTGGCTCAACGGATTGTCTCCGAAGGAGAACCGTGACATCCCGCCGCTCGACTATGATCGCGTCTATCGCCTCAAGCGCGCGATGCCCGATGTGCCTGTCATCATCAACGGCGGCATTCCTGGAATCGACGAGGCCAAGGCGCATCTCGAACATGTCGACGGCGTGATGCTCGGCCGTGCCGCCTATCAGGAGCCGTGGCGGCTCCTCTCCGTCGATTCCGACATCTTCGGCGAGGCAGCGCCACACGCGACCATGCAGGACGCGCTCGAGGCGATGATGCCCTATATCGAGCAGCAGCTTGCGCGCGGCACGCGGTTGCATGCCATCACGCGGCATTTCGTCGGGGCATTCCACGCGGTGCCGGGCGCACGGGCATTCCGCCGCCATCTGGCCGAGCAAGGTGTGAAGCCGGGTGCCGGTCTCGACGTGCTGCGCGATGCGATCGCGCGCGTCGGCGCACGCGCGCCGGCCGAGGCGGCTGCCTAGCTGCACCATGAAGCGCCGCGACATCCGGCTCTTCGTCGCTCTGTTTCAGCGGAACAGGTCGAAGTAATAGTTCACGCCGAGGCGAGGTGTGGCCAGGGGCGTGGCGTCGCGGCTGCGATCAGTCGATCGCCGTGCGCGAGCGGCGATGGCTGCTCTGGAGCTCGGGATAGCCTGTCAGCATCAGCTTGTCGGCGCGCACGCCCCAGCTCTCCAGGCGGTCGAGGAAGCTCATGCCGAGCAGATTGGTCTTCATCTGTCCGCGCTGAACGACGAGGGCCGGTACCGATTTTTCGACGAGGTGGCCGACGGAGAGGCGGTCGAGCGTCAGGCGGGCTGCCTTGGTATGGCCGCCCGCGGTTTCGAGGTCGACATCGTATTCGAGCATTTCGAGCGGCAGCCCGATCGCCTTTGCGGTTTCCCAGGTCAGCACCACCGACGTCGCGCCGGTATCGATCACCATCGGCGCTGCGACGCCGTTGATCTTCGCCTTAAGCGCAAATTCGCCGCCCTGGCCGCGAGGGATCTGCACCGCTGGTGCGGGCGTCGCCGTCTGCGCACGAAAAATGTGCGAGACCTTGTGGCTGGCGCGCGCGATCTGATCGGAATCGCCGTAGGCGACGACTGCACCTGCCGTGCCGGCGAGCATGACGAGAACGAGCAGGAAGCGGATCATCGCGCGCCTCCGGCGGCGCGCAGGCCGGTCAGGTGCGTTTCGGTGATGCCGCGATCGGCACAAGTCCGGCTTCCGTCATGCGTGCCGGCAACAGGGCCATGACGGCGAGCCGTTCCGGGCTTTCCATGGCGTGCCAGCGCGCGATCTCGGGCAGGGTTCGGCCGCAGCCGAAGCAAAGCTTGGTTTTGGGATCGATCATGCAGACGGCGACGCACGGCGTTTCTTTGTTCATTCGGACATAGTGAGGGATGGTCGGGCATGTCTGCAAGCATCTGGTTAGGAGCCCGTGCCGGCGCTCATGATCGGCTTGTGGCGCGGCCGGCGTTTCTCGTCGGGCAGTACGGAACTCTCCGGCTGGAGCGGTGGGGAATCATCCGATAGCGGCGCAAGCGCGCTCATCACACGTTCCGGCGGGAACGTGACGATCACCTCGGTGCCGATGCGCAGCTTCGATTTCAGGGTGAACGTGCCGCCATGCAGGTCGATCAGATTCTTGGCGATGGGCAGCCCGAGGCCGGCCCCCTGTTCTGCCGATTTGATCGAGTTGGAGCCCTGGCCGAACGAAGCCAGCACGACCGGGATCTCGTTCTCGGGGATTCCGGAGCCGGTATCCTTCACCGAGAGATATTGTCCACCGGAAGCGGTCCATCCCGCCTTGAGCCAGATCTCGCCGCCCTGCGGGGTGAACTTGATCGAGTTGGAAATCAGGTTGAGCACCACCTGGCGGATCGCGCGCTCGTCGGCCCAGAGCCGCGGCATGGCCTGCTCGAATACTTCGTGGATGGTGATGCCGCGGCTCGAGGCACGCAGCTTCATCAGATGGTGGCAGTCGGCGACGATGCCGACCAGCGACACGGCTTCCTCGTTGAGCTCGTAGCGGCCGGCCTCGATCCGCGAGAGGTCGAGGATCTCGTTGATGAGGTTGAGCAGGTGGACGCCGGAATTATGAATGTCCGCCGAGTACTCCTTGTAGACCGGCACCGCGTGCGCGCCGAAGATCTCGCTCTTCATCACCTCGGAGAAGCCGAGGATCGCGTTCAGCGGGGTACGCAGCTCGTGGCTCATCTGCGCAAGGAAGCGCGACTTGGCGACGTTGGCGGACTCGGCGCGGTGGCGCGCTTCGTCCGAGATCGCCTTGGCCTGTTCGAGCTCGCCGATCAGCGCGTCCTTCTCGGCCCGCGCCTCGAGCGTCGCGAAGGTCGAGGAATGCAGGCGATGCGCCAGCAGCACGAAATAGCCTTCGGCGGCGAGGGCGAGCGCAGCCAGGATGTAATTATCCAGCGAGCCGGTCATCGCGAAGCTCAGCGCCATCGCAACCGCGACCGGCGCGGTGGCGGCGAGGGCGGCGATCGGCAAGTTCGCGGCCAGCATGCTCGACACTGCGATCACCAGCAGCATCAGGAACATCATCAGGGTTTCCGTGACCATGTCGAGCACGGGATGGATCAGGATCGCCATCCAGCACAGGCCATAGAGCAGGTCGAGCACTACGAAGCGCGTTCGCCATGTGCGCATCGCCGCGGGCGAGGCCGGTTCGGTCAGGAAGCGCCGGCAGCTGCGGACCATCGCACTGTGCAGGCAGAGCATGCCGGCGGTCCAGGCGGCGGCGGGGATCGGCTGCATCCACAGACCGAACAGCACGCCGGTTGCGACCACCAGCAGCATCACGACATAGGAAGCCGACAGCCGGGTCTGGGCATATTGGCGCAGCATCTCGGCGTCGAAGGCCGGACGGGTTCCGCTGGTCGACGTTAACTTGTCCCGCGCCTCGCGCACCCGCTGCGCCGCAGCCCTTCGGCTGCTCGCCGATGGAGCGCTCACCGGCTCGGCCGGAAGCTGCACTACCTCAGGCTTTTCAGCGGGGTTACTCATCAAGCAACAACGATTCCTGCCCACGCCGGACGCGGGCCTTCTGCATTGTCTATCTCTGGCA
Organism: Bradyrhizobium sp. Y36; assembly: GCF_002531575.1. Lineage (GTDB taxonomy): Bacteria > Pseudomonadota > Alphaproteobacteria > Rhizobiales > Xanthobacteraceae > Bradyrhizobium. Next base: position 35,128 of record NZ_NWTI01000003.1, on the reverse strand, counting down.
AGAAATCCTTAAGAGGTGACTTAAGGAGCTAAAGAATTACGTTAACCCGGCGTTAATTTGGATCCGCCCGCGCCGTTCAGTGCAGCGCGGCATACTGCGCGATGTAGACCATCGCCCCCGCCAGATATCCCACGAGCGCAGGGCCCGCGATGCGGCGGGCGTACCAGAAGAACTCGATCTTCTCGAGCCCCATGGCGGCGACGCCCGCGGCCGAGCCGATGATCAGGATCGAGCCGCCGGTTCCCGCGCAATAGGCGATGAACTCCCAGATGAAGCTGTCCGGCGGATATTGCACCAGATTGTACATGCCCATCGTGGCGGCGACGAGCGGCACATTGTCGATGATGGCGCTCAAGAGCCCGAGCAGGATGACGATGACGTCGAGGCGTCCGACCGTGGCGTCGAGCCATTTTGCGAGCAACTCGAGGACGCGGGCGTGCTCCAGGCACGCCACGGCCATGAGGATGCCGACGAAGAACACGATGGAGCTCATGTCGATGCGCGTCAGCGCATGGACGAGGGTGAGGGGACGGCGCACATCCTCGTCCTTGTGGCGGTGGACGATCTCGCCGACCAGCCAGAGGATGCCCAATCCGAAAAGGATGCCCATGAACGGCGCAAGATGCGTCACGGCCTTGAAGACCGGAACGGCAACCAGGGTGCCGAGGCCGAGATAGAACATCAGATTGCGCTCGAACACTTCCACCCTGAGGGCCTGTTCTCGGCCCTGCAGCGGAGGGACGATCTCTTTTCCCTTGAGCGAATAGCCGATGATGAGCAGCGGGATCAGGAGATTGAGCAGGGACGGCAGGAACACCGACTTCATGATGTTGACCGGCGAGATTTGCCCGCCGATCCAGAGCATCGTCGTCGTGACGTCGCCGATCACGGTCCAGGCGCCGCCGGCGTTTGCAGCGATCACGATGATGGAGGCGAACAGCAGGCGATCGCCCTTGTTGCCGATCAGCTTCTGGATCAGCGAGATCATCACGATGGTGGTCGTCAGGTTGTCGAGGATCGAGCTCAGGAAGAACGTCACGAAGCCGATGATCCACATCAGCGTGGTCTGCTTCGTGGTGCGGATGATCGAGGTGATGACTTCGAAGCCGTTATGGGCGTCGATCACCTCGACGATCGTCATCGCGCCGATCAGGAAGAAGACGATCTGCGCGGTCGAGGCGACGGATTCGTCGAGCTGGTGATTGACCAGCGAGGCGTCGCCGACGGACATTGCATAGATGGTCCAGAGCAGGCCCGCTCCGAGGAGGGCCGAGGCGCTCTTGTTGACGCCGAGAGGGTGTTCAAGCGCGATGGCAGCATACGCAACGACGAAGATGGCGGCGATCACGCTCAGCAAGTCAATTCCCCCCGGAATTCGTTCTTCGGCTCAATACGGGGCCGGTCGAGACTCGCGGGGGCCGCAGCTGCCCGGCTGCGGCCCCCGATGCATTCCTCAGCGTTGCAGGCGCGCGAGCAGACTCGACGTATCCCAGCGCTTGCCGCCCATCTTCTCGACCTCGGAATAGAACTGGTCGACCAGCGCGGTGACGGGCAGGTTGGCGCCATTGCGGCGGGCTTCGGCGATCGCGATCGAGAGGTCCTTGCGCATCCATTCGACCGCGAAGCCGAAATCGTACTTGTCGTCGTTCATGGTCTTGTAGCGATTTTCCATCTGCCAGGACTGCGCGGCCCCTTTCGAGATGGTCTCGATCACAGCGGCGACGTCGAGGCCGCTCTTCTTGGCGAAATGGATCCCCTCGGAGAGGCCCTGCACCAGGCCGGCGATGCAGATCTGGTTGACCATTTTCGTCAGCTGGCCGCTACCGGCGGGCCCGAGCAGCTTGCACATGCGCGCATAGGCGCCGGTGATGATCGGCTCGGCGCCGGAATACGCATCCTGCGTGCCGCCGCACATCACCGTCAGCACGCCGTTCTCGGCGCCGGCCTGGCCGCCGGAGACCGGCGCGTCGACGAACTTGAAGCCCGCCTTGGTGGCGGCTGCGTCCAGCTCACGGGCGACCTCGGCGGAGGCGGTGGTGTGGTCGACGAAGGTTGCCCCCTTCTTCATGCCGGCAAAGGCGCCGTCGGCGCCGATCGTGACCGCGCGCAGGTCGTTGTCGTTGCCGACGCAGCACATCACGAAATCCTGACCTTCGGCGGCCGCCTTCGGGGTCGCCGCGGTCTTGCCGCCGAACTTGTCCGCCCATTCCTTCGCCTTGGCCGCGGTGCGGTTGTAGACGGTGACCTCATGGCCCCCTTTTTTCACGAGGTGTCCGGCCATGGGGAAGCCCATCACGCCGAGACCGAGGAAAGCGACTTTAGCCATGTGTGGTACCTTGTCCGTAGTTTTGAGTTTTTACGGTTTTAGCCGGGCGAGGGCGCCGGGCGGCGTCCTCGAAGTTCCGCTGCGAAGGCGGACCGGAGGCGCACCATAAACCGTTAAGGGCGGAGGGCAACGGCTTCGTTTGGCGGCCCCCTGTGCTAGGATGGCGGGACCCAAGGACTTCGAAAAAGGGAGCGAGAGCATGGGCGGTGTGAGCGTTGGCGTCCTCGATCATTTCAACATCCGGACCCGGAATCTGGGCGAGACCGTCCGTTTCTACGAGGATGTGCTGGGCCTGGAAAAAGGCGCTCGGCCGAATTTCGCCTTTCCCGGCGCCTGGATGTACAGCGAGGGCAAGGCGGTGGTGCACCTCGTCGATATTTCCGCGACGGCGGAGCCGCAAAAGCCGGATTCCGGCGTCGTGCATCACGTCGCGTTCGTCAGCCGCGGCTTCGACGGTATGAAGCAGCGGCTGGCATCCAAGGGCATGAAGTTCGACTCCCGCCAGGTGCCCGGCGGCGACCTCTGGCAGATTTTCGTTCACGATCCCAACGGGGTCATGATCGAGCTGAATTACGAGGCCGCCAGGGAGGAGGGGGCTGCGCCCGCCGAGATGGCTGACGATATCGGCAGGCAGTAGCCTTTTGGGCGTTTCCGCTCTAATGGGGCATCCTAAAGTCTTGAGCATGACCTCGCCGGAATGCCGCTCAGCGCTTTGCGCTGGCGCGGCCCTCCGGGGCCGGATCAGGCTCCGTTCAGGAGATGCGCTTTGAGCGTGACGCAGCAACAGGTTCTCGACAGCCTCGCCAGGATCAAGTCGCCCCGCGGGGTCGCGCTCACCAATGCCGATGTCCTGAGCGCCATCAGCGCGTCCGACGGCAAGGTGTTCTTCTCGATCAATGTCGATGCTGCCGAGGCCAGGGCCTGGGAATCCATCCGGGCCGAGGCCGAGGCCGCCGTGCGCGCCATTCCCGGCGTCACCACCGTCATGGTGGCGCTGACGGCGGAGCGCAAGCCCGGCTCCGCGCCGCCACCGCCTCCGCAACCGAGCCGCGGCACGCCGGGCGTGCAGCCGGTCCACGCCCACAAGCCGCCGCCACAGGGCGGCGCCCAATCGCCGATGGCGCGGCAGTCGGAGATCCCAGGCGTTGCCGCCGTGATCGCGGTGGCCTCCGGCAAGGGGGGCGTCGGCAAGTCGACCACCGCGCTCAATCTGGCGCTGGGCCTGCGCGATCTCGGCCTCAAGGTCGGGCTGCTCGATGCCGACATCTACGGCCCTTCGGTGCCGCGGCTGACCGGCCTGCACGACAAGCCGGAGCTGAATGACGAGCGCAAGATGATTCCGCTCCGGCGTTTCGGCCTTGCGATCATGTCGATCGGCTTCCTGGTCGAGGAAGAGACCGCGATGATCTGGCGCGGTCCCATGGTGATGTCGGCGGTGACGCAGATGCTGCGCGACGTCGAATGGGGCACGCTCGACGTGCTCGTGGTCGACATGCCGCCGGGCACCGGCGATGCCCAGCTCACCCTGGCGCAGAACGTGCCGCTGAAGGGCGCCGTGATCGTCTCGACCCCCCAGGACCTGTCCCTGATCGACGCGCGGCGGGGGCTTGCGATGTTCAGGAAGGTCAACGTGCCCGTGCTCGGCATCGTCGAGAACATGAGCTATTTCCAGTGCCCGCATTGCGGTACGCGGTCGGACATTTTCGGCCATGGCGGGGCGCGGCACGAGGCCGAGAAGCTCGAGGTGCCGTTCCTCGGCGAGATCCCGCTGCACATGGCGATTCGGGCCACCTCGGATGCCGGCAATCCCGTCGTCGACAGCGAGCCGGACGGGCCCCATGCGGCGATCTACCGCGCCATTGCGGGGCAGGTCCGGGACCAGCTCAAGGGCGTCGTCGCGCGGGCCTGAGCAGGGGCCCGCCGCACGCCTTCTCGTTCTTTCGGGGGACATGCGACTTTCGTAGAGCCCCGTCATGCCATTGTCGCGTTCCGAAAACCGGCCTTCCGTGTTAAAGGCCCACGGCAGTCAAGCCCCTTCGGTTCGACGCGGCAGAAAACGCGTCGCCGGCATGAGCGGCGGCAAAAGAGAAGTTTAGGGGAAACGCCCCAGCAAGGAGAGACCTGAAGATGAAGCGTCGTGATTTTCTGAAAGTGTCGGCGGCAGGCGCGGCGGCGACCGCGGTGGCCTCGCCGGCGATCGCGCAGTCCTCGCCCGAGATCAAGTGGCGCCTGACTTCGAGTTTCCCGAAGTCGCTGGACACCATCTATGGCGGCGCCGAGCAGGTGGCGAAGTACGTCGCCGAGATGACCGACAACAAATTCCAGATCCAGGTGTTTGCCGGCGGTGAAATCGTTCCGGCCCTGCAGGCGCTCGATGCGACCTCCAACGGCACTGTCGAGATGTGCCACACCGTCTCGTACTACTATGTCGGCAAGGATCCGACCTTCGCGATCTTCGCCTCGGTGCCGTTCGGCCTCAACGCGCGCCAGCAGAATTCGTGGCTGTTCCAGGGCGGCGGCAACGAGCTCGCCAACGAGTTCTTCAAGAAGTCGAACGTGATCGGCTTCCCCTGCGGCAACACCGGCACCCAGATGGGCGGCTGGTTCCGCAAGGAGATCAAGACCGTCGCCGACCTCTCCGGCCTCAAGATGCGCATCGGCGGCATTGCCGGTCAGGTGCTTCAGAAGGTCGGCGTGGTGCCGCAGCAGCTCGCCGGCGGCGACATCTATCCGGCGCTTGAAAAGGGCACCATCGACGCCGCCGAGTGGGTCGGCCCCTACGATGACGAGAAGCTCGGCTTCGCCAAGGTCGCCAAGTACTACTATTACCCGGGCTTCTGGGAAGGCGGTCCGACCGTGCACGCCTTCGCCAACCTGGAGAAGTGGAATGCACTGCCGAAGAACTACCAGGCGATTCTTACCAACGCGATGACCAACGCCAACACCTGGATGGCCGCGCGCTACGACATGCAGAATCCGGCGGCGCTGAAGCGTCTGGTCGCCGGCGGCACCCAGCTTCGTCCCTTTACCAACGAGGTGCTGGAAGCCTGCCTCAAGGCAACCAACGAGCTCTGGGGCGAGATCTCGGCCAAGAACCCCGACTTCAAGAAGTCGATCGACGCGATGCAGGCCTATCGCTCCGACGAATATCTGTGGTGGCAGGTCGCCGAATATACCTACGACAGCTTCATGATCCGCTCGCGCACGCGCGGCTGATCGCCTCATCCTAAAGTCGCAAGACTGGAAAGCCCGGCCTCCCTGGAGGCCGGGCTTTTTGTTTGCCGCAGTGCGATCGGGATGGCATTGGGCCACGGCTTGCGCCATGCTGGTTCCAAGCCTCGGCAAGAAGGCTCACAATCACTGGTACATCAGGGCAGGAAATCATGAAGAGACGAGACTTCATCAAGGTCACGGGGCTCGGCGCGGCCGGCGCCGCCACGCTCGCGGCTCCCGCGATCGCGCAGTCGATGCCGGAAATCAAATGGCGCATGCCGACGAGCTGGCCGAAATCGCTCGACACGCTGTTTGGCGGCGCTGAGATGATGTGCAAGATGGTCGCCGAAGCGACCGACAACAAATTCCAAATCCAGATCTTCGCGGCAGGCGAGATCGTGCCGGGCCTTCAGGTGCTCGACGCCGTGCAGAACGGCACCTGCGAAATCGGTCACACCGCCTCCTACTATTATTTCGGCAAGGATCCGACCTTCACCTTCGGCTCGGCCGTGCCGTTCGGCCCCAACATGCGCATCAACCAGGCCTGGTACATGCAGGGTGGCGGGCGCGACGTGCTCAACGAGTTCTACAAGAGCTACAACGTCGTCTCGCTGCTCGCGGGCAACACCGGCTGCCAGATGGGCGGCTGGTTCAGGAAAGAGGTCAACACGCCCGACGATCTCAAGGGCATGAAATTCCGCGTCGGCGGTTTCGCCGGCCGCGTGCTGCAGAGGCTCGGCGTGGTGCCGCAGCAGCTCGCCGGGGGCGACATCTATCCAGCACTGGAGAAGGGCACGATCGATGCCGCCGAGTGGGTCGGCCCCTATGACGACGAGAAGCTTGGCTTCTACAAGATCGCGCCGCACTACTACTATCCCGGCTGGTGGGAAGGCGGGCCGATGCTGCTGGCCTTCGTCAACCTCGACAAGTGGAACGCGCTGCCGAAGTATTACCAGAGCGTGCTGGAGCAGGCCGGGCACTACGCCAACAACTACATGATGGCGCGCTACGACACCGCCAATCCGCTGGCGCTGAAGAAGCTGATCGCCGGCGGCACCAAGCTGCACGCCTTCTCGCCGTCGATCATGGATGCCTGCTACAAGGCCGCCAAGGAGCTGCACGCCGAAGTCGGCACGACCAACGCCAATTTCAAGAAGGTGCACGACTCCCTCGCCAAGTTCACGGGCGACGGTTACTCCTGGTTCCAGGTCGCCGAGGTCGGCTACGACATCTTCATGGCGCGGCGCTCGCAGAGCTGAGCGCATGCCCGATGAAATGCAGCGTCCCGGAGCGACGGCTCCGGGACGTTTTCTTGTGCGCCTCGGCGGTCCCAGTGAACGCAAGAGCACTTTGGCGCGTCGGGCAAAACAGGGGCTGGATACGATCGTCGAATAATCCGAAATAGGATTCGTCGCCTGCGCGCCCGAAGCTCGGTGCTCGTAACCTTGCCGTGAACACGATGCGTAGTTTTGCGGTGTTCCTTTCGCGGAAGGGGCGGGCTATCGGGAGCCTGCAATCGGGCTGGAGTCGCGGCCTTCGGCGCATGTCTGCGCCATCCGGACTTCACGGTACGATATACCGGACTCAACCAGTCCCGACCAAATTCAGCACTTCATCGAATGCGGCGACATCCGATCCTCGATCGAGATGTCGAAGAGCCGTTTCCGGTCGGTATCTATCAATGAGCGTGGCAACTGAAATCGTACAACTCCTCGTGCAATCGGCCGGCAGTTGGCTGTTCGAAGGCACGCGGTCGGGCCTGAGCGATCGAGAATGGATGGCCTTGCGCTTTCTCGCTCTCGCAAACAGACTTTCGAGGACGCCGACGGCTCTCGCCGGCTTTCTGGGGACGACCCGCGGCGGCGCATCTCAGATTACCGCCGCGCTCCTGGACAGGGGATTGGTGGTCCGCAAGCCCTCCCAGGAGGACAAGCGCTCGATCACGCTATGTCTCACGGCTGAAGGCGAGAAGTTCCTCAAGCAAGATCCGATTAACGCCCTGCGAGACCAGATCGTGGCACTCGAAGGCTCCGATCGATCGCGGCTGCGCGATACGCTTCGCCGCGTCCTCGTCGGGCTCGATGTTGCCGAGCGCCGTCATCATACTGACGTTTGCAATCAATGTGTGTTCCTGGTCGAGAACGGAGAGGGCAAGGACCGTCATTTCAAGTGCCGGCTCTTTCGGAAATCGATCGCCCCGAAGGAGACGAGCCAGCTGTGCACCTATTTCGAGGGGCGGAGCTGAAGAAGTCCCCTCTGCTGCGGCGCAATCGCCCTTGAACCTCATTCCGGCGGAGGACGTCCAACCCGGGATGCTGAAGGGTGCTTGCCTTGTCCCCGGGTCTGATCGATCTGTTTCACATCCCGACGCTGATCCTTGCATGGGCCTTCACGCTTGCATTGACGGCCGGGCCGCTGCTGCTGAAGTTCTTGAATGATGAGCCGGTCGCGCGGTGCGCGGTCCTGCAAGCCGCCGCGAGCTTCATCACGACGGGGTGTTGGCTGACATTTGGTTCCGCCGCCATTAACGCTCATGAGCATGGCCTGATCTCGCTGCCCATGAGCATCCTCGCGGTGGCGTGCATGTTTGCCGCCGCGGCCGGCAGCTCGTTTCTGATCGAGCGCCGGTGTTCCGATCAACAGGCCGGCGCGCGAAACTTACACGAATCTGACAAGATATGAAAAAGCGGGCAAGACCTGCCTTTTTGCTGGCTGAAACCGGTCGAATGATGGAAGACAACGCGAATGCGGCGCGAGCCGTGCGCTGATCTGGCTATCCCGCAGGACCGCAATGCGCCTTCTGATCGTCGAGGACAATGCCGAGCTGTCGCGGCTCGTCGCGGCCGGGCTGGCGGCGGCCGGCTATCAGAGCGACATCGTGGGCAGCGCGGCCGAAGCACGCGAGGCGGTCAGCAGCGTCAGCTATGCTGCGATGATCCTCGACCTCGGACTGCCCGACGGCGACGGACTGTCGGTGCTGCGCGAGCTACGCCTCAAGATGGAGCCGCTTCCCGTGCTGGTGCTGACTGCACGCGGCGGCCTGCAGGATCGCGTCAGCGGCCTGCGCAGCGGTGCCGACGACTATCTCGCGAAGCCGTTCGCGATGGAGGAGCTGGTGGCGCGGCTGGAGGCGATCCTGCGCCGGCCCGGCCAGCTGCTCGGTCGCTCGCTCAGCCTCGCCAACCTCGTCTACGACACCGAGAGCCGCCAGATCTTCGTCGACGACCAGCCGCGGATCATCTCCGCGCGGGAGACCTCGGTGCTCGAGATCCTGCTGCGCCGGCAGGGGCGGGTGGTACCGAAGAAGAACGTCGAGGACCACATCTTCGGACTGGACGGCGAGGTCGCCTCCAACGCGGTCGAGGTCTATGTCTCGCGGTTGCGCAAGCAGCTCGCCGAACATGGCGCCAAGGTCGTGATCCATACCATCCGCGGCGTCGGCTATCTCATGGACGTGGAGAAATAGCGTGGCCACGGTCGGATCCAACGCCGGGTCCTATGGCAGGTCGCCGACCTTCAAATCGCTGATCTGGCGCATCGTGTTCCTGCACATCCTGGCGGTCGCGGTGGTCGCGATCTTCCTGCCGCTCGTGCTGTTCTGGCTGCTCAATTCGGAGATCGACCAGCTGCATCGCGATGCCATGCGCGCCCAGGCCGAAGTGCTGGCCGAGCGCATCGTCGTGCAGCCGGACGGCCAGTTGACGTTCAATCTGCCCGACAGCCTCAGGGGCCTCTATTCGGATGCGTATGGCCGCTATCAATACGATATTCGCGATGCCGAGGGCCGCTTGCTGTTTTCCTCGCACCGGCGCTCGGCTCCCGCGGCGCGCCTGTCGGAGAGCATTTCCGGCGCGACGGTTACCCGCGACATCGACGGCAAGACGGTGCGCATCCAGGTCGCAGAGGACCTCGCGCACCGGGATGTCATCATCGACGACATCGTCTCGAACTTCTTCCGGCGCGTGGGATGGATCACGATCCCGATCCTCCTGGTTCTGCTCGCCACCGACATCATCATCTTTCGCCGCGCGATCGCGCCGCTGTGGAGGGCCTCCGAGAAGGCCAGCAACATCGGTCCCGCGCGCACTGACATCCGTCTGCCGACGGAGCAGATCCCGCGCGAGATCCTGCCGCTGGTCACTGCCGTCAACCAGGCGCTCGACCGCCTCGAGGGCGGCTTTCGGGTGCAGCGGCAGTTCACGGCGGATGCCGCGCACCAGCTGCGCACGCCGCTTGCGATCCTGCGCACGCGGATCGAGACGCTCGACGATCGCGCGGCGCGGCAGGCGCTGCATGCCGACATCGAAGCCATGAGCCGCATCGTCGCCCAGCTCCTGGAGATTGCCGAGCTCGATACCCTCGTGCTCGACCCCGGCGAGACCGCGGATTTGCGCGCCGTCTGCGCCGAGGTGGTCGCCTCGATCGCCCCTTTCGCGATCGCCAAGCACAAGGACATCGCCCTCAAGGGCACCGACGCGCCGGTGCTGATTCACGGCAATGCGGAGATGCTGCAACGTGCGATCTTCAACCTCGCCGAAAACGCCATCAAGTTCACCGCAACGAATACGGCGGTGGACGTCGAGGTACGCGAGGACGGCTCGATGCGGGTGCGCGATTGCGGCCCGGGCATTGCGGAGGCCGAGCGCGAGCTGATCTTCCAGCGCTTCTGGCGTGCCGACCGCCAGCGCAGCGACGGCGCGGGCCTGGGGCTTTCCATCGTGCGCGCGGTGGCGGACGACCATGCCGCGACGATCGCGGTGGTGAATCTTCCGGAAGGCGGGGCCGAGTTCACGCTGCAGTTTCGGCTGGCGGACGAGGTGAAGGTCGACGCGGACATCGCCAGGCACTGACACGACATCCTCTCCCGGGGGCAGGAGGACGGGAGAACGGCGGAGAAGGTAGGCCAGGAGGCGGTCGTGGCGGGGTGGTCGATCTCTCAATTCATGCAGGCTGCGGCTTCGCTCACTTCACCGCTGACCCTCGAGCACCGCAATGTTCGCCTTCACCCGTTTTGACAGATCAGGAAAAGGCAGACACGCCCCGACATAGGGGTCGTTGGATCTCGGCGGCTTGTCCGTCGGCTCGCCGACCAGCTCCTTGAGCTGATTGAGATTCTTTTCATCGATGCGGTCCATGCAGGCGGCAGCGTGAATGGCCCGGTCGCATTTGTCGATGTCGTCGGGCAATCGAAGCGACGCGTATCTGATCCTCGATTGCTGGAATTTCCGGAGCGCCGTCTTGAAGTCATTGGCTTTGTAGGCGTCGTGCCCTTCGTCGAAGAGAGCCCGGCCCTCGCGATGAACGAGGCGCTCAGCTTCCGATTCCTCCGAGCGGGCGGGCGATGCGTATTGAAGGACAAGGACAACGGTCAGAAAAAGCAATGATCTCATATCGCCCCCACTCATAATGGGACGATACTATTGGAAAGGTGCATGCGATGTCCACGTATCAGGCTATTTCAGCTTGCCAGTGGACAGGTCCATGATCATGCGCGTCGCCAGATACAGCCGCGGGACGATGCTGTTGATCTGAACATATTCGGCGTCGTTGGAGTGCGCACCGAAGCCCGACAGGCCCATGCCTTCCACCACGGCTCCCCTGGCCTTGAGCGCGGCGAACGCGGCGTCGGTGCCGCCGCCGGTCGCTCTCTCGTCGACCTTGAGGGGCATTCCGAGCTCCCCGTAAATCGTCTTGCCGTGGGCCGCGACCTGGCGCGAGGCCTCGCTGGCTTCGAGCGGCGGGCGACGCACCTCGAACTTCAAATCGACCTTGGAATTCGCCAGCAGGCGGTTCTTGATCTTGTCCCGCAGCGCCTTCTCCAGCTCGTCGAAGTCGGACACCTTGAGCGCACGCGCGTCGGCCTGGGCGCTGGCCTCGGCGGGGATCACATTGCGGTTGGTACCCGATTGAGCGACCGTCCAGTTCAGCTTCAGGCCCTGCTCGGGTTTCGACAGGTCCTTCATCTGCAGCACCTGGTGCGAGAGCTCGTACAGCGCATTCACGCCGCCCTCGGGCCTTGCGCCGGCGTGTGACGACTTGCCCTTCACGGAGAGATAGGCCGAGCCGATGCCGCTGGTGGCGAGGCGCAGCGTGCCGTCGGTGCCGCCGCCTTCGAACGAGAACACCGCGTCCTGGTCCGAAGCGAATTTGGTGATGGTGCTGCGCCAGCCGGGGGAGGAGATCTCCTCGTCGCCGTTCGTGAGCACCGTGAGCGTGCCATAATCCCTGAAAGCCAGCTTCTGCAGCAGGGCCACGGTGTGGAGAATGAGCGCGACGCCCTGCTTGTCGTCGGCAATACCGAGCCCGTAGGCCTTGTCGCCGTCGACGCGGAACGGCTGGTCCTTCAGCATGCCCTTCAGGTACACCGTGTCCATATGGGCGATCAGCATGATCTTCCTGGTTCCCGTGCCCTTGAACACGGCGTGCACGGCCGGCCCGATCTTCTCCGGCGTGTCGTCGAGACGCGTGATGTCGGTGGGCTGCAGGATCTCCACCGTGCCGCCGAGTTGCCTGAGCTGGCCGGCAACGCGCTCGGCGATCTGGTTCAGGCCCTCGATGTCCTTGCTGCCAGATTCGATGTTGACGAGATCGCGCAGCGTGTCGAGCAGCGGCTGCTGCTCCTTTTGCGCCAGCGCGTGGACATCGGCGATCGGCTCGGCCCGCACCATCGTTGCGGCGCATGTCAGCCAGAGCGAGGCGATCAAGGGGCCGAGGACTGAGGGAGCAGGGTGCAATCGGGGCATGAGCGGCCATCCATGGACTTGGGATGGCCCGGTATGCCTCCGTTTCCGGTGCTTGTCACGCGCGCCATCGCGCGTCATGCGCCGCTTGAGCGGAGCACGACGGCGAGGGGCGCCCGCCGCTACTTCGATGGCGGGCCAAGATCCAGCGGCGGCAGCTCGATCTGCGGCACCTCGATCTTGATCGTGTTGGGATCGATGTTCGACTGCACGCCCTTGTAGTGCATCACCATCGACGGGAACGCGATCACCAGACCGACCATGATGATCTGGATGACCACGAAGGGAACCGCACCCCAGTAGATCTGCCCGGTGGTGACGGGCTCCATTCGCTTGCCGGTGACGCGATCGGTGTAGCGTTCCTTCGGCGCGACCGAGCGTAGATAGAACAGCGCGAAGCCGAATGGTGGATGCATGAACGAGGTCTGCATGTTGACGCCGAGGATGACGCCGAACCAGATCAGGTCGATACCGAGGTGTTCGGCGGCAGGCCCGAGCAGCGGGATCACGATGAAGGCCAGCTCGAAGAAGTCGAGGAAGAAGGCCAGCACGAACACGAACGCGTTGACGAAGATCAGGAAGCCGACCTGTCCGCCGGGCAGCGAGGTGAGCAGGTGCTCGACCCAGACGTGCCCGTTGACGCCGTAGAAGGTCAGCGAGAACACGCGGGCGCCGACCAGGATGAAGACGACGAAGGCCGACAGCTTGGCGGTGGATTCCGTGGCCTGCCGGATCAGGTCCCAGCTCAGCCGACGCTTCGCGGCGCCGAGGATGAGGGCGCCGGCAGCACCCATCGCGCCGCCTTCGGTCGGGGTCGCGATGCCGATGAAGATCGTGCCGAGAACCAGGAAGATCAGGAACAGCGGCGGCACCATGACGAAGGTGGTCTGCTGCGCCATCTTCGACAGGAAGCGGAAGCCGGTCAGCTTGTCGATGACCCAGTTCACCACGGCGACGGCGAAAGCGAAGATGATGCCGCAGAACATGCTGAGCACGACGTAATCGGCGCCATGCACGGTCGAATTGCGCATCATGAACCAGCCGAACACGCAGCTCGCCAGGAACAGCATGCCGAGTGAGACGAGGCCGCGGTCGCCATTGTTCTCGCGGAAGCCGATGGCTTCCTTCGGCAGGCCCGGCGTCGCCTTCGGGAAGATCATGCTGACGAGGAAGGCGTAGAGGGCGTAGAGGCCGGCGAGCACGAGGCCCGGAATGAACGCGCCTTCGTACATGTCGCCGACCGACTTGCCGAGCTGGTCGGCCATCACGATCAGGACGAGCGAGGGCGGGATGATCTGCGCGAGCGTGCCGGACGCGGCGATGACGCCGGCTGCCACGCGGCGGTCATAGCCGTAGCGCAGCATGATGGGGAGCGAGATCAGGCCCATCGAAATCACGGACGCCGCGACCACGCCCGTCGTCGCGGCGAGCAGCGCGCCGACGAAGATCACCGCATAGGCAAGACCGCCGCGGATGGTGCCGAACAGCTGGCCGATGGTGTCGAGCAGGTCCTCGGCCATGCCCGACCGTTCCAGCACCAGCCCCATGAAGGTGAAGAAGGGAATGGCGAGCAGCGTGTCGTTGTTCATCACGCCGTAGACCCGCTCCGGAAGCGCCTGGAGGAAGTCGGGGCGGAATTCACCGAGCTCGATGCCGACGACGGCGTAGAACAGGCCGACGGCGCCGAGCGAGAAGGCCGCCGGGTAGCCAAGCAGAAGCATGACGACCAGCGACGCGAACATGATGGGCGCCAGATTGGCGATGATGAATGCGGTCATGGTTCCCCCTCAACCGTCGCCAACGGCTATTTTTGCTCGATCGCTTCGACGAGATGCTCGACTTCGGCCTCGAGCGCGGAGACCTGGGACTCATGCGGGTCCGGTATCATTCCGCGCATCACCGCAATCCGCTTGATCAGCTCGGAGATGGCTTGAACGAGCAGGAAGGCGAACCCGATCATGATCAGGGCTTTGGCGGGCCATTGCGGCAGGCCGCCGGCATTGCCGGATTGCTCGTTGATGTGGAACGAGCGCTGGAAGAACGGCACGCCCGTGATGATCATTACGATGCACAGCGGAATCAGGAAGAACAGGTGGCCGATCACGTCGATCATGTTGCGGACCGGCTTCGGCAGCGCGTTGTTCACGATGTCGATGCGGATGTGCTCGTTGTCGAGCAGCGTCCATGGCGAGCACAGCAGGAACACGACGCTGAACAGCACCCATTGCAGCTCGAGCCACGAATTGGAGGAGGTGTCGAACACCTTGCGGATGATCGCGTTGACCGCCGAGATGATGACGGCGGCCACGATCAGCCACGCCAGGCGCTTGCCCGTCCAGCGCGTGAACGCGTCAATCCCCTGGCTCAGCTTCAAGAGCGCTTGCAATGATCTGTCCTCCCGATTGTGCCGCGGCGTCTTTGACGGCGCCGAGCGGCCGCGTGGCTTATTCCGCCGCGCAGGCACGAGGCCGCTGCACCAGACCAGCGGGCGTGCCGCCAGTCAATTGGAAGTTTGTTGATAGTTCAGGGGAATAAGGCCGCGACCCGCGGATATCAGCCGCCGGTGACGCTCATGTGCCTGCTGACGCTGGGACGGTCGTGGCGGCGGTCGATGATGAAATCGTGGCCCTTCGGCTTCAGGCCGATGGCGCGGTCGATCGCATCCGCAAGCAGCATGTCGTCATCGGATGCACGCAGGGGTTTGCGCAAATCCGACGCATCCTCGTGGCCGAGGCAGGTGTGCAGCGTTCCCGTGCAGGTAATCCGAACCCGATTGCAGGATTCGCAGAAATTGTGCGTCATCGGGGTGATGAAGCCGAGCTTGCCGCCGGTCTCGGCGACGCTGACATAGCGCGCCGGCCCGCCCGTGCTCTCGGCCAGATCCGCCAGCGTGAATTGCTGGGCGAGGCGCGCGCGCACCAGCGACAGCGGCAGATACTGGTCGATCCGTCCCGACCCGATCTCGCCCATCGGCATGACCTCGATCAGGGTCAGGTCCATGCCTTTTCCGTGAGCCCAGCGCATCAGTTCGGGAAGCTCGTCCTCGTTGAGGTTCTTAAGCGCCACCGCGTTGATCTTCACGGCAAGCCCTGCGGCGCGCGCGGCCTCGATGCCTTCCAGCACCTTGTCGATCTCGCCCCAGCGGGTGATCTCGCGAAACTTCCTGGGATCGAGCGTGTCGAGCGAGACGTTGATGCGGCGAACACCGCAATCGGCGAGCTCGGCGGCGTGCTTCGCCAGCTGGGTACCGTTGGTGGTGAGCGTCAGCTCGTTCAGGGCGCCGCTGGACAGATGGCGCGACAGCGAGCGCACCAGCGTCATCACGTTGCGCCGGACCAGCGGCTCGCCGCCGGTCAGACGCAGCTTCCTGACACCCTTGGCGATGAAGGCCGAGCAGAGCCGGTCGAGTTCCTCCAGCGTCAACAGATTCGCCTTGGGCAGGAACGTCATGTCTTCCGACATGCAGTAGAAGCAGCGCAGGTCGCAGCGGTCGGTGACGGAGACGCGCAGATAGCTGATGGTCCGACCGAACGGATCGGTCATCGGGGTCGACAGCGCGGTGGATCCGTTCATGGAAAAGGCCTTGTCACTTACGGCGACGGGCGCACCTTGGCTTCAGCGGTGCTTGGGATCCAATCTAAGCATCGGACGCGGCGAGGACAATCGGGTGGTATACGTAGATCAGCGCCTGCCTGCATTCGGGTCGGGGAACGGCGAGGCTGCGGCCGGCGCGGTCTCGACGGGTGCTGCCACAGGCGCGGATGCGGCCGGTTTGGGCTTCCGGAGCCGGTGCGGCTTGCGAACCGGTTTCGGCGGGGTGGCCGGCTGGAGTTCCGCAAACACCGGATTCGGGTCTGATGTCACCGAGGCCGGTGTGGTGAAATCCCCGGGATTCTTGATCACGTTCACCGGGACGCTCGCCGGTTGGTACTTGGGCAGCGCGAAGGTGACCGTGAAGGGAGCATCGGGGGCGGGAACCGAGACAGAGCAGGGGGTCTTGCAGCCCGGACCTACCGAGGTGGTGGCGTCCGCGCCTGGAGGATTGGATTCGAGCCTGACCTGGAGCGGTGGCGGGGCGGATTTGAACATGTCCCAGGACATCGAGGAGCAGCCGCCAAGGCCTGCCGCTCCCAACAGACCCGTTCCCGCTAACGCAACCGCGATGACACGACGCATGACCCATCCACTCAAACTGCGACGAACCGCCACATAACCCGCGCGGACCTTAGGAGCGTCGTTGCAGGCAGGCAACCGGCGCGCCGCGCATGGTTAGCGAGTGGTTAACGCCGGGTACAGCAGAATGATAATGCAATTTCAGTGGGTTGGTGGCGCTATGCCGACATCAGGCTGGACGCCGCGGCCGGGAGGTCGCGCATATGATGGATCAGCCGGTCCGGCTTCAGCTCGGCAATCGGCACGTCCGTATAGCCGAAGCTGACCCCGATCACCGGGACGCCGGCGCGGCGGGCCACCCCGACGTCGGTTCCGGCATCGCCGACCATGATGCTGGCTTTGACCGCTCCGCCCGCGCGCGCCACGGTTTCACGGAAGATGGTCGGATCGGGCTTTTGGACCCCAAAAGTGTCCGCGCCGCAGATCGCCGCGAAGCGGCGGCTGAGGCCGAGCTGGTCCAGCAGGCGCTTGGACAGCCATTCCAGCTTGTTGGTGCAGACCGCGAGCCGATGGCCCTGTTCCGAAAAATGGTCGAGCGCGGCCTCGAGCCCCTCGAAGGGGCGGGATTCGACCGCGATATGATCGGCATAATAGTCGATGAAATCCGCGGTCATCCGGTCCATGTCGGCGGGGGTGACGATGCGGCCCTCCGCTTCAACCCCGCGCTCGATCAGCTTGCGGGCGCCGGCGCCGATCATGTTGCGGGCCGAGGCCATTGGCACGGGCGGCAGCCCTTCGCGGTCGAGCACATAGTTCAGCGCGGTGATCAGGTCGGGCGCCGTATCCACAAGCGTGCCGTCGAGATCGAAGACGATGGTGTGAGCGGAGGTCATGATCCAAGCGCTACCGGCCCGATCGTGTCCACGCAAGGGGCGGGCCCATAAGTTCACCTTATAGGCCTGTTCCCGCGAGGAAAACGAGGCTACATAGGCCGCCGAAAGCGGGCCGGGATCGGCCGGCAGGTTCGAGACTTCAGAGGCGGGCGCAAACGTGAATATGGACCAGTTGAAGCGGCAGGCTGCGGCGCGCGCGCTCGAAGAGGTGCGGGACGGCATGCAGCTCGGGCTCGGCACCGGCTCGACCGCCAAGCATTTCGTCGAGCTGCTCGGCGAGCGCGTCGCCGCCGGGCTCAAGGTGATCGGCGTGCCGACCTCGGAGCAGACCCGCGCGGACGCGGAGCGCTGCGGCGTGCCGCTGACCACGCTCGATGAGGTCGACCATCTCGACATCACCGTCGACGGCGCCGACGAGATCGATCCCGCGCTCAACCTGATCAAGGGCGGCGGCGGCGCGTTGCTGCGCGAGAAGATCGTGGCGGCCGCCTCGGATCGCATGATCGTGATTGCCGATGACACCAAATGGGTGCCGACGCTCGGCAAGTTTCCGCTGCCGGTCGAGGTCATCCCGTTCGGCCTCGGCGCGACGCGCCGGGCGATCGAGAAGGCATTTGCCGAATGCGGCGTTTCCGGGCAAATGGCGGTCCGCAAGGGCAAGGACGGCCACGTTTTCGTCACCGACGGCGGCCACTGGATCATCGATGCCCAGCTCGGACGGATCGAGGATCCTGCCAGCCTCGCCAAGGCGTTGAGCGCCATTCCAGGTGTGGTCGAGCACGGGCTGTTCATCGGCTTGGCCAGCTCTGCCGTTCTGGCGGGGGCTGAGGGAATTCGCGTGATTGAACGGCGCAAGCCGAAAGGAGACTAGGAATGAAGATCGTATTGAAGTTCTTGCCGGCCGTGACCCTCGCTGCGGGATTGGTCTTCCCGGCCATGGCGCAGCAGCCGGCTCCGGCCCCCAAGGCCGCGGCGGCGCCCGCCCAGCCGAAGGCCTCGCCCGCGGCGGTTGCGGCGGCCAAGGAGATCCTGCAGATCAAGAACGCCACCGCGATGTACCAGGGCGCCGTGCCCGGCCTGGTCGAGAAGACCAAGATCGCGCTGATTCAGCAGAACCTGAACTACCAGAAGGACCTCAACGAGGTGGCAGGGATCGTCGCCCAGCAGCTCAACGGCCGCCAGAACGAGATCGGCGACGGCATGGCACAGATCTATGCCAGCGAGTTCACCGAGCAGGAGCTGAAGGACCTCGTCACCTTCTACAAGTCGCCGCTGGGCAAGAAGCTGATCGACGCCGAGCCGCGCGCCATCGGCCTGTCCATGGCCTTCATGAACTCCTGGGCCCAGAACTTCTCCGAGACCGTGATGGGAGCCTTCCGCGCCGAGATGCGCAAGCGTGGCAAGGAAATCTGACCGACACTATCTGAGAGGGAGTTCCTGAAAGAGGTCGGAGTGGACAATGGCTGAATTCGACGTCGACCTCTTCGTGATCGGTGGTGGCTCGGGCGGCGTGCGTGCCGCCCGCATCGCGGCCGGTTACGGCGCCCGCGTGATGATCGCGGAAGAGTACCGCATGGGCGGCACCTGCGTGATCCGCGGCTGCGTGCCGAAGAAGCTGTTCGTGATCGGCTCGCATTTCCGTCACGAGCTGGAAGATGCCGCCGGCTTCGGCTGGACCGTTCCGCCCGCCAGCTTCGACTGGCCGACGCTGATCGCCAACAAGGACAAGGAGATCGCGCGGCTGGAGGCGGCCTATACCGCGAATGTCGAGAAGTCGGGCGCCCAGATCGTCAAGAGCCGCGCGGTGATCGAGGACAAGCACACCGTTCGCCTGCTCTCGGACGACAAGAAGATCACCGCGAAATACATCCTGATCGCCACCGGCGGCGCGCCCAACCACGGCGCTTCGATTCCCGGCATCGAGCACGTGATCTCGTCCAACGAGGCGTTTCATCTCAAGAAGCTGCCGAAGCGGATCGTGATCCAGGGCGGCGGCTATATCGCGCTGGAATTTGCCGGCATCTTCGCCGGCTTCGGCTCCGACGTCACCGTGATCTATCGCGGCGACAACATCCTTCGCGGTTTTGACGAGGATGTTCGCACCCACGTTCGTGCCGAGATGGAGAAGCAGGGCATCACCATTCTCACCGGCTGCACGGTGGCGAAGGTCGATCGCCATGGCGAGGAATTCACCACGCATCTGTCGAACGGATCGAGCATCGCCTCGGACCAGGTGATGTTCGCGATCGGCCGCCACCCGGCCGTGGCCAATCTCGGCCTGGAGAACGCCGGTGTCGCCATCAACCCGAACAATGGCGGCATCGCGGTCGACCATTTCTCGAAGAGCTCGGTCGACAGCATCTACGCGATCGGCGACGTCACCCATCGCTTCAACCTGACGCCGGTCGCGATCCGCGAGGGCCATGCCTTCGCCGACACCGTGTTCGGCAATCGCACGGTGCAGGTCGATCACTCGCACATTCCGACCGCGGTGTTCTCGCAGCCGGAGGTCGGCACCGTCGGCCTGACGGAAACCGAGGCGCGCGCGCAGTTCAGCCACGTCGACATCTACAAGACGACGTTCCGCCCGATCAAGGCGACGATGTCGGGCCGCGATACCCGCGTGCTGATGAAGCTCGTGGTCGACGGCTCGACCGATCGCGTGCTCGGCTGTCACATCGTTGGCGATTGCGCCGCCGAGGTCACGCAAGTTGTCGCGATCGCGGTGAAGATGAAGGCAACCAAGGCCGATTTCGACGCCACCATCGCGCTGCATCCGACCGCGGCCGAGGAACTCGTCACCATGCGCACGCCGACCGCGCGGCACGTGCGCCAGGCGGCGGAGTAGGGGCCTCCTAAGCGTACAGATATCCGACCGGCTTGCCGTCGGTGCGCAGCGGACGAACCTCCTTCTGGGTGATGAGCTGGCCGGCGAGGCCGTCGATCTCGTCGCGCTGGGTCGGTGTCCAGCTGCGAAGGTTGTCGATGCCCTTGAGAAGGCCGAGCCGGAGCACCTGCGTGTTCTCGCCGACTGCGACGAGGCCGATCGACTCCTTGCCCGCCGTCACCACATCGCCGGCTGACAGCTCAAAGGTCTCGCCGGACTTTCTCTTGAACTCGGCCGTGCCGCGAATGACGCGATAGATCACGACTTCGCCCTTGGCGAACGAGGCGGCATCCACAGATGCCGATGCACTCTTCGGCAGCAGCGACTGGCCGCGCGGGTCGGTTGCGATGATGTGGCCGGTGACGAGCTGGCCGCTCGGAATTTCGATGCCGATGTCGCGCACGTAGACCGGCAGCGCCGATTTGATCGAGCGGTCCGCGACCGGCTTGAACAGCGCATCCAGCGCCAGCGGATCCTGCAGCCAGAAGCCGGCGTTGGCAGGGCGATCGTGCAGCGGATGGCTCCAGGCCACGCGCGGCGTCTCGGCCTCGTCGATCTGATCCGGGCCGACGATGGTCGGATTCGGAAAGGTGGTGGGATCGGTGATGAAGGCTTCGAGGAATTTGCCGGAATAGCCCATCGAGATCGGATCGGGCACCACCGTCTGCGGTGTCTTTAAATTCTCTTCGGTCGGCAGGCCCGACCAGGTGTAGAACAGCTGGCGGTGCACGATCGCACTCTGCAGCATCACCGCGCCGGGGCCGACATTGTAGAAGCGCCCGTCATAGTCGAAGGTGAAGGCGCCCGAGGTGACCAGCACGAGCTGGAAACCGCCGGGCGGCAGATGCAGATGGAAATCGGTGGGGCCGGTGTCGGGGCGGTAGATCGGCAGGTTGGTCGCGACTTCGTGGAGCAGGAAGGTTTCGTTGTTGGCGTGAAAGCCTTCGTTGGCGCGATTGTAGAGCGCTTGCGGACGATAGGTCGCCTCGAACTTCGCGTTCTTGTCGCGATCGATCGCGACAAAGTCCTGCATGTTGAGGCGGAGCGGTACGCCGTTCGGACGGGTGAGGCCGGTCGTCTTGAGATCGCCCGCAGCATGCACGTTCATGACGTTCTCCGCTCTGCGCCGTTGCTTCGCTGACAACGTCATTGCGAATTCTGGGCCAGTTGGTTTGCGAGGCAGCAGGCGGGCCCGGCGTCGCGATTCGAGCGTGCCCGCGCGGGAGAAATCCGGAGGTTGCACGGGACGTTAGATCGACGGCTTGTTCCGATCGTCAGACGCGGTGCGAGAAGCGCCGCCTTCACTGGAGCTGCGGGGCCTGTCTAATTTGGCAGCAGGCCTCGCCAGGGCGTGTGCAGGGGCATTCGGTCGGATCGCCGCAATGCCTTCCCCAGCGCCCGGAGTTTGCGCCGCGGCCGGCGAGGCGGCGATTGACAGATTGTTCATGTTTTGTTCTTATGCTGCGACCGAGATGGAGGCAGCCATGGACAACCGCATCAACGAAATTCGCAGAACCATCAGAGCGCTCCGCGTCAGCATGCGCGAAGCCGAGGCGATCATGCATGAGCAGGTCAATCGCGGTGAGGACTGCAGCTTCGTGGCGCAGGAAGTCATGAAGATGCGTTCGGTCATGAGCCTGCTCGCGAAGGAGCGGATCGCGCTCGGCGATCACGAGCCGATCATCGTGCACAGCTTCTTCATCCCGCGGCGTCGGCCGGTGCGAAAGCCCGCCGCGGCGCCTGCGCCGACCGCCGCATCCGTGTTCCGTCCGCGCGTGGTGGCGCGGGTTTGACGCGAAGGGGCGCTCAATCCAAAGCGTGAGGCGCAGCCCGGTCCGGTTTGCCGGCCGGGCTGTCCGCCCATTTTGCCATCTCCAGGGTCCGTGCGTCGACGCCCTCGCACCAGAAGCAGTTCGGCCGTGCGCGGCCTTTTTCGGACAGGATCGGGACCAGGCTGTGGCCGCAACCGGCGCACCAGGCGATGTCAGTCATGCATTCCTCTGGGACGGACCAAATCTTGGAAATGACGTTCTCGTTCGTGAAGCTTGCGCGAGCACTATGACGGCGCTGTTGCGCCTTGCCCGATCGGGGCACTCGTCCCTGATATCGTCGATGTAGCAATCCATCGTGACACTGCTGCGATGTCGTCGCCGTTCTCCCGATAGGCGCGAAGCTGGAATTCGGCCGAGCTGCCGCGGTCCACGATGGTGCGGCAATGCCCGATCTCGGCGGTGCAGCCGAGAGCCTCCGCGTCCCCGGCGATGTCGTCGATGATTCGGGACAGCATCTCCGAGATCGTGACCGGACCGTCCCTGGAGGCAAAGATGCAATCGGTGCCGTAGCGCTGCGCGCGCCATTTGTTCTCGACCGCAATCGCGCGCTCGACCACGGTCACCTCCTTCGACAGATGCGGCCGCAAATAGAGGTGCCGCGTCAGGCAGCGATACAGCGAGGCGATGGCGACGGCATCGTCGACGAAGGTGCAGGTGTCGGGCGCGCGGAGCTCGAGCGTCGGGTGCCGCATCGAGGGCCGCATCGCCCACCAGATGTGGCTCTCGTCGGGGATGACGCCCGAGCGCTGCAACGCGCCGATATATTCGTCGTAGTCCTGCCGGCTCTCGAACAGCTCGGGCAGGCCGGTGCGCGGCAGCTCGGAATAGGCGGCGAGCCGGTAGCCCTTCAGCCCCGTCTTGTGCGAATTCCAGAACGGGGAAGAGGCCGACAGCGCGATGAACAGCGGCAGATGCGGCAGCATCGCCCGCATCACCGCCATGCGCTTCTCGGGATCGGGCAATTGCACGTGCACGTGCATGCCGCACATCATGTTGCGATGGCCGATGCTGCGCAGATCCTCGATCATCTCCTCATAGCGCGGCTTCGGGCTCGGCTGCGACATGCGCCAGACCGCGGTCGGGTGCGTGCCGCAGGCCATGATGACGAAGCCATATTGGCCGGCGACGTTCGCGACCTCGCGGCGCAGGAAGCGAAGCTCCTCGCGAGCGTCGTTGACGTCGACGTGGACGTTGGTGGCGACCTCGAGCTGGGACTGCAGCATCTCGCGCATGGCTTGGCCGCCGGTGGACCAGTTCGCCGACTCGAACAATTCGTTGGGAGTCTGGATCGCGACCTCGAAGGTGCGGCGGTCGGCCAGGAAGTATTCCTCCTCGATGCCGAACGAATACTCAGCCGCCTTGCCGCCGCCACCGGCGGAGCGAATCACGAGATGCTGCTTGTCCTGGGAGGAATCTAGGCGAAGCAGTTTCAAGACGTCCGAAGCAAATGTCATTGGCCACCCGGCAAAGGCATTACCTGCGGGCAATAATCCTTCTGGCCGGGGCGGGTTCCCGCTCGGTGCTACTGCAAATTGTCGCGTCGAACGGAACAATTTTCACGCTTTCGGACCCGCGCGCGATCAGTGCGTGGTTCGGCGGCACCTCGGTCCAGTCCGATTCCTTGTCGAACGGTTCTGACACGACGATGACCTGGCCGCCGTCCTCGCGGAAGTAGAGCGTGTTCGCGTCGTCGTTGACCGCAACACGGAAGGCGTAGAGATCGCGGCCGTTGGCGATCGCGCTGGTGAAGCGCAGCCGTTCGCGCAAGCGGCCTTCGTTGACGAGGCCGACCAGGGCCTGCAGCACGCGCTGCGTCGCTCCAAGCGGGTCGCCGTCGAGGCCGGCGCCCATCATCGCCAGGAAGACGGCTTCGGAATCGGTCGTGCCGAGGCGCGACGGATAGTAGGCATCGGGGATCAGGGCCTCGACCTTGCGCCGCAGCCGATTCCAGCTGCCGACGAATCCGTTGTGCATGAACATCCAGTGGCCGCAGGCAAAGGGATGGCAATTCTGCCGCGTGACCGCGGTGCCGGTCGCGGCGCGCACATGGGCGAAGAACAGATGCGAGCGCAGGTGCCGGCAGAGATAGCGCAGGTTTTCGTCAGACCACGCCGGCCGCGTCTCGCGATAGAGCCCGGGCTCCGGATGCTCGCCGTACCAGCCGAGACCAAAGCCGTCGCCGTTCGAGCCCGCCGTCGATTGCAGCGAGCGGATGCTCTGCGCGATCAGCGAATGCTCGGGCTCGGTAACGTAAGGCTCGAACGAGGTGGTCTCGCCTCGGTATGCGATCCAGCGGCACATGAGGTTCCTGTCGGGGATATGTCCTGACAGCACCAACAACTAGGCCCGGGCTGCGTTCCCGGGGAGATCCGGTCGCTCGTGCGTTAGTCCCGGCCGCCGAGCGTTTCGCGATAAGCCTTGCCGTAGGGGTAAAAATACTCCTTGCGGCCCTGGTCCCAGAGCGCCCTGAATCCGGGCGCTGTGATGTCCCAATCCGGGCGGCACTTCATGCTGACGGCCCTGAGGTCCTGGCGCAGCTCCTCCATGGTCGGACGCCCGAAGAACCAGTAGCCGTTGTAAATCTTGTGAATGACGAGACGGGGCTCCAGCACGATGACATGCGGGATCATCGGATTGTGGACCGGATCGGTGTATTCGGCGATGTCGAGGTCCTTCTGGACGATCCGCCTGGGGTCCGAGAGGAAGGGCCAGTGCGCGCCGGCGCCGCTGCGATATTCATTGGTCTCGGTGATGGTGTCGGTGGTGATCGTGACCAGCCGGCAATAGCCGACCTCCATCTCGCGATGGAGCTGAACCAGCCCTTCGGTCTGGCGACGATCCTTCGGGCAAAATCCGCCGCGGCCGAGCACGACGATCATGGGATCGTCGCCCTGCAGCTCGGAGAGCTTGCGGTGCTTTGCGGTGTGGTCGCTGAGTTCGTAATCCGGGAAGGTCACGCCCGGCATGATGTCAGTTCGCATCGAGCTCTCCTGTGTCCGGCGCCGATTTCATCTCTAGAGATCGATCACGACGTCGCCTTGCGGTCGTGCGCAGCAGATCAGCAGATTTCCCTCTGCCGGCGGGTCGAGCGGATCCGGCGCGTAGCTGACCTCTCCGGCCACGAGCCCGCTCTCGCAGTTGTGGCAAACCCCGCTTCGGCACGACCAGCGCACCGGGACATCGCATGCCTCGGCGAGCTCGAGCAGGCTGGCGTAGGATGGTCCCCAGCAGACATTGAGGCCGCTGCGGGTGAACGACACCATGGGACCCGGGCCGCGCGCTCCGGCCGGCTGATGGGGAATCGTCTTCGCCGCAGCCGTGATACCCGGTGTCAGCGAGGGCTTGCTGCCGAACAGCTCGGTGTGGATACGATCGGGCGCGACACCCAGCGCGGCGAGACCGGTGGTCAGGGCGCTCATGAAGGCCATAGGTCCGCAGAGATAGAAATCGCCGTCTCTGGGAACGTCGAGCATCTGGAGCCGCTGTCGATCCAGGCGACCTATGCTGTCGAAATCGGCTCCCGGACGGTCGGCCGGATCGGGGGCGCTGAAGCAGACATGACTGTGATGACGCGCCAATCCTGCAAGAAGTCCGCGCGCCTCGGCCGCGAACGGATGCTCACGGCCGTTGCGTGTGCCATGCAGCCACCAGACATCCCGCGTCGTGTGCTCCGCGGCGAGGGCGTGCAGCATGGCGAGCACCGGCGTCACGCCGATGCCCGCGCTCAGCAGCACCACGGGCCGTGTATCGGCGTGGAGGGTGAAACTGCCGCGCGGCGCACCGACCGGCACGATATCGCCGGCCTGGATCGTCTCGGCGACATAGAAGCTGGCCGCGCCGTGCGCCTCGCGCTTGATGCTGATGCGATAGGATGCCGCGTCGGCGCGGCTCGACAGCGAATAGCTGCGCGTCATCGCGGACGGCCCCAGCCGCACGACCACGAATTGACCTGGCAGAGCGGCCGCCAACGGCTGTCCATCCGCAGGCTCGAGGATCAGCGAGGTCACGCTGGCACTTTCGGTGATCTTGCGCGTCACGCGGAAGGGGCGGAAGCCGCGCCAGGCCGGCGCCGGACTAGCGGTTGGGCCAAGCCCGGCGTTTCCCGCTGCGGGGCTGTCCTTCTGCGCGAGCAGCGCTGCGAAGGACTGATTCCAGCCGCGGCTCAGCGCCGGAATTTTCAGCGCGCGCGCGAGGCGCTCGGGCGGATGAGGGGGCAAGTAAAGCAGCGCATCGATCTCGGCTACGCTCATGCCTTCCGGACCGCTTTCGACCTGCACGATCTCGTCGCCGGCCTCGACGTCGCCTTCCTCGATGACACGGAAGTAGAAGCCCGGCCGGCCGTGCTTGACGAGCAGCGCGGGCATATCAGGCTCGTCCATGCGAATGCCGAGCCGGTAGCAGGTGACGCGCGGCTGCGTGACCTCGAACAGGGCGGTGCCGATCCTGTAGCGATCACCGATGCAGACCTCGGTGTCGGCCAGGCCCTCGACGGTAAAGTTCTCGCCGAATTGACCATGAACGAGGTCGGACCGGCCGAGATGCTTTTGCCAGTATCGATAGGATTCGTCCTGGTAGACGAAGACGGCGCGCTGCTCGCCGCCGTGACCCGCCGTATCGCCCTGGCCGTCGCCGTCGATGTTGAGCCGGCGTACCCGGCGCGGGCCCGTGACGGGAGTCTTCCAGATTCCGGTGTGGACGGTCCTGCCTTGCCAGGCGACGTCGCGCGGCAAGCCGACATTGAGGGAGAGCAGACGAGCCATCGGTTTCCTCGATCGTGGAGGCGTATTCCCCGACCTGGCGGGGCGCCCGCACGGTAATCTGCACCCTAATCGGATTGTTGGCCCGTTAGTGATTGTTAGACGTTGCGAGCCGGCCGGCGGCAGTGGGCAGTGCAGAGCCGCACGCACGAGGCTGGATCAGTCAGCCCGGCAACATGGAACCCGATGCGGCGGCTGGTCGCAGTCCTCTCGCCTTGATTCCGACGAGCCCAGCTTTATCTCTGACACGAACAAGAATCCGGGCCCCTCTGGCGAGGACGCCGACAATGTCGGCAAACCTCGCGATGTCGGATGACCTGTCCCGCGCGAATGCGATGGATTGGCCGATCGTCGGGCCCTCGATGTTCTCTCCGACCCCATCGTCCCCATCGCAGCTCCGTGCGGCCATTTCGCAAGATTGAGGAGCAACGATGACTGACGCCAAGCATTCAAATCCTATCGAGATCGAGATCGCGGAGCCGTCCAGCCTGAACGAGCAGGCTGCGGCCGCGCTGGTGATTGCCGGCGCGCTCGTTGCCGTGGCCGACCGGCAGGTCTCGCCGGTCGAGCGTGACGAGGTGATCCGGTTCATCCGCGATCGCGGATTGGCGCCGCATCTCGACGACGAGAGGCTGTTTGCGATGTTCGACGCCCTCGCGGAGCGGCTGGAGGAGCCGGATTTCGCCAATGTTGTGATCGACACGCTGCGGCCGGTCTCGGACATGCCGCTGTCGTCGCATCTGATGGAATTGTCGGAGCGCGTCGCCGCCGCCGACGAAGACGTTCATCCCCATGAGGTGCAGGCGATCAAACTGTTGCGCCTGCTGACCTTGGTGCTGCCGCGTGCCAAGCCGGTGACATCGGTCAAGGAGCGCATCGGACAGCCGATGACAGAGGAGTAAGCATGAGCGCAGCATCGAACGAGCGTGGCAATGAGGCTGCAGGTTCCGCCGGCGAGATGGCCGGCGGTGACCCGCGCCTCGACAAGCTCGTCGATCGGCTGCCGCCACGAATGGGTGACACGGTCACCTATCTGCTCAAACCGTCGAACCGCTGGGTCAGAATTCCCTCGGGCGCGCTGCTCATCGTGGGCGGCGTGCTGTCCTTCCTGCCGATTCTCGGCGTCTGGATGCTGCCGCTCGGCCTCGCGCTGCTTGCCGAGGACGTGCCTGCGCTGCGCTCCTCACGTTCGAAGGTGCTGGATTGGGTCGAGCGGAAGAGGCCGCACTGGCTCGACCCGTCCGCACCGAAAAATGATCAATCATGACTGAATTCATCACTGCCGACGCGCTCACCGCGCTGCTCCAAGTCGTCCTGATCGACCTCGTTCTTGCCGGCGACAACGCCGTCGTCATCGGCCTTGCCGCCGCCGGCCTGCCGGCCGAGCAGCGCCGCCGCGCCATCATTGTCGGCATCGCGGCCGCCACGGTCCTCCGCATCGTCTTTGCCGGTGTCGCGACCCAGCTGCTGCAGGTCATCGGCCTCTTGCTCGCCGGCGGCGTGCTGCTGCTCTGGGTGTGCTGGAAGATGTGGCGGGAGCTGCGCGAGCAGGCCCATGAAGGCCAGCTCGCGTTCAGCCACGGCGGCGGCGCGGCCGGCGCGTCGGTGCAGCGAAAGACTTTCGGCCAGGCCGCGTTGCAGATCATCGCCGCCGACGTCTCGATGTCGCTGGACAACGTGCTCGCGGTCGCGGGTGCCGCGCGCGAGCATCCCTACATCCTGGCCTTCGGCCTGTTGCTGTCGGTCGCCCTGATGGGCGTCGCCGCCGATCTGCTCGGGCGCGTGCTCCAGAAGCAGCGCTGGATCGCCTATGTCGGCCTCGCCATCATCATTTACGTCGCCTTCGAGATGATCTATCGGGGCTCGCTGGAGCTCGCCCCCGTCATCGCGAGTCTCTGACGCGGTATTTTGACAATCCGGAGTAAGTCATGACGTCCGAACCCAAAGCACCTTCGGCGCAGCCGGTGCCGCCGCGCCTCGGCCTGTTCGCCCAGCTCATCTTCGGCTCGCGCTGGCTGCAGGTGCCGCTCTATGTCGGCCTGATCGTCGCGCAGGCCGTCTACGTGCTGCTGTTCCTGAAGGAGCTCTGGCATCTGGTCTTGCACTCGTTCGACGCCAGCGAACAGCAGATCATGCTGGTCGTGCTCGGGCTGATCGACGTCGTCATGATCTCGAACCTTCTGATCATGGTGATCGTCGGCGGCTACGAGACCTTCGTGTCCCGGCTGAACCTCACCGGCCATCCCGACGAGCCGGAATGGCTCAGCCACGTCAATGCCAGCGTGCTCAAGATCAAGCTCGCGATGGCGATCATCGGCATCTCCTCGATCTCGCTGCTCAGGACCTTCATCGAGGCCGGCAATCTCGGCACGACGCGCAGCAATTTCACCGAGACCGGTGTGATGTGGCAGGTGCTGATCCACATGACCTTCATCGTCTCCGCGATCGGCATCGCCTGGGTCGACCGCCTCAGCGACAACGGCCATCGCAAGGAGGCCGACCACGGCTGAACCCGCGGCGAGGGGCCTCCGGCGCCATGAAGCCTGATTGAACACACGGTTCGTCGCGTGCGGTTGTTTGGCCCGCATGCGGGTCTGTCGCCCTTCATCACGAGGCATCGAACGGGGCACGGTCGCAACAAGTCCTGCCCCAGCCGATGCCCGAAATGACGGAGCGGCCGAACTTGCGGCTCAATCGGCCTTCGCGCGTCCCATCTCGTTCAAATAGGCGGCCCAATCGAATTGAAAGGGGCCAAGGTCGAGCGTGGACGCAGGATCGAATCCATTCTCATACGCGAAATCGGACCACTGCACGCCCCCGTCGGTTCGCGAAACACGAGCGGTAATCGCACCACAAGCGACGTCGCCACATTCCGGGCAGACAAACAAGGCCACGCGGTGCCCCCCTGTAGGGACATCCGAAGTCAACAGAGCAGCCGTCTCGCCGTTGACCCGCCGCGCTATCTCGCGTTCGAATTGCGGATTCGATAGAGAGCCGCACATGTCGTATTCGGCGGCCCGGGTGGCTTCGAAGAGAGATACGCCGTTGACGATAAAATCAAACGAGTGCCGCTCCAGTTTCTGAGGATTTGTGCTTTCGATCCGATGAAGGGCCGCAAGTCTTATCTGATCGCTCAACGCGGCCGATCCATTCATGATTTCCGCGAACGGGCGATGTCGCTCCTGAGCGCTTGCAGCTCCTTGCGGACGGCGCGTGCGGCGTCGCGCTCGATCTTGCGGTAGCGTGCGACCAGGCCTTCGCCGAACGGCGTCAGCATCGCGCCGCCGCCGTTCTTGCCGCCGGCCTGCGGCTCGACCACGGCATGTCCGCAGATGCGCTTGATCTCGCCGACGAGATCCCAGGCCCGCTTGTAGGACATGTCCATGGCGCGGCCGGCCGCCGAGATCGAGCCGTGCTCGCGGATCTGCTCCAGCAGCTCGATCTTGCCGGGACCGATCCGGTCCTCGGCATCGAGGTCGATGCGAAGGCTCAGCTGGGGCAGCGATCTGGCGCTCGCGCGCGACATGACGGGTCTCTCAATTTCTGCTGTCCGACCTTGCCACTCCAGCCCGTCGCGGACAAGCGCGGCCGCGCCATGCGATCTCGCTCAGCGCACGGCGTGCATCTCCAGAAATGCTTTCACGCCGGTCACGGTGCCGGTGTCCGACGGCACGTAGCCGGGCAGGGTGGCGATCGCCGCGCGGAAATCGGCGCTGCGGATGATCTCCAGGATGCGCTGCATCGGCTCCGTCTCGAGAAAGGTCCGCTTGCAGACGAAGAAATAGTCCTCGGTGAGGATGCGGATGAAGTCGAGCCCGAAATGCCGGGCGGCGGCTTCGACGCCGAAGCTCGCATCCGCCATGCCGCTTGCGACATAGGCCGCGACCGCAGCATGGGTGAACTCGATCTGCTGGGCGCCGTTGATCCTGCTCTCGTCGATGCCGTGCGCCGCGAGCAGCTGGTCGAACAACAGGCGCGTGCCGGAATCGTGGTCGCGGTTGACGAACCGAACGTTTGGCCTGGCAAGGTCGTCGAGCGAGGCGATGCGCTGCGGATTGCCGCGCGCCACCATCAGGCCCATCTCGCGGGTGACGAAGCTGATGATGCGGTCCTCGCGCGGATCGAGCCATTCGCGCGCGGCCTTGATGCCCTGCGCGCGCAGCGCGCCGTGCGGCAGATGCAGGCCGGAGAGGTCGCAGGCGCCTTGCGCCAGTGCGACCAGCGAATGCTGGTTGCTGACATAGCGTAAGTCCACGCCGATGCCGGGCTCGCGGTCGAGGAATTCGCGCAGCTTGGCGACCGCAAAGCCGTGGCTGGCGTGAACGCGGATCACGGAGGGGCGCTGTTCGAGGAACGGCTTGATCTCGCTGGCCAGCTCCTGCGCAAGGTTTTCGAGTTGCGGCCCGAGCCGCGCCTGCATGCGTTCGCCCGCCCAGACCAGCCGCTCGCCGAACGGCGTGAGTTTCGAGCCCTTGCCGCGCTGGGTCTCGACCAGGGGCGTTCCGAAGAACTCCGACCATTGCTCGATCAAATTCCAGACGTGCCGGTAGGAGAGGTGCGCATCGCTGGCGGCGCTGGTGATCTTGCCGGTCTTGCGGATCTCGTTGAGCACGCCGAGCATGACGACGACGGTGCGCGGGCTGCCCTCCCGGCGAAACCGCCAGACGGCCTCGATCTCGATCTGGAGCATCGTGCCTCCTTATGAACTAGACTTCATATATGGGGCGTCCATTTGCAGACCGTCTCATATTTACTTCGGGCGACTTGCGCCTAGTCTGGTATACCAGAACAGGAGGAAATATGATGTCTGTTGCATATGATTTTGCACATTCGCCGGCCACTGAATTCATGGCCCGGCCGCAGCATCTGCTCATCGACGGCCGCCGCGTCCCCGCCAGCTCCGGCCGCACCTTCAAGTCGCTCAATCCCGCCACCGGGCAGGTCATCGCAACCATCGCCGAGGGCGGCGAGGCCGACGTCGAGATGGCCGTGGCGGCGGCGCGCCGGGCGTTCGAGGGACCGTGGCGCACGATGCGGGCGTCGGAGCGCGGCCGGATCCTGATGCGCTGGGCCGAGCTCTTGAAGCTCAACGCGGAGGAGATCATCGAGCTGGAGTCGATCGACGCCGGCAAGCCGATCGCCGCAACCACGCGCCAGGATTTTCCCGCCGCCGTGGACACGCTGATCTACTACGCCGGCTGGGCCGACAAGATCAGCGGCGACGTCGTGCCGGTGCGCGAGGACGCGCTGACCTATACCGTGCGCGAGCCGGTCGGCGTGGTCGCGGCGATCGTGCCGTGGAATTTCCCGCTCATGATCGGCATGTGGAAGCTCGCCCCCGCGCTCGCCTGCGGCTGCACCATCGTGATGAAGCCGGCCGAGCTGACCTCGCTGTCGGCGCTGCGCATCGCCGAGCTTGCGCTCGAAGCCGGTGTGCCGGCGGGCGTGTTCAACGTGGTGACCGGGCCAGGCCGCGTCGTCGGCGATGCCCTTGTCAATCACCCCGACGTCGACAAGGTAACCTTCACCGGCTCGCCCGGTGTTGGGCGCGGAATCATGAAGGGCGCGGCGAGCAACTTCAAGCGCGTCTCGCTCGAACTCGGCGGCAAGTCGGCCAATGTGATTTTCGACGACGCCGATCTCGAGGCCGCCAGCAAGGCCGCGGCCTCCGGCATCTTCTTCAATGCCGGGCAGGTCTGCTCGGCCGGCTCGCGCGTGCTGGTGCAGGAGAAGGCCTATGACGAAGTCGTCGAGCGGCTGGCGGCCCGCGCGAAGTCGATCCGGATCGGCGATCCGCTCGATCGCAAGACGGCGCTCGGCCCCGTCATCTCCGAGAAGCAGATGAAATCGATCCTCGACTATGTCGAGATCGGCCAGAGGGAGGGAGCGCGGCTCGTCACCGGCGGGATGCGGATCGGCGACCGCGGCTATTTCATCAGCCCGACCGTGTTTGCCGATGTCGCCCACGAGATGCGAATCTCGCAGGAGGAGATTTTTGGCCCCGTCGTCAGCGTCATCAAGTTCACCGACGAAGCCGATGCGCTCAGGATCGCCAACGGCACGGCTTACAGCCTTGCCGCCGGCGTCTGGAGCCGCGACATCGGCAAGCTGCAGCGCTTCGCCAAACGGGCGCGCGCCGGCACGGTCTGGATGAACACCTATGGCTACACCGACGTGCGCCTGCCCTGGGGCGGCGAACGCGACTCCGGCCTCGGCCGCGAGCACGGCACCGCCGCACTCGACAATTTCACCGAGCCCAAGGCTGTCTGGATGAATCTGGCCGTCTGAAAACCTCCCGATCGGCCAATCCTGGGCCCGCCTGACCCGGTCAGGCGGGCCCTCTTTTCAAGATCGATAAAATTGTCTGCATTCCCTTCAGCGGCGGCCAACCCTGCGGACAAGAACCGCGTGGCGTAAACCGGGACTTTGGAACCAGCGTGCATCCTGCCTGCAAAAGGGTGGGGCATCAAAATGTCTGTCTTCAAGGAGGTCGTCGCTGCCGTCGTGGGAGTCTATGCGCTCCTGTTCGCCTGCGACGCAGTGTTCGGGGTCGGCGAGGTCCGCTTCGACGACAATTATTACAGCGCCAGCTTCTACGCGCCGCGGCCCCAGGAATTCCGCTTCGCAGACGGGACCACGCCGGCCACACGTGTCAGCGATGCCTTCGCCCAGTTCTCGGCCGGCGAAGCCAAGCCGAACAGGCGCTACTCGTCGCTGACGACGATCATCCGGTAGGGCCTGAACTCATCAGGCGACTATCCGCCGGACGTCCGGTTTGCCGCCGGAATCGGCCTAGCAGCGGATGGCTTCCGAGGTCGCTGATGGGCCAGAAGCAGAAGAAAACACTTCCCAAGTCGCCTCAGACATCGCCCCACAACGTAGCAAAGCCGAAGGTGAACGACCGAAAGACGAACTCATCGCGCTCGATGATCATTGGTGGGCCCATCCCGCCCCAGTTTGAGTGACCGGAGACCTCAATGCCGTCGATGAAGTTGACCTGGGGCAAGCGTATGTAGGGAATGGACGGATGTGCGTTGGGATCGGAATACTCCACGCCGGTGGGGAACTCCGAGACCGTAGGCCGGCAGTACCCAAATCCTCTAGTTGCTCCGTCGCGGAAATCGATACTTGCACCAACATGCGGCCCGTTTCGAAGTAGAGTCTCCGCGCGTGTCGCGGCGTCTGGGGGCCACGGCAAGGTAATCCAGCCGCCAATATCGGGATAATAAGAAGAGGCAATGAACCGCGTGTGCTTTTCAGGTCGGTCCAAACCGCGTCGGGGCATCCCTAACGTCGGCACAAATTCATGCTGCATGACTTGATTGGCCGGATACGGTGTCGCCCCATCATGATCCGTCAGTACGGGGTGACCGTAAGTGAATGGATGGATCGCCTCGCTATCGTGCTGCGTCGCGGGCAGCCAAAACCGCGGCCTTTCGGCCGGCCAAAGTTCATGCGCACGGTCTTTCCCTTGCCCGAAGAGCCGATAGCGGGCGTAGCTAAAACAAACAACTCCCATTGGAATACGCGCTGCGGGTATTCCGCGGCTCTTGAGCGCTGCCGCGCCGGCCCGCGTCCAATACGAAGAGCGTGTGATTAGATTGGCTTGCTCGCGACGAAATTGATCAAATCCCTTACGATCGGCGCGTTCGATCGTAGCGCCGCCAAACCTCAGGACTGATAGCGGACTGTCATACGCATCGTCCGACATATAGGCCGTGCCAAACGCCAGCGTCTCGGCATCATCAAAGACGACGACGGCCGGTAACAAGTCTTTGGCAACTCCGCCGTTCTCAGTTGTCTCACCGCGGCAGGCTTGTGGCGGAACAAGGACAAGCCCTTTGCCATCACTCATCCGCCGGCCGAACACGCCTGGCGCAACCCCAAGCTCTGACGTGCGACTACCATCCGCGTAATTGATTTGGCGCCCCCCGCAAGTGACGACGATGTCGAAGTCTTGCGGCTCGCCTTTATAGGCAAGCTTTACCTTCAAGCGATAGTAGGTCCCGGTTTCCTCCTGTACAGATTTGACAAAATCCCAGTTGCCGCGAAGTGCTTGGATGACCGGTGAATGCTTCGCAGCAACGATGGCCGCAGCAGATGCGACCACTCCGACCAGGAACAGGAGAGCTATCTTGGCCTTC
This sequence comes from Bradyrhizobium sp. Y36, assembly GCF_002531575.1. GTDB lineage: Bacteria > Pseudomonadota > Alphaproteobacteria > Rhizobiales > Xanthobacteraceae > Bradyrhizobium. The sequence continues at coordinate 223 of NZ_NWTI01000003.1, read as the reverse complement.
ATACTTGCTTCAAGGGTTCCAACGGTCACGACGGCCCGGCGCGCGCCCGGGGCAGTCTCCTCCCCTACACGCAACACGATCGACGACCGCAACTTACGCAACCGAAGGTTAAGGCACAGTTTGCTCCAACTGCAACTTTGTTGACTTCCGCTTTGGGTCGATTTCGTTGAAAAAGGCAGCGGCAATCCGATGGATTGGCGCCAGCTCCGAAGCGGCCTAGCGC
>NZ_NWTI01000040.1 GCF_002531575.1 Bradyrhizobium sp. Y36 | reverse complement strand
CGACACGCTGATCAAGTCGTGGCCGGCAACCCCGCCGAAGCGCGCGGAAGCGAAGTAAGCGCGTCGAGCATCCTCAAATGCGAAAGGCCGGGAGCGATCCCGGCCTTTTTCATTGTATTTCCAGTGATTGCGTTTTGCGGGCAGAGCAAGATCGAAGATCAGCCGACCGAAAAATGCAGGCGTCCGGTATCCGTGCGGTAATAGGCAATGTAATATTCGACCGGCTCTTCATGGGTAGCGAAGCTGATCGATTCGATCGCGATGAGGGGCGTCTCCGGTGCAACGCCCAGCAACTGGGCCTGCTGGGCGCTGGCGTTGACGGCCGCAAGCCACCGCTCGGCACGGCGCATCTTCAATCCGAATTTGCGGAAGAGCGTCTCGTACAGGGACCGGTTCTCGAGCTGGATGCGTTCGAGTCCCGGCGCGATGGCCGCAACCACCTTGGTATAGACGAGGATGCGCGGCACACCATCGACATTGAGAACGCGATCGAGGCCGATGACGGTGCGGTCGGTCGTGAGCCGCAAGAAGTGCGCTGCTCGCTCATCGGCCTGCTCAATCTCCTGACGCAGGATTCGCCGCGAAACGGGGCGGTTTCGCTCGCGCCATTCGCCGCTGAAACCGATGTTGGATCCTAGAAAATCCTGGTCCTCGCGGCGGCTCGCCACGAAGGCGCCCTTGCCCTGCAGCTTGTAGATCACTCGCTCGAACACGAGCTGGTTGAGCGCCTCCCGCACGACGGTTCGTGACACGTTGAAGCGGGCGCAAAGTTCGGCCTCTGACGGAAGGCGTGCATGCTCGACGAGGGGTGTCGTGGTGATCATGTCAAGCAGCGCGGATTTGACCTGAGACCAGAGCGGAGCGGAGGAGTTACGATCGGCGGCTTCGTACTGCCGCTCGCGAACGGGCGCCTGATGGGTCGCGTCGTCTTCCAAGCTCAGATTCTCCTCACCACATGACGCCGAGCGAGCTGCTGCCGGACATGTTCGATCTCCTCGCGCGTCCGCTCGCTCGTCCAGCCGAGTACGCCACCAGCGATCGCCGCGACCTCCTCGATTGCCGCGGGGCTGGCGCCGCCAAGCAGGGCGATGGTGGACCGTCGAAGCAGAATGTCGTCCAGGCGTGTGACTCTTTCCTCCGACGTCAGGAAAGCAATCTCCTGCACGGAATAGTCGGAGGCCTCTCTTAGCATGGTTTCCGGCGAACCGCTCAGCCCTTCGAGATACCGCGCCGCACGGGATCCATAGCGCTCGAACAAATGCGCAGCCCGAGGGGGCGATATCCCGCTTTTTCGGCTGACGTCGGCAATGACCTGCGACTGCGCCGCGTGGTCCTGGGGCCACCCGCGTCCTCCGCCGATCGGGACTTCCCCCGTGCCGCCGCGGCGCGCCTTGCCAATGCGCGTGAGGACGGCGTCGGCGATCTGTTCGGCACAGGCTCGGTAGGTCGTCCATTTGCCGCCCACGAGGGACAGCACGGGAAAGGGACGCGTCGGGCCCGGCTCGAAAATCCGCAGCTCATGGTCACGGCTGATCGCGCCGGCGACGGCTCCCTCGGCCAGCGGCAGTGGGCGTACCCCTGCATAGGAGAATACGATCTGGTCGTTACTGAGCGATAGATCCGGCATAAACTCCTTCACGGCCGCGTAGAGATAGTCGACCTCCGCCTGCGTGCAGACGGGGTCTTCGGGCTCGTCTGTCGGCATATCGGTCGTCCCGAGCAGCACATGGCGGTCGTCAAGTGCATAGACCAGACAGATTCTGTGGTCATCCGTTTCGAAGTACAGCATGACGTCGCCGAGTTGTGCGGCAAGGGCGGGATGCCGCAGCACGAGGTGCGAGCCCTTGGTGCCTCCGACCAGACGCTGGCGGATGTCGAGCCGGGCATCGACGCGATCGAGCCAGGCCCCCGTGCAGTTCACGACGAGGCGCGGGCGAATTTGATACTCGTGTCCGCCCATGACATCGCGCAGCCGAACGACGTCGCCAGACGAACCAAACACCTCCACATAGGGCAGTGCGAGCGTCTCAGGGCAGGTTGCTTCCGCGTCGGCGATAAGTTCGAGGCCCAGCCGCTCCGGCATGGTGACCTTCGCATCGAAATATTCGGCCACGGCGCGGACGTCGCGGGCAAGGCCGGTCAGCCGCTTCTCCCGTTCATCCGATCCGATGAAGCGATGACGCGGCATGGTCTGCAGCGTACGCCCCAGCAGGTCGTAGAGGACGAGGCCGAGCTTGACGACGAGGGCGCCCTTGGGGCCCGGGTTTCGCTTGAGGCGAAGCAGCCGGCCGACGGCATCGAATACGCCTGCCATGACGCCCCGCAGCGGCACCCAGACGCGGATCGGTTTGACGGCATGCGGCGCATTCAGCAGCAGACGGTTCCGTTCGACCAGCGACTCCCGCACCAGGGAGAATTCACCCGTTTCGAGATAACGCAGCCCGCCGTGAATCAGTCGTGACGGCGCTGCGCTCGTTCCCGAACAAAAATCGCCCCTTTCGACCAGGAGTGCCGGAATCCCTTGCAGGGCCAAGTCGTGGAGCACGCCTATCCCGTTGATTCCGCCGCCAATGATCAGAACTTCTGGGCTCTGTATTTGCGCCAACCGAAGTAGCCCAGCCTCGCGCCCCTGCATTTCAATCCCCCCCTCACGTTTTGCCGCCATGGTAGAGAGGCAAACTTATAATTACAAGTAGTAAGGCGGCATCTTCTGGATAGGATGAATTCAACGGATATGCGCCGTTTTCGTCTGAAATTCAGTAATACAAGTTGCTCGACTTGTATGCTTGACAGCAAATGAGGCGTTCCCCCAGACTACATATAATTACAAGATAACCGTTCAAAACATACGGGGAGGGGGAGATGCGGGAGCGCATCATCGGCATTGACGCCGGTGGAACAATGACCAAGGCCGCCTTGTTCGACGCAACGGGGCGCGAATTCGCCTGCGTGCGGCAGCCCAATCGCATGCTGTTTCCAAAGCCAAATCACACCGAACGAGACGCCGAGAGCATGTGGCAAGCGGCGGCGACGGCGGTGCGGAGCCTGCTCGAGAGCACGGGAACCTCTTCAAGCGATGTGGCCGCCGTTTCGGTGACCGGCTATGGCAGCGGCATCTACCTCGTCGATCGCGACGGACGGACAGTGCGGCCTGGAGTCGTGTCGACAGACGGCCGTGCAGCCGCGATCGTCGACGGCTGGCGCCGCGATGGCCGGGTGGCTCGCAACGAGCCACGAATTCAGCAGCGCATTTGGTCCGGTCAGGCGATCAGCCTGATGGCGTGGTTCCAGGAGCACGAGCCGGAGATCGTCGACAGGACATCGTCCGTTCTGATGTGCAAGGATTTCCTGCGCGCGCGGCTGTGCGGCGATCGTTCGACCGATCCGACGGATGCAGGCATTGCCGGCTTCATCGACGTCACGACCGCGACCTATGCCGAGGCCATGCTCGACGATCTCGGACTCGCGCGCTGGCGGACCAAGCTGCCGCCGATCTGTCCCTCCATTGACGTGGCCGGAGCCATCACGCACGAGGCGGCGGCCGCGACCGGCCTGAAGCAGGGCACCGCGGTTGTGAGGGGTGTGGTGGACGTAGCGGGCTCTGCGCTCGCCTCGGGAGTCACCAGGCCGGACCAGCTCAGCATGGTGGCCGGTACCTTCAGCATCAACTCGACCCTGCACAGGTCGCCGCGATCGAGCGTGATGCCGTTCCTGCAGATGCCTTATCCGATCGAAGGCTGGCTGCTCGCGACCGAAGGGTCTGCCACCTCCGCCTCGAACTTCGAATGGTTCTGCCGCAATATTCTCGACGGTGAAGCCGCACGCGCCGTTTCCAGCGGAAGATCAATCTACGACGTCTGTAACGACCTCGTCGCCGATGCGCTCGCGCGAGACAACGACATCCTGTTCCTGCCTTACCTGTTTGGCAGCCCCGAAGGAGCGCCGGCCGGCTTTCTCGGCATGCAGGCTGCGAACACCTTGGGTGATCTGATCCGTGCGATCTTCGAAGGCGTCGCCTTCGCGCACCGCACGGACATCGAACGGTTGCTGTCGGGTCCCGATGCCGCGCGACCGCAATCCATCCGCTTGGCCGGTGGCGCCTCGCGCAGTCGCATCTGGGGTCAGCTCTTCGCCGACGTCCTGGGCCTGCCGATCGAGGTCACCGATGGTTCGGAGCTCGGCGCACGCGGGGCCGCCATCTCGGCGGCGGTTGCAGTCGGTCTGCACGACAGCGTGCAGCAGGCGGTCGACAGCATGGTCCGCGTGGTCGATCGCTTCGATCCCGAGGATGGCCGGCACGCGCTCTACGACCGGAAGTTCATGCGCTTCCGTGAGACAACGAAAGCGCTAGGTGCGCTTTTTGCGGGCCGCTGACGCGGCGTAACTAATGGAAGGACTTTTCTGATGGCACATGTTGGCGACCTGCTTGCGGAGATGCTGCAGCAGCTTGAGGTGGAATTCGTGTTCGGCATGCCCGGGGGGCAGACTGCGGCCCTGCATGACGGCATTGCCCGGCGTACACCCGCCATCCGCCACATTCTCGTCCGCGACGAACGTAGCGCCGGCTATGCTGCCGATGCTTACGCCCGCCTGACCGGCAAGCCCGGTGTTTGTGACGTCACCGTCGGTCCAGGAGCCACCAAGCTGCCCGACGGCCTGGTCGAGGCGCTCAATGCATCGATCCCGATGGTCGCCATCGTCGGCGAACTACCGCTGGCGTGGACGTCTCTTCGTGCCAAGGGCGTTGCGTCGCAGGGGTTCGACCAGGCGGCCTTTTTTCAGCCGATCACCAAGGCGACTTTCATGGTGCCGAGCGTCGCGGCGCTGCCTGACCTGGTGCGGTCGGCGTTCCGGATCGCGACCGCACCCCGTCCCGGTCCCGTCGTCCTCATCATCCCCCATGACGTGATGGACGCCGAGTGGGATGAAGCGGCGATCAAGCCGACGATCGACAGCCGCTCCATCAGGGCTCCTTCGCTCCGCTATGCACCGCCGGCGAGCGACATCATCCATGCCGCCCGGCTGATCGAAAGCGCCAAGCGTCCCGCGATCATCGCAGGCGGCGGTGTGCATGGATCGGATGCGGCCGAACTCCTCACGCGAATCACCGACCGCATCCAGCCTCTGGTCGTCACCAGCCTCTCGGGTAAAGGGACGGTTCCGGAAACGCGAAACTACGCCGCCGGCGTGCTCAACCCTCTCGGATCTGCCGCCGCGATTGACCTGATCAAGGAGGCCGATCTTGTCATCTGGTGTGGCTCCAAGGCCAGCCAGAATACGGCGATGAACTGGACCTTGCCGCTTCCCGGCCAGGTCACGATCACCATCGATTCCGATCCGCTCGAGCACGGTCGTACCTTCCGGCCGACCGTTCCGCTCTGCGGCGACGTCCGCCTCACCCTGGAGATGCTGGATGCGCAGCTCTCTGCAGAACCACAGGCCGAGTGGCTCGCCCGCATTGCCAAGGTGAAGGCACAGCATGATGCCGCGACTTCGGAAGACGCATCGTCGACCTCGGTGCCGATCCATCCGGCGCGCGTGATGCGCGCCCTGGCGGAACGGCTGGGTCCGAAGGATGTCGTGATCTCCGATGCGAGCTGGTCTGCCGGATGGATCGGGGTTCATGTCCCCGCTGTGAAGCCGGGCCGGCATTTTCTCTATGCGCGCGGCCAGGGCGGCCTCGGCTACTCGATCCCGGCGGCGATCGGCGCGGGCGCGCTTCTTGGCAAGAACGGCGGCCACGTCGTGACCGTCGCCGGCGACGGGGGTCATTCCTTCGCCATCGGCGAACTGGCGACGCAAGCCCAGAACCGGATGAAGATCGTCAATGTCGTGCTCAACAACGGCACCCTCGGATGGCTGCAAATGTGGGAGGAGTTCTATTTTTCCAACTTGCGCCAATCGGTCGATCTGTCGTTCGACGGCGGCCCCAACTACGCCGCTGCTGCCGAGGCCCTTGGCCTCAAAGGCATTCGCGTCAAGACGCCCGACCAGATCGAGAAAGCCATGGACGAGGCTTTCGCGCATGATGGTCCGGTTGTGCTCGAGGTGATCATCGATCCACGCGCCACGCCGATCCATAGCTTCCGTCGGCGCCTCCGTCATTCGGGCAAGGCGTTGCCGAGACCCGGCACGGTCTATGAATTGCGCGAGTGGAAGAAATCGCCCGACGGCGTATCCGGCTGAGCCCGCAGGGACAGGGGGGCGGGATGCCTATCGAACTTCAACGCGTGAGCCTTCGGGTCGGCGAGACGGACCATCTTCGGGACGTCTCGCTCACCTTGAACGAGGGGGCCGTCAACGTCCTGCTGGGGCCGACTCTTGCCGGCAAGACCTCGCTGATGCGCCTGATGGCCGGCCTGGATCAGCCGACCGCCGGACGGATCGTCATCAACGGGGAGGACGTGACAGGCCGCTCTGTGCGCAAGCGCAGCGTTGCCATGGTGTATCAGCAATTCATCAACTACCCCGCGTTCTCGGTCTACGACAACATCGCGGCGCCGTTGCGCACCAAGGGGCTCAACCGGCACGACGTCCGGCGAAAGGTCACCGAGGCCGCCAAGCTCCTCAAGCTCGACGGCGTCCTGGAGAAGACGCCGCTGCAGCTCTCCGGCGGGCAGCAGCAACGCACGGCGATCGCGCGGGCCATCGTCAAGGATGCCGATCTCGTCCTGCTGGACGAGCCACTGGCCAATCTCGACTACAAGCTGCGCGAGGAACTGCGCGTCGAGTTGCCGAAGATCTTCGGCAAGACCGGTTCGATCTTCGTCTATGCCACCACCGAGCCCAGCGAGGCGCTGCTGCTGGGCGGTCGCACCGCGGCGATGCACGAAGGCAGGATCGCGCAATTCGACGACACGACCGAGGTCTACCGCAGGCCGCTGAACCGAATCACTGCCCAGACGCTGTCCGACCCGCCCATGAATTTTGCACGCATGACAGTGGGTGGCGGTAGCGCCGGTCTGCACCTTGCTGCAGACGATCTCGCCGTCACCGGTTTTGAAGCACCGCCGGCGATCGCGGCGTTGCCGACAGGCAGCTACACGGTCGGCTTTCGCGCACACCATGTCACTCTTCTCCCGCGGACAAGGTCGGCGGTGAAGGTGACCGGCGAGTTGGCGGTGGCTGAACTGTCGGGATCCGACAGCTTCCTCCACGTCGACACCGACGGTGGCGAGCGCTGGATCGCACTCCTCTCGGGGGTCCACGAACACCCGCCCGGCGAGCGCATCACGATCTATCTCGACCCCGCCCGCTTCTACGTCTTCGACGCCGGCAACAACCTCGTTGTGGCACCATCCCTTGCGATCTCAAGCGCCGGCCGGAATTGATCATGGCTCGAATTGAACTTGAAAACCTCGCGCACAGCTACTTCGTCAATCCCCAGCACCCTTGGCAGTGGGCGCTGAAGCCCATGAACATGAGCTGGAAGCAGGGCGGTGCTTATGCGTTGCTCGGTCCCTCCGGCTGCGGCAAGACCACGCTGCTCAACGTCATCTCGGGCCTGGTGACGCCGTCCCACGGGAAAATCCTGTTCGACGGCCGCGATGTCTCGCACATCCCGACCGAGGCCCGAAACATCGCCCAGGTGTTTCAGTTCCCGGTGGTCTACGACACGATGACGGTCGCGGAAAACCTCGCCTTCCCTCTGCAGAACCGCGGCGTCGCGAAGGATGTGATGGCCTCCCGCGTCCGCCAGGTGGCGCACATGCTGGGCCTCGAGCCATTGCTGGGTCGACGCGCCCGCGGCCTCACCGCCGATCTCAAGCAAAAGGTTTCACTCGGCCGCGGGCTAGTCCGGTCCGATGTCGGCGCAATCCTCTTCGACGAGCCGCTGACCGTGATTGATCCTCATCTCAAGTGGCAACTGCGAGCGCAGATCAGGCGGGTCCATGCCGAGACCGATGTGACGATGATCTACGTGACGCATGACCAGACCGAAGCGCTCACCTTCGCCGACCACGTGGTCGTCATGTATCAGGGCGAAGTCGTCCAGGTCGGTACGCCTCAGGAGCTGTTCGACAAGCCCGCCCATACCTTTGTCGGCTACTTCATCGGTTCTCCCGGCATGAACGTGCTTCCTGCCGAACTCGACGGCAATCAGGCCCGCGTCGGCTCTCACGTTCTTTCATTGTCGACACGCTTCGATGGCGCCGCGCCAGGTGGAACATACGAGATCGGCATTCGCCCCGAGCATCTCAAGGTCGCGCGCAACGGTCCGGGTCTGCCGGCGGCAGTGCGGCGGGTTGACGACATCGGGCGGATCAAGATCGTTCATTGCGAGATGGATGGCATGGCAATTTCCGCCGTGACCGGCGAGGACGACGAAGTCCCGTCTGACGGTGTCGTCCTGGTCCCCGAAAGCACCCGTATTCACCTCTATCGCAACAGCCATCGGGTGGAGTGAGCGATGCAAAAGCCGATCGACAACCGCGCCTGGTTTCTGGTGGCGCCCGTGTTCTGTCTCGTCGCGTTCAACGCGATGCTGCCCTTGATGACGGTCGTCAATTACTCGGTGCAGGATACCTTCGGCAACAACCAGTTCTTCTGGAACGGCGTGCAGTGGTACGCCGAGCTGCTGAACCCAGGGAGCGAGTTCGGCGGACGCTTTTACGCGGCGCTGGGCCGGAGCTTCGCCTTCTCCGGCGTGATCCTGGCGATCGAAGTGCCTCTCGGGCTGATGGTGGCGCTCTCCATGCCCAAGCGAGGCGCCAAGCTCGCGATCTGCCTGATCCTGATGGCGCTGCCGTTGCTGCTGCCTTGGAACGTCGTCGGCATCATCTGGCAGCTCTATGCGCGCGACAATATCGGGCTGTTCGGCTGGACCGTGAACGCAGTCGGGATTCCTTTCAACTACACGAACAGCGCGATCGCCTCCTGGGTCGTGGTCGTGCTCATGGACGTCTGGCACTGGACGAGCCTGATCGCGCTGCTCTGCTATGCCGGCCTTCGCTCCATCCCGGATGCATACTATCAGGCCGCCAAGATCGACGGCGCTTCGCGTTGGCTGGTCTTTCTTCGGATCGAATTCCCGAAGCTGCAGCGCGTTCTGACCATAGGAATCCTGCTGCGCTTCATGGATTCGTTCATGATCTACACCGAGCCGTTCGTCGTCACCGGGGGCGGGCCGGGAAACTACACCACGTTCCTCTCGATCGATCTGGTCAAGATCGCGCTCGGCCAGTTCGACCTGGGCAAGGCGGGGGCGATGTCGATCGTCTATACGCTGATCACGCTCAGTCTCTGCTGGATCTTCTACACGGCCATCACAACTCGCGACAATCAGGAGATCGCACAGTGACCCTGCGCCGGTTCACCATCCTGCTCTATCTCGTCTTCCTCGTCATGCCGCTCTACTGGCTCGTCAACCTCTCGTTCAAGACAACGTTCGAGATCACGACGACAATGACGATCCTTCCGCAGTCTCCGACGCTGCGCAACTACGCCTTCATCTTCACCAATCCGCAATGGTTCGGCGGGCTGTTGTTCTCGATCGGGTATGTCGTCCTCAACACCATCATCTCGATCTCGGTGGCGCTGCCGGCGGCCTACGCGTTCTCGCGCTACCGCTTTCTCGGCGACAAGCACCTGTTCTTCTGGCTGCTGTCGAACCGGATGGCGCCGGCGGCGATCTTCGCGCTGCCCTACTTCAATCTCTATTCGGCGGTCGGCCTGTTCGATACGATGTGGGCGGTGGCGCTCGCGCATTGCATCTTCAACGTGCCTCTCGCGGTGTGGATCCTGGAAGGCTTCATGTCCGGTGTCCCGCGCGAGATCGACGAGACTGCCTTCCTCGACGGCTATTCGCTGCCATCCTTCTTTGTCCGCGTGTTCGTTCCGCTGATCGCGAGCGGCATCGGCGTTGCCGCGTTCTTCTGCTTCATGTTCTCCTGGGTCGAGCTCTTGCTCGCGCGCACGTTGACGAACAACAGGGCAATTCCGGCGATCATGACCCAGGCGATTTCGGCAACAGGCATCGACTGGGGATTGCTGGCCGCCGCCGGTGTTTTGACAAGCATTCCGGGCGCGCTCGTGATCTGGTTCGTCCGCAATCACATCGCGCGCGGCTTTGCGCTCGGTCGCGTGTAAGGAGGCATCAATGGACTCCATCGCATGGATGGCCTGGACGCTGCCGACGGCGATCTTCTTCGCCGCGCTGGCCTGCACGCTGGCCGTGATGACCTGGCTTGCGGCGGTCTATCCCGAGGCCGAGCGCGTCGGCGTGCTCCGTATTCCGACCACGCGCGGCGACCGCCTGTTCATCTCGCTGATATCGGCGGCCGTCATCCACCTTCTCTGGATCGGATTCTTCGGCACCGATGCGATCGCCACGCTGCCGATCGGCGAGGACGGCGTCGAAATCTCGCGCCTGTGGCTCGCGAGTGGAATTTCGCTGGTGACGGCCGTGCTCATTTTCCGCACGGTCTGAAGCTGGCGAAGGGACGGCCAGATCCGGGGGCAATCCGGGTCTGTATAAAAGTTTGTCGCTGCAACGGAGGAACAACATGCGACAGTTCAGGAGAAGGAAAGGTCCATTGACCAAGAGCAGTTTTATGACGATGTCCAGCGCCGCCGCGCTTCTGGCGGTGTCGTTCGCTGTCTCGGCGCCGGTCCGCGCCGCCGACGATGCCGTGATCCAGAAGTGGATCGCGGAATTCCAGCCCTCGACGCTGTCGAAGGAAGACCAGAAGAAGGAGCTGGAGTGGTTCGCCAAGGCCGCCGAGCCCTTCAAGGGCATGGAGATCAACGTCGTCTCCGAGACCATCACCACCCACGAATACGAATCGCAGACGCTGGCCAAGGCGTTCTCCGAGCTCACCGGGATCAAGCTCAAGCAC